>NZ_CP011456.1:3600000-4800000 GCF_001277295.1 Anabaena sp. WA102 | reverse complement strand
CTGAGAGTCATTTGTTTTTCTAGTATGTGATAGATATAGCAATTCTCATGCTAGTCAGGTACAAAGTTTTTTCGTTTTAGGTAGGGAACAGTGAATAAATTGGTGTGTACTTCATTAGACTGGGAAACGCTATAAAGGTGATATTCAGAGGTAACAGGGAAGGGGCAACAGGGAACAGAAAGAACTCATGTTTATAAACATGAGATGGCAATAATGACACTGTTTTTTTCGGGCTACACAGCTTTAAAAATATCTTTCTTTGACTGAGATTTAAACTGGTGCGAATGAGTGTTTCTTATCTGTTCCCTCATCCTTCCTGTTCCCTGTTTTTGTAAATACTGGATTTAAAAGAAATTATGCTGCAAATTGATCACGTTCACTTTTATGTCGAAGATGCCCAAAGGTGGCGAGATTGGTTTGTATATTGTCTTGGTTTTCAAGCAGTGAATGATGGTATTTTTCCCAGGTTTTTTCATCATCCAAAATCGTTACATACTTGTACAGAAGTGGTGAAAAGTGGATCTGTCTACTTCTTACTTTCTTCTGCAATTTTACCGACTAGTCCGGTGGCTGAGTTTTTACGTGAACATCCTCCTGGTGTGGCTGATATAGCCTTTGTAGTTGATGATGTGGAAGATGTGATAGCAAGGGCTATAAGCAATGGGGCAAGGATTCTCCAACCTGTTCAAGATGCTGGATTTTGTCAGTATGCTAAAATTGCTGCTTGGGGTGGTTTAAATCATACGTTAATTAGTAGGGAAAAGGCAAAAATAGCAGAGGTTGACAATATTTCCCGTCATTTCATTACTGCTATTGATCATTTAGTTTTAAATGTGGGTGTGGGTGAGTTGGCAATTGCTGTTAATTGGTATGAGAAAATATTTGATTTTCAACCTCAACAAAGTTTTAATATCAAAACTGATCGTTCCGGTTTGCATAGTCAGGTAATGATTTCTCCTAATGGCAATATTCAATTACCAATTAATGAACCGGCTTCACCTAGTTCGCAAATTCAGGAATTTTTGGAGGTGAACAGAGGTGCAGGTATTCAACATATTGCTTTATTAATACCTGATCTTGTTGATGCAATTTCTCGGTTTCGGGCTGCTGGTTTATCTTTTCTTTCTGTTCCTCAAAATTACTATTTCCAACTCCAACAACGATATAAGTTTTCTCTGTCAACTGAAGAATTGCAAGCCATATCTGACCAAGAAATTCTGGTAGACTGGCATGAAGATTCTCAACCAGGGCAGTTATTATTGCAAATTTTTAGTCAACCAATTTTTTTGAAACCAACTTTTTTCTTTGAGTTTATTGAACGTCGTTCTCTTGCCCAAGGTTTTGGGGAAGGTAATTTTCTGGCTTTATTTCAAGCGATTGAACGGGAACAAATTAAACGCGGTTTTGTTAGGGGTTAGGAGATTTTTAATTGCATATTTAAAATCCAAAATTAGGTTATAGCAGTAATCACGGTTTATGCAATATAATTTAGGGCGCAGGCCCTGCGCCCCTACAGGCTTTACGGACATTGGATAATGGTGGTATGAAAATCAAAAATTCCCTTTTTCACACTCTTATTCTTTGCGCCTCTGCGTCTCTGCGTGAAACAAATTCATACTTTCATTCAAGTCCATAGCGTTACAAGGAGGTTAATAGAAGAAATTAAAGATATCGCTACTTACTGGGAACGCTGAATATTACCTGCTTTTACCCAACCTTCTTTATCGGTATCAGGAATGCGGATTTTTGCCATTTTTTATCGGCGCTTTCTTCTAAAATAATTACTTTTTTATTACCACCAACTCCACCAGTAGTGGAAGAATTTGTGTCTGGTTCAGACCGCATACTTAACCCATCTGCCCAAGTGACAGTTCCTTCGTAGGCATCTGGTGGTAGTGGTTTGGGTGATTCTGTGGGTGTGGGTGTAGGGCTAGATGTGGGGTTGGGAGTAGCTAGTTTTTTAGGTGGGGATTTGGCAATAGCTTTGGGCTTTTTGGCTTGAAAAGAAGGATTATCATTAGGATACATTGGCTTGGGAGGAGTTACAGCAGTACGGTTAACAAAATAGAGGGCAACTGTTAAGCCAGTACCTAATAAAACTGCGATCGCTAAGACAAAACCGAGTATAACTTTAAGTAAGTTTGTCAGCATATAGTAGGGAATTGGTAATTGGTAATTGGTAATTGGTAATTGGTAATTGGTTAGTTTTTTTCTTCTTTCTTCTTCCTTCTTTCTTTTCTTCCTCCTGACTCCTGACTCCTATAATTGACGTTGAATGCGATCGCTTAAAGGACTGTATTTTGAGGCTAGACGCGCCCTACCGGATGCTGCCCATTCTTGGAGTTTTTGAATCTGTTCGAGGGCAGTTCGTGCTAAGGGGATAATTTGACTGGCAGCCTCTAAAATATCATCAGTGGTGAAATCACGGTTTTGACTAAAGCCAATGTGCATGGCTTCAATTAACGTTTGTTCAATTTCTGCACCGGAAAAATCGGGAGTTTCGTAGGCTAATCTTTCGATTTCATAGCTGTTCAAATTATGGGGACGCAATCGGGATAAATGCACATTGAAAATGGCTTTTCTTTCTTCTTGGCTGGGTAAACCGACAAAGAAAATTTCATCAAATCGCCCTTTTCTTAACATTTCTGGTGGTAACGCCTGAATATCATTAGCAGTAGCTACGACAAAGACAGGAGAAGTTTTTTCCGCTAACCAATTGATAAAAGTCCCAAATACCCGGCTGGTAGTTCCTGCATCACCTTTGCTACCCAAACCAGAAAAAGCCTTATCAATTTCATCAATCCAGAGTATACAGGGAGCGAGCGCTTCTGCGACTTGAATCATTTGCCGGGTGCGGGATTCTGACTCACCCACCAAACCACCAAATAACCGCCCTACGTCTAATCGTAACAGAGGTAAATGCCAATGGTGAGCGATCGCCTTGGCAGTTAAAGACTTACCAGTTCCCTGAATTCCCACCAACATTAACCCACGAGGATGAGGTAAACCGTATTGTCGGGCTTTTTCGCTAAACGAACCCCCACGTCGAATTAACCAATCCTTCAAATTATCCAAACCACCAATATCAGTAATTTCCTCAGTGGCGGGGTAAAAATCAAGAATTTGAGTTTGGCGGATAGTTTGCCGCTTTTCTGCCAAAACTAAATCTACATCTTCTGGTTCTAATTGTCCATGAGTGGCGATTCCTCGCGCCAATACCCGGCGGATTCTTTCCATAGACAACCCTTGACAAGAACGCACCAAATCATCCAAAAACTTGCCAACAGGTGGATTTCCAGTAGCTTGTAACAACCGTTCCACCTCCGTTTTGATTTCCGGGGCGTTAGGTAGGGGAAACTCAACCACCGTCAGCACTTCCGTTAAATCATCAGGAATAGCAACGCGAGGGGATAATAGGACAATATTTTTCGGTTGGGATTTCAGGAGTCGGGCTAAATTACGGAGTTTGCGAGCGATCGCCACATCATCCAAAAATCTATGATAATCTCGTAAAATCAACACCGCTGGGGCAGTAGCAGTCAACTTTTCCACAAACTCCAAAGCCTGTAACGGGTTACGTTTCCCAAACCCCACATCATTGGGACTTCCCTGATAACCGTCCACAAAATCCCAAGTATACACCGGACGATTACCTTGATTTATCGCCTCTTCCCGAATCGCCGCCTCTACCCGTTCCTCCTCATAAGTAGGAATATAAATCAACGGATAACGGGCGCGGAGTAACAATTTAAACTCATCACGAAAATTCATAAAATAACAAGTATGGCTAAAGCCGCATTATCAAAATCAATAAGGTTTAGTATAATACCATATCCGATTGTACACCCCCCATTGATAATCAATGCAGACTTACCAGAGTGAAATTAAAAAATCAAAGATTATAAACTCTTACTCTCTGCGACTCTGCGCCTCTGCGTGAAACAAATCCAAAATAAAAATCCATGCTTACCCAAGATAAAAAACAAATCAACTGGAAACCTATTATCAAAAAATTTGTCGCTGTAGTTGGTGAAAAAGGCGTAGTTCAACGCAAAGAAGAACTTCTCACCTATGAATGTGACGGTTTAACCAGCTATAAACAACGTCCCCCAGTTGCAGTATTACCCAGAACCACAGAACAAGTATCAGAAATTGTCAAAATTTGCAATCAATTCTCCGTTCCTTTTATCGCCAGAGGTTCAGGAACTGGTTTATCTGGTGGTGCTTTACCAACAGAAAATTCCGTTTTGATTATCACTTCTTTAATGCGACAAATCCTCAGCATTGACTTAGAAAATCAACGGGCTGTCGTGCAACCAGGAGTAATTAATAGTTGGGTGACACAGGCAGTTAGCGGTGCTGGTTTTTATTTTGCACCTGACCCTTCTAGTCAAATTATTTGTTCCATTGGTGGCAATATTGCCGAAAATTCTGGGGGAGTCCATTGTTTAAAATATGGTGTGACAACGAATCATGTTTTAGGTTTAAAACTTGTGCTTCCTGACGGTGAAATAGTTGATGTTGGTGGACAAATTTCTGAAATGCCGGGTTATGATTTAACAGGTGTATTTGTCGGTTCAGAAGGAACATTAGGAATTGCCACAGAAATCACTTTAAAAATTCTCAAAAGTGCCGAATCAATTTGTGTATTACTCGCAGATTTTACCAGTGTAGATGCTGCGGCTGCCACTGTTTCTGATATTATCAGCGCGGGGATTATTCCCGGTGGCATGGAAATGATGGATAATATTAGTATTAATGCTGTAGAAGATGTTGTTGCTACTAATTGTTATCCCCGTGATGCCACAGCTATTTTATTAGTAGAAATTGATGGTTTAGAAGTAGAAGTTTCTGCAAATAAACAGCGAGTTACAGAAATTTGCAAAAAGAATGGGGCGCGAAATGTTACTAGTGCTAGTGACCCAGAAACTAGATTAAAATTATGGAAAGGCAGAAAAGCTGCTTTTGCGGCTGCGGGACATATTAGCCCTGATTATTATGTACAAGATGGGGTAATTCCTCGGACTCAATTACCTTATGTCCTCCAAGAAATTGAGAGATTAAGTCATGAATATGGTTATCCTATTGCTAATGTTTTTCATGCTGGAGATGGGAATTTACATCCATTAATTTTATTTGATAATTCTGTACATGGAGAATTAGAAAAAGTCGAAGAATTAGGGGGAGAGATTCTCCGGCTATGCGTAAGAGTAGGTGGTAGTATTTCCGGTGAACATGGTATTGGTGCTGATAAGAAATGCTATATGCCAGATATGTTTAGCGAAGCTGATTTAGAGACTATGCAATGGGTAAGACAGGTATTTAATCCCCAAGGTTTAGCAAATCCTGGCAAGATTTTTCCCACACCTCGCACTTGTGGAGAAGCAGCTAAAGCATCTATTCAACAATTCCCAGATGTAGAAAGATTCTAATTCAGAGGGAACAGGGAACGGGCAACAGGGAACAGGAAAAACTCATGTTTAAAAACATGAGATTGAAATAATGACACTGTTTTTTTCGTGCTACGCATCTTTTAAAAACATCCTTTTTTTGACTGAAGCTCTAAACTGGTGCAAATGAGTGTTTCTTATTTGCTCCCAGTTAAGAGTTCCCTGTTCCCTTCTTTTGTAAAAAATAAATGTTGGGTTAAATGTTGGGTTTCGTTCCATTGCTTCGCAACGCTAATCCAAACAACCTAATATTTATCCTCTCTCTGTGTTCTCTGTGCCTCTGTGGTTGGTTTTTTTAATTTATTGCTTAGAAGTACCCTTAGTTAGACAATTCAGATAGTTTTATATGACTAAAGATAGAGGTTAAAAGTAATTTTATCTATCTTTAGTTAGATAGTATTATAGGTTAATTATTAGAAATTTTTTATTATAATAAATGTAAATATTGCAATAGTAAATTTAGTCAATTATCTGATTCAGATTTTGATTCAGCAAGGCTTTTTTTGAATTTATTTCTCATGATTTGGTTTACCTTTTTAAGATTTATCGTTTACCATGGGAGTTATATATGAGCGAAATCAATGTTCTACCAGTAAATACACCAATAGATTTAAATAACTGCGACAAAGAACCTATACATATTCCTAGTTTAATTCAGCCGCATGGTATTCTCATAGTTTTAGAAGAACCTAAATTAAACATTATTCAAATTAGTCAAAATACTATTGATTTACTTGGTATTCCTCCTCAAGATATTTTAGGTAAAAACCTCAAAGTATTATTCAATAACAGGCAAATTCAATTAATAAAAAAATCTTTAGCAGAAATATCTGAAAAACTTAACCCGTTGGATTTATGTATTCATACCAAAACAAGAAAGCAAAATTTTGATGCCATTATTCATAAATCAAATGGATTCATAATTCTGGAATTAGAAGCTGTTACTGCAAACAATAAAGATGATTTTTTGAGTTTTTACCAATTAGTACAACCGATTATTTGCAAAATGCAAAAATTAGTGTATTTGGATGAAATGTGGCAAATTATGGTGACAGAAATTCGTAATCTGACAGGTTTTGACAGAGTAATGATCTATAAATTTGATCGTGAAGGTGCAGGTCATGTGATAGCAGAAGATAAATTAGAAAGTTTAAGTCCTTTTCTGGGCTTACATTGTCCAGCTTCGGATGTTCCTAAACAAGCTAGAGTATTATATACTCTTAATCCTTTGCGGTTAATTCCTGATGTGAATTATCAATCTGTAGAACTAATATCTCTGAATAATTTAGGCAATAATCAACCTTTGGATCTTAGTCACAGTGTTTTAAGAAGTGTTTCTCCCATACACATTGAATATCTCAAAAATATGGGTGTGACTGCTTCTATGTCAATTTCATTAATTCGAGAACAAAAATTATGGGGTTTAATTGCCTGTCATAATTATTTATCGCCTAAATATATCAGCTATAAATTGCGAACTGCTTGCGAATTAATCGGTAGGGTGATGTCTTTAGAAATCTCTGCCAAAGAAGAAAATGAATATTTAGACTACAAACTTATTTTGAAAGAAGTTTTATCTAATTTTTTGAATGATTTTACTAAAAATGATCATTACATAGAAACTTTAATTCAAAATAGAAGTAAACTTTTAGAATTGGTAGCTGCTGAAGGAGTAGCCGTTTGTGATGCCGAACATATCACAATGATTGGCAAAACTCCTGTATTGGAGGAAGTTAAGAAGATCCGTAATTTTTTAGAAAATCTTATGTTTAATCAAGGTGTAGATAATTATATTTATGAAACAGATTGTTTATCTAAAATTTATCCACAAGCAGAAAAGTTTAAAAATGTCGGTAGCGGTTTGTTAGCAGTAATGATTTCTCAAAAATATAAACAGTATATTTTCTGGTTTCGTCCTGAATTAATTCAAACTGTTAATTGGGCAGGTGATCCTAATAAACCAGTAAAAATAACTGCCAGTGGTGATGTGCGGCTATCTCCCCATAAATCCTTTGATTTATGGCAAGAAATAGTAAAATTAAAATCGTTACCTTGGCAGCAATGCGAAATTGCCATAGCTAAAGAATTGAGAAATATAATTGTGGGGTTACTTTTGCAGCAATCTGAGAAAATTGCCAAAATTAATCAGCAATTAATGCTGGCTTTAAAAGCCGCACAAATGGGAGTATGGGATTGGGATTTACTGAAAAATCTTATAGTTTGGTCTATTGGTCATGATCAATTGGGTGTGCTATTAGAACAGCATTTTATAGATACTTATGATGCTTTTAAAACCCTCATTGATCCACGAGATCGAGAATCTGTAGATTTAGCTATCCATAAGGCTTTAGTTGAGCAGCATGATTATTATCAAGAATTTCGGATGCTTTGCCCTGATGGTAGTATTCATTGGCTGGAAAGTAGAGGGAAATTTTTCTTTAATGATGCAGGTCAAGCTGTGCGATTTTTAGGGACTCTGGTAGAAATTAGCGATCGCAAACTTGCCGAAATTCAACTCCAAGAACTAAATTTAGAGTTAGAAAACAGAGTTAAAAACCGAACTGTTGACCTAGAAAATTCTCAAGCAGCATTACAACGGCAAATAGAACAGGAAAGACTGGTGATGGCGATCACCTTACGTATTCGTCAAAGTTTGCATCTGGATCAAATCCTCAACACTGCTGTAAATGAAGTTCGGGAATTTATGCAAGCAGACCGAGTATTTATTTATCGTTTTCAGTCAGACTACAGAGACTACAGTGGATATGTAGTGGTGGAATCTGTTGATGATGCTTGGACTCCTGCGTTAAATGCTGGCGTTAAAAATACTTACTTGATGGAAAATACCGTCAGGAGATACACACAAGGAGGCTTTCTAGCCATAGCAGATATTTATACAGCCGATCTATCTGAATGTGATCGTGATTTACTAGCGCAATTTCAAATCAAAGCCAAATTGTCAGTTCCTATTATGCAGGGACAAAAATTATGGGGGCTATTAATTGCCAATCAATGTAGGACATCAAGACAGTGGCAACCTTGGGAAATTGATTTCCTGCAAAAATTAGCAACACAAGTAGGCATTGCCATTCAACAATCAGAACTATACCAACAATTAGAACAAGAACTACAAGAACGTCAAAAAATTGAAACAGCTTTGCGACGTAGTGAAAACTTATTTCGTTCTCTCAATGAATTTGCACCTGTAGGTATTTTTAAAACAGATACCCAAGGAAGAATGATCTATAACAATCCTAGCTGTCAGAAAATTTGTGGTTTTACCCTAGAACAATCATTAGGAGAAAGCTGGATCAATTTTATTCACTTTGATGATTTAGAAGTATTTTCACCTCAGTGGAATGAGGGAGTATCAACACATCAGCAACTCGCTACAGAAATACGTTTTGTCCATGAAGATAAAACTGTTCGGATTTGTCGGCTAATTGCTGTTCCCATGTTTTCTGATCTTAATGAATTTGTGGGATATGTCGGCACTATCGAAGATATTACAGATAATCGATTAATGGAAAAAATGAAAAGTGAGTTCATTTCCATAGTTAGTCATGAATTACGAACTCCATTAACATCTATTCGTAGTTCTTTAGGATTACTAACTACTAGTGGCATCAGAAATAACCCAGAAAAAATGCAGAGAATATTAGATATTGCTGCTAGTAATGCCGAACGTTTAACAAGGTTATTAAATGACATTCTTGATTTAGAACGACTAGAAACTAACAAATTTGTCTTGAATAAAAAATCCTGCGATGCGATGACATTAATACACCAGGCTGTAGACTCTATCCAAACATTAGCCAAAGAAGAGAATATTTCCTTACAAATATTAGGTAATTCTGTGCAATTGTGGATAGATGAAGACAGAATTTTGCAAACTCTTGTTAACTTAATCAGTAATGCCTTTAAATTTTCTCCCCCTCACACTACCATCAAAATCACTGTGGAAGAAACGCCAGATAGCCATTTATTTAAAATTCAAGATCAAGGGAGGGGTATTCCTAGCGATAAAATAGAAACAATTTTTGGTAAGTTTCAACAAGTAGATGCTAGTGACTCCCGTGAAAAAGGAGGAACAGGTTTAGGTTTAGCTATTTGTGATACTATTATTAAACAGCATGGGGGCAAAATTTGGGTAGAAAGTGTTGTAGGAGAAGGTAGCACTTTTTATTTTTCTATCCCTAAGTAGTTGACAAGTGACAGGCAAAAAAGATAACAATGAAGGATAAATTTAGGCTTTTCAAACAACCTTTAAATTGATTAATCATAATTTATTTTGGAGTTCAATAAAAAAATGACAGAAAAACATATTTTAGTAATAGATGATAATGATGATGTGGGATTTCTTATTTCCACTTGTCTGGAAGAATTTGGATCATGGCAAGTATTGATAGCTAATAGTGCGAAAAAAGGTTTAAGTTTAGCACAAACACAAAAACCGGATGTCATCCTTTTAGATGTAATGATGCCAGAAATGAATGGGATAACTTTATTTGGTTTATTGCAAAGTGAACCTAAGACCCAAGCAATACCAGTAATTTTTATGACTGCTAAAGTCCAAAATTCAGATTTAGAACTATATCGCAGTTTAGGAGTTAAAGGGATAATTAGCAAACCATTTGAACCCTTTACACTGGTAGAACAAATCACAGAGATGCTGGAATGAAATAATATTCTATAACATTACTCAAACCAGAATTCAGATCCAAGGCTGCAAATATCCTCAATGGAGGAAGAGAAGCAGTTTTACCATCTTAAAAAAATCTTTAAAATTCTTCACATATCACTTATAATTCTTAAAGGCACATAAATATTGTGTCTTTTTTACTGTTTTATTAAAAAATATCCATATCTTTATCTAATCCCCATAATAAAATTAGATTTTGTAGTTATATGGATATTAGCAATCTCGATTTATTTAACAAATGAATTCTGTATTTCAGCAAGTTTTTGGATATTTTTTATGTTTGGGATTTGTCATCAGTTTAACAATATTTCCCATTTTTGCAAATCCTGATTATACTCAAAATTCAAATTCTTTACCTATAACTACAGAAATTCGTGGTGTTTGGCTGACTAATGTTGCCAGTGGTGTCTTTTATATCCCTTGGGGTATTGAAAGGGCAATAAATCAATTAGCTGCACTTAATTTCAATACCATTTATCCCGTAGTTTGGAATCGAGGTTACACTTTTTATAAAAGTCCTTTAGCCAAAAAAATCACAGGTTCAGATAGTCAACCTTTGCTGAATTTTATTCATGGTAAAAATGATTTTTTAGCCAAGGTAGTTAAATTAGCTAAAAGTAAAGATTTGACAATAATTCCTTGGTTTGAATATGGGTTAATGACTCCTCCTGATTCTGCATTAGCTAAACTACATCCAGACTGGTTAACTATTGGACAAAAGGGTGTAGAATCCATATCTGAAAACTTACGAGAAGATATGATTAATGGGGTTTATAAACAAGCTTGGCTAAATCCTCTACATCCTCAAGTTCAGAACTTTATTCGCGGGTTAATTTTAGAAGTTGTCAAAAATTATAATGTAGATGGTATTCAAATTGATGATCATTTTGGAATGCCTGTACAGCTTGGTTATGATGCTTTTACGGTAAATCTTTATCAAAAAGAACATCGAGGAAAAAAACCACCAAGTAATCCTTTTGATTCAGAATGGATGCGCTGGAGGGCTAATAAAATTACTGCATTTATAGACAGTATTTCTAAATCTGTAAAAGCAATTAAACCCTATGCTAAAATATCTCTTTCTCCAAACTCACAATATTTTGCTTATAAATACTATTTACAAGATTGGGAAAATTGGGTAAAACAAGATCTAATAGATGAGTTGATTTTACAGGTATACAGAAGTGAAAAAACCTCTTTCATCACAGAAATGTCCAAACCATCAATAAAATCGGCTATGAAGAAAATTCCTGTAGCTATTGGTATCTCAACCGGAAATTTATTAAAGCCTGTAGAGATTGATCAAGTTAAGGAACAAATAAAAATAGTCCGCAAGCAAAAACTTGCTGGTTTCTCTTTTTTCTATTGGGAAAGTTTATGGGGTTATATTACTCCCGAATCGCCTTATCAACGTCGTCGGGCGTTTCTCCAGATGTTTGATACTCAAGCTGTTAGACCATTAAGATTGAAGAAAATATAATGCAATTATCATCTGTTAAATCTAATTATATAATTTTAAATTTTACCTTTAAATGGGTTTTTGCTACTTTCCTGGGGTTTTTATTGAGTTTATTAATGATTGAAGTCAGTGAAAAACCAGATATGAGTGTTTTAGAAGCTGCTATAGGGAGTTTAACAATTTCTATCCCCCAAAGTTATCTTCTCAGACAATCTATTTCTCCTGGAAAATGGGTACTATCTACTCTTTTTTCTTGGATAATTATTGCAGTAATAGGTGTTGGTGTTTTGGGCTGGACTGTGACTATTTCTGCGTTTCTACCTACGCGAATTTTTTTAGGCATTATTGTTGGTGGTATTGGTGGTTTATTAATTGGTATATCACAATGGTGTTTAGCTATTCCCCCATCATTTCCTTCATCATGGAAATGGATATTTGTCAATATTATAAGTTGGATGATAGCTATGCCTATTGGTTCAACTATCGGCTTATTTTTGCACAGAATTACTAATTTATTTTTAGGGGAAGTAGTGGGATTAGCTATTACCTGGTTATTGGTGGCAATATTAACAGGAATCTCTGCGGTGAAAATAATTAAAGATTTATAGGGTTTGCTGATATACTCAAAACGGCTAGAAGCTAGACTTTTTTATCATACAAAGAACAAGTTCAAAGCCCGTCCAGTATTAAATATTATTCCTTTTCCCTCTCCTCTTAGGCTACGGTGTACACACAAGTTATCGAATCACCATTATTCTTCAAATTACCCCACACTAACCCTCCCCGATGCTTTGGGGAGGGAACTAATTTTTCTGGTTTCCCCCCTTTATAAGGGGGGATTAAGGGGGTAATTTAACTTTGATTAGACATCTCCAGAAAAGATGTAGAGACGTTCCATGGAACGTCTCTACAAAGGCAGGACAAGCCGCATCTTATTTTTAGTTCCTAATTCTTGATTTATCCTTTGTGCCAGCGTGTACATTCTTTGCTATCTATTAAGGTAATGCCTTTTGTGAATAATTGATCACGAATTCTATCAGATTCAGCAAAGTTTTTGGCTTTTCTTGCTGCTTGTCTTTGTTGAATTAGTTCCTCAATTTCCACATCACTTAATCCATCCTGTACAGGTGTTTCTGTTTCTGGTTTAGCCGTTAAACCTAAAACATCTGCTAATGTAATTAAAGTTTGCCATTTTTCCAGTAATTCATGGGCGGAAGTTTCTGTTTTGCCTTGATGAACAATAATATTTCCTTCCCGAATTAATTCTTTTGCTAATTCAAAAATTACTGCTAATCCACCGGGGAAATTAAAATCATCATCAACAGCTTCTTTGAATTTCTCAATCTCAGAATTTTGGATTTTGGATTTTGGATTTTGGATGAGGTTAGATTCATCCCACCCTAATTTTTTACCATGTTGATAACCAAAAAGTAATCCTTCCCTGATGGTATGCCAGCCATTTGTGGCGGCTAATATAGCATCATCGGTAAAATCTATGGGTTTGCGATATTGTGCCATCATCACAAATAATCTTACCGCCATTGGGTCTACACCCCGATCTAATAATTGACGAATGGTGATAAAATTACCCAAGGATTTGGACATTTTTTCCCCATCTACCTTCACCATGCCATTGTGTAACCAATAATTAGCTAAAGGTTTTCCGGTAACGGCTTCCGATTGAGCAATTTCGTTTTCATGGTGAGGGAAAATTAAGTCAGCGCCACCAGCATGAATATCTATAGTATCACCCAGGCGATCGCGCACCATCGCCGAGCATTCAATATGCCATCCTGGACGACCTTTTCCCCAGGGAGACTCCCACGCAGGTTCACCGGGTTTTGCAGCCTTCCACAGGGCAAAATCAAAGGGGTATCGCTTCTTTTGATATTCTGCATCTTCGACATTTACCCGTTCACTTGCACCAGCTTGCATATCCTCCAATTTGCGTCCCGAAAGTTTGCCATATTCAGCAAAACTTTGGACAGCATAATACACATCACCAGCAGACGGATACGCAAAACCTTTGTGTTCTAAATCGTGAATTAATCTTTGAATCCCATTCATTGTATGTGTCGCGCGGGGATATTCATCAGCCTCTTTAATTCCCAACCGGGACATATCCTCAAAATAAGCTTGAATATAGCGTTCTGCAACAACTTCCATCGAAGAATCTTCTTCTCGTGCGCGTTTAAGAATTTTATCATCAATATCAGTAAAATTTTGGATATAACGCACATCATAACCAATAAACTGAAGGTAACGACGCACTACATCCCAAACAATACAAGCTCTAGCATGACCCAAATGGCAGTAATCATAAACCGTCACACCGCAGTAATACATCTTAACCTTTCCAGGTTCGACGGTGGTAAATTGTTCTTGACGACGGGTAAGAGTATTGTAAATAGATAGGGTCATAATAGAGTAATGCGGAAATCGGACGATAAACAATAATAACCCAAGTTGATGACAATGGCGTAAATGAAAATTTTAGTGGCTAATAATTGGCTATAATTCTTATTAGTAAAACTTCGTGATCTTGTTCAGGACTTCCGCCTTGCGGTAGTAGGGTGCGTCAGACTGCATAAATCTTGTAAATAAACAGATTATTAATATCTGACGCACCCTACAACACTTGGAGGTAATACCAATTTTATATGAGACTGCACAGAATCATAGAATCCATTAATTCATCCGGCTTTATCTGCGTTTATCTGCGTTTAGGGACTTCCAAGAAATAAATTATCCTGATTAACGAACCACAGAGGCGCAGAGGACACAGAGGAATAAGGGTTTGAGAGATTTTTGCGTTAGGTGGTTGAGTATTTTTTTATTTGGAAGTCCCTTATCTGCGGTCAATGATTCTGGAAATATTATTCTACGCAGCTTCATCTTAATTTAGCGTTACTCTAATGCCGAGTGGACAAAACCAAGATAAAATTTAGAATACACCAAAATCCCCTTCATGACTATGCCAACAACAGTTAATTCCGAATCTCACGCAATGGAAGTTGCCAAGCAAGGTTTACCAGTTACCATTATTACAGGTTTTCTTGGTAGCGGTAAGACCACTTTACTCAACCATATTCTCACAAATCAGCAAGGTGTAAAAACTGCGGTTTTAGTGAATGAATTTGGCGAAATTGGTATTGATAATGAATTGGTTATTTCCACTGACGAAAATATGGTTGAATTAAGTAATGGCTGTATTTGTTGCACCATTAATAATGACTTAGTTGATGCTGTTTACAAAGTTTTAGAAAGAGAAGAAAAGCTAGATTATCTAGTTGTAGAAACAACAGGTTTAGCAGATCCTTTACCTGTGGCTATGACATTTCTAGGTTCAGAATTACGAGATTTAACTCGGTTAGATTCTATTATTACTGTAGTTGATGCAGCAAATTATAGCTTAGATTTATTCAATTCTGAAGCTGCTTTGAGTCAAATTACTTATGGTGATGTGATTATTCTCAATAAAACTGATTTGGTTGATGAACCAACTTTACAGGATTTAGAGAAAAAAATTAACAATATCAAAGAAGGTTCCAGAATTATTCGCACAACAAAATCCCAAGTTCCCCTTCCTTTGATTCTGAGTGTCGGGTTGTTTGAATCTGATAAATATTTTGATAACCACGCAGAAGAACATCATGATCATGATCACCATGATCATGCTGATTGTGGACACGAAAATCACGACGATCATGATCATTCTACCTGTGGACATGACCACCATGATCATGAACATCATCACCATTCTGACCATTTAGAAAATGATGGTTTTCTCTCTATTTCTTTCCAAAGTGATAAACCTTTTTCAATTAAAAAGTTTCAACATTTTCTAGATAACCAATTATCCACAAATGTCTTCCGTGCTAAGGGGATTATGTGGTTTGATGAAAGTCCGCAACGGCATATTTTCCATCTTTGCGGTAAACGCTTTACTATTGATGATGATCAATGGAAAGGTGAAAAGAAAAATCAATTAGTGTTAATTGGTCAAAATCTAGATACCGAAACCTTACTCCAGCAGTTAGAAAACTGTATTTGTCTTCCTTCGGTAACTAGAGGTAAGGGATTTGGCAAGTAGTAATTAGTTGTTTTCTGATCATATCTAGACCCCCAACCATTGGTGTCAACTTAAGCTCAAATCCCTACCACATCTCGTTCCTAGTCTCTGACTAGGAATGCAGTTGATGAGGCTCTGCCTCTAATATTATTGAAGGCAGAGCCTTCTATAAGCATCAAGGACTGTAAATAAAGATTGACTTCCACAGATAAAAAGTCACTAAACTGATTATGACTTTTGACAAAATCAGGCTGTTCTTGTCCTTCGCAATATGAGTAAGTTGGTGGGTTATCACCTTCTGAAAGTCTGAAAAAGCTGAACTGATATCCCTGGTGCATGAAAAATACAAAAGCATCCTCTGGTAAAGCTTGAGGAAAATCATTTTCTACTAAAAGTTGTTTAGCCCATTCTTGAATTTGTGGCAAATGCTGATAAAAGCAATCTGAACCACGTAAAAACTTACCTGCCCCATGCCCCATCATTTTTAGAAAGTCTTTGTAAGTGCTGGGCAGCTTAATACCTCGTTGTCGTTCAAGTTGAATTATTTCTAAATCCGAACAGGGGGAAAGAGGATTGTCATTAAAAATAAGATTAAGTCGTGCGGGTAAATTGCAAATTGACATTTCTACCGACTCCTTTATAAGGGAAATGCCGAAAACCCTTGAAGATGTAGCTTCCTAAGTCAGCTACATCTGTGCTTTAGACAAGGGATGAAGGCTAGAGGCTTTCCTTTATCCTGCATTGACATTAATTTAAAAATTTGAAATTATTTCAAATTTTAATTCATATTCGTGATACAATTAAATCGTCAGCAAAGACATTAAAAACCTACCGGGGGACTCTCGGAAAGTTACGCTTGTCAGTTCGGCTTCGCTCACCGCAAGCAGAGATGATTCTGCCAGTAATGGCAAACAGGATCAGGGCAAGAACCCAAATATTTAAGGCAGTGCCTGAAGCTGGGATAACTGAGAGATATAGACTGAAACTCTCTATAGAATCCCCGCGTTTTTAGACCGGGGAGTGTCAAATATTTTTCGGCGATTGCCTCTAATAAGTAGTGAGACAGAACTAATTACACAATGTCATTGCGTAAGCGTTGCGTGGCGTTAGCCATATGGAACGAAGTGAAATGAAGCAATCGCAAGGGTTGTGATTGCTTCGCTTCGCTCGCAATGACTGTAAATATTTTTGTTCAATTACTTACTCTAGCAATAGCAACATTTCGGGCTGGTGCTGGCACGTTACAAATTTTGCGAATTTCTGCGACGCGCTCTAACCAATCCATCTTTTTTTAATTTTATACTATCGTGGATTAAAAAGGGGCATTTCAAATAAATACCCCATTAATATTGTCTAAAATTCCAACTTACTACAACACCTTAGAGGTTGTTTGAAAACTTTTTCGTGTAGGATCTGACACCCGCAGATGCCCCTAAATCCCCCTTAAAAAGGGGGACTTTGAGGAATTTAGCCCCCCTTTGTAAGGGGGGTTGGGGGGATCTCGATTAATTCTGATACTTTTCAAACATCCTCTTAAACTAATTTTGATTTTGATTTTGGTTTTAGTTCTAGTGTTGGTTTTAGTTCTAGTGTTGGTTCTGGCGTTACTTCTAGGATTGCTTCGGGTTCTGGTAAACCATAGATAGAACGATAAAGCTTATCGTACTCTTTAGCGGATTGATACCAACTGAAGTTTGCACTCATCCCCCGTTTTTGTAATTCTTGCCATTGGGGTTTGAAACGGAAACCTTCCCAAGCGCGAATCATGCAGGTGAATAAGTCCAGAGGTTCATAGCGGTCAAAGCAATAACCTGTACCCACTTCATTGACTGGATCAAAGTGGCTGACGGTATCAACTAATCCCCCTGTACGACGGACAATGGGAACAGAACCGTAACGCAAAGCCATCATTTGGCTGATGCCGCAGGGTTCAAAGCGGCTAGGCATTAAGAAGGCATCTGTACCTGCGTAAATGCGACGAGAAAGGGCATCATTATACAGGAGATAGGTAGCCATGCGTCCAGGATAACGGGATGCGAGTTGCCACATTTGGGTTTCATAATAGCGATCGCCTGTTCCCAAAAGGACAAACTGAGCATCTGTATAAGCCATGAAGCGGTCAAGGATTTGTAATACTAAATCCATCCCTTTCTGTTCTACCAACCTTGTCACCATGCCGATTAAAAAGACATTAGAATTAACTTCTAAACCTACTTCTTCTTGCAGGGCTATTTTGTTAGCTTTGCGTTTATCTAAAGTATCTATGGTAAAGGGTTGAGCAATGTATTTATCATTGGCTGGATCATAAATATCGGTATCTATGCCGTTGATTATCCCTGATAATTTGCCACTAACAAAAGATAATAACCCTTCTATTTGTTCACCATAGGCAGGTGTTTTGATTTGTTCGGCATAGGTGGGAGACACTGTATTTACTTTATTGGCAAACTGGACAGCGGCTGCCATTGTATTGTGTCCTTGCATATACCAGGGACACCAGGTAATTTTCTCTAAATACCACCGCCAAGGACCCTGATAAGCGAGGTTGTGAATGGTGAATACAGTAGTAATATCTGGAGATTGATTCAACCAAACTGGTAACATTCCTGTGTGCCAATCATGACAATGGACAATTTCCGGTTTCCAGTAATTCCAGCAAAATTCCGCCGCACCATTGGAAAATAAGGTAAATCTCCAATCTTCATCTTCTCCACCATAAACCCGCCGAGGCAGAAAAGCTGGATGTTCAAATAAATACAGAGGAACATCAGTACCGGGCAGTACACCTTCGTAAACCGCAAACTCCTGGAACATGGCTGAACCTTTCCAAATGGGTTCTTTGGGAACTGTCATTTTGTCAGGAACAAAGCCATAGTAAGGCATAAAAATCCGCACATCATGACCCATTGCTCTCAAAACTTTGGGTAATGCGCCGACAACATCCCCCATGCCGCCAACTTTGGCAATGGGAGCAGCTTCTGCCGCTACAAATAAAATTTTCATGGTAATTGGTAATTGGTAATTGGTAATTGGTAATTGGTAATTGGTGATTGGTAATTGGTAATTGGTAATTGGTAATTGGTAATTAAACTCTCTTCTCTTGGCTGTCACCTGTCACCTGTCACCTGTCACCTGTCACCTGTCACCTGTAACCTATCACCTTATGATCCTCGTTGAATCTCGGTAAAGATTTTTTCTAGGATTTCTGTAGCGCCTTTTTCTCTGAGAATGCCAGCTAGTTGTGCGCCTAATTTTTCAGCATCAGCAGCCGCACCGGTGACGGTATCTTTAACTATTTGTTGACCATCAACACTGGCAACCAGACCTTTTAATGTTAATTGATCACCATTAATTTCTGTATTTACACCAATGGGAACTTGACAACCGCCTTCTAAAACTCGTAGAAATGATCTTTCTGCTAGACAGCGATCGCGTGTTTGCTGGTGTTCAATAGCTTTCAGTAAGCCAATTACCTCAGTGTCATCTGCACGGCATTCTATCCCTAAAGCACCTTGTCCAACAGCATGGAGGGAGATTTCGGGGGTAAGAATTTGATGGATGCGATCGCTCATTTCCAATCTTTCTAAACCAGCAACCGCTAAAATTAAAGCATCATACTCACCAGCATCCAATTTATCCATGCGTGTGATCAAATTTCCCCGCACATCCTTAAACGTAAAATGAGGAAACTTATGGCGTAACTGTGCCAATCTTCGCAAAGAAGAAGTCCCAATTACCGCACCCGCTGGTAAAGTCTCCAGTTTTTCGCCTTGATACTTTTTATGCAGCACCACCGCATCTGCGGGGTTTTCCCGTTCTGTAATTGCTGCTAGGGTCAACCCTTCTGGTAAATTAGTCGGTAGATCCTTGAGAGAATGCACAGCAAAATCAATATCTTTATTGATCATGCCCAATTCCAGTTCCTTAGTAAATAGTCCTTTATCGCCAATTTTAGCCAAGGCTACATCCAGGATTTTGTCCCCTTGGGTAGACATGGTATGGACTTCAAAAGTAATATCGGGAAAGCTTTTCTGGAGTTCCGCTTGTACCCAGTATGTTTGAACTAAAGCTAGTTGGCTTTTACGTGAACCAATACGAATAGTGCGTGCAGAACTAGAAACTGAAGTCATAAAACTATTTGTCAAACCAGGCGATAAATTAACATTTATCTAGACTACCGCAGGGAGTGACTTACTGGATTAAATCGGGATAATTCTGTGAAGATTTTCTGTGCCAGTAACTTTACATTTATTTACAATTCTTGAAATAGATCCCCGACTTCTCAAAGAAGTCGGGGATCTGGAAATTATGGAAATTAAAATATAATGAAATTCGTAAAACGATTATTGGATCTTTGCTGGAAATTTACTTTCAAGAAAAACGCATTCGCTATTTTCCCCTTGGTTCTACAACCTTCCGTAAACAAGCGAAAAGAGGAGGAGTAGAACCAGATGAATCCTACTGTCTAGGCATAGAAAAAGAAGTTCCTGATTTTGCCATTGAAGTTGTAGTCACCAGTGGGGGAATTGATAAATTAGAAGTTTACAAAAGATTAGGTGTAACGGAAGTTTGGTTTTTTCAAAACAATCAATTTGCCGTTTATCATCTGCGCGGTGAAAATTATGAATTGGTTAAAAAAAGTGAATTATTGCCAAACTTAGATTTGTCAATTTCGGCGCAATACGTAGTAGCAGATGAACCTCTAGATGCCGCCATAGCCTTTCGGGAGAAAATCAAAGAAATGGTAAATTAGATTATTCCTGGGCCTCTACCTCGCTTATCAAAATTCTCTGTTAATAGACCTGTTTTATCTTCATTTACTTCTCGCAATTCCTGTATCCGTTCGGCTTTTTCTTGTTCTGCTACCTCCCGCGCATCACCAGGAACTTCATAATACATTTCCGGTTCAACTGGATAATTATTCAACAACCCTTCTTTGTCCACAGTATAACCGTCCGTTGTCCGAATACTGTAAACATTGGTTTGGTCATCAGTAGACACACTGGCAAGATCCTCTTCAGTTGGCAGGTGTTTATAACTTGCTCCCTCTCTTTTCATTCGTGCTGCTGTTTCTGCGGGGATTATGCCCCGATCATAGGTATCTGCGCTAATCTTTTCATTCATAAAACCTCGCGGTAAGTGGGAAAATCAGCGTCTTTAGGGCTGGGTTACTGACACAATCAGCCTTTTTTCAGCATTACACAAACCAGATTAGAATTTTCTAACAAATAAACCTACTGTCTTTGGGAATAATTGCCAAAAATATTTTGATAAAAATTATCTATCTATAGATAGATTTTACATAGTCAAATCCAAAATAAAAATGTAGGCTAGTCTATAGCTAACCTACATTTTAATATCCCCAAAAAAAATCTGGCGTTGGTGAATGAAAGTATGAATTAGTCTCACGCAAAGGCGCAAAGGCGCAAAGATTAAGAGTTTCAGAAAGGGAATTTTTGATTTTCATACCTCAATTCAGCAATACCAAAAATCTTTATCCTAGAGATTGTTGTTTGAAGGTGTTAAATTTCTGAGCTAATTCTTGCCGAGTCTCATATTTGAGGAGATAACGGAAACTAAACCAGATAGAATAAAACAAGCCAATCAACTCTAAAATCGGTTGTAGCAACGGTAAATCATTAACAGCATCTAGTAATGCGATCGCTACCTTAACTGTGACAAAAGCTGATAAAATTAAGGCTACAGTGATTAAACCCTGTTTATTGTTGTTAAAAAAACTGCCTAAATCATCTGGCAGTCGGTTTAAAAATTCAACAATTTTTCTAATAATTTGTTGCCATTGAGATGCAGATTCCTTAGCAGCAGGTAATTCTGGTAAACTTTGTGGTGGAGAATAATTTCCCTGTTCTGGTTGCTGTGCTTGAGTTTCCATCATAGTTATCCTTTAGGAATTACAACATTTTTGAAAAATGAATTAACGTGATTAAAATATAGCAGGTTAGAGGCTAAATTCCAATTATTAAAAAACAAATTTATTTGATACTAAATTAAGATGAAGCTGGCTAGAATAAGATGTTAAGAATAATTGACCGCAGATAAACGCAGATAAACGCGGATAAATACGGATGATTATGATTTTGTGCAGCTTCACATAAAATTGCTATCACCTGCCTTTAATTTATGAATATTTTCCTCCCAATTTGCACCATCAAAAGGTAAAATTTCAAAATTTCTCAGCACATTTCCATCTAAACACCGCACATTAACATCAATACAATCAGGGTGACTACGGGGAATATAAAAGGAATGAATTCCACAAACTCCGCAAAACTTATGTTGTGCGACTCCTGTATTAAATTTGTAAGTTTTTAAAACATCTTCCCCTTGTAGCAAAGTAAACTGGTTTTGGTCAACAATCAAATGTAAAAATCCTTTTTTGGAACAAATTGAACAATTACAATCATCAACTTTGTGACTATTAACTACTACCCGAAACCGCACCGCACCACAGTGACAACCACCTTCATAAGTAACAGATTGATCTTTACTTAACATTAAGTTTCTCCAGTTGATTAACGCGAATTGTGAGGTTGATGTATCAAATATTTTTTACCCCTCCCTAACCCTCCCCGATGCTTTGGGGAGGGAACTAATTTTCATCTCGTTCCCAGTCTCTGACTGGGAATGAATTCTAGAAGGCTCTGCCTTCAATGATATTAGAGGCAGAGCCTCATCAACTGCATTCCTAGTCAGAGACTCCCCCACTCCCCCTACTCCCCCCACTCCCCCCACTCCCCCCACTCCCCCTACTCCCCTACTCCCCCCACTCCCCCACTCCCCCACTCCCCCACTCCCTACCCTGGTTGCCACATATACCTTTCCTGTCCTTGGGAATTATAGATGAATACAGGAAGTTGGGCATTTTGACTAATGGCTTTGAGAGCATCTTTCAAGCTTTGGAAATGACTTTGTATTTGTGGATTATTGGCTTGAAATAATCGGTCATACTCAGGAGTTAAGCGGACACTAATTTTCTGATTCTCAATACTAAAAGTACAAATTCTAATGGTATTTGTACAAGTGCTTTTGAGTTCAACACGGGTTTGAGTTAAATCACCATAGATTTGGAATTGTTCTTGTGCCTGTTTCAGAGATGCTGCATAGGTTTCAATCAGGGGTTTAGCTTGATTGAAATAGAAAGTATCTTGACCCACCTGTTTAGCACTTTCTACAGCCTGTTCCCAAGACTTAACCGCACTTTGCCATTGATTTTGATTACCATAGCTTTTGGCTTGACTAGCGGCTTTAATAGCTTGTTGATAGGATGTGGCTGCTAACTGTTCTTTTTTGGCGCGATCGCGGGCTACAATAATTTTTGGTTGGTATTCTGCCAACAGCTTGCGGGCATCCTCAGATCCTAAACTACCTATAGGAATAATTTTGAGGGTACTAATTGCTGTCTGGAAATCAGATTCTACCTTTTGCCATTCAGGAGCAGATTTAGCCGTGATTTGACGTTTAGTAGCGGCTTCTGCGAGAGTTGTGGCATTGGCGATTTTCTGTAACCAGGTTTCTTCTTTGAGCAACTGATCATTAACACTTTTTAAAGTATTTTGATAACTTGGTAAATTAGTTTTTACCAATCCATAGAGTTCATTACTAGGCTTAATTATCTCTAATGAAGTGATTGCCTGTCTCCACAACTTTTGTCTATTACGTAACTCATCTAAACTCTTAGCAGGGGGTTGAGTTGCTTTTTGGGCTGAAGATGCCATTTGTAAGGCTTTTAGCACCTGGTTGATTTTCGTTGACTGTTCAGAAAAACTATTAACTAATAGCTGAGAGTCTTGATAACGGGGAGACCACTGAGGAATATTTTGCAAATCGGCAACTACCCCATCTAGTTGTTGTTGCACTGTTAATAAGTCTCTTTCTGATTTGGTACGTTTGATCTGTTGCTGATACTCATTTTTAAATTGCTGGGCTGTTTGCAATTCTTTACATTCAGAAATTACACAACCACGATGGAGAACGAAAATACCACCACCGGAAAGAATAGCAATTACTACAGCCGTACCAATTATAACCAGTAAGGGAGGAAGTGATAATGATAACTGTCTTTTTTTGGGTTGATCGGGAATATTCGCAAAGGGATCAAAATTTTCTTCAATATCCTCCATTGTCTCAGATTCATCCGCAGATAAATTTGAGTCTGGCAGTGAATAGTCTGAAAAAGATTCTGCGGAATTAGAGAAAAATGAATCAGCAATGGGTTCTTGTTCCGTTTCTGTAAATGGAGGTGATGGTGTTTGCAGATCAGAATTGAGGAAGAGAGTGTCTCTCTCATGTCCTATTTCCACCGTTTCCCTATCTGCATCTCCACTAGGGATCTGAAAACCATATTCAGTTTCCCTATCTGCATCTCCACTAGGGATCTGAAAACCATATTCAGTTTCCCTATCTGTATCTTCACTGGGTATCTGAAAATCTAGGAAGTGTTGAGTATAGGGGCGCTTTTCTCCAGAAATTCTCAAGAAAAATCTTACCCGTTGGGTTTGGTAGCTAAATTGCCATTGTAGTGCTTGTTCTAACACCTCAAAAACTTGCTGTGTATTAACAGTGACCTCAGCAGGGTGTTGAGTTAAAATCATCAATTCATCATTTTGGACAGCGCATTTTACCTGGAAATCTTTACTATCAAGCACTTGGGCAACTAATCTTTCTTGTAAGATATCGCCTAAAACTTTGAGATCGTCTTGTTGAACTGTTGCTTTCATAAAGCGTTACCGCCACTCTTTCTATATAGTTTTGATTATCGAAGGTATTGGGGATGGGATGCAAATCCTAGTTTTACATCTTATACAATCAGTTTCTAGCAGAAGGTTAAATTTGTCACGAAGAACACAGTCTAGGGTATTGATTTAGACTTCTATTTTTTTATACAGCTAGATTATAAATTAGACAATCCAATGTCAAAATAAATTTTCAGTTCAGCAAAACCAAATTCTATAATTTTCGGTATTGGGTAAAATATCGGATAGCATCAGAGAAAGCGCGTCAGACTTGTTAATACAAGGTGTGTCTCAATGGATTTATTAGAGTACCAAGTTAAAGAATGGTTTGGTAAAATTGGGATTCCTGTTTTACCATCTCAAAGAATAGACCATCCTACAGATTTAAAACGGTTAAAAATTCGTTACCCGATTGTGCTGAAATCTCAGGTGCAAGCGGGGGAAAGGGAAAAGGCAGGTGGAGTCAGGATTGTAGAAACCACAATTGATGCGATCGCTACAGCACAGAATATATTTAATCTACCAATTTGGGGGCAACTGCCAGAAGTTTTATTGGCAGAATCAAAATATGATGCCCAGGAAGAATTTTATCTAGCTGTAGTTTTAGATACTGCGCTGTGTCGTCCCGTTTTATTGGGTTGCACAGAAGCAAATATTGACTGGGAGACAGCGGGAGAAAAAATTCAGCACGTTGTGGTGCAACAGGAATTTTCTCCATTTTATGCTAGACGACTGGCTTTAAAAATGGGCTTACAGGGGGCGTTGATGCAGACTGTGAGTGATATTGTGGAGAAACTGTACCAGTTATTTGTCCAAAAGGATTTGGATTTGGTGGAGATTCATCCCCTGGGTGTGAACTCTGCGGGTCAAGTGATGGCTTTGAATGGTAAGGTTACGGTTAATAAACAGGCTATTAACCGTCATCCTGAAATAGCCGATATGGCTACCAAGATGGTTGGTCTTCTTCATGGTAATAAAAAAAATAACGGTTTGTTGAGTAGGTGGGATGGGATAGAAATGCAGGGTAAAATCTGCATAATAGGCAATGGTAAAGGTTCTGTTTTAACAACATTGGATGAGGTTGTTAATGCTCATGGTCATCCTGGTAAATGTGTCAATTTGCGCCATACTTTCATGAGTGATACAACACAGACTACTTTTAGCGATCGCCTGATTAGTAGTTTGACAAATTTGGTAAATGATCAGAATACTCAAGTTATTTTAGTCAACTTTTTGGGGACTATTCCGCAAGTTGACCAACTCCCAGAAATTATTAGCCAATTTCTCCATTCAGACAGAAGCCAAATCACATCTGGGGTGTCACCCGCCAATGGGAATAAAAGTCAGCAACCATTGAATTTACCCTGGTTAATCCTCCGTTTAGCTGGTTCGGAATTCAATCATGTCAGAGAAGAGTTAGCCGCACGGAAAACCTCCGATCAATTACTAATAGTTGTAGAAAATTTAGATGCAGCAGTCAAGGAAGCAGTTCGTTTAGCAAAGACTCCAGGGGTAAAAAAAAGGTAAGAAGCAAAAGGCAAAAGGCGATATTTGTACCAATTACCAATTACCAACTAATAATTACCAATTACCAATTACAACTAACAACTAAGAGGGTGTTTGAAAAGTCATGATTGCTGTATCAAATGTTTTACCCCTCCCTAACCCTCCCCTTATAAAGGGGAGGGAACTGGATTTTCTTGTTTCCCCCCAAAGCATCGAGGGGAGTAAGGGGGGTAACAATGTGATGAAAATACAGGATACCACTTTTAAAACATCCTCTAACAACTGACAACTGACAACTGACAACTAACAAACTATGAACTTAACACCAGAAAGTAAAGTTTTAATCCAGGGATTTTGTGAATTTATTTCCGCAACCCATATTGCTCAAATGCAAGCTTATGGCACAAATTTAGTAGCTGGTGTCAAGCCTGGTTATGGTGGACAAAAAATATATAATCTACCAGTATTTGATTTAGTAGAGGAGGTTGTTGCCAAATTTGGACAGATTGACACCACAATTATTTGTGTTCAACCTTATCAAGTTTTGGATGCAGCATTAGAAGCGATCGCCTCTAATATCCCCCAAATTATCATTACTACCGCTGGCGTTCCACCACTGGACATGGTACAACTTCTTCGCAAAACAGAAGCTTGTGAGACTTTAATTATTGGACCAAATAGTCCAGGAATCATCGTTCCGGGGAAAATTCTCCTGGGTACTCAACCTAGCGAATTTTATATCCCTGGTTCTGTGGGCATTGTTAGTCGTAGTAGTACCCTGACATACGAGGTCGCGTGGGAATTAACAAAAGCGGGTTTAGGACAATCAATTAGTGTCAGTATTGGTAGTGATGCTATTGTTGGTTCTTCATTCCTCCAATGGTTACAAATCCTTGATGAAGACGACACCACAGAAGCGATTGTTTTAATCGGACAACCTGGTGGGGGAAGCGAAGAAGCAGCAGCACAATATATTACAGAAACAATTGATAAACCTGTAATTGCCTATATTGCTGGTAGATACGCACCACCAGCGCGAAATTGGCAACAAACAGGGACTTTAGCAACTGTAATTGGACGTTCTGCAACTTTTGGGACAGTAGAAAGTAAATTAGCTGCTTTTGAGTCCGCCAAAATTCCTGTTGCTAACAGTCCCGTTCAAATTCCTGAACTACTCAAAAAAATTATGAAATCTTAGTTCTCACAAAAAAACCGTCAACGCTATCTCCTGACGGTCTAACAGCTTACAAGTAGTCCGACAAAATAAATTTCATATTGAGGAGAGGGAACAGGAAAGCAATATAGAGATTTCTGGTAGTTTTTCACTCTCCCCCCACTTTCGAGAGTTTGTAGGGTATGTACAAGTAGGGATATGCGTGATATAGTAATGCAAAAAAATTACTTACTCCGCACGGTACTAGAAGTACAACCAGCAGCTTTAAATTGTTGAGAAATTTGATTTTTTTCTGATGCTTCAAATATATTTTCAAGTAATCCACTTAGTGATTCAACAGGTCTGGGACTACGTAAAGGAATCTCACTATTATTGCTGACAAATCTGCCATTTTTGAGCAATGCTGATCCTAAATAATAATTTCCTTCTTTGAATAGCACTTCTCCAATATTGGTTTTTATAACTCCATTAGAGAAAACACCAGTAGTTAAACGACCAGAACCTTCAGCTGTTTCAACAACACAAACACGACCCTTACTATTTGATGGATAGATATGACTAATATTTTCGTATCCCACCCACAAACCAAAGAAAGGTGCTAATTCTGGTTCTGTCTTTGACCAAGCACGTACAAAGGATTCTCTTGTGTTCTTTTCTACTTGAGTACGGCTATCTTGAAGATGTCCAGTGCCTACAGTATTGTTTTTAGTTAATCTAATAATATGTTGCTGAAGTTCTTGACGTAATTTTCTTAGTTCTGTATTTGTGGGCTGTCGAGTCTGGGCTAATACTGATAATTCATTAGCAGTCAAAGTTATTAAACTGAATCCTAAGATAAATAGTCGTAGCTTGGCTTGTCGTAAGCATCTCTTATTCATTAATTTTTCCTATTTTTATTTACGAGGGAACGTAGTTATTCACTCCCGCCCTCTAAAATTATCTAAGAGGATGTTTGAAAAGTATCAGAATTAATCGAGATCCCCCCAACCCCCCTTACAAAGGGGGGCTAAATTCCTCAAAGTCCCCCTTTTTAAGGGGGATTTAGGGGGATCTGCGGGTGTCAGATCCCACACGAAAAAGTTTTCAAACATCCTCTAAACCCTTGATCTCTCGTTAAAGATAGGGGGGAGTGTGAACAGTTACGATTAAACCATACCATACAGCTCATCTTTGGGAAAAATTTTAGTGAGGAAATAGCATCTTTGAGCAATATCCATCCCTTTTGCCAAATTATTAAGTCTTTAAAGTCATTAATATCTGACATTCCTTCTCTTAAGAGTTCCCTTCTCTCAACTTCTCGGTTTAGCATAACAAGTACCGAAGAACCTTTTATTTTCTTTGACATAGGTTCTTATTTATGCAGGTACTAAACTCTAGTTTTTTGTTGACTCCGTTTAATAGTTAAAATGTATTGTATTAACTGTTGTTAGTACCATTTTTTAAAGGTTAAAACAGACACTGCCTTATTAGGGAGCGATCGCTCTGGTATTGTTTTCATTCAGTTAGAGACTTCCCAGAAATAAATTATCCCAAGAAACGAACCACAGAGGCACAGAGTACACAGAGAGAGAATTTTTGCATCAGTTTTGGGACATTTTTTTATTTGGAAGTCTCTTAATATTCCTAGGGAGTGGGAATTGCCAATGTTACGGTGATGAGTGACAACTATCAATTACCAATTAGCGATCGCTGTGTTAGATTGGGCATACTTGATATATATTTTTTCCCCTGACACGGCCGCCATTATGGTAATTACAAAAAGTAAACTGGTTTTGAGTGCTACGGTGGTAACGCTTTCTACAATTGCTGTTGCCGGTTTGGGTATTCACTCAATTGGTAAGGCTTCATTTAAAGATAGTCACAAGGATTTGATAGATGAAGTCTGGCAAATTATTTACTACCGATATGTAGATGGTACTTTTAATCAGGTAGATTGGCAAGCCGTACGTAAGGAATATTTAAGCAAGTCCTATACTGATGATAAATCAGCCTACAAGTCTGTCCGGGAAATGCTGAAAAAGCTAGAAGACCCCTACACCCGGTTCATGAACCCAGAAGAATTCAAAAATATGCAAGTTGATACCTCTGGAGAACTTACAGGTATTGGTATCACCATCAGTCAAGATGCAAAAACAAAACAACTGATTGTTATCGCCCCGATTGAGGATACACCCGCATTTAAAGCCGGGATTTTAGCTAAAGATGTCATTCTTGAGATTGATGGCAAAAGCACCAAAGGCATGGATACCAATGACGCAGTAGCCCTCATTCGGGGAGAATCAGGTAGCAAGGTGAAACTGACAATTTTGCGGAATGGTCAGAAAAAACAATTTAATATTCAACGAGCGCGGATTGAAATTCATCCCGTTCGCTTTTCGGAAAAGAAAACCCCAGCGGGAAATATTGGCTATATTCGCTTGAATCAATTCAGCGCCAATGCCAGCAAGGAAATGAAAAATGCTATTGAAAAGTTAGAGGCTAAAAAGGTTTCTGGTTATATTCTAGATTTACGTGGTAATCCCGGTGGACTCCTATACGCGAGTATAGAAATTGCTCAAATGTGGATAAATAAAGGCACAATTGTTTCTACTATTGACCGGCAAGGTACACAGGATAAACAAGTTGCCAATAGCACGGCTCTGACTGATAAACCTTTGATGATATTAGTAGATAAAGGTTCAGCTAGTGCTAGTGAAATTCTTTCTGGGGCATTGCAAGATAATAAACGGGCAACTTTAGTAGGAAATCAAACTTTTGGTAAGGGTCTAGTCCAGTCCGTACAACCTTTAAAATCTGGCGCTGGTTTGGCTGTAACTATTGCTAAATATCATACTCCCAGTGGGAAAGATATTAATAAACATGGTATTGATCCAGACGTGAAGGTAGAATTGACTGATGCCCAACGTCAAGATTTATGGTTAGGTGGAAAAGATAAATTAGCGACTCTTGAAGATCCCCAATTTGCTAAAGCTGTGGAATTATTGGGTAAACAATCTGCTGAAAATACCAAGACAATTAGGAAAAATTAATTGATTAAGTAGGTTGGCGTTGAAAATTGTCGTTATAAGTAGTGAGACAGAATTAATTACACAATGTCATTGCGTTAGCGTTTCTTTTGTTGCCTGATATTATAGCGATCGCATCGAATCATCGCACATATAGGTGATAAATCAATGCGATCGCTAATTATTTAGGCGTTGCTGATTATAGGGTATGAATTTTAGTCTCACGCAAAGGCGCAAAGACGCAAAGGTTTGAGTTTTAAAGGTTCAATTTGGGAATTTCATACCTCAATTTAGCAACGCCTTACAGCAGATTGCAGATTAATGAGGTATAGGATCTAAATTCACAGCCAGCCAGTTTTATTCCTGACTCCTGACTCCTGCTGTGTTATTTATACCGCCGTTGTGAATTGTTAAATCGGTATTCAGTCCCAACTTTAAGCTGATTGCCATTATAGCGGGGAGTCATTAACAAAGAAGAATCGTAGGGATTGGGTAAATCAGGTGTCCGCAGATAGGGATCATTTAATGTTTGTTGAGCCATAGCATCAAGATAAAGTGTATTTACCAACTCAGCATCTTTAGCGATTTCATTGTCAGTAAAAGTAGTACCAAATTTTTTCCCAGGTCCAATTAAAGCATCTACTTTACGATTTAAACTGCCATTGTCATAAAAATTGGGATCATGGCGAAAATAAGCTCGTTCAAACATACTACTGGTTGTTTCAGTTTCAGCTTTAGCAACTGAAGGCAAGAAAAAATTGGTAGCGAGAAGTACCAGTACCCCACTCAAAACTGGAAATTTTATCCCCATATTATCAACTCCTCTATGTTTGGGTGAATCTTCTATTGATACTCAATTTGAAAACTCTCTTGAGTTTAAACTTTGGTGTAACACAACTTTTATTTTAATTGTTTGTAATGTCTTACAGGAGGAGTTCAGGAGGTAGGGGCGCAGGGCCTGCGCCCATTCAGGAGTTCAGGAGGAAGGAAGAAGGAAGAAGGAAGAAGGAAGAAGGAAGAAGGAAGAAGGAAGAAGGAAGAAGGAGGAAGGAAGAAGGAAGAAGGAAGAAGGAGAAAGGAAGAAGGAGGAAGGAAGAAGGAAAAAATTTCTCCCCCACTCCCCCCACTCCCCCCACTCCCCCTACTTCCCCTACTTCCCCCACTCCCCCCACTCCCCCCACTCCCCCCACTCCTTCTAATCTCACCCTTTCCGACCGGCAAAGGAAAAAAGTTCACAGAAATTTAACAATGTGTACCAATAATTTGGTAACTTAATACATAGTTTGCAACAATTAGGGAAAAATTACGTTGAGTTACCATCCAGATGCCATTGCCGCCCACGGTGGAGAGTTAATTAACCGGGTTGCTTCCTCAGCACAAAGAGAACTATTTCTCTCCAAAGCTGACTTTTTACCGCGTGTGGAACTTGATGAGCGAGCAGTTTCCGATTTAGAAATGATTGCCATTGGTGGTTTTAGTCCTTTGACTGGTTTCATGAACCAAGCAGACTATAACCGAGTCGTTACAGAAATGCGGTTAGCTAACGGTATTGTCTGGTCAATTCCTATTACACTGTCTGTAACAGAAGAAGTAGCAGCCCCTCTACAAAAAGGCGGTTTAGTGCGTCTGGATAATCCCAGAGGCGAGTTTATTGGGGTATTAGAACTAACTGAAAAGTATACCTACGACAAACAACAGGAAGCCATCAATGTTTATCGCACTGATGATCTTAAACATCCTGGGGTGCAGGTAGTTTATAACCAAGGTTCTATCAACCTAGCAGGTGATATTTGGTTATTACAACGTGACTCTCATCCCCATTTTCCCAGCTACCAAATTGACCCTGCTGCGTCACGGGAAATGTTTCGAGAAAAAGGCTGGAAAACAATTGTGGGTTTCCAAACTCGCAATCCTATCCACCGCGCCCATGAATATATTCAAAAATGCGCTTTAGAAACTGTAGATGGTCTATTTTTGCATCCACTGGTAGGGGCAACTAAGGAGGATGACATCGCCGCTGATGTGCGGATGCGTTGTTATGAAATTTTACTAGAACACTATTACCCTGTAGATAGAGTAATTTTGGCAATTAACCCAGCAGCGATGCGCTATGCAGGTCCAAGGGAAGCCATTTTCCATGCTTTAGTGCGGAAAAATTACGGCTGTACACATTTTATCGTCGGACGTGATCATGCTGGTGTGGGTGACTACTACGGCACTTATGACGCTCAGTATATATTCGATGAATTCGCCCCTGAAGAGTTGGGAATTGTGCCAATGAAGTTTGAACACGCTTTCTATTGCAAGCGCACCAAACAAATGGCCACAACTAAAACCAGTCCTAGTAGTCCAGAGGAACGAGTTCATCTGTCGGGAACAAAGGTGCGGGAAATGTTACGTCGAGGTGAATTACCACCACCAGAATTTTCTCGTCCAGAAGTAGCGGCTGAGTTAACCCGGGCTATGAAAATTTCTCCTGTATTAGTTTAGATTCAGATCAAAAACTTTACTTGTAAAAATAAAGTGTGGATGGATGACTAATCCCCAGGATCTTCTGGTAAGATATTGAGTATCTTGACCATCAATGCCATAAGCGAAAACCAAGCTAATAGGCATATGTCGCAAGCAAAAGATTTGGGTCTTGGGGATCAGGACTCCTGCCCTTGGAGGGAATGTAAGTCCAATAGAACTACGAAGTTATAGAGGCTACTCCCGATGAATTGGGAAGCTCCGTCCGTCTTAAGGCGGAGTAATTCACGCTATAAGCTAACGGGCTGGAGTCTGATTGCTAATTATGAAACGGCGTAGGTTTTTACAACAAATTAGCGGCTTACTAGCAGCATTGGGGTTAGCTGAGACTGAGTGGTTGAGTTTGGGAAATCCCTATTACCAAGCTTTAGCACAATCTCACCAGCGGAAGTTAGCATTATTAATAGGCATTAATCAATATCCACAAAGTCCTGCCCTGGGGGGTTGTATAACTGATGTGGAATTGCAAACAGAACTGTTAATTAATCGTTGTGGTTTTGCCGCAGCGGATATTCTAACTTTAACTGATGAACAAGCTAGTAAAGATTTTATTAAAGCGGCTTTTTTAGATCATTTGGGTAAGCAAGCGAAATCTGGAGATGTGGTGATTTTCCATTTTTCTGGCTATGGGACTTGTGTTAATTTGGGGACGGGAATATTAGCAAATGCCATAGTTCCTGTTGATGAGAATAATTTATTAGGCACAAAATCGAGAAACTATTTATTGATAGAAACTCTGTTATTATTATTGCGATCGCTCCCTACAAATCAAGTTACGGCAATATTAGATACCAGTTACAATCATGCTCCTAAATTAAAACCCAATGGTTTACGAGTGCGGACCCGACCAGAATCATCAGCAGCAATTTTACAAATACAAGAATTAGAGTTTTTATCCCAACTGAAAAATCGGCAATTAGCTAATTATCATCCTCTAATTATCAACGCTACCGCAGCACCAAATCAACAGGCAGGAGAATTTATTTTCTCTAATGGTACTGTGGGATTATTAACTTATGCTTTAACTCAATATTTGTGGGAAACTACCCCAGCTAAAACAATTTCGGTTTTTCTTTCTGGTGTTGCTACTTCCATGTATCAGTTGGGTGGAAAACAACAACCAAGTCTATTAAATGAGTCAAAAAAATTTCAAAATGCTTTAATTATTGATTATTTTCCGATTGATAACTTGAGAAGTATTGGTGTGATTCAATCCGTAGAAGAAGATGGCAAAATATTCAAATTATGGTTGGGGGGATTACCTCTCCACGTTCTCACTAATTATGGCGTAAATTCTCGGTTAATTTTGCAGACAGGGGCAGAGTTAACTATTAAATCACGAAGTGGGTTAGTAGCTAAAGCTCAATTAACAAATAGGGAGATTACCAATCTCCCCCAAGTTGGGCAAATAGTCCAAGAAAGTATACGCATATTACCCCGTAATATTTTTGTGAATGTGGCGTTAGATGAGCATTTGGAAAGAATTGAAGTGGTAGATGCTACTAGCGTTTTTTCAGGAATTAGCCGAATTGCTAATATTATTACCACACAAGAAACCGCTGATTATGTATTTGGTAAAGTTGCCCAAGTTCCTAGCCGTTATGGTCTTTTTTACCTGGGTGGTGAACCAATTATTAATACTATCGGGGAAGTTGGGGAAGCGGTGAAGGTGGCAGTACAGCGATTAACACCGCAATTTTCGACTTTGTTGGCATCAAAGTTGTGGCAGTTGACAGAAAATCAAGGTTCTTCCCGTTTACCTGTGAGGGCGACTTTAGAGGTTGTTAATAGTGTTGTCCCCCGCGTGTTTATGGTGCGGGACACTTTGGGAACTGCTAGTCAGGATAAGATTTTGCAACCACCTGACTATGAGGGAACTGCTATGCCGACAATTCCTCTGGGTAGTCGCTTGCAATATAAGGTTGAAAATTTGAGCGATCGCCCTATATACTTAATTTTAGTGGGTTTAAATAATAATCAAAATGCCTTTGCTTTTTATCCTTGGGAAGTTTTTCCAGAAACAGAAATTCCTCCCACTAAACCCCAACTAATAGAAATTCTCATTCCTCCAGGTCAAACTATGAAAATACCAGATAATCAATCTGTCTCTGGTTGGTTATTACCCACACGTTATACTTTTTGTGAACACCAAATTATTCTGAGTACCGCACCGTTTCAGGAAACTCTCGCGGCATTGGCTACTACCAAATATTCTACCACAGATCAACAGGCTATTAGTCCTGTAGTCAATCCTTTGGAAGTTGCCCAAGCTATATTACAAGATTTACATAATGCTAGTAAAGTGAAAACTGATATTAATATTACTACCAATGATGCCTATATTTTGGCTGTTAATAATTGGGCGAGTTTGAACTTTAGTTTTCAAGTTGTTTAGAGGATGTTTGAAAAGTATCAGAATTAATCGAGATCCCCCCAACCCCCCTTACAAAAGGGGGCTAAATTCCTCAAAGTCCCCCTTTTCAAGGGGGATTTAGGGGGATCTGCGGGTGTCAGATACCACACGAAAAAGTTTTCAAACAACCTCTTAGAAAGTCAGGATGTAGGGGCGCAGGGCCTGCGCCCATTCAGGAGTTTAGAATAAAGAATATTTTTCTTTTATCTTCTCTGCTATATCAAGTTTTCTGTAGCCTGAATCCTTACTTTAGAAATGCAAATATCTAAACTTCGTTAATTGTCACTTGATTTTGGATTTGGAATTGCCTAATTGTTTTAATCTAAAATCTAAAATCTAAAATTCCCAGTCATATCCATCACAAGCTATACTAAAATTTAATCTATTATTTATGTTTCCTATGGTTGTAAGTGCTTCGACCACCAAAATCACTTGGGAACTCTTACCCGAAGACTTCGTTTTAGACGATGAACCTGTGGATAATGTCAATCAACCCAGTCTGGCAGCAGCACTCACGGAAAGCCTAGAACTTGCTGGCAAACTTCCAGAAACTGCCCTTGCTACCACCAATTACGGCATCTGCGCCACAGTTAATGGCAAATTTGTCATCAAAGCCCCTGACTGGGCTTACGTGCCGCAAATTACAGTGCCTAGAGAACAAATCCAACGCAGTTACACCCCCCACAAACAGGGACAAATTCCTGCGGTGGTAATGGAATTTCTTTCTGATCCAGATGGTAGTGAATATTCTAATAAACACACCTATCCTCCTGGAAAATGGTTTTATTATGAACAAGTTTTACAAGTTCCTAACTACATCATTTTTCAACCAGATATTGGTGAATTAGAAATATATCACTTGCATGAACATGGACACTATAAATTGCGTTCCTCAGATGAAAATAACCGTTACTGGTTAACTGAAATGGAATTATTTATTGGTGTTTGGCAAGGAAAACGCGAAAACCGTCAAGGTTATTGGTTACGCTGGTGGGATCAAGATGGTAATTTGCTACTTTGGGGTTCTGAGTTAGTGCAACAAGAACGACTTGCTAAAGAAACTGCCTTAAAACGTTTGGAAGAGTTAGAAAAACGCCTTCGAGATGCTGGCATTTCTGACTAACTTTTATTCAGATCCCGGACTTCTTTAAGAAGTCGGGGATCTTTGCTTTTACCTTTCGTGATAATTCCCTTGTCATAACGACAATTTTTAACGCCAACCTACTTAATCAAACTGTTATTAATTCTCTATGTTGAACTTAGCTAATATTCAAACCCTAGCTCAACAATACAGTCCCCAGGAACTTTTTGCAGCTTTGGTGTGGCAACGTCGCTTTAATGAGTTTAATGGGGAGGAGGTTGTTAGGGATCTTAGCCAACATTCTCATCTATGGGCAAGTTTTCTGTTTACGAAACCAATTTTTGCACCAGATGAAAATGGTTTAAGTTTTGGTGGTTTGGTAGATACTTTATTGGCAATGGCAAATTATCGCCCGATGCCAGAATCGAGTATAATCCACTTTGTAGCTTATCCTGGGGATACCCTCTACATTTTGACAGAAAACCGAGATAGTATCGTGTCTCAGCTTTTGGATTTGGGTAAAAAGTGGCGTGCAGATTCAGTGGATATTACTGATGGTAATAATGAAGAGTATGGTTTGCGACTTAGGCGACAGTTACGAATGAGATTGGAAGCAGGTTTGGAAGGTGAGTCGCTTTGGCAACAGCGAGATGCTGTAGTTATTACTTATTGGTGGGATTAATGATTAAAAAAATGTCAATCTCCATCCTATAAATCCTTTAATCCTGGAAATCCTGATTCTGACCAAATCAGGAAAATGTTAAGATTGATGTATCGCTTTTCTGGAGTTATGGAGAATGCGATCGCCAGCGTCAATTCCAATTATACCGTAGAGGTCGTTACGTTGAATTTAACTTAGTCTATGACCGGGGAACAATATTTGGTTTACAAACCAATGGTAGAGCAGAATCTATTTGAGGAGCATTATCCATCCAAGACAGACCGATTTTTTGGGTAGCTGGACATCGCTTACATCATGCCCACAAGAAATAGATTTTGATGAATAAAAGCTGCATTTTATTTTTACCCTCATCCCCAATCCCCTATTCCCTTACAAATACTTCTCCAACAACAAAGCCAGCTTCTCCTTCGTTGCTGCTGGTGCATTTGCTAAATTCGTCAAAATCGCATACTTTAAAGCCGAATGCGCCTCACTAGCAGGGGGATTTGCACTTAACCGCTTCACAGTTTCTTGAATTACCTTTTGTGCATTCGCCGCATTCTTGTGTAAATTCCCAATCACCATTTCCACCGTCACGCTATCATGATCGGGATGCCAAGAATCATAATCCGTCACCAGCGCCAAGGTTGCATAAGCGATTTCCGCTTCCCTGGCTAACTTTGCTTCGGGTAAATTTGTCATCCCGATTACCGTAGCATCCCAACTCCGATAGAGATGAGATTCAGCCTTAGTGGAAAAAGCCGGTCCTTCCATACATACGTAAGTACCACCATCATGTAACGTAACATCTGGTAAATTTAAAGAAGCGATCGCCTCCCCCAAAATCCCAGCCAAATTCTGGCAAATCGGCTCACCAAAGGCAATATGCGCCACAATTCCCTCACCAAAGAAGGTAGAAATACTATTCTTGGTTCGATCAATAAACTGATCAGGAATTACCATATCTAGGGGTTTAGCTTCAGCCTTCAAAGAACCCACAGCGCTCGCAGAGATTAAGTATTCTACACCCAATTGCTTCATCGCGTAAATATTAGCCCGAAATGGCAACTCAGAAGGTAACAACGTATGATTACGACCATGACGCGCTAAAAATGCCACGCGAGTTTCCTCTAAAGTTCCGATAATAATCGCATCCGACGGTGAACCAAAAGGGGTAGAAATCTCTATTTCCTCCACATCTTTTAGTGCTTCCATCTTATATAACCCGCTTCCACCAATGATTCCAATTCTAGCTATCGTCATAAACTATCCACTTTCTTATTAATTGAACTAACAAGTAATTTTACCTAAAAACTGTCCCTTGATAAATGCACAAAATTCACAGATAAGCAGGTTGGCGTTGAAAATTGTCGTTATAGCAAGACAATAGGCAATAGGCAAGAGTAAAGAAGTTTTCAGGGATTTTACGTTTCTTTAAGTAATTGGACAAAAATATTTACAGTCATTGCGAGCGAAGGGAAGCAATCACAACCCTGGCGATTGCTTCATTCCACTTCGTTATATATTGCTAACGCAACGCTTACGCAATGACATTATGTAATTAATTCTGTCTCACTACTTACAGAGTTTGGTTTTATTGTGTTCACCTACTTACTACAGCGATTTCCAATCATATAAGGTACATCTTAGCCCCCTCATCGCTTGCGGGGAGGGGGTTGGGGGTGGGGTTCTTGTTCCGGGTTTGATGACAATTTGCTGTAATTTGTGAGAAATCCGGGTATAAGGACACGAATATAAAAATCTCCGAATTTTTCAAAAAATTAGGGATATTTAACTTATTTTAGATAAATTAATAAATTTAACCCAGGAATTGTCCGCGAAAGCGTCCAACCCGCTAAAATAATGTAAAGTAACCCTAAACTCCACTGATACCAAGCCAAAATAGAAATAATTCCTGGTAAATGTTCATCACGTAACCGAATATCATTAAATCCTAATCTTACCAAATTATTCAAACTAAAATCATAATAATTCAGCCAATTCCAACGCCTATCCCATAATAGCGGCATATATCTTTCCCGAAAACTGGGATTTCTAGGAATCACGGGTAATCTCCCAATTAATAATCTTAGCTGTCTTAATGTTCCATCTTCTCGAAAATAAGAAACATCCATTAAATCGTGATAACGCCCTTGTTTATAAAGTCGCCACAATAAAATCCCCGGTAGGGGAAAAATAATCATAAATAAACACAATAAAGTTAACCAAGGACTACCAGAATTCCGAAAAATTGCCAATAAACTACCAGATATTGAACCAATAAAACTCAATAATATACAAACAGTTTCATAATATCTAGGAATAATTGCTACAGGAGACAACCGACGACAACGATCAACTAACCAAAATAATACACCAAAACAGGAAATAACTACACCACCCACACCAAATACTAACCAAAAATTTGTCCCATAACCACTCAATAACAATAATAAACTCAATAACAACCAATTTAAAGATTTAACTACCCACCCACTAAAAACTAGAGGTTCAGTAGCAATAATTCTCTCCCTTAACTGATTATATATTTCCAAATCCACATCAGGTAAAACTAGTAACTCGCTAATATTCCGAAAATGTTTAATTTGACGATATTGATTAATTTCAGCCGCTTGAGTTGCAGAAAAACCTAAATTTATTAACCTATTCACAGCAGCAGTATTAATATTGATAGCTACCAACTGATGACTTAATTCAATTAATCTTAACCGTTGTTTCGTATATTCCAACTGATTTGCATCACTAACCTGCTGTTGTAACCGGAAATTTTGACTTAAATTCCGCAAAATATTTTGATTACCTCGTAATCTTAGCACAATCAACTTTTTACCAATTTCGCCAACATTACCTAAAATTTTTGCTTGATTAGAATTAAAAACCAATCCAGAAACATTTAAAAATGCGGTTTCTGCAAACTTGACATCACTAAAATCAGCTTGATTGAGAATACTTGCACTCTGCAAATCTACAGATTCATTAAACTCAGATTCTCTAAAAATTAGAGCTTGTTTAAAAATAGCATCTTTCATTAATAAAGATTGATGAAAATTCACCTGATTAAAATTAACTTGATTATTAAAAATAGCACTAGAAAAATCAGCTTTTTCTTGCCAATAACTACTATTAAACCTAACTACTTGTTGAAATTTTCCTTGATTAAATTTTACATCATCACAAAATACATCACCTTGAAAATTAGCAGCATCTAGAAATTTAATATTTTGAAAGTTGGCTTTCTCAAAGAAAATGCTACCTTCAAAACTACTCAGGGCGTGAAAAATAGCCCCACTAAAACTCACAGTTCTACCAAATCTGGATTCGTCCCAATTAGTAGGTTTTAAAAAATTTGCCCCTTGAGCATTTACAGGTTGGAGAAAGAACGTATTCGGGAATTTTACTTCCCCATTAAAACGACTTCCTACCATGATTAAAGCCCCACGAAATACAGCAATACTACTAGAGTTATTGGACTGATTGTTCAACAAAGATTTACAATCTTTAGCATTAGGAAAAGCTCTTGCTAAAGATTGCAAACATATTGAACGTAAACTTTCTAACTGTTGCTGTTCTGTATGTGTGAAAATTTGGGCTATTCCTTGAGCATAAAGAGGAGTTCGTAAACCCAAATCACTGCCATAAAAATCACCTTCAATTACAGAATTACTCAAATCTAAACCCAAAGCTGTCGCCCCAGTTTTTTGTAATTCTTTTCTGAGTAATTGATAAAAATTATCCCGAAAAATAGCATTTTCTGGACGTAAATCAATCACCATTTTTTTTAAATCCACAGTTAAATTACCATCTCGTAAAATTGGTGTTTTAACTCGTTCTTGTAATAATTCCCAAGTTAAAGTGATAGGTTCATTAGGAACTGCAAAAGTAGGAATAGGAAGTAAAAATATAGCAAATATACAAACAAAACTTATGACTGCGGACTTAGATATGATGATTTTTCCTAATTCCGCAGATAATAAGTTGATTTTTTTAACCGTGTTTTTTATTTGCCAAAGGTGAGAAAAATCCCATTTTTGTAAATAGCTAAAGTGACAAAATAATCTCAACAAATTCCCTACTTAATGATTAATTCAATAAAACAACCTTACCCAGGACAGAACCAGTTTCCACTAAAGCGTGTGCTTTTGCTGCTGAGGCTAAAGGGAAGGTCTGACTAACTTCGATTTTTAACTTCCCTGCATCTATCCAATTAGCACATGCTTGTAAAATATCCCCATGATGTGTTAACGATTCCATATTTTCTAACAACAACGGTGTTAGCATTAGTTCTAAACCAATGCGGAGATTTCTGTTTCTAGCAACTTTCCAAACAGTGTTAGCTTTTGGTTCTAGAATAGTCACAATATCGCCATAAAGTCGCACTGCGGGAAAAGATTTTTCCAAGGTATCACCACCCACAGTATCAAAAACTAAATCTGCGCCTTCACCATTAGTCCAATCTAATACAGATGCGACAAAATCAGTTTCTTTGTAAAAAATCACCTTATCAGCACCAAGTTGAGTGACAAAATTAGCCTTTTCTCGTGAACTCACCGTAGTCGCTACTTCAGCACCTTTGAGTTTAGCCAACTGAATAGCCACATGACCAACACCACCCGCACCAGCATGAACTAATACCTTTTCTCCTGGTTCAAGTCTTCCCCGTTCATATAAAGCTTCCCAAGCAGTAATTAAAACCAGAGGTGCTGCTGCTGCTTCTGCAAAAGAAACAGATTTGGGTTTCAATGCCACACATCTTTCATCAACAATGATATATTCAGCATAATTTCCTGGACTTGCACCCAAACCACCATAGCAAAAATATACTTCATCACCAACGCCAAATTTTTGGACATCATTACCCACAGCTTCTACTATACCTGCACCATCACATCCTAAAATAGTTGGCATTTGTTCCGGGAAAAATGTCCCCCGCTGACGTAATTTAGTATCAATGGGATTAACACCGGCAGCGAAAATTTTTACTAGAATTTCTTTATTTGTTGGTATAGGTTGAGGAACTTCTTGTAGTTCTAAAACTTCTGGTTTACCTACTGCGGTCATTAATATTGCTTTCATGATTTTTCTCCTAGATACACTTATTTAAGTTTACCTAAAAATATCCCCATAACTTCCTAATTTTTCAGGAAAATATGGGGAGAAAATATCCGAAATATCTGACAAAATGGATTTAATTTTGAGGAGAAGAATTATTTGTTCCTGGTGTTACAGGCGCTTGAGGTAATGTACCGGGATTAATTCCGTTCCCAGGTGTGGGAAAGGGATTTGGGTTAATCGGTGGTAAAGACCTCAAATTTTCCGGTGAGTTAATTTCTGGGTTGGTGGGATTATTCGGTATGGGAGGAGTAGGGAAATTGGGTAAATTTGTCAATGGTTGAGATGAACCGGGGATAATTCCCAAAGATACACGATTCCCTCCTACTTTTCTCAGCAAGTCTAAGGTTTGAATTACGTCGTTATAAGTAGCTGTCCGTGACGCATTCAATACTAAAATCCCGTCTGGATTTGTTTGGATGTATTGTTTTAAACGTGATTCTAATTCCTCCTGTTTCACAGGTTCTTTTTCGATGTAAGTTAATCCAATAGCATCAATTGTTACAGGTAATATTTTACTTTTAATCTGGGAATTAGCAGCAGAATTTTCGCCTGTACTAGCTTTGGGTAAGTCAACATTAATTGCTTGTTGACGGGTAAATTGTAAAGCTGCCAATAGAAAGAATGTCAGAATACAAAAAACAACATCAATTAGGGGGATAATTTGAATCTGAAGGTCTTCACCGGGGGTCTCTAGCTTAACTTTCATCTTCTGGTTTTTCTCCAAAGTTCAAATTGGCATCATCAACCTTGTTATCGGGCAAATTTGCTGAATTGACAAGGTTTAAATCGTAATTATCAATTGGCTCATTTGGTCTATTTTCTGGGTCTTGAATAAATGTTTTTGATTCTAGCTGAGAAGATGAATCGAAATTTGTAGAGGTGCGTTTTGATAATCTGCCCGTGTTAATTATTTTAGGTTCGGGAGGATATTGACGGTAAAGCAGTTCTAATTCATTGCCGGCTTTGTTGAAAATTTTAACTTGGTTAACAACAAAACTTTGAAATAGGCGGTAAAATACTAAACTGGCGATCGCTACTATTAATCCGGCTGCTGTACTAATTAACGATTCCCCAATCCCTGTGGTGACACCGGCTGTAGATTCAGTTCCCAAATCACCAATACGAATTGCACCTAAAGAACGAATCAAACCTAAAACTGTCCCCAATAATCCTAACAGTGGTGAAAGGGCAATCACAGCTTCTAAAAGTTTTTCACCCCGACGCATTCCCGCTATTTCGTCGGCTGCTGTGGATTCTAGGGCTAATCTAAAGGTTTCTGGATCGTTTTTTTGCAAGCTTAAGGGTGCGTATAAAAACCTGCCAACGGGCTGTTTTATAGCTTGTTCAGCCATTGCTTCAGCGATTCCCCAATCCTCACCAGCAGCATCTATAACCCGATTGACTATTTCTTTTTCCTGGGCAAGAATCCGTAACCAGAACCATAGACGTTCAAAAATCACACTTAGTGATAGGACTGACAAAACTAGCAAAGGCCACATAGCAGGCCCGCCCTTCTTAAACAAATCTAAAATATCCACTGTGTAGGTTTCCTCTCTCCATTCCGAGTAGTCAAGGCATTTTCATTTTAAAGAGTTTTGCATTACTCACAAACTTTTCTGATTAATTACTAAGGAGTAACATCTTCTATACACAATATGGCGGTTATTCCCACCGGGAGTTTAGATGATTATTTGCCAAAATAAAAAAATCACTGGAGGTTAAGAATGAACTTCTCAATTCAATCCCTGTATACATGGTATCGGAACACACTACGCAATCCTAAATACCGTTGGTGGATAATTATCGGCACAGTAGCCTATTTAATTAGCCCTTTAGATATTTCTCCAGATTTTATTCCCATTATTGGTCAAATTGACGATGTTTTACTGTTGAGTTTATTCGTTTCCGAAGTTTCTTCCTTAGTTCTTGACGGTTGGAAGGCAAAAAAAGGGACTGTAGAAAATAGTACCACCAATCCGGCTAATCATGCCGCTGCCGCTGGCGAAACTGTGGATGTTGATTCTATCCCTGTTAAGTAGGGTTTGCTGAATAAGTTGTCTGTGAGGGCAGGGAACAGGGAACTCTTAACTGGGAATAGGGAACAGTTTTATACTAAACACGGGTGAGATTTAAACTTTTGCTAGGGGACAAAGAACCCAGATGTGTAGGGGTAAAGCAAGAGCTTCATTGGTGTCAACTTAAGCTCAAATCCCTACCACATCTTGTTCCTAGTCTCTGACTAGGAACGCAGTTGATGAGGCTCTGCCTCTAATATTATTGAAGGCAGAGCCTTCTAGAATTCATTCCCAGTCTCTGACTGGGAATGAGATGATATGGCTAACGCCAGGCAACGCTTACGCAATGACATTGTGTAATTAATTCTGTCTCACTACTTATCAAATATTTTTACCCCTCCCTAACCCTCCCCTTTACAAGGGGAGGGAACTGGATTTTTATTGTTTTCCCCCTTTACAAGGGGAAAGGGGGGTAGCAATGTGATGAAAATTACGGAATACCACTTTTAAAACATTTGTATGATAAAAAAAGTCCAGCTTCTAGCCGTTTTGAGTATATCTTGTTTTTCAGTCAGGAATATCCTTAATTTTGCCCCCATATTAACATAATCTTTAGATAGGTTTTTCCGTATTTACCCTTACAATTAAAAATAAAACATGACTAATTTACCAAAAGGATTAATTGTTTCCTGTCAAGCGCCTATAAGTTCTCCATTACATGATCCTTATGTAATTTCTGCAATGGCACAAGCAGCAGTGAATAATGGGGCTGTAGCTGTAAGAATTGACACGCCCAGTCACATTCAAGCCGTGCGGGAAAAAGTCCAAGTTCCGATTATTGGACTTTGGAAACAAGTAATAACTGGTTCTGATGTTTATATTACACCACAATTTCATCATGCTGTGGCTGTATCTGAAGCAGGTGCAGATATTATTGCCATAGATGCTACTACTAGATATCGCCCCGGTGATGAAAAGTTGGCAGATATTATTACTCTAATTCATCAGCAGTTAAATAAGCCAGTTATGGCAGATGTAGATACTTACGAGGCTGCACAATTAGCTGTTAATGCCGGTGCGGATATTGTGGGAACTACTCTTTTTGGCTACACAACAGCAACTCAAAACTTTTCTCCTCCTGGTTGGGAATTACTCACCCAAATCGTAGAAAATCTGGATACTTTTGTGATTTGTGAAGGTGGTGTTTCTTCCCCAGAAATGGCTAGAAAAGCTTTGGATTTAGGCGCTAATGCTGTTGTTGTTGGTGGGGCGATTACTGGAATTGATTTGTTAGTTAAAGCTTATATAGCGGTTCTTGGCTGAGTGAAAGACAATAACCCCACCCCCAACCCCCTCCCCGCAAGCAAGGAGGGGGCTTATGATGTATCTTATTCAAGTGCATACCGCTATATCAGGGGAGTCTTGATTAAAGAATCTCAGTGTCTTTAGACCTGAGAGGTTGTTTGAAAACTTTTTCGTGTGGGATCTGACACCCGCAGATCCCCCTAAATCCCCCTTAAAAAGGGGGACTTTAAGGAATTTAGCCCCCCTTTGTAAGGGGGGTTGGGGGATCTCGATTAATTCTGATACTTTTCAAACATCCTCTGAGAGTGTCAATCCATTAAGAGTAATTGCGAAGGTTCTAATTGCACATACCAGGGAAAAGGTTGATTTTGAATATTTTCCCATTTTTCTTTATATATTTCTCCTTGTAAGTGATAATCATGGGGATGATTACCAAAAGAATGTAGTTTGAGAAATACTGTCATGCGGTGAGGTGTTTCACTGGTACGCACTAAATAACAGGGAAAGGTGTTTACTTTTTGCGGATCTTTAGTGAAAATTAAATGATGAGCGCGAATACCAACATGAGATAATCCTGAAGGCATTTTTTCTCTGACTTGGAGAGTACAATCCCAATCAATTGCTTCTATTTGTTGAGGAGATAAAATACTAGCACGGGAAAAGTTTTTACAACCTGTAAGTTGGGCGACATTTATACTTGCAGGATGTTGAAAAATCTCATATTTAGAACCATGATGTGCTTCTTTTCCCTGTTCTAATACTAATAGATTGGGACATAGGCGATAGGCTTCTTCCATATTATGAGTAACAAATAAAGTTACTCCAGAATAATCATCCAGAATTTCTGTAACTTGTTGTTCTAATTGACTGCGAAGATGGGTATCTAAAGCGGAAAATGGTTCATCTAAAAGTAGTGCTTCTGGTTTGCTTGCTAAAGCCCTAGCTAATGCTACCCGTTGCTGTTGTCCCCCGGAAAGTTGGTGCGGATAGCGATCGCCAAATCCTTGTAATTGCATGGTTATTAACTGCTTTTCTACCTCTTCCTTAACGTTGACAGATTTGGGTATGCCAAAGGCGATATTTTCCGCTACAGTAATATGTGGAAATAGGGCATAGTTTTGGAATAAAAAACCAATTCGGCGTTGATGAATGGGCAGATCAATTTTCTTTTCGGAGTCAAATAATACCCGATTATTTAAAACTATTTTTCCTTTATTTGGTGTTTCTATGCCAGCAATACAACGCAAAATCATACTTTTTCCTGCCCCAGAACCTCCCAATAATCCCAATGGTTGATTATCAGTATTTAAGGTAACTTGAAGATGAAAATTAGCCAGTCTTTTGTCAATATCTAAAAATAAGCCATTTGGGGAAGAATCTTCTAATAATAAAGAAGATTTGTTTGCTAATTCTATTTGATTTTGAGATGGTTTTGTCAATCTTGATTTATATGCAAGTTCTTGCCAAAAATTAGCTAGAATAATCCCTGAAAGGGAAATGATCATCATGGTAATTGACCAAAACCAAGCTTCATTCATTGCCCCAGCTTCTACTGCGAAATATATGGCCATTGGGATAGTTTGCGTTTGTCCAGGAATATTTCCTGCTAACATCAAAGTTGCCCCAAATTCACCTAAAGCCCGCGCAAATGCTAAGGTGGTGGCAGCAATAATCCCTGGAAATGCTAGGGGTAAACTAATCCGCCAAAAAATTGTCAATTCTTTCGCACCTAATGTTCTGGCTACTCGCAGTAAATTGGTATCAATTTGACTAAAAGCTGCCAATGCAGTTTTATACATCAATGGGAATGAAACTACTATAGCAGCGATCGCCCCACCATACCAAGTAAATATAACTGTCGTATTGAAGGGTTCTAGTAGTTTACCCACTGGACCATTTTTCCCAAAGAATATCAGCAGTAAAAACCCAACCACAGTGGGGGGTAAAATCAACGGTGCGACAAATATCCCCTCAATTAAGGATTTACCTTTACCACGATATCCCAACATCCAATAAGCAGCAAATATACCCAAAAAGAAAGTGATAAATGTTGCTAATAAAGCCGTTTTTAACGATATCCAAAGCGGTGATAAATCCTGTGGCATAGTTTTAATAAAGATGTTTGTTACTTAATTAACTCAATTATGACTAAGGCAGAATAAACCCATATTTTTTGAATACAGCTTTAGCTTGATTGCTAGATAAAAATTGGGAAAATTCTTTAGCAGTATCAACATTTTTGCTACGTTTAACAACTGCTAAGGGATAAATAATGGGAGAGTGGTATTTTTCATCGGCTGTAACTACAACTTTGACTTTATCAGAGATTTTGGCATCAGTTATATAAACTAACCCTGCATCAACATTACCAGTTTCTACAGATGCTAAAACCTGACGCACGTTATTTGCAAAAACCAATTTTGATTTAATTTCTGACCAAATTTTTAACTTTTCTAATACTTGTTGTCCATATTGTCCTGCGGGTACAGTTCTGGGTTCACCAATAGCAATTTTTTTGACTTTGGCATCTTTAAGATTGTAGAAACTAGTGATACCAACGGCATTTTTAGGGACTACCAAAACTAATTTATTTTTAGCAATGATATTCCGAGTTCCTGCCACCAAAAGTCCTTTTTGTTCTAAAGTATCTACTTGTTTTTTTGCCGCAGATATAAAAATATCCGCCGGCGCACCTTGTTCTATTTGTTGCTGTAATGCACCGGAACTACCAAAGTTATAATTTATTTTGACGTTTGTTTTACTTTGTTGGTAAAGGGGTTTAATTTCTTCTAGTACCTCTTTTAAACTAGCAGCAGCGGATATGATTAAGTTGGTATTGGATTGTGCGGAAACCGGGGATGAAATTAGGCTGGGTAAGCCAATTGTCAGTAGCAAAGTGACTAAGGCTGTAGTAATAAAGACTAATAATTTTCTGCTTTTCATTGGTAAACAGGATGGGGGAAATTTTTAGTGCTGGTGTTAATTTGGTATACTTTCACCAAGATTACTATATTAATTACCAATTATCTTGGTAAAACTTCATTGAGAAAATAAACCTATTCCAGATGATTTATCTTAAAAATTGGACAAAAACTGTATTTAAGATTACTTTTTACAAGATTGTATGAATAAGTATCTATAATATTTACCAACTTAATTGGTAGTTGTAGCACTTGAGTTTTTTCCTCCTCTCTAGAAAATAGAGAGGAAATTATTCAAGTGTGAAATACGACTGTAATGAGAGGGAGAAAGGCGAGGAGAAAAATCCGCCAGGAGGGTAATTGTGCTGCTGATATTGGTTCAGGTGGTGTTAATAAGGCTTCAATTCTTTGTTCCAAGCGATCGCCTGAACCCAAAGCTGCACAACAAATATCTGAGATTGTAGAGTTGTTGCTAACGACCAATAACAAGGATTCTGCTAATATTAAAGGATCTACTTGGGATGCAGCGTAACTATCAGCTCGTAATTCTCGTAAAACTAACAATTCTTGCCATAAAGGCTCTGTATTTGGCAACCAAGCGGTACAAGAACGCATCCAGCCCAGCCAAAAGAACCAAAACGTATCCCTATACTGATAATGCCCTTGTTCGTGGGCTAAAACACTTTCTAGATGGGCTGGAGAGAGGGTTTGTAGTAGTCCTTGACTAACGACTAATTCAGGTTGCCAAAAACCCATTTGTCCGGCAAATAAAGCTCCTGTTTGTAGAAGTCGGGCAGATTTACCATCTAAGGTAATTTGGGGGCATTCACGGGCGGATTGAATGGCTTTCCAGCCCTGAAAAGCTAGTTTGATACCTAAGATATTAAAAAATCCCAGAAAAATTAAGGACAGGAGATAGCTGAAGGAGTCGGTGTACATTCCGCCCATTTTTCCCTGTGTCCCCATACAGACGACGGAGGTAACTGTCATGAAGATGAGTAAGGGGGGAAAAAGGAATAAAAATAGGGTTTTTTGCCAGCGTAAATACCAATTTCCCTGGGGGATTCTACCAAAGAATCGCAACCACCAAGCAATGGTAACAGCGGTGATAATCATCAGTAGATGCATAATGTTACTTTTCTCCTCTGGCTTCCCGTGCTGCTTGGATGCGTTTAGCGATCGCTTCGATTTGGTCACTAGCAGCTTGATCTAAACTATCAGCAAATGCCGCAATCACATCAGGATTTACCACTGCTAAAAATCGCTGTAATTGATCATGTGCCTTAATTACCTCTGCTTGTTGTTTAGTCAGTAAAGGCTGCCAATAAAAGGCTTTTCCTTGTTTATTGCAAGCTAACCAGCCTTTTTCCGTCAACCGACGGAGAACTGTAGTTACGGAAGTATAAGCCAATTCGCGGTTAGGATCAGCTAAAATGCGATCGTGTACATCTTTGACAGTAACAGAACTCAGTTCCCAGACGATATTGAGAATTTCTGCTTCCAATGGACCAAGAGACATTTGTTTGGGACGATAATCGGGTAAAGGAGCCATATTGATAATTGAAGATGTCATCTGGATTTTATCGCTTCCAGGTTTATTTATCGGTCACTTTTTCAGATTTAATATTATTCTTGCCTCCCTCCAATTCTTCCTCCTGACTCCTGATTGGGCGCAGGCCCTGCGCCCCTACCTCCCCTACCCCCCTACCTCCCCTACCCCCCTACCTCCCCTACCCCCCTACCTCCCCTACCTCCCCTACCCCCCTACCCCCCTACCTCCCCTACCTCCCCTACCTCCCCTACCTCCCCTACCTCCCCTACCTCCCCCTGCTTGCCTTCACCCGTCATTTTAGGGTTGACAAACTACTAGCCCGAATGAAAAGACTTTTCCGCAAACCCTAGTTATTATTATGTCTTACCCCCATACGCCCTCCCCTGACAGTTCTTATATTCGTCCTGCTCGACGCGGAAAGCATAAAATATTCATTGGTATGGCTCCTGGTGTGGGAAAAACTTACAGAATGCTAGAAGAAGCACATCAACTGCAACAAGAAGGTATTGATGTTGTTATTGGCATTATCGAAACTCATGGACGCAAAGATACTGCTTTCAAAGCTATAGGATTAGAAGTAGTTCCGCAAAAAGCCAATATTCATAAAAATATCAACCTCCAAGAAATGGACACAGAGGCAATTTTAAACCGCTCTCCCCAATTGGTATTAGTTGATGAATTAGCACATACAAATATTCCTGGTTCACTTAGAGAAAAACGCTATCAAGATGTAGAATTGATTTTAGCAGCCGGCATAGATGTTTACTCTACTGTGAATATTCAACATTTAGAAAGTTTGAATGATTTAGTAGCCGGAATTACGGGTGTTGTCGTCCGAGAACGCATTCCAGATCGGTTGCTGGATGAAGCTGATGCTGTGGTTGTCATTGATGTAACTCCAGAAACTTTAGAAGAACGGTTACGGGAGGGTAAAATTTATGCTGCTAATAAAATTGAGCAATCTTTAGAAAACTTTTTTCAGCGTCGTAACCTGATTGCTTTGCGAGAATTAGCATTAAGAGAAGTCGCAGATACAGTTGAGGAAGAGGCAAATACTTCCATCTCTCCTGGGCAAATTCGCACTGTCCATGAGCGAGTTTTGATATGTGTATCTACCTATCCAAATTCGATTCAATTATTACGACGTGGGGCGCGAATTGCTAATTATATGAATGCTAAATTATATACTGTATTCATCGCTGACCCTGAACGGTTTTTGACTAAAGAAGAAAGTTTACATATTCATACTTGTGAGAAACTATGCCGAGAATTTGGTGGTGAATTTCTTCATGTTAAAAGTAACAATGTCGCTCAGGCGATCGCCCAAGTTGCCGCAACTAATCATATCACCCAAATAGTCATTGGCGAAAGTCAACAACCCCGATGGAAAAGATTTTTTAAACGCTCTTTTACACAACGCTTGCTGGAGTTAATTAGAGATCAGCACATAGATTTACATATTATCGCCACAGAGAAATAAATTTTAACATCTGTTAATCTATCTTAGATAAGATGCAATTTTTTTCTTACTTGTATAGTGTAAATATCAAGCCTTAATTGCCAAATTCTTGACCGATAAATCCAGGATATTCCAGTTAGACAAAGTGTAAAATTTAATTACGAAACTATGCCATATAAAGCTGCTACTCCCGACTTCTGCTGTACAATTGTTGGTGAATATTAAGGATGCTTTTACCAAATATTAACCTAAAAAGCCGAATATACTCATTATCATTAGTTAGCAAACTAACATCGAGGTATATATGTTTAAGAAAATTTTAGTCGCAGTAGATCGCTCGGACATGAGTATAAAAGTTTTTGAGCAAGCTTTATCTTTAGCCAAGATCACATCTGCGAATTTAATGTTACTGCACGTTTTATCACAGGAAGAGGAAGGTAGTCCAGAGGCACTGGTTTTCCCCAATATTGACTACTATCCCGGTTGGAACGAGCAAAGTTTTAAATTATACCAAGAGCATTGGGAAAAATTTAAAAACGAAGGTTGGCAAATGTTACAGTCATGGAGCGCCCAAGCTAATACATCTGGTGTTAATACAGAATTTACCCAAAATACTGGTAGTCCAGGACGAATGATTTGTGAATTAGCCACTGACTGGAATGCTGACTTAATTATCATGGGAAGACGGGGACGTTCTGGACTGGCGGAATTTTTTCTCGGTAGTGTGAGTAATTATGTTTTACATCATGCACCTTGTTCAGTGCAGATTGTCCATATTCCTATGAGTTCCCAAGCGGCAAATGTTTCTTCAGCAGCTACTAAGTAGGTTGGTGTTGAAAATTGTCGTTATGGCAAGGCAAAAGGCACTCATGCAAGAGGCAAGAGTGAAGAGGGTTTGGGCGATTTTACATTTCTTTACACAGTTTGGTTTTATTGTGTTCACCTACTTACAGTTAGTAAGTAATGCTAGATGAGGCTGCATAGAATCAGATTTCCAGAATTATTAACCGCAGATGAACGCAGATAAAGACGGATAAGTTAATATACATCTCCAGAAAAGTAGAGACGTTCCATGGAACGTCTCTACAAGGGTTCTAGGATAGGCATATTTAATTTTTGGAGATGTCTAATGGATTTTGTGAAAAAATATGAAAACATCAGTTCCACCTTCTTTAACTCATCCCAGTGGAGACAAGCGTTTAAAGATGTTAGACGCAACTATTAAGCGTCATCAATATCAACAAGATGCACTTATTGAAATTCTGCATCGGGCTTCTGAATTATTTGGTTATTTAGAACTGGATTTATTGCTGTACATTTCCCATAGTCTGAAGTTGCCACCTAGTCGCGTTTATGGAGTGGCTACTTTCTATCATTTGTTTTCCCTAGCACCGAAAGGGGTTCATAATTGTGTGGTTTGTACGGGTACAGCTTGTTATGTCAAAGGCTCAACGGCGATCTTAACCCAGTTGGAAAAAATTACGCAAATTCACGCAGGAGAAACTACCGCAAATGGTCAAATTTCTTTGATGACGGCTAGATGTTTGGGGGCTTGTGGAATTGCCCCTGCGGTAGTGTTTGATGGTGCTATTTTAGGTAATCAAACCCCGGAATCGGTTTGCGAAAAAGTGGGAGAATGGTGGCAAAATGGAACTAAGTGAATTATTAGAAATTGCCCAAAAGGAGCTTTCTCAACGGAAATCTGTGCAAATTCGCTGTTGTACGGCTGCGGGTTGTCTCTCTTCTGATTCTCAAGCTGTGAAGGACAATCTGGAAGCATCTGTGAAAGCTGCGGGTTTAGAAGATACTGTGCAGGTTTCTGGTGTGGGTTGTATGCGTCTATGTTGTCAAGGACCATTGGTACAGGTGGAAAATCGGGAAAATCCGCCCGCATCAAAATTGTATCAAAAAGTTACCCCAGAAAATGCAGCAGCAATTATGGCGGGGGTAAATGGAGAAGTCACAAATTTACAGGAGGGTGATTTAAATGAGCCATTTTTCAGCCGTCAATTACCGATTGTCCTAGAAAATAGTGGTAAAATTGACCCCGAACGCATTCAAGCTTACATTGCGGCTGATGGTTATCAAGCCCTTTACCAAGTGCTGCGGGAAATGAAACCCAGTCAGGTAATAGAAACTATTACTAAAAGCGGTTTAAGGGGGCGCGGTGGTGCTGGTTATCCCACAGGTTTAAAATGGGGAACGGTAGCAAAATCAAAGGCTGAGAAGAAGTTTGTAATTTGCAATGCTGATGAAGGTGATCCCGGTGCATTCATGGATAGGAGTGTATTAGAAAGTGATCCCCATCGGGTTTTGGAAGGGATGGCGATCGCTGCCTACTCCATTGGTGCAAATCAAGGCTATATTTATGTTAGGGCAGAATATCCCATTGCTATCAAACGCCTGGAAACGGCAATTCATCAAGCCCAACACTTAGGACTTTTGGGTTCACAAATCTTCGACTCTCCCTTTGATTTTAAAGTAGAAATCCGTATCGGTGCGGGTGCTTATGTCTGCGGTGAAGAAACGGCGTTAATGGCTTCAATTGAAGGTAAACGTGGTGTCCCCCATCCCCGTCCACCATACCCGGCTGAGTCCGGTTTATGGGGCTATCCGACGTTAATTAACAATGTGGAAACCTTTGCCAATATTGCGCCGATTATTCGTAAAGGTGCTGACTGGTTTGCTAATATCGGCATTGGTAAAAGCAAAGGTACAAAGGTATTTGCGTTAGCTGGAAACATCCGCAACACGGGTTTAATAGAAGTCCCAATGGGAACATCTTTACAAGTAATTGTTGAGGAAATGGGAGGAGGTGTTCCCGACAATGGTATAGCTAAAGCAGTACAAACCGGCGGACCTTCAGGGGGATGTATTCCTGCGTCGGCTTTTGCTACACCTGTGGATTATGAATCTTTAACCGCCTTGGGTTCAATGATGGGTTCGGGGGGAATGATTGTCATGGATAAAACTACAAATATGGTAGATGTCGCCCGCTTTTTCATGGAATTCTGCATGGATGAATCTTGCGGTAAGTGCATTCCTTGTCGTGTGGGAACTGTGCAATTACACGGTTTATTAACAAAGATTAGTCAAGGAAAAGGTTCGCTCGCTGATTTAGATTTATTGGAGGAACTTTGCGACATGGTAAAACACACCAGTTTATGTGGTTTAGGACAGTCTGCACCAAATCCAGTTTTTAGCACTTTGCAATATTTTCGAGATGAATATTTGGAATTAGTCAGGGAAACTGTCTGAATCAGGATTTCCAGGATTAAAGGATTTTCAGGATTAAGAATTACCAATTACCCATTACCCATTACCAAATTACTATGACTGTAAAAACTTTAACAATAAATGGGGAATTGATTAGCGCTCGTGAGGATGAAACCTTACTAGAAGCAGCGCAGGAAGCTAGTATTCATATTCCTACATTATGTCATTTAGAAGGTGTGGGTGATATTGGTGCTTGTCGTTTATGTTTAGTGGAAATTGCAGGAAGTAATAAATTACAACCTGCTTGCGTGACTAAAGTTACAGAAGGAATGGAGGTGAATACAAATAGCGATCGCTTACAAAAATACCGGCGGACAATTGTAGAAATGTTATTTGCTGAAGGTAATCACATTTGTTCCATTTGTGTTGCTAATGGTAACTGTGAATTACAAGATTTAGCCATAGAAATGGGCATGGATCATCTCCGCTTAGAATATCAAAATCCTCAGCGAACTGTTGACACTTCCCATCATCTTTTTGGCATAGATCATAATCGTTGTGTGCTTTGCACTCGCTGTATTCGTGTCTGTGATGAAATTGAAGGCGCACATACTTGGGATATGGCAGGAAGAGGCTCAAAATCTCATGTAATTACTGATTTAAATCAACCTTGGGGAACTTCCCAGACCTGTACTTCCTGTGGTAAATGTGTGAATGCCTGTCCCACAGGAGCATTATTTGATAAAGGTTCAAGTGTCGGTGAAATGAAACATGATCGGGGCAAAATTGAATTTTTAGTAACTGCAAGAAATAAAAAGCAGTGGAATTTTTAGTCATTAGTCATTAGCATAATTTAAAATGAAATCTCATGTTACCGCATATTCAACAAATATTTAAGCGAATTCTATTAGTAGGGATATTGACAACATTTATATTCCTTGGTTTAGCAAATCTATCATCTGGAAAAGTAATTGCTGCTGTTACTCAGATAGGAAATCCTCCCGAAGAAATTATTTACCGTTCACAAGTGAAATTAGATGATCAATCAGGAAAAGTCTGGCAAGTTGTATTATTTAAACAAGTGTATTCGGATCAACCATCGAATATAAATCTTCGCCTAGTTGGTTTTCCTAGTGTTGGTGAGTTAATTCATCCCCAACCTTTAAAAATCACCTCAACAACAGGTAAAGTTTGGAATGCTGCTGATGTATTTTTAGAGGAAGCCCCAGCACCAACTGTTGGTCAATATGATTTGACAGAAATCTTACCTCAATTACCTCCAGAATCTTTAACTTTATCTATACCCCTTCCCAGTACAAACTTCATTAATATCGCAGTTCCCATTCATGTTGTCAAAGAATGGCAATCATTAATTTCCACTGAAAACTGAAAAGGTGAAAAAATGACTAAAATCAAATTAGCAACAGTCTGGTTAGGTGGGTGTTCTGGTTGTCATATGTCCTTTCTCGATTTGGACGAATGGTTAATAGATTTAGCCGCACAAGTAGATATAGTTTATAGTCCCTTAGCTGATATTAAAGAATATCCCGAAGGTGTAGATATCGTATTAGTTGAAGGTGCGATCGCCAATGAAGAACATTTAGAATTAATTCACAAAATTAGAAACCGGACTAAAACAATAATTTCCTTTGGTGATTGTGCTGTTACTGGTAATGTTACCGCTTTACGTAATCTTGCAGGTGGTGCTGAACCAGCCCTACAATTAGCTTATATTCAAGAAGCAGATATTAATCAACAAATTCCCAATTCCCCAGGAATTGTTCCCCCTTTACTAGATACAGTTCTCCCTGTGCATAAGGTAGTACCAGTTGATATTTATTTACCCGGTTGTCCCCCTTCAGCACATCGGATTCGTGCCGCACTTGAACCACTATTAAAAGGAGAAAAACCGGAAATTGTCGGCAGAGAAATGATTAAATTTGGTTAATTAGTAATTATAACCAAATAAATACATCCATTATAGCCCCCTCCTTGCTTGCGGGGAGGGGGTTGGGGGCGGGGTTCTTATATTTAACTCAACAGATAACCCCTATATCTTCTTTCTTCCTCCTGACTCCTGACTCCTATTTTTTCGAGGTGAATTATGTTAACAGCAGCAGATGTAATGACTAAAGATGTGGCAATGATTCGCAATTCAGCAACAGTCAAAGAAGCAGTTGATTTAATGAAAGCAAGAGATTGGAGAGCATTAATTGTAGATCGTCGTCATGAACAAGATGCTTATGGAATTATCACAGAAAGCGACATTGTTTATAAGGTAATTTCCTATAGCAAAGATCCAAATAAAATCCGTGTTTATGAAATTATGACTAAACCTTGTATTGTCGTTAATCCAGAATTGGGTTTAGAATATGTAGCCAGATTATTTGCTAATCATCATCTCCGCCGTGCGCCTGTAATTAGTGGTAAATTATTAGGAATAATCTCACTTACTGATATCTTAGCCAGAAGTACTTGTTTAGAACAACCGCGCTCATTTTTATTAGAACAAGAATTACAAGATGAAATTAAAAAAGCTCGAATTGTTTGTGCAGAAAAAGGCATCAATTCCGCAGAATGTGCAGCCGCTTGGGATGTAGTAGAAGAAATTCAAGCCGAAATTGCCCACCAACTCGCTGAAAAACCTCTGAAAACTGCCTTTGAAGATTACTGTGATGAATATCCAGAATTCACAGAATCTAGGTTTTATGATTTGTAATTAATATCCGTAGGTTGGGTAGAACAAAGTGTATCCCTTACGGGAGCCGTAGGCATAACCCAACAAAATCTTTGATAATGTTGCGGAAATGTTGGGTTTCCTTACGTCAACCCAACCTACAATTTTATCTAATTACCAATCACCGATTAATTATGAAAACAATTGTTATTGACCCCGTTACTCGCATTGAAGGACACGCGAAAATTAGCATTTATTTAGATGATGAAGGTCAAGTAAATGATGCTAGATTTCATGTTACAGAATTTCGTGGGTTTGAAAAATTTTGTGTCGGTCGTCCGTTTCCAGAAATGCCAGGAATTACGGCGAGAATTTGCGGTATTTGTCCAGTCAGTCACTTATTAGCATCAGCCAAAACAGGGGATAAAATATTAGCCGTTACAATCCCCAAAACAGCCTCTCAATTACGCCGTTTGATGAATTTAGGGCAAATCATCCAATCTCATGCCCTCAGCTTCTTTCACCTCAGCGCACCAGACCTATTATTGGGCATGGATAGCGAACCCGAAAACCGCAATATCTTTGGTTTAATTGCCGCTGAACCGGAATTAGCCAGAGGTGGAATCCGTTTACGCCAATTTGGACAAGAAATCATTGAATTATTAGGAGGAAAAAAATTCATCCTTCCTGGGCTGTTCCTGGTGGAGTTCGTGACCCTTTAACAACAGAAAATCGCACCCACATTCAGCAAAAAATTCCTGAAGCCAAAGCCACTGTAATTAGTGCCATAGCTTTATTTAAAACCCTATTAAAAACTTATGAAAAAGAAGCAAAAACTTTTGGTAATTTTCCTAGTTTATTTATGGGTTTAGTCAGTCCTGAAGGTTTATGGGAAACTTATGATGGACATATCCGATTTGTTGATAGTGGAGGAAACATTGTTGCTGATAATCTTGATGCTGCTAACTATCATGAATTTATTGGTGAAGCAGTCCAAGCAGATTCTTATTTAAAATCACCTTATTATCTTCCTTTAGGTTATCCTGATACCACAGATCATTGTCGTTTAGATAGTGGAATGTATCGCGTCGGACCATTAGCTAGATTAAATATCTGTAGTCAGATTGGCACACCTTTAGCAGACACAGAATTAAAAGAATTTCGTAGTTATGGAACCGGAACTGTTAAATCATCATTTTTCTATCATTATGCGCGGTTAATTGAAATTTTAGCATCAATTGAACATATAGAGATTATCCTTGATGACCCAGATATTTTATCAAATCGTCTCTGTGCTGAAGCTGGTATTAATTGCCTAGAGGCAGTTGGTGTTAGTGAAGCCCCAAGAGGGACATTATTTCATCATTATCAAGTTGATGAAAATGGTTTAATGTTAAAAGTAAATTTGATTATTGCTACTGGTCAAAATAACTTAGCCATGAATCGGACAGTTGCCCAAATTGCCCGTCATTTTATCCAAGGTGATAACATAAAAGAAGGAATGTTAAACCGAGTTGAAGCCGGAATTAGGACTTTTGATCCTTGTTTGAGTTGTTCAACTCATGCAATGGGACAAATGCCTTTATTAATAGAAGTAGTGGACACAAATGGCACTATAGTTAATCAAATTTATCATAATTAAGTATTTAGATCCCCGACTTCTCTAAGAAGTCGGGGATCTGGGTATCTGGTATTTATATGATATAATTTAAGCTAAACTCATATTACCTAAATTTTATGACTCTTGCTACTGATATCAAGATTTACAAGGTAAATTTGGCTATCGTTACAAATCAATTATCCTCCCTAATGAGTCTGTAAAATTGCCATCTCTCCCGGAATTAATCTTAGATTTAACTAAAGTATTCCCAGGAAAAAATTAAGTTATAAAATTAAAATTTACAAAAATTGAGAAAATGTGCTATTTTAATTGTCAAGTGATAAAGTGGGGTAAATATAACAATTCAAAAGAATACTAAGTAGGTGAACATAATAAAACCAAACTGTGTAAAGAAATGTAAAATCGCCCAAACCCTCTTCACTCTTGCCTCTTGCCTTTTGCCTTGCCATAACGACAATTTTCAACGCCAACCTACTTAGTATAAGAATTAGCGGCTGATATAGCCGCACCAGTATCTATAGTTCACTCATACTTACACCTGCTGCAATAGGGTCAAAATTCTTGGGAAAATGGGTGTTATGATCACAGTCTGCCTTTTTTAAATGCGTCCCTTCTAGATTAGCTTGACGCAAATTCGCGGAAAATAACATTGCTCCGCGTAAATCTGCATTTTGTAAATTAGCTTCACTTAAATCAGCAAAACTCAAATCACATCCTCGCAGATTTGCACCCCCAAGGTTGGCTCTACTCAAATCAGCATAGCTGAAATCAGAGCCTTTTAAATCCAAACTTTGTAAATTAGCATCATCTAATTCTGCTCTTTCAAAGTCTCTTTTTCCCATCGTATATTCTTCTACAATCCTAGCAGCACTATTAATTGGTTGTTGAAAATTCACTTCAGGCATAAAACAGCCTCACAATTTATCTAAAAAGTTTAATGGTTTAATGGAAACCATCCAGATTCATAATATTATAACAAATAAGTCAGAAAATAAATGTCCTGTTCACATAAGTTTGTTTTGAGAATTTTTGTGTTTTCTCATAATGTACTCAAATTTTGCTCTTAAGTAGGTGAACACAATAAAACCAATCTATGTAAAGAAAAGTAAAATCGCCCAAACCCTCTTCACTCTTGCCTCTTGCCTTTTGCCTCTTGCCTTGCCATAACGACGATTTTCAATGCTAACCTACTTAGTCTCATATTCAAAATTAAGCTGAAACTGTATGGAGCAAAATTTCCAGAATAGTTAACCGCAGATAAACACAGATAAATTAAAAATAATGAAAGCTACAATAGTGATTGGTTATGGAAATGAATTACTCAGTGATGATGCTATTGGTCCTAGAGTAGCAAATCTCATCAATCTCTGGCATCTATCTCATGTCCAATCTTTAGCAGTTCACCAACTCACTCCAGAATTAGCAGCAAATTTGGCAAATGTCAATTTAGCAATTTTTGTAGATGCTAGTTTGAATTCAGAATTGCAAAATGTGCAAGTAGAATCTATACTACCTACTGAATCTAGGATGATCATAGGACATAGCATTAAGCCTACATATCTTTTAGCCTTAACAAAATCCCTCTATGGTTATAGTCCACCAGCTTGGTTAATAACAGTACCAGGGGTTAACTTTGAATTAGGAGATAGTCTTTCACCAATAGCAGAACAAGGAATTAGTATAGCTTTAACAAAAATCATTAACATTATTAATAAAGGATAAAAAATTCCATTTCTCTTCCTCTCTGCGACTCTGCGACTCTGCGTGAAACAAATTCATACCTTCATTCAGCAAAATCCAAAATAATCACAAATTCATAGGAGTATGTATGGAAACATCTAACCAAAGAATTAGCAATAAAGTTTATGATATCGTTAATCCCCTAGATGCGATATTTATTCCCAAAACTGTAGCCGTAATTGGTGCTACTGAAAAACCCGGAAGTGTAGGACGAACTTTGCTTTGGAACTTAATCACTAATCCCTTTGGAGGAACAGTTTTTCCGATTAATCCTCACCGTCATAGCGTATTAGGAATTAAAGCTTATCCGACTATTTTTGATGTTCCCGAAAAAATAGATTTAGCCGTTATCGTTACACCAGCACAAACTGTACCCCAAATTATATCTGATTGCGTTAATGCTGGAATAAAAGGAGCAATCATTATTTCCGCTGGTTTTAAAGAATCTGGAGAAAAAGGTATCGCTTTAGAACAGGAAATTATCCAACAAGCACAAAGAGGAAAAATTAGAATTATCGGTCCTAATTGTTTAGGAGTAATGAATCCAATTTCTGGTTTAAATGCTACCTTTGCCAGTAAAATGGCGCGTCCAGGAAATGTTGGTTTTATTAGTCAAAGTGGAGCTTTATGTACAGCAATTCTAGACTGGAGTTTTCAAGAAAATGTGGGTTTTAGTGCCTTTATTTCCATTGGTTCAATGTTAGATATTAGTTGGGGAGATTTAATTTATTATCTTGGTGATGACCCCCAGACTAAAAGTATTGTAATTTATATGGAATCCATTGGGAATGCGCGTTCCTTCCTATCAGCAGCGCGAGAAGTGGCTTTAACAAAACCGATAATTGTGATTAAAGCTGGTCGGACACCAGCCGCAGCTAAAGCAGCCGCTTCTCACACAGGATCATTAGCAGGAAGTGATGCTGTTTTAGATGCAGCTTTTCGCCGTTGTGGGGTGTTACGAGTCAATAGTATTTCTGATTTATTTGATATGTCGGAAGTATTAGCAAAACAACCCCGTCCCCAAGGTCCCCGGCTAACAATTTTAACTAATGCTGGCGGTCCGGGAGTATTAGCAACAGATACATTAATTGAAAGTGGAGGAGAATTAGCAGCAATTTCTCCAGAAATAATGACTTCCTTAAATGACATTTTACCACCGCAATGGAGTCATAATAATCCTATTGATATTTTAGGGGATGCTGACCCCCAACGTTATACAAAAGCCTTAGAAATTGCGGCACAAGATCCCAATAGTGATGGTTTATTAGTGATTTTAACACCCCAATCAATGACAGATCCTACCCAAACAGCGGCACAACTAAAACCCTACGCACAAATGTCAAATAAACCAATTTTAGCTAGTTGGATGGGTGGTGCAGATATAGCCGAGGGAGAACAAATTCTTAACAATCAAGGTATTCCCACTTATGCTTATCCTGATACAGCAGCGCGAGTATTTAGTTATATGTGGAAGTCGAGTTATAACCTGCGCGGTATTTATGAAACTCCGGTTTTACCAACATTAATTTGTGATGTGAATACTCGCAATTGTGCTAAAGTGGAAAATATTATTCAAGCTGCAAAAACAGCAGGAAGAACAATTCTCACGGAATTTGAATCTAAGGAAATTTTAGCCGCTTACGGTATCCCTGTGGTGGCTGGTTGCATTGCGGAAACTGTGGATAAAGCGGTTGAATGTGCAGAAAATCTGGGTTATCCGGTAGTTTTAAAACTTTATTCTCAGACAATTACCCATAAAACTGATGTGGGTGGTGTGCAATTAAATTTGCAAAATGCAGAATCGGTAAAATGTGCTTTTCAAAATATTCAAAAATCCGTAAAAGAGAAAGCCAAAGCGGAAGATTTTTTGGGTGTAACTGTACAACCAATGATCAAAACTGATGGCTATGAATTGATTATTGGGAGTAGTTTAGATCCGCAATTTGGACCTGTATTATTATTTGGTGCTGGGGGACAATTGGTGGAAGTGTTTCAAGATAGTTCTATTGCCCTGCCGCCTCTTAATACTACCCTAGCACGACGGATGATGGAACAAACCAAAATTTATAAAGCTTTGCAAGGAGTCAGAGGAAGGAAAAGTATTGATATTGCTGCTCTTGAACAATTAATGGTAGAATTTAGTCAATTAGTTGTGGAACAACCTGGGATTAAAGAAATTGATATTAATCCGTTGTTGGCTATTCCTCCCACTCCTATACATCCTGGAGGATTAATTGCCTTAGATGCGCGGATAGTTTTACATTCTGCTGATGTGGAAAAACATCAATTACCAAAATTAGCTATTCGTCCCTATCCTAGTCAATATATTAGTAATTGGAAATTGAACAATGGTACACCAATTACTATTCGTCCTATTCGTCCCGAAGACGAACCATTAATGGTAGAATTTCACAAAACCCTATCAGAAGAGAGTGTTTATTTTCGCTATTTCCACATGATTAAATTGAGTCAACGCATTACCCATGAACGACTCACCCGAATATGCTTTATTGACTATGATCGAGAAATGGCTTTAGTTGCAGAATACCAAAATCCCGAAACAGAAAAGCGGGAAATATTAGCAGTAGGAAGATTAAGTAAATTACATGGTAGTAATGCGGCAGAATTTGCGATGCTAGTTAGCGACAAATTTCAATATCAAGGCTTAGGGACAGAATTACTCCGCAGATTGCTAGAAGTTGGTAAAAACGAGAAAAGTTGCTGTATCTATGCTGATATTTTAGCTGACAATTCAGGTATGCAGCGAGTATGTGAAAAACTTGGGTTCCAAATCACAAATACAAGTGATACAACAGTATTAAGGGCAGAAATTAAACTTTAAATGGGGGTTGCTGAAAAAATTTTTCAGCAAGTTATAATTAGGTGGACAGGAATCTGTTACAGTATTAATCTGTAAATAAAAGCTACATAGCATAGATGTTTTTGAATTATGTAACCTATGCCGGCGAATTCCTGTCCTGAAAATGATGCTTATAACGGAAACTCTGATCCCCTTGACTCTATCTTTACTGACCTATCAGTAGATGAGGAATCAGAAGTAAGGACGGATTCCGCGTCTCTACCACCAGGCCGATTTAAAGGACGTAGAGGCAAAGCTGCTCTAGTTTTAACTATAGTCTGGAGTGGTACTATTACCTTGCATTTAGTTTCCTGGGGTTCGATATTTGTCCTCGGACTGACAACAATGCTAGGTATTCATGCTTTGGGGATTATTTTTGCCAAACCCCGTCACCATTCCCAAGAGATAGAGGGGGATTTGCCTTTTGTCTCTGTGTTAGTGGCTGCTAAAAATGAGGAAGCGGTAATTGGCAGATTAGTTAAAAATCTGTGTAATCTGGAATACGGTAATGGTCAATATGAAGTCTGGATTATTGATGATAATAGTACAGACAATACACCCCAATTACTCGCCCAACTCAAGCAGGAATATCAACAACTCAATGTATTTAGGCGTGATTCTGACGCTATTGGCGGCAAATCGGGGGCATTAAATCAAGTATTACCACTGACAAAGGGAGACATTATTGCTGTATTTGATGCTGATGCCCAAGTTACACCGGATTTGCTATTACAAATAGTTCCTTTATTTCAAAAAGAACAGGTAGGGGCGGTACAAATGCGTAAAGCGATCGCCAATGCTAAGGAAAATTTTTGGACTAAGGGACAAATGGCGGAAATGTTGTTGGATATTTGGTTTCAACAACAGCGCACTGCTATCGGTGGGATTGGTGAACTCCGCGGAAATGGTCAATTTGTCCGTCGTCAAGCTTTGGCTAGTTGCGGTGGTTGGAATGAGGAAACTATCACTGATGATCTGGATTTAACTATCCGGTTACATCTAGATAAATGGGATATTGAATGCGTTTTTTATCCTCCGGTGCAAGAAGAAGGTGTTACTAATGCTACAGCCCTTTGGCATCAACGTAACCGATGGGCAGAAGGTGGTTATCAACGTTATTTAGACTACTGGGATCTGATCCTCCAAAACCGTATGGGGACAAGGAAAACCTGGGATTTGTTGATCTTTATGGTGACAATGTATATTTTGCCAACAGCAGCAATACCAGATATTTTAATGGCGATCGCTCGTCATCGTCCCCCCATGTTAAGTCCTGTAACTGGCTTATCTTTGGGAATGTCAGTAGTAGGAATGTTTGCTGGTTTAAAGCACGTCCGTTCCGATCAACAATTTAAACCATCTACCTATTTAATGGTACTTTTACAAACCCTTCGCGGCAGTTTATATATGTTGCATTGGTTAGTAGTTATGAGTAGCACCACAGCGCGAATGTCTTTCCGACCAAAACGCCTCAAATGGGTGAAAACTGTCCATACAGGTGTTGAGAAATAAGGAAATAAAAACCATAAAGTTTGTAGAGTGAAGGATGAATTTTTTATCCTTCATTTTTTTGTGATGAATCTTAATATTTATCTTCTTTATCCCCACATCTTGTATACTACTTGCGGTTAAATTAGTAGTGCATTAGTATGAGATATGCCCAAGAAAATCCGAGAATTAAAAAGCTTATTACTTCAAGCTGGATTTACCTGTCGGACAGGGAAAGGCAGTCATACTAACTGGTATCATCCCTTACTTACTGGGAGAGTTACTATATCAGGTAAAGATGGAAAAGACGCTAAAGAATATCAAGAAAAAGATGTTAGTAATGCTATCAAAAGAATAGAAGAAATTAAAAAGGTTCAAGAGGAAGAAGAAGAATGAGTTATCATTACACGGTAATTATTCAATGGTCTCAGGAAGATAATTGTTTTGTTGTCAGTCTGCCTGAATGGGGAGAGTTTTGTCATACACATGGGGACACATATCAAGAAGCTTTAGAAAATGCTCAGGAAGTCTTAGAAATGTTAATTGAATCTTGTTTACAAGATGGTGAACCCCTTCCAGAACCAAAAACTTTAGGTAAGTCTTTATCAGCAGCTTAATTTTTAGGAGACTTACACAAATGGTACAAAATTTCATCCTTCATTTTTTTGTATTGGCAACCAATCATCTAAAATTTGTTCTAATGAACCAATGGGGATAACGGGAAATATGTCAAGAGGAAGTTGTGAGCGATCGCTTGCTTCTAATCTAGCATCTTGATAACATTCATCAAATATTTCTAAAATGTAAGGTTTCAAACTAGGACTATCTTTGAGTTCATCTTTTATTTTAACTTAATTTAGTTATAACTAATAACATTACATTCTGTCATAATTGATAAACAAAACTGTTATTATCAACACTTATTAATTATGCTCTATGCTTAGTCAACATAGCTAATTGAGATGTTTTACGAATTGATTTCATAGATTTTACTCTTGTTGTTGATATTTTGGGATTGTCCCACTTTTCTACTGTAGGTCTATATAACCAACTATCTAATTTAGCATCATCAACATAACCTCTTAATTCAGGATCAGGCCAAATATGAAGACGATCTAAACAGCCTACTTCATGTGCGGCTTCTTCAATATCATTCCATTGTCGTTTAAAATATTCTGCCCATGAGTCTCTAGTCATAATGGAAGTAGTAAATTCTAATCCCGCAGCTATCATTCGCTTGCCATTAGTTCCACGAGCATTAATAGGCTCCCAAAAAATTACTTCTGGGTTAAATTTCATTATTTCATACAAATGTTTTTTGAAATCATCTAAAGTCATGCTGGGAGGAGTAGGAGCGACTGCAACATACAATCTACACCCAGCTTCATAACCTTTGATTAGAGCTTTATAACGTTCAGAAGGCAAAGGTGCATTAGGTTCAATTTGCCGACTTAGTTCATCATTTAAGTATGGCAAACTCATACCAACAATAACGTTGGGATGTTTAAGAATATCAATGTCATTCAGCCATAAAGGACTACGAGTGAGAATCCTAATTCGTTTATTATTTTGCAATAAAGCCTTAACAGCACCACGAGTAACATTAGCAGTTTGCTTGTTTTGATAAGGATCTGTACCAGAACAAAGAAGAACTACTCCTTTACCTTCTGGTGTTTCATGCCAAGATGTCTTACGAGTTAGGTTTTTTGCTAATTGCTCAGGTATTTCTTCACGAACAAAGAGGTATTGTCCCCAATCCATTTGAGGATCATTTACTCCCTGATCTCTTAATTGCGCTTGCTTTGTACGAATGGCTGGGGTTGAAGGTACATAACAGAAAGTACAACCATGTAAACACCCTGACGCGACGTTAACTACATAGTCACATAACCCTTTTTTATTAAGGGCGCTTTTTTGTAGTGGGTTTGCAATTTTTTCAGTGCCTTTGATGATGGACATAGTGTACTTCCAGTTATATATCGCAGAGTATAATAACCTAAGTTTTTATAAATCAGTTTTAAAAAACTTAGGTTGATTCAAGAAAGAAAGTTGATATTTTCTAGGTACTTTTATTGTATCCGATTTTTTGTATTCTGATTGACTTCTACTTAGTAATTTACCATCCCTCCAAATTTCTATTTCTTTTTCATTAAAGTATTTACTTAAGTATTTATTGTATATTTTCTTGTTTGCTGGGTTTAAAGGCATAGTTCTTACTCTAATTTCTTGATAAGAAATGCCATCAGGATTATTGAATATTAATGTTCCAACATCTTGATCTAGTTTATCAATACAAATTTCATAAGTATCTTTTGTAATATTTAATTCAAGTGAAAGTTGATTTTGATTATAAAAATCGGATGTTCTAAAGCCATATCCATATATTTCATAATGATATTGATAATCTAAGTTATTCTCTAATTCAAAACACTCTTTTATTACTTCTAACGCTGTTAAATTCTGAGAAAGATGCAGCAAATAGTATAATACTATATTATCTCCTCGAGGAATAAGTGCAAAAGTAAATACATATTTTGACTGACCTTTCTCTACAAAAAGTTTCACAGTCTGGTCTCTTAAATAACACTGTTCTCCAATACTACTATCTTCTAGATTAGCAAGTTCATAATAGTTATTTGCTTCAAGAATTTCTTGAAAACCTCGTCTCTGACTTGTATATCTTTCACTCAAGAACCTTGTAATAAATCCAATCATATAGGTATAGAGAATTTCCGAACCTTTTAGCCTGTTAATTCTTCTAATAGTTTTCATCGAAACATCTGTCCACCCAAAGGGATCAAGCAAAAAGAAAGAGTGTCCTTTACGATATTCTACTGTTAAAATGCAGGCATTTACTAAATTTTCAAATTCCCCATGTATAAATTCGCATTGTTCTATTCTTTCTCCATACTCATGACTAAATTGATGTGGTTGTTCATCAACTAACTCTCCTAAACCTGCTTTTGGCATTGAATATGTTTTTAGGCAACTTAAATGATTTTTTTTATTATCTATAAAAATGAACTTGATATTTAAGGGTTCTGGGTAAATTCGGTTTGATTTTTTATGTGCTTCTCTTACAGCTTTGATGATCCTGATAGGAGAACCTTCCCACTCGTTATTATTGTCTTTATCATTGTACATTCCACCCCCACAAAAACCATCTATAAAAGTAAATGTAGTAACTCCATGCTTACCTTTTTTATAAAGTGTAATTACTAAGTTTTCAATGTATTGTTCAATAATAAGATGCTTGGCTTTAGTATGAGGATCTATTGGAGGAAGATAACTTCCATCAGCACTCCAGGTGGCTTGTGATCCACTCATGTTAAATAACTCCTGAAATAAGAAGATTTTTAGCCTACTTGCTAGTAAATTTATAGCAAGCAATTTATTATACTATATGATTGATACACAAAAATTGATATTATGATACATAAGAATTTTACATAAAAACGATATATAAGGATAAATAAATCCAATGTCAACCAATAGGTTAATAGTAAAATAGTGTTTTGAGCTATGCGATAACCTACACTAGAAAATATTCCTATTGAAGTTTAGTCAACATGAACATCAGTGTAATTTTAAATGAAATCAAAGCCCTGAGTATTGCAGATAGAATTCAGATTGTACAAGATATTTTAGAAAGTATCGCAGCAGAACAGGCTTATCCCGATTTAACAGCAGCGCAAAAACGAGAACTTGATCGTCGGATTAGTGATTATGAAACAAATCCAGATGATGTAATGACATGGCAAGAAATCAAAGCTTCAATTAGAGATTAAATAAGAAGTATTAATAACAATTTCACTCGTGTTAGGCCTTTTCTATATCTGATAATAATTCCTCTGCACTTAAATCAATTAATGGCACTCCATAATCATTTAATTTAAGAATAAAAGTTACTCTCTCTACTCCCAGTAACGCCGCAGCCATACCAGAAGAAAGGCGTTTCATTTCATATAGTTTAACTGCCATTGCCCATTTTGCTTCTTGTTCAAACTGTTCTCTAGTTTTACCAACAGCATCAGGTAAAGTTTCGGGGTAGTTAATTTTGAGTTGCAAAGACATGATTTATTGTATAGCAAAGGTTGATAAAATAATAACAAAGATCATGATTAACTCAAAGTATACGGCGATATCTGGGTTGTGGTGCGATTCCTAGGTCGCGCTTCGCTATCGCACCCTCAAATTAACTCAAAGCTGAGAGCGATAGCGAAGCGCTCCGTAGGAATCACCTTCCGTGGGGTTAAAGTCGGTAATGCGATCGCCAAGTCTATCAATTGGCATGATTCACTCAAATTCTTTTAATAGTTTCATAAGATAAACCAGTTGATTCTGCAATAATTTCTATGGCTATATTTTGCTCTTTCAAAGCTTTAGCAACTTTCTCAATACCTTTCTCAATACCTTTCTCAATACCAGCTTTCTCACCTTCTTCAAAGGCTGTATCAAATACATTTTTCACCTCTAAATACTGGACTAAACTCTTCTTATATTGTTGATAGCCAAAATCTGTATAAGGATTAAAGTATTTTGCAGCCATAACTACTCCTTCAAGATTATTTTAACGAAATACTCACTGAATAACTTTAGAAAACTCTGTTTAATATTTCCTGTATAGCACAAAAAATGGGCGCAAGTCTATCAATTGGTATAATTCGCTCAAATTCTTTTAATAGCTTCATAAGATAAACCAGTTGATTCTGCAATAATTTCTATAGCTATATTTTGCTCTTTCAAAGCTTTAGCAACCTTCTCAATGCCTTTCTCAATACCCTTCTCAATGCCCTTCTCAATACCGGACTTTTCACCTTCTTCAAAGGCTGTATCAAATACATTCTTCACTTCTAAATACTGCACTAAACTCTTCTTATATTGTTCATACTGCTCCACATTTAAGTGAGATATTTCCGCTATTTCAAACCCTTTCTGAAATATTGGTTCATTTAATATCACGGGTATATGATTAAAACTTTCTAAGTTCTTCAAAAAATACAGCCATTTGTCAAAATGTGTTATTAATTCATTTTCTTGCTTATTAAATAATGGCATTTGTAAAAATTTAAAGTTTAATTTATCAAAGAAAATATCACCATCTTGATCTTTTAGACATACATCGCGCCTAAATTTAGATGTTGTATTTTCATCATACTCGAAATCTAAAATGGCGATAAAATAGACAGGTAGTAAAAAGAAATTCCAATCACCTTTTTCTGATTGTTCACGAATGGGAAATGTGGAATAGAATAAGGCTCTATCTTTGAAATGCTTGATTTTTGCTTTTTGCATTTCCACAATAAACTTATCACCAGTTTTACTTTCGCAGTAAATATCAAATATGGCTTTACGTTCTGCTATGGTATCAGCTAGATTTTCTGGATTTTTAAAGGTTAATTGTTGAATTTGATGATGTATTGGTAGAAGTTGGTTGAGAAAATCAATGAGTAGATCTTTACTGCCTTCCTCACCGAACAGTTTCTTAAAACCGAAATCTGTATAAGGATTAAAGTATTTTGCGGACATAACTACTCCTCCAAGATTATTTTAATGAAATACTCGCTGAATAACTTTAGAAAACTCTGTCTAATATTTCCTGTATAGCACAAAAAATGGGCGTAAGTCTATCAATTGGCATGATTAACTCAAATTCTTTGAATAGCTTCGTATGATAAACCAGTTGATTCTGCAATAATTTCTATGGCTATATTTTGCTCTTTCAAAGCTTTAGCAACTTTCTCAATACCTTTCTCAATACCTTTCTCAATACCTTTCTCAATACCTTTCTCAATACCGGACTTTTCACCTTCTTCAAAGGCTGTATCAAATACATTCTTCACTTCTAAATACTGCACTAAACTCTTCTTATATTGTTCATACTGCTCCACATTTAAGTGAGATATTTCCGCTATTTCAAACCCTTTCTGAAATATTGGTTCATTTAATATCACGGGTATATGATTAAAACTTTCTAAGTTCTTCAAAAAATACAGCCATTTATCAAAATGCGTTATTAATTCATTTTCTTGTTTATTAAATAATGGCATTTGTAAAAATTTAAAGTTTAATTTATCAAAGAAAATATCACCATCTTGATCTTTTAGACATACATCGCGCCTAAATTTAGATGTTGTCTTTTCATCATACTCGAAATCTAAAATGGCGATAAAATAGACAGGTAGTAAAAAGAAATTCCAATCGCCTTTTTCTGATTGTTCACGAATGGGGAATGTGGAATAAAATAAGGCTCTATCTTTGAAATGCTTAATTTTTGCTTTTTGCATTTCCACAATAAACTTATCACCAGTTTTACTTTCGCAATAAATATCAAATATGGCTTTACGTTCTGCTATGGTATCAGCTAGATTTTCTGGATTTTTAAAGGTTAATTGTTGAATTTGATGATGTATTGGTAGAAGTTGGTTGAGAAAATCAATGAGTAGATCTTTACTGCCTTCCTCACCGAACAGTTTCTTAAAACCGAAATCTGTATAAGGATTAAAGTATTTTGCGGACATAACTACTCCTCCAAGATTATTTTAATGAAATACTCGCTGAATAACTTTAGAAAACTCTGTCTAATATTTCCTGTATAGCACAAAAAATGGGCGTAAGTCTATCAATTGGCATGATTCACTCAAATTCTTTTAATAGCTTCATAAGATAAACCAGTTGATTCTGCAATGATTTCTATAGCTATATTTTGCTCTTTCAATGCTTTGGCAACCTTCTCAATACCAGCTTTCTCACCTTCTTCAAAGGCTGTATCAAATACATTCTTCACTTCTAAATACTGCACTAAACTCTTCTTATATTGTTCATACTGCTCCACATTTAAGTGAGATATTTCCGCTATTTCAAACCCTTTCTGAAATATTGGTTCATTTAATATCACGGGTATATGATTAAAACTTTCTAAGTTCTTCAAAAAATACAGCCATTTGTCAAAATGTGTTATTAATTCATTTTCTTGCTTATTAAATAATGGCATTTGTAAAAATTTAAAGTTTAATTTATCAAAGAAAATATCACCATCTTGATCTTTTAGACATACATCGCGCCTAAATTTAGATGTTGTATTTTCATCATACTCGAAATCTAAAATGGCGATAAAATAGACAGGTAGTAAAAAGAAATTCCAATCACCTTTTTCTGATTGTTCACGAATGGGAAATGTGGAATAGAATAAGGCTCTATCTTTGAAATGCTTGATTTTTGCTTTTTGCATTTCCACAATAAACTTATCACCAGTTTTACTTTCGCAGTAAATATCAAATATGGCTTTACGTTCTGCTATGGTATCAGCTAGATTTTCTGGATTTTTAAAGGTTAATTGTTGAATTTGATGATGTATTGGTAGAAGTTGGTTGAGAAAATCCATGAGTAAGTCTTTACTGCCTTCTTCACCGAACAGTTTCTTAAAACCGAAATCTGTATAAGGATTAAAGTATTTTGCGGACATAACTACTCCTCCAAGATTATTTTAATGAAATACTCGCTGAATAACTATGTATTTAGAAAACTCTGTCTAATATTTCCTGTATAGCACAAAAAATGGGCGCAAGTCTATCAGTTGGCATTATTCGCTCAAATTCTTTTAATAGCCTCGTATGATAAGCCAGTTGATTCTGCAATAATTTCTATAGCTATATTTTGCTCTTTCAATGCTTTGGCAACCTTCTCAATTCCTTTCTCAATACCAGCTTTCTCACCTTCTTCAAAGGCTGTATCAAATACATTTTTCACTTCTAAATACTGCACTAAACTCTTCTTATATTGTTCATACTGCTCCACATTTAAGTGAGATATTTCCGCTATTTCAAAGCCTTTCTGAAATATTGGTTCATTTAGTATTGCGGGTATATGATTAAAACTTTCTAGATTCTTCAAAAAATACAGCCATTTGTCAAAATGTGTTATTAATTCATTTTCTTGCTTATTAAATAATGGCATTTGTAAAAATTTAAAGTTTAATTTATCAAAGAAAATATCACCATCTTGATCTTTTAGACATACATCGCGCCTAAATTTAGATGTTGTATTTTCGTCATATTCAAAATCTAAAATGGCGATAAAATAGACGGGTAGTAAAAAGAAATTCCAATCGCCTTTTTCTGATTGTTCACGAATGGGGAATGTGGAATAAAATAAGGCTCTATCTTTGAAATGCTTGATTTTTGCTTTTTGCATTTCCACAATAAACTTATCACCAGTTTTACTTTCGCAGTAAATATCAAATATGGCTTTACGTTCTGCTATGGTATCAGCTAGATTTTCTGAATTTTTAAAGGTTAATTGTTGAATTTGATGATGTATTGGTAGAAGTTGGTTGAGAAAATCAATGAGTAGATCTTTACTGCCTTCCTCACCGAACAGTTTCTTAAAACCGAAATCTGTATAAGGATTAAAGTATTTTGCAGCCATAACTATTTAGAAAATTCTGTTTAATATTTCCTGTATAGCACAAAAAAGGTTAAAATCGGTAATGCGATCGCGTGTTGTTCTTCGGTGGTGATTAGGCAAATTGCTTACAGCAGCACTTGACAAATACAAGCGAGTTTAAGACTGATGAGGCTATCACAATTAGGATTACTTTATTAATTGGGACTATCAAAATCGCTACAATAGCTACCACAGCTAGATTTATTCCCATTTAATTTTGAAAATTCAGGCAATTAGGATTACTAAAGCTATTTACCTTCCGCCTATTGCACTAAAATTAGTAGACACCTAGCTGAGTTGTACAAACTTTTGAAATTAGGAGTGCATACGTGCCAACACTTGCTAAATACTTGCTGGTTGGATCAGTTGAAGCTTACAGTGGCAAATCTGCAACAGTTTTAGGTTTGTCTCATCAGCTAAAACAAAAAGGTTTGGACATTGCTTATGGCAAACCTTTGGGTAATTTTGTCAAGACATCTGCGGGAACAGTAGTTGAAGAAGATGTCCAGTTCATTACTCATAACCTTAACCTGCCAGACAACCGCATTGCTCCCACTTTATTATCTTTGGATGAAATTACCGTCCAGAAACGCTTACAGGGAGAAGATACAACTAACTATCAAGAGTTACTAGTACAAAAGTATTCACAAATACCAAAGAGTAATTTGGTAATCTTAGAAGGGCCTGCTAACTTATCAGAAGGAAATTTATTTGGATTGTCCTTACTAGAATTAGCAGAAAAATTAGATGCTCCTGTACTGTTAATTAGCCGTTATCAATCACTAACTTCTGTTGAGGCCTTATTATTTGCTAAACAGCAATTAGGCAAACGGTTAATGGGTGTGGTAATTAATGAAGTACCTCACGAAAAATTAGAGTTAGTTCACACACTCTTACGCCCATTCCTAGAAAAACAGGGAATTTCCGTCCTCGCAACATTGCCCAAAAGCGATGTCCTCCGCAGTGTGAGTGTAGGAGAATTAGTCAAGCAGTTAAACGCGGAAGTTCTTTGTCGGAGCGATCGCCTAGATTTATTAGTCGAAAGTCTAGCCATTGGGGCAATGAACGTCAACTCCGCCGTCAAATACTTCCGCAAACGTCAGAATATGGCAGTAGTGACAGGAGGCGATCGCGTTGAAATTCAACAAGCAGCCTTAGAAACATCTACTCAATGCCTCATCCTGACTGGACAACTACCACCCCCTGCCTTTATCCTCAACCGCGCTGAAGAGTTAGAAATCCCGATTTTATCCGTGGATTTAGACACTCTCACCACAGTAGAGATAATTGATCGCACCTTTGGTCAAGTTCGTGTTCATGAACCAATTAAAATAGAGTGCATTCGCTCTCTTATGTCTGAGCATTTTGATATTGACCGTTTATTATCCCAATTGGGACTTAATCCAGCGGCAGCAGTATCATAAACTACCCAGATTCCTTTGATTTATTAGAATCAGCAGCGTAAATCCTCTTAATTACTCCTCGACTGGTTTATTTAGTGGGATTTGTTCTGGCAATGCTTCCCCAACTGATTTAACTTCCTCAATGGTCATATCAGACTTTTCGGCTGCTTCTGCGGCTAATAACTCTGATGTCACTGGATTTGGGGAACTTATTTCTGGTGCATCTGCCGTTTCGCTAGTTTCTTCTATGGCAATAACCACCTCAGTTTGAATTATCTCGACCACAGCTTCAGTTGACCCTGCTGTAGGAGTTTCGGAAATTACAACCTCAGTTTGAATGATCTCGACTACAGTTTCCGTTTCTTCTGTTATGGATGACTCTGAAATTACAACTTCAGTTTGAGTTATTTCCACCACAGTTTCCGGTTCCGGTGCTGTTGACGGAATTACCTGTTCTTCCTCAATCACAGGGGGTGGAGTTGGTGATATTTCCACCATTTCCAAAATAGGAGATTGAGCAAAAGTCTCCGCTGATAAACTTTCAGTTGTAATTGCTGGGGTAGCAGTTACCGACTCATCTGGTAATACTGACGGTGGCGTTGCTTCAGTTGGAGTTGTTTGCAAAATCTCCTCAGCAGTTTTGATCACTGGCTTTTTGTTCACAGTCTGCTGTATCTTCGCTTTAGCACCACCAAATACACCAGCAACGAAGCTTGATAACTGTCCAAATTTCTCTTTCACAGAAAACTTTGACATTTGCGATTGGAAACTAATCTTAATTAGCTCAGGACTGGGGAGAGGAGTTTGTTGTCCTGCGGGAGCAAGTTGTCGCCGTAATGAAAGGGTTTGTGCCACAAACCATACCAACATTGCCACACTAGCTACATGACCTAGTAATAGCCCCCCAGTAATTCGAGATGCAAAAATCCATAACACTAAAGCGTAGAATAGCCCAACACCACTCCAGATAAAATCATTCTTGCGATGGATTTCTGGAAAAAAGAAGGCTGATAAATAAATGGCGAGACTGCCAAAACCGATTACCAACGCTAGAAAATAAGCCAGCATTTTTTAATCCTCCTTACTATTTAATTCGAGAAAGGGAACAGGGGGCAGGGGGCAGGGGGTAGGGGAAGTAGGGGGAGTAGGGGGAGTAGGGGGAGTAGGGGGAGTAGGGGGAGTAGGGGGAGTAGGGGGAGTAGGGGGAGTAGGGGGAGTAGGGGAGTAGGGGGAGTAGGGGGAGTAGGGGGAGTAGGGGGAGTAGGGGGAGTAGGGGGAGTAGGGGGAGTAGGGGGAGTAGGGGGAGTAGGGGAGAAATTTCTTCCTTCTGAACTCCTGAACTCCTGAACTCCTGAACTCCTGCTATATGTATTTTAATTTTGCAAAATTTGGGACTAAATTGTGGACTTCAATACAAATTAAAATTAATTCATTGATGTGAGTGATGATTTCTTAAATTTTAGAAAAACTCTTAATATCTTCTTTAGGAGTGAAGCCAAAATCTCGGACTACCCTTAAAGAGAAAGGATCTGCAAGAGAAAGAGCCAAACCCAAACAAAAGATTTAAACTGAACTATGACACTACAAAGCTTTGGTGTGATTGGATTAGCAGTTATGGGCGAAAACATCGCACTTAACGTAGAAAGAAATGGCTTCCCAATTGCAGTTTACAACCGCTCTCGTGAAAAAACCGATGCCTTCATGGCGCACCGCGCCCAAGGACGGAACGTTAGAGCCGCTTTTAGCCTCGAACAATTTGTCGCCTCATTGGAACGTCCCCGCAAAATTTTGGTGATGGTACAAGCTGGTAAGCCTGTTGATGCAGTAATTCAACAGCTTAAGCCTTTACTACAAGAAGGTGATATCATTATTGACGGTGGTAACTCTTGGTTTGAAGATACTGACAGACGCACTCAGGAATTAGAACCCATCGGTTTACGCTACATCGGTATGGGTGTTAGTGGTGGTGAAGAAGGCGCGTTGAATGGTCCTTCTCTCATGCCTGGTGGGACAAGAAGCTCTTATGAGTACCTATCTCCCATTTTCAACAAAATTGCGGCTCAAGTTGATGATGGTCCCTGTGTAACCTACATTGGTCCTGGTGGTTCTGGACACTATGTGAAAATGGTTCATAACGGTATTGAGTACGGTGATATGCAGTTAATTGCAGAAGCCTACGATTTGCTGAAAAATGTGGCTGGTTTAAGTGCAGCACAACTCCATGAAGTCTTTGCTCAATGGAATACAACTGACGAACTCAATTCATTTTTGATTGAGATTACCGCGAATATTTTCCCCTACGTAGATCCAGACACCAAAATTCCTCTCGTTGATTTGATTGTTGACGCAGCCGGTCAAAAGGGAACTGGTCGTTGGACTGTACAAACTGCTTTAGAATTGGGTGTAGCTATTCCGACAATTACAGCGGCTGTAAACGCTCGAATTCTCTCTTCAATTCGAGATGAACGGATTGCTGCTTCTAAGGTCATCACCGGACCAAATGCTAAGTATGGTGGCGATATTGCAGCTTTTGTGAACATGGTGCGTGATGCTCTTTATTGTTCCAAAATCTGTTCTTATGCTCAAGGTATGGCACTGTTATCTACAGCTTCTAAAACCTACAATTGGGAATTAAATCTGGGCGAAATGGCGCGGATTTGGAAAGGTGGTTGTATTATTCGGGCTGGCTTCTTGAATAAGATTAAGAAAGCATTTGACGAAAATCCAGCTTTACCTAACTTGTTGTTAGCACCTGAGTTTAAGCAAACAATTCTGGATAGACAAGCTGCTTGGCGTGAAGTAATTGTGACTGCGGCTAAGTTGGGTATTCCTGTACCTGCTTTCAGTGCTTCTCTAGATTACTTCGATAGTTACCGCCGCGATCGCTTGCCACAAAACTTAACTCAAGCACAACGCGACTATTTCGGCGCTCATACCTACAAACGGACTGACAAAGAAGGATCTTTCCACACTGAGTGGGTTCCCATTGCTGAAGCTCAGAAGTAAGATACTTTTGGTTAAGCTTTTAAGTTAATTCTTGCCATTTATTGCCGCAAGATTGCCTGTAGGGGCGGGGTCTCCCCGCCCTTAATTGTGAGACATTTATTGAATTTAGCTCATAAAAAATCAAATTTTATCAATTTTAGCTTTTCCTCATGTGCATATTAATGTGAGTGAAATATTTTAAAAATACAAAAATTACCAAGCTTTTTCTATCATTGCTTCTATATCTTCTTGATTGTTTTTAATCAAAAAGATATATTTAACTATTAGATTTATTAAGTCATTGACTAAAATATCCTCTTTTAATCCTTTATAACGATAAATAAAAGTCCCATAATATTGATTAAATTCTTTACCTTTACGATTAGGAAATTCTTTTGCATTTCCAGGAACATGAGATAAATCAAACCAAATTTTATCTCCTTCTTTTAAAGAATATAATTGTTCAGATATTTTTCTAGCCTTAGTTTTATCATCAGTAAATTCACATTCACACAAAATTTTAAAGTCACGATTATCAATTTGTATTCCCAAAAATATGGGAGTACCTATTTGTTTATCACTAATCGGGCAATATGTTTTATCTTTAATACAATATTTAACTTCAAAAAAGCCTTTTCCATTTATCATTCCTGATCCAAAGATAATTTGTCCTTTTTTAATTTCATTCCAATTTTCATTAATTTCAAAATTTTGCACTTTTAATCTTTGCTCTAAGCGTTGCATTAATTGTGAATACCAAAGTTTAATGATGACATCACGAAATCGAATTTCCCATAGTTTATCTATATTTTTATTATGAAAAATTGGGTTTTCATCCTCCTTAATATGAAAGAAAGATGACAAATTATACAAAAGTTTTATAAATTGAATATATTCGGCTAATAATTGTCCATGATAACTATTAGTTTCAGCAATTTCCAGTTGTACTTCTTGGAGTTTTTGAGCCAGATCATAATAGCTTAGATAATGCCAAATAAATTGCTTGTTTTTATCAGCTATAATAATTTTCTTCTCTTTTTTCAAGAATGACGATAAATTAGGTTCAATTAAACTTAAAAGTAAGAAATTTACATTAGGTTGTTTAAGAGAGTATTCTTTCAATTGTTCAAAATCAGGAAGGCTTTTTACTTTATTTTCAATAATTAATGTTTCTCCATGACTATATTTTAATGTTAAATCTATTTTCTCTGACTCTCGATAAACATTAGATATTTTACAAGAAGATACATCATGTTTTAGATAATCTGCAAATACTACACTTAATATTTCTGGATAAAGTCCACATATCCAAGCTAAAAAGTTACTATGAAATAATTCTTTAGATGATAGTGAAAGGTTAAATAAGGGTAAAACCTTTAACTCATTGATAATTGCTTCAATTTCTAACTCTTGTTCCAACATAGTATTGTGATGTGCTTTTTATTAAGTATAAAATTATGCAGCATAAACAGTGGCGTTTTTAACAAAATTTAACTGATAAGTAAAAATAGGTATTATTTTATTATACTCAGCACAGCTTAATCATTGGACTGTATAGATAGAGGTTAAGCAGTGCTAAACCTCTACAAATCTAAGTTTTTCGTAATTTTGGAAATGAGTGAAAGAGTGATCGCCCTTGGTTGCTTGAAATACGTTAAGATAAAGGATGTATTGCAGTGTTTAATGACAGTGAAATATGACAAATCAAGAGTTTTTAGGTAAATTTTTATCTCTACCTACGGAAGCGCAAAATCAAGTAGTCAGCCTGATTGCCTATTTGAAACAAAAGTACATATACACTGAATCTCTCTCTATGTCACCGGATGTTGATTTAACGAACGATGGGTTTATCGGAATGTGGCAAGATCGTCAAGACTTAGCTAGTGCTAATTGGGTACGAAATCTGCGAGAAACCGAGTGGTCAAAAACCCATGAGTAATTCAACAATTCTGATTAACACTCAGTTTTTAGATTAAGAAGAAATTGTGACTTTAAAAATATAAAATATCTAATATATTCCCTAGTTTTATCCATCTCAATTAAAATCCAAATAGAGGTAACAATGGTTTTACAATTAGTCAGACACCAATTTACAGTTAAGCAATTTCACCAAATGGCTGAATCTGGTATTTTGTCAGAAAATGATAGATTAGAATTAATTCGGGGGGAAATGATTGATATGTCACCTATTGGAAGAAGACACGCTGGTTGTGTCAATAGATTAGTTAATTTGCTGATTCAGCTTCTCGGAAAGCAAATAGTGCTTGCACCTCAAAATCCTGTAGAATTAGATGAAACTTCTGAACCCCAGCCAGATATAGCATTATTAAAACCACGTCCAGATTTTTATAGAAATTCACACCCCCAACCAGAAGATATATTTTTGTTAATAGAAGTTGCTGATACAACGGTAAAATATGATCGGGAAGTGAAAATTCCTTTATATGCAGAAGCAAATATTCCTGAAGTTTGGTTATTAGATGTTAATCAAGAGGTTGTAGAAGTATATCGAAATCCTCTCCAGGGAGTTTATCAAGATGTACAGAAGTTAGTCAAAAACCAAATTTTATCAATTTTAGCTTTTCCTGATGTGCATATTAATGTGACTGAGGTATTTTAATAATCATCTTTATTTGTAGTCTATTAATATGCGGATCACCATTTTTTTCGGCTCTTGCGCTACTTTTATGGAGAATTAATACTAAAGTGCCAGTTTAATAAACTGCGTAATCTGAAATTGCTAAAGTTGCGAAAGCCATATCCAAGTCATTTAATACCCACATTCCGCACCCCCAAGTGTCACACCCCAAGGAAAGCAATATATACAGAATCAAATATCAAGTTAATGTCGAGTCTCAAATGGTTAACCAGAGTACCCTTAACGATAAAATCAGCAAAAAACTTAGTGATGAGTTTAGCAGAATCGGAATTTGTTAAAAGTGAAAAAGCAGGATATTCTTATGCCGAGAAGAAAATAACTTATGGAGATATAGAGCAAAGATGGTTAATCGTACAAAGTCAAGATAGAAAAAAATCTGACTTAAAGAAATTATCAAAGAGAATAGAAAAAGCTTTGACTAATACTCAAAGTAAGTTAGAAAACCTATCGCAAGAAAAATTTGCTTGTGCGGCTGATGCTAGAAAGGAATTAACAAAAATAAGTAAAGAATTTAAATATCATCAAGTAGAAAATATTGAAGTTATCGAAAAAAGTCCTAAAATCAAAGAAGAAAATCAATTAGGAAAGGCCATAAACAATCCAACTATGCGGTGGATATTTCAATGTTTTCAATCAGTTCATCTTGTGACTTTTCAAGGAAAAAGAGAATTTTATAATTTGACATCAGAAATGAAGTACATTCTCCTATTCCTCCCAGAAGCTTGCCGTAATTACTACAGATATATAAGTTGATTCATCAACATTATTAATAGTTTAATTATACAATTTGACTCATTGATTTTATTAATGAGTTTAAGTTTTAATGCTGTTTTTAAGTTTATTTCTACAAGGATATAAGTTATGATTAAGTCTTGATAGACTAACAATAAAATTATATTATATTTTCTGCCAGAAACCACCCTCATTCTTTATTGCTTCTTATTGAGAATGTATCTGAATCAATTTTCCTATCTAAAATTTGTTTTTTTATAGATAAATGTATTCTTTTACTCATTTTTCATCAATTTACCTCCGTAATCACCGTTTGTGACAGTCAAGGGTGCGGAATGTGGGTAATAATTGTACCCCAGTCACGAACAGATAGAAATAGATAAATTAGTCTATGAAGTCTATGGACTTAATGCCGAAGACATTGCCGAGGTTGAAAATTGGTATGCGCGTAGGTATCCAATCCAAAATTATCTCAAGCTCAAAAAGCCAACCTGCGTAAACTTAAACACAATGTCTGAATCACGGATTAGATGGATTAAAGGATTACACGGATTTTTAGAGGTTAAACGGATTAAAATCCGTGAAATTAGCGCAATCCGTTTAATCCGCGTTCTCACACTTAATTGGATTAAAAGATTGCACGGATTAGGTTGCCGGTTCCGGTAAAAACTCGTAAAATTCGTGAAATTAGCGCAATCCGTTTAATCCGCGTTCTCACACTTAATTGGATTAAAAGATTGCACGGATGAGGTTGCCAGTTCCGGTAAAAGCTCCTAAAATCCGTGAAATCAGCGCAATCCGGTTAATCCGTGATTCAGATATCTTTTCCCGCGTAATCCCTTAATCCGCTATCTCGATACCTATGGACTTAAAATACCAAGACATCACCAAAAAAATTATCGGCGCATCCTTTGAAGTCCATAAATTTCTAGGTAACGGCTTTCAAGAAGTAATTTATCAACGCGCCCTAGCCTACGAATTTCATCAGGCAGGCTTAACCTTTGCTAGAGAAATCGAACAACATATCTATTACAAAAACCTACCTGAACCAATCGGTACACGCCGTGCCGATTTTGTAGTTGAACAAAAAGTATTAGTCGAACTCAAAGCAGTAATCCAACTCGAAGACGTACACCTAGCCCAAGCCCTCAACTATCTCAAAGCCTATAAACTAGAAGTTGGGTTATTGATTAACTTTGGAAGTAAGAGTTTGACATTTAAGAGATTAGTATTAAGTAACAAATAAAAAAGCGAGAATTGCGGATTATATGGATTACGCTGATTACACAGATTTTTTTCATTTGCTAAGATAACCAAAATCTGTGTAATTCTTTAATCCGTAGAATCCGCGATTCTCACCTTCTCTGAAAATATGTTGATACCAAGGAGACTCTTGTAAGGCGACTTCTAGTCGCCCAAAACTTTTAAAACATCCTCTAAAAATTTCCATCATTAATTACCAATTATGCACAGAATCAGCGCCACACCAGGCGGATTAAATCAGTCTGAAGGTTTATTTTTCCTCGAACAAACTCCTGCCCCTTTCGTATTGATTACAGCAGCCGATACTGATATTCAAACTCTAGCGGCTGTAGTTACTAAATTACCTAGTCAATTCCCCGAAATCAGGGTAGCCAACTTATTACAACTACAGCAACAAATAAGTATAGATGCTTATAGTGAACAAGTTTTAGAATCCGCCCAAGTTATTGTGCTTCGTCTCATAGGAGGAAGTTCATACTGGGCTTATGGTTTAGAAGTCGTACAAGAAATTGTACAACGTAATGGCACAACTCTAATTGTCATGCCAGGAGATGACGGACTTGATTTTGATTTAATTTCCAAATCTACGGTTTCTCAAGAAATCGTCCAGAAGATTTGGCAATACTTTCAAGAAGGTGGTACAGAAAATTTCCTCAACGCCTTGCAATTTATCGCTGATACAGCCCTATTAACAGCATTTAATCCCCCACAACCACAACCTGTTCCCCGCGTAGGATTGTACGAAAGAAGTCAGGATGTAGGGGCGCAGGGAATGCGCCCAGTCAGGAGTCAGCCTAAAGTGGGGATTTTGTTTTATCGCGCCCATTATTTAGCAGGAAACACTAAAGTTATTGATGCTTTATGTAATGCTTTGATAGAGAAAAATTTACAGCCTGTACCAGTTTTTGTTTCTTCATTGCGCGAACCTGGTGTTAGTAGTCAATTATGTGAATTATTAGCAGCAAAAGATGATCATTCTGTTAGCTTGTTGATGAATACCACCAGTTTTTCCCTAGCAAGTTTAGAAACAGAAACACCACAAACCGAACTTTGGGAAAAATTAAATGTCCCGGTTTTGCAAGTAATTCTTTGTGCTAGTTCCGTTGAACAATGGGAATCAGAATCACAAGGTTTAACACCCCGTGATATTGCCATAAATGTGGCATTACCAGAAGTAGATGGGCGAATTATTAGTCGGGCTGTGTCTTTCAAAACCTTACAAACTCGGAATAATAAACTAGAAACCGATGTCGTAGTTTATGAACCCGTGAGCGATCGCATTCAATTCGTTGCCCAACTGGCTGCAAACTGGGTAAGATTGCGGGTAAAGCCGCCCCAAGAACGCCGCATAGCCCTAATTTTAGCAAATTACCCCAACACCAACGGCAGGCTCGCCAACGGCGTAGGACTGGACACTCCTGCTAGTTGTGTAGAAATTCTCAAAGCCTTAAAGTTAGCTGGTTATGAATTAGGAACTATTCCCGAAACTGGAGACGAATTAATTCAAATTCTCACATCTAGCGTTACCAATGATCCCGAAGGGAAAGACTGGAAACCCATCAACCAAAGTTTATCAGCAGCAGAATATCAAAACTATTTTTCCACCCTACCAATAAATATCCAAAAACAAATTATTGCCCGTTGGGGACAACCTATTTTAGACGCGATCCAAAATTGGACAATTTCTGGAATTCAATTTGGTAATGTTTTTGTTGGTATTCAACCATCACGAGGTTACGATCTTGATCCTAGTTTAAATTATCATGCCCCCGATTTAGAACCAACACATAATTATTTAGCCTTTTATGATTGGGTACGAGAATCTTTTCAAGCAGATGCCATAGTTCATGTAGGAAAACATGGCAACTTAGAATGGCTACCAGGAAAAAGTGTCGCCTTATCTAATACTTGTTATCCAGAAATTGCCCTGGGACCAATGCCCCATTTATATCCATTTATTGTTAATGATCCCGGAGAAGGTTCACAGGCAAAAAGACGCGCCCAAGCCGTAATCATTGATCACCTCACACCACCAATGACAAGGGCAGAATTATATGGACCATTGCAACAAGTAGAAAATCTTATTGATGAATATTACGAAGCCGAAAGTTTAGATCCTTCCAGATTACCAACAATACGCGATCGCATTCAAGAACTCGTCATCAAAGAAAACCTGTACAAAGACTTAGGAATCACCAACCCCGAAGACATCGCCAACTTTGAAACCCTGATCTTAAACTCCCTAGACGGTTACTTGTGCGAACTCAAAGAAGCCCAAATCCGCGACGGCTTACACATATTCGGTCAATGTCCCCAAGGAACCCAACTACGAGACCTGATAGTAGCGATCGCCCGCATCCCCAACCGCCATTCTATCGGCATTACCCGCGCCATAGCCAAACAGTGGCAAATAGACATAGATCCCCTCACCGACAACCTCTCAGCCCCCCTCTCTGCGCCTCTGCGCCTCTGCGAGAGACTTAAATCCTGCCATATCATCGGCGATGTCGTCGAACTCCTAGAAATAGAAGCCGCCCATTTAGTAGAAGAAGTTATCTCTGGGCGCAGACCCTGCGCCCCTACGGATTGGATCAGCGACAAACTCCTCCCAGCCCTACAAAAAACCAACCAAGAAACCACAAACCTCCTACGGGGACTTGACGGAAAATACGTTCCCAGCGGGGCTTCTGGCGCACCCACCCGCGGACGACCCGAAGTTCTACCCACAGGTAAAAACTTTTACGCCGTTGACATTCGCGCCATACCCACAGAAACCGCCTGGGACATTGGCAGAAAAGCCGCTGAAACCCTGATTGAAACCTACACCCAAGAACATGGAGAATACCCCCAAACCCTGGGTTTATCAGTGTGGGGAACAGCCACCATGCGGACTGGTGGTGATGATATAGCCGAAGCCTTAGCTTTACTTGGTGTGCAACCCGTGTGGGATGGTGCAGCAAGACGAGTAGTAGATTTTGAAATTTTACCCTTGGCGATTATCGGTCGTCCCCGTGTGGATGTCACTCTAAGAATTTCCGGGTTTTTCCGGGATGCTTTCCCCAATTTAATCGCTTTATTTGATCAAGCAGTGAAAGCCGTTTCAGCTTTAGATGAACCACCAGACCAAAATCCCTTAGCAGATACAGTTCGTCAAGAAACAGCACAATGGACTCAAGAAGGTTTATCTTTAGAAGTAGCCCAAGAGCGATCGCAATATCGTGTTTTTGGTTCTCAACCAGGGGCTTATGGTGCAGGACTCCAGGGACTAATAGCCTCCCAAAACTGGGAAAATGATCAGGATTTAGCCCAAGCTTACACAAATTGGAGTGCTTACGCCTATTCTTCTAGTGAGGAAACAGGGAACAAAAATGCAGAAGCCTTTGAACAACGCTTAAAGCAAATGCAAATCGTCCTCCACAATCAAGACAACCGAGAACACGATTTACTCGATTCCGACGATTATTATCAATTTCAGGGTGGTTTAACCGCAGCCGTGCGTTCTCTCCAAGGTAAAAATCCCCAAACCTACTTTGGCGACAATTCCAACACATCTCAACCCAAAATCCGCCAACTTAGTGCCGAAATTGCCAGGGTTTATCGTTCCCGCGTCGTTAATCCTAAATGGATAGCTGGAGTCATGCGTCATGGATATAAAGGTGCATTTGAAATGGCTGCAACCGTAGATTTTCTCTTCGCTTACGATGCTACCGCCCAATGTGTCGAAGATTATATGTATCAAGGTGTTGTAGAAGCTTATTTAGAAGACGCTACCGTTTGTGAATTTATTCATGACAAGAATCCCTGGGCATTACGCGATATTGCGGAAAGATTACTAGAAGCCAACCAACGCGGCTTATGGCAGGATGTGAATATACAAACCCTCGAAAACCTCCGCAATTTGGTGCATCAAGCGGAAGCAACTATCGAAGAAAAATAATTTCATTTAGGAACCGGATATGGAAAATCTTGCGTATTTACATTTAGCTTTTGCCAATCAAGACGAAGAAACCACTGAGTTAATATCCCTCAGTTCTTTATTCAAAACAACAGCCGCACCAAATTGGCAACTCTTTTCTAGTAGTGCGTGGAAATACATGATTCCCCTGGCTCTAACTATATCTATTTTGAATAGTGTTAGTAGTGTTTTCGCCTTAGAAAAAAATGATAACGCTGCTACCGTAAACAGTCTCCAACAAAATGAAATATCTCAAATTAAAACCGCCAATAATCAAGTTATCAGTACAGCCCCGATAACCCCCACTATCTCAAATAATATTATTTCCGTGAATAAGAAGCGCAAAGACCCCAATCTCCTCAGCAAAGGTGATGAAGGTGCGGATGTCAAAGTTTTACAAGAACGCTTGAAAATCGCTGGTTTTTATTATGGTAATTCCACAGGCATTTTTGGTCCAATTACTCACGAAGCGGTAAAACGATTCCAAAAAGCTTATCAACTCACAGTTGATGGTGTTGTCGGTAAATCCACACTAGCCAAATTACCAGATGTTACCGATGAAAATCAAACAACTACTTCTCAAAAATTAGATCACCCAGATATACTTAGTTTAGGCGATCGCGGTGAAGCCGTCAGAATTCTCCAAGCACAATTAATCACCGCCGGATTTCTCCAAAATCAGCCCAATGGTTACTATGGTTCTAACACAGTTGATGCCGTAAAACGCTTTCAAAAACAACACAAACTAGAAATCAATGGACTGGCTGGACAAACTACCCGTTCTAAGTTACACAGTTTAGTTAAAAACTCTGCCAAAAGTGATTTCACCACTCTAGAAATCCAAAGACGACTACAGGAAAAAGGTTTCTATAAAGGTCAAATCAACGGCATGATGGCATCTGATACCAAAAAAGCAATTAGTCGCGCTCAAGAATTTTATGGTATCAGTCTCAAAGATATTAAAAGCGGAAGTTTTTAATCCCCCGCTTTCTCCAAATCATCAGATTCCCCACGACTTGATTCATCCTCCAAATTTTGGGCTAGTACCGCAGAATGGAAGTCAAAAGTCAAAAGTCAAAATTAAGACTGCATAGGCTTTTTGGCTTTTGGAAATGGTTGGTTTATTTACGCCGTGCTGTACTAGTAATTGGTAATTACTCTTACCTTTTGCCTCTTGCCTTAGTTATTAAATTGGCATCAGCGCTCTTTGACACTTAGGACACACGGCATGGATTGTCATTTGACAATCTAATAAATGAAACCCCTCTTTTTGCGCTGTTTTTCCGCCAATCTTTAAAACTGAGTCATTCTTAAACTCAATAGTCGAATTACAGCGAACACAAATGAGGTGATGATGGTGATGGGGATAAGGCTGATTAATTTCATAATGTTTATGCCCTTCACCCAATTCCAACTCCCGTAAAATCCCCATTCTCGCCATTAACTTTAAAGTGCGATAAATAGTTGATAAACTAATCCCTTCACCATCAGTTTCTAAACGATGATATAGGTCCTCTGCACTTAAATGTTCACCTTGCGGGAGTTCCTGAAAAATATGTAGAATTGTTTCGCGCTGTGGAGTTAAACGCCAGCCACGGTCGTTTAACTCTGCTTTAAGTGAACCAGTTGTGTAGACAGTCATACTAAATTTTCTCAACAAAGCTCATTAATTGAGAATATAACAAATATTTGGCTTGATTTGCAACAATCATTGCTTATTGAGAATATTTGCCTCTTGCCTCTTGCCTCTTGCCTCTTGCCTCTTGCCTCTTGCCTCTTGCCTCTTGCCTCTTGCCTCTTGCCTCTTGCCTCTTGCCTCTTGCCTCTTGCCTCTTGCCTCTTACCTCTTGCCTCTTGCCTCTTGCCTCTTGCCTCTTGCCTCTTGCCTCTTGCCTCTTGCCTCTTGCCTCTTGCCTCTTACCTCTTGCCTCTTGCCTCTTGCCTCTTACCTTCTAACTTAACGACTCTAGATAGTCGCGGACTAGGTTACGACGTTTAGGTTGGCGAAGTTTTTGTAAAGCCTTGGATTCAATTTGTCTGACCCTTTCCCGTGATAAATCAAGGGCGCGACCGATTTCTGCTAAAGAGTAGGCATGACCATCGGACAAGCCAAAGCGCATCGAAATAACATCCCGTTCTCGACTGGTTAAATCATCAAGAAGATTATGCAAATCCTTATGTAAAGATTCTCGCATTAACATCTCCTCTGGCGTAATCGTATCAGTCTCCAGTAATTCTCCTAATTCAGTATCTTTATCCTTCCCTACCTTCGTTTCCAAAGACACAGACCGAGGAACTCTCAATAGCACTTCCCGGACTTGGATAGCTGTCATATCCAACTCAATGGCTAGGTCTTCTAAAGTCGGAGTGCGACCTTTTTCTTGGGCAATTTTCCGTTGCGCCTTTTTAATTTTGTTGAGCTTTTCGGTAATATGGACAGGTAGGCGAATAGTGCGGCTAGAAGTAGCGATCGCCCTGGTAATACCCTGACGAATCCACCAGTAAGCATAGGTACTAAAACGATAACCCTTTGTAGGATCAAACTTCTCAACTGCTCGTTCTAAACCTAAAGTCCCTTCTTGCACCAAATCTAACAATTCCAAACCCCGATTTTGGTACTTTTTGGCAACAGATACCACCAAACGCAAATTCGCCTTAATCATGTGGGATTTGGCTTGTAGTCCTTGAGTTTGAACTTGTTCTAGTTCTTCAACTGTTAAATTAGCAATTTCCGCCCAGCGTCTTTTCCCATTGGCTAAAGTCGGCTTAAGATCAGGTAAATTTATCCCCGCAGTAGTCGCCCACCGTTCCAAAGAAGGGCGGTGTCCTAGTTCTGATGTCAACCGCTCCTGTACCTCCATTAACCGGGCATAAGGGGCAATTACAGCGTCTCCCTCAGTGGCAGCAGCACCAAGCAATAACCGCATCCGTAAATATCGCTGTACTTTTTGGGCTTCAGCAACTTCCTCATCTCGTCCTAATAAGCGGACTCGACCAATTTCTTGCAGATAGAGGCGTACCAAGTCTGTGCTACGTCGGCTAGTTTGCGCGGCTAAGGCTAAGTCTGACTCAACAGCAGCCATATCTAAATCTGGCAAATCATCATTATTGATTTCAATATCCAAGGGTGAACTAGGATTTTGCCCTTCCTGGGCGGCATTTTTATAAAAAGATGTTGCTGGCATGATGTCTCAAATGGCTCCAGTTAACAATAGATTACGGTCAGCTAAAATTACGGTCAGCTAATCAACTGTTGCTATTCCGTAATTTCGTCATGAAATAACATAGTTTGGGCTTCAATGTACAATTCTTTGCAAAACTTTGTACTAGTCCAAAGATGTCGAAGAGAAGAAAACTTAATTTATCAGCTTTTGGACTGTTTTAACTGGATAGTTATTTTCACCACAGTGTACTAGGTTAGAAAAATACATTCTTAATGAGTTGTTCGTTACTAGTAGTTGTGTAATTGAATAAATAGCTCTGCAAATCTTCAGTCAGAGTTTCCATTAGGAGTTACCTAGTCAATATTACCATGTTTAAAGATATTGACGGTTATTTTTTTAACTGTTTATTAACATACATTTAGTTGTGATGATGTTTATAAACTACATAGTCATATTTACATCACTCAAAAAGTAATTTCCTGACAATTTGATAAATTTCTTCCAGGGATTTTGCGGTAATCGTTTAATTTCAATTGCACACCTTACACTATCAGCATTTCTCCCCCTATTTACCATATTTGTTCTGTAGGAAAATTATCAAATTCGGGCTTGATGTCTCGTAACATCAGTTTATCTAATGCAAGTCTTGGTGTAACTTCTCCTTCCAGCAGTTGGTAAACTTGCTCGGTAATGGGAATAGCAATGCCTTGTTGTTGGGCGATTTCCATTAATACCCGACAAGTGTTCACACCTTCGGCTGTGCCTGGAAGATTTGCCATAACTCCTGGCAACGTTTTTCCATTGGCTAATTGATAACCAACTTGATAATTGCGACTTAACGGGCTGTTGCAGGTTGCTAATAAGTCCCCTAGACCGGATAATCCATAAAATGTTTCCGTTTTTGCGCCTAAAGTCTGACCTATTCGTACCATTTCGGTTAAGCCACGAGTGACTAAGGCAGCTTTGGCATTCGTTCCTAAGTGTAACCCATCACATACACCTGCGGCGATCGCTATCACATTTTTCAGTGTTCCCCCTAATTCTACGCCCACAGGGTCAGGGTTAGTATAAACACGAAAGCGACTGGAGGAAAATACCAATTGGACTGTTTGGGCAGCATTAGTATTTTTACTCGCTACTACCGTTGCTGCTGGTAATTCCTGGGCAATTTCCTGAGACAAATTCGGACCTGATAAAACCACAACAGGAGAATTAGGAAAAGCTGCTTGCCAAATTTGCGACGGTGTAGACGTAGTATGTGGTTCTAGTCCCTTAGTTGCAGTCACAAAGATTGTTTGTGAAGATAAGGGACAAGACTGCACCATAGAAGCCACATCTCTCACCCCTTTCATGGAAATAGCCGACAAGATAACTTGAGCATTTTTATCCTCTAATACTTTTTCTAGAGGTTGCGAGTCAGAACGTGACCATAAATGCACCTGATTACCATTAATTGCTGCTAATTTAGCCAAGGCTGTACCCCAAGCACCCCCACCAAGAATAACGACAGATTTTAAATTTTGGATTTTGGAATTGGTCATTAGGGTAAAATAACAACTGACAACTGACTATCTGGGATAACGTTTCATTAATTCTCTGACTTGCTCTGCATGATAGGAGCTTCTTGTCAATGGTGAAGAAACAACTTGTAAAAATCCTAGTTCTTCGCCAAAAGTTTGCCATGCTGCAAATTGTTCTGGTGTTACGAAGTTAGATACTTGTAAGTGTTTTTGACTGGGTTGGAGATATTGCCCAATTGTCAAAATATCACAATCTACTTTTCGTAGGTCTTCCATAACTTGGCGAATTTCCGCATCTGTTTCACCTAAGCCGACCATGATACCAGATTTAGTGTAAGTGCTGGGAGAAATTTGGCGAGAACGTTGTAATAATTCCATTGTCCGCTCATAATCTCCCTGGGGACGCACACGGCGATACAAGCGAGGAATGGTTTCTGTATTGTGGTTAATTACTTCTGGTTTCCCTTGCAGAATTATTTCTAAAGCTTGCCAATTACCGCATAAATCGGGAATTAATACTTCAATAGTAGTATGAGGCGAAACTTCATGAATAGCATTAATACAGTGAACAAACTGAGATGCACCACCATCTGGTAAATCATCTCGGTTGACGGAAGTAATCACGACGTGATTAAGCTGCATCCGTTCCACTGCTTTCGCTAGTCTTGTGGGTTCGGTGGGATCTAATGCTTGGGGTTTCTTTTCAAAGTCAATATCACAATAAGGACAAGCCCTGGTGCAAGCTGGACCCATAATCAGAAATGTGGCAGTACCCGCGTTAAAGCATTCCCCAATATTGGGACAGGAAGCTTCTTCGCAAACAGTATTCAGGGCTAAATCCCGTAAAATCTCCTTAACGTTACCAACACGCTCCCATTGAGGTGCTTTCACTCTCAACCAGTCTGGTTTTACAGTCACAGTCTACTTTTACCATTTTAGTTATACAAATCTTATGGTAGCAAGCAAAGACCTTTGTAGAAGAGAAAAAGTTTGTTATTTTGTACTGATTGTGGTACTGTAGAGTTAGATTGCCATTTTTTTGGAAAATTGCTCTACTTGGGATCTCCCCAAAACCGTATTTTCCGCTTTTGTGGCGGGATGTGGCGCAGCTTGGTAGCGCACTTCGTTCGGGACGAAGGGGCCGCTGGTTCGAATCCAGTCATCCCGATTGTTGTTGTCACTTGCCAGATTATTTGACCGCGTTGACAAATTGGTGTCCGTCTTGCCAAATTACTGTCCGCGTTGCCAAATTACCTAATCATCATCGTGTATTGGCATTGGAAGCTGTTACAATAATAGCTTTTATTTATTGGTATTGCTTCAGTTAGAGACTTCCAAGAAATAAATTATCCTAAGAAACGAACCACAGAGGCACAGAGTACACAGAGAGAGAATTTCTGCATCAGTTTTGGGACATTTTTTTATTTGGAAGTCTCTTACGGAAAATCCCGAACGAAGTGCGCCTTTCAACCCACCTAAAATGTTTTATATGCCTGCATAAAGGTCTTTCAACCCGCCCCACTCCGGGAGGGGTGTTGAAACGGAATAGTCCTGTTCATATTCTTTCCAATCTGCGGACTTTCAACCCGCCCCACTCCGGGAGGGGTGTTGAAACCGGGAATAATCGTCCACCGCTGGACAATTACGAAGCTTTCAACCCTGCGGCGCTATTGTTATTTCCTATTCTATTATCAAGGTTCGGTATTTTGTCAATCAGGCTTTTCGGGATTGATAGGCACTTATCGCTAATTCTTTGGCTTTCTCCTGTGGACTCGCTCGAATTGGTTGTTTTCCCTCCTCTATAGCGATTCCTGCTTTATTTGCCTGACTTTGAATATTGGCAATTAATCTACCGTAGCTCCATTGATGGACACTAACTCGGTATTGTTTGGCATATTTTTTTTGAACTTCTATTATATCTGATTTTTGTTCTGCTTTAGATTGAATTTCACTCTGAATTTGCTCTCGCATATCTCCCAACTTTGGGATAACAATACTGCCAGCTTTATATGTTTGGGCAAGTGCAATAATTTCTTTTGCTAGTAATCTATCTATATACTCTCCTAACTCTGAATCGCCAAATTGATTTGGTGCTGACATCCTTTGAGCGATATGGCGTTGGTGGCATAATAGGTGTTTTTGTTGTTGTTGTCTATTGAGTAGTTTGTAATTTTCACCAAGTAGTTGTTTAATGTTGCGATATGTCAAAACTTTTCCAGTTGTACCATCTACAACTGCAATTGTGGCAGGGTTTTCCAAACCTAAACTCACACCAACTAAAATATGAGATTGTCCTTTATATAAAGGTTGACTTGGACGAGGGAAGGGGTTATTAATTCTGGCTAGAGAGGAATTTTTGCGTTTGAGATGTGCCTGTTGTTTATCATTTAGATCACCTTTGGCTTTTGTCTGGGTGATGGTTTTGGCAATTTCTTCGGCTTTTTCTTCTTTGACTAAGTTTGTTCCTTCTTCTGTCCACAGACGAGTATATACAGAACAATAAAGGGTTAAATGGTTAACATCCCAGGGTTCTCCTTTGTCTTCTTCTTCCTGCCAAGAGATACGACCACTACGCAGAGTAAATAAGGCACTAGAATGTTGATTTTTACTATCTTTCTTAATTTGTTGATCTTCTAGGAAGCGTTGAAACCAGTGCAGTTGGCGAGAATCACAATAAATTTGAAATGTATGCTCACTTAAACCATTAAATTTTACACAGATACGTCCAAACTGATTTTTCAACCAAGTCATATCTTCGTTGGTTTCATAAGCGACTGGAAACGGCACTTGACTGGATTTTCTTAACAGAATGTTTTGCCAGAATTTCGCCTCTGTTTCATTTTCAGGGACGGTCTGAGTGGCATTAAAAAGAGTTTCTAATCTTATGGTGTCGGTTAAATCTCGTCCTTTGGGAATTCGAGCGGCTAATTTTTCTGTGAGACGTTGAATTTGGATTTCTACTTTGTGGCGACGTTGAGCGAATTTATCGGTGTTTTCTGCTTTATTGCTAATTTTACAGCCATTTTTGAGTAAATAACTAATAGCACAACGAGTTAAATTATCTTCTGTATTACTGTAACCGTCGAATAAGTTTTTTGATAAATTGCGATCGCTATCTGAATTTGGAGATTTTTTCCCTTTTTTACCTTTCGCTGGTTGAGTTTCAGCAGGATTTTGGGGAGCAAATTGAGCCAAAATTTCGGCAGATTTAGTCTGAAGTATATCCAAGGAGACTCCACTGGCTTCTACTAATTCAGTATCACTATTGAGCATTTCTAACCAGCGCAGTTTGCCGTCTAGTTGGGACTGAAACCGCTTCATTAAGGCAAACCAGGATTTATAAATATAGTTTACTGATGCTGTGGCACTGGTGTAAAACCTTGCAGGTTGCCCGATGAAGCGCGGATCAGTTTTCAAGGGTTCACAGAGTTCTTTGACTATACCTGTGGGGTGTTTACCTTGTTGTCGCCATGTTTCAAATTCTGGGTGTTTACCAATTTGACTCAGTAGTTCGTTAATCAGTGGCGTGTTTTTCTCTGCCGTCAACTGCCATAGCTGTTGACGGGTAGATTCACTGGCTACTAAACGACACTGAATAGTAATTTGGCTCATACTTAATAAACATATTTGTCTAATACTAACATATTTGTATTGTAGCAGCTTTCTGTAAAATGTTTTTTATGCAAGAAAAATTTTTCACAAGTAAGGAAGCGGCTCAAATTACAGGTTGTACTCTCCGCCAGATTCAGTATTGGCGAGAGAAGGGGATTGTTGTGCCTGTGATTGGTGATACGGGAACAGGACGCAGTATTTATTACTCCAGGTCTAATCTGGTGGAACTGGCTGCTTTGGTATATTGGCTGTCTACGGGGATAAGTTTTGATATTGCCTGTGAAACGCTGAAACAACTGAAGGAACAAGAACCGGAGTTGTTTATTTCGGGTCAGGGTAAGCGGTTTATGTTGTTGTTATCACAGGATGATTCGCTTTCTTTGGTAGAATTTGACAGGAAAAGAGCGATCGCATCCCTGGATGAAGGTAAGGCTGTGATTCCTGTATGGTTAGATGTTATTTATCAGGGGTTAGCAAGCAAGTTACCAAGGTAGCGATTCCTGCGGATTGCTTCGCTATCGCATCCCTAGATGAAGGTAAAGCTGTGATTCCCGTGTGGTTAGATATTATTTATCAGCAGTTGTGTCAAAAACTCTGAATGAGTTGATTCTTGGATACATATTACTGTTATCTTAAAGTATCAAGAAATTTTTTCCAGCATTACTAATTCATTAGTACCAAAATTTTACTTATCAAGATAGATATTTATGACAACAGAAGTAGCCATAATCAATAAAGAAGCAATAGCATTAGCAGCAGATAGCGCAGTTACCGTGGGTATTTCGGATGGTACAAAAATTTATAACTCGGCTAATAAGCTTTTTGCTTTATCAAGGGTTTGTCCTGTAGGTATTATGGTATACGGAAATGCCCAGCTTACAGGAGTTCCTTGGGAATCACTTATTAAAGTATACAGACAGAAGCTAGGAAATTTATCTTTCCCTGAACTTCAAGATTATTGTAATGATTTTATTGATTTTATTAATAAACATATTAAGTTTTTCCCTGATGATTATCAAACTGAATCTGTTATATCTATTTTATCAGACACTTATAAACATCTCCAACAAGAAATAAGTTATGCTGTGGAGCAAGCTTTTAGTAACGATATACAGACAAAAATATCTGAAGAATTAACTAATAAAATCGCAAGTGAAGTAATAGAGAAAGCTGCTACTAATTTAGAAAATTTAGACAATATTTCTCACTTTTCAGAATCTTTTATTAAAGAAAAAACTGTTGAGTTTAATCCCTTGTTTCACAAGGTAATAGATCATGTATTTTCAGAATTTAATGTAACCACAAATATAAAAAATAATTTGCTTACAATAGCTGAATACTCTTTATTTAAGAAAACATTTTCCTCTCTCGTATCAGGAATTGTAATTGCTGGTTTTGGAGAAGAAGAAATTTTTCCTTCTTTACATACTTACGATATAGAATGTGTATTTGGTAATCAGTTAAAATATCGTCACAACGAAGATAAATCTCATGCAATAGGCAATTATCCTGCAATCATACCTTTTGCACAAGAGGATATGATTTCAACATTTATTGCAGGTATTGATCCAACGCTAGAAAATTTCTCTATTCATGCTCTAGAAGAAATTTTACAAAAATATTTTGAGACTATTATTGACCAAGCTAAGGAGTCTGATTCTAGTGAACAACCAGATTTTATTAATCAAATTAATAAACACTTTAATCAGACTAAACAATCTTTACTTGAAAAATACAATGAAAAGATGATAGAATTCAGAAGAGAATATCATATAAACCCTATTTTAGATACAGTAAGCATTCTACCCAAAGATGAATTAGCAGCTATGGCTGAAGCACTGGTAAGTCTTACATCTTTGAAGCGAAGAGTGACCACTGATGCAGAAACAGTAGGAGGACCTACCGATGTAGCCCTTATTTCCAAAGGAGATGGATTTATTTGGATCAAGAGAAAACATTATTTCTCTGCTGAATTAAATCGAGACTTCTTTGTCAGAAAATAATTCAATATCAAGATTTTGAGTTTACTAGGAGGTGATACCTTTGTCTGGAAAAAATCATATTCAATCCGAGCAGTTAGATACACAAACTAATTTTTATTCCTCATTTGAGGAATGGCAATCAAAAACTTTCCCAAAGTTAGCCCAAAAAGGAAAACGTAAATTAATAGAGAAAAAGCCTGAATTTCTTGGGAAACTCGCAGGAAATGAGATTATGAAGGAAATTCACTCTGAACTATTGAATCGCGCATAGAAAAGCTGAGGTGGTATCTTGAACTACCCAATACCTTCAGCAACTTTTAATCTGGGTTTAGATAGTTTTGTTTGCAGCGATATATCCATAGGCATATCGCTGTTAAATAATTTGTAGCTAGAGTAAAATTTTGTGACTATAACCCAAAAAGAACACAAAAAATCCATGTATGGTAATCTAAGCCTGATTTCTGGAGAAGTTAGGCTTTTTTAGTATATTTTGATCCCATCTTCCGCACCCTAAACTGTCACACAACGAAAAATGGTCGTTTGGGGATTTGGGATTAGCGAACTGCTTGCAGCAGCGCTTCGCTATCGCTACCTAAAATTTCGACATTTTTGTATAAAAATTATCCTTTAATGTATTCAAAAATCCGAAATTACCGATTGTGACACCGGGGGGTGCGGAATGTGGGTTTGATAAAAAGAGAGCGATTCCTACGGAGCGCTTCGCTATCGCTTCCCTGGATGAAGGTAAATCTGTAATTCCCGTGTGGTTAGATGTTATTTATCAGGAGTTACAAGAAAAATTAAAAGCTCAAATAAACTGAATTAGTGCATTTACTTGTATATAATAACGATAAGCTATTTAAGTGCTTCATATCAGCTTATCTACCTGATTGAAAAAGATGAGAAGTAAAGTTAAAAAGGAGTCTTGTTAGTAATGAGAATTAATAGCTTAGATGATCTAGATAGACTGGAATCTAAAATAGGTCAGCATCTCAGAAAATTTAAACTAGGGGATATTTTACACTCTTTACATTCTAAAGGAGAACAAATAGAGCCTTTTATAATAGCAGAATTAGTTTTATTCGCTATTAGATATTGCTCGCCAAGCAAGAAGAATATACAACTAAAAAAGAATATACCATCTAAACAATTAACATATTTATGTAACTTAGTTGGGCAATATCTCATCACAGATCCTATTATTTTTGATAAAACCCTACAGGATGAATTCACTCAGTCTAATCCTATATTTACTTTTCTCAGAATTGCAAATAAACAATTTCCATTTCGAGTTTACCCCTATAGCCAGTTTTCTAGGCCAATATCAATATATTATGAAATTCCTATTGCTTTAAATGTTAATCAAGAAAATCCTAAATCTTTTGATATGATTCAGGAGTTTCAAAATCTTAATGGTGTATCTATTCCTGAGTTTACTAACTTTCTATTTGTACTACTGTCATATTTAAAAGCTTATTCGACTTTTTCTCTGGATGATATAGTACGTCAGGCACGATCAAATGGAATTAATATACCTGACGATAAATGTATATCTATTATCATGAGCCAATTGGCAGGAGATCAAAATAAGTTAATTAATCTTTATCAAAAACGGCAAACTAAAGACCGCCGATTTAAAATGTATGATATAAGTCCTTTTTTTGAGTTTCCTGTAGTTTATCCTTGTACAAATAGAGGCTTTCACGATTTTGGTAATGATATTATAAGCTCGCCCATTCCTGATTTAATAGCACGAAGAAACTCACTAGGGATATATTATCAGTTATTTAATAACTTTACAACTAAATTTTCTACATACTTTGGTCATGTATTTGCAAAATATGTAGAGACAGTTTTGAAAAATTCTATCACTTCAGAAACGCTAATTGATATTGACAGTGAACTTGATGAATCTTATAGAGGAAAGAAACCAGATTATGCACTTATTGATGGTAATTTAGTTATTCTTTTTGAATGTAAAGCAATTAAATTAAGAAAAGATGCTAAGACTATGGCTACTGAAGAAGAAATTAACAAGAGTCTAAAAGAAGTCATAGATGGAATACAGCAGATAGATGAATTTATAAAGAATTGTCAAGCTAAATTGCCAAATCTTCAACGATTTGACAAATATACAATTTTTAAGCCAGTCTTAATAACTCTTGAAGAAATTTATCTAATTAATGATTATTTTTTTCGAGATTATATAAATAAATTTTTGAAAGAAAAAGGAGTTAGTTGCTTTGATTGGCAAATACTTTCAATAGGTGAACTAGAAGAGTTACAACCCCATCTATCACAAGGAATTCACTTATCTCAAGTTCTACAAGATTTAGAACAAAAAACATTTAATGATGTACTAGAAGACTTGAGTGCAAAAACTCAAAAAACATATAAAGACTCTTTTCTCTATCCTAAGCAGGAAGAACTATATCAACGCCTTGGTATTCCCGACTAACAGGAGTAACACCGACAAACGACAACAAAATTCTTTTTTAACATCAATTTTTTAGAAAAAAATCGAAACCTAGTATGAACCCCGAAGACTTTCAAAACACTCCTACAGGTAGATTAGTACAAATAGAAGAAGGTAAAAATCCTTGTTATGCTTTTGTTCCTAATCCCCTACCACCAATAATTGAACTGGATATAGAAATTTGGCGTACTCTTTCAGATGCAGACCGCGCTTTAGGTGAACTTGCCGGATTAGGACGTACCATGCCAAATCCGACTCTTCTCATTCGTCCATTTATTCGTCGTGAAGCTGTTCTTTCTTCACGAATTGAAGGAACGCAAACAAATATAACTAATCTTTATGCTTATGAAACAGGACAACTCTCACTTCCTGGTGTTGTTCCTCCAGCGCCTGAAGGAGATGCACAAGAAGTATTAAATTATGTGCGTACACTAGAGTACGGATTAGATGGTTAATGCTGACATCTTGTTCCAGGTTAGTGAAGGTTCTTACGGTAAAGTATTTATTGCTCCACAAGTCTTACAAGTCATAGAGGAGTAAATATACCTAAATTATACTTTTTCAATAAAAAGTATAATTATATTAATTAGAATTGTACTTGAATATCAATTCATTGAAACCCTTACAGTGGTTACTTTCTACTATAAAACAGCGATGAATTTTGGGGAACAGAGCGATCGCTCTCAATATCTTAAATATTCTTCTGATGTTCTACCATCTCCCCAAACGTAGTAAAACATCTTTGACACCAACCATCAACCCACAAAGCCGGAACTTTAAACCTAGCCCCACAATTAGGACACTCAGACAACAAACTTAAATGATGATGCTGACACCCCTGAGTTACCTTAAACTGCCACTCAATCCGGTGACAAGGGGAATCCACATAACAAGCAGCACAAAGCCGAATAGGTTCAAGATTCATTCCCACCCCGGCAGGTGCTAACATCTGCTCTAACCTATCAGCATCAACCCCCACAACCTTAGCCAAAGCCTCCAACTGTTGCCCAGAAGGAGGGGGATTAAAACGAAATTTTTCCCAACGAGCGATCGCACCCCCAACCCCAGCAGCCTTGCTAATTTCTTTACCTGCTTGGCGAATCCTGCGACTCATGGCTTTAGCCTCATCCAGAGATAATTCCTCTGTCTCCAAATCTTGAGCATAAGCACGAGCTAAAAATTCTTCGCGGTGTTTACCTTTGTCAGCACGTTGAGTGGTTTGAAGTCCGGCTAAACCTTGTTCTTCCCATTTTTTAACCAGTCTGCGGACTGTTCGGACTGATTTACCTAGTTTTGCTGCTACCTCCCTTTGTCTTTCTCCATAGGTAATGCGTTAGCGAAGCTTACCGAAGGTATCGCATGGTTCAAGTAATTTCTGGATTAGTTCCAATAGTTCTTTATCACCTGTGGATAGTTGAGTGATAATCTCGCTATCTTCTACTTCATCGTTATTGGGTTTATCATAAGAACACCCGGTAAGTGGGAAACGAGCGCGTCTTTAGACCTGAGAGGGAAACGACACGAGCGGTTTTAACCGCTGTGGATATTAAAATTGAAACCAGATTTTTGATTGGAATCTGGAAACCAACTCCCATTTCTGGGGTAATGTTAGCTTCGACCTGTTATAAGAGCTTGCTTGAGCTTGCAACACTGTTCCAGTGACCTTAGAACTGTTTAATCACAAGCGACAGAGCAGGGAACTAGCTTCGCATTCCGGGGTGTCGTGACTCAAATAACGGCTACCATGAGAGTAAACTCAGGGTGGTCTGGTCAGTACGGCTTGCTTGATTACTCTTGCAAGCCCAGTCCCTTTAGGGCTGGGTTACTGACCTTGTGTTTCTAGCATATATGTTTATTACAAACATAGTTGAATTATACTCTATCGGAGGACAATTAATTTGTCAAGTAAAGTAAAGATTGGAAGAATAGAGATTTTCAATAGAGGACAATTAATTTGTCAAGTATTTAAACTCGGACAGCTATTTTGTCAATTGATGTTGAAGAGGCTAAATATAGGCTAAAATAGCAAAACCCTTACTATATAAGGGTTTAGGGTTTAATATTTTTGTGGACATTAATTTGCCAAGTGGTCATTTAATCTGGCAAGCGACATTAGTCCTTCCCCATTTGTAGATATTAGTGAGAAGTTTGTACATCGTGAAATTGGTGATATTTTAGCAGATTTAGCAGCAGCAAGACAAGCGAGGGAATGGGCTGATAAGGATTTAGATGAGGTTTTGGTTAAGTTGAATTTAGGTAAATGATTTAATCATATCTCGTTCCCAGTCTTCGACTGGGAATGTTCTACAGAGGCTCTGCCTCTAATGTCATTGAAGGCAGAGCCTTCTAGAATTCATTCCCATACAGAGTATGGGAACGAGAAAGATTTTGGGAAGTTTATCCAGTGGTGTAAAATAATTTTAGGAGTTATGAGGTTTTTTAGTTATGACTCAAGCTGTGGAAAAACAAGAATCTATTTTAGATAGAGTCCAGAATTTAACACCGGAACAACAGGAAGAGGTATTAAATTTTATTGATTTTTTGCAATTTAAGAGACAAAAGCAGGATGTAGAGCCAAAAAAACGCCGTAAATGGGGAGATATTAAAGGTAAAGCACCTTATCGTTTAGTTGGTGAAGATGCTCAAATTTGGGTGTCAAGAAATAGAAGAGAGGAGACGGAAAATAGAGAATTACATTTAAGAAGTAACTATGAAGATTGAAGATTATTTAATTCAGGGTAAAAAGTTATTTCTGGATACTGCACCAGTAATTTATTATGTTGAGAATAATCCTCAATATCAATCGTTAGTTAATTATGTATTTGAGAATCTTGATTCAGGTTTGCTGAGTGCTGTTACTTCTCCTATCACTTTATCTGAGTGTTTAGTTTATCCTTATCGTTTAGGATTAACTGAACTAAAAGAGGATTTTATTGATTTGATTGTTTCTGGTGTAAATGTTGAGTTTATTCAAATTGATGAATTAATTGCTAAACAAGCCTCTCAATTACGAGCTAAATATAATTTGGCTTTATTAGATTCTTTACAAATTTCTGTGGCTATTGTGGCTAAGTGTGATGTATTTTTAACGAATGATATTCAATTGAAACGAGTAACAGAATTACCAATTTTAGTTTTGAGTGATTTTTTGGCAGGTGGTAAAAATGGATAAAATAGAATTACCTCCTGGTTGGAAATCTACGGCGTAAGTGAATGAACCATTTTCAAGCCTTGCAATCTATCAAATTTTCGGAGCTTTTAATGGTCATGTCATTTACGCCAACCTGTACTAGATACTATATTCCTCAACAATATAATTGGGAGAAAATTCGTTTTCATCCTAAAGAGGGTTTAGGAGAATTTATAACTACAGCTATGCGAAAAATAGCTGGTTTTAATAAGAATTTATCGGGTATATTGACCCTAAAAGACTACAACGAAAAACAACATGATCAGCGTGTTTTAGATGATGATAGATTAGATTATCGGATTTAATTGAAGTTATCAGTCCTCATCATTTGGGGTTGAAAAATGCCAATGCTGATCGTGAAATTGGTGATATTTTAGCAGATTTAGCAGGTAACTGTTCACCCCCCCTATCTTTAACGAGAGATCAAGGGTTTCGATAATTTTAGAGGGGGGGGAGTGAATAACTACTTTAGCAGCAGTAAGACAAGCAAGAGAATGGGCTGATAAGGATTTAGATGAGGTTTTGGTTAAGTTGAATTTAGGTTATTAAGTTGAGGAGGACAATATATGTCTTATAGTGATTTTACTTTAGAAACTGTTAAGAAAAATCTACATCTGAATATTTCTAGCAGAGACAATATTTTTTCTGAAGTTGCACCATTACCAGTTAGTGAATATTTACAGGAAACTTTAGCCTATAATGTACCGGTTGCTTTGGCTAGTAATACGGAAAAATCTCGTTCTGAGATGATTATTACCCCGATTTTATTAGAATTAACTAAAAAGTTTGCTAATCAAATTAGTTTGTTTTCGGGTGTGGAATTTAATATTGAACCTAGTCAGGGTTTAAATGGAAATTGTGATTTTTTAATTAGTCGTTCTCCTGAGTTTTTATTGATTAATACACCTGTGATTATTATTGTGGAAGCGAAGAAGGAAAATATTAAAGGAGGTTTGGGACAATGTATCGCTGAAATGTATGCAGCTAGGTTATTTAATGAACGGGAGGAAAATCAAATTACAGAAATTTATGGGGTGGTAACTACAGGAGAAATTTGGAAGTTTTTAAGGTTATCAGGTGAATTGGTGCAGATTGATTTGGCTGAATATTTTTTAAATGATGTCAATAAGATTTTGGGAATTTTGTCTAGTGGTGTAAAATAATTTTAGCAAAGCATTATTTAAAGATGTGGAGGATAAAAGTCGAAAATCACTTTTTTTAATTTTCATAGGCGATCGCGCTGAAAAAATTCGCCAGCAGTTTGAAGATAGGCAAATTGAAGCAACAGAAGCATTAGCGAAACTCGAAGAAATTGCCAAGGAACGTATTCAAGCGGAAACAGAACGGGAAAATCTCCAAATTGATGAAAATACCTATGCTATTTATACTCAAAACTGCTTGATTGTTTGATTCTAAACGAGGGGTAAAGCAAGAGGTTCATTGGTGTCAACTTAACGTAAAACATCTATCCCGCAAAGAACTCAAGTCGTCTCATTCCCAGTCAGAGACTGGGAATGAATTCTAGAAGGCTCTGCCTTCAATGATATTAGAGGCAGAGCCTCATCAACTGCATTCCTAGTCAGAGACTAGGAACGAGATGTGGTAGGGATTTGATTTTATTGAATTCTATCCCGCCTTGCGCTCGGACACAAAGATATAAGTCTATTGTCTTTGTTAACCTTTCAAGTGTTTCTTTTTGATTTCATATGCAATTATCACACCAATGTAAAAGACAATATCTGCAGTAATTTTACCAGCCATAATTCCTAATACAAAATTATCTAGTGCTTTTGGAAAAAAATACATACAGAATGGTCTGATTAGGCTACTATCGAGCCACTCAGGAATACCAAACTCAAGAACCAAATTTCGGATATTTATGAAGCATGAAGTGATTCCATATCTTGTATTTTCCTTCTTATACTGGCTCATGCTAGTTCTAAGTTCTTGAAATAAAAAGAAACCGTAATAGCCAACAAATTCTCCCCATGTGCCAGCAAAAGAGGAAACTAAGGCGGAATGAGTGAATGAATTAGCTATAATTGCAGACGTTAATGCCGTAATTGTACCCACTATCTCTGCTGGTAAGTATCTCCATATCCAATCTTTTAGTTTTAGTTTCATCATTTAAGGAAATAAAGTAAGTTAATAGGTGAAGTAGTAACAACTCTTGAAGAAGGAGAAGCTTTATTTAATCGCAAAGTAGAGGCTGAGAAAGGATGGAGAGAGCGTAATAGTCCTCCTATTTAATACAGATATATACGTAGGGTAGGCAATACCCACCTTACGAAAAAGTCATTTTTTATACTTAATAGGAGGATAAATATCAATTAATTCTTGTGAATTTTTAGACACCAATAACTTTTAAAAAAGTTGTATTAAAAAAATTAATACTATTAAGATATAATTGTTCTTAATCATCATAGATCACCTAAAAAATTAAACTTCTAAGCATGAAAATAAAAGTCATTATTCACAAAGAAGAAACAGGTTACTGGGCAGAAGTTCCTGCTATCCCAGGTTGTGCTACCCAGGGCGATACTTTTGAAGAATTACTACAAAATATATATGAAGCCGTTGAAGGTTGCCTACTCGTTGATGTTGATTCATTAGAACTTGATGAATCTGCTCAAATATTAGAAATTGCCGTATGAAATCAATTTCAGGGAAAAATTTTGCTAAAGTATTATAGTCTCAAGGATGGCAACTTCTCCGCATTAACGGTAGTCATCATATTTACGGTAAATCCGATAATCCAGCCAGAATTTCTGTTCCTATTCATGGAAATCAATCACTAAAACCTGGACTGTTACGGCATTTTCTCAAAGTTGCTAATCTCAGTGAAGACGATATTTAATATTCTCAGTAAATATGAATAATTTGATTAATGGTGGGTCAGATAACCCACCCTGAGAAATATTTCTGTTTACTGTCGCGCCATAATAGTCCGCATTTCAGCTTCCCGATCTTGAATCAAATCACCACTAACATCCACCATCACACTATAAATCTTACCCGTAAACTTAAAAGGCGGTTCATAATCCGGCGTAACAGGCGCACCGGGGGCAATTCCACAGGTGACACCACTGGTCAAACCTAGTGCTAAAGGAGTAGTTACAGGCACATCAATTTGCCCGACCAATCTCTCATCAATATACAATTGGCCGCGTCCTGGCGTTCCTTTTCCCTTGGCTAAATCTGGTTGACCCGTGACTTTAAACTCAAAGCGCAACTGGTGACGACCTACCGGCACAGATGACCCAGATTCCACATGATAGAGCGATCGCCCCACATAATTATGAACCCAGTGCAGTTTGCCATTTTGGACATAGAAAGAATAGCCACTATCATTACCCCCATGAGCCAGTAATATCCCTTCTGCGCCACCTGGGGGAATCTCCACATCAGCGGTAATACTGTGGGGACGATTTAACACCCTCACTGCACTACCGGCGGGAATCGCTTGAGTATCAGGATAGTAAACATAGCGGCTACGATTGACAGCAATTTGCGGGCGTTCCTCCGCGAATCGTTGCACGCCACGTCCATCCACAGGCAACACATTATACTTGCCAGCCTCAATATACCAAGTAGCAATCATCTCAATCAACTTAGGACGATTATCAGCCGCAATATTGTGATTTTCCGCAAAATCTGAAGCAACGTGATACAGTTCCCAATGATGAGTATCCAAATCCGTCAAAGTTTCCGCCGAAATCGCCTCACCAAAAAATTGCCCTGCTTCTGTAAATGAAGGCCCCGGCCAAGGACAAACCGCCCGCCAACCATCATAGTAAAGAGAACGATGTCCCATCATCTCAAAATACTGGGTAAGATGCTTAGTAGGGGCGGTACTATGATTAAAAGTATGGGCAAAACTGACACCTTCAATTGCAGATTGAGTCACACCCTTAATCGTTGTCGGTGGTTCAATTTCCAGTAATTCCAGCACCGTCGGCACTAGGTCAATAGCATGAGCGTACTGAGTCCGAATTTCCCCTTTAGCCTCAATACCTTGACTCCAATGCACAATTAAAGGGTCGCTGATTCCCCCGCGATAGGTTTCCCGTTTCCACCGCCGGAAAGGCGTATTCCCTGCCCAAGTCCAACCCCAAGCATAATGGTTAAAGGTTTCGGCACTACCTAGTTTATCCAAGGCTTTGAGATTTTCCTCTAGGGATTCTGGCACATTGTTAAAAAACAGGTTCTCATTCACTGAACCAGTCGGTCCCCCTTCCGAACTTGCACCATTGTCTGAGATCACCATAATTACAGTATTCTCGAATTCACCGATAGATTTGAGGAAATCGAGTAAACGACCGATATGGTAGTCAGTATGGGTTAAAAAACCAGCATATACTTCCATCATCCGGGCATAAAGCCGTTTTTCGGCTGCTGGGAGGGAATCCCAGTGAGGGACATCGGGATCATGACGAGAAAGTTCGGCATCTGCGGGAACAATCCCCATTTCCTGCTGACGGGCAAAAACCTTTTCCCTGTAAGCTTCCCAACCATCATCAAATTGTCCCGCGTAGGCATCAGCCCATTCTTTTGGGACATGATGGGGAGCGTGCATTGCCCCCGGACAAAAATACATGAAAAAGGGCTTATTTGGGGCAACCTGCTTGGCATCAGCGATAAAGCTAATGGCTTTGTCTGCTAAGTCTTCGGTTAAATGATAGCCTTCTGCGGGGGTCTTTTCTGGCTTGACGGTGTGGTTATCATAAACCAAATCTGGATAATACTGGTGGGTTTCTCCGCCCAAAAAGCCATAAAAACGCTCAAATCCGCGACCGAGAGGCCAGCGATCATAGGGGCCTGCGGCTGAAAGTTGGTCTGAGGGGGTTAAATGCCATTTTCCTAACGCATAGGTGTTATAACCCTTCTGGAGTAATACTTCTGAGAGAAAGCCATTTTCAAAGGGAATATTCCCATTACCTCCGGGATAACCCGTAGACCCTTCTGTAATGCAGGACATGGCGTTAGAATGGTGATTGCGCCCAGTTAGCAGACAAGAACGAGTGGGTGAACACAGTGCCGTTGTGTGTAAGTTGTTGTAGCGTAAACCGTTAGCGGCTAGTGTATCTAGGTTGGGTGTTTTGATGGGACTTCCGTAACTTCCAAATTGTCCAAATCCTGTATCATCAAAGACGATAAATAGGACGTTTGGTGTGTTTTCTTTTGCTCGCAACGGTTCTGGCCAAGCTGGACTGGATTTATCAACTGTCCGGCCAATGACTCCGGGGAAGGTAGTTCCAGGTTTGTATTCACGCAGAGACATAAATCTAAACTCTTGAGAATATTTAATTTTTAACAAAAACCCTGAAATTCTATATCCTCTTTAGGAGGGGTTAATTGATAAATTCATGGACTGAATTACCATACTGAGAAAACTAATTAAGGGACTTCTAGTAAATTCCCAATAAATAAATAAACAAACGAACCACAGAGGCACAGAGAACACAGAGAGAGAAGAAATAGAGAGGGTTCTTGGCAAAAAGGGCTATTTAGTTATGAAAAACATCACTCAATTAACTCAGCTATAATTTGTTTTACTAAAATTAGTTGAGAAAGGAAAAGGTCAATGGAGTTGGTATGAATTAGGAAATGCGCTTTCCCGTCAAGATATTCCGAGAGAACCTGATATGATGGAGGTTTTAAAAAATCTTGCCCATCGCGGGTTAGTCAACCGTTATGTAGAAAAAGATTCACCACGCGATCGCTGGGAATTAACCTTAGAAGGAATTACAGTATTAAAAATGTGATTCTTAGGTCGTGCTTTGCGATCGCCATAGATACTAAATGGGTTCTATAAATACTCCATTAATATTATCAATGCTTGAAGTTTCATCTTTGATTATTTTACCCTATCTCATTAATCCAATGTTGAATAACATTGAGTAAGTTTGGTTGATTGGGAAAACCTTTTAATGGTGCGTCTAGATGTTCTTTTGTGATAAAGGCAATGTGTAAGACATCTGTTAGTTTATTGCAGAATTTGATCATTTCTTGATGTGGTTCGCAGTTGTTGATAATTAAAGCTATATTTTCTTTTTTTAGATAGTTTCTAACTTGGAGGATAATTCGTTCTAATTGAGGTGCATTGTTCACTTGGGGAATTTCTAGATTTTCATGAAAAAATCGAGGGTAAATTTGATTGCAGATTTTTTGAGCTATTGCGCTAATGTCTGTTTCGTCTTGCAGTGTTTTTAAGTTAAGAGTAAGGGGATATGTTTTTTCTGTTGGTTGGAGTTGGGAAAGGTGGGAATGAGTATCTGTAAATTGGTTTTCTAGTTGTTGACGTGGGTATATTTCACCGTGCCAAGTGCGGTAAAAGTCAGGATAGGTCATATTTTGGGCGCAGTGATTGAAGATTTCAAAGTAAGGATCATCAGTATAATTAACTTGTCTAGATAAGCATTTTTTTAATTTTTTTACAATGCTTGAATATAAATTAATAGGCATATGTATTAAACAAATTGCAGCCGATATATGATTTTCATCAAGATTTATATTTTCAAGAATAGTAATTATAATATCTATTATTCCAGATAATTCAATTACCTCTGGATTAATATTTACCATATTAGATAAAGTGTCCAAAGCACGTTCTATAGTAATTTCATCCTGACTTTTTAACATTTCAGCAAGTGTATAGTATACTTTCCAACTGTCTTGAGGATCAACGAGAGCCAAAATTTCTGTGTAATGATGATATGCTATTTTGTTCTGATAATTTCTATCAATTAATCGTCCCAAATAATAAACAGTCATATCTTTATTAATTTCTCCCAAAGTTAACCAAGCTAAATGCTTGAGATAAGCAGAATGAGAAGAGGAATAATTTATGATAAAATTTAATACAGCATCAAAAGCTATATCGCTGCCCTTAGCAATTTTTCCTAGATCATTAAGTGAAGTTATTATTATTGATAAACCATGATCTGATTCTGCTTTTGATTGACTTAATATATGAATCAAGTTTTGAATAGCTTTATCATTACCAGGGCTAAGTTTTGCTAACAATTGATCCTCCGCTTGAGCGATTTGAGACTTATTTAATTTAGAGTCTGATGAATCCATCAATATATTAACTTTTTCTGAAAAAACTGTTGCTATATTTGAATTAATTTTCGCAATCTCATAATCTAAACTGCAATTTTTAAATTCAACAATTCCTGATGCTACTATTAAATACGCTCTATGACTGTAAAAATCTCCACAGAAATCTTTAAAGTAAATTAATTCTTTAATAAAGTCTTCTTTTTGTTGTCTAAAATCTTCATCTTTTTCTTGTCCTAGCCATATCAAAATTACTTCTTTCCACTGCGATTCAAAAATACGATAAACTCCCTCATCTGGATTATCAGAAACATGATTTAAAAAATAATGCCAATCATCAATCACTAAAGCTGCAAAATATTCCTGAAAATTAGGATGAAAAAAGGCATAAACATCTTCATCATTTACAGCATCTCTATCTACGTGATTTAACCAACCTACCTCACAAGCTAAATTAAATAACTTTTCATTACGCATTTCTTTAACTACAAAACTTCTTTTTAATCTAAATCTCACATCACTATTAATTCCCGCTAAAGCTAAATTACCTAATGCTCGATGTAATTCTTCTCTCAATTGATCAGACTTGATTAAATCAGAAACTAATTTCGGTTTCCACTCATAAAAATAACGAGTAAATATTTCATAAAATTGAGCCTTGGTTTCTGGTAATTCTCCCTGGTCATTTCGATCAAAAATCTGACACAATAAACATAATCTTAAAGGATTAGTTACTAACTCTCTAATCCTTTCCTTTCCTTCTTCCTGCAATTGTGCAATTAATTTTTCGCCACCATTGATATTATTAGCAACTTGAAACCATTCCGCAATAAATGTATTTACTTGTTCAGGGTTAAATTCCTGAGTTTTAAAAGTATTAAATCCAGGTAAAATATTATTATTTACAGTAGCATCCCAAACATTTAACCGACAAGTTAAAATAACTCGTGCTTGTCCTAACCAACTTGTCAATTCTTGAGAAATTTTATTTAATGCTTGTATAGGTGAAGATTCTCCCATTTCATCAACACCATCTAACAATAAACAAAAATTACCTTGATAAAATTCTGTTTCTAGTTGTGCTTCTATTTCTGAAGTAGGAACAATATTCATTAACCTGATAGCATCAGGTAGCCATTCTTTCAGAATAAAATCAGCTAATGTCATACCTTGTAAACTACCAAGAGAAATAAAAATTGGTAACTTCTGATTTTTATCTTTGATGTCTGAAGCAATAGCATTTAATAACGTGGTTTTACCTGCTCCCGGTTCTCCCACTATAGCAATATGTTTATTTTTTCCTTGATAACCTTTATTTATTACCTCTTGTAAAAAATCTTGATGTTGATATGTTTTACTAATAACTTCTGGTTCTAACTGATAAATCTCTTTTCTTTCAACATTTTCATTTCGTCGTTGTTGCTGTTTGCGTTCAACTAACCCCAATGGTACATGAACATTTACTTCATATCCCATTGCTGATGCTTTACGTCTAATGCGTTGTTGTTCTTGCTGTTCTTCTAACATTTTGTGGCAAACTTGCACCCAGTTAATGTTAGTATTATCTTTTGTTATATTTTCAATTTGAGGATACAACTCACCAGCATCAACAATATCTATTAATTGAATATCTAAAGCACGCGCAACAGCTTCTATAGTTTTCCTTTCTTTATTTTCTCCACGGACAAGAGAATTAATAGTATCAATACTAATTTCTGCTACTTCCGCCAATTTATCACGATTGTAGCCTTTATCTCGCATCTTTTGTTCAATTAAAATTCGACCTTCAGGTTTGACAGAAAAACCGCGTTTACGTTGTTTATTCATAGGTAGATACTCGACTGAATCATTAACTGTTACTACTTTAACCAATTTCATCCCTGTTGGGAAGTGGAGATAAAGGAAGATAAAGGAGTTAATATCTTCCCTTATTTTCCCTGTACACAGCTAATTTATCTCCTTATGCTGTAATGAACGGTTAGGGAAAAAGCGTTATGAATACTCAAAAACAACTAAATCAAATATTTCAAAGTGATGAAAATCAATATAAAGTTGGTACTCTCAAAGAGAAAATCCGTTTTCTAGATCCTGATCATACACAAAGACGTAAACAGCAACGAGCAATTAATGAAACAATGATGAAAATTGCTCTCTTATATGGGGAAAAAGATTTTCATGGTAACGATATTAGAGTTACCATACTAGATAAAAATTTGCGAAATACTATTTATGCAAAATTTATAGATAAACTGCGTGGTTTACGAGTTATCTGGAAAGGAGAACTTAAAAATCCAGAAATTATTACTGTATTATGGAATTTTGAAACAAAAGCAATAAGTCGCAGATAAATAACATATTTTGTCCAAACGATGGTACTAGTAACAAAATATCAGCCTAAAAAATTCTCACACATAGAGCATAAGCTAGTACCACCGTAAAATCAAAAGTCAAAAATTCATTGCCCGAATTATCACACCAATAAAACTAACTAAGCCAATTACAAGTAAAGCCACCCCAATAATTTCCGCACTGTGAGAGGTTTCGTAGGTATAGCGATCGCTTTGAATTTGTTTAAGTAACTTACGGTGTTCTCTTAACCCTAAAACCATTCCCAACATTCCCGTCACAATAAAAGACAACCCCACAATCACTGAAAATCTGACTGGGTTAAGGTGATGACTCAGACGAGTATTTTCAATTGCTCTAACAATGGTGGGGATACCAAAACCAAAACCAATTAAGGAAAGACAGGTGCGTATCCACGCCATTAATGTGCGGTCTGCTGCTGCTCGACTGCGGTATTTAGCTAGTTCTGTTCGATCTGCGGCTAAATCGTTGGTAGACAATTGTTCAGGTGTTTCTGATTTGATAAGTGGCTGATTCATTGTGGTAAAATGTGCCTGTAAATTACCTCTGAATAATTACTTTTATTGTTGTTTATTGAGTTCTTGATTCAGAAAATAATTGAGGAAAGTTCTAATTAAGGCAACAATTCCTAATTTTCCTAGAGACTCAAAGGTTGAATGGTAGGTTGTAGAAAGAATATCTGCTCCTAATTGAAATTCTAATGCCAGCACTAGCCAAATGCCAAAGTTGAGCCGGATTTGCAGAAATCTGTTTTGACTATGATGATGGTTCAGAGAAATTGCTATTTTTCCGCTTTTTAATACACCCAATAAAATACAAAAAACAGAAATAGATTCTAGTAAAAATTTCAGCAAAGTCACAACAAATGATAACCAGCTCTCTAGCTGTTCAAATAATGCCATAATTTAGATTTTTACACGCAGAGACGCAGAGGCACGGAGAGGAATTGAAAACCGCATTTAGAGGATGTTTGAAAAGTTTTTAATGTATAAATAAACCCCTCTCCAAACCTCTCCCCGACGCGGGGAGAGGCTTTGAAACCCCCATTCCCTTGTAGGGAAGGGGGGAAGGGGGGTTAGGTTTCTGGAGATTATCGGTTTCATCTAATACTTTTCAAACAACCTCTTAGCTAGGTTGTTTCTCTAATTTGCGTTTATTCCAAATTGAGTAAAAACCACCTAGAACTGCTCCTACAATTACATAAGCTATGATTGTGGGAATTACCTGTTGTTGTACGTCATTCAAAATAGCGATAAACAAAGCTAAACCGACATTACGAGCAATACAGGAAATTGCTAAAATTGGTTGTGTATCATCATTATGATCTCCTAAACTGTGTCCTATTGCTAGAGAAACAATTATCATGATTGTAATCACAACCATTGGTAATCCCCAAACTTTGAAAAATAGGGGAATCCCTAAAATACCAGCCAAAATAACCAGCAGTAATAAAAGAATATCAGCAATAAAATTTAAAGGTTGGGCGATATTTTCGGCAAATTTAGGAGTAAATTTTTGCAGCAACAGACCGATACTGACAGGCAACAACTGTACCATGATCACCTGTCTAGCGACTTCTAAAATTGTCACTTTTTCTACAAGATGCTGAAATAGGCTGAAAAAAATGCCCAATGTGACGGGAGTAACGCAGACTGCAAGTATGGCGAGGGTTAATTGAAGACTGGCTGCGTAACAGAATCTGCCTCCAGCCTTTTGCGCTCTTTTTGTGGTCAGAGGCGCACCTGGAGAAGCCGCTAACAAGGCTAATCCTGTGATTACTTCGGGGGGTAAGTTAAACAGTTTTAGCAGGACAATAACCACTAAAGGAACTAGCACGACAACGGCTAAAAGCGCACGGAGTAGTAAAGCCGGTTTTCGCCACAGAGAGAGCATTTCTTCAAAACAGAGATTGCTGCCTATGGCTAACATTAGAGAAAAAATCGTGATTTTAACGAAAATCAGCAGTAAAGGATAGTGCATGGCTTTCACTACATAACTTGCTCCCTAGAAAGATATGAAACGAAATAAAGCGATCGCCAGGGTTTAGGAACTTCCAAGAAAAAAATTATCCCAATAAATGAACAAAAGAACCACAGAGGCACAGAGAACACAGAGAGAGAAGAAATAGAGAGAGTTTTTGCGTTAGTTTTGGGACATATTTTTATTTGGAAGTCCCTTAAAAAGCGGTTTTAACCGCACGAGTCGTTTTCCTCTCAGCACTAAAGTGACTGAGTTTCCCACTTACCACAAGGTCTTATGATATCTCTAAACACAACCCCCTATTACTATCTCTGGTAATAAGCTTTATTGCTCCCAACTTCCTACCTGACATCTTGCACCAACAAAAATTGATGTTAAGTAGTGAGACAGAATTAATTACACAATAGACATCTCCGAAAATTAAATATGCGTGACATGAAACCCCTGTAGAGACGTTCCATGGAACGTCTATACAATCTTTACCGGAGATGTCTATTGTCATTGCGTAAGCGTTGCGTGGCGTTAGCCATAGGGAACGAAGCGATAGCGAAGCGCTGCTGCAAGCAGTTCGCAAGGGTTGTGATTGCTTCCCTTCCCTCGCAATGACTGTAAATATTTTTGTCCAATTACTTAATAAAGCCACCTTCAAGCCCGCAGGTTTTAATCTGTAGGTGAAAGTGGCTTTAAAAATCAGCTTATTAACAGGTTGTTATGGCGATGCACTGACAACCCATCTATTCTCTACCTGTCGGTAAACCTAACTTGTGGTTACTAGGACTAGGAGAAGATTCATGGTGAGTGATTTTCAACTTGGGTTTAGGACTACCGCCACCGCTGCTGCGTCTGTCGTCGTTGCCTTTACCTTCTTTTGACCAAGAGGAACGACCACCGCGACCACCACCGGAACTGCGTTCACGTTCGCCACTATCACCACGTTTGTTGATTCTGGGTTTGGGAGTTGGGCTTTCTTCAACAGGTAGGTCTACTCCTGATAGTAACCAAGCGGGGCGGGTTTGATCGTAGGCGATTTGTAAAGCAGCAGCAGCGATCGCATGAGCATCATATTCCTCAATCATCTCGCTGATAATCGGCAAGAAGGAAGCTAACCGTTCCCCAGTTAAAGCTTCAGCAACTTGTCCTCTTAACTTCTGGATATGTTGGGCTTCAATCTGTGCCTTGGTAGGAATAGACAGAATCTGCCAAGTTTGACGGTTATGGCGTTCAAATGCCTGTTGTTTGCGGCGTTCAAATGCCTGAACTAAGGAAATTGCCGTTCCTTCTTTTCCAGCCCGACCAGTCCGACCAATCCGGTGAACGTATGTTTCCACGCTATCGGGTAAATCAAAGTTGATAACGTGGGAAAGCTGGTCAACATCTAAACCACGCGCTGCAATATCAGTAGCTACCACCCAACGTACTTGACGGTTACGGAAACGGATTAATAGGCGTTCCCGGGCTTGTTGGGACAAATCACCATGATATTCATCCACACTATGACCAGCAGATTGTAATTGACTGGTTAATTCTGCGGCTGTGCGGCGGGTGCGAACAAAGATTAAAGCTGTTTCTGGATCTTCCATTTCCAGAATTGGTTGTAAAGCTTTAGCTTTTGTCCAATGACGGGGAATCATGTAAGCCACTTGATTGATTTTATTCGGTGCGGCTTTGGGTTGTTCAACGGTGACAGTTACCGGTGAGTTCAAAAATTTATTTACCAACATCCGAATTGACGGTGGCATTGTCGCTGAGAATAAGGCTGTTTGGCGTTCTTCAGGCGCTTGAGAAAGAATTCTCTCTACATCGTCAATGAAGCCCATGCTTAACATTTCATCAGCTTCATCTAAGACAAACCATCTGACTTGATCTAATTTCAAGTTACCACGATCTAGTAAGTCTATGACCCGTCCTGGTGTACCGACAACGATTTGCGCCCCACGTCTGAGTTGCATAATTTGACGGTCAATTGATTGACCACCGTAAATAGCCGCTGCTTTCAAGTAACTGTTACCAATAAATTGGGAAACAGCCGCATGAACTTGAATTGCTAACTCACGAGTTGGGGTTAAAACTATGGCTTGTACAGCTTTTAAGCTGGGATCTAATCTTTCTAAAATTGGTAGAGAAAAAGCTGCGGTTTTACCTGTTCCTGTTTGGGATTGACCAACTACATCCCGACCATTTAATAGTTGAGGAATTGCTTGGGTTTGAATATTTGTAGGTTCAGAAAAACCCATGTTTGCTAACAGTTCAGCTCGTTCTTGAGAAATGCCTAATTCTTGAAATGATAAATTCATTAATGCTCCTAGATTTGATTGTGAATTTTGAACTTGTGAACCGATACTTATTTGTAAATTAAGTCTTATACAACAGCAGATAGCAGATAGGAAGATAATCTATCACTATTGATAACTCGACCATAGAGGTCATAGGCATCGGCACTTTCAATTGCTACTTTAACGATGGTTCCTAGCCTAGCCTCTCCTTTAACATAGACTTGACCATCAACTTCGGGAGAAAATCTGCCGGAACGACCGATTAATTCTCCACCTTCAGGATTTTCTTGCTCAATCAGGACATCAACTACTTTGCCGATTTCCTGTTGATTTTTCTGGAAGGAAATTGGCTGTTGTAATTCCATTAGTTGATTACGGCGTTCCGTCGTCACTTCTGCGGGAATTTGATTGGGTAGATTGTAGGCGGGAGTTCCTTCTTCTGGTGAGAAGGTGAAGACACCAACATGATCAAATTTATGTCGTTGGGTAAACTCTAATAAATGTTGAAAATGTGCTTGAGTTTCTCCAGGAAAACCAACTATAAATGTGGTTCTTAGCACTGCTGATGGTAGGGCAATTTTCAGCCGTTCCATAATCCCATCATTGATTTGCCCTTGCCAAGGACGATTCATGGCCCGGAGAATTTCTGGATGAGAATGCTGTAGAGGCAAATCCAAATATGGTAAACAGTTGGGGGTTTCTTGGATGGCCGCAATTACATCGGGTGTGAGTCCAGTGGGATAGGCGTAGTGCATCCTAATCCAAGGGATATCTACTTTGCCTAATGCCCGTAGCAATTCGGCTAATTTGGGTTTCCCGTAAATATCTAAGCCGTAATTGGTGGTGATTTGGGAAATGAGAATTATTTCTTTGACACCTTGACTTGCCAGTTGTTGGGCTTCGGCGACTATTGATTCAATGGTACGCGATCGCTGGTTTCCTCGCAAATGGGGAATAATACAAAATGCACACCGATAATCACAGCCTTCTGCCACCCGTAGGTAAGCTACCCCTTCAGTGGTTGTCCGATAACGGGGTGTGGTTTCATCGGCAATATAGGTAGGTTCGGCAGTAATTTCTTTAACTCGCTCTCCCTGTTCTACTCGCTCGATGATATCAACGATTTTGTGATAATCGCCTGTCCCTACTACCGCTACTGCTTCCGGCAATTCTTCCAATAATTGTTCTTGAAAGTGTTGCGCCATGCAGCCAGTAATGACGATTTTTTTATTGGCTTCCGCTAGTTCTACTAGGGTTTTTACTGATTCCTGTCGAGCCGCTTCAATAAAACTACAGGTATTGACAATTACGTAATCTGCTAATTCTTCGTTACTATCTACACCATAGCCTGCATTTACTAGCAGCCCTAGCATATGTTCTGTATCAATTCGATTTTTCTCGCAGCCCAGGTGAGAAATGGCAATCGTTGGCTTTTCAACCATATTTTGAATAGATCTTCCGTTTTTCCTTGTTAATTAACATTCAAGCGTTGGGTTAGGAATATGCAATCACAAAAATACAGCAGGTAAATGAAGCACGAAACTTCAATCAAAAATCAATCGGGTTTTACTCGGTGATTTCTGACTGGGCGCAGGCCCTGCGCCCCTACCTCCTGACTTTTGTTGTCTTTTCCACCCAACTACCCGCTACTAATTACCAGATTTAACCTATATAACTAGCAACTTTAATTAGTAAAAGCCAGTTTATGACCTTCAGCTATCATGTTGATAGGGGTCATGTTATGATACTTCTACTAATTTGTTTCCCAGGGTAATCTTTAAGTGTCTTTGGGTAAGTTTGACACTCATTATATTTTTAACAATTCGCTTAATGGTATTTTGTATTACCGCAGCGTGGGCGTTGTTAATTTACCCGTTGGGAAGCCGACCAAGAGGTCTGTTGTGAGAAGCCGCTACCCAACTGGGGAAATCGCATGGGCGACTACGCCTATCAAGCAGTAATGCTACTCGGACATTTGCAATTAAATGCCGGGAAGCTGCCTTGCATCTTGTGAGTGGCAAACTCCTCTTGTCATCAGATTCTATCTTAACATATCTTATGGAAGGTTGAAAGTTAATTTATATCTTCAGGAGGAGGCAATAATTTGACCATGAAAAAGGTGGGATCAGGGTCCGGGAGATGGGAAAAATTACTAATTACCCATTCCTAATCATCCATTTCCTGTTTTCTGTTCCCTAAAGCAACTTATATTATTAGTATAAAAGGCGGAAGGCTGTAATGCCTAGAGAATCTGCATTTTTTTTGTGTGATTCTTCCTGTCTAGTTATTGATGCCATTTTGTTACCCCCTCGTCTGGAGAGTGGGGATAGACAAGAACTCCAGACTGTGACAAGTAAATTAAAGACGTGGACTTATATCAGTTATTTAAAACCCGAACGCCAATTATTGGCGTAGTACATCTGCTCCCTCTTCCGACTTCAGCCCGTTGGGGAGGTAGTCTCAAAGCAGTGATTGACCGCGCCGAACAAGAAGCCACAGCCCTTGCCAGTGGAGGTGTAGATGGGATTATCGTTGAGAATTTTTTTGATGCCCCATTTACGAAAAATCAAGTTGACCCCGCAGTTGTGAGCGCTATGACTGTGGTTGTGCAACGCATCCAGAATTTAGTTACTGTGCCTTTGGGATTAAATGTGTTACGCAATGATGGTAGAAGTGCGATCGCTATTGCTAGTTGCGTTAATGCCCAATTTGTCAGAATTAATGTTCTTACGGGTGTGATGGCAACGGATCAAGGTTTAATTGAAGGGGACGCTCATCAATTATTACGATATCGTCGGGAATTAGGATCTGATGTGAAAATTTTTGCTGATGTTTTGGTAAAACACGCCCGTCCTTTGAGTTCTCCTAATCTGACGGTTGCTGTTAAAGATACCATTGAAAGAGGTTTGGCTGATGCGGTAATTTTATCTGGTTGGGCTACTGGTAGTCCTCCTGACCAAGAGGATTTGGAACTGGCTAGTAATGCGGCTGCTGGTACTCCTGTGTTTATTGGTAGTGGTGCAAGTTGGGAAAATGTGGGGACTTTGTTACAAGCCGCAGATGGGGTGATTGTTTCTAGTTCTCTGAAACGTCATGGTCAAATTCAGCAACCAATAGATCCGATTCGCGTCAGCCAATTTGTAGAAGCTGCCCGCAGACCTCTATTGTCTAAACTATGATTCTTTTGATTCTCTTGATTAGAAATTGTCTAAACTATGATTCTTTTGATTTTCTTGATTAGAAATTGTCTAAACTATGATTCTTTTGATTTTCTTGATTAGAAATTGTCTAAACTATGATTCTTTTGATTTTCTTGATTTAGATGATTAGGAGAGGAGGATCTTTAGATTCTATTCCCCAATTACCAATTACCAATTACCCATTACCCATTACCAATATTATGATTCGTCGTCGTTCTACTCCTTGGATTCATAAATGGTCGCGTCCGGCGATCGCAACTATTGCTGGTTTTGGTATCCTAAATACAGGTTATCTCACCTATGAAAAGCTGACCGGTAGCACTCCGGTTTGTACTACCCCAGAAAATGTTAAAGGTTGTGTGGATGTCCTTTCTAGTCCTTGGGCTACGGTTTTAGGTCAACCATTACCTGTATTTGGTTTATTGGCATACATGGGGATGTTGATATTGGCTTTAGCTCCCTTAGCATTGAACGCAGGGGAAAATCACAAAAGTCAGAAACAACTAGAAAATTTGACTTGGTGGTTGCTGTTTGTGGGAGCGATCGCTATGTCAGTTTTCAGTGGATACTTAATGTATGTCCTGGCATTTCAACTCCAAGCTGTTTGTCTGTACTGTATTGCATCTGCCTTGTTTGCATTAACTATGTTAGTGTTAACCGTCATGGGTAGAGATTGGGAAGACATCGGACAACTTTTATTTACGGCTGTGATTGTGGCAATGGTGACGCTAATTGGGACTTTAGGAGTTTATTCTCAAGTAAATCCATCAGGTAACATTACTGAATCAACTGATGGCAAACCAACAGCAATTACCTTTACTCCTAAAGAACAACCAAATCCTCAATTTGGCTGGGAAATTACCACTAAATCTGGTGCAGCCGAAATAGCCCTAGCCCAACATCTTGTCAAATCTGGTGCTAAGGAATATGTAGCCTATTGGTGTCCACACTGTCACGAACAAAAGCTACTTTTTGGTAAAGAGGCTTATCAAATCATTAATGATAATTCTAAGGTAGAGTGCGCTGGCGATAGTCCCAATGGTAAACCAGAATTATGTAAAGCTGCAAAAATCGAAGGTTTCCCGACTTGGATTATTAATGGTAAAAGTTATAGCGGAGTCCAGACTTTAGAGGAACTAGGAAAAATAACTGGTTACACAGGTCCGAAAAACTTTAAATATTTTCGTTAAAGTTGTTCATAAGATCCCCGACTTCTCTAAGAAGTCGGGGATCTAGTTCTGTTGTTATTTACCCATTACCCATTGCTGATTTTGGACAAGAGTATGCACTTGCCAATTAGGATCAGTTTCGGGATAATCTAAACGGTAATGTCCACCCCGGCTTTCGGTTCTAAAAACAGCACTTTTGAGAATTAATTCCGCCACATCTAATAAATTACGAGTTTCCGCCCAAAGCCGCAATTCCTTTTCAATTTGTGGTTGTTGAAAATTAACTGATTGTGTTGGTTTTAAACTCAATAATAATTGACTTAAAGGTAAATTAGTAAAGTCTTCTTGCCAAGATGCAACTTGAGAAATGGCAGTTTCTAAACTTGATTGTTCTCGACAAATACCTGCACTTTGCCAAACTACACGGGGTAAGTTTTTCCGAATTTCTGCCAGTTGTCTTTGTTGATTTTCCCACTCGATTAAAGATGGGTTAATTTCCAAACTTTCAGTTTCAATAATATTAGTAGATTCCTGTTTTCCCAGTTGCAATTTTTCATAGTCAACATTAGCCATTTGCGCCCCAAAAACAATACATTCCAATAACGAATTACTGGCTAGGCGATTAGCACCATGTACTCCCGTACTGGCAGTTTCCCCAATGGCATATAAACCGGGAATATTGGTGGAATTAATCACATCTGTACTCACACCACCCATCCAATAATGGGCAGCGGGAGACACAGGAATGGGTTGAGTAAAGACATCAATGCCCCAATGTTGACAAACATTAATGATATTCGGGAAACGGTGGCGAATTTTGTCGGCGGGAATGGGACGCATATCTAACCAAACATTGGCTGTAGCCATATCAGCAGCCGTTTTTTGTAAATGACTGAAAATCGCTCGACTGACCACATCACGGGGTGCTAGTTCCCCTGCTGGGTGGTAATCAAAGGCAAAACGTCGCCCGGTGTCATCCACCAAATGCGCCCCTTCTCCACGCACAGCTTCACTAATGAGAAAACGTCCTGGTTTGCTGAGGGCTGTGGGATGAAATTGGACAAATTCTAAATCACGGAGAATTGCCCCTGCCCGCCAAGCAATGGCCACACCATCACCTGTACTTACCGCTGGGTTAGTAGTTTGGGCAAATACTTGACCACCGCCACCTGTAGCTAAAATCACAGCCCCGGCTCTAATCCAGGTAATTTTCCCTTGATAAAATAGGCTAGTTCCCAAACATTGACCGGTTTGGGGTTCTATCCATAAACTCAGAGCTAAAGCTTGCTGAATTACTTTGATATTTTGACGACGTAGGACTTGATCTGTAAGGGTGGTGGTAACTTCCCTGCCGGTGGTGTCGGCTGCATGAAGCACGCGAGGACGAGAATGGGCTGCTTCTAGGGTTAAAGCTAAGTTACTGTCATGACGATCAAAGGCTACGCCTAAGTTAACCAGGGATTGAATACAACTGGGGGCTTGTTCGGCGAGGAATTTGACAGCGGCGATGTCGCATAAACCAGCACCTGCTTTTAATGTGTCTTCAATATGCAGTTGTGGCGAATCTTCTGGGGCTACGGCTGCGGCTATGCCACCTTGCGCCCAATCACTGGCGGATAGGGAAACTGTTTCTTTAGTAATTAAGCCGACTCGTAAGGATGCGGGTAGACATAGGGCTGTATATAGTCCTGCTGCACCGGCACCGACTACTAAAACATCAAATTGGTTAGGAATATTTATATCAGGCAAGGGATAACTATGATTTTTGTGATTTGGATGATTTTTGGGATTTACAGCCCAAAATTTAAGATCTCAACTTAGAGGGTGTTTGAAAAGTTATGGTTGATGTATCAAATATTTTTTACCCCACCCTAACCCTCCCCTTGTCAAGGGGAGGGAACTGGATTTTTATTGTTTCCCCCCTTTACAAGGGGAAAGGGGGGTAGCAATGTGATGAAAATTACGGAATACCACTTTTCAAACATCCTCTTACACATTTTGGTTTTTCTCAGGCTCAGAGGGTGTTTGAAAAGTCGGACAAGTTGTAAAAAAGCTCTCTCAGTATAAGCAGCTAAGGATTTCTGAGAATTTAGTTTTTGACTGGGCTTATTTATAAAGTAAAGTTATTGATTTAAGTTTTTAAATAAGTTTTTTTAAAATGAATCTTTTTGATGTTGATGGATAGCGTAACTTTTAGCGTGGTAACATACTTATGTTGAGTAAATTTACCATTGCATAGCACCATTGCATAGCACCATTGCATAGCAATGCTAACTCGAACTAATCAAGACCACTAATTGAACGAAATAGGAAAGAAAATGAAAGAAACATCTAAGAAAGTGTTAAAAGCCGCTGCTATTGCTTCTTTATTAACGGGTAGTGTAATTGCTTCCACCGTTTCTATCTTTGCTGATAAAGCTAATGCTGCCACTACCACAGCTGAGTCTACTACTGGTTTTACTGGGACTATAGATCCATCCTGTGCCGTTGCTACTGGTTTCACTAGCAGTACATCCAACGCCTACACTGCAACTGGCTATGCAGGCTCTGGCACTGGTGGTGTTCAGAAGCTGGAGACAAGTGACACGGCCTCATTTAACTGCAACAGTGATACAGTTAACGTATCAGCAGTTGTAACCGCAACCCCACCTACTGCGCCAAGCAACGCAACTTCTCTTGCAGGGGTGCATACTACTACACTTTCCAGTGATCCTGCAAATGCTAATGCAACTGGAACTGGTTCTACTACTGTAGCTCCCACAAATTGGAAAACAAACGCCCAAGGTAACATTGGGATTACAGTTAGGTCTACTTGGAACCCAGCCACTGGTGGACAAGAATTGTTAGATGGGACTTATACTGCTGTTGCTATTGTTACCGTCACACCTAACTAGTACAGGCAAAAACTCCCTAATTTTACCGCTCTTTGATTTTTTAGCTTATACTCAAAACGGTTGGGACATAGACTTTTGTAAAATCACGAAAAACCTAGATTTGTAGGAGTTTAGCAATGCTAAACTCCTGCCCGCAGAGTCAAATAATTAAGCCCTGTTGAGTATAAATAGTATTCACCTCATCACTTACCCTATCGGGTAGGTGATTATTCTTGGCTTAAATTTAATCACTTTATTGCTTAAGTCCTATAATCGTGCTGCTTGCTGTCGTAAATGACTAGAAAAAAGATCCATGAAAAAACTAATTTTAGTAGCTTTAACGATTATAACTATTCTCAATCCTACTCAAGTATTAGCACAATTAAGTCTAACCTGCCCTACTCAAGGTAGCTTAACATTAACCAATCAATATAATCTTGCTACTACACAACCTGCCCAGTGTAGTTTTGTAGTTGATAATACTGTTTCTAATATTGATGTTACTATCACCCTATCTGAACCAACTTTAAATCAACAGGCAACTACTGAGAAAATAGATCCTGCTGGTACAAGTAGAACCGCACAATTAACCTATACAAATAACAGTAGTAGTAAGACCATTCATCAAAATTCTAGTACAACTGATACCTTTTCCGGTTCAAGTACCACTCCTATGGCAGTAAGTATTCAAATCCAAAGACCACAGAAATTTTTTGCTGGCTTTTATACTTATGAACTCATGATCAATATCACTTCACCTTGAATTTTTACGAAGGAGTAAATAATGCTGAAATCAAGATTTATTAAAAAAAGTATTGTTGCAATAACAAGTATGGGGTTTTGTGGATCATTACTATTCCATAAACCAGCAAATGCTCAAGTAAATGTATCTCCCCTAGTTATCTTCACACAAACAAAACAAGGAACAGCTACAGGCTTTATTACCCTAATAAATGGAGGAAATGAAGCAGTAAAAATGAATTTATATGCTTTACCGTTTACGTATAATTCCAATGGTTTCCAAGTTTTAGAATCTAGTCCCAATGATTTATCACCCTATCTCATTTTTTCTCCTTCAGAAATAGTTTTAGAGCCAAAACAAACCCGTAGAGTTAGATTATTAGCTCGTCTCTTACCCAGTATGAAATCAGGGGAATATCGAGCCGTCATTTTTTCTCAACCTTTTAAGCCAAAAAATACCAGTGGTTTGACTGTAAATAATAGACTGGGAACAGTGGTTTATGTTAGTCATGGTGAGATTCGAGAAAGTTTAATTCCCAAGGAAACTAACTATGATATCAAAAAGGAAGAACTCTATTTGTTAGTTAAAAATGAAGGAAACGTGACTATTCGTTCTGAAGGTAGATGGGAATTAAAACAAGCCGGACAACTAGGATTTCAAGGGGAAATTTCTAAGATTACTATTATTGCAGAAGGAACAAGAAATGTTCCCATCACTATTGAAAAAGACCAAACAAAAACGTTAATTCCAGCAGGAAATTATCAGCTTACAGGAGAATTGGTTTGGGGAGATCCTCGAAATCCTACAAAAGTACCTTTTAGTTTACCAGTGACTATTCCATCAAGATGAAACTTCTACAATTCAACGTTTAGGCTACACGCCAACAAATAATTCTAGTTTTTCCTATGAAGGTGTTAATATGGGCTGATTCATAACTTAAAGTTATTGATTTAAGTTTTTAAATAATTTTTTTAAAAGAAAACTTTTTGATTTTGAGGGATCGGGTAACTTTTGGCGTATTATCATAAGTATATTCGGTGAATGTATAATTGCATATTAGTAGTCATGCGAACAAATCAAGACTTTTTGTAAGTTCTATGAAACAAAACAGGAAAGGAAATGAAAGAAACATTTAAGAAAGTGTTAAAAGCCGCTGCTATTGCTTCTTTATTAACAGGTGGTGTAATTGCGTCCACTAGTTCTATCTTTGCCGGTAAAGCTAATGCTGACCCTGTCGGTTTTGGTGGGAATGTAGATCCATCCTGTGCCGTTACTACAAATTTCACTAGCATTACAAACGCCTACACTAAAACTCTCTATACAGGCTCTGGTGGTGTTTCAAAGCTGGAGAAAAGTGACCAAGCCTCATTTAACTGCAACCTAGATCAACTTGATATAACAGCAGATGTCACCGTAACCCGACCTCCTGCGCCAACCCAAGCAACTCTTCTTCAAGGGGTGCATACTACTACACTTTCCAGTAATACTGCAAATACTGCTATATTTTCAGTATTGCCAGCATCATCGAACAGTTTAACTTTCGGTGCCATTGGTTGGAATCCAAGTACCGCAGGTGACATTACCATTACAGTTAAGTCTACTTGGAACCCAACCACTACTGGACAAGAATTGTTAGATGGGAATTATACTGCTGTTGTTGTTATTACCTTGGCACCTTCATAAACCGGCAAATGCTCAAGTAAATGTATCTTCCCTAGTTATCTCCACACAAACAAAACAAGGAACAGCTACAGGTTTTATTACCCTAATAAATGGAAGGATTTACCCCGGATTATTGAGCTGTTACTTTTAGAATCTATAGCACTCCTATTTGATTCTTGAACATTCAGGAATCAAACAGGATTCCTATAGTCCCAATGATTTATCACCCTACAAAAATAAAGAACTCTATTTGTTAGTTAAAAATGAAGGAAACGTGACTATTCGTTCTCAAGGTAGATGGGAATTAAAACAAGCCGGAAAACCAGGATTTCAAGGGCAAATTTCTAAGATTACTATTATTGCAGAAGGAACAAGAAATGTTCCCATCACTATTGAAAAAGACCAAACAAAAACGTTAATTCCAGCAGGAAATTATCAGCTTAAAGGAGAATTGTTTTGGGGAGATCCTCGAAATCCTACAAAAGTACCTTTTAGTTTACCAGTGACTATTCCATCAAGATGAAATTTCTACCTATCAACTGTGCAGGGCTTAAATCGGTAAGCTTAATTGTAGCAAACTCTAGTATGATCGGTGGGGTGATGACAATTTTCATCAGGTACTCACCAGTGAATGCTCAGGACTTTAACAATCTATATTTAACTGACAATTCTACTGTTTTAGAACCTAATCAAGCTCCTGCTGCTAGTAAAATACCATTATCAGGAAAATTTACGATTCTCCCGCTGGGAATTAATGTCGGTGGGAATAATGTAATTCCTTCCACCACAGTCAAGGGTTTAGAGAATGGCAAAGAAGCCATTGATTTTAACAACTGGCTAGTTCCTTTTGCTGATGTCATTAAAGCCTTAAAATTCAACGTCACCAAAAAAGATGATGGTCAATTAGAATTACGTTCTGTTGGTTTAATCATCAAGTTTGATCCAAGTCTATTAGTTAATGACCCTGATATCGGTCAAGCTATTTCTGTAGAACAGATTAAAAATATTTTAAATATTCCTGCTGAATTTAGTATAGCAGAATATGCTCTTGTTTTCAATCCATCATGGTTAACAAAAAATGTTAATGATAAACAATACCAAGAAAAAGAACAACCAGTCATCTTAGCAGGCTTACCTCAAATCAATCCTCCTTTTTTGAGCTTGACTGGTATTTCTCAACGAACAAATTTGAGTCAAACTCAGGGAACAAATTTTAGTAATAATAATTTAAATTACAACTCAGAATTTAAAACATTAGGAAGTGTTGTTGGGGGAAGCTTATTTTCAAGAATTCAACAAATTAATAGTAATGTAGGCAGCAACTGGCAAATAAACGAACTGCAATATTTTCATCCTAGTCCTTATACAGACTATCTTATCGGCACTCAAGCACCTTTTTGGGGACGATTTGATCGCAATCAAGGTGAGTATTTTGGCACTACAATAATTCAACGTTTAGGCTACACGCCAGCAAATAATTCTAGTTTTTCCTATGGAGGTGTTAATCCTCTAGACAAACTTAATACTAATGAAGTTTTACGAACCATAACGGGAAAAGCTGCTCCTGGAACTTTAGTACAATTAGTTACCCAAAATAGTAATTTGATAGTTGGGGAGCAACTTGTAGATAATTCAGCAAAATACCGCTTTGAAAATGTGGTGACAGCTAGTAATTCTTTGACAGGGAATGCAGAAAGTCAGAATTATAAACTTCTGCTTTATCCAGGAGGAAATTTGAGTGGTAAACCAGAAGAAATTCCTCTAAATTATCGCAATTTACAAGGTCAAATCAATAAAGGAAAATCAGCTTTTGTTATCAGCGCAGGTACACAAAGAAATCGCACAAATCAAAGCTTTTTCGGGAATCTTGGTGATTTTCAAGGTGGAGCTACTTATTATTTTGGACTTTCTAATGAAATTACTTTAGGTACTGGGGTAGTTTATGATGGTTCTACTCAACCATACAGCGAAATATTGTATCAACCAGTAAATTCTCCTCTAACCTTTAAACTTGGGGCATTAACTGGTAATAAAATTAGTTTTAACGCAGATATTAGCTACAGAACTAATAATTTTAGCTTAGGTTTTGGCGGTGATGAAAAATCTTATAATGCCAATTTATTTTGGGCTTTAAACCGAAAAGTTAGTTTATTTTCTAATTTGTATTCTAGTGGAACAAATAATCGCTTAGAAACCGGGTTTAACTTCAACTTACAACCAGTTTTTTTGAGTTTGAGCTATGATTATAAAAATGGTATTAATGGTGCTTTGAATGCTAGTTTAGATCCTTTTTTGATTGGCATTCGTAAATATAACCAAAATATTTCTTCTGAATTAATCTATAATCTTTCTGGCAGTCGGCTTTTTGGCTCTACAGGCAATGCAATTAGCCTAAAATATGATACCGATGATAAAAACTATTTAGGCAGCCTGAATTTGATTTATCGAACTCCTTGGAAAAGTAAAGATGGTAGGAGTTTATTAGACTTAGAATTTGGCTATGGTAATGGTTCTCAAGGTCATGGTATCATCACATCTGCTTCTACAACTCTAGTTCCTGGTTTAGGATTAAGATTAACTTATAGTGCAGTCAGTAATAATAGTTCTTCTTTAAGTCTCAATTTATTTACCAGTTTGTTATTACAACCTAGTATGAATTTCAGCGGTGACGAGACAAAATTAGAAAAGTTACGCACTCAAGGGGGAATCTTACTTCAACCATTTCTGGATAAAAATAATAATGGTCGTCATGATCATGGAGAAGATTTTTATACTGAAGATATAGAATCACTATTCTTAATTAATAATCAACCTTTGAATAAACTAGGTGTCTCTCGTCCAAAAAATGTCAGCAAAGGGGCATTATTTGAGCTTCCACCAGGTAATTATCGTTTGGATATAGATCCAGCGGGTTTTCCCCTTGGTTGGAAAGCTATCCAACCAGCCTATGCAGTTAAAGTTTCTCCTGGAAGTTATACGACTGTTTTAATACCTCTGATTCCAGCTTATGTTGTGACGGGAAGAGTGATAGATAAAGAAGGGAAAGCGATAACAGGAGTTAGTGTAGAATTTGTTTCTCGTAGTCATCCAGAAAAACGAGTTACTTCAGTAACTAACAGTGCTGGAATTTACTATTTAGAAGATTTAAATGTAAGCACTTATAATGTACTTATTGATGGTAAACTAGCCCAACCAAATACTTTAGAAATTAATACAAATTCTAAGACTTTCTTGGAATTAAATTTACAGCCATAACATCAAAATGAGGTGCGGAATTTTGGTTTATAAAGGATAAAAAATCTTTGCTACTTAACAATACCTTGTCCATTTTCTGTAGGTTGGGTTGAAGCATGAAACCCAACATGAGCGTCGGGTTGTGCTGTCGCCAGTAAAACTTGGCAATTATCAGGGTAAAAGGTGTTTAACCGGAGATAATATCACCTATTACCTATCCACCATTCCTGATTTTGGACAAGAGTATGCACTTGCCAATTAGGATCAGTTTGAGGGTAATCTAAACGGTAATGTCCACCCCGACTTTCGGTTCTAAAAACAGCACTTTTCAGAATTAATTCGGCAATATCTAATAAATTACGAGTTTCTGCCCAAAGCCGTAATTCCTTTTCAATTTGTGGCTGTTGAAAATTAACTGATTGTGTCGGTTTTAAACTCAATAATAATTGACTTAAAGGTAAAGCAGCAAAGTCTTCTTGCCAAGATGCAACTTGAGAAATGGCATTTTCTAAACTTAATTTTTCTCGACAAATACCTGCACTTTGCCAAACTACACGGGGTAAATTTTGGCGAATTTCTGCTAATTGTCTTTGTTGATTTTCCCACTCAATTAGAGATGGGTTAACTGCCAAACTTTCAGTTTCAATAATATTAGCAGATTCCTGTTTTCCCAGTTGCAATTTTTCATAGTCAACATTAGCCATTTGCGCCCCAAAGACAATACATTCCAACAACGAATTACTGGCTAAACGATTAGCACCATGTACTCCCGTACTGGCAGTTTCTCCAATGGCGTATAAACCGGGAATATTCGTGGCATTCATGACATCTGTGAGAATACCACCCATCCAATAATGGGCAGCAGGTGACACAGGAATGGGTTGAGTAAAGACATCAATGCCCCAATGTTGACAAACATTAATGATATTCGGGAAACGATGGCGAATTTTGTCAGCGGGAATGGGGCGCATATCTAACCAGACATTCGCTGTAGCCATATCAGCAGCCGTTTTTTGTAAATGACTGAAAATAGCCCGACTGACCACATCACGGGGTGCTAGTTCCCCTGCTGGGTGGTAATCAAAGGCAAAACGTCGCCCGGTGTCATCCACCAAATGCGCCCCTTCTCCACGCACAGCCTCACTAATCAGAAAACGCCCCGGTTTACTCAAGGCTGTGGGGTGAAACTGCACAAATTCTAAATCACGGAGAATTGCACCCGCCCGCCATGCAATAGCTACACCATCACCTGTACTCACCGCTGGATTAGTGGTTTGGGCAAATACTTGACCACCACCACCTGTAGCTAAAATCACTGCCCCGGCTCTAATCCAGGTAATTTTACCTTGATAAAAGAGGCTAGTTCCCAAACATTGACCGGTTTGGGGTTCTATCCATAAACTCAAAGCCAAGGCTTGCTGAATGACTTTGATATTCTCACGACGCAGGACTTGATCTGTGAGGGTGGTGGTAACTTCTCTACCAGTAGTATCGGCTGCATGAAGCACGCGAGGACGAGAATGGGCTGCTTCTAGGGTTAAAGCTAAGTTACTGTCATGACGATCAAAAGCTACGCCCAGGTCAACCAGGGACTGAATACAACTGGGGGCTTGTTCGGCTAGGAATTTGACAGCGGCGATATCACATAAACCAGCCCCTGCTTTTAATGTGTCTTCAATATGCAGTTTTGGCGAATCTTCTGGGGCTACAGCTGCGGCTATGCCACCTTGCGCCCAATCACTGGCAGAGAGTGAGACTGTTTCTTTAGTAATTAAGCCGACTCGTAAGGATGTGGGTAGACATAGGGCTGTATATAGTCCTGCTGCACCGGCACCGACTACTAAAACATCGAATTGGTTAGGAATATTTATATCGGGCAAGGTATAACTATGATTTTTGTGATTTGGATGATTTTTGGGATTTACAGCCAGGAATAGGGAACAAGGGCTAACTATGATTTTTGTGATTTGGATGATTTTTGGGATTTACAGCCCAAAATTTAAAATCTAAACTTCGGGTATGGGTAATTGGGAATATGTTTTCAATTCCCAGTCCCCAGTCCCCAGTCCCCAATCCCCAATCCTTAGTTATCTGTAGATACCGTTGTTAATGCGATCGTCGCCTTCGTTGAAGTTAGGCTCCAATTCTGTCACGGTGAAATTATCCAAGTTAGCTTGCAAACGTTCTTTTTGGCTATCGCTCAATCCTGGTAGATTTAATACATCTTCTACTTTTTCGTAGGGAGCATTAGCGATGATCTTTTTCGCCAATGTAGGATACAGTCCTGGATATTGTTGGAAAGCAGCGATATTGGTATTGTTCAAATCAATTTTCTTCCCAAACTCTGTTCCTAGTTTCTGATCTGCTCTATTTTGACGAGCGATCGCTAAAACTGGAACTTGATTTCCCAGAAAGCTATTGAAACTAACAGCTTGGGCTGTCTGGGTAGTTCCCAGTATTCCCCAGCAACCTAGCAACAATGTAAACACAGTAAATAAACGCACCAATCCTTTCACGATTTTTACCTCTTTTTTTCCAGGAATAATAAAATTTTGCAGCCAAAAGCTATGAACTGTAGGGCATAAGCCGGAATTTTAAGGGTGTTAGAGCAGTTTCTTTTCTAACTTGATCCTAGCTTCTTCATGGTTTAAGCTTGAGAGCTTGCACAACAGTCATCAAAAACTAATATACAGCGTATCAATATCCATAATATTTACGACTATTTGGTTTGATTTGACTTTTGCCAAAAATCTGACCTCATAGCACCTCTGCGCCCATTTTTCGGTGTTTACCTGAATTGATGGGAATTTCACGCCAGGACTGCTGCTAACAAGAAGAGACTGTCTACTAGAATTGTACTCAAAACCGCCCCCCCAAAGGCATACCAATGGGATTGCTTATGGAGTAAAGAGACTGTTCCTACTGTCATCAGCATCAGGGCAAGAATGACTGCCCAGCCTTCTCCCCAAGGGGTTTGGACTTGTGCTAGGGCATTCTGTAAGATTTGTGAAGCACCTGATGGATCTGTTCTCATAATTTGTCGCCAATAAGGCATTAAATCCACCAAATAAAAATAAATATCGGTTAAAACTGTTCCTAGTAAAGAACCCAGGTAAAACCAATTGCCAACCTTACCCCAATTTTTCGCTAAACACCACACAGCAAAAGGTAATCCTAATGCTTCTATTGGTATATGCCAGATTGGTTCATATCTTAACCAACCCCAATAAATCGCTCCTGTTAACCAAGTCCAGCTAAAGCCAAAGAGTAAATCTCCCCACAGGTAGGTTTGGGGACGTGACATTAATTTAATACTGAACCACACCCAAAAGCCTGTCAATAATACGCTAAGAATGGGAGAAGATCGCACCAATGGAGCTTCTATGAACACTGGTACTGATACTAAGAATACTGATGCTAAAAATATTAACCAATTTTGTCGGGAAGATAGAAAATTTGGTAAATGATGATTTTTCAGGCTGTGATTGATATCTACAGTGGGGTTAGTAGCTGTGTAGGCAGAGAATGTATGATTAATCAAAGTTTTTAATATTTGTTACTAAACTTTACTTATTTCACAATATCATAACTGAAAATCCCCCAGGGGGGCATCTTGATTATACATGATATTTATAGAGGTATGCACTCAATCGGCAAAGGAATATGACCATGACCTTGGCTAAGTTTTCAGAAGTGATCACTTTGGTGACTTGGTATTGATAAATGACCAGATTAATCAGAGAAATTGCGAATTTTGTGATTGAATTATAAGTTATTTGTATAGGATTCTAGTAAAAAAGGACTTTCTCAATTATTGAGGGTCTATTCTCAATAATAATGAGAATTTTATCAATAATCAAACGATTTTTGGTGATTTCAGCTAGGGGGCTTGACAGTGTTCCGAGTTTTTGCTATACTTATGTTAAAGTAGGGGAAGTGTGCGCCTATATATAAGGCTTTTATTTATCAAGATAATTATTTCCCATATATACTCCATCCATCTTGAAAACTTGGGTTTTCGCCATAGAAAAACTATAGGTTTCAACTTAGACGGGGTTTAAATTCCAGAACTAGGGAAATAAAAAAATCATATTTGTCTTCATAGCCAAAATACCAAGACGTTATCTTGTATCTTACGGTTTGCTGATAGCGTAGCGTAAGCCATAAAAGTTGTCTGTGAGGGCAGGGAACTCTTAACAGGGAACAGGAAACAGGGAACAGAAAAAACTCATGTTTAAAAACATGAGATTGAAATAATGATACTGTTTTTTTCCTGCTACGCATCTTGTAAAAACATCTCTTTTTTGACTGAAGATCTAAACTCTGAAACTTTAGTTTTTTAGGCTCTTGAGTACATAGGCGTAGCCATATTGAGGTATGAAATTCCCAAATTGAACCTTTAAAACTCAAACCTCAGTGCGTCTACTCTTCGAGATCACGAAGCGTGATTGCGCCTTTGCGTGAGACTAAAATTCATACCCTTAATCAGCAACGCCAGTACATAATATGCAAAATCTGAACAAAAAATCTCATAAAGCTTGCCATGTATAAGAAATGAGCCATATTTTGAATATTATGGCAAAATATTCCCTCTTTCCCCCGTTCCCTGTTCCCTGTTCCCTTTTTTTTGTAATATAAGAAATATTAAAATCAGGAATAATGCACACAGACACGATATTCTACCAAATCTTCCTCACTTTCCACACCCTATTATTTGAAATCCTGGGAGAACCTACAGAAAATGCCACAGATTATAAATTTACTTCTGTGGAAGTGAAAGAAAAAGCATTTCGATTTGATGGAATTTTCACAGCAGATAGTGTGAAGAAACCCATCTATTTTGTGGAAGTGCAATTTCAACAAAAACCAGATTTTTACTGGGAATTAATCGCCGAAATCAACATTTATCTCAATCAATTCAAACCTGTACAAGATTGGCAAGCCGTAGCTTTATTTCCGAAACGGAGTTTAGATGTGGGAGAATTGACTGCTTATCAACAAGAACTGATTAATAGTGGGAGAATTAAACGAATTTATTTAGATGAATTACCACCGGGTTCAATTGGTATGGGGTTAATTGAGTTAATTGTTAGTAAGGAAGCACAAGCACTGGAATTAGTTAAAACCCTTATGGCAAGAACTAAGACGGAGATTGATAATGACAGAGAAAAACAAGGTATTATAGAGTTGTTGGAGACTGTTTTATTGTCCAAATTTTCACAATTAAGCCGTCAGGAGATAGAAGCAATGTTTTTAGTGAGTGATATTAAGCAAACACGGGTATATCAAGAAGCAAAGCAGGAAGGGATACAGGAAGGCAGACAGGAAGGCAGACAGGAAGGCAGACAGGAAGGCAGACAGGAAGGCAGACAGGAAGGCAGACAGGAAGGTAAAAAAGATGCAGCAACAAACCTATTGCTAAGGATATTATCTAAACGGTTTGGAAAGCTGGAAGATAGTTATACTCAAAATATCAAAAGTTTGAACATAGAACAATTAGAAAGGCTAGGAGAAACATTATTAGATTTTACAGATATTAATGATTTGAAAATATGGTTAAAATCTGAGATAAACAAGTAATTTGGGTGCATGGTTTATTTAAGAGTTAAGTAGGTGAACACAATAAAACCAAACTGTGTAAAGAAACGTAAAATCGCTGAAAACTTCTTCACTCTTGCCTCTTGCCTTTTGCCTTGCCATAACGACAATTTTCAACGCCAACCTACTTACTGCGCTGATAAGATTTTGTCTAAACAGACTGACAACAACCAAGTAAAGTTGGATAGTTTGCTAGAATTACGCATTGATTTTGGGAGTTTTGTTAATGACAACAATCTTAGAAGTGAATAGTATAAATTTACTATCATGGCAACTGTTACAGGTAGGAGTACCGGAAGGGAATCTGATTCAGTTAATTTTTCAGGCTTTTATTTTGGGTATAGTTCAAGGGATTACAGAGTTTTTACCCATTAGCAGCACGGCTCATTTAGAGGTGTTTACCAAGGTTTTTCATTGGCAGGAATTGAGTTCAAAAGCTTTTCTGGCAACAATTCAATTTGGTAGTGTCATAGCGGTATTAATTTATTTTTGGACAGATATTAAACAGATATTAACTGGAGGTTTCAAGGCTTTTCAACAAAAAGACTGGGAACAGGAAGAATGGAAATTGTTAGTAGGCATAGCTATAGGAACTTTACCTGCTGTAATCGGCGGATTTGTCCTGAAAAAAGCATTAAATAGCGAAGATTCAGCTATTAACAGTATGACTTCTATTGCAATAGTATCAATTGTTATGTCGCTGTTATTAGGTGCATCGGAAAAACTGGGCAGTCATAAGCGAGATTTTAGCACCCTAACAATTCGTGATGGTTTGTTGATTGGGATCGGACAAATGATGGCTTTAGCCCCTGGTGCGTCTCGTTCGGGTTCAACTTTAACTACAGCCTTGTTTCTCGGCTTAGAAAGGCAAACAGCCGCTAGATTTTCTTTTCTTTTAGGTATTCCGACTTTAACACTTGCTACCGTGTATCAGTTTTTGAAGGAGGCATTGGGGAAAATTGACCTAGTTGTGGTAGGTGTAGGGACATTATCTGCGTTTGTTTTTTCTTATATCTCTATTGCTTGGCTGTTGCGTTATCTGCAAACCAAGAATACTTGGATATTTGTTTGGTATCGGTTGGCATTTGGAGCAACAATATTAAGTGCGATCGCTGCGGGAATGTTAAAAAATAGTTAGAGTAGTTGAAATCTGGAAAATAGGGGACAAGGGACTTCCAAATAAATTCCTTCTGTCCTCCAACCTTTCCTGACAACTGAGAACTGACAACTGACAACTGACTAATGACTACCATTCAACCTGCGAAAATTACCAAGGTGCTACCTGACTCAATTGCGGAGGAAATTGGCTTTACAGCCGGTGATGCGATTGTGGCTATTAATGGCACACAACCCCGTGATTTAATTGATTATCAATTTTTATGTGCTGATGAAATTCTCGAATTAGAAGTTTTAGATGCGACGGGGAAAACCCATCATGTCGAAATTGAAAAGGATTATGATGATGATTTAGGACTGGAATTTGCTACAGCTTTATTTGATGGGTTGATTCAGTGCAATAACCGTTGTCCCTTTTGCTTTATTGATCAACAACCACCAGGAAAACGAACTAGTTTATATTTAAAAGATGATGATTATCGCCTAAGCTTTTTATATGGTTCTTATCTAACTTTAACGAATTTAACCGCGAGAGAATGGCAAAGAATTGAACAAATGCGGTTATCACCTCTCTATGTTTCCGTGCATTCCACGGAACCAGATGTGAGAATTAGACTTTTAAAAAATAATCGTGCCGGGGAAATATTATCACAAATTAAATGGTTTCAAGAACGAAGATTGCAAATTCATGCTCAAGTTGTTGTCTGTCCTGGTATAAATGATGGTGAACATTTAGAGAGGACATTGCGGGATTTAACATCTTTTCATACTGGAGAATTACCAACGGTAGCATCAATAGCAGTTGTCCCGGTGGGTTTGACGCGGTTTCGTCCCCAGGAAGATGAACTCATACCTGTGACGCGGGAAAAAGCCCAAGAGGTAATCTATCAAGTTAAATTACTCTCCCAGGAATTTCGCCAAGAATATAATTCTAGTGTCGTCTGGTTAGCTGATGAATGGTTTTTAATTGCTGGGGAGGAATTACCTACTGAAGCTGAATATGAAGAATATCCGCAAATTGATAATGGTGTAGGTTCAATTCGCTTATTTATTAAACAGTTTACCCAAACTGCAACTGAGTTATTACCACCAAAAATTACCAATCAACGCAGATTAACTTGGGTTGTCGGTAATGCAGTGGAAACAGCATTTCAACCCTTGGTAGAACAGTTAAATACTGTCACGGGTTTAGAAGTGAATATGCGAGCTTTATCTAGCGATTATTGGGGACAAAGTATCAGTGTGACTGGTTTATTAACCGGACATGATTTACTTTTAAACTTAAAAGGGCAAGATTTAGGAGAGGGAATTTTATTACCTAGCGTCATGCTGAAGCATGGAGAATTGGTATTTTTAGATGATATGACGGTTGCAGAAGTATCTCAAAAATTAAATGTCAGTATTTTCCCTGTAGCGGGAGTTGAGGAATTAATCAATACTTGTCTTCAAGCGGACTAATAATTAACAAAATTCTTTCCTATCCTTAGCAACTAACAACTAAGTAGGTGAACACAATAAAACCAAACTGTGTAAAGAAACGTAAAATCGCTGAAAACTTCTTTACTCTTGCCTCTTGCCTTGCTATAACGATAATTTTCAACGCCAACCTACTTATACTAAACACGGTTAGGACATGGACTTTTACGAAATTACGAAAAACCTAGATTTGTAGGGGTTTAGCACTGCTAAACCCTTACCCACCGAATCAAATGAATAAGCCGTGTTGAGTATAACAACTGACAACTGACTAATGAATAAAAAGACAGTCGGATTCGTTATTTTAAATATTAACTTGTTCCTGTTTAATATCTGGGGAGTATTGCCTGTAAAAGCTATTAATGATTCTCCTGTATTCAGTGTAGTTAATAGCCAGAATAATCCTGAAGAATGGCAAAGAATTAGCAACCGCTTACAGAAGCTAAATGTGAAATATTGTGTGATTCCGCTGAGTCAAGTTAAAGATAAGACTGATTGGGGTAAACCATCGGTATTATTTTTGCCCAATGTAGAGGTATTGACAACGGAACAGGCGATCGCCTTAGATCAATGGGTAAGTCAAGGTGGATATTTAATAGCTAGTGGACCAGTGGGTAATTTATCCACACCAGGAGTTCGTCAATTATTACGAAAACTTCTAGGAGGTTATTGGGGATTTAGCTTCAACACCATTGAAAATTTGCAACCCACAAATACGAATATTCCTGATTGGATAAATCAAAAAGAATTATTTGGTGCAATTCGAGGTGGTGTGATTATTCCTAATAATTCTACTAGTCAAACTCCTGTAAGTTGGGACTCCCAAGATCATCCACCAGCAATATTAACAACTGAAAAATCTACCTTATTAGGTTGGTATTGGGGAAAAGATACATCTGTAGGATTAGACATTGCTTGGTTAAAAGCATCCTTAAATCGTTATTTAAGATTACCAGTTAATAGCAAAAGTAAACTTACAAATCCTGCTTCAAACTGTCAGCCAACAATAGCTACTGAACCCACGCAACCGCAAATTCTAGAAAAATTACCGATTGTTTCCGAATCCCCACCTCCTAAAAAAATTCCCAAAAAACCCATTGCTACCTCCAAGTTAAAACCCACCAAAAAAATCTTCAAAAAAAGCACCCTTACCTCCCAATCCAAACCTCTTAAAAAAACCACTATTAATTCTCATGTAAAACCTGCTAAAAAGATTGCTAAAAAAACCACAGTTATTTCCCGGCTAAAACCTGCTACAAAAATAACTGTTACTTCCCAATTACAACCAAATCCAAAAAATACAGGATCATTAGTAGTTTCTAAAATTACTAATGAAAATTTTATTGATCCAATTAATCAACTAGAAGAAAATGTCCGCTTAGATGTTATACCTAATTCTAATCAGCCGATTGATCAAAAAGAAGGTATAGCCCTGCAAAAAGAATTAGAAAATCTGATTGGTAGATTAGAAAGTACCCATATAGCAGCATTAGCTTATAATTCTGCCAAAAATATCAACAATAGTGGCACTAATTCCCCACTGGAAAAAGCAGAATCAATCAAAACAGCATCTTCCCACCCAGAAACATCAGCATCAAACTTAGCAGAAACATTAGTACAAGCGAGAGAAACAGTTAAAAGTATCCCCTTATTAATTCAACAAAAAAACTATGTAACAGTTAGACAGAAATGGTTACAAGCTAAAGCAAATCTATGGCAGCAATTTCCCGTCAATCAACGATTAGCACAACCAGAAATTCGGGCAATGTGGTTAGATAGAGGCACTATTGTCAAAGCCGGCAATGAAGTCGAATTAGCCAAAATTTTTGATAAACTAGCAAAAGCCGGAATTAATACCATTTTTTTGGAAACCGTCAATGCCAGTTATCCCATTTATCCTAGTCAGGTAGCACCTCAACAAAACCCCCTGATTCGTGACTGGGACCCCCTAGAGAGTGCGGTGAAACTAGCTCATGCACGGGGAATGGAATTGCACGCTTGGGTGTGGGTATTCGCCGCTGGAAATAACCGTCATAATGAAATTATTAATGTTAGTCCTGATTATTTGGGACCAGTATTAGCCGCAAATCCCGATTGGGCTAATTATGACAATCGAGGTAATATTATTCCCATTGGTCAAACTAAACCTTTTTTAGATCCAGCTAATCCCCAGGTAAGAGAATATTTAACTAAATTATATACCGAAATTGTTACTCGCTATCAAGTAGATGGTATTCATTTGGATTATATTCGTTATCCTTTTCAAGACTCTCTTGTTGGTCGTAGCTATGGTTATGGTAAAGCTGCAAGGGAGCAATTTAAACAGCAGACTGGTATTGACCCCTTGGATATTTCTCCCAGTCAACGGGATTTGTGGCAACAATGGACAGCATTCCGCACCCAAAAGGTGGATAGCTTTGTGGCTGAATTATCACAGACCTTGCGACAAAAACGAAACACCCTGATTTTGTCAGTAGCTGTTTTTCCCTTACCAGAATATGAACGCGTAGAAAAAATTCAGCAACATTGGGAAGTATGGGCAAGAAGAGGAGATATAGATTTAATTGTGCCGATGACCTATGCTTTGGATACACCTCGGTTTCAAGGATTAGCTCAACCGTGGATTACTTCTACAAAATTAGGTGCTACCCTATTAGTTCCAGGAATCCGTCTGAAGTCATTACCAACTATGGGTGCATTTGATCAATTGCAACTTTTGCGAGACTTGCCAGTGAACGGTTATGCGTTGTTTGCAGCGGAAAATTTTCATCCTGAACTAGAACAAATATTTAATAGTACCCAAGGAATTAAAAACGAACCGATACCCCAGCGTCAACCTTTTCGCACGGCGGCGTTTCGTTATGCAGCTTTGCAGAGAGAATGGCGCGTGGTGGAAAAAAATAGTCAGTTACATAAGTCTGCAATCACCAATGCTGAGTTTGAGAAATTAGATCAGGAGTTAAAAGATGCGTTGAATCAACTGGCATCTGTACCGTCTGCTCTTAATTTAATTACAGCCAGAAAAGCCCTCAACCAGGTTCAATTGCAATTTTCACAGATACCGGGGAAAAATCAAGCCAATCTCTATCAAGTTAAAGTTTGGGAAAACCGTCTTCTGGCTATTGAACGACTCATCCGTTTTGGCGAAAGAAGATTAAATATGCGTCAAAGGAATGGTATTTAAGCTAAAACCATCCTTCTTGTTCTAGGGTTTCGATTAATTGTAAACCACGAGGATCTCCTACGCCCAGTAGTGAGGCTTTGGTGTCTGCTCTCACTCCTAAGTCTTTATCTTCGGCAAAAGCTTGGATTAATGCGTCTATAGCTGTGGCATAGACGACGTTAGATGGTAGTTCTTTACAAAGCTGGCCAATTGTCCAAGCGGAGTTACTTCGTACAGCGGCGATGGGGTCTGTAACTAAGGCTTCAATTAGGGCGGGAATTGCGCCGACGATGGCTTCATAACCTACTTCTGTCATCTGTGCTAGGGCGCTGGCTGCCCAGAGACGGACGGCGGGAATATCGGTTCTCAGGGCATTAGTGAGGGGTGCTAAGGAACGGCGATCGCGGCAATTACCTAAAGCCCAGACTATGCCTTTGCGAACATAACCATTAAAATCGCGGTTGAGTTGCATAATTAATGGTTCTACGGCTTCTTTGGCTGGGTTACGTCCGATACCATAAGCAGCACTAACTCGCACTAGGGGACAATTATCTGTTAAAAGATGGATAAGATGAGGTGTTGCTCGTTCATCTTGAATATCACAAAAAGCACGCGCTGCTAACATCCGTTGTTGAGGCTGGGTGTTTTCTAAGAGTACCAGCATTAATTCCGCATCAGGTTTTTCCACTTCTGACTCATCAGTAAGTGGTTCTATTTTATCTAATGGGCTTTCTAGCTCAACTTCAGCATCGAGTAGGCTTAATTCGTATTCGTCGTACATAATTATTCAACTGTAACCTGTTCCCTGTTCCCTAATTAGAGTGATTTTACCATCCAGAGGGATTGTTCTTGATAACCAAGTTGATGATAAAGATTTAATGCGGGTGTGTTGGAGAGAAATACTTGTAGTCCGATTTGGCGATAGCTGGGCTTGCCGGAGACATCGCGTTTTTGTGTAGCCCAATTTTCTACATAAGCCATTAATCCTTTACCAATGCCTTTGCGCCTATATTCTGGGATGACGTACAGGAGAAAGATGTGCGGATGGCGATCGCCACTAACCTGATCTATAGCATTCCCCACCCATAAACAAGCTACGGGTGATTGGTAATCGGTGATTGGTAATTGGTGAAGAATTTCCTCCCCCACCGCCCCTACCTCCCCTACCTCCCCCACCGCCCCTACCTCCCCCACCGCCCCTACCTCTTTATAGACCCACCATAGGGGGGTATCACGACAGAAGTATTGCTCAACTGTATGTGCTAAGTGGGAAAAGTCTTGATCAGGGAATTGTTCTTGGTAAGTGCGCTGCATGAACTTGACCAAGAGGGCTTTATCGAGGGTAGAACCTTGGCGAAGAGAATAGCCGGGAATGAAATTCAAAATAGACTTATGCCTCAATTACCTAATGATCATGCCAATGGGAGCGGGAGCTACCATATCCGAGGGTAAAAAGATGCGAGCGCTGACTGCTACCAAAGCCAGGGTAAATATCAACACTGCAATCAAAGGGGCAATATATTGACGAAAAATAGCCATGTTTTTGTTTATGAATAAATAGCAACAGTATTAATTCTAGCGAATTCTCAACAATAAATTAGCCAACTTGCACTAAGCAAAATGAATTTGTCTTTTTCTGCCCTAATATTAAGGCTGATCCTGGTCTAATTCATTTAAGACTTTTTCACAGTACCAATTTTCGGGCATTCCCGGAACGTTTTGTTTGGCTTGTTCAATTAGTCTTTCCGCTGCCGCTACGTCCCCAGATAATCTAGCGATGAGGCGATTTTTGAGGTAGTTGCCGGTCACTTCTTCATCTGGTTGGTTGGGGATGCTGGGATTGAGTGCTTGCAGGGGTTCGCGTCGCAGTTGCCAAAATAGGACGTAATAAAGTGTCCCAAAAATTAGGATCAGGCTGATAGTTCCCAGGAGTGTGAGGAAACTAAAAGCCAGATTTTGCAGAACTAATTGTGAGAGGACATAGCCCAGTAATAGACCTGTAACTATTAGAACGAATGTACCGACAAGAATAACTACTTGTGTTCCCATATATCTTCTTCTTGTAGTCCTGGTCTGGTGGTTGCCAATACCTTGGGATGCCAAGGGGCAACAATAGGTAATAGTAGCAAACCAGGTAACGCCGCCACAAGAGAAAGTAAGAAAAATGTCGGCCAACCTGTAGCTTTTGCCCAACTTCCTGCGGGTGCGGAAAGTACGTCTCGACTAATGGCCATGAGGCTGGAGAATAACGCAAACTGGGTGGTTGTGAATCGGTGGTTACAGAGACTCATTAAAAAGGCGACTGTAGCGACTGTGACTAATCCAGCCGAGAAGTTTTCGATGTTTACGGCGATGACTAGTAGGGAATAATCTTTTTTATTAGCCACAGCTAGGGCATAATAACCTAAGTTACTCAATAATTGCAGCCCCCCAAATACCCACAAACTGCGATTTAAGTTAATTTTGGTCATGATCACACCCCCAGCTAATACGCCGACGGTGGTGGCAATAAATCCCATTCCGGCTTGGATTGCGCCGATTTCGGTTTTGGTAAAGTCTATTTCCCGTAAAAATAGGTTGGCTGTAATCCCAACCAGGGAATCACCTAGTTTATAGAGGAGAATAAAACTGAGTGTTAAGCTGGCTTGTTTGATGCCAAAGCGGTGAAAAAATTCTTTGAAAGGTAGGAAAATAGCTGTTTGTAAGTTTTCAGGTGGACTATCTTCGCTAACTTCATTTAGGAGGGAGTTTGGTAATAATACGGATGTCGTTATCCAAGCCACTAATAATCCTGCTAATAACCAATAAAATACAGGTTGGGGAATGAAGCCGACAAAAACGCCAGCTATTAACCCTGCTACTAGTAACGTGATCATGACTATAAAAATCACGTCTTTGCCAGAAATGGGGGCTAGTTGTGTTTTATTTTGTAGTTTGTGTTCTGCGGGCGACCACAAAGTAGTAAATATACTTCCCGCCATAATCACTGCCATGAGCAAATATACTACATTCCAAGGTAGATAATCTGCTAACACTAAGGCGAGGGAACTGGTAATAAATAGGGCGATCCGGTAGCCTAATACCCACACAGATGCCCCTGGCTGCGCCTCTAGGGGGTTTAAAATGTCGGTACGGTAGGCATCACCAGCGATGTCCTGGGTGGCGCTGAGGAAGGTAATAATCAGGCAATTGATGGCGAGGATTTGTAATACTTGTTCGCTTTGGGCTGGTTGTTGAAGGGCAAGGGCAGCGATCGCTAATACTAACCCAATTTGGGTAATAATTAACCACCCTCTTCTGCCACCTAGCAATGGTGGTGTAAATCTATCTAATAGGGGCGACCACAGGAATTTTAAGGAATAAGGTAAACTTAATAACCCAAATAAGGTGATTTTGGCAATATCAACTTTGGCATCTTGCATCCATAGTTGTAGGGTTCTACTGGTCAGGAATAGTGGTAAACCTGATGCAAAACCTAGTAATAATAAAGCACCCATTTTCTGGCTTTGGAATGCCTGTCGGAGTGCTTGAATTTCTTTCATAGAGAATCTTGCCATGTTGGCACAAGAAGTGCAAAATCAGGATTTTACTTTCTTTGTGGCTAGTTCAATTAAATCTTCAATTTTCTTAATATTCTGATCTCCGGCTAAGTAACCAATACCGCGATGCAAATGTAAGCGAAATTGCGTAATTAGGGTTTCTCTATCTGTATCTAAGCCGTCGTTGTAGCAGCGTTGTTTGAGGGCTAAAAGTAAAATATCGGACATTTCTCCCCCAAAAACCCGCCATGTCATTTCGACGTTGCTATCTTGGGGGATAGGTACGGGGGAAGGTGCGGCGGCTTCTGCAAGGGAACGACAAAACGCCCACCGGCATAATATGTTCCATTGTTCGATTTTGGTGCTGCGTTTGAGTTTTAGGAGTTGTTCTTTGGCTGTTTGGGAGAGTTTGATTCTTTCTATTGGTGATTCCATTTTGGTAATTGGTGATTGGTGATTGGTGATTGGTGATTGGTGAGGAAAACCTATTTGTTACTATTTCCAGTTCCCAATGAGTTTAAGTAAGCATTTAATTTGGGTGAAAGTTCCTCTATTAACGGTTTGAGAATATTTACTTGTTCAACTGTTAATAATTTACGAACATAAGCAAGTCGCATCCAATGAATTGTTTCATTTAGAGAACCTCTAGCAATTTTAATAAAGCGTTTATTGTCTTGAATATTGTAACGTCCTCTACCTTCTGCTATATTTGCTCCAATGCTATCTGCTGAACGAACAATCTGCTTACCAATAGTATCTTTAGCAAAATTATCCCATCCCATAACTACTTTCCAAATTTCATTTGCTAATTTTTCTGATAACTTATAAACTTGTAACTCTTCAAAATCCGGTCTTCCCATAAATTTTATTTCAACCAATTACCAATCACCAATCACCAATCACCAATTACCAATCACCAATCACCAATCACCAATCACCAATCACCAATCACCAAAAATAACCGGGTTTGATTGTGGTTTCTCTTTTGTTGGAGTTATATTGGAGTAGGTATTCGCGGGCTATGGCTTCGGTTTCTTGCAGGTTTTGATATTCTTTTTTGCCGATTTCGGTGTCGGTGGAAAGGAGGATTACTTGATGGCTGGCTGAGGGAAAGTATCTTTCTACTAGGTTGTTTCGGTGGGAGGAGTCTAGTCTTCCTAATGGGGTGTCTATGGCTATGGGTAAGCGTCTTCCTGATACTTTGGCTAATCCCCACAAAAATGCGATCGCTAATAGTTGTTTTTCACCGGCGGAAAGCCGATGTTTGGGGACTTGTTTTCCGTTTAAATCATATAATGATAAGCCGAAGGTTTTACTATCAATAGCTATGCGATGTACTAAGTCTGATTTGTGTAATAAATATAGAAAACAGTTTTTGACTTCTTCTTCTAATTTATTTAATTTTCTCAAAGTCAATCTTTCTCGAAATACTTTTAATGTTTGTTGAACTTTTAATGCAGAATCAATAATATGTTCACTATTTTGATATTTGATATTTTGTACAGTATATTCATTTAGTTCTTGTCTCAATTTTTTGGTTTCTGTATCTAATTCTATCAGTTTTTGAGTCATTATGTCTGACTGAGATTTAATTTTATTAAATTCAGTTTGTGCTTCTTTTACTGCTTTTTGTAGTTTTGTATATTCTTCGGGTGCAGCCGCAGTTTGTACTTGTCTTTCTAAGGTGAGGATTTCTTCTTCATAATTAGTTAATTCATCTAATTGCTTTTGGGCGTTATTTTGGGAAACTTGTAAACGATAGGTTATATTGTCAAGTAAACTTAAACTTTCTTCATCTCCATTTAACCAAGTATTTTCTGTGGATAAGTTATTAGTATATAAGTTATTGATATCTTCAGCTAAAAAAGATTGAATATTAGTAACTTTATTATTTTCTAGATTTAATTGTTGTAGCCAATTCAATAATCTTTCATCTCTAGCAATTAAGACATCTTTCGCTAATTGAATTTGTTGAGTTTTCAGTTCTTTTTCTCCCTGTCTTTGCACTTGAGATAATAAAGGACTAATTAAGGCTAAAGGTAAAACATCAGCAGCTAGTTCACACAAAGATTCACGAACGTTATTAGCAACTTTAATTTTCTCTTCCTTTTGTTGTTCTAACTGACTACGTTCAGCAGCAATTTTACCACCTTCATTCACAAATCTATCTAAAGCCTCTTCATGAACTTTTTCTAATTCTGTAACTTCAATATTTAGATTTGCGAGTTTTATCTGATTGTTTTCATATTCTGCCTGTTTTTCCTGAAGTCGGGTTTCAATTTCTGCTAATTTTTCTAAATCTTTTGTATCTGCAAATTCTCGTTTTTTGCGATTTACTAATATCTCTAAATCAATTGCCAATTTATCAGCTAATTCTAAACCCAAAAGTCCGTTAATAGCATCTACAACTATGGGCGGGGGTATTTCCTGTTCTGCAAGTTCTTTAACTTGTTCACCGTCAAAGAGAAATAAATTAGAAATGCCTAAAGGCAAAATATTTTCTATATATTCATCCCAAATATTTACTAATGAATCAATTGGCCATGTTTCATCATCTCCTAATATTCCTAAATGGTCTTTTCCGTCTTTGGGATTTTTTTCCCAAGTCCGCACAACCCGATATTTTATAGGTCTATCTTCTTCAATATGTTCAAAAACTAATTCAATTCTAGTCTTTTCTGTAGGGGTACTTTTACTATTTACACATTGGGTTAAAAAATCACTATAACTCAGATTTCCCCTGGTTGAACATTGGGCGCGTTGTCCATATAATGCGAGGCGAATGGCATCCATAAGGGTGGTTTTTCCGCCGCCGTTCATTCCCCCTAATAAAATAATTGGGCGGGTGTTGTCTTCGTCAATTTGGGGGTTGAGGTTGATGATTTGTTTACCAGCATAAGGACCGAAGTTTTGCAGGACTAATTCTAGGAAGATCATGGGTTTTTGGGTTGGGTATTCTAGTTTTTTTAAACGAACCACAGAGGCACAGAGGACACAGAGAAAGAGAGAAGGGAGATATTTATCTCGTTCCCTGTCTCTGACAGGGAATGCTGTCAAGAGGCTCTGCCTCGGTTATAATGAGTTGAGGTAGAACCTCAAGATTGGCATTCCCAGCTAGAGGACAGGAATGAGAAATATAGATTAAATGAACCACGAAGGAGCGAAGAACACGAAGGAAGAAGAAAGAAGAAAGAAGAAGTTAGTCTTACGCTGGGAAGGGAGTATTCTATTGGTCTGGGTTATCATCTGGGTTCTTCTGTGCATATTTGAAGTTAGCCCAAGTTTGTGGTTTACTCTCTTGTTTTTCGGCGGTATCTCCTAAACTTAATTGTTTGAATTTTTCCCGAATTGTCGCAACATCACCTTCTAATGCTGCTTGTCTTAAATCCCGTTTTAAATGGGCATTTGCGATCGCTTGTTCTGGTGAACGGGAACTTGTATCAAAGCATTTTTCTAGGCTTTCGTAGATACCCACACGGCGAGTTTTTTTCTTAAATTGTCTTTCTGTATCTAATAGTCTAGCCATTAATTCTAAATACATTCCGTCATTATCACAAATTTCTTCTAATATTTCCCATTCATCGCTACCAAGTATGCTTTGATCTGCACCAGGACGAGGATCTTTAAATACTTCTCCTGTGACTTCTTCATATATTCGGGGTAAACTATCATCAAATTCGTGTCTTTCTTCTAACCATATTCGGCGAATTTCACTCAATTCTTCTATAGTAAGTAGAGTGATGTCGCGCATATTTTCTGGTGCTGTTTGACGGATTTGCTTTTCAACTGTTAGCAACTTTCTTAACCAATCTTCCCGCGCTTCTTTAAGATATGGACCAGGAATAGGTTCAATAGATACTTCACCTTCTAAATTACGCTCATACAGTTGTACACCTCCACGTCTACGGCGAAAATCTCTTCGGTCACGATTTTCTTCTAAATCTAATTCTTTGCGAAAATCTAATAATGGTTGCATCCATTCTTTTTCTTCATCATTTTGAATCATTGCTGTTAATGATTTATCTTGACTAACAAGGGTACAAACCCAGCAACCAAAACGAGAACTTCCACAACTAGGAGTAGTTGTATCAACAACTAAAGGACATTCATTATCAGCAGATGCACCTCGATAAATAGCAAATAATTCTTTATTACTGTATTTCCAAGGATTTTCCCATTGCATTAAATAAATCCATACATCATCATTTTCCCAATCTTCAATAGGACTATAAACCAAAGAGTTTGGTAAATTCATGTTAGGACTTAAATGATCTCTTACTCGCTGGGCTTCTAATTTTTTCATTCTATGGGCGCGTTTTAAACTTTCAGCTTTGCGCGTTCCCAATACAACAATTGCTTCTCCATTGTTACGAATAACATCACGAATAAAGCGATTAGAAGGATTAATTTTCAGACGTTCTGTACACCAACGAAATTTCCCTCTTGGGGCTGGATAACCTTTACCAATTAAACCTACCCAGAATGTTTCTTTAAAATCTGGTCTTAATAAATGGGGTTCAAATGGTAATCCTTGCGTTTGCGACTCCAGTTTCATTTGTTCTAACGAATTACGTACCCAAGCCGCAATAATAGGATTTTCTACCAGTGTATCCGTAGTAATGACATATATTTTTTTTGTTCGCTTTTCGGGTGGGAGTTCAGCGATCGCATTCCACACAAGTTGTAAAGTAGCAGTGCTGTCTTTTCCGCCCGAATAGCCTACTACCCAAGGTATTTGATCTAAACAATACAATTCTTGAATTTCTGTAGTCAGAGCTTGAATATCTTCAATTAACTCTGCTACAGCAGAGCTTTGCTGATTTTTATTTTCTGGTTGTTGTGTTGTATTCATTGTTGTTATTCCTTAAGTAAACACACATTTTTATCAATTTATTTGTTACTCTATTTAATTAACGAGCGCCTTTGAGAGCAAAATTCGTCGGCACACAAACAGAGTCCGCACGGGCGGACTCTAATGATTTTATTTGTATGATATATAACTAAATACATAACCACGACCTACAGTTGGTTTTGGTTAGGGAATCAATTTTTAACTATAACATTTTTTAAGCTTTTTTAAAAAATAAATTATTATACCGAATGTTTTAAACAGGATAAGCTATTTTATGTAGTCTAGTTTTCAAAAAATCACATGAATGATAGTACAAATACACTAAATAATCAACTCGCTAACGAGTATTTAGAACGAGAAAATCAGGATAAACAGGTATTAGCTTTACTGCTAGACAGGTTTTTAGAGAAAAAAGACCAAATTCTTGTCCAAAAGACAGAAATGGGTGGTACTGAGGCTTATGTAGGTTCTGTGACATTAGAATGGTTTGCGGGACGCGTACATTTTGCGTCTGGTTTACCCCTGCTGCAAAAAAAGTACAACCCAGAGACAGAGAATATTGAAATTGATGCTGATAGTATTGATGACATTCAGCAACGCCCTGTTGACTGGTCGCGTCAAGCACCGTTAGTACAGTATTTAGCAGCGAGGAAAAATCATAAATTTCCGGCTGTACTGGTAGTAATTAATCAACCTTGGGTAGATAACCCCAAAGCAGCGGAGTGGGATAGTCAAGGACGGGCTAAAAAGGCGACTACTGATTTTATACCTTTAGATAAAGATGGTAAAGTCGGTTTACTGAATATTTCTGAAGACAATGTGACAATTTATGCTTTAGATGGTCAGCATAGATTAATGGGTGTCCAAGGTTTAATGGAGTTAATTAAATCTGGTAAACTGCAACGTTATAAAAAGGATAAAACTGCTGACGAAAGTTTTATTACTCTATCTGATTTGATTGATAAATATCAAGTAGAACCTGCTTATTTACAAAATTTATCTAAAGAAAAAATTGGCATTGAATTTATTTGTGCTGTGAATACTGGGGAAACTCATGCAGAAGCAAAACGACGGGTAAGATCAATTTTTGTTCATGTAAATTTGATGGCTGCACCTTTAACTAAAGGTCAGTTAGCACAATTAAATGAAGATGATGGTTTTGCTATTGTAGCGCGAAAAATTGCCGTTACACATCCACTTTTAGAACAAAAACCTAATCGCAATCCCCGTGTTAATTGGAATAGTGCCACAGTAGCCGCTAATTCTACAGTTTTGACTACCCTGCAAGCTTTACAAGATATGTCTGAAAGGTATTTGGGGCAAAAGTTCCCCCACTGGAAACCTTTGGAAAAAGGGTTAATTCCCATGCGTCCAGAAAATGAAGAAATTCAGGAAGGAATTGCCGATTTTAGACTACTTTTTGATAATTTAGCTAATCTTCCCAGTTATAAAATATTGGAACACGAAGATACAACAGTTTTGCGGCGCTTCCATTTTGAAAAAGACGGAGGTGAGGGAAATATGTTATTTCGTCCAGTTTCTCAAGTTGCTTTAGCGCAAGCTTTGGGAACTTTGGTATTTAAAAAAGATTTTGCTTTGACGGATATTTTTAAGAAGTTGGAGAAATTTGACCGTCAAGGGGGTTTTAGTAGTATGGAATATCCTCAATCTTTATGGTATGGGGTTTTATATGACCCCAATAAAAAGCGGGTACAAATAGCAGGAAAAGATTTAGCTGTGAAGTTATTCATTTATATGTTGGGAGGAATGACTGAAAAAATGGAAGTTACTGCTTTACGTAAAGCTTTAGCTAATGCTAGGACGACAGAAGAACAAACTATAGGTTTTGATGGAAAGTTGGTCAAACCCCAGGATGTAGGACTTCCAGTTATACTGAGTTAGACAAGTTAGCGAGTAATATCACTCTGTGGTTTTCACGGATGCTCAATACCACCGATGTTGTTTACTATGTTCTTTGACATCGCTAAGTGTATCAACATTTATATGACTCAATTGAACGAAGAGAACAACAACGATATTACTCCTGAAGTAAAAGCTCAGTTTAGCTCATTTATAGAGCCATTCTTTTCTAAATACCATCGTGAACGCTGTTATCCAGGTTTGATTCTCCGTCACGGTAAGCGAAAAATGCTACAAATTAATATACCACCTGGAGATTTTCCTGCACTTTTAGTCGTCAAACCTGCTACTGAGAATGATCCTGATTCAGGTAGACAACGCCCAGAAGTACCAGGTCATGCTGATGAGATCAAAAATTATATTATCGAGAAAGCGCAAAAAGGAAAACCTTGGATTTTAGGTACACTGACAGCAAATGTAGCTCTGGGAAAAATAAATATTCTCGAATTTGGTAGAGGTATTTGTTTAGTTGTAATTCCCCGTGGAGTAAAGTTAGAGATTACAGACGGTCAACATCGTAAGAGTGCTATTCAAAAATTGATCGAAGGTGATGGAAGTGAATTGATTAGTGATGATGATTTTCCAATTACATTGGTTTTAGAAGAAGATATTGAACAATGTAAAAAAGATTTTCTAGACATGGCTCAAACTAGAAAATTAGATAAAGCATTGCTGTTATCATTTGGTGTCTCTGAGGGACGTACTGGTATTACTAAAAAATTGGTAGAACAAGTACACATCTTTCATAATAAGACAGATAAGGTTAATGATAATCCAAGTGCTACGAAGGGATTTATTTACACAAATAACTACATAGCGAGGGCTGTAAGTTGTGCTTTTACTAATAATCCTGAAGCTGAACTTAGCGACTATGATGTAGCTATATCATCTAATTCTCTCTCTAATTGTCTCAATGAGTTTTTCTATGAATGTAGCAATACTAGATATATTTCTGTAAAAAAAGCAGAAGATTTGACTGTTGTTGAGATCAGGAAATTTAAGGATGAATGTCTATTGGGTGTCAGTGTTGGTCTGGAAGTTTTGGCTAGATTACTACATTTAACTTACAACAAAGACAGCAATTATTTTGATGAAACAAAAGTTTCCCAACTCGCACGGATAGGTTGGACAAGGGATAATTCAATTTGGGAAAATACTTTAATTAGAATAGATCCTAACCCAAAAAATCCGAATAAGCGTTATAAACTATCTACAGGTGCAAATGCAGTAACGGATGCAGTTAAAAAGATTAAATACGAATTAGGATGGACAGACAACTCTTCATATTAAAGATACCCTAACTCAACTGAGGAATTTAGTTAAATCAAATTCCTCTTCTTCATTTGGATGATTTGTTCTTTCATAACCGAGAAATAATAAAATTCGTTCAGAATAATCTACCGCACCTCTTAACTCATTTTGTAATATTTCTAGTCCACCATTAGCGTATTCTTCAAAAATTCCATTGCGTTGTTTTTCGTATTCTTCCTCATAAGGAGATAAAATTACAATATCGTGAGTTTCGGTAATTCCCAATAATTTAATTAACATATCATGTCCCATCGTAGCGAAATATTCTAACCTAATTGGTGCTGGTTCACGTTTAGAAATTTCCCCCAAAGGAACACGCTTTTTATACTTTACACCCAAAGCAGCAGCAAAAACAATCACATCAGCGAAAGTCTGAAAAGGACCAGTTCCCCCATCAGCAGAAGTTAAACTTTTCACCAACTCAGCTTTATCCTTAGCAACCCTGATTCTACCAGTTTCCGCCATAATTATAAAATATATACCCTTAACATCATAAACCAAACCTAACCTACTAATACCACAAACTCGCGCTCCTCTCCGCGCCTCTGCGACTGTGCGTGATAAAAAAATCCATCAGATTCACGCAAAATATCTTTGAAACCTTCTTTCCTTCCTGTCCTTCGCTTCTATCCCTTCGGGACGCTACGCGAACGTGGTTCATTCCTTCATAACTTGCGCGAAACAAAAAATCAAAAAACATCCTCATAAACCAGAGAAAGAGGAAACGTAAAATCAACACTAACTAAATGTACATTATCACCCTCAACAAAAGGATGTAACTCCCATAAACCCCTATCATTTAAGCGAAAACAATCCAAACCGATTTTATCAGCACTAATTAAAACATATTCTTGCAAAGATTCAATCCGTCTATACTGCTGAAACTTTCCCCCCCTATCATAAGCTTCCGTACTCGGAGAAAGCACCTCAACAATTAAGCAAGGAAATTGAATAAACTTAATAGCTTGTTTATCCCGTTCATCAGAACTTACCATGACATCAGGATAATGAAACAGACCATTTTCCGATATACCCACTTTAGCATCTGCCATAAAAGGACGACATTTACCCCCACGCAAATGATTTTTTAACCCAGAAGCCAAATTTAAAGCAATAGTAGTATGGGGAATAGTTCCCCCAGTCATAGCAAAAACTTCACCATTGATATATTCATATTTAATATCTTGCTGTTCCTCCCACTCCAAATACTCCAGAGGACTCATATAACTTTTCTCAAAATTAACAACCATTTCTTTCTTCCTTTGCGCCTTTGCGCCTTTGCGTGAGATATATTAATTTCGTTCAACCTCAACAATTTCAGTATATTCAAAACCATTCAAACTCTGTCGCACCAAAGCATATCTTTCTCTCCCCAACTCAATAAAATCCTGTTCACAATTAGGCTTAGAAGAATAATAAACCAAAACATATTCCTTCCCAATCTTATCAGCAATTTCCTCCTCAACCTCAACCCGCCACTGAGTCTTAGTCACCAACACAACCAACTGATTTGCTAACTTAGGAATAGTTCGCGCAATGTGACGACGAGAATTAGCATCTAAACTCCCAAAAGGAGAATCCATAACAATAGGAAAAGTGCTACTATCAGGAACCATCATCATTTTCCGCTTCTCACTCCAGTCACGCACCTTATCAATAATACTAGCGATAAAAGATAAACTGAGAATTTGATTTTCTCCCGTAGAAGCTGCGACTGGTGCTTCAAATCCCGTCGTATTTTCCACCAAACTCAACTCATACTTTTCGCTAATTTTGGGAACATAAGGAGTAAAAGAAATATCTGAGAAAATTTCCTGTACTCGCTGTTCCAATTGGAGACGAAACTGATTTTCTTGACGGTTTTTAACTTCCGATAATCTGTCGATTGCATCTTGAGTAGCATTAATGCGACGCTGTGCTAAAGATTGTTTTTCCTCATTTTGTTTTTGCTTAGATATTTGTTTTATCAAAGCATCAATAGCTGTTTTTAGATGAGAAACTTCCTGTTGATTTGCACCTTGTTCTCGATTTAAGTCATCAATTTTAGCTTCAATTTCATCAAGACGTTTTTGTAAACTACTAATTTCCTCATTGGGATCTTTTCGGAGTTGTTCTTGAATAGTTGCTAATTCCAATTCAACTTGATTAAGATTTTCTCGTAACTGTTGAATTCGTACTTGTTCCCTGTCCGCTTCTTCCCAAAAAGCAACTGCTTGTTTATCAATTTCATCAACTTGCGCGCTCATTCTAATTGCGGTTTCTTCTACAGTCGAAGAACCAGATTTTCTCATTAAATTCTTGACATGAAAATGGGTGTGAGTTCCTTCCCTTAAATCTGCACCACAAATACAACGTCCAGTATTGAGTAAATCATTGATAAATTCCCGCGAAATTCCCGCAGTTAATTCACCTTTTTGTTTTAAATCTGTAAATATTTCCCGAAACTTAGCGGTAGTTTCCGATAACAGAACAGTATAACCCCGTGCGGAAATAACCTTTTTCAAATTCTCCCGTGTTTTTTTCAACTCTTCCCGCAAACTATCTTTTTGAGATTCTAAACTTTGCTTTCTTTCCTGTAATTCTTTAACAGCAGTCAATTCTCGTAACTTATTACTAACTTCCTTTTTAAAAATTTGCTGACATTCCAACTCTTGATTTATTTCCGTTTGACGTTTATTAATATTGTCAATTTCCAGTTCTTGCTTTCCTTGCTGATTCAACAACTGTTTAGTTTCCGCGTCACCAATATGTTTTAACTCAGTTTCTAAACTCTTTTTAGCATCTTTCAAGTGTTTAATCGAAAGTTCAATAACTTCCACACCCAAAAAAGTTCTAATGGCTTCAGAAATTTCCGCTTTATTATCAGAACGGACAATTTCTTCAATCCGTTCACCGTCAAAGAAAAAATATTGATGTAAACTTGCTGGTAAAATCTGAGTAATAATTTCCTCAGCTTGTTGAAGAGGAAAATACCATTTTCCATCATCTCCAGCAACTTGAATTTTCAACTGAGTTTTCCCAGCTTCAATCACATCACTTTCATTTTTGTAAACCCGACAACCACGAGTAGCGCGATAACGATTACCTTCATGTTCCCAACCAACTTCCACCCAACATTCCACAGGTTGACTAGGTTGAGATTCTGAAATTGCGCGTTTATTTACTAACTGTTCCGTTGACGCAAAAGCCGCACTAAATTTTTCATATAAAACCCAAGTAAACGCATTCAAAATACTAGTTTTACCTGCACCATTACTACCATAAATCATCGTAGTATTGCGAACATCTCCACCAGCCAAAGTTATCTCTGGAGTTTTCCCATAAAAAGAACGAAAATTACATAATTTAATCGAAGTTAGCTTCATTGCACCGCTTCCTTCACAATAGTGAGAATATCATCATTAATATGACCCTTACTCTTTCTATCTAATCGGCTTTTCTCCAACCTCCATACCTTCTCAATAATTTGCTTCACCTCCGGTGGTGCGCTGGTAATTGGTTCTTGAACATCTTCAATATTTGCTTCTGGTATCATTTCAAAACAGCAATAGATTTATTTTCTATTTTAACCAGTTCTGATACTATAGATATAACCCACGCAAAAATTCTCTAAAACCTTTATTCCTTCGGGACAGAATAACAATCATCCATATTTATCTGTGTTTATCTGCGTTTATCTGCGTTTATCTGCGTTCAATTATTTCAAAAATCTTAATTTGCTATCATTCCTATGTAATTACAAGTATAAATTGATATTTAAGTAAAAAAATTTTCTTTTTTTAAAGTTTTGGGGGTTGACTTGCGCCGCTAGGGGTGATATTTTGATAATGGGAATGTGTGCCTCAATAAAAATTTTATCACCACTCCATTATATTAATATAGCACATCGCCGGCGATGTTGCAAGCCAAACCCCGAAAAAAAAAATTTCGCGCCAAACGTAAAACTGAGAAATTGTGTAGAATTGCTAGGTGTAACGTTGAAGCTAGATAATGGATTTTAATCTGCAAGCGCCTTTTGTCCCGACCGGTGATCAACCACAAGCGATCGCACAACTTTCTGCTAGTATTCAAACAGGAAATCATTATCAAACATTACTGGGTGCGACAGGAACCGGTAAAACATTTTCCATAGCCGCAGTCATTGAAAAAGTCGGTAGGCCTACCTTAGTATTAGCCCATAATAAGACATTAGCCGCCCAGTTGTGTAACGAACTGCGGGAGTTTTTTCCTCATAATGCAGTTGAGTATTTTGTCAGTTATTACGATTACTATCAACCGGAAGCATATCTACCTGTTACTGATACTTATATAGAAAAAACATCAGCGATTAATGAAGAAATAGATATGTTACGACATTCCGCCACCCGTTCCTTATTTGAACGCAAAGATGTGATTGTTGTGGCTTCAATTAGTTGTATTTACGGTTTAGGAATGCCGGCGGAATACCTGAAAGCCGCAATTCGATTACAATTGGGAATGGAAATTGATCCGCGTCAAGTTTTACGGGATTTAACAGCAGTTCAATATACTCGCAATGACATCGAAATGGGGAGAGGGAAATTCCGAGTTCGGGGTGATGTTTTAGAAATTTCTCCTGCTTACGAAGATAGAATTATTAGAGTGGAATTTTTTGGTGATGAAATTGATGCAATTAGATATGTAGATCCTGTTAGCGGGGAAATTCTCCACAGTTTAGAAGCGGTAAATATCTATCCTGCGCGTCACTTTGTTACCCCCAAAGAAAGAGTAGAAATAGCTTGTGAAGATATAGCCACCGAATTAAAACAGCAACAATTAACATTAGAATCAATGGGTAAATTAGTGGAAGCACAACGCATTGATCAACGCACCCGTTATGATTTGGAAATGTTACGAGAAGTGGGATATTGCAACGGCGTAGAAAATTATTCCCGTCATTTAGCAGGTAGACAAGCAGGAGAACCACCAGAATGTTTAATTGATTATTTTCCCAAAGATTGGTTATTAGTGATAGATGAATCTCATGTTACCGTTCCCCAAATTCGCGGAATGTATAATGGAGACCAAGCAAGAAAAAAAGTATTAATAGATCATGGTTTTCGGCTTCCCAGTGCTGCGGATAATCGTCCTTTGCAAGCCGAAGAATTTTGGCAAAAAGTCAATCAATGTATTTTCGTTTCTGCAACTCCAGGAAATTGGGAATTGGAAATTTCGGAAGAGAATATTATTGAACAAGTAATTAGACCGACGGGAGTAATTGACCCAGAAATATTTGTGCGTCCCACGGAAGGACAAATTGATGATTTATTAGGAGAAATAAAAGATCGAGTTGACCGTCAAGAAAGAACGTTAATTACTACATTAACTAAACGCATGGCGGAAGATTTGACGGAATATTTAGCAGAGAGGGGAATTAAAATCAGATATTTACATTCAGAAATTAATTCTATTCAACGGATTGAGATTTTACAAGATTTGCGAAATGGTGTTTTTGATGTGTTAGTCGGTGTCAATTTATTGCGGGAAGGTTTGGATTTACCCGAAGTTTCGTTAGTTGCAATTATGGACGCAGATAAGGAAGGATTTTTGCGGACTGAACGTTCTCTAATTCAAACTATCGGCCGCGCAGCCCGTCACATTAGAGGAAAGGCAATTTTATATGCTGATAAATTAACAGGGAGTATGATTAAAGCCATTGATGAAACTGATAGAAGAAGAGGAATTCAAACGGCTTATAATAAATTGCATGGAATTACACCGCAACCGATTATTAAAAAACAAACTAATTCAATTTTATCATTTTTAGATGCCTCTCGTCGTTTAAATGCAACTGATTTAAAAATGGTTGATGAACATTTAGATGAATTATCGGTGGAAGATATTCCAGAGTTAATTACAATTTTAGAAAAACAGATGAAGGAAGCAGCGAAGAAGATGGAATTTGAGGAAGCTGGAAAATTGCGCGATCGCATTAAGCATCTTCGAGATAAAATGTTAGGACGTTAGAAAGCTGGAAAATTGCGCGTTAGCCTTGCGCTGCGTCAGCAATCGCATTAAGCATTTGCGAGATAAAATGTTAGGACGTTAGAAAGCTGGAAAATTGCGCGTTAGCCTTGCGCTGCGTCAGCGATCGCATTAAACATCTGCGAGATAAAATGTTAGGAAGATAACATAAATGTATAATTAACGCCTTACTAACTTCTTTTGCATAGCAGCATCTTGAATAACATATTTATTGCTAGTAAACACCTGAATACCTGGAACAACACTATAATCCATATCATCAGTAATAATCTTAACTGTTCCTGCTCCTGCTTTGCTAATAGCTTCAAGCATCAGCAAATCATAACCATCAACTGCTTGAGTGGTAAATCGGTTAATAGCAGCATCAGTTGTTGCGTCATCTACTGTTAAATCAATAGGAATTGCAATTTTTTTGATTCGTCGCCAAGTAAACTGAACTTCAGCGACTACATTAGCTCTTTCTGTTGGATAATCATGACGGTATTTCTTAAAGTGTAAATATCCATTAGATTGAACATAAATATCATATTCTGTTTTCTCAATAATATGAGCAAGTTCAGCTAAAGTGAGTCCAGAATAAGTAAGAGTAGCTCCATTTTGGCGTGTTTTGTTGATATAGTTGGGATAATCTGTAATTTGGTAACGTTTAGCCGTAAATGCAGCATTTGTATAAGTTTGCCAAAACCAGATGTTGGTATCTACAAAGAAAATGTCACTTTGCTGTGGGGTATCAGTTTTGATATCTATGATATCAGCTTGAATAATCGCCATACTTCAAAAACTTGCAGCCATATCTGTTATCACCGTATCCACAGCATTACGATATTTTTCATCAGAGTAATAACGTTTAGCTCTAGTCATTACGTGATTAATAACATCCCATCCATCAGCATTGAGAGAAGTAAATTCAAGCAATTGATTCAACTTCTCAGATGGGATATCTTTTAACAATTGACCAAATGCAAAATTCACAAATGGAGATGCAAAAACCTTCACTCCTGCAAAATCTAACTCCACAGTTTCATCAGTTAGTAAACATGGATGAATCTGATCATATAACTTTTGTCCACCATCAGGAGTGATGGCATACTCGCCAACTATATCGTAAACTTTATACATCATGTCCTTATCTCCCTCTCTCTAAAGCTTCAGCTTCTTGAGTTTAGGAACTTCTGAAGCTAAACAGTAGTATTTTTCATCACATCGAAAAGCTATATTGACTAGCGTTCCCGAAAAGTTAGTACAAACGTTTTCGTATTTAACTCCATTATCTCCTATATTGACATAGCTGTCATTACTGAAAATCATCAGAGTTCCATGATTTTTTTGGACAAATTCTTGTAGTATGTGTAAGCCTTCACCCTGTCGGACACCTTGCTGCTTTGTGCTATTTACCGGCTCAAATGCCCATTTTAAAGCCTCAATAGATGTCATTGCTGCATTTTCAGGTAAAGTACGAACACTATTAGAAATACCAATCCCAAAGTCAACCACCGTTAACTGAAGAGTACCTGAAGTAGTGTAATGTTGACCGCAGCTAAATACACCTATGGGAGAATTGCTATGTTCAAAGGCATTAAAGTATATTTCTACAACTTTACCTGCGATAGCTACGCTAACCGCAGGTATCGCATTCTGTAATCCAGGACTGATATTAACCCAACCTTTCCCTAACCATTTATATCCTAAGTAGTCAGCTATGGCTATAGGGTCGTGTTGAGTATCACTTCGATAAGGTACGGAGTTACCATCCCAAGGTTTCTGATTGTAGCCAAAATCATAGAGGAACCCATTTTGAGCCAAATTCATCCGAATTTTGTCTATAAGTGTATTCCAGTGAAAAATGACATTTCCACCCCTGTATGCAAATAGGCGAACTATTCCCCCTAAAAAGGTAACACCGATGTGTCCAAGGAATTCGCAATAGTGGAAATCAATTATCAGTTCCAAGCAGTATTCAGGGAGTTGCAATATCTCATACCAGTCTTTTAAAAGCATCTCTACATGACGCGGATAGTCTTTTATTGTATCCACATACAGAACGGGTGGTTGATTTTTGGTAATTACTAATGACAAAACAACTCCAAATAATTATGATTCTCTATAATTTTGACAATTAGAGCCAATAATACTAGATTTCATAACCTCATTGGTTATTTTTAGCTAGATTAGTATATTTTTATTCTTCGCATTAAACATCTGCGAGATAAAATGTTAGGACGTTAATATATAATATATGGTATTTGTTGTTTAACGAACCACAGAGGCACAGAGGACACGGAGGAGGAGGGGATGTTTTTATTTTATTTAGGATTTCTGTATATTAGCATTACAGTAATAGTGTCGTGATTATTCTGTGATTTTTCCTCTAGTCAATTTAATTTGTCCCCGCTTGTTTTTACTATCAAGACGTTTTCTTTGAGAACTGCGACTTGGTTTTGTCCGTTTGCGTTTTCGAGGTAACACAGATACACTTTTAATCAGTTCTTGAAGTCGTCTGAAAGCTTCCTCTTTGTTCTGTTCTTGACTGCGATATTCCTGCGCTTTAATAACCACAACTCCCTCAAGGGTAATGCGATGATCTTTCAACTTCAAAAGCCGTTCCTTATAGATTTCTGGTAACGAAGAAGCCCCAATATCAAAGCGCAAATGAATAGCAGTAGCAACCTTGTTAACATTTTGACCACCTGCACCCTGGGAACGAATTGCACTAATTTCAATATCGCTATCAGGAATAATTACTGTCTGGGAAATTTCTATCATTGCTTATATGCACTAATTCATATCCATAATAGTAAATTATAACATACAGCAGTTTTCATATACAGCGATTTCCAATCATATAAGGTACATCCTAGCCCCCTCATCGCTTGCGGGGAGGGGTTCTTGTTCCAGGTTTGATGACAATTTGCTGTAACTGTAAACAATTATCAACTACCAGCAAGAACAACAAAAAAGAGGAAGTTTTTACTTCCTCGGAGATAAGCGGTGGGGTGTAAAGAAAAAATAACCACCTAATAATTGTTCACAATACTAAATAGACAGCACTTCTAGCCAGATCAAGAGTAAAAATCTTATTATCGTAGAAACTCAATGGGCCACGATATGCTGTTTGCAAATTATTTATACCATCATAAACAGTCGTTAAAGCAACATCACGTCCACCCAAGAAAGGTAAAGGTATAATACCAGTACCTAAAATTTGTTGTATTTGCCCTGAATTTAAGTCATCCAAAAATATCTTTTCCTGCAAGTCAGAAATTATGATTGTAGCCATGATCTTATTTCCCTATTAAACAGTGAACAGTTTTGGTAAATGTGACAAAATCGCCCTTGAATATGCGGAAATAATTAACGATTTACCCAAGCATTAACTGTCCGAGCATAATCTATCGTATTAAATTTATTATCATGAAAGCTACCGGCTCCTTCATAAGTTGTTGAGATGGTATTTACACCATCATAAACAGTGGTTACAAAAACATTAGGACTTAGCCCTAGAGGGGGATAAAACCCTCCTAAACCTCTTCCTAATAAAACATACAATTCTGGTGGCATTAAATCATCAATAAAGGTTAATAAATGACTAGGATATAGGTCATTTATCACTATTTTCTTCATTGTCTTACCCTCTCATCTTTAGTAATTTCAACTATTTCATTCTGACATTTTTCTCTTAAAAATAATCAAAAAGTTGCATATTAAAGCCTTTAAAAAAAGACATAACTTATTAAATTATGTCTTTGATACTAATTTTATTTAAAGCTCTAAACCACTCTTTTGCAACTTCTTGAATGGATCTAAGATAAAGTCAATAACATGACGCTGACGAATGATTACTTCCGCACTTGCTGTTTGTCCAGAGGTAATAGGAATCCGTTTGTTACCGACTTGAATATAAGGATTTTCTAAAGCGATATCTAATTCATAAGTTTCTATGCGGTTAGAACTATTTTCTTGAACTCTAGAGTTAGGTGAAATCCAACTAATACGTCCTGACACAATTCCGTATTCTTGGAAAGGATAAGCATCAAATTTAATTTTGACTGGCATTCCTGCCTTGACAAAACCACTATTTTGACTAGGCATACGTGCCTTCAGGATCAAGGGAGCATTTTCGGGAGCAATTTGAGCAATCATTTGTCCTACTTGGACAACAGAACCAGATTTTTTAATAGGTAATTCAAAAATTATTCCATCAATAGGAGAACGGATAGTTCGCTGTTTTAGTTGTAAATTTAAGGCTGTAATCTGTCCTTTTGTCTGCATCATTTCTGATTTAAGGGAAATGATTTGATTTTGAATGTCTTTAAACTGTTCTTGACTTTTTAATAAAATTAATTCTCCGCCTTTTAGAGAACTTTTATAACTACTTTCTTCTTCTTGTAACCGTAGTTTTGCCTGTTCAATATCTGATCTAACTTGATTCATTAGTGACTGATAACGACTGACTTCCTCCTTTAGTTTTAACTTTGCTGTTTGCAGATTAAATTTTGCTTCTTCTTGAGAACGTTGACTTTCTTCAGCAATTTTTTCTAATTCTATTATTTTAGTTTGAGCAATTATTCCTTCCTTTAATAGCAGACGATAACGTTGAACTTCCGAAATATCTCGACGTAAGCGACTTGTAGCTAATCTGTAGTTAGTTTGATTAGATTGTATATTCTGTTTTGCCTGATCAATTTGAGCTAATTTTTCCAAATCTTGGAAATTATAAGCACTTTTTTTAGTCTCAAATGTTTGTTTAGCTTGATTAAGTTGAGCAATTTTTTCTAATGATTGAGATTGGTTTTGCTGACGTTGAATATTAATTGACATTAAGACTTGATTTTTTAATATCTCTAGTTGAGATTGGCGATTAATCAACCCCTCTAATTTAGATTGTGCTTGTTGAATTTCTGTTTGTAAAACATCAGATTCCATTGCTAATAAAACTTGTCCAGCTTTAACAGTTGCTCCTTCTTTAACATTGACATTAACAACACTACCAGTTACCGCACTATCTAATTTTTGTGTTGCTCCTTTGGGTTCTATTCTCCCACTAGCATTACCTGTTTCATCAACTTTAGTTAACATTGCCCAAGGCAAAATAATGGTAGCAAAACTAACTAGTAAATACAACATGGAACGAGTCCATGCTTTTGGTAAAGCATCTAATAATTCCTCTGTGCCATAAAACCAATCCTTGGCTTTATCTAATATCTGGATTTGCTGGTTTGTTATTACAGCAGTAGATTCAGGTTGATGCTGCGGCTTTATAGTAGTAGTTGGTTGGGTGTAAACTGACTGTGGCATAAATAATTAGAGAATTTTGGTTATATATCCCCGACTTCTTCAAGAAGTCGGGGATATGGTGAAAATTAATTTTTTTGTGCTAATTGTTGTTGATTAAGATAGAAATAATGTCCTCTTTTGGCGATTAATTGTTCATGTGTACCGCTTTCTACTAAAACACCACGATCTAAGACTAAAATTAGATCAGCATGACGAACTGTGGAAAGACGGTGAGCAATGATTACACTTGTACGTCCTTGCAAGATTTTTTTAAGGTTGTTCTGAATAATCCGTTCTGATTCAGCATCCAGGTGACTCGTGGCTTCATCTAATATTAAAAGTCGGGGATTTCCTAATAATGCGCGGGCAATTGCTAACCGTTGGCGTTGTCCTCCAGATAACATTCCTCCCCCTTCACCAATTTGAGTTTCATAACCCATTGGCATCCTTTTAATAAACTCATCTGCACCTGCAAGTCTGGCTGCTTCTATAATCTCTTCTAAAGAGGCTTCTGGATGAGCAATTGTGATATTTTCCCGAATTGTTCCTCCAAATAAAAAGGTATCTTGATCAACAACTCCAATTTGCGATCGCAAGGAATGTAAGGAAATACTAGTAACATCTTGATTGTCAATCAGAACTCTTCCATCTGTCGCTAGATATAAACCCAAAATCAACTTAGAAAGTGTTGTTTTTCCAGAACCACTGCGACCAACAACTGCTACAGTTTGTTCTGGCAAGATTTCAAAACTGAGATTTTCTAAAATATTAATCTCACTTTCAGGATGATAGCGAAAGGTAACATTATTAAAACTAATTTTCCCCATTAATCTTGGTAGAAATTGCCGAGGTTTATGTTCTAAATCTTCCTCTGGTTGTGCTTCTAAGACATCATTAATTCGTTCTGTGGCGACAATTACTTCCTGTAACTGATTCCACAAAATAATTAATCTTTGGAAAGGCTGAATAATATTGCCTAATAACATATTAAAGGCAACTAATTGACCAATGGTAAGTTGATTTTGAATAACCAACCAAGCTCCAAACCATAATAATCCTGTACTTGCCAAAGATTGAATAGTAGAACTAACTAATTGCAGTTGATTACCAATTACTTGACCACTAAAGTTCTTTTTGATTAAATTATTTAGCAATTCTTCCCAATGCCAACGCACCGTTTGTTCAATAGCCATTGAGCGAATCGAAGAAATGCCAGTCAAGCTTTGAATTAAATAACTATTTTCCAGTGTTCCTGCTGTAAATACCTCCCGACTAATCCGCCGCAAAAATGGTGTAGCAAAGAATGTTAAAATCACAAATGGCGGCACAATTGCTAATGTCATTAATGCCATTGGTGGACTATACCAAAACATTAATCCCACATAAATAAAGACTGTTAGTAAATCCAATCCAATGGAAAGAGCTTCACCAGTTAAAAAACGTTGAATTTTTTGATTTTCTTGGACACGGGAAACAATATCCCCGACATAACGAGATTCAAAAAATGCCAGCGGTAGACTAAATGTATGTTTAATAAAACCTACCATCAAGGCGATACTAATGCGGTTGGCTGTATGATCTAGTAAATATTGTCTTAAGCCATTAATGGCAACCCGAAACAAGCCGAAAATTAACAATCCAAACCCGACAGTATTTAAAGTTAAAACACTGCCTTGAACAATGACTCTATCTAATAGGAGTTGAGTAAATAAAGGCGTGATTAATCCAAATATCTGAATTAAGACCGAAGCCAGAAATACTTCTAGGAGAACTTGAAAATGAGGTTTAACTAAATCCAATAACTGCCAAAATGGCGTGTTAGCTTCTGGCGTTTTTTTGAGGGAAGCTGTAGGTTGTAATAGTAAAGCGTAACCAGTCCAACCTGTGAGAAATTCCTTGGTAGTCAGCCGACGTTGACCAATGGCAGGATCGGCAATAATTACCTGTTTTTTGGTAATTTCATAGACAACAATGTAATGTTTACCTTGCCAATGAGCGATCGCTGGTAAAGGTTGTTGAGCAAATTTATCCAAACTGGCTTTTACCGGACGGGTAGCAAAACCAAGGCTTTCCGCCGCTGCACTCAAACTCCGCATAGATGCACCACTCCGGCTAATATTAGCCAGATCCCGCAGCCGATTAATACTTAGGTTTTTCCCCCAATAACGACCAATCATAACTAAGCAAGCAGCACCACAATCCGCAGCACTTTGTTGTTCAAAAAATGGGTAGCGTTTAGTAAATTTCCGCCACCAATTGCCAGCAATAACAGTAGGAATAGGAAAATATTGAGAGCGTTTCTTTGTTGATGTTGGTGGGGGAACAATTGGTTGAGAGAAATTAACAACTTTGCCATTTCTTGGCAATTCAACAATCGGCATATCTGGAGACTTAGGAGTGTTAATTAACTCTGCTTTATTCAGCAAGAAATTATAAACACGAGGAAATTCTCCCATAACCTTTTTCACCGTTTTTTCGGGAAGATAGGCAACCTTTAAATTCACAGAAGCTCTAGCAACATAACTGCTAAAATCTTGGTCTGGAAATAAAGTTAACTCCCCAAATGATGATCCTGGCGTGAGAGTATTAATTAAATTGTTGGAGCTATCAAGCAATCTTACCTTACCCGACAGCACAATATAAATTCCCGGATTGGCTGTAGTCGCTTGCCAAAATTGCTTTGCTACAGGTGGCTCAATAATTTCTAAAGCCTGGATACAATCTGTAACTACTTGATCTGATAATCCATCACCCAAGACTTGCTTAATATATGTAGCTAATTGTTCCTGAGAAAACGCTGATAGCACTTCCTAACCTCCAAAACACTATTATTTATTGGTCTGCATGAGATTAAATGACCAATGAAAACTAGGTTCAGGTAGAGAATGCAAATCACTAATTTTAATTGCTAAATCCTGATTTTCAGTAGTTATCAATGGGGAACTTTTGCGTTTAGTAGACAGTCCCATTTGTTTAAGGAGGCGATTAATATGGCGATCGCTAATTTGAATTCCCAACTCCTTCGCCAAATGTTTACTCAACCATTGAGCCGTCCAATCACCGAAAGCATAGCCATATTCACGGGGACTACAATTAACTAATTCCTTTAATCTTTCAATATATTCATCATTAACAATCTTTGGTCTACCCAATGGTCGCTGATTCCATTTATGCGCCATCCCCGCCTCAGCAATACCGATCCAGTATCTCGCCATCTCCTGAGAACAACCAATCATTTCACAAATATGAGTTTGCGACTTTCCCATATCTGCTAACAACATAATCTCAATTCGTCGCCGATATTCTGGTTGCGAATTATTTTGTAAATTTTTTAGCAACACCTTTCGCTGAAAAGGTGTTAAAAACTTACTTTCATAATTATCGTAAATATTCACAACCTGATCTTGATGAGAATAAGATGACATAATTCTTACCAGTTGCTTTCTACTTTCAAATTCGGGCAAATTCATCTATTACATCTATTCCTAAAATCCAGATGCAAAAACTTTCACAGATATGCAATATTTAATCTGTAGGATGTTTCCTGAATATTCATTTAATTTTCAATATCTATGTAACAGGCATAGCTGTTGTGTCCCCCCAATAAACAGCATTGTCTGGCAAAACACCCATAAACAAACTCCCAAGATTTAGCTTGCTAATGCCAAAAATCTACATAGGGAATGATATTACCCCTAATTGAGATGGGAGTCTATTGATAAACACTGGTATTTCAGTTAATTAATTGATGCAGTTATAACTAACTAACAATTACGTAACTTTTCAAAAATTGTAGCCTCACACTAAATAAACTTAAGCAGGATGTAATCTATCTCTTACACTATCCTAAAAATAGAAAACTCTCATCAGCAAACTTTCTTAAATATGAAATTGTTTGTCTGATAGCATGGCGTTAGTCATTTAGTTTAGATAAAAAAGTGACAAAGCTTTAGTTCTTATCTTTAAATTCTGCTACATCTTCTTCTAAAATTTATATAAAAAATAAAATCTTCATCTAAACTTCATGAAGACTTTATAGAAAATTCATATTAACTTAAAGTTGTTGACACTCTCCGGTCTAAAGACGCGGAGATTCTATAGAGAGTTTCAGTCTATATCCCTCAGTTATCCCACAAAATTGGGTAATTTATTTTTTGGTGTTCCCTTAATAGCCATTACGGGTTGGGGTAAATAAATTTTTCTTCTTCCTTCTTCCTTCTTCCTTCGCGCTCTTTGCGGCCTAATGCCTACGGCACGCTCCGCGAACGTGGCTCATTTCTTCTTTATCCGTCAAAATTTATTTGACAGACTACTAGGATTAAGTTCTAGTGAAATCAGTAGAGGCGCATTGATATCGCCATTAAGATTATTTATTTGGTTTTAAGAATCCCCGTCTCTTTAGAGAGCGGGGAGTGTCAACGTTATATCAATTGCCAGTTGACATAACAGTAAAAATTTGTAAGTAAGAGCATGATTTGACCATAATCTTTCCCTTTCCTTATCTACCTTAATAACTAAAGTTAGCCAAACCTTAGTTACAGAAAATTTGGTAGTAGAAGTTATCTAGCCATATCAATTTTATTAGGGTAATCCACCACCCCAATTGAAAAGCATTCAGACTTCTTAGGAAAAAGAACCACCTTTAGTTATGGTTCATCAGTCTTAATGAAGAATTTATTTAATTAATCAGGAACTGAATGCCAAAACAATCAGACCCTATCTTTCATATGCAGACGCAAACAGTTTTTTGGGAAAACCGCAATTAGTCTGCTATTTCATGTGCAACCGCAAACAGTTTTTGGGAAAAATGCAATTAGTCTGCCATGAATCTTTGTTTAGGTTGCTATTTCTAATCTATAGGATGTTATCAGTGTGTATTTGCCATTCTGGCAGATTTTTACAACGAAGTCAGTAATTGCAGTTACTCACATTGCCGATCAACTGATCTGAGTAACAAGCAATTACGAGATTATCAGCAACTATGCCGACTTTTTTTCTCTACCGTTGGCGCGTGATTCAGCATGATGCTTACCTCCCACTTCCATATAGGCTATATCCTTAATCTTACTTAAACAGTTAGATGCCAGATTACCTTCGGATCTTTTCTCTGTGGTGGAGTTAGCAATTTTTAGAGTTTCATTATTTTGGGAATTGGAGCGACTCATACGAGCATTTTCTTTGAGAATGCGGTTATAAGTCCGATAAGGGATATAGTGCATTGGATTATAGCCCACGAATCGTAACATTAAAACACAAGCCCAAGAATACTTCCCTGCCAAAATCGCTTCAACTACTTGGTCTAACTGTTCGGGATGGATTTTTGGTTCTAAGTTGTTACCACTGCCAGCAATATCTTGATTCATCATCTTAGTTATTTTTGAATTGAGTAAATAAATTAGTCCAGTTTCTGCAAATGCGATGGTCTTCAGCCAAATTGCTGTTGCGGGAATGACCAGAACCTATAAATAATCAATTGGTGGCAGATGTGGAAAATAGTAACAACTTGTTGCAAAAATACGGTAATTGCCAACACGGATACCTGGATAGAACGGATTTTAGAAAACTGCATCTCTAAAACTACCCGTTGAACTGAGCTAAAAAACGCATTTGACCTGATGATTTTTTTCATAACCTGACCTGTGATTGAAAACCTGATTGTTTTTAATCAAGCCTCTGTACTACTGTGCTTACCGTGTATACCCTGATTTTCTAGGCAGTTTTACAGTTTTCAATTAGTAATATCTATAGCTCACTCCAGATAATATGTATTAATTGCGTCTGGGCTTCAGATTTATACTTACTAATGAATCAAAGGTAAAAATTTACCAAATTTTCTGATTTCTACCGAGAGGAATTGAGTTTGACGTAGCTTTTCGTAGATGCCGTTGTTTACTGTTGAAACTTCCAAGTGGAAATTTTTGGCTTCACCCTAGTTACTGCTGTATAACTTCTTACCATTGATTCTGCCGCTTTTGCTGTAAAAGCTGACAATTGCACCAGTGGAATCAGGAAAACCATTAATTTCTCAATTTCAAAAGCCACATTTTTATTTATACTATTTTTTGTCGCTAATGTCATCTGCCAAGGTGGCAAGATTTAAGTTAAATTTACTGAACTTATCTAGATATTTACTTATGTCTTGTGCAAGTTTGGGTTTTGTCCCCACTTGGCAAAAAATGAGGGGTGTTACCCCCCACTTTAATCTCAATGGCAGATGTTATCATTGTCATACAAGACGAAAACACCACTAATATGGTCTACCTAAGCTCTTAGTATATAAATAGTTTGAATGAACAGTCATATCCAAATAAATTAAATTTTTATCGAAGAAATAAATGCTTAAATTTACATTTAATTCAGGCAAAGTGCTTGCATAGTAAGGATTTTATGAATTTATGATTTTTATGAATAGATACAAATATCAATTAATAAATAATTCAAAAATTAGTAAAGTATTTTTTTGTTAATAATCTAATATTGCTAACTAATTAATTTTATCAAGATAGTTATTTTTGGATAAAGAAGACATCCAGCTAGATGTGGATAACAAAAACCGTATCACCATGAACATTTAACTATTATCTTATTTGGTTACTCATAGCTATTTATTTATTAGGCATTATTACCATCAACTGGAATTAGTAATCTGCTAATTATATGTATACAATTTATTGCTATAAGTAAGATTACAGGATGTTCATTCAGCTAATTCGGTAGGAATAACTATCATTATTTATTATCAATGGCTGCCGATTCTTTTGGGTAAAGCCGATACTTCGGTATTGAGTCAGGATTGAGTCCCTATGGCTAAGTAATTCTTAATAAATTAAATCGGCTAAAATTTCCAGATGTGAACTGCTGCTATTCAGGGTTGAGCAGGAATTACCAACTCGGATTTTCTGGATAACTTTCCCAAGAATTTCTGATGTAATTGCTTGACAGATAAAAATGAGGAGGTTATAGTGTAACTCCCAAGCTGTTTAAGCTGTTAAACAACAGGTGTATTTTTTCAAGCGATAGCGTTCGCGGAGCGTCCCGGAGGGAACTAGTGCTGCTGCAAGCAGTTCGCTCTGAATCAAAATCTTTGAATATTTGCGAACTAACTGGGAACTTATCGCCAATACTGCCAGTCACAGATACCAACAACCGCGTTTGAACCTGACCAACCTGACTAAATAGCTTGATAAAGCTCCTGCTGTCCTTGCTTTATTCAACTATCCTGCAACTGCTGATATTTTTACACAATTGGAGTTTACTGATAAATTCTCATCTGTCGTCAACTAGATTGGGGAATTCTTTGGTGTAGGTAATTTCAATCTTTTAATCTACCATAGCCCTAAATCAATTAGGGAATTGGTGATTGTCTTTACTGTGTCTGGGAAAAAAGTTACTTGAAGTGATTACCGTTTTAACGTGCTATCATTGCCACAGCCTCTACCCAACATTCGTGATACAATCAAATTGTCACTAAAGACATAAAAAGCTACCGGGGGACTCTCGGAAAGTTACGCTTGTCAGTTCGGCTTCGCTCACCGCAAGCAGATATGATTTCGCCCGCCAGGGCCAACGAAATCAGGGCAAGAACCCAAATATTTAAGGAACCAATCCTGAAACTGGGATAACTGAGGGATATAGACTGAAACTCCCCATAGAATCTCCGCGTCTTTAGACCGGAGAGTGTCAAGTTCTGTGTGGGTTTAGAAGTTATCCTTGTGGCTAAATAAAGGAAAAAAGTGCATCTTAAGACATTTGTTTTCAGATTTAAGTTCCTCAACTCTTAACCATTACTGATTTTTTCGCGCAATTCCGGAAACAACAGGAAAATAAAATTGAATAACAAGAATAACAATATCCCCGACTTCTTAGAGAAGTCGGGGATATAAAGAACTTTGGATTTAAGGAATTAGTAAATAAATTCCCCAAATAGCCATAGCGCGGAGATAGGTACTAGCGCGGAAAGTGCCATTAGCGGTGATTGCTTCCGGGGTGCGAAATTGCAAACCATTGTCGTAAATTTGCCTCACCACAGCCTCAGTTAACCGCATTGCCTCATTTTTCATGTTCATTTGCACCAGGAAAGCTGCTAGACCAAAATTGATTCCCGTCCAAACTTCCAAAGGATGAGTAGAATTGGGATTTTCGGGTAAACCATTGGGAAGAACACCATTAGCAGCGCCAAATTCACCATTTTGAAACTTGAGAAAACAGGAATCATATACTTTTGTTAAGGCAGACAAAGCGCGATCGCTCGGCACAATATCTGGTAAACTCAATAGGCGAGCGTAAAATTGCCCACACAATTGGTCAGCCATAACTACATCAGAACCACTGTCACTATCCAAACGGTAATACTCACCATTCCAAAGCTTCTCCTGATAAATTGGCTTCGATTGACTTAACCAACCTTGATAAATAGACCCTTGCACCTCCACCTCTGCGTCCTCTGCGCCTCTGCGGTTCGTTAAAATCTTAGAAATAGCAATAGCAGCTTCCAAAGCAGATAACCACAAACCACCACAATAAGCGCTGACACCTTGCAAGCGCCAATCATCGAAAGTTTGGTCAGGTGCGCCAGAATTTTCTGGTATACTGTCACCATCGAGATCAAAAGTTTTCACATAATCGAGAGTTTGGACAATAGCATCCCAACAATCTGCTAAAAACTGGATATCATTTGCACCGGTAAACAGAAAATCTCGATATACCTGCAAAACAAAGTCACAACCTAAATCTTTCCACAGGTTGCAATCTTGATAACTAGTATAATTGGTTTTTTCCCAAACGTGTTCATTGGGTGCGCCTAAATCGTGGGGTGTCGCACCGGCAATTTTCCGAACTGCGTTAGGACTTTCCGATTTGATAGTCAGATAATAACCGATAATTCTAGTTCTGTCATCACTTTGGGGAATTGCTCTAGCAAAGGCGCGAATTACCGACTTTTCCAATTCTGGGAATAACATCAATAATCCAAAAGAACCGTATAACCGCACATCTAGACTTTCGTACCAACGGTAATCTAAACATTCTAACACGGCAAATTGACCAATGGGATCAATTTCCGAGGCGGCACTCCAGAGAGTTCCCCCGCTGGTTAAATCGTAGAGTTCGTTGAATAAAGCCATTTTGAACCAGTCAGGTAAGTCTGATTTTTCTAAAATGGGGGTTTGCCAATTTTCGATGAGCGATCGCCAATTCTGATATTCTTTAAGAGCAGTAGTGGCAATCTGCCAAGCATTCTCACCATTACAACCAAAGAAGTCTGTATATCTGCGGTAATAGTTCACCCCCGCTGCAAATTCCGTAACGGGGAAATCCCAACTTAATACAAAAGGAACGTCCAAACTTTCCCCAGGTTGCAAAGTAAAACGCACCGCAATTGCTGCACCTAAACGAGTATTTTCATCTGCGGGAGTTTCATCTAGATAATTAGGTAAAGAACCATTTGCAGAGAAACTTTGCCAAACATCTTCACCATTACCCACAGGATTAAATCGGGAATGATGAAATATTTCCACTTGGGGATTTTTAGTAGTCGCAATACACCAAGTTCCATCTCCTTCTTGAACAGTTTGACTATTAGAAACTTGACCTAAAACGCAACCAAAATATTGATGATCTTCTGCTAAACAATTATAATTTCCTTGACTTTCTCCCCAACGTGGTAGATATTCATAAACTGGACTACCATCATCTCTAACTCTAACTTCGGGAGATTTCAAAGTATTGGTAAACCAACCCACCATATTTTCCCAAGTTAGCATAATGCTAATAGTAATTGGTGTATTTGTAGGGTTGTGCGCTTTCCACAAAAAAACCGCAACCGGATAACTTGCTTCTTGATAATTATCTGCCCAAATTGGCGAAAATTGCTCACAAGTTAATTGAGTTTTTAAGACATTTTCATAAACAAACCAACTGCGGGGATAAAGTGCATGATATGTACCTGACCCCAACCCGTCCACAGAGAGGGGAGAAGGTGGATACCATTGCCAAGATTGCAGTTTATGATCTTCTGGGGGTTGGGTAGATAATGCGTAAGCTTGTCCCGATTCAAAAATACTAAATTGACAAGCGGGAACGGTTTTGAAAGTATGTTCTCCTCCGTCAATGTGCCACAGGTTAAAGTCTCCCCGTGAAGAACGTCCTATACACCCTGCACCAAAGCCACCAAGAGGCATTCCGTGCCAGGGACCATCATCAATATTACTAGGATAACGGACGGTGTAGGGTTTCTCCCAGCCTAAGCCAATGGGACGTTTCCAGGTACAGGGGGGTATTTGGGGGTGGTTTGTCATGGTTTGAGTTTCACGGGTTGACGCTATGAAGACTAGCGCGATGTGTGATTTTTCTCAAGTCAATCATGAAAATATTTTTATTTCGCTGAAAATTTCCTAATGTTACTAGGAGGTTAGAAAATAAGTAAATTGTCTGATAACATAGCGTGGCGCCAGCCATATCAGGATATCCACCGATTAGAGGATTAACAGGATGTTTTTTAGGAAATATAGGTTTTTGTGAATGATAGAAAATATATTTTTCTCTAAATTATAATTTATAATCATTAAATATTCACAGAAAATCTATAAATAACAATCCTGTACATCCTAAAATCCTGGTAATCCTGATTCTGACAACCACAACAAACAATCTCCAAATAAGAAGCCAGGGAATTAATTCCCTGTCTAAAAGCTCAAGTCGGTTTAAACCGACTATTGGGAATGATTGAATATTACATTTATCAAAAGCATCCCAGTTAGCGCCGAAGTATGTAGGAAATTCCATTGCTTCAGCAGCTTGTTTTAAAAATGTTTGTTTGCTATTAATTTTTTTACCATCAAGATAAAAAACTTTATGATTCATAAATTTGTGGTGAAGAAATATGTTAGCAAAATTGTCTGAATCAGGATATCCAAGATTAAAGGATTTACAGGATGATAAAATATAAAATGGGCGATCGCTAATAAAATTCTATAAATCTTAAAATCATGTAGATGATAATTTTAACTATTTTCAAGTATTATGTTATAATCAATTCAGAGTTAGAAGAGTAAAAATATCATGATTTTAGCTGTTAAAAATGCTCTTTCCACAATTGCACCCAAGTTAACTTATGATGTGTTGATTGAAAATCAAGCAGATGGTACGGTTAAAGCGACATTATTAAGTTTGCCAGAATGTCAAGGTTTTGGTGCAAATAAAGAGGAAGCTTTAAATAATCTGATTCAGCTTGTTCAAGCCCGAAAACCAGAAATCGTAACTTTAGAAATTGAACCAGCTAAAACAGAACATCCTTGGCTGAAATTTGCGGGAATGTTTGAGGATGATCCACATTTTGATGAAGTGCAGGAATATATAGCAGAATATCGTCGTGAATTAGATGCAGAAATGGAGGAATATTACCAAGAAATTGAAAATCAGGAGCATATAAAATGAGTTTATGGGTACTTGATACAGATCACGTTTCTCTCTTTCAACACAGAAATCCATTGATTGTACAGTGTGTTAATAGTGTCAAATTTGAAGAAATTGCCATAACTATAATTACTGCTGAAGAACAATTGCGTGGTAGGTTTAATGTTATTAGAAATGCCTCATCATCGGATAAATTAGTATTAGCTTATGCAAATTTTCAGAATAATTTAGATTTTTTACAAAGTGTGAATTTACTGGAATTTAGCGAAGCTGCTGGTAATATTTACACTAAATTAGTTAAGCAGAAAATCCGCGTTGGTACTCAAGATTTACGCATTGCTGCAATTACATTATCAGTTAATGGAATTTTAGTAACTCGTAATTGGAAGGATTTTGAAAAAGTGCCTAATTTGCGTTTGGAAGATTGGAGTATTAGTTAAAAATGTCTGAATCAGGATACCCAGGATTAGAGGATTAACAGGATGATAAAAAATAAAAATGTCATCTCCAAGTAGTGAAAAAGTAACTTTATATAGCTTCTGCTACACTATCAGACAATTTCCCAATCTTCAATTTGTAACCCTTTAACTCGTTTAAATTCCCTGACATTGTGAGTAACTAAAATTAGATTATTCACTAAAGCAATAGAAGCAATTTGTATATCATTTGAACTAATAGGAGTTCCAGAATTTGCTAAATCAGCGCGAATTTTGCCATAATTTTCTGCACATTCATCATCAAAAGGTAAAGAAACAAATTGTTCTATGAATATTTTTTGTACAGCTATAGCTTTTTGAGGATTATTACTACGCATAGAACCATAAAATAATTCAGCTTTGACTACAGAACAAACCGCAATTTTTTCAGGTTCTAAATTATCAAGATGATGATTAATGCTGAGAGATTTACCCTTGAGATACATGATACAAACATTCGTATCTAGTAAATAAATTAAAGAATCATTTTTCATTAATAACCTCAATTAAATCATCATCCGTTGCAAAATCAATATCAGCACAAGCACCATATAAATTAAGTAAACCTGCGGAATGGAGAATATTATTTTGGATTAAAAATCTTTTGAGTTCAGTGTCAGAAGGAAAGTTTAGTAAATCTTTAAGTTCATCAAAATCAATTAATCTTTCTCGAAAGGCTTCTAATACAAGATTATTCAGGATTTTTTCTGGTAAATTACCCCATTGATTGATGATTTTCGTTGTTAATTTATCTGGTAAATCAATTGTTACTTGCATAATTGAAAAATCTCTTAATGGTGCTTAATTAATTATTTTAACATAAATTTGTTAAAAGTTTAATGTCTGAATCAGGATATCTAAGATTAAAGGATTAACAGGATGTTATTTGTCTGAATCAGGATATCCAGGATTAGAGGATTAACAGGATGTTTTTTAGAAAATATAGGTTTTTGTGAATGATAGAAAATATATTTTCCTCTAAATCATAATTTATAATCATTAAATATTTACAGAAAATCTATAAATAACAATCCTGTACATCCTTAAATCCTGGTAATCCTGATATGGCTTGCGCCACGCTACGCTATCAGACAACGACAATAAACAATCTCCAAATAGGAAGCCAGGGAATTTATTCCCTGTCTAAAAGCTCAAGTCGGTTTAAACCGACTATTGGGAATGATGGAATATTACATTTATCTTCATCAGGTAAAAAGTCCATCAAATCCTGTACATCCTAAAATCCTGGTTATCCTGATTCTGACAACGACAATAAACAATCTCCAAATAGGAAGCCAGGGAATTTATTCCCTGTCTAAAAGCTCAAGTCGGTTTAAACCGACTATTGGGAATGATGGAATATTATATTTATTTTCATCAGGTAAAAAGTCAATCAAATCCTGTACATCCTTAAATCCTGGTAATCCTGATTCTGACAACCACAACAAACAATCTCCAAATAGTGAAAATGTAACTTTACCTATTTGTTAATAACTAAAAACTTGAGAGGAATATTATTAGCTTCCCAGTATTCTTTGGCTGAATTTAAAATATCCAATGCTATTTGGTACTGTGTCGGTTCAGCTTGAGCAAAGATATCAGCATGATCATATAATATCACATATCTTTGAGCCGGACACCATGTTAAATCGGTGATACATTCATCAAAAGCATCCCAGTTAGCGCCGAAGTATGAAGGAAATTCCATTGCTTCAGCAGCTTGTTTTAAAAATGTTTGTTTGCTATTGATTTTTTTACCATCAAGATAAAAAACTTTATGATTCATAGATTTATGGTGAGGAAATAGGTTAGCAAAATAGTCTGAATCAGGTGGTTATCGAGCGAAGTCAAGATAATGTCCAGGATTAGAGGATTTACAGGATGATAAAATATAAAATGGACGATTGTTAATAAAAATCTATAAATCTTAAAATCATGTAGATGATAATTTTAACTTTGTTCAAGTATTGTGTTATAATTAATTCAGAGTTAGAAGAGTAAAAATATCATGATTTTAGCTGTTAAAAATGCTCTTTCCACAATTGCACCCAAGTTAACTTATGATGTGTTAATTGAAAACCAAGAAGATGGCGCTGTGAAAGCGACATTATTAAGTTTACCAGAATGTCAAGGTTTAGGTGCGAATAAAGAGGAAGCATTAAATAATCTTATTCAGCTTTTTCAAGCACGAAAACCAGAAATAGTAACTTTAGAAATTGAACCAGATAAAACAGAACATCCTTGGCTGAAATTTGCAGTAATGCACAAGGATAATCCTCTTTTTGGTGAAATAATAGAAGATATAGAAGCTGAAGGTAATGCTTGGGACGTGCTAGAGGCATTAACAGGAACTATTGAAGCACCAAGTGATTGGTCAAATCAACATAATTACTATTTATATGGTACTCCTAAACATGACAATGAGATCAGAGAATGAATCAGGAAAGACTATTTTTAGATACGGTATTTATTCAGGCTCTATTAAACAAGAATGATCAATACCATACTCAAGCAAAAGCATTATTACCAAGGGTGAAAAATGCCGTTGAAGTATGGGTAACAGAAGCCATTTTAATAGAAGTTGGTAATGCTTTAAGTGCAGTGAACCGTACAGCATCAGTTCAGTTTATTAATCAGTGTTATCAAACAGAAAATATCAAAGTTGTTAGTGTAGATTCATCGCTGCTTATGCGTGCGCTGGAACTTTATCACAGTCGTCAAGATAAAAATTGGGGTTTAACAGATTGTATCTCATTTGTTGTTATGAAAAATCAGGGGTTAATTTATGCAGTAACGGCTGATATTCATTTTGTTCAAGCTGGTTTTGTGGCTTTATTAAGGAAGTCAGAGAATAAGTAAATTGTCTGAATCAGGATATCCACCGATTAGAGGATTTTCAGGATGTTTTTGATAACTTATGGTTTTTGTACGAGAGAGAATATATGTTTATTATTCAATAAATATCATCATTAAATATTCACAGAAAATCTATAAATTGCAATCCTGTACATCCTAAAATCCTGGTTATCCTGATTCTGACAATCACAATAATACGCTTTCTCGAACTTGTAATTTATTTATGATACTTTCTTCCAAAAGATGATAGAGAAAATGGGCAGTTTTTAAATTAGCTGAATGTAATAGATTTTGATAAACTTGACACGCTGATTCATCATTTAAAATCCGATTGTGAATAATTCTTGTCCATTCTTGTGCAGTTATCATTAATTGAGGTACAACATAAATAAATGCTGTAATTTGTTTTTCCATATCAAAAGATTCCAGAAAATGAATTAAGCTAAACATCACTTCTGGCTGTTGACATTGATCATCTAAAATTAGATGATAGGCAGATAAATTATTTTCATCAGGATTTTCAGCTATTTCAGCTAAAGCATTTTCAAAATTTGTAAATTGTTCTTCTGTTTGCATTAAGCGATTTTCTTGCAAGGTTGCCAATAAATTATTTGGATTCATTGTTTTGTACCTTATTCTTAGAAAGAATAACGATTACACAATACTTCCCGAACTGACTTTTATATTTTCTTGCTGTTTAGATACAGAATTTGTTTGTGTAAATTCATTAAATAATTGAAAAAATTCCTCAAAAGCAGTATTTTCATCTTTGGAGAAAAACAAAATAATTTGATCCCACGTTTGATTATAAGCAACATTATATTTTTGTTGTATCCAAGTTTGAAAATTTGAAAATTCTTGTTCTTGTACAGTTTGAGGTATTTGAATTTGACGACGGGCAAAACTGTAACCAGCTATAAATGTGCGAAGGTTAGCGATGGTTGCTTTTCCTAAATACATAGCTGGACGTTTTTGGATATTGCGGATTAAATCGTATAGATCTAACATGATATTCCTCTGGTTAAAATGGCTCTTCAGTAATTTGAAATTCTCCACCTAAATCTTGTATAACGCAATATAAGTTATTTATCCAGTTTACCCTAGAAATTCCTTCAGGGTGAATGTTGTCAAAAATTAGTTCTTGTCCATTAATTTCTATTGCAATAGCATAATGTCTACCGTTAATCGAGATATTTTGTTGTAAAACTTCATGGTAGATATTACAGAATGGGTCTTCTGTACTGCCTGTAAACAAGTTAATTTCTCTACCAGGTATTTTCTGATTAATCAGGAATTGACGCAAAGCTATAGCACAAGGAACACATTCAAAAATATGAAATTGTTCGGCTATATCATTTAGTTGACGGACAATATCATTATTAGTCATGATGTAGGATATTTTTAGCCAGATTAGAAGAAATATGGAAAACTATAATCAGAGTAAAAATACCATGAATTTAGGAAGCCGGGGCATAAATTTCATTATTTGTCAGAATCAGGTGGTTATCGAGCGAAGTCGAGATAATATCCACCGATTAGAGGATTAACAGGATGTTTTTTAGAAAATATAGGTTTTTGTGAATGATAGAAAATATATTTTTCTCTAAATCATAATTTATAATCATTAAATATTCACAGAAAATCTACAAACTACAATCCTGTACATCCTAAAATCCTGGTAATCCTGATTCAGACAACCACAACCAACAATCTCCAAATAGTGAAAATATAATTTTACCTATTTGTTAATAACTAAAAACTTGAGAGGAATATTATTAGCTTCCCAGTATTCTTTGGCTGAATTTAAAATATCCAATGCTATTTGGTACTGTGTCGGTTCAGCTTGAGCAAAGATATCAGCATGATCATATAATATGACATATCTTTGAGCCGGACACCATGTTAAATCGGTGATACATTCATCAAAATCATCCCAGTTATTGCCGAAGTATGTAGGAAATTCCATTGCTTCAGCAGCTTGTTTTAAAAATGTTTGTTTGCTATTGATTTTTTTACCATCAAGATAAAAAACTTTATGATTCATAGATTTATGGTGAGGAAATAGGTTAGTAAAATTGTCTGAATCAGGATGTCCAGGATTAAAGGATTTACAGGATGATAAAATAGACCATTGCTAATAAAATCCTATCAATAACTACTTTAACCGCCAAATCTTGATAGTGTCGTCACTACTCCCACTAGCCAGGGTTTGACCATCGGGGCTGTATGCTACTGAATAAACCAAGATATAATGACCTTCAAGGGTTTGCAGTAGGTTTCCCGTTTTTACATTCCACAGTTTGATAGTGTTGTCAACACTCCCACTAGCCAGAGTTTGACCATTAGGGCTGTATGCTACGGAAAGAACCCTCTTAGAATGACCTTCAAGGGTTTGCAGTAGGTTTCCCGTTTTTACATTCCACAGTTTGATAGTGTCGTCACTACTCCCACTAGCCAGGGTTTGACCATCGGGGCTGTATGTTACTGAGTTAACCCCGATAGAATGACCTTCAAGGGTTTGCAGTAGGTTTCCCGTTTTTACATTCCACAGTTTGATAGTGTCGTCTTCACTCCCACTAGCCAGAGTTTGACCATCGGGGCTGTATGCTACGGAAAGAACCGAGTAAGAATAACCTCCAAGGTAAGAATGACCTTCAAGGGTTTGCAGTAGGTTTCCCGTTTTTACATTCCATAGTTTGATAGTGCTGTCAACACTCCCACTAGCCAGAGTTTGACCATCGGGGCTGTATGCTACTGAATTAACCAAGTTAGAATGACCTTCAAGGGTTTGCAGTAGCTTTCCTGTTTTTACATTCCACAGTTTGATAGTCTTGTCATTACTTGCACTAGCCAGGGTTTGACCATCGGGGCTGTATGCTACTGAATTAATATCATTAGAATGGCTAGTGAGGGTTTGCAGTAGGTTTCCCGTTTTTACATTCCACAGTTTGATAGTCTTGTCCCAACTCCCACTAGCCAAAGTTTGACCATTAGGGCTGTATGCTACTGACGAAACCGAGTCAGAATGACCAGTGAGGGTTTGCTGTAATTGTAGTGTTTTCTCAGTTGAGGAGGGAGTTAGTGTTTCTACTTTAGGAGTTGGTTTATCTGGATGATTTCTCAATAAATTTTGTCCTACATAGCCATAGAGTTGAGTTCCTATAAAACCTAATGTCGCAATTATTAATAGTTTTCTCAGTTTCGTATCGCTTACAAAAGGCGTTTTTACAGGTTGACTCTGAGGTTTATAAACTGGCGGTTGTGAAACCTGACGAGGCGTATTTGCAGACTGATTACTTTGCGAAGTTTTAGATTGAGTTGGCTGAACTGAAGATGAAACAGTTTTAGCTGTTGATGGGGTTATTACAGGTTGATTTTGAGGTTGATAAACTACTGGTTGTGTAACTTTAGATTGAGTTTGCTTAACTGCGGCTGAAGTATTTGTATTAGTATTTCCCGGAATTAGGTTATTAGCTTCAGCTTGACTAATTAGACTTATTTGGTTTGAATCTTTTAGTATTATTTGTGGAGTATTACGACCTGATTTTTGATGTACTTCAAGAGTTCCCGTAATTTTGATATAACTTCCAACCCAATTACTTAATTGAGTAATTGTTAAGCTTCTGGAATTAGATAAATTTTTTAACCCTTCTGAAAATATAACAATTGTAAAAGGACTGTAACCGTTGACGAGACTGGAAACATTACCAAAGTTAATAAAGAATATATTTGTGCATAACGCGCTATAGCTTTCCAACCCACAATAAATAAATCCTGTATATTTTATTAGACTTTATAACCCCTCTCCAAACCTCTCCCCTGCAAGGAGAGAGGCTTTAAAACTCCCTGTACAAAAACTAATTTTTTCATGTCCCCTCTCCTCCTAGGAGAGGGTTAGGGAGAGGTTCTTCTAGCTTATACACCCTCTAAGTAGTAATTTGACCCCATCCCACCGGCGGTAATGCCACAGCTTCCCCTACTTTGCCACTAGAAACCCGTTTCATGGAAGTGGAAAGCCAAACAAATAAAGAACGAAAATCTAAGCCATTCAGCATTACTGGAGGACGAGGTGCAATTTGTTTAAGTTTATTCATATCTGCACCCTGAACACCAACAGTAAAAAACAACATTCGCCGCTGTTCTTCTTCTTCCCTCACTCTTTGCGCTGCACCCTCCCAAGCATCTGTAGGCGCACCATCGGTAATTAAAAATACCCAAGGACGATAATAGAGTACACCGTTATCCTTATAAGACTGTTTGCGGGTTTCCAATAAATTCAAAGCGTATTCTATGGCTTCACCCATTGGTGTTGCACCTTCTGTTTCTAGCTTAGGCGCTGTAAACTGGTCTATAGTGACAAAATCTTGCGTCAGTTTCACGGGTCTAAAGGTGACAATAGCCACTTCTACACTTAAAGAAGCTTGAGCATCTTTCATCACATCTTCCTTGAAAGCCGCCAAACCTCTATTTAACTCCTGGATAGGTTGTCCTGACATTGAGCCAGAAGTATCAAGCAAGAGAATTACCGGACAACGATTTTCCGGGTTTTCCACGAATTCAGGCAAACCTACTGGCATTTTTGATACTCCTGATTAATCAAGGTGAGATGCAAAATGTATAAACTAGATGTTACTTGTTACTACATAGCCTAACATGGATGTTTGTACGGAATCAATACCCATAATGTCTAAATATTTAGTTTCATATTTATTCTTTCCCAATATCATGGATAACGTTGCTAATAGCATTTTCACAAATCATCAGTCATCTTATTTGATACGAACCACAGAGGCACAGAGGACGCAGAGGTGGAGAGAAAGGAGACTGTTAGATTTTATTTAGCAACGTTATCTTGATAATTATTTGCTTTTTACCCCTTTACTAAAAATCCGATAGTACAACCAGGTACTAAATTCTTTGAGGGGAAATAGGATATAAGTCAAAGGATTTACTGTGACAATAATATTTCTAAAATCCCGTTTTGCAAAAAATACAATCCCCTTGGCAACCTGATTTGCTGACATCACACCATAAGGATTTAATTGACTTTTGAATGGCCCTAAAATTAATTTGCGAATGACACAAGTTTGATCTAATCTTTTGAGGGTGACAATATCCCCTAATGCTCTTTTGCTCAATTCATACAAGGGGCTTAAAGCTGGGGAAACTTCCGCTTCTGAAGTATTTACCCAAATTTCTTTGGTGGCTTTGTCTTGGGGTCCTGTGACAGTTGCAGAAAAGACATCTATCAGTTCCAAAGCGGAAAATGTGTTAACTTGATAGGAATTTTGAATGGCGGCTGAAGTACGATCTCCATAAACATTTATGCCATGATTGATAATGAGAATATCAACTTTATTTAAACTTTCTTTTAGTTGAGTTTCATTACCCAATTCCCATTTTACAATTTTGACCCGCTCTTGAATTGCGATTTTTTCAGGATTGGTTGTTAATGCCACAACTTTGGCATTATGCTTTAATAATTCCGCTGCTAATGCTTGTCCTAATGCACCGGAAGCACCTGTTAAGGCTACGGTTTTACCTTTGAGAGAAAGTCCTGTTCCTAGTATTTTATCCACTAGGGGAAAAACACCACTATAGTAAGCATTAACATCATCAAAATGATGTCGCCAATGATAGGTTCTATTTACCCACAAAACGGAAGGAATTTTGTCTAATGGTCCGGGTAAATGATTGTAGTCTGTGTCTATTGTTCCTTGAAAATATCGCAGAGATGCACCGTATAAAAACGTGACTGCATAAGCAACTCCTAACCATAATCCCCATTGATGTGCTAGTAAGGCAATTATTGTTAATATTGTTACTAATATGCCCGATTCGACAATATCGTGATACAACTGGGAATCTACGTAGGCTTTTTGCGAAGTTAAAGTCAAATCCCGCCGATATACAGCATGATGTTTATTATGCCATTTCGCTAACCATGTTATCTGATGACACAAAGCATGATAAGCATCTCTGACAATTTCTGCGAGTAGGAGGGAGGAAAATCCCCAGGTTGTGAACTGGATACAGTTGTTTACTAAAACTGCATCAATAGTTAAGCTTTGAGCCAAAATCATCATCTTTTTGGTGATACCTCTTTTTCCTAATTAAACCAAGTTATTACCATCTTTGTCTAAAGTTATATCAATCCCTGATTTGCTCAATTAATCGCTGTTCTAGTAAATCTAATAATTCATCTACATTTTTTCCCACTTCTTGAAAACAAGTTTCTGGTGATGATTTGGGTGCAAATTGAATTAACTTAATTTCCCCTTTCCCAATTCCAATCATCACTACTTCTGTTTCGGGTTTGTTATTATCAATAATTCCTAAGATTTCTTGGAGACGATTTTCAACTCGCTCGTTTAATTTTTCTATTTCAGATTGGGGACAATAGACAAAATGGGGAGTTGGTTGTAAATCAATCCCAATAGTTCCCTGAGTATTACCATTTTCTAACCACAATCCCCAAAAAAGTGCGGCTAGTTCTAGCTGATTGTTTTTGACAAATCTATCTAACTGTCCTCGCCATTTGTTCTCTGCTGTTTCGGGTTGGGGAATACTAAACATGATCATTAATTGGTAATTTTATTTTTGTTATTTTAACCCAGATTGCACACGCCATAAACTGGTGTAAATGCCATTTTTCTCTAATAGTTGTTCATGAGTTCCGGCTTCGACTAATTTGCCATGTTCCATGACATAAATGCAATCAGCATTGCGAATGGTGGAAAGACGGTGAGCAATAGCAATGGTAGTCCGATTAACGGTAATTCGTTCTAAAGAACGCTGAATTGCGGCTTCTGTTTCATTGTCTACCGCTGATGTGGCTTCATCTAGGATGAGAATTGGTGGATCTTTTAATACTGCGCGAGCGATCGCAATCCGTTGTCTTTGTCCCCCAGATAACTTTTGCCCCCGTTCTCCCACAATTGTCTCATAACCTTGGGGCAAACTCATAATAAAATCATGAGCTTCGGCTATTTTCGCCGCCATGATAATATCTTCATCGGTAGCGGTAAAAGTCCCATAGGCAATATTTTCTCCCACTGTACCATGAAATAAAAACACATCCTGACTCACCAAACCAATAGCGCGGCGTAGATCTCGCAAATTTAATTGTTGTAAATCAATTCCATCCAAAGTAATTTTTCCATTTTGCACCTCATAAAATCGCAGTAATAGTTTAACCAAAGTGCTTTTTCCTGAACCTGTCGAACCCACAATTGCAATTGTATTTCCTGCGGGAATTTCCAAAGATAAATTGTGAATAATTGGGTTTCTATTGTGATAAGCAAAACTCACATTTTGAAATTCCAAAGCCCCGCGAATCATATCTATAGGTAAATCAATATTTCCGGTATGAATTGCCATCGGAGTATCCAACAAATCCATCACTCGATTAGTAGAAGCCATTGCCCTTTGATATAAATCAAAGGTATCTCCTAACCTGGTTAATGGCCACAGTAAAAGCTGGACTAAAAACACCAAAGAACTATAAGCACCTACAGCCAATCTGCCTTCTACTGCTGCCATCCCGCCAAATAATAGCAAGATGGTAAAAGCGATTAAAATGAACATCCGAATAATCGGAATATAACCCGCAGATAAAGCAATAGCTTTGGCATTACTTTGACGATAGGCATTACTTTCTGATTCTACACGCGCTGCTTCATAAATTTCTGCTGTAAAACTTTTAATAGTGGTAATCCCACTCAAATTATTAGATAATCTCCCATTTAGTAACCCTACTTTTTCCCGAACTTCTGCATAGCGAGGAGCTAGAAATTTCTGAAAAATTATCGAACCAAAGAGAATAAATGGCATAGGCAAAATTGCCATCCCAGCCACACTAGGAGCTAAAATAAAAAACGCAGTCCCCACAATAATAATAGTAGTAGTGACTTGGATAATATCATTTGCGCCCACATCCAAAAACCGCTCTAATTGGTTAACATCATCACTGAGAATAGACATTAAACCACCGGTACTGCGTTCTTCAAAATAAGCTAATTCTAATTCTTGTAAATGCTTATATGCGTCTAGCCTTAAATTATGCTGAATATTCTGTCCCAAATTGCGCCATAGTAACTTATAGGCATATTCAAACAATGACTCCAACACCCAAGTAATTACCGTCAACAAGGATAAAATCAGAAATTGCCCATAAATATCTTTTACACCTAACCGGGCAATGATAGAATCTTGTTGCTTAACAACCACATCCACCGCAATCCCAATTAATACAGGGGGTGCTAAGTCAAAAACTTTATTGAGGATAGAAGCACCAATAGCCAGACGAATTTGTTTAATATACTGATGTCCATATTTAAATAGACGCTGGAGGGGACGAACAGAATGTTCACGCCTTTTTGATAATCGGAGAGATTTAAATGGCATAGCCACATTAATTAATAATTACTTGCAGCTAATACTACCATATAATTGAGTTGATTTATTATCAATATTGAAGCAATAGATACAGTTATCTTCCTTTAGGAACAGAAGAGATAATTTTGAGAAATTGGTAACTTGTAATTTGGCAAACTTCACTTTTGGGAATTATATTAGAAAATATTGTCGCTAAAATTATTGTTCCCAGCAGCAAACAGCAGGGTATAATAACCTTGTCAATCAACCAGATGTGCTAATTTTCAGTGAAGACTACCAATACAGCAAAAATTCCTACTAAAACTCAGGGAATATGCCATATCAATCTTGATTTTGTTTAAAAATGCCACTAATGTGAGCAAATCTCCCTCCCGAAACCAGAACCAGACGTAAAACTAGACAAATCAATATTATGTCTACTCCCAATCATCAGCAACTCTCACTCCCAGAAGCCAAGAAAATACTCAACAAATTTAACTGTCTGGATATTGCCCCCATTCTTAAACCGTCAGAAAAAGTTCCCACTCGTGAGGCATTAATTTTTCTCACCAGTCTTACCGATTATCAAATCTTAGGTATTTGTGCTGATACAGCCGAAGAGGGAATTTTAGCCATGAAAACCTATTCTCGCGCTTTGGGTTATCAAGCACCAACTGATTTACCACATCCAGAAGGACCAGTTTATATCAAATTAAATGGCAAAAATGGCTTGTGTTATCTCGATTCCTATTCTGGGCATCATCGGGGAGTGTTAGTATCTTGCCAGTCCTATCAAGAGGGAGGAGTTAACGAGATGTATGGACATTTACCCCTCGATTTATTTGTCTAGGATTTCATTTACAATCATCTGTAGGGTGGGCATTGCCCGCCCTCTTCTTAATCACTAATTACCGCATAATATGAGCATTGTTACCTTACAATCAGTTAAGAAAGACTTTGGAATTAAAGAACTTTTAAAAGATGCTAATTTTAGTCTGGATACTAATGACAAAGTTGGTTTAATTGGCACTAATGGTTCTGGGAAATCAACTCTATTAAAAATGATTGCTCGGTTAGAATCAATTGATAGTGGGCAAATCTTAGTTAATTCTGGGGCAAAAATTGTTTATTTACCCCAACAACCAGATATGGACGAAAATCACACTGTTTTAGAACAAGTATTTGCTGACAGTGGTGAACAAATGAATCTCGTCAGAGAGTATGAAGAATTATCTGATAAATTGGCACATTATCCCGATGATAGTCAGTTAATGTCTCGTCTTTCTAGTGTAATGCAGCGGATGGATGCGACGGGCGCTTGGGAAGTAGAAACTAACGCCAAAATCATTTTAACAAAATTAGGAATTGCTGATTTTGATGTGAAAGTTGGCACATTATCCGGGGGATATCGCAAGCGGATTGCTTTAGCAGCGGCTTTGATATCAGAACCAGATTTGTTGTTAATGGATGAACCTACCAACCATCTTGATGCTTTATCGGTAGAATGGTTACAAAGTTATTTAAATCGCTATCGCGGCGCACTTTTATTAATTACTCATGATCGTTATTTTTTAGATAAAGTTACTAATAGAATTATCGAAATTGATCGAGGTGATATTTACAATTATACAGGTAATTATTCCTATTATTTGGAAAAGAAAGCTTTAGCTGAAGAATCTGCCGTTAGCACTCAAAGGAAACATCAAGGGATTTTACGGCGGGAATTAGAATGGTTAAAAAAAGGACCAAAAGCTAGAAGTACCAAACAAAAAGCCCGAATTGAACGCGCTCATGCTTTGCGAGATACTGAGTTTAAACAACTTAATGGCAAAGTTGATATTTCTACCGTTGGTAGGCGGATTGGTAAGAAGGTTATTGAACTCAAAGATGTTAGTAAAGGCTACAATGGTAGAACTCTAATTAAAGATTTTACATATCAATTTAGTCCAGAAGATCGGATTGGCATTATTGGTGGTAATGGTGCAGGAAAATCTACTTTAATGGATATTATGACTGCCAAAATTAAACCAGATTCTGGTAGTGTGGAAATTGGGACTACAATTCATATTGGTTATTTTAACCAACATTCAGAAGAATTATTGACGGCGGTAGATGATAATCAACGAGTGATTGATTATATTAAAGAAGAAGGGGAATTTATTGAAATATCCGACGGGACGAAAATCACCGCTTCCCAAATGTTAGAGAGATTTTTGTTTCCGGGAAATCAACAATATGCACCCATTAATAAACTTTCTGGGGGAGAAAAACGCCGTTTATATTTATTGCGGATTCTCATTAGTGCGCCCAATGTGTTGATTTTGGATGAACCGACTAATGATTTAGATGTGCAGACATTAGCAGTATTAGAAGACTATCTAGAAGATTTTAATGGTTGTGTAATAGTAGTTTCTCATGATCGTTACTTTTTAGATCGGACGGTAGATAGAATTTTTGCTTTGGAAGAAGGTGGAGGTTTACGTCAATATCCAGGAAATTATTCCATTTATTTAGATTATAAAAAAGCTGAGGAAGCAGAAAAACAAGAAACACAAAAACCTGTAATTGTCGAAGAAAAGGTTGTCTCTCCTGTTACAGAGACTAAAAAACGCCGCAGATTATCCAATTGGGAAAGACGGGAATTTGAGGAACTAGAAGGAAAGATTGCCAAGTTAGAAGCAGATAAAACAGCAGTAGAAAAGAAATTAGTAACTCTAGCTGGAAATTATAGCCAAGTGCAAAAGCTATATGAAGAGGTGGAAACTCTGAAGAAAAATATTGATTTGTCCACAGAACGCTGGTTGGAATTAGCGGAAATGGATTCTTAGCTTAACCGACAGAAGCCCCACGTCTGACCCGATAGGGCAGCGGGGGATGAATGGCGCGTGAATTGACGACGGTTTTCCGACCAACGCGACAGCAAGGAAGGAAAACATGGAGACAATTCACAAAATTTGTGTTATGAATTGAATATCTCGGCAAGGCGAGAGAATAGCGATAACCAAGCTAGATACATGATCATTTTTGTTGATTAACCTTGATTTTGCCTTTGGAACGAGGGGTCAGCCTATCGCCTTAACATCAGTCTTGTTGTTCTCGAAGAGCAAAAAGCTGTTAACTGGGTAGGAAGCCTATACTTACCCGCAAGGGAAGTGTAAGTAGTTCACGTTGCAATTAAATTAATCATCTTGTTGAAATCTTCAAATATACGTAGGGTGGGTTAGCGACAGCGTAACCCACCATCTGATTAGGTAGTTATGTAAAATAAATTGCACATTTCATAGAATTTAGGCTTACAAGAGCTAATATATATCTCTGACTTATTTAATAATTCAAGTATCTATTTATATTTAAATTAATAAGAAAAAGTGACAAAATTCAAACAGTGGAATTGAAACCCTTGATTTTGAAACATTAGGTTGTCCTTTAGTTTCATTACCCAGTAGCGATGAAATTAGTGCTAATTTATCAAGAAAGTCTGTTGCTGTGTAAAAAAGGATTTTTTTATCGTTTCCTCGTTCCCAGTCTCTGACTGGGAATGCTACTTAGAGGCTCTGCCTCTATAACTTAGTATCAATGAAGGCAGAGCCTTCCGTAATTCATTCCCATACAGAGTATGGGAACGAGAAACTATCATATCATTTGTTTATAGTGAATGATAAAGAATAAAATACCCCATTTTAATATTATTAAAAAAGGGGTTTTGTCTATTCTGCAATTAGTTAAATACTAATACTGTTGAGAATAAGTCTGGGTTGGAGATATTCGTAATTTACTAAACGTCCCTTATTATTCAATTCAATTTTTCTCTGTACCACATTCAATTCTTGCTGAAATTTATTCACAACTTGGTCAGCATTTGGATCTGTAAATTCTTCCTCTTCATAATATCCCAGTCTGTCATAACGATAGTCTGAAAGTATGTACACAGTTGATAATTGGGTATTTGTGGGCTTTGCTGGTGGTAGAAAATCTATCAGGGCTTGACGGTCTTCAATATCACCCTTTTGTTGAATTTCTTGATAAGCAGCTAGGGGCATATTAGGAATAAAACCCATGTATTCATATTGGGAGAAATTAACCGCCGAATGCTGCGGACCACAAATATATATGATAGTAGTAACAATCTCAACTAATTGTTCTAGGGTATCAATGCGGTCGCTCATACCCTTAACTCTACCACCATCCTGAGCCACCAATTCCCGCGCCCAAGCTTGCAGTTCTCCGTCTGCTTTCAAGTCTGCTGGACTCTTGTAATAAAGCTGCAAATAGTTAAATACAAACTTATTAATCGCATTCCATAACAAAATTCCATCATCCCGATAAGGATAATGTGGCAAGTTTTTCACATCATCTACACCGCGATTTTTGAGTTCCCTAGGTAGAGCAAACTGGTCTAGACTCCAACTTTTATAGGCATCTACCACAATTTGCAATGATTCTTGCAGAGTTCCTGCTAATAATTCATCCACAAAACCGCCCCTACTAACCAGACGCTTGCGAGCTAAATCATTATTAGCCAACATAAACCGGAAATGGGGTTTGAGTAATATTCTCAGAGGATGATTTTCAGCCAGTTGACGCGGGGTGACAACAGCAAAGGGTTCCATTACCAGGTGAGTCCGGCATAAATGGCTACTCATTTCATGATGATTACCATCAGCAATTTGCACACAGGACTTAGCATAAAACCAGGTTAAAGGGTCATCAAAAGGAGTTAGCAAGGGGCTGACTTTACCTGCCTTGGGATTGATTTGAATGGCTACAGGTACTAATTGGCCTCGATCTTGAAAGCCCGAACTGCGCCAACAGAAAAAGGCTAGAGGTGCTGGTAGGTACTTTTTTCCTTTGGCATAAGTGCCACCTTGAATGAACGCCAAGGATCTATAATCAGCGACATATAGATTTCCTGTGGCCAATCTTTCGATTAAATTAATAGAATTGCCAAACTTATCCTGTAATTCTTCGATGGTAAAGGCAAAGTTAGCTGGCATTTGCTTAATTTGACGTAAAACCATTGGATTCACCCCACAAAGCCGTTGTTCGGCGAAGGAATCATCGGTTTCATAGGTTTTCATCACATTAGGTTTTTGCAAAACTGGGAAAAAGTCCTCATAATCTTGCAATTCATCTAAAGTATCCCACATAGCATGAGTTTTAACAGCCATCATATTTAGAGGAAGTTCTGCTGCCTCTAATGTCCGTTCAGCAATATACTTAGTAGAAAAATTCTCTGCGGGAGGTACGCTTTTGAGCATCGCCATAGGCGGCAAAAAATCATACATGAATTGATACTCTTTGCGTCCTTTCTCTAGAGAAGATTGGCGTTGTGCCGGGTTCGGGTCATTTTGAGGTAGAAATGGCTGCATAATATTTATTTATGATATGGACTAGGATATTTGGCTTAAATAAGAGCGACGAGCTTTACCCACGGTAATAATAACATTGGTTAGCATTTCTAATGCTAAGTCTTTCCCCGGACAAATGCGGCCAGCATGACGAGAACCAACGGAATTAAAACCCATGTGAAAAGGGCAAAGATTTTCTCTGTCTGCATTAAATTCATAAGCAGTTTTTCCCCAAAAATCTTCACTTAACATCCCCAAAAGCATAGGAATTAAAATTTTAGTTCCTTTCGGAAAGGTTCGCGCTTTACCCGCCAATGTCACCGTAAATGGTTCTGTCGCTACTCGGTGAGAGGCACTTACAGGCATAAACAGACGGGCGCATTCTAACAGAAAAAGTTGAATACTAGGACGATCATTAAGATCGAGTCTGTCCCAATAATTCTTAACATCAATTTTATCAGTTTGACGACCTTGGTAAGCAGGAAGGGATTGATAACCCAATGCTGTTTTTCCCAAGTGTAGCGGCCCTTGCAACCCGGCAATACTCATTAAAGACACCATCAGTTTTGCAAGTTCTCGCCGTGTCATTTTATGATATTTAGGGTCGTTCTCTTGAAAATTAGCTAAGGCTGGAGAATTTTCGTAAATCGTCGCTACTTGCTCTACCAGTTCAGGAACTTGACGAAATCCCCATATATTTAACTTTTCTAAACTACTGCTGCCAGCAAAATAATATAATGTTCCCCTTTTTGTATAGTGCAAGGTTGTAATAATTCTTATTATTGCTTGATCATCAGGATTAATGCCAAAAATAACATAGTGAAGATACCGGACTAAAAAGCCCATCCAATCCCGTTGATCATTATTGAAAAATTCTTCTAAACTATTATTGGTAATTCTATCTACATAATCAGCAGCTAACTTATTTAATAACCGTTGTGCTACTTGATCATTTTGACGGATTACCATCTCTTCATTAAAGAAGTAATTATCAACACACTTACGGAAAGCATCATGATTTTCCCCTCCGGCGGCTGCGTCTGAGAGAGTAATTAAAAGAACATTGCGACCTCCTTGATCAACTCCTGGACCATGACTAGAACTAAGCATGGAAGTTCCTAGTCTCCAGTCACGGGCTTGTGGTGAGGTTAAGGCGGTTTCTAGGGTTTTAAAGTCTCCTAAGACTACTTCCCCTGCACAACAAAAAGCCTCCCCCAGCACTTGCCTTTTCCTATCTAGGTAAGGTGGATTATTGGCAATTGTTCCCTCTACAAAACTGATTATAGGCAGAAAGGTACGGCTGACTGGGTTTTGAGGGTTCTCTATTGCCCAAGCTTGAAAGTGATTCAGGGCTTTGTCTAATAATGATGGCTGAAGATTGGTTTCTGGTCTGGTAGTTGGCTGCATAAAGGTTATTTTTTTTCCTAAGTATAAATAAATTTATTCGATAATCCAGTTTTGATCAATATTTTTTAATATTTGATATTTATTTGTTCTATCACATCTTCATAAATATCTGCCATTGTCAAAGTTAAATTTACTGAATTTAAATGTAATTTATCATCTTTTCCTAATACTTCCGTTGACCAATTTCCTTGATCATCTTGACGATAAACCTCCACTTTTATTTGATTTTGGTAAATTAGAATATATTCTTTTAAACTCTCTATGGTTTGATAATTAATGCGTTTTTCACGTTTGTCTATTGTTGCTGTGGAATTAGATAAAACTTCTATAATCAAATTAGGACGAGTTTTAAAGTACCTTTCCTTATCTTCAGGATCACAAGTAACAATAATATCAGGATAGTAGAATATATTAGCATTTCTGATTTTAACTTTTACTTTCATATCTGACACGAAAGCACGACAGGAACTCCCACGCAAATGGGGGACGTAATATGGCGTAAATATTACCCGCTATCAGGTTATGTTCTTCGCTTGCACCTGCCATTGCAAAAACTTGTCCGGCCACATATTCATGGCGAATATCGCTAGATTTTTCAGCGTCTAGGTATTCTTCAACGGTGAGAATATTTAATGAAGATTGCATGATTTTTAGATGGTTTTACGGAATATGGTACGATTTTATCATAGCAATATTCAAGATGTTCAGATCCCCGACTTCTTAAAGAAGTCGGGGATCTATATTCTATGATATTTAAACAACCTCTTTAAAAAACTTCCCATGAGCCAAACTGCCATAAATCTCGTTGCTATATTCGTCTTTCTCATGACTCTTTCCAGTCTGTTAGGACCATTAATACATCTTTCTCCCACAATACCTGCTTTAGCTACGGTGACTTTTTTAGGAATTGCAACTTTAGATAATTTCAGTTTTCAAGGCAAGGGAGGAACGATAGTATTAGACTTAGTGGCGCGATTTTCTCCAGAATATAAAGAACGTATTTTACATCATGAAGCCGGTCATTTTCTCGTGGCTCACTTGTTAGAAATTCCGGTGACTGGTTACACTCTTAGCGCTTGGGAAGCTTGGAAAAAAGGACAACCGGGACAAGGGGGAATAACTTTAGAAGATGGGGAGTTAACAGCGCAAATAGAAAAGGGTCAAATTACTGCCCAAATGTTAGACCGTTATTGTACTATTTGGATGGCGGGAATTGCGGCGGAAACTTTGTTTTTTAACTCATCTGAAGGTGGTAATGATGATAAAAGTAAGTTAATTGAAGTTTTGCGAGTTATTGGTTTTTCGGAAGCAGGTTATCAGCAAAAACAGCGTTTTCATTTGCTTCAGTCTAAAACTTTGATTCAGGAAAATTGGGAGAGTTATCAAGCTTTGGTAGCAGCAATGAGAGAACGGGTTTCTGTTGTGGAGTGTTTGGAAATAATTATCTCACGCAGAGGCGCAGAGGCGCAGAGAGAATGTGGAGAGGTTTCATGAAATGTCTCTAGACTTGTAGAATATAGGTCTTTCACCTGTAAAATTATTTTTGTAATTACTCATGTCTTCAAATCCCCAGTATCTTAGCGGTAACGATATTCGTCAATTATTCCTCGATTTCTACACCCAACGGGGACACCAACCGCTTCCGAGTGCTTCTCTTGTTCCTGAAGATCCGACTGTGCTACTGACGATCGCAGGTATGTTACCATTTAAGCCGATATTCCTGGGACAACGGACACCGGAATTTAAACGCGCTACGACTTCGCAAAAGTGTATTCGTACCAATGATATCGAAAATGTGGGACGGACTCACCGCCATCATACATTTTTTGAGATGTTGGGGAATTTTAGCTTTGGTGATTATTTTAAACCACAGGCGATCGCTTGGGGTTGGGAATTATCTACTCAAGTCTTTGGTTTCTCTCCTCAAAATCTGGTTGTCAGTGTGTTTGAAGATGATGATGAAGCTTTTACCATCTGGCGCGATACCATTGGTGTAACGGAAAAACGCATCAAGCGCATGGGTGCAGATGATAATTTCTGGGTATCTGGTGCTACTGGTCCTTGTGGTCCTTGTTCGGAAATTTATTATGATTTTCACCCAGAACGCGGTGAAGATAATATTGATTTAGAAGATGATACCCGATTTATTGAGTTTTATAACTTGGTATTTATGCAATATAATCGGGATGCGTCAGGAAATTTAACCCCGTTACAAAATCAGAATATTGACACGGGAATGGGTTTGGAAAGAATGGCGCAAATCCTGCAAAAGAAGCCGAATAATTATGAAACAGATTTGATTTTCCCGATTATTGAAACAGCGGCAAAAATTGCCAAAATTGATTATCATCAAAGTGATGAAAATACGAAAGTTTCTTTAAAGGTAATTGGTGATCATGTCCGTTCTGTGGTTCACATGATTGCTGATGAAATTCGCGCTTCTAATGTGGGGAGAGGTTATGTTTTACGGCGTTTAATTCGTCGCGTCGTTAGACATGGCAGATTAATCGGAATTTCTGGAGAATTTATTAACCAAGTTGCAGAAACCGCAATTTCTCTTTCGGAATCAATTTACCCAAATTTGCGACAAAGAGCAACTGCTATTAAAGCCGAATTGCAAAGAGAAGAAAGTAACTTCTTGAAAACTCTTGATAGAGGAGAGAAGCTATTAGCTGAAATTATCCAAGATGTAAAACAAAAAGGATTAACTTCTATTAGTGGTGAAAGTGCTTTTACTCTCTATGATACCTACGGTTTCCCATTAGAATTAACCCAAGAAGTTGCTGAAGAAAATCACATTACTGTTGATGTTGATGGTTTCAATGCAGAAATGCAAAAACAAGTAGAACGCGCAAAAGCTGCACACGAAACCATTGATTTAACTGTTCAAGGTTCTTTGGATAAACTTGCAGAACATATTCACTCTACACAATTCATTGGCTATACCCAATTAACAACAACTGCAAAAATCGAAGTTTTATTAGTTGCTGGTGTTTCTGAAGAAGCAGCAGAAGCAGGAACAGAAGTGCAAATTGTTCTCGATAAAACTCCTTTTTACGCGGAATCAGGGGGACAAATTGGCGATAAAGGATATATTAGCGGTGATGGTGTTTTAGTCAGAATTGAAGACGTGAAAAAAGAATCTGATTTCTTTATTCATTTCGGACGCATTGAACGGGGAACAATCAGAATTGGTGATGAAATTACCGCACAAATAGATACCGCTTGTCGTCGTCGCGCTCAAGCTAATCATACAGCAACTCATTTATTACAAGCTGCTTTAAAGAAAGTTGTTGATGAAGGAATTTCTCAAGCTGGTTCTTTGGTTTCTTTTGATAGATTGCGCTTTGATTTTAACTGTCCTCGCGCTTTAACTATTGAGGAAGTTCAACAAATTGAAGAATTAGTAAATAGTTGGATTTCTGAAGCTCATTCTGCTACAATAGAGGAGATGCCCATAGCCGAAGCAAAAGCTAAAGGTGCAGTAGCAATGTTTGGGGAAAAATACGGTGATCAAGTGCGGGTGATTGATTTCCCTGGCGTTTCTATGGAATTATGTGGGGGAACTCATGTTAATAATACTGCGGAAATTGGCGTTTTCAAAATCATTGCTGAAGCTGGAGTTGCTTCTGGGGTGAGAAGAATAGAAGCGGTATCTGGGGCGGCGGTATTGGATTATTTGAATGTGCGTGATATAGTTGTGAAAGATTTGTGCGATCGCTTTAAAGTCAAACCAGAAGAAATACCCGACAGAATCACAACTTTACAAACCGAACTTCGCAACAACGAAAAAGAAATTCAAAGCCTGAAATCACAAATAGCAATAGTTAAATCTGACAGCTTATTACAAACTGCGGAAATCATCGGAGAACATAAAATTATTGTTTCTCAACTGGAAGATATTGACGCAGAATCATTAAAAGACGCTGCGGAAAGATTGCTGCAAAAAATCGGTAACGGTGCGGTAGTTTTAGGTTCTATTCCCGAAGCAGGGAAGGTGAGTATCGTTGCAGCATTTAGTTCTGAAGTGAATAAAAAAGGTGTCCAAGCGGGGAAATTTGTTGGTAACATAGCTAAAATCTGTGGAGGTGGAGGTGGTGGAAAACCCAACCTCGCGCAAGCTGGGGGACGCGACGCAAGTAAATTACCAGAAGCATTAGAAACTGCGAAAAATGATTTGTTAGCAGCGTTAAAATAGGATTCAGATCCCCGACTTCTCAAAGAAGTCGGGGATCTAGATTTATATTGTCACTGCAACTTTACCAACTTCTGTAGAAGGTTTGGGTATAGGTTTTCCATCTTCCTTCAATCCCTTTTTCCTGGGGGGTGTGAACAGTTACCCAAGGTAAGTAATAAATTAGATTTTTCAAACATCCTCTAAGATAACGGTACGTTACGCTGTCGCTAACACACCCTACGAATCTAATCAGATTTTCTCATTTTGTTAATTTCTGCTTGTAATTTTTCAATTTCTTTTCTGAGTTTTTCTGCTTCATGATCTGGTGTTTCTGGTGTAACATCTACTGAACCGTCAGCAGAACGTTGATAATTGCCTTTTTTGATTTGTTGATATTCTTCTGATACTGCCCAACTGCGTAAGTAGTGCAAGCGTTCTACGGGGAAAGGGTGACTCAGCATCATTCCTTGTCCGCCATTGTATAAGAGAAATTTATATACTTGATTCAGCCCATCATCATCTAGTGCTTGATATTTTTCTGACTGGTTAATAAATTCTTGTAAACTACATTCATGGGCATATTTATGACTACCTCCAGAGAGTTTCATCATAGATGACATGACTGGGTTTAAATCGTCCATAACTAATAAAGCCGCTCTATCTGCGGATAGTTCAGCTTTGCGTCGCCACTCAAAAAAGGCATAAATCAAGCCTTGACTGACAATATTACCTAAACCGAAGGTTAATTCACCAATGACGGAAGCGGCATTCATCGCCCACATCGCCATTTGAATTAAAATAGTATGACCACATTTAATATGTCCCAGTTCATGAGCTAAGACCGTCCGTAGTTCGGCTTCATTAAGTAAATCTAGTAACCCAGTGTTAACAACAATATAAGGGTGTTCTTGTCCTAAAGCATAACTATTAACTTGGGCGTTTTGAGCGATAAACAAGCCTGGTTCGCCGCTAATGTCCAAATCTCGGACACATTCCCGGAATATCTGGTAAATAGTAGAATATTGGCGGGGTCCGACTTGAATGGAGTTACCCATTAAGTAGACAAGTTGGGGTCGTTCATAAACAAATTCTACAAATTTACGGGCGATTAAATCAAAGCCGGGTAAACTGCGTAAAGCTTGTTCTGCTTGACTATCTAATGGATGTCTGAAGGCTTCGCTGGAAATTCCTGGATAAGTTGGCATAATTTAGGAGAATGGGTAAATAAATGGTCATTGGTCATTGGTCATTGGTAAAGATAAAATAACGAACAACGAACGACTGACAACGAAAAAAACTTGTTATGGAATTAAAAGCGCGTGATTGAGGCTGAAGTTCATTTATCATTACATAACTTCTTGCGATCGCAAGCAGGTTTCCCTTCCTGGCATCATCATTTGACAATGGCTAGGTTGGTAGCACGTGCTTTGCGATTAGGACGTAGTGCTTTAATTCAGGTAGGGGCAGTTTGTGGACATCAAGGACGATATCGCACCAGTTTTATCGCTTCTGCTTTAATGTGGCACGGTTCTGTAATTATTGTCGCTTCAGAAACTGTCCAGCAACGATTGTTAAAGGTAGAAATTCCCCGACTCCAGCAATGGCTACCAGCGAATAAACCCATTAGAACCGGTGACTTTTGGCCAAGTCCTGATTTTCAGGGTTTACTGTTGACTTCTCCTGAAGCTTGGTTAAAGGGACAATTTGCTGATAACAATCCATTTCCGGCGAATATTCCCACAATTATTGATGGCGTTGACGATTTAGAAGATTGGGTGCGTTCTCAGCTTACTCAAAGCATTGAAACCCATGATTGGGATCAATTAATGCTGGCTTATCCATACCAAGCGGATTTAATTCGGGAAGTTAGGGTAGAACTAACATATAAATTATTTCAGCACCCCGAAAATCCCTATCACTGTTATCTGATTTCTCAGCCAGAAATTGATATTTTACAAGATTTATATTTAGCTTTAGATAAAAATCATCTTCCCGATGCTTGGCGAAAATTTTGGCAGCAATTCCCCAATTTGGAAGATTCTTCTTCTCCTACTTTATTTTGGGCGACAATTTCCCGTCGTCAAGGATTATTTTCTTTACATTATGCTCCCCTGGAATTGGGTAAAATCCTCGCCCCAATTTGGCAACGTCAACCTGTAGTATTAATTGGTAGTTCCTTAGAACCAGAAACAGAAGCACCTCTTTTCCGTCAACGCTTGGGTTTAGAAGATGTTACTTGCTTGAAATTTGCTGCCGATAGTCAAGGGGAAGCAATTCAACTTTATGTTCCGTATAAGTTACCTTTACCAAATACACCGGAATTTCAACCAGCTTTAATTCATCAAGTTCGCACATTGGTATGTTTGAGTGCAACCGCACCAGGAATGACGGTAATATTAATTGGAGATGTACCATTAAAAGCCAGAGTGGGAGCGATTTTGGCTTCGGAATTTGGTTCACGGGTACAGGTAGAAAAAACTTGTTTAGATGAAAATGGGATTTTGATTACTGGTTGGGAATTTTGGCGAGAAAATCAAAGTGTTTTACCATCACCCAGATTGTTAATTATTGCAACTTTACCTTTACCATCCTTGGAAAATCCCTTGGTAGCTGGTAGAGTGGCTCATTATAAGCGATCGCACCAAGACTGGTTTCGGTTATACTTACTGCCCACAGCCATGAATGAATTACAAAGAGCGATCGCACCCGTCCGCGAAAATCAAGGTATAGTAGCTTTACTAGATAGTCGTGTCGTTAACCGCAGCTACGGTGTACAAATCCTTTCCTCCCTTAGTCCCCTAGCCCGTTTGAACTATCTTGATCCTAGTCTGTTTTCTACCAATAATGAAGATGATTCTAGTTAATTAATTTCCCTGCCGAATTTCTATTAGAATTTAAAATAAACTCAAAAACAAACTAAATTATCGAATTATGGGTGAAGCAAAACGCCGTAAAAACTCACTCGGAGAAGACTACGGACAAGACACTACAAAAATCTTACCTTGGGTTCCCATCACAAAAACCCAAGCCTCACAATTTGTCGCTATCACCACTCGTGGTGCATGGATAGGTATTGGATCTATGGTAGTTGCCTGGATAATCATCCGCTTTATCGGTCCCGCTTTCGGTTGGTGGGAAATTGTTGGGTAATTTACAAATTAAGATCCCCGACTTCTTTTTGATTTGTTAATCATATTATGAATTTAGCTCAGAAGTCGGGGATCTGGGTATTATGATAATTAGTTGTAAAGTTCTTAATTCTTAATAAAAAATGCTCTTACATTTAAGCACTTGGCCAGAAGTTGAAACTTATCTACAACAATCTCAAGGAATTATTTTACCCATTGGTTCAACAGAACAACATGGACCAACGGGATTAATTGGGACTGATGCAATTTGTGCAGAATCCATATCCAAAGGTGTTGGTGAAGCAACTCAAGCAATGGTAGCGCCAACAATTAATGTAGGCATGGCATTACATCATACTGCTTTTCCCGGCACAATTAGTTTACGTCCCAGCACATTAATTTTAGTAATAAAAGATTATTTAACCTGTTTAGTCAAAGCTGGTTTTACCAAATTCTATTTTATTAATGGACATGGGGGAAATATCGCTACCCTCAAAGCAGCTTTTTCGGAAACTTACGCTCATTTAGAAGATTTGCAAATTCCCAATTCCGCAAAAGTGCAATGTCAAGTTGCTAATTGGTTTATGGGTGGTTCAGTGTACAAACTTGCCAAAGAATTATATGGTAATCAAGAAGGTTCTCACGCTACCCCTAGCGAAGTAGCTGTTACCCAATATGTTTATCCAGAAGCAATTAAAAAAGCTTTTCTTGCTCCAGAAGTTGCTAGTGGACATAAAATTTATAGTGCTGTTGATTTTCGTTCTCGTTATCCAGATGGTCGTATGGGTTCAAATCCAGATTTAGCAACCCCAGAACACGGTAAACAGTTTTATGATTTATCTGTGGAAGAATTGAGCAAAGGGTATTTGGAATTTATGAAGGGGGAATAAATGAAAGTCGCTATCTCATAAATTCGTCATAAGTAGCTATAACCCATTCTATTCTTCTCAAAGATGTCATAATCAAACTGTTAAGCACTTTAGAAAAGAAAAGGAGTAAAAGATATGGATGAAGAATTACAAGATAGCGATGTCATTGAGAAAGATGAAGATACTGCTGAAGAAGAAAGAGATGATAACGGAGGTTTATATCCTTATCATCCATATCATCCAAATACAGCAGACATTGACATTCGAGAAGAACCGCAAACAATTTTTGAGTTAATGAGAAAATATGATAATGGTAAACTGATTATTGATCCTGATTTTCAACGTAATCTAGTTTGGAAACCAGAACAGAAAAGTAAATTTATTGAATCAGTTATCCTTAACTTTCCCTTACCTCCTTGGTATGTTAATCAAACCGTAGAAGGTAAGTATATTATTGTAGATGGTTTACAACGAACATCAACTTTACATGAGTTTGTTAATGATGAATTTAAATTAAAAGGTTTAGAAGCTTTAACTGATTTGAATGGATATAATTTTTCAGGACTCAAAAAACTCCCTGGTGACTATCAAACCAGAATAGAAGATAAAAAACTTAATCTATATTTGATCAGACCTTCTGTACCAGCTAAAGTTGTTTATGATATTTTTAATAGAATCAATACTGGTGGTACAAAACTTGAACGTCAAGAAGTTAGAAATTGTATATTTTCGGGAAAATCTACTCAACTACTCAAAGAATTATCAGAAACAGACTATTTCAAAAGAGCTATTGATTATGGAATATCTGCTACAAGAATGAAAGATAGAGAAGTTATTTTGCGCTATTTAGCGTTTAGAATTTTTGATTATGAAAAAGAATATCAGAATGATTTAAGTGATTTTGTTGAAAATGCAATGAAAAAGATCAATTTGATGCAAAATGAAGAAATAGATGCTTTAAAAAATGATTTCAAGAGAGTTATGAATTTGACTTTTGAGTTTTTTGGTAATAAAAATTTCCGTTTACCCGCAGGAAAAAGCAGAGGAAGAATAAATATTGCTATTTTTGAATCTGTTTCTTATTTCTTTTCTGTAAATAACGATCAATTCCTGGAAGATAATAAAAAATCTATTCAAGATAATTTTGATAAATTGCTAGAAAATAAAGAATATATTAATGCAGTTAAATATGGTACAAATAGCAGGAAAAAAGTCCTTGTTAGATTTAAATTAGCACAAGAAATTTTAGGGGATGTATAGGTATGCTAACTCAAATTGAATTAGAAAATTTCAAATGCTTTAAAGAAAGAATAGCTTTTCCGTTAGGACAATTAACACTGCTTACAGGAATAAATGGATGTGGTAAATCAACACTGCTTCAGTCTTTACTATTAATGCGACAATCTATTGATCATAATGAAAATACTGATCAAATTTTGCTAAATGGTAATAGTGTAAGTTTAAATAGTTTTAATGATGTTAGAAATATAAACAATTCTAGAAATGAAGACATTATTTTGCAATATTGTTACAATAAATTAGTTGAAATTTATGATACAAGTAATCCTAATAAGTATACTAAATTCAACATAAGTGGAGATGCTAAATACTTTTTGAGTGAAAATTCAGAAGATGACATGGTAGGGAAAATTAAGAAAATTCAATTTTACGATGAATTAGAATTAAATTTTTTGCAAGATGAGCATATTAATAAAAGTGATTTATATAAAATAATTTCTATTTATGAACCTCAATTAAGTAATTTTTTAAGCAAATTTATAGTTCATTATAATATTAATATTATAGATAAAAATAATAATACAAATTCATATAATGGAGGTACTCTTATAAATAATTTAATACCTGAACAACATTATCTTATGGTTGATAATATTGATAATATATATCAGGAAATAGCATCAGAGTGGTTACATAAATCTTTAAACTTTAGTCATATTCACTATATCTCCGCAGACCGTCTGGGTCCTCAAGAATATTATTTAAAATCTACCATCAACAAATTTCCTAATGTGGGTGCAAAAGGTGAATTTACAGTTAACTTACTCTATAAAAAAAGAGATGATTTAGTTAATGAAAAACTATGCTTAGGTGAAGATGCAAAAACACTAGCTACCCAAACCGAAGAATGGCTGAACGAAATATTTAATGGCGCAAAAGTTGAAGTTCCCAGTTCTGAAAGTAATATCCTCGAACTTTTATTTAATACTAGCACATCAAAAGACCGTTTTAGACCAGCTAATGTGGGATTTGGATATAGTTACATTTTACCAATTGTTGTTTCAGGTTTGATTGCTAAAGAAGGAGAAATATTAATAGTCGAAAATCCTGAAGCACATTTACATCCCAAAGCACAATCACGACTAGCTAAATTTTTAGCTAAAGTGAGTAGTTGTGGTGTACAAGTTTTTATTGAATCCCATAGTGATCATATTTTAAATGCCTTGCGAATCGCTGTTCTTGATGATATTATTACTCATGAAGACTTAAGTATCTTATATTTTCAACAAAATCCAGAACAGCCAGTTGTGCAAATTCCTGTCCAACCTAATGGGGGAATTGAAGAATGGCCAGAAGGATTTTTTGACCAAATGGATAAAGATTTTGCACGACTTTTCGGGATGTAAAAAATGGAAATATTTATTAATGAGGTGTCTCTAGAGGGTCAGTATCTTAACGAAGCAGAATTTCGAGATGCAGTGAAAACATTCACTGCTATTTTTCTATTAATTAATGAAAAAATTCAAAAGAAGAAGCTTTACAAAGGAGAAAGTGCTATATTTATTAAATATAAAGCGATTAGAGGTTTTAACTTTCATACCAGTTTGAATCTACTTAAAGATAAATCTTTAAAAACAGCTTTTATTAATATAGTTTTTAATAAATCAAATCCCCAAGAATGGTGTACCGAACAATTACATTCTTCAGAAGATTTATTTGATTGTTTAATTAGTGATGATAATTGTAAAAATGTGAATGATACTTCATTAGCTGAAGTTACAGAAAGAAAATTACAAAATCCTGACAGTGAATATTTATTAATTAATTTTGCAAATTCTAGTTTTAGAATAGCGCACCCCAATATCAAAAATAATTGTCTAATTACTATTATTAAAAATAATGATGAAATCAATCTGATATGTTTAGATGGTATAGACAGTAAATTAGCTCTGGAATTTTGGTTAGAACATAAGCTAAATGTAAGTCAATTAGAATATTCTTTTGATAGCACAAAATCACCAACGGATAAACAGACAATTTTACGAGATACCACAAGATTTAAAAAAACAGCCAATAAATGTCAAGCAAGAGTTATTTACCTTGAATCAAATACAGAACGCTATTGGTATGTAGATAATTTACATTATGGTCAAGCTTCTCATTTAGAAGTTTTTGATAAAACAGGTAAAAATCATCTTGGAGAAGCAGACTTAGACGGGAATATTAATTATTCTAAAAGCGATTCAGATAAAACTATAGATGTTTGAATGTTAGCAGTTGCGAAAACAGAAACTAAAATCCTCTACATCCTTTAATCGGTGCAAATCCTGATTCAGACAATTAATTTGAAAATTATAATCTTGATAAATAAAAACTCTATATATATGGACGCACACTTTCCCACGCTTACCATTAGCATACCCAAAACTCGGAACACTGTCAAGCCCCCTAGCTGAAATCACCAAAACTCGTTGAATTATTGATAAAATTCTCAATAATAATGAGAATAGACCCCCATAATTGAGAAAGTCCTTTTTTACTAAAGACTAAAAGATCCCCGACTTCTCTAAGAAGTCGGGGATCTAAACTGTAAGCTTAATCAACACTTAAATAAATCTGAACTATAGACAATAGTATCTTAACTTTTGACTGATATTCTTGATGCCATTATCTGCAATTTTCTGTAACCAGATTATCTTTGTGTAAGCTAAATCTGCATAAAAAATATGGTACTTACTACAGTCCGCTTTTCCCAATTTAATGCGTCCCTCAATCGCAACGCTGACGGTCAGTTAGTAACTGATTTATCTACCCCTAACAACGCTCAAGCAAAAACCGTTGCTGAAATTATTCAACGCAACAACCCTGATGTATTATTAATCAATGAATTTGACTATTCGACCGAAGCAGTAAATCTTTTCCAACAAAATTATCTGCAAATCAGTCAAAATGGTGCGACACCAATTAATTATCCCTACTTTTATATTGCTCCTTCTAATACTGGAATTGCTTCCGGTTTTGACTTAAATAATAATGGTGCAACAGTTACAACCCCAGGCGCAACAGGATACGGTGATGATGCTTTTGGGTTTGGGAATTTCCCTGGACAGTTTGGAATGTTGTTACTTTCTAAATATCCTATTGATACAGCTAACGTCCGCACCTTCCAGAATTTCTTGTGGAAGGATATGCCGGGAAACTTATTAACAAATGACCCAAGTTTAGATAATCCTGCAACTTCAGTAAATGAGAACTTAAACGGTTTTTATTCACCTGAAGAAATTAACGTTCTCCGCTTATCTTCTAAAAGTCATTGGGATGTACCAATTACAGTAAATGGGGAAACAGTTCATGTTCTGGTTAGTCACCCCACACCACCCACTTTTGACGCAACTGAAGACCGCAACGGTAAGCGCAATAGTGATGAAATCCGCTTTTGGGCAGATTATATTACCCCAGGCAAAGGTGATTATATCTATGATGATAGCGGTAAAAAGGGTAATCTTGCTGCTGGTTCAAGCTTTGTCATCATGGGTGATCAAAATGCTGACCCCTTAGATGGTGACAGTTATAACAATGCAATTCGCCAACTGTTACTAAATCCCAGTATCAATACAAATGTTATCCCCACCAGTTTAGGCGCTCCTCAACAGGCAACTTCACAAGGTCAGGCAAATAACAATCACAAGGGTAATTTTGCTTTCGACACCGCAGACTTTGCTGATACTGCACCGGGAAATCTGAGAACAGACTATGTACTTCCTTCCTCTGACTTACAAATTAGTAAATCAGAAGTGTATTGGCCTAGCAATACTGATGCAAATTTCCCATTAGTAGGAACTTTTAACTCTAGTCTTCCTGGTGGTTTCCCTAGTTCTGACCATCGGTTAGTGTATGCAGATGTGCAAGTTGGTGTAACAGAAGCAGGAAAAACGGCTGTTAGTGCTGGATTTAAAGGACAAACTATTTTCAATACCGGTTTTGTTCCCTCTGGCGCTGCGGGAACAGTAAATGGTCAACAAGTTGGCTTGGGTGGATTGTCCGGTGTAACTTATGATGCGGTAAATAATCGCTATTATGCCATTTCTGACGATCGCTCATCCAATGCCCGTTTTTATACCTTCACTCTTGACCCTGTTACCAATACGGTAACTTTTACCAATGTTGTCCAACTCAAGGATATTAATGGTAATCCTTTTGCAGTTAATAGCTTAGATCCAGAAGGTATTGCTTTAACTAGCAATGGGACAGTTTTAATCTCCTCAGAAGGAGAAGTTAGACCAGATTTAGGTGCAAGTCGCGTCACCAATCCTTTCATTAAAGAGTTTAATCTGACTACAGGACAGGAAATTCGTTCTTTAGCAGTGCCTAAAAAATTCCTCCCAGTTGTTCAAGATACTAACACCAATAATGTTGTTGATACTGGTGATACTCAAACTTCAGGGGTGCGTAATAACTTAGCATTTGAAAGTTTAAGCATTACACCTGACCAGAAAACCCTATTCACAGCTACAGAAAGCGCCCTATTTCAAGATGGTGCAATTTCTACAACTACCACAGGCGCTCGTTCTCGGATTATTCAATACAATTTGGTGACAGGACAACCAGAAAAAGAATATCTGTATGTTACCGATCCTATTGCTAAAGCCCCTACAGGTGGAACTGCGGCTGATAACGGTTTGGTAGATTTATTAGCAATTGATAATCGTGGCACATTATTAGCCCTAGAGCGCTCCTTTGCTGTCGGACAAGGAAACACGATCAAAATCTATGAAATCACCCTCCAAGGGGCAACAGACATTAATACAGTTGATTCCTTGAGTAGTCTCAATGCTAATCAACTAGCCGCAATTCAACCTACTCAAAAACGTCTGTTATTAAATCTTGATACCCTGAATTTGCCCAATAGTGACGGCAATCATCCCACAGGTACAGATAATATTGAAGGTCTGGCATTTGGTCCAAAATTGGCAGATGGTACACAATCCATTGTTTTGGTGAGTGATAACAACTTCAGCGGCACCCAATTTACGCAAATCCTCACCTTGAGTGCAGATGTAGTTCCCACTGCTACCCCAATTGTAGAAACCCGTCCCGCGCTTTTAGATGATGGTAGTTTACCATTTAGTCAAAGAGCCGATGCGGATGATCCAGCAATTTATGTTAATGCTACAGATTCTAGCAAGAGTCTGGTTTTAACCAGTGTCAAAAATGGCGGTTTGCGAATTTATGATTTAGCTGGAAACTTGTTGCAAACCATTAATCCTAGTAATCCAGATATTCGTTACAACAACGTTGATTTGCAATATGGATTTACATTAGGTGGTCAAAAAGTTGATATTGCTGTGGCAAGCGATAGAAATAATGATAAACTAGCGATCTTCAAAATTAACCCCAACAGTGCTAATGGTAATTATTTAGAAAATATTACCGATAGCAATGCTGCCACAATTTTCCAAAGTGTACCTTTCGCTGCCCCTTATTCGGCATCTACTCGCAGTTCCTACGGTTTAGCCCTGTACCGCAGTCCCGTCACCAACGATTACTACGTCTTCACCAGCCGTCGTGTCACTGGAGATGTCGCCCAACTCAAATTAGTAGACAAAGGCAACGGTAAAATCGGTTATGAGGTAGTTCGTAGCTTCACCATTCCCTCACCAACCACAGCAGGTGCTTCAGCCCAAACAGAAGGCATGGTAGCAGACCAAGAAACAGGATTTCTGTACATTGGTCAAGAAGATGTGGGGATTTGGAAATTCGACGCTGAACCCAATGGTGGTTCAACAGGTAAATTAATTGAGAAAGTCAAAGCTGAAGGAGGCAAAAACCTCACCAATGATGTTGAAGGCTTGACAATTTATTACGGTAAAAACGGTACAGGCTACCTGTTAGCATCCAGTCAGGGAGATAACACCTTTGCAACATATACCCGTGAAGGCAACAACGACTTTTTAGGCAGATTTGCAGTTGGTAACAATGGCGGAATTGACAGCGTTCAAGAATCCGACGGTGCAGATGTTATTAATCTGCCCTTGGGTCCCAATTTCCCTAATGGTGTATTTATCACCCAAGACGGTGCAAATGACCCCGCCACCATTGTTAATGGGGAGAACATCAGCAGCAACTTTAAATTAGTACCTTGGGAAAATATTGCTAATGCTTTACCCAACCCCCTGAAAATAGACACCACAAGTTACGACCCTCGTAACCCCGTCCCCCAACCACGACTAACTAATTATGAATTTACCAACTTACCCAAATTAGGAACAACTACCAAAGGTCAAGATATCTTCTTAGGTGGTTTTTCCGGGTTGCATTTCCAAGGTATTGCGGCAAATGGTAATCTCCAATTTGTGACTCACACCGATAGAGGACCCAATGGCGACCCCACCGGGGCTAATCGTCCCTTCTATTTACCAGATTTTCAACCAGAAATAGTCAGTTTTGAGCTTAACAGACAAACAGGTGCGATCGCCATCACCAAGAGAACAGGACTATTTGAGAAAGATGGGACAACCCCATTAACTGGACTTCCCAACCTGCAAGCAGGGGCAAATGGTACAGCATACACCGATGAAGTTGCGGTTAATTTGGATGGTCAAGTCATAGCTAACAAGGCATTGGGGGCTGATTTAGAGGGGATAGTTATTGCCCCAAACGGTTATTATTGGCTGGTAGATGAATACCGTCCCGCAATTTATAACTTTGATGTTAACGGTAAACTACTTAACCGTTTTATTCCCCAAGGAACAGCCACAGCACCTGAACCAGACGCAGCCGCAGGAACTTTTGGCACAGAGGTATTACCCGCAGTTTATGGTCAACGTCGCAATAATCGCGGTTTTGAAGCTGTGGCATTGGAAGGTAGTAAACTTTACGCCTTTATTCAAAGTGCCATTGACAACCCAGACAACGCTGGTGATACAACTTCCAGAAATTCCCGTAATTTGAGAATTTTGGAATTTGACATTATTTCCAAACAAGTAACTGGGGAATATCTCTATTTGCTGGATAACATCACTGCTGCTGGTAACGCCAAAACTGATAAATTAGGTGATGCGGTTTCCTTGGGTAATGGTAAATTTGCCGTTGTGGAACGGGATGATTTAGGAACAAATGTCTCCAACAAATTGATTTATCAAATTAATTTAACGGGTGCTACCAACATCAATAATCCTGCTAATTTCACCTTACCTGCTGGTAAAACTATTGAACAACTCACACCAGCCGAATTAACCACTGCTAAAATTACCCCAGTTAGCAAAAGTTTAATTGCCAATGCTGCCCAACTTGGTTATACAGGTGTGGAAAAATTAGAAGGTTTAGCATTAGTTTCACCCAACACCCTAGCATTAATTAATGATAACGACTTCAACGTTACTGGTAATTCACCTTTGGAGAAATTGGGAATTTTAGAACTACCCTATAACATCGCTAGTGTTGATTTAGAATTAAGTCAAACTGTTGATGCCACTCAGCCAGTCATAGGGGGACAAGTAACCTTCAATTTGACCCTTTTTAATCACAGCCCACTTGTGGCTAACGGCATTAAAGTCACAGATTTGTTACCACAACCATTTACCTTCATCTCTGCAACACCGGAACAGGGAACTTACAACAGTCAAACCGGTGTGTGGGAAGTGGGAGAAATTGCTGGTAATGTTACCCGCACCCTGAAACTCACGGCTAAAGTGACTCAAAGTGGGGCATTGACCAATAAAGCCGAAATTACCGCCCAAAATCAACCTGACTTTGATTCTGGTGCTGGTAATAACAACGCCCAAGAAGATGATCAAAGTTCAACTACCCTAAATATTGCTTCTAATATGGTGACACTCAAAGGTTTTGCTTCTTTACCTGCTGATACCTTCGCTGCTGGACCTGCTGCGGGTGCAGCCGTAACCAATCCTACAAATGGTCGCACTACACCATTCCCTGGTCAACCCGTGCAAGGTTTTAGTGGTGTCCAATTTGCCCCCAATAGTGGTGGTTCTGTATTTTGGTTCTTAGCAGATAACGGTTTTGGGGCAAAAAATAACAGTGCTGATTTCCTCCTGCGACTTTACCAAGTTGACCCCAATTTTGCGGGTACAGAAAACGCTAATGGTTCTGTAGCAATCCAAAACTTTATTCAATTGTCTGACCCCAATAAATTAATCCCCTTTGATATTGTCAATAAAAACACAGCCAAACGGGAACTGACCGGGGCTGACTTTGATGTAGAGTCCTTTGTGATTGATGCTAAAGGCGATATTTGGGTCGGTGATGAATTTGGAACTTACCTACTACATTTCAATAGCAATGGTGTATTACTAGATGCCCCCTTCCCTACTCCTAACCCCGTTAAACTAAATACCCTCAACGGTCAAGCACCAATTGTGATCGGACATCGTGGCGCTAGTGGTGAACTGCCAGAACATACCATAGAAGCCTACCGCTTGGCGATTTTACGCGGTGCAGACTTCATTGAACCAGATTTGGTATCCACTAAAGATGGGGTCTTAATTGCCCGTCATGAACCAAATCTGATTAACACCACCGATGTAGCTAGTCGTTCCGAATTTGCTAGTCGGAAAAAGACGGTGTTGGTAGATGGTGTCACTGAAGAAGGCTTCTTTGCTTCCGACTTTACCTTGGCAGAAATTAAAACTCTGCGGGCTGTAATGCCTCAAGGTTTCCGAGATCAGGTATACAACGGTCTTCTCCAAGTTCCTACCCTGGGCGAAATTATTGATTTGGTGAAAGAGGTTGAGGTACAAACTGGTAAGAAAATCGGTATTTATCCTGAAACCAAACACCCCACCTATCACGACAATTTGGGTTTGTCTCTGGAAGAAAAACTGATTGACACCCTCAAAGTCAAAGGATTTACTGATCCCAAACGGATTTTCATTCAGTCCTTTGAAGTCAGCAATCTCAAGGATTTAAACAATACCATCATGCCGGCTGCTGGTGTGAATCTTCCCTTAGTGCAATTGCTTGATGCCTACGATGTCGCCAACGATGGCACACTGTTGTATCAAGATGTTAACGCTCGTCCTTATGATTTTGTCGGTAAAGGTGACACCCGCACCTATGGAGATTTATTAACTCCTGCTGGTTTGAAAGAAATTGCTGCCTATGCCGATGGTATTGGACCTTGGAAACGGCAGATTGTTTCGGTGAAGACGGTAGACAATAACAATGATGGTAAACCTGACGATCTCAATAACGATGGTGTGATTAACGATGCGGATAAAGTTACCCTAGCACCCACCAGCTTAGTTAGTGATGCCCACAAAGAGGGTTTGGTTGTCCATCCTTACACCTTCCGCAATGAAAGCCGTTCTCTGGCATCAAATTACAATAACAATCCTGAATTAGAGTTTCGTCAATTCATTAATTTAGGTGTAGATGGTTACTTTACTGATTTCCCAGGGACAGGTGATTTAGTCCGCGATCAAATTACGGCGAATCAAGTCCGATCGCCCCAAAATCCCACTGTTCTTTCTACTCCTAAATTTGATACACTCACAGGCAACGCCCCCATTGTCATTGGCCATCGTGGTGCAAGTGGTGAACGTCCAGAACATACCCTAGCATCCTACAAATTAGCGATCGCTCAAGGTGCAGATTTCGTTGAACCCGATTTAGTGGTAACAAAAGATGGTGTCTTAATTGCCCGTCATGAACCCATGTTAGCAGTCGGCGTTCTCAATGCTGATGGCACAATTCAACGAGATGCTAATGGTAAGCCAGTTATCAATACTACTGATACGAGTACGGATGTTTACTTACGGGATAAGTTTGCCGATCGCCTGAAAATCAAAAATTTAGATGGTCGCAATGTCGTCGGTTGGTTTGCTGAAGACTTTACCCTGGCAGAAGTTAAGGAACTGAATGCGATTGAACGGATTCCTGCTTTGCGTGGTACTACTTTCGATCAAGATGGATTGAAAGTACCAACCCTGAAAGAAGTCATTGATTTGGTGAAACAAGTCGAACTAGAAACAGGTCGCAAAATCGGTATTTATCCCGAAACCAAACATCCTACTTTCTTTCAACAGCAAGGTATCAATACTAGCCAAATCTTAGCAGACACCCTCAAAGCTGAGAACTTTACCGACCCATCTCGGATCTTCATTCAATCCTTTGAAGTTGCCAACCTCAAGGCGCTGAAAAATACCATCATGCCCACCGCAGGGATTGATATTCCTCTAGTGCAATTGTTTGGTGGTTCAGGTCAACCTTATGACTTTGTAGTTGCTGGTGATACCCGCACCTATACCAATTTGTCCACCCCCGCAGGTTTAGCCGAAATTGCTACCTACGCTAAAGGAATTGGTCCTAATAAACAGCGCATCGTTCCTCAGTTGACGGTAGATGCCAATAAGGATGGTACTGCTGATGATCTCAATGGTGATGGTCAAATCAGTGATGGCGATCGCGTTTTAGGCACACCCACAACCCTGATTCAAGATGCCCACAAAGCTGGTTTAATCGTTCACCTCTACACTTTAAGAAATGACGAGTTCTTCCTTCCCGATACTTACAAAAACGACCCCGGTGCAGAGTTCCGTAAGTTCATTGATTTGGGTGTAGATGGTTTCTTTACCGACTTCCCCAAAACAGGACGACAAGTTCTAGTAAATAATTACCTAGCTGGTACAGGCTACGCTAATCCCAACGGGAATTTAAATACCCCTTACTTCAATAATTCCCCAGAATACTTTGCTCCTAATCAACCCTACTACGGCGACCTCGTAACAGCCAATTTAAACCGCTCCCAAGGCTTTGAAGGCATGGCATTTAGCCCTGATCGTCAAACCATCTACCCGATGCTGGAAGGAACTGTTGTCGGCGATCCTGCGGGTTCTGTACGGATTTATAAATTCGATGTAGCCAGTGAAAGCTACCAAGGATTAGTAGGACGTTATCAATTAGTAAGTACCAGCAATGCGATCGGTGATTTCACTCCCATCAATAACAACGAGTTCCTAGTTATTGAACGGGATAATGGCCAAGGTAGTACCGCCCTTTTCAAGAAGATATTCAAAGTTGACTTCAGTAAAATTGATACCAACGGCTTTGTCTCCAAGGAGGAAGTAGCAGACCTACTCAATATCCAAGATCCCAAGGATCTCAATGGTGATGGTAAAACCACCTACAATATGCCTTTCCAAACCATTGAAGATGTCTTAGTGATTGACAGCAAAACCATTTTGGTAGCAAACGATAACAACTATCCCTTCTCCATTGGTCGTCCTCCAGGAATTGACAACAATGAGATGGTGGTCTTGGAACTAGACAAACCCCTCGCCCTTGATTCCCGTTTAGGTCTATCTGCGTCTATAGCAGAAGCTACCCAATATGTGGCGGGGACAACTGGTAAAGATGATTTGTTTGTCAGTGGTGGCACTGATGGCATCAACGACACCATCTTCACTGGCGCAGGTAATGACACTGTTGATACTGTCTTCGGGGCAATTTCTCCCTTTGCTGGTAACAACATCATTGATCTTGGTAGCGGTGATGATACTATCTTTGTCAACAAAGGCGATCGCGCTTTCGGTAGTGATGGTAATGACACCTTTGATGCCAGAGATGGTCAAGGTGGCAACCGCATATCCGGTGGTGTGGGTGATGATACCTTCTACTTGGGTAGCAATGACCGCGCTTTGGGTGGTGATGGTAAAGATATCTTCAGAGTTGGTCTTGGTGGTGGTAACTTAATTTCCGGTGGTGCTGGCGCTGACCAATTCTGGATTGTCAATGCTGAATTACCCTCTTCGGCTAATACCGTGCTTGACTTCCAACTGGGTACTGATGTTATCGGTATTCAAGGTGCTGTTAGCTTAGGTATTACCACATCAACATTGAAGTTAAATCAAGTTGGTGCAGATACCGCGATCGTCTTCAATAATCAAACTTTAGCTACTCTGACTGGTATTCAAGCCAGTAGTTTGAGTTTGACGGATTCTAAACAGTTTGTCTTTGCTTAGAATCTAATTCTCCCATAGGGGTTTAGCGCAATGTGTTAAACCCCAAATTTTTAGTGTTACGAGGTACAGTTTTTCATCGCCAAAACCGTAGGGGCGCAGGGCCTGCGCCCTCCATTCATTGTATTTGATGAGAGCGAGAATTGCCGTAAATCTCATTTTCCCACATCCCTATCGCATCCCATCATCCCCACATCCCAAAAAGCGAACTGCTTGCAGCAGCGCTAGTTCCCTCCGGGACGCTCCGCGAACGCTATCGCACCTCACATCTCCAAAGCGATCGCTCTCCCACATCCCCAAAAAGCAATTTTCAGTAGTGAAACCGGCAGGCAAGAATTCTGATTTCATCTTCTAAGACTTCATAAACCAGACGATGTTCTTAATCGATTCGTCGTGACCAGCAGCCAGATAGATCGTGTTTTAGTGCTTCAGGTTGTCCTGTGCCTTCAAATGGATTACGTTGTACTTCACGAATTAGTTTGATGATTTTTAATGCTTTTTAATGCTTTTTTACGGTCGCTTTCGATCCACCAAGCTAAATCCTCAAAAGCATCTGCATCAAATTCCAAGTTTCTCACAGGCTGCTTCCAAAGAAATTCCATCTTGACGTTTTCTAGCGGTAAGTAATCTCGCTTTCATGGCTGGACTGCTCAACAAATAAGCAGTTTCTCTCTCAGCCATTATTTCTTGCCAAATGGCAATGGGAACAACTACAGAAACTGTTTGACCTTCTGAATCACAGATGTATTGTAATGTGTTAGTCATAGTAGCTAATATAACTTACCAGATTACTAATAATTATAACCACATCTCAATATAAAGGCGATCGCTATCGCACTTGCCACATTCCCAAAAAGCGAACTGACAAGTCAGCACTTGCGCTATCACAAATTAAATTCCTGTCAGACTATAATAAGACCAAGGGATAATCTACTAAATAATAGCCTTGTTGATGACTAAAAAAGAAAAACTATGGCAAAAAGCTAAAAATAGTCCAGAAAATCTAACTTTTGATGAATTTGAAACTCTCCTCATTCAGAATGGGTGGGAATTTAGTCGTCAAAAAGGAAGTCATCGTTTATGGTATTCACCGGGTGGCCAACCTTTACCAATTCAACCTCGTAAAGATGGAAAAGCAAAACTCTATCAAATTCAGCAGTTTTTTGAATATCAAGAGGGAAATCAGTAATGACTTTAAATAATTATAATTTTAATGGCTTTACAATTAATTTATATATTGATGAACAAGGAGATTGGTTAGCACATTTACAAGAAATACCTAATATTTCAGCTTTTGGTGATACTCCTGAAGAAGCTTTGCAAGAACTAAAATTAGCCTGGGAGTTAGTGAAGGAAGATTATCAACAAAAGGGTAAAGAAATTCCCTTTGCTCCTGTGCGTAGAAAATTGTACTCTTCATGAAGCGATTCCTGCGGAGCGCTTCGCTATCGCACTCCCATCATCCCTGAAAGCGAACTGCTTGCAGCAACGCTTCGCTATTGCATCCCACATCCCCTACAACAGTGAACTGCTTGCAGCAGCGCTTCGCTATCGCACCCCCATCATCGAAAAGCGAACTGCTTGCAGCAGCGCTTCGCTATCGCACCTCCCACATCCCCTCACATCCCCTACCCTAAAACAGCGAACTGCTTGCAGCAGCGCTTACGCTATCGCATTCCCATATCCCCAAAAATGGTACATCCCATATCCCCAAAGCGAACTGCTTGCAGCAGCGCTTCGCTATCGCCCTTCCACATCCCCAAAAAGGCGATCGCTCTATTTAATTCAGTATGATTAATCTCAAGACTCTGGGTTATTTTGTAACCATTGTTCTAAATCAGTCATAGAAGAAAAATCTAAGAGAGCTTCACCCAATAATTCTAATTTCTCAATTGTTAATGCACGAATTGAGTCAATCAATGATAATTCAATTTCACCAATTCGCCGATTTAGTAAGCGTATAACTAGCTGTTGCTCTCCCCGTTCCATAGCTAGTTGTTCTGTTGGGCTAATTAAAGGCATTGTTCTCTCCTCCTCGAATTGTTTAATTTTTGTGACCAATCCTGCTTGCAATTGTTTAGGTAAAGTCATCATTGTGTCGATGATTTTAAATAACTTAACAAGTTTCTCTTTGGTGAAGCCCCGGTCATAAAGTCCTCTAATTAATATCCATTTCCATTGCTCCCTTTCTGTTAAATTACTGGTGGTGGCTTTAGTCTTTAAATGCGCCATCACTATGGTAGCAAAGGGATTATCACTCTTTTCTAGTTCATCCCACTTTGATTCATAATCAAGAATTTTAGCTATGGGGAATTTTAAACTTAGTTCACAATCCAACATAGCTCTATCATAACTATTTGGTCGCCAACTAGGACTTGTATCACCTAAAATTGCTACACTTACTACAAATTGGTGATAAAGGTCGAAGGCTCGGTAATTATAAATGTACATCCGTTCTTCAAAGTTAACATCATATTGACTCTGAATTTCTATGTGGATTAAAATCCATACTTGAGTTTGATCTAATAACCAAACTTTATACAGTTTATCGGTAATTCGGTTTTTGGTTTCTCCTGAAGCTGTAATTTCTTGCAGTTCTTTATCTAAAGATTCAGGGGTTTTTGTCCAATCTATTGCTTGATGGGCTACAGGAAAGAAAAATGCTACGAAGCTTTCAAAATATTCATTTAATGCTTCTTTCCATGATTGATCATAATTTGCTGTTACTTCACTCATTTTATTTCTATATTACAAATAAGGGAACAGGTAACGGATAGTATGTTAATTTTGTGTGTTTTGGAGCGATGCCTGCGGCGAGCAAAGCTATCGCCATTTCTAATGTGATCATTTATTTCTCCTGTAACTTCAAATTATTTCTATTTTAGCAAGCGATCGCTCTCCCATATCCCAAATAGCGATTCCTGCGGAGCGCTTCGCTATCGCCTATTTAGTTGAGGATGATAATGTTACCAGCGGCTGAGTAATAACTTTTCTGTTTTTAGCTACCTGTTTTTTTCCTTAACGGGTGACAAGGCGGTTGAAGATGAGATGTGGCAATAATTTGAGAAAATAAGGGAGTAAAAAAATAGGGACAAAGAAGCCCCCGAAGCAAAAAATGTTACCACAATCATATCAAACAATTTTCCGAAAGCATTTGAGTGAACAGCAGTATTTGACACTAGAGATATTGTTGTTATTAATACAGGCTCATCGCCAAGTAAAACTGTCAAAATTGGCCAGCTTGTTTCCCCAACCAATTAAATATGAAAGCAGGAAACGTAATCTACAAAGATTTTTAGGAATAGGTAAACTCTGCGTAAAATTATTATGGTTTCCATTGATAAAATATTGGATTAGACAATCGTTAACACCAAAACAACTGAATCGAGAACAGCGCCGTTATTTTCATAAAAAACAGTATCAAAAATATGGTTATTGGATGGTAGCACTGGATAGAACACAGTGGAAGGGGCGAAATATATTTATGGTGACATTGGTATGGGGTACTCATGCCCTACCACTATATTGGGAAACATTAAATCATGTCGGAAATAGTAATTTACAAACACAGAAAAGATTAATAAAGACAGCAATAAAGTTGTTAAAAAAATGTCGAATTGTGGTGTTAGCAGACAGAGAATTTCATAGTCCAAAACTGGCTAAATGGCTTGATGAGCAAGGAGTTTACTTCGCTTTACGCCAGAAGAAAAACCTTTATTTTCAAGAAAAACCTGAACAAGAATATCAAGTTCTTAAAAATCAAGGATTTAAGCCAGGAATGTCGAGATTTTATGAAAAAGTTAAATGTGGTAAAGGGGATGAATTAGGCTTATTTAATATCGCTGTTTATTGGAAGAGAAAATATCGGAACTCTGGACCAAAAGAACCTTGGTATATCTTGACGAATCTACCAACTCTCCAACAAACTTTATGCCTCTATAGATGTCGATGGGGAATTGAGCAATTCTTTAAGGATTGTAAAACTGGTGGTTATAATTTAGAGGATACTAAAGTAAATGAAACTCGCTTTTTAGCTTTAGTATTATTGATTGTCATTGCTTATAGTTTAGCCACTATGCACGGTCAACGGATGAAAAAATTAGGTATAGAGACTTATGCCGGACGTATTCAACAACATCAGGACAAGTACCCACGTCAAAGTGATTTTAGCTTTGCTCTCTACGGACAACTATGGATTTATGGTATGGAATTATGGGCTGATTTAGCTCTGAATTTAATCAATCTCAAGCCTCATAAACGCCTCTTTTTTCAACGGGGCTTTCAGGCTCTATCCCTTATGAAACAAGCTCTTTAGCCGCCTTGTCACCCGTTAAGGTTTTTTTCTTAAATCTTGACAAATTTCATGCAAATCATAATTAAAAGCTTTAGCGTGTTCTTCTCGGATTTTGTAAATTTCTTCCAATACTTCATCTTTCCACATAGTCAATCTCCCATAAGTTCATAAGGTGTACAAATCGTTGGTAGTTCATAAGGTCTCTGTATATATATATTTACTAAAAACATATTGTAGCACCAGCTAATTTAAATACAACATATTCCTGTGTCAACCTACTCAGGTAAGATTCTTGAGGAAAAATTTCAAATATCTAACTTTTGGTAGATGCCAGACTTTTGTATACTCAATATTATTTTTTTGCTACAGCTATGCGCGAAAATTAATTACCATATACTTTTATGACATCTACACCTGCTATGAATGAACCCTATTTAGTTTCAGACATCAATGCAACCACCTACAGTTCTAATCCCAGCAGTTTTATCAACGTTGGAGGGATTCTCTACTTCACTGCTAACAATGATACCAATGGACTTGAGCTATATAAGGCTGATATCAGTACAGGAGTTGTCAGCCTCATTGAAATTAATGCAGGTAGTGGTAGTTCTAGTCCCACTTATTTAACTGATGTCAATGGCACTCTCTACTTCCAAGCTTATGACCCCACTAATGGTTATGAACTCTGGAAAATTGGCACTAATGGTACACCCACACGCATTGATTTAGGTAGCGATAGTTCTTCCCCAGCTAATTTAACGAATGTCAATGGCACGCTCTACTTCGTAGCATATACTCCAACTAATGGCTATGAATTGTGGAAGATTGACCCTACCACCGGAACTCCCAGCGTTATTGATATCGTTTCTGGTAGTGGAAGTTCTTTTCCAACCAACCTAACAAATGCCAACGGTACTCTCTATTTCAGGGCTTCTACATCAGCTACAGGTTATGAACTATGGAAAATAGACTCAACTACAGGTAGCCCTGTTTTCCTCAAAGACATTCAAGTTGGTAATGGTAGTTCTAACCCCGGAAACCTGACTTACAGCAATGGCAAAATCTATTTTACCGCTGATAACTTCACTCAAGGGGTAGAACTTTGGCAAACTGATGGTACTCCAGAAGGTACGGTTCTCACTCAAGACATCAATGCAACCACCTACAGTTCTAATCCCAGCAGTTTTATCAATGTTGGGGGGATTCTCTACTTCACTGCCAACAATGATATCAATGGAATTGAACTATATAAGGCTGATACAAGTACAGGAGTTGTCAGCCTCATTGAAATTAATGCAGGTAGTGGTAGTTCTAGTCCCACTTATTTAACTGATGTCAATGGTACGCTTTATTTCCAAGCAAACGACCCCACTAATGGTTCTGAACTGTGGAAAATTGGCACGAATGGTACACTCACACGCATTGATTTAGGTACTGGTGGTTCTTCTCCAAACAATTTAACGAATGTTAATGGTACACTCTACTTCACAGCATACGGATACAATGGTGTTAATTATCTGGGTTATGAGTTGTGGAAAATTGACCCCACCACCGGAACTCCTAGTGTTATTGATATCGTTTCTGGTAGTGGTACTTCTTCTCCAAGTAATTTAATTAATATTAATGGCGTTCTCTATTTCACGGCTTCTACATCAGCTACAGGTTCTGAACTATGGAAACTAGATCCTGCTAACAATCTACCCGTTTTAATTAGCGATCTTTACCCTGGTGCGAATAGTTCTAATCCTAGCAACTTCATTAATTCTGGTGGCACAGTTTACTTCATTGCGAATAATAGTACAAATGGCCACGAACTATTTCGCATTGACCCAACAACGGGGAATCCAGTTCTGCTGGATATTTATGCGGGAGCAAATAGTTCTAGTCCCAATGGCCTCATAGATATCAATGGCACATTGTATTTTAAAGCCGATGATGGCGTAAATGGCAATCAGTTATGGAAAATAGACCCAACTACGGGAAATCCTGTGCGGTTGGTAGTTCCTGATTTATATGATAACAATGCTGCTTATCTTGATAGCTTCACCAATGTAGGTGGTAAACTTTATTTCAGAAGCTCTTACTACAATAGCAACACTACAATTTACCAGCCGTTATACACCATTGATTCAACCACAGGAAATCCTGTTGCTGTAGCAGGAGTATCCTATGTATCTAATCTAACTAACATCAATGGAGTTCTCTATTTCCAGGGATATACTGCTACGAATGGCTTTGAACTGTGGAAAATTGACTCAACAACGGGTCAGCCTGTAGTCATTGATATTGTTTCTGGTGGCGGTAGTTCTAGTCCCACTAATTTAACTAATGTCAATGGGACTCTTTTCTTTGCAGCTTATAATGTTGCTAATGGTCAAGAACTATGGAAAATAGACAGCACTGGTAATCCGGTTTTAGTTAAGGATATTAATCCTGGAAGTGGTTACTCATCACCAAGCAGCCTTTTCAATGTTAATGGTACTCTTTACTTCACAGCCAATGATGGGACTAATGGTGTAGAACTGTGGAAAAGTGATGGGACTACTGCGGGTACAGTTCTAGCAAAAGATATCAATGGACGTACCTATAGTTCAGATCCTAATAGCCTCATAGATATCAATGGCACATTGTATTTTAAAGCCGATGATGGCGTAAATGGCAATCAGTTATGGAAAATAGACCCAACTACGGGAAATCCTGTGCGGTTGGTGGTTCCTGATTTACCTAGTGGCTATGTTCCTTATCTTGATAGCTTCACCAATGTAGGTGGTAAACTTTATTTCAGAAGCTCTTACTACAGCAACTCTACATACCAGCCGTTATATACCATTGATTCAAGCACGGGAAATCCGGTTACTGTAGCAGGAGTATCTTATGTATCTAGTCTAATTAACATTAATGGAGTTCTCTATTTCCAGGCATATACTGCTACGAATGGCTTTGAACTGTGGAAAATTGACTCAACAACGGGTAAACCTGTAGTCATTGATATTGTTTCTGGTAGTGGTAGTTCTAGTCCCACTAATTTAACTAATGTCAATGGAACTCTTTTCTTTACGGCTTCTAACGCTGCTAATGGTGAAGAACTATGGAAACTAGACAGCACTGGTAATCCGGTTTTAGTTAAGGATATTTATGCTGGAAGTAATGGTTCATCACCCGGCAGCCTTTTCAATGTCAATGGTACTCTTTACTTCACAGCTAATAATGGGACTAATGGTGTAGAACTGTGGAAAAGTGATGGGACTGCTGCGGGTACAGTTCTAGCAAAAGATATCAATGGACGTACCTATAGTTCTAGTCCCAATGGCCTCATAGATGTCAATGGCACATTGTATTTTAAAGCCAATGATGGCGTAAATGGCAATCAGTTATGGAAAATAGACCCAACCACGGGAAATCCTGTGCGGTTGGTGGTTCCTGATTTACCTAGTGGCTATGTTCCTTATCTTGATAGCTTCACCAATGTAGGTGGTAAACTTTATTTCAGAAGCTCTTACTACAGCAACTCTACATACCAGCCGTTATATACCATTGATTCAAGCACGGGAAATCCGGTTACTGTAGCAGGAGTATCTTATGTATCTAGTCTAATTAACATTAATGGAGTTCTCTATTTCCAGGCATATACTGCTACGAATGGCTTTGAACTGTGGAAAATTGACTCAACAACGGGTAAACCTGTAGTCATTGATATTGTTTCTGGTAGCGGTAGTTCTAGTCCCACTAATTTAACTAATGTCAATGGAACTCTTTTCTTTAAGGCTTCTAACGCTGCTAATGGTGAAGAACTATGGAAACTAGACAGCACTGGTAATCCGGTTTTAGTTAAGGATATTTATTCTGGAAGTAATGGTTCATCACCCAGTAGCCTTTTCAATGTCAATGGTACTCTTTACTTTACCGCTAATGATGGGACTAATGGCGTAGAACTATGGAAAAGTGATGGGAATACTGCGGGTACAGTGCAGTTAGAAATTTATCCTGGCGCTATTAACCCTAATATTAGTAACTTTTTAAATGTTGGTAGCGTTCTCTACTTTACTGCGAATAATGCCACCAATGGTCAAGAACTCTGGCGGATTAATTCTACTACAGGTAATCCTGAAGTTATTGATATTGTTTCTGGTACTGGTAGTTCTTCTCCAGCTTATTTAACAAATGTCAATGGCACACTCTACTTCCAAGCATATACTCCAACTAATGGCTATGAATTATGGAAGATTGACCCAACAACGGGTAAGCCTGTAGTTATTGATATTGTTTCTGGTAGCGGTAGTTCCTCTCCAGGCAATTTAACTGATGTCAATGGTACTCTCTACTTCACTGCTTACACATCAACTAATGGTTATGAACTGTGGAAAATTGACACTACCACCGGAACTCCCAGCGTTATTGATGTTGTTTCCGGTGGTAATAGTTCTTCTCCAACTAACCTAACGAATGTCAATGGTACTCTCTACTTTACTGCTTCCACATCAGCTAATGGCAATGAATTATGGAAATTAGATGCAACTACAGGTAGTCCTGTTTTCCTCAAAGATATTCAAGTTGGTAGCGGTAGTTCTAACCCAGGAAACCTAACTTATAGCAATGGTAAACTCTATTTTACGGCTGATAATTTCACCCAAGGGGTAGAACTTTGGGCTGTTGATATTAATACGGTCACTACGGTTGGTAGTGTGGCTAAAACAGGTAATGAAGACCAAACTATTACTTTTTCTGCGACTGACTTTTCTGGTGTTTTTAGCAGTAGTAGTGGTATATCCCTAGCAACTATTAAGGTAGTTCAATTACCGAGTAATGGCGTACTAAAATTGGGGACTAATAACGTCACGGTAAATCAAGAGATTGCTGTAGCCAACTTAGGAAATTTAACTTTTGTTCCCAATGCTAATTTTAATGGAACTGCTGGCTTTACTTGGAATGGTTCTGATGGTACTAATTATGCAGCTAATCCATCTAATGTCATCTTCACGATCAATTCAGTGAATGATGTACCGGAAATAGTTAATCCTATTCCCGATATTAATTTCTATAGCAACACTTTCTCTAATTTCAATATTTCTGAAAATGCTTTCCGCGATGCAGATTTGGGTGATTCCCTCACCTATTCGGCAACTTTAGCTGATGGTAGTCCTTTACCCAGTTGGTTAACCCTTAATAACAAGATTTTTAGCGGTACACCACCAATTTCTAGCACTGGAAAATTAGAAATTAAGGTGACAGCTACAGATCCAAATAATGCTTCAGTTGCCGATAACTTTATTTTGACTGTTATCAATAGCGCACCTACATCCATCTATCTCAGCAAGAATACAATTCCCGAAAATAGTGCCAATAATACTGTAATTGGTAATCTTATTTCAGTTGATGCTAACGCTAATGATACCCACACTTATACTCTAATTAATGATGCTGGTGGCAGATTTGCACTGAATGGTAATCAAATAGTTGTTGCTAATGGCGGATTGCTGGATTATGAAACTGCAACAGGGCATATTATTCGGGTAAAAACCACTGATAGCACTGGTTTATCTTATGAGGGAGATATTAGTATTTCCATCTCCAATGTTAATGATGCTTTTACAGGTAGTTTCTCTTTCACCGCAGCAACCTACAATATCAATGAACGTGGTACAGCGATTATTAGTCTGACTCGTACAGGGGGAAGTGATGGTGAAGTTAGCGTTACTGTAACTGCTACTGATGGTATAGCTACAGCAGGTAGTGATTATAATAATTCAAATTTACCAGTTACGTTGACTTTTGCTAATGGAGAAACGAGTAAAAACGTCATCATTCCTATTATTGATGACAATGTTTACGAACCTACAGAAACCGTCAATTTAGCTTTATCCAATCCTAGCAATGGCGCAACATTAGGAACAGAAACAACAGCCATTTTAAACATCATTGATAATGATCCTAATACTAATTTACCTGATTTGGTAGTTAGTAATATTGTTGCTCCAATTAATGCCCAATCTGGAGAAGTAATAAATATTAGTTGGACATTAACTAATCAAGGAATTGCTACCGCTTCTGGAAGTTGGGTGGATTACGTTTATCTATCCGATGATGATAAGATAGGGAATGATAAATTGTTAGGATCGTTTACTTTTGATGGAGCGATGGCTACGCCCGCCGCAGGCATCGCAGCAGGGGCTTCTGTTGAACGGACTCAATCAATCACGCTACCTTTAATACTTAGCGGTAATCAACAAATTATCGTCTCAACTGATGCCAATAATCAAATTCTAGAATATTCAGGAACAGAAACTAATAATACAACAATTGATGATATACCAATTGCCGTTACTTTAAAAACCTTCCCTAATCTTCAAGTATCTAATGTTGCTGCACCTCTAACGGCCTTTTCTAGCCAATCAACCGCCATTCAATGGACGGTCAAAAACGTTGGTAATGGGGCAACCAGTTCCCCCTACTGGAGTGATTCCGTTTATTTGTCCCTAGATAATACTTTTGATGATACGGATATTTATTTGGGACAAGCGAATAATCCCAGTTATCTCAACGCAGGAGATAGTTATACCAATCATCTGGATGTAACTTTACCGCGTGGCATTAGTGGTAATTATTATTTCCTAGTCAAAACAGATGTTCGTAATAATGTCTTTGAAAATGACAAGGAAAATGACAATCTAACAGTCGGTAGTCCAACAAATGTTTCCCTTACACCACCACCCGATTTCCAAGTTACTAATGTTACGATTCCCTCCCAATCTTTTTCAGGTCAGTCTTTGAATCTCAGTTGGACTGTCACCAATAAGGGAATCGGCAAAAATCTGGAAACCGTCTGGTACGATCAGGTTTTCTTGTCCACTGATGAGGTGTTAGATGCAGATGATCGCAACTTAGGGACGTTTTCTCAGAATGGAATCCTTAACAGTAATGATAGTTACACCTCGTCACAGACGGTTTCCTTGCCCATTGGCATTAGTGGAGACTATTACTTCTTTGTGCGGACGGATGCGGGTAATCAAGTCTTTGAAAGTGTATTTGATGGCAATAATACGGGCTATAAAGCAACCCCAACTCGTATCAATCTGACTCCACCGCCCGATCTAGAAATTCTTTCGCTGACGCTTCCAACCCAAGCAACAGCAAGTCGCGCCCTAAACTTCAGCTATCAAGTTACCAATTTTGGCTCAACGACAACCCCTAATTATTATTGGACTGATCGTTTCTATCTTTCTTTAGATAATCAACTTGATACTAATACCGATCTGCTTATTGGCGATCAACCCCATTACGGAAGTTTGGCTCCTGATGAGTCCTATACCAATAATTTTAGTTACACTCTACCCAATACCTTGACAGGTAATTACTATCTCTTTGGTATTACCGATAGTAATAATGAAGTCTTTGAATTGAATAATGAAAATAATACTTTTCTAGCAACAACTCCCATTGTCATTACCTCTCAACCTGCGGATTTAGTAGTGGTTTCGGCTTCTGTACCCATGACAGGAGAAGCGGGTAAGGCTCTGCGGGTAGAATGGACGGTTCGTAATCAGGGAACTGGGGATACGGCAATCAGTAGTTGGACGGATCAGGTTATTCTTTCTAAGGATGCTCAAATCGGTAACAGCGATGATCTTGTTTTGGGATCGTTTAGTCGTGGGGAAATTCTGGCTCCCAATCAGTCCTATACTCGTAGTGAATTAGTCACCCTTCCCATTGACGCGATCGCGGGGTATCAAGTTTTTGTGGTGACGGATGCGGGTAACTCTGTCTATGAGGCGACCCAGGAAAATAATAATAGTTCTACTGGTCAGCCCCTAACGGTGACACGAGAAACAGCCGATCTTCAGGTCACTGAGGTTAGTTCGCCGAGCAGTGGCCAATCGGGGCAAGCTTTAACGGTTAATTGGACAGTTAAGAATTTTGGAAGTAGTACTACCAATAGCAATTATTGGTATGACGGCGTTTATCTTTCGACCGATAACCAAATTAGCAGTGATGATATTTTCCTGGGCTATGCCTATCGTTCCGAAGCTTTGGATGTGTCTGAGCAGTATAGTGTTTCGCGTAGTTTTAATTTGCCGAATAACTTGCAAGCAGGGAATTATTACACCCTGGTTCGGACTGATGCGTTGAGCTACGTTTATGAAGGGTCTTTAGAAAATAACAATGACAAGGCCACCCAGGGAACCACCACAGGAACGGGAGGAGAAACCACTGGGGGAACAAGCGTTGGTGTCACAGCCAGTCCAGACCTGGTGATGGTCAGTGTGGATGCGCCCACAACGGGTATTGGTGGTCAAAATCTCACGGTTAGTTGGACGGTGCGTAATGCGGGAACGGTGGAAACAGGCGATCGCAGTTGGTACGAAGCTTTTTATCTGTCCCGCGATCAGGTATTTGATCGCAACAGTGATATCTATCTAGGCTATCGCTCCTACACAGGAAATCTTGCAGCAGGGGCGACCTACAGCCAAACTGAGTCCTTCCGTTTACCCCAAGGTATATCGGGATCATTTTATCTATTTGCTAAGACCGATGCAGGTAATTCGCTCTATGAGGGAACTGTCGAAAACAATAATGTCGCCTATGATCCCACTTCTGTTGTGGTGTCGTTAGCCCAGCCTGCGGATTTAGTGGTGGGTACGATTACGATCCCAGCCAATGGGGTGACAGGACAGAGTGCCAGCATTACCTATACGGTGACAAATGAGGGTAGTAATGCGGTTGTGGGGAATTGGTCAGATTCTCTTTATCTCTCGAAGGATGGTCAATGGGACATCAATGATCTGTTCTTGGGACAGGTTGACAATTCGAGGGAAGTCCTCAGTGGCAATAGTTATACCAATACGCTGACGGCTTCTTTGCCAGGGGTGGTTCCAGGGGATTATCAGGTCATTATTCGCAGTGATATTCGCAATGAAATTCCTGAATCGAATGAAAGTAATAATCTGAAGGCGACTCTGGATAAGGTGAATATGGATGTGGAGCGTTTGATCTTGGGAACACCGAGTACAGGGTCTTTGGCTCAGGGGCAGGGGGGTACTACCGCTTTGAGGTCGGCGCGGGGGAAACGCTACGGTTGAAGTTGGACAGTGTTTCGACGGAGGCGGTGAATGAGCTATATCTGCGTTATGGAGAAGTGCCGACTCGTTCTGCCTTTGATCTGGGTTTTTCGGAGGCTTTATCTCCCGATCAAGAAATTGTTATACCCGAAACACAAGCAGGAACCTATTATGTTTTAGCCTATGGACAAACGGTTGCCGAATCTACGCCAAGTTTTTCGATTGAAGCAAAACTTCTCGATTTTGAAATCCACTCTTTATCAACAAAAGTAGGAGGAAATTCAGGTAAGGTAACAGTCGTAATTTCAGGCGCAAAATTTGATAGTGGAACAACCTTTACTCTTGTGGATAAAAATCTCGGTATAGAGATAGCTACTAGTCGTTTAGATTTACTGGATTCGACTAAAGCATTTGCCACTTTTAATTTAAAAGGAAAGAAAGCAGGAAGTTACAATTTGGTTGCTAAGAATAAAGACAATCAAACCGTTACTTTACAGGATAGCTTCTCGGTTGTAGAAGGAGGTAAAGCTAATTTTGAGACTGATATTATTGCCCCCTCAGCAGTGAGACCTGGTGATATTATTTCCATAACAATTCAATATGCCAATAATGGTAATGTTGATTTTGAAAGTCCTTTAGGGTTGTTGGTTAGTGAAACAGAAGCTCCCGTTTCTTTTACAAAAGAAGGCTTAACCAATGAAACAACTCTAGATTTAGTCTTAAAAGCAGAAAATAGTCCTTTTGGCGTTTTGGCTCCAGGAGCAACAGGTTCAATTACTTTTTATACCAAAGCTCTCAGTTCTCTTAATTCTCTTGAGTTTTCTCTCAGTGTTCTTGATGATCCGACCACTCCTTTAGATTGGAGTCCATATATTAAAAGGTTTGAAAGTGAGTTTCCCGAATCATTTACTGATCCGACCTTAACTGCGAATTTTTGGAATATTTTCCGTGCTTCAGTCGGAGAAACTGTAGGTGATTTACAAACTAATTTAGTGGCTGCTCAACAATTATTATTGTCGAGTTTGCAAGATGCAGCACAAAGCGCAGGAACAACACTTTCAAAAGATAACTATGCGACTGTTTCTATTGAAGATTTTTACAATGCCGCCTTTTTAACAGCCAGTTCTTATGCCGATCAGCCCATTACCGCTCAAGCAGTAAATAATCTCAATATAGCTCCTTTTAGCGAGAGTTTGTCCGATTCTTCCTTTTCTCAAGAGGTAAGTAAATTAAATTTAGCATCCTCAGAGGGAGCTTTATCTGCCTTATCGGCAGGCGATCCGCCCCTAAATAATGGCTTGACAGATCATAAACAAATTAACGGTAAAGATATCTATTTCAACATTTGGAACAAGGGAGATGTTCAGAAGAATGAAACTTACGTCATTATTCATGGATTAAATAATACTGGGGGGAACCCTGGTAATAATTTTCAGGCGGCTGAGTGGATGCAACAAATGGCGGCGGCAATTAAAGCAAAAGATAAAACTGCCAACATTATTTTAGTGGATTGGCAAGCAGCCGCTGGTTTCGGGCAAGTCAGTTTGGGCAGTCAATTGTATTACAAAGCTGCTGATAATTCGCAGCTTTTGGGAAATGTTGTTGCTCAATACCTAAAAGAGAAAAATTACGCACCGGGGAAAGTCACTTTAATTGGGCATAGCTTAGGTGCTCAGATGGCAGGTGATGCAGGCAATGTCTATGATGCACAAAACGGTACAAGGTTGAATCGAATTATTGCCTTAGATGCGGCTGGCCCATCATTTGAAAAAATACTTAATTTAATAAAGACTGGCCCAGACAGACACGTAGATGCCTCTGATGCTAATCAAGTGATCGGCATTCATAGCTCAAATTGGTTTGGTTATGACGATCCTTTTGGCACGCAGGACTTATACCTTAATTCAAGGATGAGAATTGGCGGTATATTTTATGCTCATCCAACAGCACCAAATGTAAAAGAAGAAAAAATTTATCAAATTTACAATCATGGCTATGCAATTAAAATATTTAACTCAATCTTGAATGGAAATACAATTAAAGATAATTCAGGCTCAAATCAGGATTTAAATTGGAATACGTTACTTAGTTCATATCCAGACAACTACAAAAAGTTGACCTCTTCTCCAGGTGTGTGGGATTTTCAAGAGCAGAAAATAGGAGTTGTTTTAGATCCTGCTTCTCCTAAAGCAGATTATCCCTCTATTAAAGAAAATCATATCCCAGCGTCAGCGTTAATTGGGACATTTAAAACCTATGAAAAGAACGCATCTTCCACAAATTTTCAATATAAGCTTATTGGTAATCCAGAAAACGGATTCGAGATAAAAAATAACGATGAATTATGGTCTACTAAACCGTTTGATTACGAAACAGTCTCGTCCTACCAAATTGAGGTTGAAACAACTCAAACAGACCCTTTTGATTCAAAATCTTTAATACCCTATGATGATTCTGAATTTTTTACCATACGGATTTTGGATATGCCTGGCCCCGATGATCCGAATGACGGTGCAGGTGCAGGTGGGGGTGCAGGTGGGGGTGCAGATGGTGGGGGGATTACATCTGCGTCCTACCGTTCTCAACCATATACTCCACTCCCGCCAAAACCAAAACCCAATAAAAGGAAACGAATACCCGTCGTTTTCCCCCGCGACCCCAACGACATCATTGGCCCCACAGGCTTTGGCGAAGAAAAATGGACTTCTGCCTCTTCTACCCTGCCCTACACCATTCGCTTTGAAAACATATCTACCGCCACCGCACCCGCCCAAACTGTCACTATCACCCATCCCCTCGATACCGACCTAGACTTCCGTACCTTCCGACTCGGTAGCTTTGGTTGGGGAGGACTAATCTTTGACGTACCCACCAACACCCCCTTCTATAACCAACGCCTTGATTTAACCGCCACTCGCGGCTACTTCGTTGACGTAACAGCAGGTATTGACCTTGTAAAAGGAGAAGCCTTCTGGATAGTCACCACCATTGACCCCGATACAGGTGAAGTTACTACAGATGCGCTCACAGGCTTCTTACCTCCCAACAACGCTGATGGTATTGGCGATGGCTTCGTTAACTACACCATCAAAGCCAAACGAGACGTGCCAACAGGTACAGTCATTGATGCTAAAGCCACCATTATCTTCGATACCGAAGCTCCCATTGATACTCCCCCCATCTTCAACACCCTCGACGCAGGCAAACCCACCAGTAGCGTTAAGGCTCTCCCCACAATCGTTCCCGACACTGAATTTTTAGTCAACTGGACAGGAAACGATGACGCTAACGGTTCAGCCTTAGCTACCTACGCAATTTATGTATCCGATAACGGTGGTGAATTTACAGCTTGGTTGGATAAAACTACGCTAACCGAGGCAACTTACGTAGGTAAAATCGGTCATACTTACGCCTTCTATAGTGTGGCAACCGATAACTCAGGCTTGACAGAAGCAGTCCCAAATCAAGCTGATACCATAACAAGTGTTGGCAGTATTGTTGATGTGAATCATCCGCCAACAGTACTGCAATCAATTGCAGATCAAAGCACTATAGAAGATACGACATTCAGCTTCACCATCCCAGCCAATACCTTCACCGATATTGACGCGGGTGATGTTCTTAGTTATTCAGCAACCTTAGAAAATGGTAATTCTCTACCAAGTTGGTTGACTTTTAATTCCACAACTCGCACCTTTAGCGGTACACCAACTAATGATCATGTAGGGAATTTGAATGTTAAAGCGATCGCTACAGATAAAGCCGGTGCAACTGTTAGTGATGTCTTTGTTCTCGCAGTTGAAAATATTAACGATGCACCAACATTATTAAATGCGATCGCAGATCAAAACGCCAAACAAGGAACTGCTTTCAATTTCCAAGTTCCCAGCAACACCTTCACCGATATTGACGCTGGTGATGTTCTTAGCTATTCTGCAACCTTAGAAAATGGTGATGCTTTACCAAGTTGGTTAACCTTTAATTCCACAACTCGCACCTTCTCTGGTACTCCCACTAATGATAATGTAGGGAATTTGAATATTAAGGCGATCGCTACAGATAAAGCCGGAGCAAATATTAGTGATATCTTTGTAATTACCGTTGAAAATGTCAACGATGCACCAATAGTTGCTAACCTAATCGCCGATCAAAACGCCAAACAAGGTAACGCTTTCAGTTTCCAAATTCCTACCAATACCTTTACCGATATTGATGCTGGTGATGTTCTAACTTATTCAGCAACCCTAGAAAATGGCAATGCTTTACCAAGTTGGTTAACCTTCAATTCTACAACTCGCACCTTTAGCGGTACTCCAACTAATGATAATGTAGGGAACTTTAATGTTAAGGCGATCGCAATAGATAAAGCCGGAGCAAATGTTAGTGATATCTTTGTAATTACCGTTGAAAATGTCAACGATGCACCGATTCTAAATAGTGCGATCGCAGATCAAACCGCCAAACAAGGTGACGCTTTCAGTTTCCAAATTCCTACCAATACCTTCACAGATGTTGATGCTGGTGATGTTCTAACTTATTCAGCAACATTAGAAAATGGCAATGCTTTACCAAGTTGGTTAACTTTCAATCCTACAATTCGCACCTTTAGCGGTACTCCCACTAATGATCATGTAGGGAATTTGAATGTTAAGGCGATCGCTACAGATAAAGCCGGGGCAACTGTTAGTGATATCTTTGTAATTACAGTTGAAAATATCAACGATGCACCGACATTAGAAAATACAATTGCAGATCAAAACGCCAAACAAGGAACTGCTTTCAGTTTCCAAATTCCCACCAACACCTTCACAGATATTGATGCTGGAGATGTTCTGACTTATTCAGCAACATTAGAAAATGGTAATGCTTTACCAAATTGGTTAACCTTCAATTCTACAACTCGGACTTTTAGCGGTACTCCCACTAATGATAATGTAGGGAATCTGAATGTTAAAGTAGCAGCTACAGATAAAACAGGAGCATCTGTTAATGATACGTTCACTATTAAGGTACAAAACGTGAATACCGCACCCGTTCTCAAAAATCCACTTTTAGATCAAACAGTTAAGGTCAATTCTACCTTTACATTTACACTACCTCAAAATACCTTCTCAGATCCAGATGCAGTTAATCCTTATAAAAACCTTGTCATCTTTGGTGATAGTCTCTCAGATACAGGTAACGCCTACAAAGCATCTGGTAACACCTTTCCACCATCACCTAATTATCAAGGTCGTCTTTCTAATGGCTTAATTTGGGTTGATTACTTTGCCCCTGATTTACAATTTACAAACCCATCAATTCAAAATTACGCCTTTTTGGGCGCAAATACAGGAGTAAGTAATACTTTTGGGCAAATAACCGTACCTGGATTATTAACACAAATTCAGCAATTTAAAACTGTAAATACCAATTCCATTGGTAAAGATGGACTTTATGTAATTTGGGCTGGTGCTAATGATTTTCTAAATCTTGCCACAGATCCTACTCAGGCTGTGACTAATGCAGTTACTAATATTAGTAGTGCAATTACAACCTTAGCCGGATTAGGTGCTAAAGAAATTGTTGTTGGCAATTTAACAGATTTGGGTGCTACTCCTTTGAGTATTGCTAATAACAATGTAGCGAATGCCAGAGCAATTTCTATTGGTTTTAATGCAGCTTTAACTCAAGCTTTAACTAACTTAGAACCAGCCCTCAATGTTGATTTATCTTTAGTAGACATCTTTGGTTTGAGTACAGCATTTCAGACTAATCCTGCTAATTACAAATTCACGAATATTACCCAACCTCTAATTACAGTCACTACTCCAGTTAATCCTGATCAATATGCTTTTTGGGACGATGTTCATCCCACAAATAGACTGCATCAGTTAGTAACAGATACATTTGAAAATACACTGCTTAATGATGCAGTAATTCCTGATTTAATTAAATATTCTGCCACTTTAGCTGATGGTAGTAAGTTACCAGATTGGCTGAATTTCAACTCTACAACTCGCACCTTTAGTGGTACTCCCAACACAGGAAATGTCGGTAAATTAGATGTCAAGGTAATTGCGACAGATAAAGCCGGGGCAACTGTCAATGATATCTTTACTCTCGCAGTCAACCAATCTACAATTGTAGGAACTCCAGGAGATGATAAATTAATTGCCACTCCTGGTAGTCAATTCGATGGTCAAAGCAACATTGTATTTACAGGTGCAGGTAAAGACGAGGTAGACCTGTCCACTGTATCTGCTTTTCCCAACTCAGGTAACAATATCGTTGATCTGGGTAGCGGTGAAGATACAATGTTTGTGAATAAAGGCGATCGCGCTTTCGGTAGTGATGGTAATGACATCTTTGATGCTAGAGATGGTCAAGGTAATAATCGGATGTCCGGTGGTGCTGGTGATGATATCTTCTACTTAGGTGCAAATGACCGGTCTTTAGGTGGTGATGGTAAAGATATCTTCAGAGTTAGTCTTGGTGGTGGTAACTTAATTTCCGGTGGTGCTGGCGCTGACCAATTCTGGATTGTCAATGCTGAATTACCAAAAGCTGCAAATACCGTGCTTGACTTCCAACTGGGTACGGATGTTATCGGTATTCAAGGTGCTGTTAGCTTAGGTATTACCACCTCTACACTCCAGTTAAATCAAGTTGGTGCAGATACTGCGATCGTCTTCAATAATCAAACTTTAGCTACTCTGACTGGGATTCAAGCCAGTAGTTTGAGTTTGACAGATTCTAAACAGTTTGTTTTTGCTTAGAATCTAACTCACCAGTTAGGGGTTTAACGCAATGCGTTAAACCCTGATGGGCAAAATCTCTGTAATTTGGTTTGCATCTTTTTGAACCACTGTGAAAAGTGTAATCAATCTCAGAAACCTGGGTTATTTTCTAACAATTCTTCTAACATACCTCTAAGATACAAAGCTATCGCTTGACAATCAAGACAGTCGCTACAAAAGTTATAATTATAACTTAGTCGAGAAACTTGTAAAAGCGATCGCCAACCCATAAAACCTATAAATTAAAATTATGACCCTCGCACAAGAAACACGCTACTATTCACCTGAAGAATACCTAGAATTAGAGGTAAACTCGGAAATACGTCACGAATATATCAACGGATTAATTATACCATGACAGGTGGAACACCCAATCACAACCAACTTGCAGGCAATTTTTACGAAATGTTAAATTTTGCGCTCAAACGTCAACCTTATCAAGTCTTTGTTCCAGATCAACGTCTTTGGATTCCCACCAGAAAAATTCATACCTACCCTGATATTATGGTTGTGAAAAATCCCTTAGAATATGAAGAAGGAAGAAAAGACACTTTAGTAAATCCCGTGATGATTGCAGAAGTATTATCAAAATCTACCAAAAGCTATGATAGAGATGAAAAATTTGCAGCTTATCGGACAATTCCCAGCTTACAAGAATATATTTTAATTGACCAATACACAATGCACATTGAGCAGTATTTTAAAACCGATAATAATAAATGGATATTTTCTGAATTTACAGACGGAGATAGTAGCTTAGAGACTTCCAAATAAAAAAATGTCCCAAAACTGATGCAGAAATTCTCTCTCTGTGTACTCTGTGCCTCTGTGGTTCGTTTCTTAGGATAATTTATTTCTTGGAAGTCTCTTAAACCTATCTTCTATTCCCTGCCAAATCTTGTTAGCAGATATTTATGATAAAGTAGATTTCAACACCGAAGAATAAAAACTCAATCTTCCTCTCCGCGTCTGGAGCGCCTCTGCGTGAGATAATCATAATTCTAAATACCAAAGGAGTCAATAAAAATGAGTCGCATTAATCCCTACACATTACAAATGCAAATTACCCAAATGTTTGCACAAGGACAATCATTTTTTGCCCTTACTAAAGTTCAAGATTGGTTAAAAGAACATAATCAAAACCCATTAGATTTTGAGATTTTCTTTCATAAAAAACCTGCACCTCCCGGTTCTAAGGAAGTCATGGTCATAGAAATAGAACTCAAACGCAAAGACGGACAACCCGTAGATCCCTGGTTACAAGAACAGGCTAATTTACACGCTTAATTTAGATATTGCATCTTGATTACCCTGTAAACCTCCCGTATGGATTAATAGCAAAGATTCCGATTTAAAAAACCCTTTTGCAATTAAATCCATCACTCCATAAAACATTTTTCCCGTGTATATATAATCTAAAGGTATATCATATTGTTGTTGGAAATCTTGACAAAATAGCTTTAATTTATTAGTCACTTTAGCGTAACCACCAAAATGATAATCACATATAAGTTGCCAAGGTGCAGGAGTATTAACAAGTGTTGGTAAACCAGAAGCTAGATAATTTGTTAATAAGTTATTGATATCTTCGTTGAGAAAATCACCACCTTTCAAAACAGGAAAACCAATTACTTTTTGTTCTTGACTTAATGATAGTGTCATTCCTGCTAATGTTGTTCCTGTCCCGCAAGCCAAACAGATAGTATTAAATTTTCTAACTGTTTGTAATATCTCTATACAACCGCGCAGACCATTTAAGTTACAACCTCCTTCAGGAATAATAAATACTTCTCCAAATCGCTGTTTTAACTGATTTTGTAATTCTTCTGTATGACGTTTTTTATATGTTTGACGATCAATATATACTAATTCCATTCCCTGTGCTACGGCAAATTGTAAAGTAGGATTGAGAGGGATATTTTCTTCTCCACGAATTAAGCCAATAGTCCGAAAACCAAACAGATTTCCTGCGGCTGCGGTAGCATAAATATGATTAGAATAAGCGCCACCAAAAGTAAGAATTGTTGAGAAATTTTTCTCTTTAGCTTCCACTAGGTTATACTTTAGCTTAAACCATTTATTACCGTTAACATGAGGGTGCATTATATCCAGTCGTAAGACATATAATCTAGTATCTGCAATAGCACAGATTTCACTATGAATTTGTTGAATAAGTGGCGGAAAAAAAATTGATGACATTTCCAATAAAAGTTAATCTTTATTAGTATAGTATAAAATACTAAATTTATAAAAAACATCCACCAATTATGGCTAAACTTTTTGATTTAATCACCGAAGAACTGCAAAAGTTTATTATTAATCAAAAAATATTTTTTGTCGGCACAGCACCGCTAAGTTCGACAGGTCATGTTAACCTTTCTCCCAAGGGTTTGGAAAGTTTTCGGATTCTCTCCCCCCACCGAGTTGGTTATTTAGACGTAACAGGTAGTGGTAATGAAACATCTGCTCACTTGCAGGAAAATGGACGAATAACCGGCGTTGCTGATTAAGGGTATGAATTTTAGTCTCACGCAAAGGCGCAAAGACGCAAAGGTAAGATTTTTAAAGGTTCAATTTGGAAATTTCATACCTCGATTCAGCAACGCCTGGACGGATAACCTTGATGTTTTGCGCTTTTCAAGAACCTGCTTGTATTCTCCGTCTTTATGGTCAGGGACAAACTATTTTACCGGGTTCTCCCGAATGGGATTCTCTTTATCCTTTATTTCCTCCGCTTCCGGGAACTCGACAAATTATTATTGCAGATATTGAAAGAGTGCAAACTTCTTGTGGTTTTGGTGTCCCGCTGTATGAATATCAAGGACAAAGAGATACTTTAGTTAAGTAGGTAAACAAAATAAAAATGAGGGGTATTGCGTTTTGTAAAATGGCTGAAACCCAATCAGAATCTCGCATTGAGACAACTTTACATACCGTTATATACCTTTAAATTTTTCTGTTCACCTACTTAATTGGGCTAGTAAGAAAGGGGAAAAAGGAGTTAAGGAATATCAACAAAAGAAGAATCTTATTAGTATTGATGGATTATCAACGCCTTTGAGTAAATCCCAGAGTGTGGATGATTGCGGATAGGAATAGATAAATAAGATTAGTTGGTTTTACCGCTTTTATTGTGATCAAATATCCTTTTTGTTAATCCAAAACCATGACTGTACATGGATTTTAATTATATCAGTAAAGGATGAATCTGGATGCGTTTCCCCTGCCTATTTTTGATTCAGAGTTATATATACTTATTCCTGCTTCCTTAAATAAGTCCTAGAAGACCCTGGAAAAGTTTTTTGCGAATATCAATATGTCCTTAGCACGCTTTATAAACGCTACGACGCAAATGAAGTTCACGCAGTTAAAATTATTAATAATTATGCTACCCATTTACAAAATACTATATCAGCAGGTATATTGGAAAGTTAAGCCTGAAATATAAAATTACGAACTCAGAATCAAATTAATAAAAAATGAATTCTAGCCCCCTATTGTCCAACATTTTAAACCCGCCAGTGTTATTCTTCTTTTTAGGAATGCTGGCGATTTTTCTGCAATCTGATTTGGAAATTCCCCAACCATTACCCAAATTATTTTCCCTTTACCTGCTACTCGCAATTGGTTTTAAGGGTGGATATGAAATTGAAGAAAGTGCCATTAATCCAGAAATTGTCCTCACTCTTTTAGCGGCTATATTCATGGCTTCTGTTGTTCCTATTTACTCATTTTTCATTTTAAAACTGAAACTAGATACCTATAATGCAGCCGCTATTGCTGCAACTTATGGTTCTATTAGTGCCGTTACTTTTATTACGGCTCAATCTTTTCTCAAAGTTCTCAATATTGATTCTAGTGGACACATGGTAGCTGCTTTAGCACTCATGGAATCTCCAGCAATTATTGTGGGAATTGTCTTAGTGAGATTCTTTGCTAAAAGTCAGTTAGAAGCAGGAGAAGGAGAAGGAAAAGCAGAAAAGTTTTCTTGGGGTGAAGTATTAAGAGAAGCCTTTTTAAATGGTTCTGTATTTCTCCTCATTGGTAGTGTAATAGTGGGAATTCTCACAGGAGAAAAGGGTTGGGAAAAATTACATCCATTTACCCAAGATATATTCTATGGAGTGCTATCATTCTTTTTACTAGATATGGGTATGGTAGCTGCTAGAAGAATCAAAGACTTGAGAAATACAGGTCTTTTCTTGATTGCTTTTGGCATTTTTATGCCTGTATTTAATGCCATTATTGGTATCTTTATTAGTAAATTAATTGGGATGTCTGAAGGAAATGCTCTTTTGTTTGCCGTACTTTGTGCTAGTGCTTCTTATATTGCCGTACCGGCAGCAATGCGAATGACTGTTCCTGAAGCTAACCCCAGTTTATATGTATCTATGGCTTTAGCTATCACTTTTCCGTTTAATATTATTGTTGGTATACCTTTGTATTTCAACATTATTAAGACAATAGGAGTATAATTAGGTGCAAGTTTTCAAAAAAGTCGAAATAATTATCAATTCTTTAGAACTACAAAAGGTGTTAAAAATTCTAGATCATATAGGTGTTTCTGGATATACAATTATTGAGGATGTCACAGGTAAGGGATACAGAGGTCGAGTTATTGACGATTTAGAAGGTCATGCACTTACCAATGGTTATGTAATGACTATTTGCAATGAAGAACAAGAACGGCAAATAGCTGAAGCTGTTCGACCAATCATCAAAAAATATGGTGGTGTATGTATTGCTGCTGATGTTAAATCAATCGTAGATTAATTAACTTTTGTAAATAACAATTAGCAAATAAAATCTAATTTTTCGATGAATTTTGGCGAATGCTCCGGTACAAAGGAAATAGATGCAGGATTACCCGGTAATAGGTTATAACCCTACATTACTATAATCATTGTACAGATTAGAGAATAATCTCTGGAGTGTACAAAATGAAATCTTTAATTGCAACTTTCACCGAAAAGTTAGATTTTTCGGAATCGGAAATAGAAGCAATACTTTCCACACCCTTAAATGAGGTGCTGAATTCACCGGCTTTAAAACAAGAATTAGACAGTTTAGATATTAGCTTACTCAAAAAAACCTTACCCACAGCCGGTGCAGTTTTATCTGAACATTTACCACTTTTTTATGATTGGCTAAAAAATGAATTAGGTGTTCAGAATGTTCCTGATAGTCCAGACCATACAACAAAATGGGTAGTTGGTTTTCTTAATAATCAGGAAAGTATCAGTCATCTGGTTGAATTACACCGTCCCGTTCCCCACGCAGCTTTAGAACAAGCTGTTCCCCGGTTGGTGGGTTTGTTTGATGGTGTGGAAGATGAAAAGGTGCGTGAAGAATGGGAAAAAGCAGTTGCAGCACTTTGTTTAGTTTTGGTTGTTGATGCTCGTGAACAGGCAAAACTGGCTAGTTAAAATGTCTGAATCAGGATGCTCAGGATTGAAGGATTAACAGGATTGAATATGGAAATATTTGCCAACTTTCTGTTTTTTAGATCGTTTCTATGTCTGAATCAGGATACTCAGGATTGAAAGATTAACAGGATTGAATATGGAAATATTTACTAACTTTCTGTTTTTTGAGATTATTTTATGGATAAGAGGATGTTTGAAAAGTCGTATCCCGTAATTTTCATCACATTGTTACCCCCCTTTCCCCTTATAAAGCTACGGTGTACACACAAGTTATCTAATCACCATTATTCCTCAAATTACCCCACCCTAACCCTCCCTGATGCTTTGGGGAGGGAACTAATTTTTCCAGTTTCCCCCCAATGCTTTGGGGGGATTAAGGGGGGTAATTTAACTTGTGTGTACACGATAGCCTTATAAAGGGGGGAAACAATAAAAATCCAGTTCCCTCCCCGATGCTTTGGGGAGGGTTAGGGTGGGGTAAAAAATATTTGATACATCAACCATAACTTTTCAAACACCCTCTAACAATCCTGTAAATCTTTAAATCCTGTAAATCCTGATTCTGACATTTTGTAAATCCTGATTCTGACTTAAAGTGATGGCTGGTGTTGAATCCAAGGGTTAGCGGCTTCTAATTGGGCTGCTAGACTAATGAGGGTAGACTCAGCCGCAGGTTTACCAATTAGCTGTACACTCAGGGGTAAACCATTGCTATCAAAACCGACGGGAAGAGCGATCGCAGGTAATCCGGTAGCATTTGCGACAGGACAAGGCGCGACCCAGTGGACAATTTTGGCGAATGTCTCTTCTGGACTCAAATCTGCCCATTCACCGACGCGAATGGGAGAATGTAAATAAACTGGTAATACCAATACATCTACAGTATCAAAAAAGGCGATAATTTGCCGAGAGACTATTTGCATTTGGGAAAGTGCTTGCAGATATTCAGCCACAGAACCGCTTTTGGCGAATAACCATTGGTTCAAAGGTTGCAAAGCTGGTGACGGGATTCCCGCTGCTGCGATTCCCGCTTGCCAAACTACTTTAAATGGTTCGATTAAATTGCTAAAATCTGGGTATTTTTCCTCAACTTGATGTCCAAATTGTGCCAATAACTCGACGGTTTTAAATACTCCTTGTTGACAGTTAGCGTCAGCTTCTCCAAAGGGGAGAATATTGGTACTAAAAGCGATTTTTAAAGGATCTAATTTAACTTGAGTTGCAGACAGAAATGATGGTTGGGGATCTGGTAGCCAATAAGGATCACCAGTGACATAGCCAGAGATTACATCTAACATAGCGGCTGCATCCGCCACTGTGCGGGCAAGGGGACCATCAACAGCGATGCCCCCCAAGCGATCGCCTACAGGGGCTTTAGAAACTCTTCCCCTGGCTGGTTTGATGCCCACAACACCACAACAAGCCGCCGGACCACGCACCGAACCACCACCATCTGAACCTTGAGCGATCGCACTTAATCCTGCTGCTACCGATGCCGCTGCACCACCACTAGAACCACCTGGAGTATATGCCAAATTCCAAGGGTTTCTGGCTGGGGGAAATCCCATAGGTTCGCTGTAAGGATAAGAACCTAATTCAGAAGTTGCGGTTTTACCCAGAATAATAAATCCCGCTTGTTTAATTTTCGTCACCACGCCATCATCATGATTGGCAATATTGTTTAACAGTGCTGGATTTCCATAAGTACAAGTAACACCTGCAACTGCACTTAAGTCTTTAATAGAAATTGGCACACCAAAAAACGGCGGTAATTCTGAAGTTGTAGTTAGTAATTCTGTTTTATTTGTAGCATCAGCGATCGCTAAATCTGCCGTAACTGTAAAATAGCTCCCCAATTGAGGATTTAAGCGTTCAATTCTTTCCAAATATACTTCCACCAACTCCAACGGCGACACTTCCCGTAGACGGATTAATTGTGCTAACTCTAAAGCCGGAGTAAAAGCTAAATCATTGTTATTCATTGCAAAAAAGGGAACAGGTAATGGGTAATGGGTAATAAACACTCATTTTCACCAGTTTAGAGCTTCAGTCAAAAAAAAGATGCTTAGTCTGAAAAAACAGTCCCATTATTTCCATCTTTTCAAAAACATGAGTTTTTTCTGTTCCCTCTGAATTTAGCAGGATTTTTGGGCGTTGCTGATTAAGGGTATGAATTTTAGTCTCACGCAAAGGCGCAAAGACGCAAAGGTAAGATTTTTAAAGGTTCAATTTGGAAATTTCATACCTCGATTCAGCAACGCCGATTTTTGAAGCTTTTGTTGCATCAACTTCATAGCAATAGGTGAAGGTTGAAAATGCCTATTTTCCCAACGGTTAACTGTTTGGCTCTGATGTATGGGCGATCGCTCAATTATTGGTTAAATTGTATCTTCTAAGTATTGCAATCCCCATTGATACAAAGAGCGCATTAATAGATTGTTGAGATTGGGGGGAGTGCTAACTTCCTTGAGTAGTCCCATCATCAGCTTTTTAATGATTTCTGGTGTTGTTGGTATCTTAACTCCGTCAAATCCATTGTTAGCCCAAAGATAGCTAATTTTCGTTGAAGTTATAGATTCGCCATCATGAATAATTGTGTTGCGCTTTTTCCTAATATCGGTCATTAATTTTGACCATTTATTATCTTCTTTGAATTTTTTGTAAATACACCAACCTTGCATTAATTGTTGTAGGGTAGCCTCATCTTGATGATTAACTATCCAACCTTTGACATACCATTTTTGATTGATAGATTGCAGATATAATAATTGTTCTAAAATCTGCACGAATTGAATAAATGCTGTGGTGTAGTTTTCCCGATTTAATGCTAATTCTAATATCAGGGTAGACTCCCATAAATTAGTAATTTTGTCATCTTGCAGCTTTTGCAGTTGGGTTTTCCAATTTTCAACTTGTTCTGCATTGACTAATTTAGATGCATCCTTAGAACTCACCCAATCTTTGAGTTTTTGGTAAAAATCTTTATTAGATTCCCAATTACTATATTGTGCTAAAAACCCTGCTAATTTATATAATACTGGATGACGATGTTGATGGACTTTCAGCCAAATTTGTGCTTCTGAAAAATCTCCCCGTTCCCAAGCAGACTGAATTTTTACTTTTTCTAGTGACCAAAAATATTCAGCCATAGAAATTAAACTGAAAGTTTGGGAATGATTAGCAGTAACTAAACCATTTTCTAAAGTGGTGAAAAACTCCTTTGGTTCATTAGGACTAGCATTAAATACTTGATATTGACGTACTAAAGCGGCTGCACATATTTCTACATTAGAAGCAATGACAGGGGTACATCCTTTAGTTTGTATCCATAGAATAAATTCTTGATTTTCGTTAATACTTATAGCTTCTTTTAAAACCAGTTGTTCTAATTCTTCTCGGATTTCATCACTATTACCAGCATTAATTTTTGGTGAGTGAATATCAACTCTAACATCAGGAAATAAACTTTTAATTTTTCCTTTCATTAATTCTGCTAACCATAAAGTATCTAATCGGCGAAAGTTCCAAGTAATACTTTCTGGTTGGTCTGTTCCCCATAAAATAATATGTTTTAAACCTTGGTTTACTCCTCCTTCAATCACAATTTTATCTAATAATAATTCAACATTACTAAAATCGCCACCTAACCATTCTTTACAGTATTCATAATAACGTTGACCTAAATCTCGACCACTCCAAGGATAGGTTTTACCATCTTCATCTTGATGTTTACCGCGTTCTATTCCTAGTTCTTGGTAGAGTTCGTTGATATGCTTAGGATAACTAATATTACCATCTGCACCAAAGGAACGAATGATACCATCTTTACACCGCCATCCTATTTGTCGAGTTCCTACGGTGATGATTAATGTACTAACTTGATTTGTGTTATTTGTGGTTTTCATAGTGGGAAGATTTGAACTTTATTTTGTAATGTTTCTAAATATTTTTGACGAGGATCTGCATTAGCGCCAAATACTGTTACTACTTGGTAATCACCTAAGTCTGTAATCCATATAGGCGAAGGTTTAACTTCTCTACCTACTTTTCCGCAAAGATTACCATCATAATTACCATTGAATTTCAATTCTTCACTATGCAATACTGATAAAGCATAAGGTTTACCAAAATTTTCATTTCCAGAACAAACAATTATCCGACAATTAGCATCAATAGCTTCTGTCCATTGGTTATTTCTAACTATTCCACAATTCCTGATCTGCCGATAATTTAAATTAATACCTAACCCTTGCAATGCTTGATAAAATGCTTCTATTCTTTGTCGGAATAATTTCTGAAAATGATGTGTAGTTTCCGGTAATTCCCAAAATGAATCTTTACTATCAGGTATTAAAGTAGACCCACGCCACCAAGGGGCATAAGGGCGGGTTTTACGAGAATAACAAGGTCTTCTTGCACCTTGACCAATACCACCTAAATGAAACATTAACCAAGTCAGATTTTTGATTAATTTCTGTAAATTATCCTGGTTATCTTGCGGTATTCCTGGTGAGTAATTTAATGTTAAAATTCCCTCTTGTTCACCACATTGATCATTCTTATGCTGGGCTTCTTTTTGGGTAATTCTTCCTTCTAAAACTCTAACCATTAACCAACCATATTGTTTACTAGGATTAATCCCACCAAAGATTTTATTTTCCCATTCTTGAACTTGTCCAGTCTCTAAAATTCCTAGTGCAAAAGTTCTAAACCAATAACGTAACATTGATTTAAAAGCAACCGGGCGGACTTCTGGATGATTAATTGTTTCCGTTCTTATGTTTCCATTATTAGCTATTCTATAAGGTTGATTAATATTTCTAAACTTCTGCTGCCCGTGAATTAATTGACCTTCTATAATAAATTTAACCCGGAAAAATTCACTGTTATTCTCAAGTTTACCTGCGGGATTTAGTTGACCATAACCTGTGTTAACCTGAGAACCCACACCAGCTTGTAAACCCTTGATTAACCACTGTTTTACTTGTTCTAATATCTCTTTATCTTGACACAGAAATGTTGAATAGCGTAATAAAACTTTACATATTGAAATAAACTTAGCCTATAAGTGCTATTTTTCATCTTATCCAAATAAGTTTTCTAAACCAATGAACATAACTTATTTCCTGACACATATAGGACTGAAGATAACGGAGTTTATCTAATAAAGTTTTGCCAAATTCTTGCGGTATTTCTATTAGTTGCAATATCAAATAAGCGATTAAACAGCACATTATCTGAATTCTAATTCCATTCTCATTCTTTGTCATAAGTCTGTCTAACTTGAGGTGCATTTTTAAGAATTTCCATAACAATTCAATTTGCCATCTTTGTATGTAAATTTCCATAATCTCTTGATTACTAACTTGCTCTTCTCCTTCATTTAATAAGTTTGTTGCTAAACGAAATTCACTCTTAGTTTCTATATCACAAAATGCTACTACTCTAATTTCCACTTCTCTTTCATCTTTGCCAACTTTACAATTACCATTTTCTAGCATTTCTAAAGTGACATTATTTTTAATTCTTAAGACAAAAGCTTTATTTTTTTGTTGTTTTAATTCAGATATTCTTTCGGAGGATGCAAATCCTCTATCCATTATCCCTACTCCTTTTGACGGAATTGCTTCTACTGTTTCTTGTCCATATTTATGGTCATGTCCTTGCCCAAAATGAATCACCATTCCACCAACTTCTGATGTCAAACTATCTAACCCACAAAATAGTTTTACTTGATGATATCCTTGACTCCATAATAATTTACTTGTTAATGTAATAATTGTTGAATCTATAGGAAATAATGCTTGGGTTTCTTCCTTTCCTTTTTTCTTTCTCAGTTGATTGTTTAATTCAGTTATTATCTCCAAAAATACTTGAGTATCTCTCTTTTTACTTGCCTTGGAAAAATTTGATATTTTTAAATCTATCCCTTGATTATTTAGTCTTTGAAATAAATCTCTCATACTCACTATACTTTTATCCATGACATACTGTAACCACACTGATACAAATGAAAATGTGTCCAGAACTGGATAATCTTTTTTGGGCAATGGTTTCAATATTGTTTTGACCACTTCTGGGAAATTCTTTAAGCGCATAATTTGATAATTCTTTATCTAGATTTTTTTAGATTGTATCAAATTATGGTACTTTTTTTTAATCTTTTCCTAACATTCAACACTTCTGGTTTACATCCATTGTTGGACAAATCCACGTCCTAAACTTTCTTGTCCACCAATCTGTAAGATTTCATTAGCGGCTAATAAACTTTTGAAATCATCGTAAGATTTTTGTGATGTACCATTAGCTTGTGATGTAATTCCCCAAGGTAAATACATAAGTGTATCCGGTGGAATTGCTTCTTCATAACGGAAACCACCATCTACAGATTTATGTTCATCAAGTTTAATTTTTACTTGTCGCCATAAACTCATTTGAATTAATGTAGCACAATGTTTATCTGGTAAAACTAATAAACGATTTATAGAAGTTGTTGCTGATGATTGGGGTACAAATTCTTCTGAGTTTGTCCAAGATTTTAATTCATTACTTTTAATAATTGCATCTTTGAGATAAACAGCAGAACCATTAGCAAAGTTACAGCTATATTCAGAAGGTATAGTTAATTTACTACTCTGTAAACGTTGCCAACGTTGTAATAAGAGAGGACAACTAACCCAAACTACACTATGACTTAATGAAGGTACTGGCAACCATAATATGGAAGCATCACCAATCCAAATATTACCTTGTTCTAATTTGCCATCTTTTAAGTCATTGCCAAATAGTTGATATTGTGTATCTTTGTCTGTGACAGTTGACCGAACTTTACCACGAACTGTACTGGACGGAATGTAAGGTAAATTAGTATGTGATTCACGGGCAATTCCTAGCAAGTTACCTTCTTGAGTTGTGCCGCCTGTATGTAATGGTGACAATAGATATAAATAGATGTATTCAATCATGAATTTTCCTCACTTTTTTCTTAATATTTAATCCACAACATTTCCGAATAACCCAGTTGTCTCCAGTTATTGATCCGAGAACCAGTATTATCCTGAAATAATCCTTGAGGTTTATTCAAATAGTATAAACTCCCCGGTGGTGCTGCAAAAACCTGGGGTGCAGGAATACTTCTTTCATCATCTTTATCCCTGATTCTACAACTGATTGGGACTGGTCTATCTGTGGACATACTCACAAAATTACCATCTTTGATTTTCCATTCCCAAGGATAAGGACGACATAAATTCATTCTTTGTTGGTGCTTATCTGTATGTGGTCTTTCAAAAACCCCAGGGGTAACTAAATAAGCAATTGATTTATCATGATGATTAAAATTATCACTGGAAATCTTCTGTAATTCTTGCCATTGCTCCCCCAATTCTGGACAAGATTCTACAATTACTCTGTGTCCTTCTCCTCCTAATCTGATTGTAGCAGGTGTTGTAATTTCGTGATTAATTCCTATAGCAAAACTCCAATTTTGATGTAGTCTAATAGCATTTTCCACAAAGTACCCATCGGCATCTTTGACTTGTTTAGTTCCGGGTTCGATACTATTATGAGAACGGGTTTCTATTGTCCAGGGTTTGTCTTCGTGAGTACCATCAACTACCTTCCAATTGTCTTTATTAATTTCTCCTGTTTCTAAATAGTTCTTAACAACACAATAAGGTAAATATTGTCTAAATTTTACCTCAGAACTTTCTTCACATTTCTGTAAACTATTTATTTTCTCCTCATCTTTCTCATCTTCCTCATCTTCATCTTTAGCATTATGAGGTTTGACTAATGGACAAGGTTGAGTTTCATCCCATAACGCATTATTTATATGAGATTTGGTTTCCCATTTCAAAGGTAAAAGGGCTGTAGATTTCACAAACCCCAACGGACGCGGAAGATATAAGGTGTTTTCTGTATTTTCATAGCAGAGGAACGGACCAACTATATTAAATGTTTCTTTTCCTAATAAACCCCGTAATGCCCCAGCAATAGTATGACCATTGGGAGGAAATACACTACCTGCCCAAGCCCTTTCTTGTGGTGAAAATGGTTTGGCATCTCGTAACATCAATATATCTAGTGGTGTGAGTTTGTACCAGTACATTAATTAGCACCTCCTAGTTTGATATCACGGTTACGTTTCACAAATGCCGCAAGTTTCAGCCAACTTTGAATTTCGTTGTCTAGTTCTTTGCTTTGGGTGGTCAGGAATAACGCTTTGAGAAAATTAGCTAGGTTTTCTTGAAACTGTGTTTTCGCGGGTTTGTTGTTTTGGAATTGGTCACGGCGATCGCAAAATACTTGCGTCCAAGTTAGAATTGCCCCAAAAATCGGCGCTGGATGTTGACTCCACAGACTCGCTGCTTGTTCAAATATGGCGCTGTCTGATTCACACATGATTAATTGTTGCCACTGATAGAAAACATCGAATTTAGCGGTAGATTTTAAAGTATTACCGTTACCATATAATACCCGCACCTGTACAGCATCTTTTTTGTTAAAACAATCTTTTTGACCACAGTTTTCAATTGGTAATTCGCAACGATGATAATATTCGTGTTTTTTGGCTGCGTCTTCTGCTTCCCAGAGGCTTTCCAATGCGATCGCCAACGGTACTGAATGATGGGCAATTACGATACCAAAACTAATTGTGGCTGCGCTACCCATTGTAAATAATGGACGATCAACTAAACCAACTTTTTTACCATCATCTTTTAAATATTGCCAATAATCACCCTTATTACTAAACTCTTCATGGGGGTCTTCAGCACCTCTAAAACATTGGCGGATATCCCACAACCATTTATCCCATTCCCAGAGGTTCGTATAGGCTAAAACATCATCACCACCACCGTAAATTAGTTTACCTGCATAGCGGGTTTGAGTGAGGTAAGGAACTAATTGATTAGAGAAGTCTAATAATGCCCGACTTAATGCGCTGTGGGTGCTAGGTCCCATTCTTTTAGTCAGTTCTAGGAAGTCTGGGAATTTTGTGAGGGTTACTTTTTCTGCAAAACCATCGGGAATATAATCACGATATGTTTTCATCTTTGTTCCCTTTAACCATTCACTCATGCCATCACCATCACCGGCTGCTAATACATACCAATTTGATGGGTTATTACTGGGATAATATTTACTAATGCTTTCATTAATTTCTTTGGTGTATTCTTCTTTTAGTTCCTCACTGTTGTCTAAATATTCTAATATCCAACCAGCATTAAGTAAGCGGGGATGATATTGTTGAGGATTCTTTTTCTCATCCATCCAAGGAATACCCCATTTATCTCGCATTTCGGGAAGTATTCTTGTAATTTCATCAAATTTAGATCCTATTTCTCGACAAGCATTATCAAAATTGCGTTTATGTTCAGTTTTGTCTTGATTAACTTTTAAATACCCAGCCACACCAGATGTTAAGTCTGGATAGGAAATTTCTAAATCCTTTATTCCCAATAAGTCAGGTAGAATTTTGTGTAATCCACGTTTGAGAACTTCTGTAGCATTTAGCTGTTCTGTACCATCAAATAAACCTGCTTGTCGTTGCCAATAATTCTGAGTTTCACCTTCTGTCATCCAGTCTTTTCCGTCTTTACCAGGATTAACAACAGGACCAATACCAGAAATTGTAGAACGTGGTCCAAAGGCTGTGGGCATTTCCCAGTTTCTAGCATTTTTAACAGAGGCTAAACTAGCACGGGTAGCATCGAATATATAACCCCACCATGAACCAATATTAGCACTAAAACCTCGGCTTTGTCTTTCCCAACGTTGTTTATGGGCTTCTCGTAATAATTCTAACTCTTTCTCTTTAAAAAGCCGATTCTGATTGTTTATTATATTATAGGCTTCGTTTTGAGAATCTGACCATTTTTCAAATTCTGAATGTTTCTTTTCATCAGCAGAACATTTAAACTCTTCCCCAAGTTTACCAATGGGTAATGCTGTCCAGTAAAATTGCCATTGGGATTTTAACCAACTTTTCCAGGTAGTATGATTGGATTTTAACTGTTTCATCCAATGCCGCTGATCATGCAATTCATTAAATACTAAATCCCCAATTTTTAACCATTCTTCCAACAGCGTTTGCTGGGCTGTCTGCATGGCAGCTTGAACCTTATCTTTCGGCAACACTAAGACTATAACGTTAGGAAAGCCTGCGGTTAATAATGATTGTGGTGATGGTGTTTTTATCAAATCCTTAAATTCTGGATATTTTTGTAATAACCAATGGTCAATTAATGGTTGTTGATAAAGACTGGGATAAAGTAACGCATCCGGTCCATACTGATTTGCTAGTACCCAACAAACTTTGGCTGAGAGATAATGCAGTAACCAAGAACCTGCCCAAAAGTCGCGCATTTTCCGACTGGCTTTAATTAGTTCCTGTACCGGACTAAAACTGAATACTGCTAAATAAGGATGAGAAACTTCTTTTCCTCTTGGCCAATTTTTAATTTCATCTAATGTTAAATCATATCCTGCAAATCCACCGGCTAAAGCTGCTGTCATACTCACATGACTCCAAATGGAAGCATCAGGAATGCGGGTTTCTGCTGGCATTAACATTAATGAAGAATCTTCAAATAAATTACAGGTTGCTTGAGGTAAACAACGCCATAACCACCAATATAATTGTTTGATTTTGGGAATATTATCTTTAATACTTGGATCTTGTAATTCTGGGGGTACAAATGCAAGTAGTTGTTTTTCTTTGTTTTCTAAATATTCTTTACGTTTAGATTTTATAAGTTCTGTGTGTAGTTTAATTTTGAAGTCTTGTTTTGCACCTGATAATAAATGAGTAATTTGTAGCCCTTTGTCATGGTTATCACCGGGAGCATAGTTAATAGAAGCTGTAGTGCTACCTATAGCGGATCTGTCACTAGCTGAGGCTATATAATCCGCTAACAATATATTTGCTAATGCTTTACCACCTGATTGATCAGGGGTTCTACCTGTCTCAACCCAAGGTTTCATCACTTCTAACTGTTCATAGAAGCTATTTTTACCCCGACCACTATTGTTATGTAATGCCTTTAATACAGGGTCATGTAGTAACCCCCAAATCTTAGCCCGCCAATATTCTTCTGACACTAGTAATTTCCTTATGTAGCTGATATACGCATCATATAGTCTTAATTCAGTATTTGTCTATAAATATAAAATATTGCAACATTTCTCTAGATAATTCCTAGAATGCTCTGTTTGTAAGGGTTTTCTGCCGATAAGAATTTAATTACAAATATTTTCTTGTTTTTGACATCGGTTCTTATTTATGCAGGTACTAAACTCTAGTTTTTCGTTGACTCTGCTTAATAGTTCAAATGTATTGTATTAACTGTTGTTGGCATCATTTTTTTAAGGTTAAAACAGATACTGCTTTATTAGGGAGCGATCGCTAATAAAGCAGTTTTCATTCAATTAATATCCCCAGCGAGTGGGAAATGAAATCTCGAATAGATGATCATATTAGATATTGGGAGTTTCCATTCAATTAATATCCCCAGCGAGTGGGTATTTAATTACAGTTTTAGAAGCTTACAAATCTTGGAAGTTTCCATTCAATTAATATTCCCAGCGAGTGGGAATTTGTTTATCTGCCCGCTCGACCTCTTAGACAGACCGAGAAAAGTTTCCATTCAATTAACATCCCCAGCGAGTGGGAATCCAGAATCGAATTGATGATCATATCCGATATTGGATGTTTCCATTCAATTAACATCCCCAGCGAGTGGGAATGGTGAATGGCAATTAGAGCGATCGCCAAAGGCAGATCCATCGTTTCCATTCAATTAACATCCCCACCGAGTGGGAATGGTCTAACCAATTATGGCACATCCAATTTATTCTGCGTTTCCATTCAATTAACATCCCCAGCGAGTGGGAATAGTCTGGAGGCTTTAATTATGCAAGTAAGTTTGATTGAGTTTCCATTCAATTAATATCCCCAGCGAGTGGGAATTGGAACCACATTTTATCCCCAAAAACGGACGGACTTGTTTCCATTCAATTAATATCCCCAGCGAGTGGGAATATCGCTGAGTGATGACCAATTAATAGTGCAAGAGTAGTTTCCATTCAATTAATATTCCCAGTAATTAGGAATCCTTCTCCTATCCTTCCTCAGATTAAATATTTCCTGTTTCCATTCAATTAATATTCCCAGTAATTAGGAATGGTTATCTGAGGGATATTAAAATCTTTGTTTTCTCGTTTCCATTCAATTAATATTCCCAGTAATTAGGAATGATAAAGAAGCCAGGGCGATCGCAAGTTTAGTATTGTTTCCATTCAATTAATATTCCCAGTAATTAGGAATAAGGTCAACTACCATGTCAGATTTAAGTTTTGCAACAGGCAGTTTCCATTCAATTAATATTCCCAGTAATTAGGAATACCTCCATTTTAAACCCAGACGGTGCAAGAAGTCCAGGGGCGGTTTCCGAAGGTCACGAAACAAGGTGGCAGAATAACCTCTAAGCTACCCTTCAAAATGCACAAAACCCTTATCCAGCAAGCAACCGAAGCTCGCAACGAAAAAATCAACATCTCAGCCATTTTCCCTGACCTTCGGACAACACACTTTGCCATCATCAAAACTACACAATAATCGAACTAGGCGTTTCAATCACTGATATCCCCACCCCCCAAGTTTCCACTTGAGATAGAGTATGTCGAGACAAAGGATAAAACCTGACATTATCTTCTTCTAACTTCAGTTTTTTTCTCAACTGACGACGTAAATCCTGATATTTTTCTGTACTCAACTGACATTCAAACACAGAATATTGTACACGCTGTCCATAACCTTCCAATAAATCAGCTACTTTTTTGCGCCGTTTATTACAGGGAATATCATAAGCAATCACATACAAAAACATAAGTAGGTTAGCATTGAAAATTGTCGTTATGGGAAGGCAAGAGGCAAGAGGCAAGAGGCAAGAGTGAAGAAGCTTTGGGCGATTTTACTTTTCTTTACACACTTTGGTTTTATTGTGTTCACCTACTTAATATAATTTTAGTCAATTCGATAGGGTTGATAATGATGACTAGGATTGTAAACAAACTGCTTAAAAGCCCTCACCTGTTTAGTTAATAAATCCCATTTTGGTTGTTTAATTCCCTCATCAGTTTGTATTTCTTCAGACATCCGTTGTAAAAACGCCCGTAGAAATTTCTTCCTTCCCGCATTATTCAAATAACAGCCACCATTTTTAAACTCAAAATCAGCTTCAGCACTAACGATTTTGCGATTAATTAACCACATCACTAAAGAATCTATAAATGGGGCGCGAAACTCCTCAATTAAATCAGAAGCTAATGCCGCATGACCATCATGAGCTTGATGTAAACAGGCATAATAAGGGTCTAATCCTTGAATTTCAATTAACGCTAATAAATGATTCCAAAGAACTTGATAACCAAAACTTAGCATGGCATTCACTGGGTTTCCTGGAGGACGACGACTCCGACCAGAAAACACAAAATCAGGGTTTGTTAAACATTCACTAAAAGCCGAAAAATATTGAGCCGCACCCGCACCTTCAAACCCCATTAACCGTTCTAAATTATCAGCCTGTGCTACTTGGTCAGCTAGATAATCTAAACTTTGTAAAACCCGTTCTAAAAGCTCCGATTCCTTTTTTTTCTTTTGTCTTCGCAACAACACCCTACTATTTTTTAACTTACCTTTAATCATAGCCCTAGCAGTAATCAACTTTTCTACGGGAGATAATTGTTGTTGATAACGTGATAACTGCCGATATCCCCTAGAAATTGGTAAAATTCTGCCATAGCAATAACCCATGCGTGATAAGTAAGCAATGGGAATATCTCGCCATAAGCAAGCACGAATAACTTGGGTGGTTAATTGGGATTTCCCAAAGATCAGAATTTGCTCTAACAGAGGTAACTGGACTTCAGCATATACAGTTTCCCCTTGCTTAACTAGCAAAGTTTCTTTTTGTAAACACACATAGCAATTCTGCTCAGAAACATAAAGACTTTGCATGAAATTATCAATTATTAACTCAAGTTGCTAGTTATCTCGTTGAAGCTGGTAATAGGTAATTGGTAATAGGTAAGTAGGTGAACACAATAAAACCAATCTGTGTAAAGAAAAGTAAAATCGCCCAAACCCTCTTCACTCTTGCCTCTTGCCTTTTGCCTCTTGCCTTGCCATAACGACGATTTTCAAGGCTAACCTACTTAATTGGTGATGAAAACAGAAATTTCATCCTGTTCATCCTTTAATCCTGGACATCCTGGTTCTGACAATTTACCTAACTAGCAACTTACATTATTAACGCCACCAACGTTGTAAATTAGATTTCTTGGGAGAACGATATTCACCGTTTCCAGAAGATGTTAATTCTGCATTCTGTTCCGGTTCTAACCACAAAACAACTCTAAGTAGGTGAACACAATAAAACCAAACTGTGTAAAGAAACGTAAAATCGCCCAAACCCTCTTCACTCTTGCCTCTTGCCTCTTGCCTTTTGCCTTGCCATAACGACAATTTTCAACGCCAACCTACTTATCGGCTGCACTGGCAACTATATAAGTAGCAACAGCGACTAACATAGTATTAATAATTACTGCTGCTAAACCTAAAGGTGCAATCAACAAAATCACTAAAGTAATACCACCATTAACAGTAGATATAGAAACATTTCTGACAGTGGCAGAACGTCGGGAAATATACATGGTGCTAAAAAGACTGACTTCAAAGTAATGATATTAGACATCTCCAAAAAAGATGTAGAGACGTTCCATGGAACGTCTCTACTTTACCGGAGAAGTCTATTGACTACCATAACCGCAGAATTAGCCAAAAGCTAGAAAAAGGTTATAAACTAAATTATTATAGTTATCTTCCCTAAAGCAATATTGACAATGCTTACAGCCAATTTTTATTAGCATTCTAAATATTTTCTTTTTGCACTGAGATTAATTTACTATAAATTCCTGCCAGTGATTCCTTTACCATGCCTAAAAAACCTACTCATCCTTACACAGAACGGTTAGCGTTTGAACGCTTACTGCTGTTAATTGCTACATTATTAAAACATCCAGGTATAGGTAGTCCTGATTTTTTTGATCTCAGTAACAATGAGAATCATGATGCAATTAGTTCTGTGAAAGTATATCTGCAAAAATTAGCAGCAGAATTGGATATAGAATTACCCGCAGAATATCCAGCAATTCCGACATTACGCAAAGATTTAGAAACCCTCAGACGTTGCGCTATCCTTGATCGGCGGATGTATCGTTGGGGATATTATTTAGGTACTGGTGCGCTTTCTATCGCAGAATTAAAAGTAGCATTTAATGCTTTAGCCTCTCAAGCTCAATATCAAGGTGATGCCCAAGCTAGACGCATTCATGAAACTCTTAGTAAAAGATTACGTGGGTTAGATATGGAACTCAAGGGTGATTTTTTTTATCCTACTCGGCAACATCTTAACCGGGCTATTATTCATACCGACCCAGAAGAAATGGTAATTCAGGGAGAAACCCGCGATACACTATTTCATAAATTACCATTATTAGAAAAAGCTATTAGTAAGGGAGAAGCCATTGAAATTTCTCGGAGTAATGACTTTTATGGTTTTAATCGGATTGGACGGATACAGATTTTTCCCCTACAATTAATTTACCATGATATTGCTTGGTATTTACTGTATGAATATTGTGAAAATGGACATTTAGCCATAGGAAGATTAAACCGTTTTAATAATCATTGTATTTTTATTAAAATCTTGCCCAGGGGTTTAGAAAAACAAAAAGAAAGTTTAGTTAAAGCATATAAGTTACTAGAAAATGGCTGGGGTTTAAATTTAGGTGAACCAGAACCGCAAAAATTAGAATTAGATGGAACTCTCAACTTAATTAATGTGAAAGTCCGGTTTTTTCCGCCAGTATCAGCATTTATTTTGGAAGGAGAGCGTCGTCATCCTCATCAAAAAATTACCACTGGATTGATTGATAAAACTGGGCAACATACTTATATAGAATATGCTGTAGATTTACCACCTCGGTCTTTAAATGAATTTAGCCGCTGGGTTTATCGTTATATGGACAAAGCAGAAATGTTGTCCCCTCCTCAATTAGTGGAACAACACCGCCAATCTGCACAAGCTTTATTTGACCGCTATTTTCATGGAGATAGGTAGGTTGGCGTTGAAAATTGTCGTTATAGCAAGGCAAGAGGCAAGAGTAAAGAAGTTTGCAGCGATTTTACGTTTCTTTACACAGTTTGGTTTTATTGTGTTCACCTACTTAGAGAACTCCACAAAAAAGATAATCCAATCTCGTGGGATGGGCATCTTGCCCGTTCTTGTATTATTAGCGGGCAAGATGCCCGCACCACAATAAATTTTGGGATATTTTTTTAATTGGAGAACTCTTAGGTAAATCTCTTAGGGATCACCAAAAAATAAATTACCCAATTTTGTGGGATGGGCATCCTGCCTGTCCTTGGTAATTAGCGGGCAAGATGCCCGCACCACAAGAAACTTTTGGGGATTTTTTTAATTGGAAGTCCCTTAAGTAGATAAACCGGAAAAAACTGAAATATGTAACAAAAAGTAAAGTTGCCCAAAACCTCTTCCTTCTTCCTGATTGTGCTAAAAATATGGTTAATTATGGATGTCACCATTAAAACCCTGCTCGTTTAAAAATTTATGGTTAATTCTAGTCTTGTTGCCACACTCTATGTTAATCCTGTGACAGGAAACGATGCTAATACTGGTTCTCGTTCTGATCCCCTCAAAACCATTACCCGCGCCCTTAAACAAGCGAAAACATCAACAATTATTCAGTTAGCCAGTGGAACTTACAGCACAGCCAATGGTGAAGTATTTCCCTTAGTCATTGCACCGGGAGTATTAGTAGTAGGAAATGAAGCAAATAAAGGTCAGGAAACGATTATTGCCGGCAGTGGGGAATATCAAAGCTCTAGTTTTGGAATACAGAATATTACATTACTCTTACTAGGTGATGCTAGTCTTTTAGGTATGACAGTGATGAATCCTGCCGCTAAAGGGACTGGGGCGTGGATTGAATCATCAATACCGACTGTAGCTAATAGTACATTTAAGGACTGTACTAGAGAAGGCATCTTCATTACCGGCAATAGCAAACCGGGGATTGTGGATAATTTATTTATTAATAACAAAGTCTGTGGGTTGGTCATAGCCAAGAATAGCAAAGGAGAAGTGCTGCGGAATGTATTTCAAGATAATGCTTTAGGCATAGCCATTAGTGACTTTGCCGCCCCTTTAGTTGCCAATAACCAACTTTTAGCCAATGGGACAGCGATCGCCCTATCTCGTGATGCTAAACCAGTATTACGGCGAAATCTGATCACCAGCAATACCCAAGGCGGTCTGTTAATCGCCGGTAATGCCACTCCCGATTTAGGCAGTCCCCAAGACCCAGCCGACAACATTTTTCGAGAACAGGGTAAATTCGATTTACAAAATGTCACAGATCAAAAAATTATCTCCGTCGGTAATCAATTAAGTGTTCCCCAGGTAATTGGGGCAATAGATTTCATCGCTGCTACCGCTGACACCCCCAGTCAAATTGGAGTTAGCAGTAGATTTGCTGATTTAGAAGGACATTGGGCGGCAGCCTTCGTCGAAGCCTTAGTCAGTAAAGATATTATTAACGGTTTTCCCGACGGCACTTTTCAACCAGCCACACCTGTTAACCGCGCCCAATACGCAGCTTTAATCACCAAAACATTCCAACTACCAGAAAGTAATCAACTAGATAAATTCAAAGATGTCAAATCCGACTTTTGGGCTGCCAAAGCCATAGCCAGTGCGTCCGATAGAGGCTTTTTGAAAGGCTTTCCCGATGGTACATTTCGACCCGGAAATAACATCACCAAAATTCAAGCAATAGTCTCCATTGTCAACGGTTTAAACTTGAGTGGTGGTAATCCTAACGTCTTAATGGTATACCGCGATCGCGCCCAAATTCCCAGCTACGCTACCAATGCCACCACCGTAGCTACGCAAAAACTATTAGTCGTCAATTATCCCCAACCAGATCAATTAGAACCACTGCGGGAAATTACCCGCGCGGAAATCGCAGTCCTAATTTATCAGGCATTAGTCGCCACCGGTCAAGAAAATCCCCTACCCTCCGCCTATATTGTCAAACCAGAGACAGAGATTCCCTCTTTTTCCGATATTGTTGGTCATTGGGCAGAACCATTTATTCGGGCATTAGTTAGTATGAACTTAACCCAGGGTTTTGCTGATGGCACATACCAACCAGATCAAGCCATGAGCCGCGCTCAATATACAGCTTTAATTGCTGCCGCCTTTAATCCCCCAGCCAAACGTCCGTCCCCAGAATTTACAGATATAGCCAAGGATTTTTGGGCAGCTAACGCCATTGAAATCGCAGCCAGAGGCGGTTTTGTGGGCGGATTTAGCGATCGCACCTTCCGTCCTACCCAAAACGTCCAACGGCTGCAAGTCATCGTCTCCCTAGTCAACGGACTGGGACTTGTGGCAAGTGATCAAAAAACCTTAACCTACATTGACCAAGAGAAAATTCCCGAATACGCCCGCACAGCCGTTACCATCGCCACCCAGCAAAAAATTATTCTTAATTATCCCGACCCCAATTTACTAGCACCAACCAGAGAAGCCACCCGTGCCGAAGTTGCTGCAATGGTGTATCAGGCATTAGTCACCAGTCAACGCACAAAAGTTATTAACTCACCTTATATTGTTTTGCATATCAGCAATTGACAAGTAGAATGGAAAACACTGCCTATGACTTTTGCTGCTGGTGAAAAAAAACACTAATGTAGCCAAAAGTACGTTAGACTAGATGCGATGGGTGCAATGTTTATACCTATTGCCTATAACTCACAGCCCATGTTAACAACAGCCCCGGTCACTCAAACTTTCGCACCTCCTGCGGAACTAGCAGCTAAGTTATTAACTCACTACAGCTTTGATCTCAACGGATACAATGCCAGTGAGTTGATTAACCAATGGCAATCTGAATATCCCCTGCATTGGTTACACTTAGCAGTTATCGAAGCTTTGTATCAAGGTCGTTATAAAGCCGTATCTGTACAGCAAATCTTGAACTTTTGGCGACGAAAGGGCGAGACAACCTACCATTTCAATATGGAATTTGAGCGCATGATTTGTAGCAAATTCCCTGAACGGCTCACTTCTGCGCCTCTACAAGTTTTACCACCCACTAAACAGGAAATCAGGATGGAAGAATATAAAAATCTTCGTTTATTACCTGCTCCAGTGAGTTATAAGTATCAAATAAATAAGAATTTACAGCCAATAGAAGAAAACCGAGACTATGCTCCAAAAAGCCTAGCCCCAGTGCCTTCTTTTGGGCAATTAACCGGAAATATCAGACAAAAGCAAGTTATTGAGGAAATTTCACCCCCACCTGCCCAACAGTTAATGCTCACAGCAACAGCCAATCATCCTCCTATTGGTCAGTTTATGCCCCAAAAGAGCGATCGCACCGAATCCTTCACCTCCAAACTCAAATCCATGACCAGTGAAAGATTGGAGTTGGCATTTTAGTCAGTTGTTCGTTGTCAGTTGTCAGTTGTCAGTTGTCAGTTGTCAGTTGTTCGTTGTCAGTTGTCAGTTGTCAGTTGTCAGTTGTCAGTTGTCAGTTGTCAGTTGTTACTAATGACCAATGACCAATGACCAATGACCAATGACTAATTACTTCACAGTCTCAACCACTGATTTTAACCCTTTGCTATTAAAGAGGTTTACTGCTTTAGCGGCACTTTCTTGACTATTGAAAATTCCCACCTGCATCACCCTACGACCTTGCCAAACCTTGGGAAAAGCATCATTAACTAGAGAAACGACTAAATTCTCTTGCTGCTTATTGGCAACCATCACTAACACCCGGTAACTGACATTTTGACCAGTAGCCGTAGACATTTCGGGGTTTGATACAATAGCTGCTTGAGGGGCGACAAATTCAATAGCGCCCGAATCAAGTTGGGTATAATTAAACCGAGGGGAATCCGCTAAATTATTGGGTAATGATGGTAATTGATTGGGATTGGCAACAGGTTGAACTTTTAAGGGTGTTACCGTTCTTTGAGAGGGAGTAAAAGTGATAGGTTTGCGGACTGAACTTGGTGTTAGTGAAGGATTAGTACCAGAAATTCTGTCTGTAGATGCGGTTGTACCTTTCAAATCCACATTACCGCTGATGCGATCGCTAACCAAATTATTTCCAGCCGCAGAAATTACCAATTTAGCAGCTTTGGCATTGATGTCAAGACGACCATTATTGCGAAAGATATTCTTGCCTGGGTCATAACTACTACCTAAATCTGGTTTAGCTTGGGCAATTACAACTAGACCATCTTCTCTGTTATTTTGAATAAAATTATTCCTTAACATCGGTGTAGCATTGGCTTGGATAATAATCCCTGATCTGTTATTCTGAATTTGGTTAGCTACCACCACCGGAGACGCATTTTGGGCAATATTAATCCCAAAACCAGTTTCTTGAAAGATATTTTCCCTGATTTCGGGGCGAGCATTCCCAGAAATAGTTATGCCATTAGCACCATTGCGAACAAAAACATTTTTACTAATACTGGGTGTGCCATCACCAGCGATCGCAATTCCGTCTTGGGTATTATTAGTAAAGGTACTTTCCCGAACTACAATGTTACTGGATTCAATCCATAGTCCATAACCACGAGGATTGGTATTAGTAACGGTAACACCACTCAAACTAGCTTGGTTAGCACCAACAATAGTCACATTTTGACCACCAAACTTGCGACTGAGAAATTCGCCACCACCAGTAATTGTCACAGTTTGGCCTTTATTGTTAATATTGCCCTGAATGGCTATACCTGGTTTCAAAATTAAAGGAAATACTTCTCCACTTTGGGCGCTATATGTACCAGAAGAGAGGATAATTACACTATTGGATGGTGATGCTTCCAAGGCTTGGCTAATTGTCCGCCAAGGTGCGCTGATACTACCATTACCTGTTTTGTCATTTCCTGTACTGGGGTTGACAAATGACTGGTTAATCTGAGAAATTGTTTTTTCACCTTGAAGTATTTGTTCGCCGACCGTCGGAACTTGAGCAAATACACTACTTACACTTGTCATCAAGAGTATTGTACTCGTCACTCCTAAACCAACTGTTAAACTCAGAATTGAGCAACTCAGGGAGTTATGCAGGGTGTTCACAGATTTTTGGGGGATTATCATTGTTTCTAAAACTCCTCTGAAACTTATAGTAACAACACTGAAAGTCTATTTGGATCTGAGACTGGATATCAACAGCTATCTGGCAACTGCTATACAATCAATTTTTATACTATTTATATAGTAGTATGTCTATGATGTTACTTGTATCTTGACAAATTGACCGCGATTAGTTAGCAAATATTTAATAATCAAAATATTAAAATATGAATCAAGCTGGCTATTACTATAAAAACATTAAAAATGAGGTTTTGTAATGGTTTCAGCCCATAGTCACACACAACAAACTGTTTATCGCATTTTAGATGCTAATTTGGATCGCGCTCGTGAGGGTTTGCGAATTATTGAAGAGTGGTGTCGGTTTGGTTTAAATAATGCCCAGTTTTCAGGTATATGTAAACACTTGCGCCAAGAGTTGGGTGCTTGGCATACGGCAGAAATCCGCGCAGCCCGCGATACACCGGGTGATACAGGAACGGATTTAAGTCACCCCCAAGAGGAACAAAGGGCTGATATTACATCGCTATTACAGGCTAATTTTTGCCGTGTGCAAGAAGCATTGCGTGTATTAGAAGAATATGGCAAACTTTATCATGGAAATATGGGGATAGCTTGTAAACAAATGCGTTATCAGGTTTATACCCTAGAAAGTAATTTGATGGGTTATCAGCGTCATCAGTTATTATGGCGATCGCATTTATATCTAGTAACATCTCCCACAGATAACTTATTCGCCATTGCCGAAGCGGCTCTTCAAGGTGGTTTAACTCTGTTACAGTATCGGGAAAAGACTGCTGATGATTTAGTCCGCCTAGAACGGGCGACAAGACTGCGGGAATTATGTCACCATTACGGTGCTTTATTCATTATTAATGATCGGGTGGATTTGGCTTTGGCTGTGGACGCTGATGGTGTCCATTTGGGACAACAGGATATGCCCATTGCTATAGCGCGTCAATTACTAGGAACTCAGCGTATTATCGGACGCTCTACCACAAATCCTCAAGAAATGCAAGGGGCAATTGCCGAAGGTGCGGATTATATTGGTGTGGGACCTGTGTATGAAACACCGACGAAAGCGGGTAAAGCCGCAGCAGGTTTAGAGTATGTGAAATATGTATCCCAAAATTGTCAAATTCCCTGGTTTGCGATTGGGGGAATAGATATGAGTAATTTGAATGATGTGATGAATGCAGGAGCGCAACGGGTAGCTGTAGTGCGATCGCTTATCGAATCAGATCAACCTACATTGTCAACTCAGTATTTTCTTTCCCAACTGCACCGCATCAAATAACTCCCGGTTCGCCTATTTTAAATTGAGTTAGAAAAAACCTGAACGATTTAATAGGGGTTTTAGCCTGTAATTCAAATGTACTATGACGTAGGCGATAGCGAAGCGCTGCTGCAAGCAGTTCGCATAAAAATAGAGTTTTTAGCACCGAGGGTAGTTCAAGCTAAATTTCGGGAAATCGCTAAAACCATTACGAAACCTAGATTTTCTATTTTTTTGGCAATTTCTCGAACTCCAAAAAAAATGAGCGAACCGGGAGAAATAAATCAGGAGTTTTGACAATCCCCGGTCTAAAGACACACAGATGCCAGTTCTTGGTCAATTGCTGCCAATACATCGGCATTTAGTTGCACTCCTGATGCAGCAGCATTATCAACAATTTGTTCTGGACGACTAGCGCCGATAATTGCTGAAGATACGTATTCAGAGTGTAGTACCCAAGCCAGAGCTAACTGTGCCATACTCAAATTTAAGTCTTGGGCAATGGGTTTCAGTTTCTGTACTGCTGTGAGAATGCGATCGCTAAACAAATTCTCCAGCAAAAACAAATTCATTTTTTCGTTTGCAGCGCGAGAATCTTGAGGAGGAGCTTGTCCCGGCTGGTATTTACCTGTGAGTATACCTTGAGCTAACGGCGACCAAACAATCTGACCAACACCATTAGTTGCACACAATGGAAAGACTTCCGCTTCCGGTTCGCGCCAAAGCATAGAATACTGGGGCTGACTGGAAACAAAGTGTTCAACATCAGCCAGATTGAATGCTGCTTGAATTTGCTCTGGACTCCACTCGCTAAAGCCGATGTAACGAGCTTTTCCCTGATGCACTACCTCAGTGAGTGCCATCATTGTTTCCTCCAAAGGTGTATTCGGATCGTAGCGATGGCATTGATACAGGTCAATATAATCGGTACACAATCGCTTTAAGGAAGCATCAATTTGTTTTTTGATCTGGACTGCTGAAAGTCCTTGATCAGTAGGTGACATGGGAAAAAATACTTTTGTCGCTAAGATATAAGAAGATCGCTCAATTCCTTGTAATACTTCTCCCAAAAATGACTCAGCGCCACCGGCAGCGTAAGAATTAGAAGTGTCAATCAAGTTAATACCAACGTCAAATGCTTTGTGAATGGAAGCCTCTACATTTTGCTGTTCTACACCTTCATAAATACCCCAGGAACCGAGACTGATTTCGGAAACGTGCAGTTCGCTGTTACCCAATTGTCTGTATTTCATTTTGATTTTGTATTTGATTTCTTAATTACGAATTACTTATTATTTGGTCAGTTTCATTTCCAGAGAAATTAATTAGGTAATGAGTTGGCAACAGCCTCATTTTGCTCTTTTGATGGCAAAGTCATATATATCTGTATTCCCAAAGTAAAAGCGCAAGATAACATAAACATAAATAAAGCTAACCATAAGAAATGATTACTATGAAAATAAAATGTTGATAAAGATAGAGAAATCAGTCCTAGTGAGCCACTAATCAAGTACGTATTGCGGATAGCAGATCCTTCACCCAAGCCAGCAAGATATCCATCTAGAATATAGGTAACTCCCGCGCCTAGGATCACAAGAACTAACCAAGGGATATAAATTTTAATTGCTTCTATCAATTCAGAATGGTTGGTGAATATATGAAATATAGGATCAGGAAAAAAGACAGCAGCCAGCCCAATTACTAAACTAATTACTAGGTTAGTTACTAATCCAACTTGCAAAAGTGGTACAAATTTATGTGTTACTCCTTGACCTTTAAAGTTACCTGTGAAAGTTGCAGTAGCATATTCCACTCCATCGCACATATACATACTTAATCCTACTATTTGCAGAAGTAAAATATTTTCAGCCAGAACATCAGTCCCCAGTGTTGCACTAAAAGCATTGAAGAGGACAAAAATAGAGACGATAACTATAAACCTAACAGACAGATTGCGATTCAGAACGAAAGAAGTTTGGAAGCCAGACAAATTTAGGAGTTTTCCTGTTAAAGCACCTACTTCTTTTAAGGTAACTTCACGGCTAATCATCACAAACCCTACAAATAAGGTTATGTACTGGCTCATAGCTTGCGATATTCCTGCCCCCATGCTTGCCCAATCCCAAAGGATAATGAAAAGGTAATTCAGGGCAACATTAGAACCATTTCCAACAATAGTGAGTAACAAAACGTTGCGATTTTGTTCTCGTCCAAGAAACCATCCAATTAAGACTAAGTTGACTAAAGCCGCAGGCGCTCCCCAAATCCGGCTATTAAAATAAGCAATGCCAGCAAGTTCCACATCTGGAGTGGCGTTCAACAACATAAAGCCTAGCTTCCCCAGAGGGTATTGCAACAGTAGCATCAGCAGACCCAATGCCAAAGCTATTAAAGTATTTTGTAGTCCGGTTAGAAGTATTGCTTCTCGGTCATCTCGTCCGACGGCTTGAGATGTAATCGCAGTTGTTCCTGACTTGATAAAGAAACAACTGTGGTAGAGAAAATCAAACACAAGACCGCCTAATGACACCCCTGCTAAATAACTAATGTTTGAAAGGTGTCCCAGGAAAGCTGCGCTCATTATACCCGCTAAAGGTATCATAATGTTTGACGCTACATTGAGAGCAGCCATCTTCAAAAAGCGATATAGAAAGTCGTATTGGGAAAAAATTTTTGTATTCATTCAATTTTCTTGCTTGCAATTGATTTTATAGTGTGATAAGTTAGTCTACTGCACATTTATTTATTCACCAATCTTACACCATTCTCTAGCTAACTATGATTTCTCAAATTGAACCTTGGATTGATGAAAAAGAGTTCGATGAAGTTAAGCGCGTAATTGACTCGACATATCTCACGGAAAGTAAAATCACTGCTGAATTTGAAGCAGGAATACAACAATTAACGCAATCTAAACATAGTATTGCTACTTCCAATGGAACTACAGCTTTGTACTGTGGATTAAAAGCATTAGATATTGGTTATGGTGATGAAGTAATTGTCCCAAATCTTACATTTGTCGCTTCATCCAATGCTGTAATTATGGCTGGAGCTAAACCTGTTTTTTGTGAAGTCAAAAAAGACACGCTTTGTATTGATGTTGAGGCAGCAGCAGCATTAGTGACAGAGCGCACTAAGGCAATAATGCCAGTCCATTTATACGGGCAAAGTGCTGACATGGTTGCAGTAAAAGAATTTGCTCTTGAGTATAATCTGAAAATAATTGAAGACGCTGCTCAAGGAATTGGCGTTAAATTCAAGGGAGAACACGTAGGATTACAAAGTGACGTAAGTGCTATTTCATTTTATGGTAATAAAACCATTACTTGTGGTGAGGGAGGAATAATACTCACTCAAAGCGACACCATTGCCCAAGCTTGTCGGCGGTTAAAAAATCACGGACGCGATCGCAGAGGCACATTTGTACACGAACATATAGGTTTTAACTTTTCTATTACCGAACTACAATCAGCAATTGGTGTGGCACAACTCAAGAAACTGCCAGAAATTATTCGCCGCAAGCAGGAAATCTGTGACATTTACAATCAAGGATTAGGAGATATCTCTCAACTACAAATACTACCAATAGATGAACGCTGTGAACCTGTATATTGGTTTACTTCATATTATGCCCAAAATCGAGCCGAATTAGAAACCTTCTTGTTGAGTAACGATATTCAAACAAGGCGCTTTTTCTGTCCTCTTCATATGCAGCCTTGCTACAAAGATTTAGTTGACCCCAATCTTGAATATCCTATCAGTGAGAAGGCTTATGAACAAGGAATTTCATTACCATCAGCTTATGGATTAAAGCCAGAAGATCAAGCTTATGTTATTGAGAAAATCCGTGAGTTTTATTTAGGGTAATGAGCAATTTTGAATTTACTCAATGCCTAGAAAAACTTGTTACCAATCTGGTAACTTTGCCAGATAGTGAAGTTTTAGCTGAAGCTTTGGCCACAGGAAAAGATTATATAACATTGCTTCAACACCAGGAAGTTGCAGGCATCACAGAAATTCGGACTATTCCCGGACAGGCTGCTCAAAATATTACCGGAGAGCCTGTGAATACCAAATTTCATGAGTACATAGATAACATTATTCGACCGCAAATTATATCAGGAGAAATTTCTGACGGCACACAAAGTAAATATGATGATAGAAAAGCTAGATGGTCTGGAGCAGGTGTAAGGGGAAATTGGTTTTGCAAAAATGAAGTTTTATATTTAGAAGTTGGACCGACAACTTATCCTAGATATCGTCAAGACATAGAAAGAACTAAAATTGAGTCATTAGAATTGATGATCAAAGGGTTGGAAAAATATAAAGATCCCTTTGTATATTTTTCTAGAACAATGGGTGTTACTGTAATTCCTATCTCTAGACAAGGTGGTATTTACATTGGAGAACGATCTTCCAATGTTGATTGTCCTGGATTACTCAATTTTGTAGCTGGTCTGGCGACATTTAATGAAATTCCTGCAAATATTAACTTTTATACTGATGCTCAACAAGAGTTAGCCGAAGAAGTCGGTATTTGTATGGAACTGAATAATTCTAATACTCAATTTGTTGGGATTGCTGGAAATCCTTTTACAAGTGAAAACGACTTAGTTTTTATAGTTCAAACCTCTCTTGACGAAGACCATTTTGAATCGCAAAGATTGAGTGAACACTCGCGGCTTGTACGTTTAAACAATAAGTCTGATGCTGAGAAGTTACTAAACGAAGGATTGTTACCTGGGGAAAATACAAAAAAAGCTATCGCCTATGCTTCTAGGATAGGACTAGAATATTTGGTTAAATATTTTTTTTAAAAAATCTAGCAAATATTACGCCTTTTTTAATAATTACAATGATAACAATTGAAGCCACTGCCACTGTAACAACAGACCATAAAGTAAAAATTTCAGTTCCCGCTAATATTCCTCCAGGGACACACAAAATGGTGCTAACTATTGATGAGCAATTAATAGGAGATAACATAACCATATCACCCGATCAAGCCTGTGATCAGTTTAGACCTCCAATGGAATCAAATTTAGATTGTGTAGAGTTGTCTATAGTAGTACCTCTTCACAATGAAGAGCCTAATATTGATCACTTATTTGAGCGTCTTTCTTCAGTTTTGAATAAGCTAAACATTACTTATGAGATTATTTGTATAGATGATGGCAGTAGGGACAATACTGTCAAGTCTTTGATCAATCACCACTATCAAAATCCAGCTATTAAAATAGTGAGTTTCTCCCGTAATTTTGGCAAGGAAATTGCGTTAACAGCAGGAATTAATCACTCACAGGGAAAAGCCGTTATTCCAATAGATGCGGATCTTCAAGACCCTCCAGAACTAATTGAGCAACTGATTGATAAGTGGCGCGAGGGTTATGATGTAGTTTATGCTCAACGTCGTTTACGGTTAGATGATAGTTGGGTCAAACGCTTAACAGCTAAAGGATTTTATTGGACTATAGCCAAGGTAAGTCCTGTGGATATTCCTGCAAATGTGGGTGATTTTAGATTATTAGATCGACGAGTTGTAGAAGCACTCAAAAAAATTCCTGAACGAACTCGTTTCATGAAAGGTTTATTTGCTTGGGTGGGTTTCAAACAATATTCAATCCTCTATGATCGCCAACCCCGTTATCAAGGAGAGAGCAAGTGGAATTATTGGAAACTTTGGAATTTTGCCCTTGATGGAATTACCTCTTTTAGCCTTATTCCCCTAAAAATTTGGACTTATTTGGGGTTCGTTCTCTCATTTTTGGCATTCTTGTATGCCGCCTTTTTGATTATTTTAACCATGATTAAAGGAATTACAGTACCAGGCTATAATTCCTTAATGGTCGTTGTCCTCTTTCTCGGTGGCATACAGTTGATAGGATTAGGGATAATTGGAGAATATTTAGGACGAGTTTATGAAGAAGCCAAGCAACGTCCACTATATTTGGTGCAAGAATATCACGGTTTTTCCCATAATCCCCTGGATCTGGAATGCAATCAAAAAAGTTGACAATGTAGCACTATTCATGTAAGATTTTCCTGTTAATCTTAAAACAGAGTTTTATGAATAATCTGACTAATAAAGAAGTTGTGAAACGCTTTTTTGAAATCTATAACACTCAAGATTACGAAGCTGCATACAAGTATATTGTTCCAAATTATATAGATCATGGGCTACCTCAAGTGCGAAGCGTAGAGGATGCGATTGAGATTTTGAAGCTGACTCATAAAAGCTTTCCAGATATTAAAGTAATTATTGATGATCTAATTGAAGAAAATGACAAAGTGGTGTTTCGAGGTTGCTTTACAGCTACGCACCTGGGCGAATTTCTTGGTATACCTTCCAGTGGAGCAAAGATAAAATTTGAAGCGTTGGAAATATTCAAGGTTGAAAATCAGAAGATTACAGAATCTTGGGGATACTGGCCGCTTTCAGAAATTGTGAATCAAATTCAGGTTTCACAAAAGCTTTAGGAAATTGGTTGCGCTTAACCGACAAGTATTGTTCTGGAAGCTGTTATCACCTTTATTTTAGTTTTCACCTGAAAAGTGGTATGCTTATGGATGCTGATTACCCAATTACGAATTGTTGAGGAATCAATGGAAGGAAACATATTTTTAGAGAAAATTTTTAAATTTCTGATCGGTGGAGGTATCACAACCTGCTTTAACTTATTTTTAATTTTTTTGCTGATTGACTGGTGGGGATGGGATACTCCTGTACTACACAATATAGCCAATGCTATATCAATTGAACTCTCTGTGTTATTGAGTTTTTTCATTTATCGTATTTGGATATGGACAGAGGGGGAGTGGAAGATTAAAGAAGTTTTATTTAAGCAACTTCCCCTGTTTCATTTAGCGGCAGGAAGTGCAGTAGTTGCGCGAATTTTTTTTCTATTTCCCGTGTTAGACTATTTGAGTATTGATCATAAAATCAATACACTGGTTGGAGGTTTATTCGGTGCGACTATCAATTATATTATGAGCGATCGCTTTGTCTTTAAAAGTGACAATGATCAACAAACAGAACTTGATTTATCTGCTCTTCCAGAATTAGACGCATCTTTAGACCAAACAGAGAATTAAGCATCTTAATGAACTGATATCAAAATCATCAAATCGTTAATCTCAATGAGGTATCAATAGCAATGGAATCTCAAATGTATCAGGAAATGATGGAAGTCGAAGACAAACATTGGTGGTTTGTGGCCCGACGATCAATCATTGAGCAAGTTATTAAAAAGTTGAATTTACCCGCAAATGCAGAAATATTTGAAGCGGGTTGTGGAACTGGAGGTAACTTAGCTATGCTTAGTCATCATGGAAAAGTCTATGGTATGGAGTTAGATGAAACAGCACAAAATTTTGCTAATGACCTGAAAATAGGAGAAATTCAGCCCGGTTTTTTACCAAATAATATTCCATTTCCTGAACAAAAGTTCGACCTCATAGTATTATTAGATGTCTTGGAACATCTGGAAGAAGATACTGCATCTTTGCAAGCTTTGTCTGCAAAACTGAAGCCGTCTGGATGGTTGTTAATTACTGTTCCTGCTTATCCTTGGCTTTGGTCTAAACATGATGAGCTTCTTCATCATCAACGGAGATATTTACTCAATAACTTGCGGCAAATTGTTGGTAGTGCTGACTATAATATAAATTTCGCCAGTTATTTTAATTCTGTATTATTTCCTGTAATTGCAGTTGCTCTCCTATTACAAAAACTATTTAATAAAGGAGGTAATGAACAAAATATACCACCGAAGTTAATTAATCAAATCTTAACCTTCCTGTTTGGAATTGAGCGTTATTTGATAGGACGTTTATCTATCCCCTTTGGTGTATCAATCTTACTCTTAGCGCGAAAAAATGAAATAGTATCTGTAGGGTGCGTTAATTAAATGTCACGCACCATTAATCAAATTTACTCAAAATCAATCAGGGAATTATTTATTTATGGTATTACCAAATCAGTTAGTTAGAAATATTGTAATTTTAGCCATTATTACTTTTATCGCTCATTTTTGGCATTATCAAAACTTAGGATTATATGAAGATGATTATTTTTTAATCGCTCAACCAATGTCCATGAACTTTCATGATTTTGGTGATTTCTTTAAATGGCATATTCTTCATTATGATGCTACAGAAGGTCGTCCCTTACTCTACATTATTGAGTTTTCAGTGGGTTTTTTAGGTAAATTAATTGGAAATTTCCAATCTCTTTATTTAATCAATTATTTAGTTCTTTTAATCAACAATATTCTAGTATATTTATTTCTCAGTTCTCTTTGGAGACAACCCATTTTTATCATCACGGGAACTCTAGCTTTTACTCTATTTCCAGCAGACACTAATCATGCCTATTTAACTCATATATTTCTATATTCATCTTTTACATTTCTATTGTTAGCTTTTCTCTCCTATTTATCTGGTAGACAATTATTATCATACTTACTGATTTTCGCATCTCTTTTATGTTACGAAACAATGTTACCTCTATTTATTACCGCTCCATTATTTAAAAATCAGTGGAACAAAAACTTAGTTAAGGAAATGCTCAGACATACTCTAATTTTAGCAGCTATGTTAGGGACGATTGCAATTATACGCAAGATAACAGGTGAAGCTAGAGTTGATGGTTTAGATATTATCAAACTTATGCTGATTCCCATCCGCCAAATGCTAATCGGACCCTTTGTGAGTTTAAGTATGTTTTTCTATCGTCCTGCTCAAACTCTGCTAAATTTGAAAGGAGAATTATTAGTTTTTATACCTCTATGTATTTTAGGTTTTACATTACTTTTGTCTAATCTAAAAATTGAAGCAGAAGACAATAAAACTGAAGATGATTTGCCTATTTTATCACCGATTAAAAAGTTAGCATTTTTGGGGTTAGCGTTATTAATTTTATCTTATCCTTTATTTTTTACCGTTGCAGCCACTGAAATTAATGGCCGTAATTCGCGGGTTCATATGACAGCAGCATTAGGAGCTTCAATCCTCATTGGTTTGTTCTGTTATCTAATTATTAATCTCTGCCATAATAATAATTTGGCAAAAAATCTCGCTAATACAAGTTTAGCTGTATTGTTCTCCTTAATATTAGGATTTGGCTTAATCGTACAGCAAGAAAATCAGAAAACCTGGGAATACCAACGAGCTTTTTGGACTGATATTGTACATCTTGCTCCAGATATTGAACCAGACACAATAATTTTAGTTGATAGCCCTCATTTAAACACTGGGAAACATCTACACTCTTTTATTGAGTGGGGTGTACCTATGACATTGAGACAAATTTATCAATTTCCAAAAACATGGGAACGTCTGGATGAATTACCTCAAAGTGAAGATAAACCTAGATGGTATTTTTGGCAGCAGTACACACTTTATCCTAAAGTATATAGGTTGAGTGTTAACTGGCAGGACACAATAGTAAATCAAGGTAAATTTGATTTTAACCCTAATAGCAAAGCATTTGATTATTTTCTACAATGGGAATTACCTCGCCTTATTGACAGTCATAATATTATTTTGTTGCAGGAACAGAATGGAAAATTATTCCGTAGAACTGAGCCTTTGAAAATTGCCAATCAAATCTTTAATTTTAAACCCATTTCTGAGTCAACACTTGATTTTGAAAAAGGTGCTTTATATAGTTCCTTGATTAAACCAGATGATGAACTTTCTCCTAGTTATTTTGATAGTAAGATTGTGCTGACTCCCAAAGAAAAGAAATTAGAAGAATTGGGAATAACAACAAATTTTTTGAATTGATGTTGTTATAGAAATTTATTAAAAGTGGGAAATCAATATGACCAAAGAAACAATAATTATGCTAAATTAATAGAAATCAATCATTTAGGGATGTAACAATGTTGAATTTTTTCAGTGATTCTGAAGCTAAGAATGACTTAGATAAGTCATTTTATGCAGTTACTACACCATTTTTATTTTTGATTCTTGGGATATTTGCTATATCTTCCACTGCTATTTTTATCAAACTTGGACTTAATGAACTAAGCGTAGAAGCTATAATTTTTGATCGTTTATTGATTGCTACAATCACATTTGTTTGTGGGAATTTAGTTTCACATCTTTGGAAATCTCCAACGGATAATGATAATGATACTATTTCTCCAACAGCAAAGGAAGCTAATCAAATAAATTGGATTATTGTCGGTTTGATGATACTAGAGAGTATCACTCATTTAACAGGACGCTATATATATATGTGGGCATTACAAAACACTACTGCGGTGAATGCCCTGACTTTATCCAACTTCACACCAATTTTCACATTCTTAGTGGCTTGGTTATTTATTGGTAAGCAGTTTGATCGCCGTTTTTTGATGGGATTAGCGATTGCTGTAGGAGGAAGCATTTGCTTAACCCTAGAAGATTGGTTACATTCAGAAAATCAATTATTTGAAATAAAGGCAATACTAGGAGATGGAGCAGCCTTATTGTCTGCTATGGTTTATGCTTTAGCTATGTTACAGATGGAAAAATTGCTAAGATATTTACCAAATATCACTTTTTTAACATGGCGTTGTATTATTAGTTTGATTTTGATTACACCATTTGTATGGATTAAAGGTGATTCAATTTTTCCTAGCACTACTACAGGATGGTTAGCAATTTTAGGTTTAGGATTAATTTGTGAAGTAATTGCCCGTAGTTTAATTACTTATAGTTTTAAACATTTTTCTTCTACTTTTTTGACTATCTTTTTTTTGATAGAACCTTTCCCAGTTGCTTTTTTTGCTTGGATTTTCGTAGGGGAATTTCTCTCACCATTCAATGTCATGGGATTTGTTCTAATTGCTGTGGGTATTTATTTAGCTAAAACTGGGAAAGGTTCTGATCGTGACAATGACTAACTCTCTTTTACTTTATTGAGGACTATTAACTATTTCGACCATTCATTATTAGAAAGTGTTTTTGCTAATACATATCTTTGTTTTTCTAATGGATTCACAAAAAAATGAATAATAACCACAGAAGCTAATATTGTTATTAGTGCAGATATTTTACCTAGCCAAGATTCTGATATACTACAATAGGGAATTATAATCTGTGAAATTTTAATAACTATTGTATGGATTAAATAGATTGGATATGACAAATTTCCAATGTATCTATCTAATTTATTATTAGCTGTTAGTTGAAATAATATAGGAATGATTGCCATCCAAATTAAGTAGGAAATTAAATAAGCATAATTCATCTTAATTATGCTCCCTAGTTGCTGGGTTGCAAATTTTGTGAGAAAGAAGAAAAGCAAAATAAAACCACAATAAAAAATATAGTATTTGTTACTAATCTGCAAGTTTATAGGCAATTTTTTGGTTAAATTAATTAACCAATTTGAATACAACCTAAAGCTGAAAATTCCCATTACAAATAAAGCGATCGCACATACAAAAAACCTATGAATCCAACCATTATACTTCACTCCAATCATTTCGTAAAAGAAAATACGGATTGTCAATGAAGATAGCAAGATTAAAAGTAATTTTTTGTTAGTAAATTTCACTATAACTGGAGCGAAAAAATAAAAAATTAATTCAACACTAATTGACCAAGCTGGTGGATCGAGTAGATATTTATAAAAAGGATATTGTCCCTCTGAAAGATCAATACTAAAATTTAATGCCGAAGGTAAATCATAGCTTAAAATAAAAACTAAATCCTGAAAAAAGATTGTTAAGTTAGAAAAGGTTGCAAATATCATTAAGAAAGTCGCATACAAGCTATTTTTTGCTACAGAGAAATTAATAAATGGCTCTAATTCTAACCATTCTCCCCACACAATGCCAAATATTAGACTCAGCGTTAAAATCATTCCACATATTAAGAAATAGGGAATAAAAATTCGGAGGAATCTGTTGAAGTAAAATTCCATTACATTAGAGTATTTTGGCAAAATCATAGCCATATAAAAACCAGAAATCATAAAAAATATTTCTACTGATTCTAAACCATCATGGACAAGCCACGGAAGTACAGAATTTGAGTGTTCTGCAATCACACATAATGCTAAATAAAACCTTAATATTCCCATGTCGTTTAATCTGTATTTTTTATTTTTTTAAACCCAGGAGATTGCTTATAAAATAGTTAAATTTTATTTCCGTCAGAGGATGCTTAAAAAATTTTTGGCGCATATAATAGAGCCTCCAGCACACTCCGCAAACGCTACTACATAAGTCCATGAGATATAATATCATTAAATAATGTGACTTTATCAGATGACTTAATGATAAAATATTCGTATAAAATTTTTATACCTAAAACAAAAATGAACCGAAAAATAAAACTGACCTATATCTTTACTCATCAAATCCGTTGGGTTCAGTTTGAGTGGGTTGCCCAATATACCGATAATTCTAAGTTTGACATTGATTATCTGATTTTAAATGAAGGTGATCCCATAGTTGATTTTTTACAACAGATGGAAATTCCTTATAAAACAACCTTTTACAACGATTATAGAAATACCCCTGAAGTTGTTAAATTTATTTATGATCATTTAGTAGAAAACAAAACAGATATAGTACATACCCATTGGTTTGCTGGCCATTTAGCAGGATTACAAGCTGCTTACTATGCCAAAGTTCCAGTCAGGGTTTATACGACAGAAAATACAGGTATAAAATGGACAAGACACGCTCGCAGTAAATATGAGTTAATTTGGCAATTTGCCACTAATGCGATCGCCGTTACAAATCAGGTAAAAGCGGGTATGATTGCCGATGGTGTGCCAGAAGATCAAATAACAGTCATTCCCAGTGGATTTGATCTCACACAGTATGAAAATATAGATCCCCAAAGAATTAAACAACTTCAAGACAAATATCTCAAAAATCACACTGGACCAGTTATTGGTGTATCGGCAAGGTATGTTAAATGGAAAGGAGTTGAATATATAATTGAAGCATTTAAAAAGGTACTAGAAACTCATCCTAATGCCCTTTTACTGTTATCAGGAACTCATACAGATACAAAGAATATACAAGAGCAATTCCAAAACATCACAAAAGATAGTACCAATAAACCTAACTATGCAGAGGCTTTGAGTGTAGTAGATAAATTGGCAGAATTACCTGCTGATAGCTATGTTGAAATCTATTTTGAAGAGGATCTTTTTGCCTTATTTCGTCTCTTTGATATCTTTGTTCATGTTTCTGATCCCATGATCGAAGCATTTGGACAATCTCCTATTGATGCAATGTTATCGGAAGTTCCTTCTGTGATTACAGCAACGGGTATTGCTCAGGATTTTGCGATCCACAAAGAACACGCTTGGATTGTTGATTATCAAAATAGTCAACAAATTGCTGAGGGAATTTTAACCTTATTAGAGGATAAGTCATTGAGGGAAAAAATCAAACAAAATGCTCTTATTTCTGCAAAAAATTATAGTATTCAAAATAAAATGCTCAAATTGGAAGAACTATATCTAAGAGGATGTTTTAAAAGTTCTTGATGATGTATCAAATATTTATTACCCCCCTTAATCCCCCCTTACCAAGGGGAGAAACAAGAAAATGAAAAAATGGCACAATGAACCACCAGATTGGAAACATCAGGAACAAACACTATCAGTCACTTCGGGACTGAAAACAGACTTTTGGCGCAAAACTCATTACGGTTTTATCCGTGATAACGGACACTTTTACTATCAAGAAGTCACAGGTAATTTTAGGGCTGATCTGAAAATTATCGGCAAGTATGAGGTGCTTTATGACCAAGCAGGATTAATGATCCGCGAAAACGATTTAACATGGTTAAAGTGTGGAATTGAATTTGTAAACGATGTACAATATGCCAGTGCTGTAGTTACACGGGATTATTCTGATTGGTCTGTAGTGCAGCTACCTCAAAACACAGCTTACTTGTGGCTAAGATTGGAACGATTTGAAGGTGCTGTGGAGGTGAAATATTCCCTTGACGGTGAACAATATACAATGCTCAGACTAGCGTATTTGAGTGAAGCACAAACTTTACAGGTTGGACCTATGTGTGCATCACCTGAACGGGAAGGTTTTCAAGTAATTTTTGAAGATTTCCAAATTACACCATTAACTAATGTATAACTTATTCTTTATCCGCTCCTTTGCCTGTTTTTGCCAGATATATACCTTGTAAGATGAAACTAAGCGCTAAAAGGTTAACCAAACTTAGGCTTTCTGAAAAGATGAACCAAGCTAAAATTGCAGTCATGACTGGTTCAAGTAGCAGAAATATTGTCACGAAGGATGATGATAAATACTTGAGACTGTAGACTACTAATCCATGTCCTAGAACTTCGCAAATAGCAGCTAATCCAAATACCGTGAGCCAACCAAACCAGGAAATAGGAAAAATTTGCTCTTCAAAGGTTAGCACCACTGGGAGGATAAACAAAGTACCTAAAAAGCAGCGCCATACAAGTATATTTTGTACAGGTAATCTAGTTCGCAGTCGTTCGATCATCAGGAAACTAGCTGCATAAAACACAGACGATAACAAAGCAGCCGCGTCACCAATAATAGCTTTTTGGCTGATTACCAGATTTTCAGACCAGAAGAAGTCATCTAATCCTAAAGTAAATGCCCCCGCAAGGGCAATTACCATCCCAATCACGAATCTGCGGTTAAAAGTTTTACCTAATATCAACCAAGCCCCTAACGTGGTGAATAATGGGGGGAGATTCGACAGTACAGTAGCATTAGCAGCCGTGGTTTGAGTCAAAGACCAACTCCAGAGAACTCGACCCACGACATGAACAACAGCTACTGCGACTAAAAGTATGATGTCTCTTAATTGGTAGCTTTCTTTGGTTGTAGGCTCGTCATTTAAATTTTTCGCGCGTACGCGTAATTCATTGAATCCATTCCACAGCCCAAAGATAATCGTTGCTATCCACAAGCGATTAAATACTGTGGCGTTAGCACTAATTTCCCGAACCGATAGCTTGATTAAGATAGCTGTCCAGGACAGCGCAACTAGGGCAACAGATAATAAAATAAACGCTATCACATTTGGCGATGGCGTGGAATGTAGTACCGGAGGCAATTGCTCTATATTTAGGTCTGTTGACTCCAGTTTCGTTGATTCGAGTTTATTTGTTGTCATGAACGCCAATTTATATTTTGTTAAGAAACGTATAGTCAATTTAGGCATCACCGTACCAATCTGGGGATTTTGGTAATTCCCCAGGTAGGATTATTCCATTGAAAGCAGAATTATGCTAGTATTCAGGCTAAGTCTAGAAGAAAAAGATAAAAAAGTCGTTTCCATCAAAACACAAACTTGCTATCGAATCGCTCGTAAACATAAAGATATTAAATTATTAGACCTATCTTTAAAATAAATTATGTGGAAAAATAAAAGCTTTTCATCTTTTGTGGACAAGTCCATTCTCCATAGATGTTACCCAAACTCTTATAACTTTCATAGTCCTCAATTCAAAATTTCTCACAGCTTTATGTCAAATCAAATTAATCTCCAAGTCAACGGAGAAACGCGCAATTGTGTATCCCCAACTGCTTTACCAGAATTACTGCAACAGTTGGGTTTTAATCTGCGCTTAATCGCAGTAGAATACAACGGTGAAATCTTACATCGTCAATTTTGGACGGAAACCCACATCAAAAATGGCGATCGCTTAGAAGTAGTCACAATAGTTGGTGGTGGTTAGTTCAACAAGCAGGAATAGATTCAGGACTATATAACCAGCAATGATAGGTTTTCCGTATTTTAAGGATTACAAATCGGCAGATTTTAAGCTAATTAGTTCTTATTTGCGGGATACTCAATATTACAAAACAAAGTGCATAATGTGACAGACAAAAAATTGTTATGGGTAGGAATTGGTTGTCAAAAGGGAGTTTCTCAGAACCTAATTAATACTGCAATTAAACAGGTTTTTCAAGAATACCAACTTATATATAGTGAAATATCTGGAATTGCAACTATTGATAAGAAAGCCTCAGAAATTGGTTTAGTAGAATTTTGTAACTCAGAACAGTTACTTTTGAAAGTCTTTAGTGCTGAACTTTTAAATAGTGTCCTTGTTCCCCATCCTAATCATAGTATTACTAAGTTTGTGGAAACATCTAGCGTAGCTGAGGCTTCGGCTATGCTGGCAGTCTCGAAAATCACATCTGCGAAAATAATATTATTAGTTCCTAAACAGATTTTTCGATTATCAGGGGAAATGGGAGCAGTCACAGTAGCTGTGGCTAAAAGTGATTAGAAACTAAATATTTAGTCAAGCATATTAACTATTTGGTTAATAATACCAGAGACAATTGATAAAACAATTGAACCTAAAAAAGCAGGAATAAAACCCCGAATTTCAAAACCATAACCGGGAGTTATCGCACTAGCAAACCATAGAGTTAAACCATTAATTACAAGGGTAAATAAACCTAAAGTTATTAAGGTAATGGGAAATGCTAAAATCTGCAAAATTGGCCGGACAATGGCATTTACTAAACCAATGATAACAGCGGCAATTAAGGCAGCAGTAAAACTCGTGAGAACAATTCCGGGGACAATTTTAGAGGTAATTAACAATGCTACCGCAGTACCAAGCCAAGTTAAAATAAAGTGCTTCATAGTTTAATGTTAAGTAGGTTGGCGTTGAAAATTGTCGTTATGGCAAGGCAAGAGGCAAGAGGCAAGAGGGTTTGGGCGATTTTACGTTTCTTTACACAGTTTGTTTTTATTGTGTTCACCTACTTATTGGGAAGTGCGTTTTAAGAAAACTTTCCATGTACCACCACCGACTACACCATCAGGTTTTAAGCCATAACGAACTTGTGCAGCTTTGACTGCGGTTTCTGTGGATAGTCCGAAATATCCGTCTATTTTACCATTTAAGAACCCCAAGTTTTGTAGTTGTTTTTGCAATTTAATCACTTCTGTACCACTCATGGGTAAACGCAAAATTGGCCATCCTTCGTCAGTATATTGGATACCGGGCATTTGTTGATGGGGAGGAGTGGGTTTAATGCTGGTATTTTGTGGATTTTTGGTGGTTGGGCGTTTGGTAATTTGTGGTTTTGTAACTCTTACCGGTTGGGTGGGAACAGTTGTAAAACTACTGGCAGGTTTGGCTGTGGTAGCGGTAATATTTGAGGGGCTGGGAAATAGTTTTTGCCATGTGATATTATCTACATTACCAGTGGGGTTTAAACCGGCAGCTTGTTGAAATTGGGCAACGGCAATGACTGTACTTTGTTGATATTTACCATCTACAGCGCCCGCGTAAAAGCCTAAAAGTTTTAAAGCGGCTTGAAGTTCGGTAACTCGTTCACCTTGACTACCCATGTTCAGGGACGGACGATTAATTTTAATGTCTGTGTTAACTTGGACAATTTTGAGTGGTGTGGCTGTGGAAATGAACCCAGTGGCAGTAATTAAGGCGGGTGTTGTGGTTAACAAGATTAAGCAATACCAAGAATTTGCGCCCATGTTGGGAATACTAGCTATCAAAGTATTTTTCATACAACTTTTGTATAATTTTCTGATGCTGATCTTACACCTATTGCGATCGCTTTGTTAGTTGTTAATTTTTTGGGCATGAAGATCAAACATCACCGCATATTTACAGGATTTTACTAGGTTGGGTTTTCTTGCGTCAACCCAACCTAGTAAGTAATTGGACAAAAATATTTACAGTCATTGCGAGCGAAGGGAAGCAATCACAACCCTTGGAATTGCTTGATTTCACTTCGTTCCATATGGCTAACGCCACGCTGCGCTAACGCAATGACATTGTGTAATTAATTCTGTCTCACTACTTAAATTTAAGGTTTCACAAAATAGCTGTCTGAATGGCTTCTTCTGGTCCAACTAAAGATAGGTATGGTGCTTGTAAAAACTTACAAGCGGATGTAATTGCTTCCGTTGCAGTGACATTATTAATTAATTCGGGAAATTGTTGATCAAATTCAATCCCTAAACCCAAAATTTCATACCAACCATATATTTGAGCAATATGTCCATTAGTTTGTTTACCCAAAGCATATTGACCAATGATTTTATTTTTAGCAGTTTGTAATGCTTCTGCTGACAGTTCGGTGCTACACAATAGTTCTACTTCCTGGCGAAGTCCATTAAAAGCAACTTTGGTATTTTCCGGTGCAGTGCCAATATAAACTACAAAGGCAGCGGGAAAAAGTCGAGTTGAATAAATAGCAGATACGTCATAAGCTAAACCTTGCTTTTCCCGTAATTCTACAAATAAACGACTAGAAAGACCATTGCCTAAATAGGTAGCAAGTAACTTGAGGGCTGCATATTCTGGGTTAGTTACTGATGGTCCTAAATAACCCAGCATGATAATTGATTGTTGTGTATTTAAGGGTTTGAGGCAAGGTTTAGGTGATACAGTAATTGGTGGTAAATTCAGGGTAGGTTGGGCGGAATTTGGTATTTCCCAATCACCAAAAATCTTTGTTACTAATTTCTCAGCTTCTGCTGGGGTAATGCGTCCAGCAATGCTAATGACAATATTATCAGGACGGAAATGAGTTTGGTGATATTCTACTAAGTCAGACCGGGTAATGCTGCTCATCGTTGTTTCATCACCTAAAACTGACATAGAATAGGGATGATTTGGGTACATTACCTGACGCAATTGTTCAAAAGCCAGACTAAAAGGTTGCTCTTTTTGGGAACGAATATCTTGGATTGCTAACCGCTTTTCTAGTTTTACCTGATTTTCAGGAAAAGTAGGCGATCGCAATAATTGTCCGGCTAATGATAAAATGTCAATAAAATCAGTAGTGACAGTTTTCAAAGATAGCAAAAAATAGTCTGTAGCCGCATCTGTGCTTAAACTAGCTCCCACAGATTCAACTTTTTCGGCAATTTCTAAACTCGATAAACCATCACATCCCTTTGTCATCACCGCTGACAACAAATGAGCTAACCCTGCTTTTTCTCGCTGTTCATGACAACTACCAGCGCGAATAAAAATCCGTCCCGCAATAATATCAGCAGCTTGATTTTCTGATACTAACAAAACAATGCCATTACTTAATACGGTGCGATGAATCAGAGAGCGACTATTAATAGTTTGCATTTTCAGTTAATAATTAACAAGGTTTGAGCATGGTGACCGCATAATTAGCTGATGAAAGATACTGTTGAGCTAATTTTTGCAGTTCTTGAGGATTGAAAGACTGGATTTCTTGAGGATAGGTAACAGCTAATTCAGCGTTAGCAATAGTATGATAATAACCATAAAAATTAGTTAGCTGATTTGGTGTTTCCGTAGAAAAGGCATAATCATTACATAAAAACCTTTGAATACGATTTAGTTCTGACGTGCTAATTTCTTGATCTTGTAATTCTTGTAAATGATCACAAATCAAATCCTCAACTCGTTCTAGATATTCTGATTCTAACCAAGCCGTAATTGTCAATAAACTTGATTCTTGTTGGAGAGAAAAATTACAGCAAATCTCTTGAACAAGTTGCTTTTCTTCCCGCAAATCAGATACTAACCGAGAAATTCTCCCTTCTCCTAGCAGGACTGATAATAATTCTAAACCATGAACAGCCCGAATTTCTTCTACTCCCGGTACTTTCCAAGCCATCATTAACCGCGCTTGTTCTAGTCTGGGTAAGATTAACTCATGACGACGAATTCCGTTAATTAGCGGTGCTGGAACTTTGGTAAATTGGGGACAATTATCCCGTTGCGGAAAATCTGCAAACGAACGGTTAACCAATTCCCTCGCGGCTTTTTCACCAATTCCTCCCACCACAACCACAGTCATATTTTCTGGTTGATAGTAACTGCGATAAAAGCAGCGCATAGCTTCCGGGGAATGCTGCATTAATTCTTCCTCAGTTCCCAGTACAGAACGTCCATAAGGGTGGCGTTGGTAAACATTTTTCACAAGAGATTGAAAACCAACCCAATCGGGATCATCATTGTAACTACGGATTTCTTCTAACACCACATCCCGTTCTCTGATAAATTCATCGTCAGGAATGGCTGCATTCAGGAGTAATTCCCCTAAATGGGGAAGAGTATGCTCTAGGTGATTAGCAGCGGTTGTAATGGAATAATGGGCGTAATCGTGGCTTGTTGCGGCATTACTCACCCCGCCAATTTTTTCGATGTGATAATCAAATTCTCCAGGAAGCAGGTTTGATGTCCCTTTGAAAATCATGTGTTCTAGAAAATGTGCCATTCCAAACCAAGGTTCTGGTTCTAGGTTAGTTCCCGCACGCACCCAAACGTCAGCTACCACTACGGGTGTAGTGGATATCTCTTGGTGAATGAGTGTTAAACCATTATCTAGTTTGACAACAGAACCGGGAAACACATTGTTAGTTAGTTGTTTTGACAATTTTTATAGTTTCAAGCACAATATAATTTTGTCATTCTAACCTTGTATTTGCTAAAAAATAAAGTTAAGTCATACAGATTTAGTAAATCACCAAGTTTTACGGATAAACAATGCTTACACTCATCCCAGTCTCAAATTGTATGGCTGCAAAAATAACCAATACGTCCAACCAGCCAAATGAATAGCTACAATAATCCAATAAACTGACTGATAGGAAGACTTTTTACTCTTATGGTGAAGTGTATTCTGAGCAATAAAACCACCAATCCATCCACCGATTAACTCCCAGAAATGTAAAGTTTGTTCAGGAGTACGCCAATTTCCATCAGTTGCTTGTTTTTTATCATGTGCATAAAACCAATAAGTAATTAATCCTGTCATTGGATAAATAGCTATCGGTAAAGGATTTCTATAAATCATTGACAGCTTGACTGTTCCCCAAATAGGTAAAATTGATAAAACAAGTAAACCAATCATCCACCCTAGAAATTTCTCCTGAATAGAGGCGTTAATAGCCGTGAGTTTGCCTTTTTCATCAGTTGTTAGTTGGTATTTAATAATATCTCCTTCTTGAGGGCGTTTGCGCTTATTTCTTAAACTGGAGATATGCAAGAAAACTTTCTTTTCTGTATCATCTAATTGAATAAATCCAAATCCGCGATCATCTTTCCAGATCGTTAATTTCCCTTTGTGCATTTAAAAATTTTTGAGGTTATTTAACTTGATTGTGGTTTAATTAATTTTATACATTATTTTTGTGTATAATAAACTAAAAATATTAAATGTTTTTATGAAGACACGCCCAGGAATTTTATTACTTACTTTAGTCATCCCTGGTTTATTGGTAGTATTGATATCCCTTTATTATTTTGGTACTGATTATGACGCACTAATAAAAGCTGAAAATTATTTAGAAAAATTGGTAAAAGAGGAAAAGCCTAATGAAAGAACTTTACAATTTGCATATCATCGAGCTTTAGCCCATCGAATTAATGTTTTTGCTGATGCTACTTGGGGATTATTGGGAGGTGTGATTACAGCAGTGGGAATACATGGTTTAGTGATGTTGAAGGAGAAAGATTAAAACACTTCCTCCTATTAATTTAAACGGCTAAATTTTCCGTTTTCCAAGTTGCCAAATCTGCCAAGGATCTATCCCGATAACGTCCGTATTTTTCCGGTTTACTCTTAATTTTCACACCCAAATCTGGCACAATGCCAAAATTAGGAGCCATCGGTTGAAAATGCTTTGGTGCGGCGGATCTGATAAACTCAAATAAAGCCCCCATCATCGTTGTCACGGGCAAAATTAGGGGTTCTTTTCCTAAAGCTAATCTAGCAGCATTTGTTCCCGCTAACCAACCTCCAGCAGATGCAGCAGTATAACCTTCTGTTCCTATTAATTGTCCCGCAGCCAATAACGTTGGACGTTCTTTAAATTGCAAACTTGCAGACATCAACTGTGGTGCATTTAAAAAAGTATTGCGGTGCATGACTCCTAATCTGACAAACTCGGCTTTTTCTAAACCGGGAATCATTTGAAATACTCTTTTTTGTTCACCCCAACGTAAATTAGTTTGAAAACCTACCATATTCCAAAGTTGACCGGCTTTATCTTCTTGTCGTAATTGAATTACCGCATAATTACGTTCTCCATTGCGAGGATCAGATAAACCCACTGGTTTGAGCGGTCCATAACGCATGGTATCTTCTCCCCGTCTTGCCATTTCTTCAATTGGTAAACAAGCTTCAAAAAATTTCGCTGTTTCTTTTTCAAAGTCTTTTAATTCTGTTTGTTCCGCTTGACAAAGTGCTTCTCGAAATTGTAAATACTGCTCTTTATTCATCGGACAATTTAGATAAGCTGCCTCACCTTTGTCATAGCGAGAAGCCATAAAAGCAATATCTTTATTGATAGAATCTCCCGTAATAATGGGACTCGCAGCATCAAAAAAGTTGAGATATTCCATCCCCGTAAATCGCTGTAAATCTGCGCCTAAATCGGGACTGGTTAAAGGACCAGAAGCTAAAACAACAATACCTTCAGGAATTGCGGTAACTTCCCCGCGACGGAAATCAATTAAAGGGTGATTTGCTAAGGTTTGGGTTAGATCTTCCCCAAATTGTCCTCTGTCTACCGCTAAAGCCCCACCAGCGGGGACTGCGTGTTCATCTGCTTTGGAAATGACAATAGAACCGAGTTGGCGTAATTCTTCGTGTAAGAGACCGGCAGCGCGATCGCTCGCCATAGCCCCGAAAGAGTTACTACAGACCAATTCTGCCAAATTTTCGGTATGATGGGCAGGACTGAAGCGTTTAGGGCGCATCTCGTGGAGAATCACAGGCACGCCAGCTTGGGCTATTTGCCATGCTGCTTCTGTTCCCGCGAGTCCGCCGCCAATTACTTGTATCGGTTCTTGTGTCATAGCCGTTTTTTATACTATCAATCATTAGGAGAATGCCAACCACTTATTACCCACCGTTTACGAGCAAATATAATCACTGGGTTGTTCATGCGTAGCCTAATTATTGTAGCGCGACCTATAGCAGTTATACCTTCCACTCTTGTACCGTCAGGACTCCAGGTAAAATGTTCTGACCATTTCTGTTTGCGAGGGTGAAAAAGTGATTTTGTTTCGCCAGTTAAGTAGGTTAGCATTGAAAATCGTCGTTATGGCAAGGCAAGAGGCACTCATGCAAGAGGCAAGAGTGAAGAGGGTTTGGGCGATTTTACCTTTCTTTACACAGATTGGTTTTATTGTGTTCACCTAAGTAAGTAGGTGAACAGAAAAATTTAAAGGTATATAACGGTATGTAAAGTTGTCTCAATGCGAGATTCTGATTGGGTTTCAGCCATTTTACAAAACGCAATACCCCTCATTTTTATTTTGTTTACCTACTTAGACAAACGTTTAGGTCTTCATTATACTAAAAAAGTTCCCAGTAACCCAAAAGCTAACAGTAAATTTGGCAAAATGCGACATAAATAATCTATTTGTTCACAGGTAAAGGTAAATCCCTTGATTGTTTCCTGACTATAAATTTGATCTATTAATGCTCCTGTGTTTACCTGTTCTAATTGTTTACTAGCTTCTTGAAATCTAGCTTCTAATGTTTGGATAATTTTCCGTTGTCCCCCCGCTGATATTGTTTTGATTAATCTTTGGACTTCGTTAGTCAATTATTAAATGGAGATAAAGAGATATGCGAAGAAAAATAGTAAATAGAGATGGGATAACAACCAGCAAGAGAGTGATGAGAATCAAGTAAAGTGGTATTGGTGGCATAAAGATGACCTTTGGTAGTGCAAGAAGTTTGTGAGAATTGGGTAATTTAACGTAAAACCTGTAGCCCGCCTGGGAATGAATTCCCAGTCTAATAGCAAAAGTCATCTTCAGATGACTAAAAATCCCCAGTTTATACTTGAGAAGGTAATAACTTGCGTTTTTACATCATAGCGAAGCGCTCCGTAGGAATCGCTGTCCTCAATTTCATTCACTTAGCATAGAAGAGCGATCGCTCAACAACTAGCTGTACAAACGGTCTTAGGAACAGCTACACTGTTACAAGAAACAAAAATCCACCCAGCGGAACTCAAGGATAGAGTTACCAGTCCCGGTGGTACAACTATTGCCGGTGTCAGCGCCTTAGAAAAAGCCGGTTTTCGTTCTGCTGTCATTGAAGCCGTCAAAGCCTCAAAAGAACGCGCTCAGGAATTGGGGAAAGGGTGATAAGTGAGGTTGTTGATCCAATCTACCAGTAAAATCATAACTCACATTTACTGTTCATATACTTCGCTGCGATGAGCGATAGCCACAACAAATACCTGCACCACTTCATCCTCTATCGAATAGATTACCCTGTAGTCGCCGATTCGGTAGCGATAGTACCCTGCATAATCTCCCTTGAGGGCTTTGATGTTAGGGTGCGACTGGGGGGTTTGCTCTAACTGCTGTAAACATCGGGCAATTTTCTTTGCTAGGGCTTTATCAGCATTAACATAAACCTTTTGGGCATCGGGATGGAGAACAACTTCATACATCAGAGCGAAGGGTTCTCCAGTTTGTGTAATGGGTTTTAGGAGTTGTTTGATTTTGCTTAACTCGTTCTAGCAATCCAGGAATTGCTAAAAGTTCTTGGGTTGCAGCTTCGCTTTCAGCATTTGCTAAGTAAGCCGCAAAATCAGCAAGCACTTGTAATCTTTCTGGTGATAGTTGTTTGAGTAAGTCATTAAGCTGATTTTGTAACTCTGTCACGGATACTAAAATCTCTGATGATCTATCTGACCCTGGGGAATTATCCATAGTATTCATTTGCTTGCTTCCCAATTTTAAGGCCTAGTGTTTATTATAAGGCAACCAGTCTCATAGGCAAGAGCTTCATGTATATCTGCTTCTTCAAGGTATGGGTAAACCTTGAGGATATCATTTGCACTGTGTCCAGATGCCATTAAGCAAACGATAGTACCAACTGTAACACGCATTCCCCGGATGCAGGGTTTGCCGCCCATTACTTCTGGGTTGCGGGTAATTCTGGTGAGGTTTTGCATAGCTGATTAGATTGGGAAACCAGAAATGGCTGCGTTAATATTTTCCATTATCACTCTTTTTTACTGAATTTCCCAAGGCTGCAATTGAAAGCAAAAAGTTTTTACTAGTTTTTTGGGATTGTTTTTGAGTTGCTTTATAGCGCAGGTAATCAACAAAATTGATGAGTTCAGTGAGTGAATCTTCTGGCAATGTCTTAATTGACTCAATAATCTGCTCTCGGTTTTTGGTTAAAGTATCCATATATTGATTTAAAGGAATGCGGCTTACTTCAAACACACTATTCTATTTTGACTGAAATTGCTAAATTAGCTGTTAGAAAATGTTGTAGTTCTTGGATCTGTTGATCACATTTGTTGATATCAAACTTATAAGGAAAAAGTGTGATCACGAATAATCTTCCTTTTTGCGGTCAATAATATCAATTATCAAAAAACCCTGATCTGTTTTTTTAAATAGTAGCCGTACTGTGGGATCTACTTTGACTACCCACGTATCTGTATCCTCAAGTTTATCAGACTTTAATCGCTGTGATTTATCAACATCTAGCTGCTTTATTACTTTAGAAACCCTATTTTTCTGACTTGATGGCATGGTTTCATAAGCCATCAAAGCTTTTTCTCTAAATTGCACAGTCATATTTATATCTCCATAAACTAGCAGCAGGGGAAGAAATCAAAGGTTTACCCCTATATCATAGCCTTATTTAATCGCTTCATTAACGTACCCTAAAATATAGTGCGATAGCGAAACGCTCCGTAGGAATCGCTATCCTCAATTTCATTAAATTGGTCTGGGAGAACGATCGCTAAACAACTAGCTGTACAGACAATCTTAGTAACATCAACACTATCTATTAGCAAGCCGTCAAATTGTGATTTAATTCACAAGAAGTAACTTATAACTTGGCAGTTCGGTAAACTGATCATAGAACTTGGTCTTTATATCTAAAATTTCTCTTTCCATCTCAAGAAAATATTCTCCATTTTTTTCAGTTTCTAGCATTTCTCTTAAACGTGATCCCAATCTACCTGAGTGAGTAGATGATAAAAGTGATGCTTTCTCCATAGATTCTCTAGCATCGTGACAATAGTGAGGATAGTAAAAGCGTGATTGATTGTCTCCACTAATACTCAGTTGCTTAGACATTCTTTTCCAAAATTCACCATACTCAACTGAGATCAAAATCTCACCCCAAAATCTCAATACAGTTAATAACTTGATGTCGCATAGTTCTGCTCCAGCAACACTGATAAGCGATTCAATCTCCTCAATTGTACGAGTTGTTGTAACTGTTTGACGAGAACCTGAAATCTCGGACTGCGTAGCTCCAAGAGAAATTAAGTCATGAACTAATTCTTCCCTGTGTGATGGCGTATTTCCATTGATATCAGGGTACTCTTCCCGTAAAATCTTTCGAGCTATCTTGGTAGCTTCTATATCTGTAAGACCATCAATCGCCATATCATAAACTTTAGTAAATTCGAGCGAAAGGAATCTTCGCTGAAGAAGTATTTGAAGAAAATCCTTTTGAGATATAAACTCAATTCCTTGAAAAACTTTGTGACTTCTAAATAAAGCAATCAGTTTCTCTTCTTCGTTGTCAAGATTGGTAATCATTAGTGTTCTCTATTAAACGTTAAAGGATTATAATTAGAATTTGTCAGCCATAATACTGATTTCCGTTCGCCAATTTCTCACATCAGAAAATTCCTGTCCAATACTCCATAACATTGCTACTTCCCTAGAGACTGATTTTCCCAGAATAGAAGTTTCACTCTGTACTTCGATTTGAGGGGCTTTTATAGCAAGTTGTCCATGAAAGAACAGGCTTACAAAAAAGTGTTCATCAACATTATATACAGAAATTGAAGGCATTGCATTATAAAGCTTAATCTGCAAATATTTTCTGTTTTCCTCGTCTACTCTCTCAGCAATGTCACTTAATACATCAAGACAATGTTCTACACCTGATCTAACTTGGTTTTCTTGAAATTTAGAAGTACCAAACCTGTGTAATGCTTCACTACGTAATGTTGCAATACCCGAATTAGGGTACAGCATCAGAATCTGCACAGTGTTTTTTTTACTTAAAGCATCTACTAAGGCATCAGCTAAAAAATCAAGATTTGGAATCCATGTATTCAAAATAGTAACTTTTTTTGATCTACCAATGAGCTTCTCAAAATCTTTATCATATAAGCTTTGATGAACAGCTACTATTCCAGCATAATGAGCTTCTTTCAGCAACTGAGACATAGTTTCTATATCAAATTTGGATAGAATTTCTTCAATCTTGAGCAAATGCCCAATTTTAGTAGTTGGTTCACGTAACTTCTTAACTACATCCTCAACCAATAATTCAGATAACTTTTCAGTATCATTTTTATGACGAATAGATTGAATACGTCGATATATAACAAATGACAATATGAAAAGAAAGGGAACTGGTATCAAATTTGTAAGTATACTTTTTAGAAACTCCAATATCCCTGGAGGAATATTTTGTATTGAAGAAACTACGAAGTAGGTAGCTACTAATGTTATCAATGCGACTATAGCTACGATAAATATTAATCTTTCAACTTCTGCCAAAAGTTCGGTTTGTCTTTTCATGTTTTTTATTGGCACTTAATTTTTATGTATCAAAAAATTTATCTTTTGTATAAATTTTTCTATACCCAGACTATAATATCACACTACTGGTGCGTTTTGCGGGTCAAGGGTGTTGGTATCCAAAATGTACATCTAAAGGCTCTCTCTCATAACCTCATAACTTGTGCTTTTGCTCTCAATGTAGTAAATCACTAATCAAGTTATGATGGTAAATAGTCTGCTTGTAAATTATGAAGGTTAAAGAAGTTCTCAAAATCCTGGAAGCAGATGGTTGGTATATAGATCGCATCAGAGGTAGTCATCGTATCCTCAAACATCCAAGCAAATCAGGTATCGTAGTTGTACCCGGAAAACCAAGTGATGATATTCCAGTCGGTACACTCTCATCAATTTGGAAGCAAGCAAAATTATGAACGAAAAAATGATTGAGTACACAGTCATCTACGAACGTGGCCAGACAAACTGGGGCGCTTATGTTCCCGACTTACCCGGTTGTGTCAGTATTGGCGATACCTTAGCAGAAGTACAGGAAAATATTAAAGAAGCGATCGCATTATACCTAGAAGTATTAAAAGAAGATGGACAACCTATACCCGAACCATCCACGCAAGTTGGTAAAGTAGCAGTAACGATATAAACACAGCTACCGGAAACAATTCACCATGCAAGGACTAGCCGTTAAGCTTATTGATTAGTAATCAATACCAGTCAACAATTGTGAGTCCCGAAACCCTGGAAAACTCCTTGATATTGTGAGTAACTAAAGTTGCTTGCAATGCTATGGCTGTACCAGCAATCAAAACATCCATTTGACCGATTGGAGTTCCTTGCTGCTCCAACTCAGCACGAATTTTAGCAGCAGCAAGAGCAGCTTCTCTATCAAACAAAACCAGGTTAACCCGACTCATAAGTTCTTGAAGTTGTTGAGTGCGTTTTGCGGGTGAAGTGGACTTAGCAATACCAACTTGTAATTCAAAAAAAACAATCGTAGGAATACTAATTTCTTGAGCAGAGACATTAGCAAAATTTTCAGCAACTTGTCCTTGACCTTTGAAATAATAAATCAGTGTGTTGGTGTCCAAAACGTACATTTAAAGGCTCTCCCGCAGAATGTCTTGTCCTGATTCAGCGCGAATTTCTTCTAAAGTGGGAAAGTCATCTGTCCAAGTTCCAGCAAGTGAATAAACAAATTCTGACCAAGGTAACTCGTCAATATTTTTAACAGTTTGGTTAGTATTTAGATGTTTAGCACGGATAAATTCAGCAAAAGTCAGAATCGCATCAGCTTGATCTTGGGGAAGAGTTTTAGCGATCGCATAAATCTGTTCAGCAATAGTCATAATAGAGTTTTAGATAAAATCAGGTCGGTGAAATTATTTTATCGTAGATGCAACTACTGAGACAAAAATCCACTATGCAAACACTAGCCGTTACTGAAACTATCACCACCATCGCTGAAGCAGAAAAACGATTTGGCTTGAGTCGCAGTGAATCAGAGGATTTTTTTACAGAATGGCATGATCAATTACCTGAAATTAATCCCAATGACCACACCAACCTAGAAATTCTCTGGAAACGTTATCTTTATCACCGTTCAGGTGGGCATTTATTAGAAAGTACAGTAATGCTATTACTCGTTTCTCCATTACTTACCGTTGCAGGTTTATATGATCCACCTTTTCGCATCAAAGCAGAAGAATCTGTACAAATAACAATAGCTGATAGCGAAGAAACTCTCCAGGGTGGAATAGATTTACTGGTATTACAAGACCGCCTATGGGTAATTGTTTTAGAATCAAAAAAAATCATGTTATCAGTTTGGTCAGCATTGCCACAAACCCTGACTTACTTAATGGCTAGTCCCAACACTAATCTACCTAACTTTGGAATGTTAACCAATGGCGACGATATTGTGTTTGTCAAACTAGAAAATCAACACTATGCCATATCACGAGTATTTGCCCCACTGTCTACCCAAAACGAATTAGAATCTGCCTGTCGAGTTCTGTACAAAATTGCCGAAATAGTAAAATGATAAAAAAGTGTAAAATTAGGGAAAGAGGAAAAATACTATGCTAACCCAAACAGATTACGCCCTCTGGATTGAAGAGACAATTAATCTATTGAAAGAGCAAAATTATCATAGTGTTGACTGGGAAGACTTAATTGAGGAGATTGAAAGTTTGGGAAGGAGTCAAAAGCGAGAATTGCGAAATCGGCTCATCACAATGCTAGAACATTGTCTTAAACTTTGTTATTCAGACTACGTTCAAGACTATCGTGGTTGGACAGAAACAATTAAGCGTAGTCAGCGAGAATTGAAAGGCTTATTGGAAGACTCTCCCAGCTTAAGACCGTATTGGGATGAAATATTTATAGAATGTTATATCAGCGCATTAACGACTCTGCGAGAGAACTCTGATTATCAATCTTTTTCTTTTCCTGATGATTGTCCTTTTCCTCAAGAAATAGATCAAATTTTGCAACAAACTTCTTGGCGGAAGTAGTCAGTGTAATTGCTTGGCGAGGTCTCCGCAAAATTGCCGAAATAGTAAAGTAATTAAAAAAAGCTCAGTCATACCTTCACAACTTGGGCTTTTCATATCAACGTAGGAAACCACGAATCACGTTATGATAGTAGACAGTCTGCTTGTAAATTATGATTGAGTGAATTATTCTGCCTCTGCTAATGAAATTGACATTGAGTCAATATTCCCCTTTGAATTAGATCAATTCCAGAAAGAAGCGATCGCCTCCCTCAATGCTGACCGTTCAGTAGTTGTCTGTGCGCCCACAGGTTCAGGAAAGACCCTCATCGGGGAATATGCCATCTATCGCGCCTTATCTCGCGGGAAACGGGTATTTTACACCACTCCCTTGAAGGCGTTATCTAATCAAAAACTCCGAGACTTCCGCGAAAAATTTGGCTTTGATCAAGTTGGACTCCTCACCGGAGACGCTTCCATTCATAGGGATGCACCAATTTTGGTCATGACCACAGAAATTTTCCGCAATATGCTCTATGGCACGCCCATAGGTCAAATTGGCATCTCCTTAGCCGACGTTGAGGCTGTAGTGCTAGATGAGTGCCACTACATGAACGATCGCCAACGGGGTACAGTCTGGGAAGAATCCATCATCTACTGTCCCCGCAGCGTCCAACTTGTAGCCCTTTCTGCCACCGTTGCCAACAGTGATCAACTTACCAGTTGGTTAAATCATGTTCATGGTCCCACAGACCTGATTTACTCCGATTTTCGCCCCGTTCCCTTAGAATTTAACTTTTGTAATCCCAAAGGATTGTTTCCGTTATTAAATGAAACTAATACCAAAATTAATCCCCGCTTAGTCAAAAAGGCTAAAAAAGGATATTGGGAAAAAGGCAAAGCTGGTAGACCAGAACCGCCCGGTATTATTTATACCCTGAGCCAACTCCAAGAACGGGATATGCTTCCCGCCATTTACTTTATCTTCAGTCGTCGGGGCTGTGATAAAGCCGTTGAAGAAGTTGGTGATTTATGGTTAGTTAATAATGATGAGTCCCAAATCCTCCGCCAACAAATTGACGAATTTTTACGCCGTAACCCCGATGCTGGCAGGGCTGGACAAGTTGCCCCACTGTATCGAGGTATAGCTGCCCATCATGCCGGCATCTTACCAGCTTGGAAAGGATTCGTCGAAGAACTGTTTCAGCAGGGATTAATTAAAGTAGTATTCGCCACAGAAACCTTAGCAGCGGGAATTAATATGCCCGCCCGGACAACAGTTATTTCTACTTTGTCTAAACGCACTGATAACGGACACCGCTTACTCAATGCTTCGGAATTCTTGCAAATGGCAGGGCGGGCTGGTCGTCGCGGGATGGATATGCAAGGTTATGTAGTAACATTACAAACCCCCTTTGAAGGCGCAAAAGAAGCATCCTATTTAGCTACATCCAAAGCTGATCCCTTAGTTAGTCAGTTTACACCCAGTTACGGTATGGTTTTGAACCTGCTGCAAACCCACACCATAGAAAAAGCCAGAGAACTGATAGAACGCAGTTTTGGACAATATATGTCCAATTTGCACCTCCAACCAGATTTTGAAGAACTGGGACAATTTCAAAGCGAATTATCGCAAATTCAATCACAACTGGCGGCAATTGATGAAAGTGAATTGATGCAATATGAAAAACTGCGTCAACGCTTGAAAGTAGAACGCCAAATTTTCAAAACCCTGCAAGAACAGGCACAGGAAGATAGACAGGCACAACTGGCAATGATGCTAGATTTTGCCATATCTGGAACTATGTTGAGTCTCAACGACAGAAACGCCATGTCACCCCTACCAATAACAGTAGTGCTGGTTGACAAAGCCGTGAGTGTGGGTGAGACATCTTACTTTGTTTGCTTGGGGCAAAATAACCGTTGGTATGTGGCAACTTCAGCAGATATATTAGATATGTATGCAGAAATGCCACGAGTAGAAGTTCCATCTGAGCTAATACCACCTTCAGAATTGAGCTTGAAACGAGGACAATCAATTCGTGGTGATGAAAGCACCATTGCGATCGCTCAAAGCATACCCAATCCTGAAGAATTTAACCATCTACCCACAGAAGTAAGAGAACAACTCAGTCGCCTAACTGCTGTCCAAGAACAGTTAGAAAACCATCCCATTTATAAATCGGGTAACATTGCCAAAATATTCAAAAATCGAGCGCGTTGTGTCGAATTAGAAGCAGAAATTGAACACCTACAAGAACAGGTATCACTACAGTCTCAAAGATATTGGGAAGAGTTTCTCTGTTTAATTGAAATTTTGCAATTCTTTGAATGTTTGGATAACTTAGTTCCCACAAAATTAGGAGAAATTGCGGCAGCCATTCGCGGTGAAAATGAATTGTGGTTAGGTTTAGTTTTAGCCAGTGGAGAATTAGATAATATTGGTCCCCATAACCTAGCAGCAGTAATAGCCGCCTTGGTGACAGAAAGCCCCCGCCCAGATACTAAGGTTGATTTCAACCTGTCTACAGAAGCAGATGCAGCCTGGTTAACATTACAACCTATTCGCCGTTCTGTGTTAAAGGTACAGTATCGTCATGGGGTAGCCTTACCTGTAGGTTTAGAAACTCGTTTTATCAGCTTGATTTCCTTGGTGGAACAATGGGCGCTAGGGGTAGAGTGGAAAGCATTATGTGAGAAAACCACTTTAGATGAAGGGGACGTAGTGCGAATTTTACGCCGCACTCTAGATTTATTATCCCAGATTCCTCATGTTCCTAATTTACCAGATGTATTGCGACGCAATGCTCAACGAGCGATGCAATTAATTGATAGATTCCCTGTGAATGAAGCAATGGAATAATTAGGGTTTATATAACTTATATTTGCAGTCAGATCCCCGACTTCTCTAAGAAGTCGGGGACCTCAAACCCTTACGGTTTAAAAATCAAAGATGAAACTTTTACCTTTTCTAATTGCTTGTAAGGCTTTGATCTGATGGGAATAAAGTTGGGTTATTCCTAATGATTGTAGGGCTTTGATTAGTTGTTTTGGTAGGTCTTTGGGGATGGTTTTGAGGTTGGGTTCGGTGGCGGGAATTGTTTGTTGATAGAGTATTTCTTCTGCTAGAAATTCGGTGATTTCTGTTGGTTCTGGGGGATGATTATTTGAGGGGGAATTTTCGGGAATGGGTGTGGTAGGTGGTGTCCACAGGCTTTGTAGTAATAAGCTGTAATTGGGCGTGTTCATGGTGGTGTTTTTTGAACTTTGCCCTCATAAATCCCCCATTGGGGGAAGATATTAAGTTGACAGAAGTAAACTCTGAATTTACAAAGTTATTTTTGATAAATGCTATAGTAATTTACTAGAAAATTATCATCTGGCAAAGATTTTCCTCTCTGAAGGATGTTTGTAATGGGGTTGATTAATTGTTGGACATAAATAGTCAAAGGAATTATCAGTATGTTCTAGTTGCATATTCCGGGGTGCATTTAAAGCAATGACAGCATCTCCAATTTTTTCACAACGGTTGCAGTCACAGGCTGTTGCTCCTTGAGCTAATATTTCTTTTAAATTATTGGCAATATTAATAAATCCTCTAGTATTTGAGTTTTTGGGTAGTTGAGCAGCAATTTGAATTAATTGCTCAATTTCTGCACGGTATTGTACTAAAAGAACTTGGTCAATCTGACAGTTGCTGCGACATTTTTTTACATCTCCAAATTCATCAGCAAACTGTTTTAAGCCAGCAGCCAGATTTTGTAAGTCAAGGGTAAGCGGTACAAGGGCGCGGGTACAGGTGGTAGAATCTGTATTGGTATTATTAAACTTTTTTCTGAGTAGAAGTTCAAAACGTTTGATATAAATTCCTAAAATAGAGATAGCTTTTTCTTTATCTTGGGGACTACTAAAGTTGAGTTGGTGGGTGCTAAAAAGTTGGGGAATAAGTTGTAAAATAGCTTTAAGTTCGCTGGTTTTAAATCTATTACTCCACAGTGCGATCGCATCGCCAATATTATTTATAGTTTCTAGGCGCAGCACAAAGTAGAAGGAAATAAGATTAATCAGATAACTGCGCCTCATCTCCATCTGCACGTAATTAGAAATATAAAGCGTTTGGTCAGTAAGTTGAGATTCAAAATACTGCTTATAGACTTGCGTACCTAGTAGCAAAGAACGTAAAACTGAGGTATCTAGAAAGTGTTGAGGAATAGATTTATCATCCATTTGCTATTATTCCTCGTCTTCATGTATATCCAGGCTTTCATCAAGTTTGACTCCAAATGGTATGGTATCAAAGCCTAAGTTTTCTAGGGTTAAAATTGCTGCTTCAACTGATGAATTGTTGATTGTTTCTTGATTGACTAGGGATGTAAGTAATTCACAAACTCCTTGATATTGACTGGCATTATAGTCAATCCAACGATTAGAATATGCAAGTGCATCATGTAATGCCATTACCACTTCTGTATAGGGGTCAAAAGGTAATTTATCGCGCATAATACGCATGGTACGCAGTAAGTTATCTGCATAGACAGATGCTATTGGTTCTCCAGAGCAAGAGGCGAGCTTTTGTAAATCTACTAAGATAGTCTTGGTAAGTTCTAATCCTGAAACTTCTAAGACATTCTGCTTAATGTTCATTGTTTTTGTTTAATAATTTTTGAGGGTTTAAGTTAGCTATTGGCTTCTATTTTAATACATATTTATTCCTATTGATAATTATTGGTGGATAGAGTATTTCTTCTCCTATAAATTCGGCGATTTCTGTTGGTTCTGGGGGATGATTATTTGAGTGGGAATTTTCGGGAATGGGTGTGGTAGGTGGTGTCCAAAAGCTTTGCAGTAATAAGCTGTAATTGGGCGTGTTCATGGTGCTGTTTTTTGAACTTTGCTCTCATAAATCCCCCATTGGGGGAAGATATTAAGTTGATAGAAGTAAACTTTGAATTTGGTGTTATTCGTCAGTAAGTGTGAATTGGTGTTTGGCTTTTTTGGGCTTCTAATCGCTCACGAAGACTCGCAGCGCGATCACGTACAGCTATTATTTCAGTACCAGCTACAAGTTCTGCTTCACTAGCTAAATTTATAGCTTCATCTTTATTACCTTCTATCTCAGCTAATTCAGCCATTAATAACAATACACCAGCAATTGTATCAGGACGATTAATCTCTTTGCTGAGTTCAAGACTTTCTTGATAATATTCTCTTGCTTGTGTATAATTTTGCTGAAATAAGTGCCATTTACCCAAATTTAACAATGGGTCAGGTAAAAAATAACGATTTTTTTCTCTTAGTTCAGGATATTTTTCTAGCAAAAACTGGTAATTTTTTACCGATAGGTTAAGTTGGTGATAACTTTCATCAAAATTTTGTAACTCTAAATGAATACATCCAATAACATTGGGTAATTCAGCTTTTTGAAAATCCCATTTATCATCATACTGATGTATTTTATGATTAGCTTCTACAATATTCCACGTTTGATTGTAATAATTTAGAGCAACATTTAGTAAATTCTGGCGATGTGACAATACTCCTAAATATCTCAATAAGCGACATTCTCCCTTAATATCTTTAATTAACCGATATTTATTTAATGAATCATTAAAATATTTTTCGGCAGTTATAAAATCCTCCCATTCCATACAAATCCAACCTATTTCGCTTAGTAATTGTCCTTCTATTTGTATAGAATTAAGGGATTTAGCAACTCGAAGCACAATATTCCCACAACGAAAATAGTCATTCCAGTAACAGAAGGAAAACAAGTCACCACTAGCTTTTTCCCAAATTTGATATAGCGAGTTAAATGATCTTTCGCTTTCACTATTTAATGGCAAACACTTCTGTTCAAATCTTAGTAATAAACTAAATAAATTTTTTCTTTCTTCAACGATTGTTAAATCTACTGTAGTCATACTTGATCTACCTATGATTTTTATATATCAATACCAAACTTTGATTTAGCAATTTGTTCTAAATCTTGAAGTGAGGGTTGCCAATTATCAACCAAGCCATTACGTACACTACTTCTAATCCAAGGATGTAAATCATATCTCAGATTGCTTTTTTCCAGAAATGTTGAATAGCGTAATAAAACTTTACATATTGAAATAAACTTAGCCTATAAGTGCTATTTTTCATCTTATCCAAATAAGTTTTCTAAACCAATGAACATAACTTATTTCCTGACACATATAGGACTGAAGATAACGGAGTTTATCTAATAAAGTTTTGCCAAATTCTTGCGGTATTTCTATTAGTTGCAATATCAAATAAGCGATTAAACAGCACATTATCTGAATTCTAATTCCATTCTCATTCTTTGTCATAAGTCTGTCTAACTTGAGGTGCATTTTTAAGAATTTCCATAACAATTCAATTTGCCATCTTTGTATGTAAATTTCCATAATCTCTTGATTACTAACTTGCTCTTCTCCTTCATTTAATAAGTTTGTTGCTAAACGAAATTCACTCTTAGTTTCTATATCACAAAATGCTACTACTCTAATTTCCACTTCTCTTTCATCTTTGCCAACTTTACAATTACCATTTTCTAGCATTTCTAAAGTGACATTATTTTTAATTCTTAAGACAAAAGCTTTATTTTTTTGTTGTTTTAATTCAGATATTCTTTCGGAGGATGCAAATCCTCTATCCATTATCCCTACTCCTTTTGACGGAATTGCTTCTACTGTTTCTTGTCCATATTTATGGTCATGTCCTTGCCCAAAATGAATCACCATTCCACCAACTTCTGATGTCAAACTATCTAACCCACAAAATAGTTTTACTTGATGATATCCTTGACTCCATAATAATTTACTTGTTAATGTAATAATTGTTGAATCTATAGGAAATAATGCTTGGGTTTCTTCCTTTCCTTTTTTCTTTCTCAGTTGATTGTTTAATTCAGTTATTATCTCCAAAAATACTTGAGTATCTCTCTTTTTACTTGCCTTGGAAAAATTTGATATTTTTAAATCTATCCCTTGATTATTTAGTCTTTGAAATAAATCTCTCATACTCACTATACTTTTATCCATGACATACTGTAACCACACTGATACAAATGAAAATGTGTCCAGAACTGGATAATCTTTTTTGGGCAATGGTTTCAATATTGTTTTGACCACTTCTGGGAAATTCTTTAAGCGCATAATTTGATAATTCTTTATCTAGATTTTTTTAGATTGTATCAAATTATGGTACTTTTTTTTAATCTTTTCCTAACATTCAACACTTCTGGCTTTTTTCATCTGTTTTGTCTTCTACTAAATACCAACGTCTCAATTCAGATAGTGCTGTATTTAACTGCAAATTCGATAATCCTCGAAAACTAGATAACTCTAGTTGAGTAACACCTGCATCATTCTGACCCATATAACGCAGTACATCCTGTGATATATTGTTGATGCGTTGCCATGCTGTTTCTAAAGTAAACTTATAAAACTGTTCTACTTCTCCCTGAGCTTGTTCTAACCCAGCTAGGACTGGCTCAATTGCATTGTAATGTAAAATACTGCTGACCACAAAATGCAGTGCTAAGGGAGCGCGTGCGATTCGTTGTTAGCTGAATCACGGTATCCAGCCCGTACATAAGCTAACCAACCCCATCCAATCATGGAAAAAGGTTGAACTCTCGGTCTGATATGGGTGCAAGTCCCATCTACCAGACTCAGGTATGACTCCCCATCTGCCCACGATAACCCGACTCGGTTTCGGGAGGTCGAAGCTGGGAACAGGGCATAATCAGACATCCGTTGTGGGGTGACACTGGTGCTAAAGGGGAGTTCCCACGGTGAAACAGAGCCTTAAAAAGCGACCTACTTAGAGGCAGGGCGCAACATCAAAAACCCTGACCACACTGGAGTTAATTCCCGCCGCATCCTGCGCTTGATAGCGGTAAGAGTCCAGGGAATCCAGCGGTTGAAGTGGCTACACCTAACGGAACTAACAATCATCCGAGGGAACGAATAAAAACGGATTGAAGGTCTAGGGGCGGTCGAACCCCATAAGTAGGCTGGACGAGCAGCGGAATCCCTTCAATCCGGGTAGGACAGACCGTAATTGGTCTGAGGTGTTCAGAATACACAGATTGGAGCAGAGCATGATTGGACACAGAGACAACTCTAGTGAATCTTGGAAGAAGTTACCTTGGAAGAAATTCCGCCGTAACCTATTCCGCCTACAAAAACGAGTGTACAAAGCGGTTCAAGTTGGAGACAAGCGTAAAGCTAAGTCCCTACAAAAGCTGATTCTGAAATCCTCCGCAGCGAGATTACTGGCTATCCGTCAAGTATCACAGCTAAACGCTGGGAAAAAGACCGCAGGAATTGACGGCAAAAAGTCCCTTACCTTTAAGGAACGCTTTGAGCTTAATGAACTGCTAAAAGCATCCGCCAACAACTGGAAACACCAGGGGCTAAGAGAAATACCCATCCCCAAAAAGGACGGTACTACCAGGATGCTGAAAATCCCTACTATTGCAGATAGGGCGTATCAATGCCTTGTCAAATACGCATTAGAACCAGCACACGAAGCAACCTTCCACGCCAGGAGCTACGGGTTTAGGACAGGACGCTCGGCACATGATGCCCAGAAATACCTGTACAACAACCTATGTTCTACACGAAATGGAATAGATAAACGAGTTATAGAACTCGATATTGAAAAATGCTTTGACAGGATAAACCACACCGCCATCATGGACAGACTCATCGCTCCTTACAGCATAAGACAAGGAATCTTCCTTTGTCTCAAAGCCGGAGTTAATCCAGAGTTCCCCGAACAAGGAACACCTCAAGGTGGCGTGGTAAGTCCACTATTAGCTAACATCGCCTTAAATGGAATTGAAAGTATTCATAGACACCACACGGTTTCTAAAAATCGAATCACAGACAAGACCCCAAAGGAACATATTATCGAACCTTCAATCCGTTATGCGGACGACATGGTGATAATACTCCGACCCCAAGACGATGCCACAGAAATACTTGAAAAAATCAGTCAGTTTTTAGCAGTGCGGGGAATGAAAGTCAGTGAGAAAAAGACGAAGCTAACCGCCGCGACAGATGGGTTCGATTTCCTAGGCTGGCACTTTAAAGTTCAGAAAAACGGGAAGTTTAGATGCGTTCCATCAGCGGACAACTTTAAATCTTTTCGCAAGAAAGTAAAACATATCGTCAACAACTCGAATTATGGTTCTACCACAAAGGCTGAGAAATTAGCCCCTGTAGTTAGAGGTTGGAGGAATTACCACCGCTTCTGCAAGATGGACGGGTCAAGAAACTCGTTATTCCATATCCAAAACAGAGCATTTAGGGTATTCAACAAGGAAACTAAGCTAAACCGCTACTCTAGCAAGAAATTACTAGATAAGGCGTTCCCAGCAGTTCCTTACTCCGAACACAAACATATCATGGTCAAAGGAGAGAAATCACCTTACGACGGAGATTTAAGTTATTGGAGCGAACGTAATAGCAAGCTCTATAACAACAATACCTCTAAAGCCCTCAAACGGCAAAGCCATAAATGTGGTCATTGTGGTCTTAAAATGCTCAGTGATGAGAAGGTACATCTACATCATGTTGATGCCAATCATAACAATTGGAAACCAAAAAACCTTCTAGCAATTCATGAAAGCTGCCACGATTATATTCACATGAGCAAAAGCGAAAGCTAAGAACATCGGAAGCTGGGTGCAGTGAAAGCTGCACGCCCAGATTTAACAGAGAGGGGCGCGGGATAATACCCGCCCTCGACTCTACCCACAAGAAAGTTTATGTATTCTCTCAATTTGTTCATTACTTATATTTTCTAGTATAGGTATCTCATTGTATTTTGCTTCATCCTTTAATAATTCACCAGATGATGTTATATCTAGTCCTTCAATTGGAATCAGCCCTACGTAGGGAGGCTTGGTTTTCACACGACTAGTTAAAAGCGCCCGACTCGGACTAAGTATGCGGTTAAGTTTTGAAAGAATACTTTCTAAATCTGCTGTTTCAGCGTTGTCTAATACAACAAGTAATTTTTCTTCTTTAAGACGTTGGTGAACTCCTTCTACCGGACACTTAAGTTGTTGATCAGCTATTTCATGAAGAAACCTATTCCAATTTAGCACTTCATACTGATTTTCTTCGCTAATACGACCATCAACTAATTCTGTTTGTCTAGCTGTCACCCACAGAACATCTGCAAAAGTATTATTTTTCAGAGCAGTTTTAGCAATTTGTGTAGCAGCCTCTGTTTTTCCATACCCTGCACTACCACTAAGAGCAAGAATAGATGGTTCTTGTGGATCAGATAAGCGGGATAAAACTTTTTCAACTAGATCCTTGCGCCCCCATAAACGACGACAGCGAGTATTTGGGATATATAACCCACGTTGGGTATTTACTCCACCTTCTCCACCGTCTATTTCTGACTCTAGGTCGGCAATCTCTCTCCATTCTAACCCTAATTCATCACATATACTTAGGAAAAATCGCCTGTCTATAGCTACTCCAGCAAAAAATTTGCTTACAGTCTGCCGAGTACAATTTGCAGCCCCTGCTAAGTAATCTTGCGTGCAATCTTTACCATTGAATTTTTTTTCAGCCTTTTTCAAGCCTGATTTTGATGCTCGAATTGACCGTACCATTACTCACCCCAAATAAGTTTTACATCTTATACAAGTTTTACATAACTTTGACATTGAAATCAAACCTAGTTTCCAAAAATTCAGGTTGAAATAGATTTATTGGCACAAGCAACCATTTCTACTCGGTTGCTAATAACACTTTTTCACAGCATCTAACTACTAGCTAACAGGGAAATTGTATGAATCACTTGTTGAAAGTTGCAACTGGAGCATTATTTATTGCTGGCATTTCTCTTGGTAATGCAAATTTAGCTCAAGGAGCAGTAACCATTGAACGTATAAAGAATAATGACGGAAGCGGTTACGCATTGAATTTATACAACTTGAATTCAAGAGTCAATTTGTACGACTTAAAAAATCCAGACAGTTTAGAAAAGTGGGATTTTGATGTTTTAGGTTCTGGGGATCGCCAAACAGGCTTTGCGACCGCAGAAGTAAGAATAAAAAGTAACTACAATTCTAACTACTGTATGACAGCAAGCTCTGCTAATAATAATGCTTCAATCTATGTACGCCCTTGTGGACAAGCAGCAAACCAGAATTTCATTAAAGAAGACATATACAATGGATCATTTACTGATGTTCGATTCAGACTTAAAGGCACAAACTCTTGCATTAATGCTCCAAATGTAAATCTATGGAACGGAGGATATGTCTTTATGTATGCTTGTAATGCAACACTAACTGGAGATCCTGAACAAACCTTCCGAATTCGCTCTCGATAAAGAATGTAGAGAAGTTCAATAAAATCTATTCTAAGGAAGTTGAGCTTTTTTAGGTGCATTTATAGAACATTCTTCACTAGGGTCTATATGACCCTAGTTTTTTATCACTCTAGCTTTTTAACAAAAAAATCATGAGTAAATTGTATCTTTTTTCTATTGTTATAGTATTTTTAATTACATACTCATTAGATGCTTTAGCGGCTGGAGGAGGCGATCCAACAGCAGATCAAGTTGTAACAACTGGAACGAATACTACTTCTGCTCCCAATACTGGAACTGCATCTGATTTAAATACAAACAGTATTAATCAGGGTTTTTTACCTTATCCCGGTTTTTCTAGCTCTAGCTATAGTGGTTATAGTAGTACATTTACTACTCAATGTGGGTTTTCAATTTCCACGGCGTATGGAAACAATGGTAATCCTTTGAGTAATAATGGTTGGCAAATTGTTTCCACATTTAACACAAATCCCTGTGTCAATCAAAGTAATGTGGAAAAATTCAGACAGGAGAATGAAAATAAACGTGAGACAATAAGAGCAAATGCTCAAATTATTAATACTTGTATTAATGGACGAGTACAAGCTGTCCAAAAAGGTATTAATCCTGATATTGTTTGCAAATTTGAGTATTTCCAAATACCAAAGAATCCTTAATACTAAGTTTGAAATAAATGAAATCCCCCTTTGACTACAATTTTTATTTATCAATTCCACATTAGTGAATTTGGATTTTAGACCGACATCAAACATCCAATCCAAAATCCAAAATTATCCCTTAACTTCCTCCTAATTAAACCACCTGAAACAACATACAAACACCAAGAATCACCAACAACAAATCCCTACCATCAGCACCCCTCTTCATTTTGTAGACCTTTAGTTGCTTATCTACATTAGTAGCCACAAACACCAAAGGACAAGGTATTGTTGATGAAAGCGATTTTAATTTGTGTTGAGGGCAGATGAGGTAATAAAAAATGATTGCTGTAAAAGATAAGTTTCCTAAATTAACACCCGAAGAATATTTTGTCTGGGAAGAACAACAACTGCTTCGCCATGAGTATCTTAATGGTGAAATTTACGCTATGAGTGGGGGGACTCAAAATCATGGACGGATTGCTAGTAATATTATTTTCATTGTTAAAGGTCATTTACGGGGCGGTGGTTGTCAGGTTGGTAATTCCGATTGTCGTGTAAATATTGTGGAAACGAAAGATTATGTTTATCCTGATGTGAGCGTTACTTGCGACGAGAGAGATAGGACTGCAATCCAAGCCATTCAATATCCCTGTCTAATTGTTGAGGTTTTATCTCCCAGTACAGCCAGTTATGACCGAGGAGATAAATTTAGATTGTATCGTCGCAATCCTAGTTTGCAAGATTATGTTCTGGTTGATGCTGAGAAAATAGCGATTGATTTATACCGCAAAAATGATCGCGGTAATTGGGAGATTTTTAATTATCAGGTGGGGGATAATATCGAGCTAAGAAGTATTGATTTAAGTTTTCCCATTGAGTCGGTTTATGAGGATATTGTTTTTGAGGAATTAGGATAAATTGTTTTGAGACTCGTTCCTGACTGGGCGCAGGCCCTGCGCCCCTACATCCTGAATCTATGACTTTTATCTCACAGAAAATGCCTCGCTAAAACGTCGAGTAATGGGTTCAATAATGAATGTTAAAACTGACTTTTTGCGAGTGACTATTTCGGCATTAGCCGCCATTCCTGGATTGAATTCTACGTCTTGTCCGCGGACATTTAAAGAATGTTTACTTAATTTAATTCTGGTGGGAAAAACCAAACCTAAGTCTTTATCAATTATGGCATTGGGACTGATTTGTAATACTTCACCATCAACTACACCAAATTCTTGAAACGGGAAAGTGGCGATTTTGACCTTTGCTTTCATTCCCTGATTAATAAAACCAATATCACGGTTAATAACTTTTACTTCTAAGAGCATTTCTTCCCCTTCTGGTAAAATTGATAGTAGTTCTTCTCCAGATTGGACTGGACCTTTGGTAGCTTTAATTTTGTAAATTGTGCCAGCAACGGGGGCTTTAATAGTTTCTCCGTCTTTTTGTTGTTTGGCTTGTTCTAATTGACCGGCAACGGTAGCTAATTCTTCTTTGCGTTTATTAATTTGGGTGAGAATTTCACTTTGACGTTCTGAGGTTAACCGGATGTTTTGATTTCGGGCTGTTTGATAAGCCTGTTCTGCTTGATTTATTTCTTGAAATTGGGCAGCAACGTCTTTTTCTAAAGAGGCAATTTTATCTTTTGCTTCCGTTAAATTATTTTGGTTTTTGGTAACTTCATCAGCATTTCTGATAATATCTGCATTGGCACGATTTAATCTTTCTTTAGCATCTAAATAATCAACTCTGGTTAAAGCACCTGGTTCAACTAAGGTACGAAGATTTTCTTCCCGTTGTTTAGCAATAGATAAATTATTATCTAACATAGAACGTAAACTTTTGACATTTTCTAAGTTTTTTTGCACATTGGTAAAACTGACTTTAGCATTGGCTAAATTTTCTTGTAAGCGACTCAAACGGACTTTGGCTTGATTGAGAATTGATTGTTGACGTTTGGCTTCTGCTGCTGCTGCTGCTTGTTTGGCTTTATAGTCTAATAACCGCGAGTTTAAAAGTTCATCTTGGAGGATTGTTCCCGCAGTTTTGCCTCCAGAACGTTCAGCTTGTAATCGTTGTAAATCATCTTCAATTAATTTACTAGATTTGGCTAGACGGTTGACATCTGTTTGCTGAAAATTGGGATCACGTTGAATGAGAATTTGATCTTTGGTGACGCGATCGCCTTCTTTCACCTTGACTGCTAAAATAGAACCATTACCCAAAGCTGTCACCGGTCTAACTTGGGTAGAAGAAATTAATTCTCCTGTTGCTGTGGCGACTTCATCAATTTCTGAAAAATGCGCCCAGGAAATTGTTCCAAAGATGATGAAACTAATTGTTCCTGCTAATAATCTTGTATAAAGCGGTGGTAATTCCTGGACAGCTTTCCCCAATTCATAGGATAATTGTTCTTCTGGTTTCGCAAATCTTTCTTTTGTTTGACGCGCTTGCACAGCATTTGCAGCTAGGGAAAATTTCATAATTTGTCAGTTTTGTTAGTTGTTTTTTTATTGATTGATGCCAATTTCATCTCAGCCTTATCAAACTAACTTCTTCAGGGGAAAAGGCTTAATGTGGTAATTTTGTGAAGCTGCATTAAGAATTGGTGTGGGCAATAACTAAATGTTTAATAGTAATCTATGCCAATATAAAATATTGTTATGTAAGTCACTGAACATATCCAGATCCCCGACTTCTTAAAGAAGTCGGGGATCTATATTAATTATTCTGGTTATTTTGATAACATGATTGTTTTTAGGAAAATTATCTGTATTTATTCCTACAGTTAGAAGCACTTTTCTCTACAATATACGTTAATAAGCTAGTAGCTTACTAGATAGGAACGTAAAAAATTAACTCTATGATTTACCATAGCAATGCGATCGCATCTCGTAAAGAGGGAAAATTTTCAGGTGTGTGTGGGCTTGATTTGTATTACCAAAGTTGGCATCCTGGCGGTGAAATCAAGGGAATCTTAGTCATAGTCCATGGACTCGGAGGACATAGCGGACTTTACAAGACGATAGTTGACCATTTGTTACCAAAAGAATATGCTATCTATGGCTGTGATTTACGTGGTCACGGGCGTTCATCTGGTCAAAGAGGTTACATTAATACCTGGGCTGAATTTCGTGATGACTTACAAACTTTCCTCAATTTAATTCGACAACAACAACCAGGATGCCCAATTTTTCTATTAGGACATAGCATGGGGGGAGTAATTGCCTTAGATTATACTCTTCGTTATGTGCAAGATAAATCTGCGTTGTCAGGTGTGATTGCTTTTGCACCCAGCATTGGTCAAGTGGGAGTACCCCTGAGTCGCGTCGTTTTAGGTAAATTACTCTCCCAAGTGTGGCCCCGTTTTTCCTTAAATATTGGCTTGGATGTCCGCGCAGGTTCACGAGATCAGAAAATCTTAGATTCCTATACTCAAGATAAATTACGCCATACTCTCGCTACTGCTAGGTTATCTACGGAGTTTTTTGCCACAGTAGATTGGATTCATAATCATGCGAAAAAATGGCAAGTACCATTGTTAATTTTACATGGTGGTGCGGATAGAATTGCCTTGCCAGCAGGAAGTGAAATATTTTATCAAAATGTTATCTATCCAGATAAATTAAGAATTGAATATCCTGGAGGTTATCATGATTTACACTACGATATTAATTATCTTCAAGTAATCACTGATTTACTTAATTGGATGGATCAACATTTACCTGCTACGGTAGTTCCATTAGAATCAACGATCAGTAATGAATAATCAATAATAATACAGTAGAATTCAGGAGTCAGGAGTCAGGAGTAAAACTGGTTTACAAGCATATTATAGCCCCCTCCTCGCTTGCGGGGAGGGGTTGGGGGTGGGGTTAAAAAATGCCCTATACATATACATTTGCATTTAGTGTATATTGACAGTTAATTAATCCGAAATAGATAAAAGCCAATAAGTACCAAAATAAAAATCATAGTTGTAGAATAGACAATTACATCTTTCACTAAAAAGGAAATCCAATCTTTTCTCAACTCCTGTTTAAACTTGAGTTCTCGTAATTTACGCTCAAGTTCTATATCTTCTTGATCAGGTAATCTAGTGTAAGGAATAATTTGGATATCATTAATAACTTCCTCTGTCGTGTCTGGATTTTGCCAATTATCCAATCCATGATTAGATTCAGTAGAAATAATTGGTAAATTATCTAAATTGCCATTTTTAAGTTCTTTTTTAATGACCTTCTTCGCAATTTTGACGATTAGATCTTCTAAATTTTTATCCACCATATCTGGTAAAGTTACATCTTTTGAGCAGGGGGACTAAAAATATTGACTAAAACTTGGACAAGGTTGTTTCTTTGACGACGGGTAAGTTTACTAATTGCCATGCGATCGCCAACTAAAGGATTTTGTGTTAAAATGTCATTGCCTGGATAACTATCAACATATATAGTCTCATTCGCATCCAAATAATCAGCCAAAGTCAGTTTCCAATCCAGGCGATAAATTGGGGATCTACCCTTATTATAAATATGATAGCGAATTAGGCGACTAGCCAAAGTATCTGTAGCTACAATTTTTCCAGTTACTTTACTAACATATTGGTTTTCTTGGGGAAAATCAGGAATTTGTTGATATACTTTTTGCCAGACATCGCTAGGAGTAAATATTTGCGCGGCTGCGGGTGCAATATGCAATAAATTAGTATTTCCTATTCCCAAAACAACTATTATCACCGACATTAAAGTAATGATAAATGGTGAAAAAAATTGCCCTATCAAAAGTTTTTGCTGTTTCATTTACATTACCCAAAATACCGCCAAACTTAGAAGTAGGGCGACTATAAGTCGCGTCTACACAGATAAAACCCACTTTCGTGGGTTAAATTTCTATGAGTCCACGAAGGTGGACTTTGCTTGTGTAGCTGCGAATTTTATTCGCCAGGATTTTTTTAAATTACAATTCACCGATAATTTCTGGCTGATTTAATTCATCAGACATTTCAATAATTGCTCTGAGTACAGGCTTCATGATAGAATCTTCGTTATTTTCAAAATCTTCATAACGTCGCCGTTTAGCACGATTTGCCACCTGTACGGTAATGCGATAGCGGTTTGACGCAGCACTAATTAATTCTTCAGAACGGTGCATGATTTGAGACTGAGTTGTCTCGAACTTGGAACGCTTAAGCATAATTGATGACTCTGGAGATTCTATCCTAGTTTACTCGGATTTTTCAAATTTAGATATGGAAACGGGAACGATCCTTGAGAAATTTGCCTAAGTAGGACAATGAGACTGAGAATTTGCCGGAATTGTTGGATTTTTTGTTTAAAAAGTTGGTTCTCTAAATGGAGATTTGCAATCTTTTTTTTAGCTAAATAAATATTATCTGGCAACCTATGTAAAGCTGCATAACTAGCACATTCATATTGATTAAATATATCCGTTATCAAGGCTAGAGTATTTTTGGCTTTTCGTAATTGTTGAGCTAAATAAAAGAGCATAATAGAAATAAAGATGTTAATCAGGACAACGATAGTTACCATACTTTATATTGCTTGCCACTGATTTAATCGCAATTGTAGCCTTATTATATCAGCATTGTCAGTTTTTAGCCTTTTATCTATAGGAATTAAAAAATCAGGCGTTACTGATAGCCTGCGTGGCGATAGCCATATGGAAAGATGAAATTGGTAAATTTAACCTTTGCAACCTTAATTCTTTGCGCCTTTGCGCCTTGGCGTGAGACATATTCATATATTTTAGGACTTACGCACGCTCACTAACTTACCATCATATGAATGAACGAAATTGCGTCGTTTTCGGCTTTGGGAATAACTTATTGAGTAGGGTGCGTCAGATAGAGGAAATCTGTTTTTTACCAAATTATTGGGTCTGACGCACCCTACAAGAGATAAAATCCACATCACATATTTAGAAAACTTTGTCAATGCGTAAGCCCTATATTTAATCAGCAACACCAAAAATCAAATTAGAATTACTATAGAATTTTGTATATCATCCTTTTCTAGTTTCTGTCATGACCGCAAGCACAAGAGCAATAGTTGTATTTGATATAGACGGGGTTATCCGTGACGTTAGCGGCTCATATCGTCGGGCAATATCTGATACAGTCGAACATTTTACCTGCCAAGCCTATCGTCCCACACCAACAGACATTGACAACCTCAAATCAGAAGGAATTTGGAATAACGATTGGGAAGCCTCCCAAGAATTAATTTACCGCCATTTTGTCAGTCAAGGACAACAGCGAGAACAACTACAATTAGATTATGAAAATATTGTTACTTATTTTCAAAGCCTTTATCGGGGTACAGACTCCGAAAATTGGAACGGCTACATTTGTCATGAACCTTTATTAGCACAGCCTAGTTATTTTCAAGAACTCACGCAATCTGGTATTGCTTGGGGTTTTTTTAGTGGTGCTACTCGCTTGAGTGCTAACTACGTTTTAGAAAAACGCTTAGGTTTACAATCTCCTATCCTAATTGCTATGGAAGACGCACCCGGTAAACCAGATCCTACCGGACTTTTTGCGACTATTAACATCTTAGAAAATGGTAATAATCAAAAACAAACAGTTGTCTATGTAGGTGATACTGTAGCAGATATGCACACTGTAGAAAAAGCCAAAGCCATAGATAATTCTCGGATTTGGTTAGGTGTTGGAGTATTACCTCCCCACGTTCAGGAAACAACAGCAGTTAGTGAAGCTTATACACAAAAGCTGATACAAGCTGGGGCAAAGCTAGTGTTTAATAATGTGCAAGAATTAACAATGAAAACGATTTCTCAATTAGAATCGTGAACTCATACCCGCCGATTTTTCTGAATTATCTAGAACAATAGAGAATTTATCAAAATGTCTAATTTAAAACTACCTAATGGACCGAACACTCACCCTTGGATACAAACATTCCAATGGGTAAAAAACCCTTTGGGATATCTGGAAGAATGCGCCAAAAATTATGGTGATACTTTCACCTTAAGAATCGGTCCACTTTTTAAACCACAAGTATTTATTAGCAATCCCCAAGGGATTCAACAGATTTTTACCACAGACCCCAAACAGCTAGATTCTGGTACGCCCGCAGGATCGGGAGTGCCGCTTTTGGGACCAAATTCTCTCTTATCCTTAGAAGGTAAAACTCACCAAAGGCAGCGAAAATTATTAACTCCTCAATTTCATGGGGAACGGATGCTAAATTATGGTGAATTAATTAATAATATTACTCAGCAAGTAACTAGTAAATGGCAAATTGGGGAAGTTTTTCCAATTTTGTCTTCTATGCAAGAAATTTCTTTTCAGGTAATTTTAAAAGCTGTATTTGGATTGAAAGACGGGGAACGTTACGACAAACTCAAACAGAATCTAATTGCTATTCTCAATCCCAAAAGACCTTTGTTCAGGGTAGCAATGATTATGTTTCCATTCTTGCGACGGGATTTAGGTGCATGGAGTCCTTGGGGACGCTTTTTAAGATTACGTCAAGAGCTAGATGATATCATTTATGCAGAAATTCACGAAAGGCAATTACAACCAGATCCATCTCGGACTGATATTCTATCTTTAATGATGGCTGCTCGTGATGAAGTTGGAGAAGCAATGACAGATATAGAATTACGTGATGAGTTGATGACTTTGTTAGTCGCAGGTCATGAAACTACAGCCAGTTCTTTAGCATTTGCTCTATATTGGATTCATTCTCAATCAGGAGTCCGTGAAAAGCTATTAGCAGAATTGGATAGCTTGGGTGAAACTCCTGATGCAAATGCAATTTTCAAATTGCCTTATTTGAATGCTGTTTGTTCAGAAACACTGCGTTTATATCCAGTAGCAATGTTAGGATTAAATCGCTTGGTGAAATCACCATTAGAAATTGGAGGTGAAAAATTTGAGCCGGGAACTATTGTCGTTCCCTGTATTTATTTAACCCATCATCGCCAAGATTTATATCCTGATTCTCAACAATTTAAACCAGAGCGTTTTTTAGAACGGCAATTTTCTCCTTCTGAATATTTACCTTTTGGTGGTGGTAATCGTCGCTGTATTGGCATGGCTTTTGCATTATTTGAAATGAAAATTGTGTTGGCAAAAGTGCTATCTAATTGGCATCTAAAATTAGCGGAAACCGAACCAGTTAAGCCTGTTCGCAAAGGCTTATTATTAGGTCCTGGTGGTGGTGTCAAGATGATTCTCAAGGAGAAACGTCGGCAAAATCAACCAGTTATCTAAAAAGCGCGTTAGTTAAAGAACCTGCCTCAGAACGAATTTTTGTGGAACATTGAGTGGAACATTTAATTTCTAGCCACAATACCTTCGCGGCAGTCGAGATTATGCCACAATAGCGAAATTAGCTAACAGCATTAGGAGTTTTAGTTGTGGAGTCCCCCCAAAAAACGTTATACCAACCAGCCACAATAGAGGAAAAATGGCAAAAAACATGGTCAGAACTTGGCTTAGATAAAACACCTCAAGATCAAAATAAGCCAAAGTTCTACGCGCTTTCCATGTTCCCTTACCCATCCGGTAGCTTGCACATGGGTCATGTACGAAACTATACAATCACAGATGTGATTGCCCGCCTCAAACGGATGCAAGGGTATCGGGTATTACATCCAATGGGTTGGGATGCTTTCGGACTACCCGCAGAAAACGCCGCCATTGATCGAGGTGTACCCCCTGCCAAATGGACATATCAAAATATTGCCCAAATGCGGCAACAATTACAACGTCTCGGTTTATCCTTAGATTGGGAAACTGAACTTGCTACCTGTTCCCCAGATTATTATAAGTGGACACAGTGGATTTTTCTGCAATTTTTACAAGCAGGTTTAGCTTATCAAAGAGAAGCCGCAGTGAATTGGGACCCCATAGACCAAACTGTATTAGCAAACGAACAAGTTGATAACGAAGGACGTTCTTGGCGCAGTGGGGCAATAGTTGAACGTAAATTACTACGTCAATGGTTTTTTAAGATTACCGACTACGCCGAAGAATTATTAAATGACTTAGATAAACTCACAGGTTGGCCAGAACGAGTTAAATTAATGCAAGCCAACTGGATAGGAAAATCCACAGGTGCTTATTTAGAATTTCCTATTGTCGGCTTAGATGAAAAAATCGGCGTTTATACTACCCGTCCCGACACTGTTTATGGCGTGAGTTACGTCGTTTTAGCCCCAGAACACCCCTTAACTCAGGTTATTACCACATCAGACCAAAAAGCAGCAGTAGCAGCCTTTATCAAGGAAGTCAGCAACCAAAGCGAGTTAGAACGGACTGCGGAAGATAAACCAAAACGGGGTATTCCTACCGGGGGAAAAGTCGTGAATCCCTTCACTGGGGAAGAAGTACCCCTATGGATTGCAGATTATGTTCTCTATGAATATGGTACAGGTGCGGTAATGGGTGTACCTGCCCATGATGTCCGCGATTTTAAATTTGCCAAAGAACAAAATTTAGCTATCAAAGTGGTGATTGTGTCAGAAGAAAAAATCAACACAACATCTATTTTAAAATCATCTTTTAGTGAAAAAGATGTCCAAATACGTGCTTATGAAATTTGGCAAAAAACTGGTAATTCAGATTCACAAACTAACTACTTTCAAGCTAAACGTGAACTTGAAATTGGATTTAATGAAGAAGATATCCAAATACGTGCTTATAAAGTTTGGCAGAAAACTGGTAATTCAGATTCACAAACTAACTACTTTCAAGCTAGACGTGAATTGGAAAAAGAATTTCAACGGAAACAAAAAAGCACTTTCATTTTAGATGCAGCTTATACAGAAGCGGGAATTTTAGTTAATTCTGGTGACTTTAATGGCATGAATTCTGTAGATGCGAAAAAAGCCATTATCGAATTTGCCGAAAAACACAACTTTGGTAAATTAAGAATACAATATCGCCTCCGAGATTGGTTGATTTCTCGACAACGTTATTGGGGCGCACCTATCCCTGTTATTCACTGTCCTGAATGTGGAATTGTGCCTGTCCCTGACAAAGATTTACCTGTACAATTACCGGAAGATATTGAATTAAGTGGTCGTGGTGGTTCACCTTTAGCACAATTGGAAAGTTGGGTAAATGTGCCTTGTCCAACTTGCGGTACTCCTGCGAAACGGGAAACCGATACAATGGATACTTTTATTGATTCTTCCTGGTATTTCTTGCGTTATTCTGATGCCAAGAATGAGGAAAAGATTTTTGATTCTGGTAAAGTAAATGATTGGATGCCCGTAGATCAATATGTGGGGGGAATTGAACACGCAATTTTACATTTATTGTATTCGCGTTTCTTCACCAAAGTATTAAGAGATAGAGGTTTATTTAACTTTGATGAACCATTTCAAAAGCTGTTAACTCAGGGAATGGTACAGGGTTTAACTTACATGAACCCAAATAAAGGTGGTAAGGATAAATGGATTCCTTCCAATTTAGTTGATGCTAATAATCCTGTAGATCCACAAACTGGAGAACCTTTACAACGTCTCTATGCTACCATGTCTAAATCAAAAGGAAATGGTGTTGCACCGGAAGATGTAATTAATAAATATGGCATTGATACGGCGCGAATGTTCATTTTATTTAAAGCACCTCCTGAAAAAGATTTAGAATGGGATGAGGCTGATGTTGAGGGACAATTCCGCTTTTTAAATCGCGTTTGGCGGTTGGTGACAGATTATGCTGCTGCGGGAGTTTGTCAGCAAAAAGCGGAAGTTGATAAGTTAAATAAAGCCGAAAAAGATTTGCGTCGCGCCATTCATATTGCGATTCAAGCAATTACGGAAGATGTGGTAGATGAATATCAATTTAATACGGCAATTTCGGAATTAATGAAGTTAAGTAATGCCTTAACTGATGCTGATTGTCATAATTCGCCAATTTACGCCGAAGGGATTCTAACTTTGGTGATTATGTTAGCGCCTTTTGCACCGCATATTAGTGATGAATTATGGCAGTTATTGGGGAATAAAAGTTCTGTGCATACCCAAACTTGGCCAAGTTTTGATCCTGCGGCTTTGATAGCTGATGAAATTACTTTGGTAATTCAAATTATGGGTAAAACTCGCGGTGCTATTCAAGTTCCTTCACAATCTGATAAGGCGGAATTGGAAAAATATGCGCGGGAGTCGGAGGTTGGACAACGTTATCTTGAAGGTAAAGAAGTTAAAAAGGCGATCGTTGTTCCTGGTAAGTTGGTGAATTTCGTTTTGGGTTAGGTTTTTTGTAGGTTGGGTTAAATAAAATGCAACCCAACATTTATGGTAACATACTGATGGGTGGTGTTGAGTTTCGCACCTCCACCCAACCTACAACTTAAACTATAGATAGAAAAACATGAATAGCAATTTCCCATATCAATATCTTGAAAAATATAACCCACATTCCGCACCCTTGACTGTCACAAACGGTGATTACGGAGGTAAATTGATGAAAAATGAGTAAAAGAATACATTTATCTATAAAAAAACAAATTTTAGATAGGAAAATTGATTCAGATACATTCTCAATAAGAAGCAATAAAGAATGAGGGTGGTTTCTGGCAGAAAATATAATATAATTTTATTGTTAGTCTATCAAGACTTAATCATAACTTATATCCTTCTAGAAATAAACTTAAAAACAGCATTAAAACTTAAACTCATTAATAAAATCAATGAGTCAAATTGTATAATTAAACTATTAATAATGTTGATAAATCAACTTATATATCTGTAGTAATTACGGCAAGCTTCTGGGAGGAATAGGAGAATGTACTTCATTTCTGATGTCAAATTATAAAATTCTCTTTTTCCTTGAAAAGTCACAAGATGAACTGATTGAAAACATTGAAATATCCACCGCATAGTTGGATTGTTTATGGCCTTTCCTAATTGATTTTTTACAGTATAGTTTAAAGATTTTAAAGCTGCTCTAATTTCTCTTTGTGCTAGAGTATAAACTAGCAAACATAACCCCATTATCATTGCCAATGCTTCTATTCTTTCTGGGCTTTTTAGAAAAATACTATCTGCTAAAAATAAAGGATTTTTGAGAAAACTAAATCCCCTTTCACAGGATTGCTGCGCTTTATATTCAGACAGCATTTTATCTTTACTCAGTTCCTTTTCTGATAAAACATTGGTGGCAATTATAAACCTTCCTGCACTTGACATTTCTTGCTCAATAGTATCTTTATTTTCAACAACTGTTGCTAAGATTTGATAGTATTTTGATTGATTTTCTTCTTTGATTTTAGGACTTTTTTCGATAACTTCAATATTTTCTACTTGATGATATTTAAATTCTTTACTTATTTTTGTTAATTCCTTTCTAGCATCAGCCGCACAAGCAAATTTTTCTTGCGATAGGTTTTTTAACTTACTTTGAGTATTAGTCAAAGCTTTTTCTATTCTCTTTGATAATTTCTTTAAGTCAGATTTTTTTCTATCTTGACTTTGTACGATTAACCATCTTTGCTCTATATCTCCATAAGTTATTTTCTTCTCGGCATAAGAATATCCTGCTTTTTCACTTTTAACAAATTCCGATTCTGCTAAACTCATCACTAAGTTTTTTGCTGATTTTATCGTTAAGGGTACTCTGGTTAACCATTTGAGACTCGACATTAACTTGATATTTGATTCTGTATATAATGCGCTATCTGCTACTATCAAACTATCAACTTGTATTCTTTTCTGATATTCAACTGCGATTTCTCCAAATTTTTTAGAATCAACTTCATTCCCTGATACTGCTTTTATATATATTGGTATATCTCCATCTCCTGAACATACTAATTGTGTAATAAATTGTTTTAAATCTGGACGATGATCTCTAGAATAACCGTAAGTCAGCTTTATCGCTTGAGGTGATTGACTCTCTTCATTTTCTTTTTCTAATGAACCTGATTCTTTTGAATCTTCAAATATTACTGATGGTAAACTATTTTCATATTCTCCATGTACATGAAATGATGTTGAATCCAAGTGTGATGATGAGAGTGATATCTGATATATTTCTACTGCATTTAAACTGACGGCTAAAAATACTGTATCTAGTCCTTTTATAAATAATTTATCTAATACTCTCCCCAGCTTGTCATCATTGAGATATTCTGCTTTTACTCCTACACCAATTAAATGTTCACAAGCAATTAATTCAAAGAATTTTGGAAACATATATAACGGCTGTGACATCATACTTAAGCCGTTCAAAATCATCGCCTTTACCACCTGACCTGCACTGACTTTTTCTCCTGGCTCTGAACCTACTAAATTATTAATTATTTCTACAATCCCTATTGAATCTACTATTCCTGCTACTATCCCTAAATGGTCTATCTTCTTCAATTCCAGGTCTTTTGTACTAAACATGGTAACAGAAACTCCATATAAGTATCTGTTACCATGTTCTCATTTTTCTGTTGATTTAAAACGTTTTTTTAGTTTTTTATAGTCATTGAGGATAAAGCTTTCAATGATTCTGGACTAGGTTTTCCATTACAATCACCTCAGAATCAAAATTTCGTACTTAGTCGTTTTATTGACTATATATCTGCTTTAATAGTAATTATTCCTATTTAGCCTCAATAAATTTTAATCACCCCTCACAGGTATTAGTTCTTATGTACTAAATATATCGGTTTTCTTGGGGTGTGACACTTGGGGGTGCGGAATGTGGGATATAATATCAAGTACCTTTATCATATGACCGCTATTAGCAATCTACCTTCCATATTACAATATGGACTATTATCACATAATGAGGCTCATAAGTTAGGTCTGGTAACAGATATATCTGATCCAACTGTACAGTATCTCAGAAGTAATCGTATAATTAATGATATAGAATTACATAATTATGTACCTTTTTATTTTTCTCCAAGAAATCCCATGCTTTATGTGAGAAGAGAAATACAAAACCAAATAGTTTTTCTTGGTGTAGATCCTTGTTTACTTTTTCAGTCAACAACAATATTTTCCGATGGTAATGCTGCTTCTCTTGATACTAAATTCTATCGAGGTGTATCTTTACTAGATAATCTACCTTGGGATATAATTAATGCAGGATATTGGAATGATATTCCTGATGGTAAAAGAATAAAATGTGCTGAAATTCTGGTATATCCTAAAGTTTATATTAACAAGATTTTGAAGATATTTTGTTGTTTACCAAATCAAGTCGAACAAGTTAGAGCTATTATTGACTCACTTTCAATAGATGTTAATATTGTAGTGGAGATAAATCGAAATCTATATTTTTTCTGAGGATATGTATGTTAAAATACACTGATACTACTGTGTTTAATGTTGGCGCACAAACTATAGTCAATACAGTCAATTGCGTAGGTGTTATGGGAGCAGGATTAGCACTAGAATGTCAATTGCGTTTTCCAGAAATGTTTCAAGATTATGTAGAAAGATGCAAAAGCAAGTCTGTCAAAATTGGTAAACCATATTTATATCGGTCTTATGGTAATCCTTGGATAATGAATTTTCCCACAAAAAATCATTGGAAATATCCTTCAAAAATTGAATGGATAGAACAAGGTTTAGATTATTTTGCCAAAAATTATGAACGAGGATGTATTCAATCAATTGCTTTTCCAAAACTAGGCTGCGATAAAGGAGGATTGAATTGGAGAGATGTTCAAACCATAATGGAGAATTATCTTCAAAACCTTAATATAGATATATATATATGTCTTGACCGTGAATCAGAAGCAACTGGAATTGAAGGTGTGATGACTGAATTATTGAACAATAAACAAAATACTTTCTGGGCTGATAAATTAGGTATAAAAAATGATATATCAAGGAAAATATTAGAATCTTTACCAATAAAAAGATTTAGAGATTTAGGTAAAATTGAAGGAGTTGGTAAGCAAACCTACAGAGACATATTTAAGTTTTTATATTCAGTTGCAGTTCAAGAAGATTCTATCTCCAGTCAAGACCATGAAATAGCAAATGTGAGTCATCTAATATTTCCTGTTAATACTTCAGTAGAAGTAACAGAAATAGGTGATATTGCAGTTACCCAAACAGAAGACAAAAATGCCACTAATGAACCTATCATTATTAAATCTAACAGTGGTTATCAATTAGATACAAAACGGCGTAATTATCTAATATGCGAACTTAAAAATTCAGTAGGTTTAGAGTTTAATGAATTACACAAACTTAAATGGTGTGATTTCATGACTGACGAAGTTACTGGACAAATAGCTGTATTTGGCAAGGTTATTTCATCATCAATATGGCAAGAAATTCAATTAATGAAGAATAATTCAAATTTAGACTCTCATGTATTTTTTAATAGTAAAAATGCAAGTAACTTATCAGTTAAGACTATACAAAAAATTATTCGTGATGCGACGAAAAAGACTGAAGATGTTAACAAGTTAAATTCTCAAATATTACAAGATATTCCAGAGAAGCAACTAGAGTTAAATTTAACTTACTAATACATTGGGTATATCATCTTAATGTTATGTTAAATTGAGTTTGTAGGTTGGGTTAAATGAAATGCAACCCAACTTATGTATTATTGTTGATTAATGTTGGGTTTCCTTGCGTCAACCCAACCTACAAAATATGTGTTTTTAGTATTTAAGGAAGGGATTTTTCAGCTTCTATCAAAAATAAAATTGTACTTGCTGTTAGATGAAGCTGGTAAGCTGCAAAATATTGTGGAACATTAACAGGTTGAGAACCTTGTCCATGTGCTGCTTGTTTATTTCTTATAGTAGGAATACCACCTACAAGACCTTGCCTGAGTGATGAAAATTGATCTTCTAAATAAATTGGAATTAGATGATTTTGAAAGCAAATTTTAATAAGTGTTTTGGCTGTATCTGTAGTAGGTTCAAAATTCCAGCCTTGATTATTACAAATTATCTTCATGGTGCTTTCAAAAGCTTTGAGACATTCGTTGAGACATTCTTTGTAATTCCCATGTCTATAATGTTCATGGGCTTTCAAAAATTCCTCATTTGCTCCCTGAAATCGAGTATCACTTAATAATTGTAAAACTGGCTTGACTGCTTCAGTATGGATAATCTGAGAATCAACTCTTATAATTTCACCTGACTCATACTGATAGCCTATTCCATGTTCCCTAAATCTAAAGTTCAATTCCTTGATTAATTGATCAATTGTATTTGATATATTTTTTATTGTATCACCTTTGTTATATAATTTTTCAAAAAATTTAAAGGTTAATTCAACGCTATCAAGAACCTGTTCTATTTCTTCCGCTTCTATTATAAAATTCAATACTCTTTTAGTATATAGCATATTATTTCGCACATTGAACATGAATGAGATATCTGAACCCAAACTTAATATGCCATGTTCACGACATATTATATTGTGAATATCCAGAAAAACTTGTTCACTTTTATTTGTCTCATAAACACCAATAAGATCCTTTATAATATGAACAATCTGTACACGGAGAGTCCCAGGAATATTATCATACTGATACACATCAGGGACATCTCCCATAAGTTTTTTTGCCGTTTTGAGTAGATATCGAAGACGTTCATGACTAAATAAACTATATAGACGATACATATATGATACAATATTTTCAACTATCTTGTATGTAGCAATTAGTAATTTGTAGGTTAGGTTAAATGCAAACCAACACATTTATTATTGTTAGTTGATGTTTGGTTTCCTTCCGTCAACCCAACCTTGTATCTTATAGGTATGTTAGAGGAAGAAAATAAGTAATATTGCACTGGAAAGGGAGTATAATGGGCATGGTCTACTTGTAAAGTTAAAACACTATATTTATTTATGAACATACAAAGAATCCAAGTACCTGATTTTCGGGCTTTGAAAAATGTAGATATTAATTTTGAGAAGGAATTTACTCCGCGCATTTTTCCCCTTGGTAGTCAAAATGGAGGGGGTAAAAGTACATTGTTACAGTTGATTTTTGTTTTGTTACACTGTTCTCATAATCCTGATAGAGTGGAGTTTATACAAAATTTACTAGATGGTTTTCATGTTAATGATGAATCTGGTAAAAGAAAATTAGCTATCATTGATATTTGGGATGGTAATAAAACTGTAACACTTGATTTTTTTATTTGTAGTGAATCTTATATTGTTAATTTGTTAAATCAAGATGATCTACATAGTGAATCTTATATTGTTAATTCGTTAAATCAAGATGACGAACAAGTTAAATTAACTAGTTTTTATGAAGAAAAATTAGAAAAATATATTAGTTTATTCTTTATTTATAATTTTCAGTCCGCCGAAAATTTTATAGAGAGATTAGTTTGTCAAGTAGATGGAATAGATGATATACATGATGTAAGTAAGTTTGTAATTGAATTATCAAATAAAATATTTCTAACTGCTCATATTTCACAAATATTTTTATTTCTACAACCAGATAACAGAAAGTCACTATTTAAAACTCAAGCAAACAATCAAACTAACTATTATCAACAAATTAAAACAGCTAATTCTAAATTACCTGGATTTTTTACTTATGACTTTCTATCAATAGATATTCTGATTGAAGTCTTTAAAAAAGCACGAAATGATGATTTTGCACAAGCTGTAAAACAAAGAGGAAATTATGGTAATAATTATGTAAAACTATTAGATGAACTCAATAATCTTTTAAGTAACAAGAAAATTAATGTACAACCTGATTTATCTGGAATTAATTTTAAAATTGATGGTGATGAAACAGAACTTTATCCAGAAGATTTAAGTCATGGAGAATTAAAAAGATTATGTATATATATGTGGTTAAAACATAATAAAATAGAAGATGCTATTGTATTAATGGATGAATTAGAAATATCTTTTCACCCAGATTGGCAATATCAAATAGTTAGAGATTTAGAAGAATGGGGTGCGACTAATCAATATATTCTCGCAACTCATTCCTATGAATTATGTAATGCAGTTACACCTGCTCATGTTAAGGAATTAGATCCAAAATTACAAGCAAGAAAAATTAAATAATCAACCTAATTAAGAATATGAGTTTTAATGAGCAGGAACTAAAAGAACATTGTTTAAAGATTATTCGAGATAGCAGAATTAGAAATAAAATTGTCATTCTCTGCGAAGGTCTTATTCCCCCAAAAGTAGAAGGTAGACGCTCACCGCAATTATATAAGCAAATGGAACAAATGCCAGATGCTAATTTTTATAATGCTTGTGTACCAACATGGTGGAAGGAATATAGACCAATTTTTTTTAATTGTGGAGATAGAAATGATGTTTTAAATACATTCTTTGGAATTTTAGATTTACATAATGCTGATAGCCGCCAATCATTTTTAAATCCTGATAAACTTTTTGCGATTGTAGATTTAGATATTCAATTTGCAGATATAAAAGAAGATTACAAGTTTAAAAATACGGATGATATTTTCTATAGCATTTATAATGAAACAAAGATTAATGAAACGCTTCTAAACCATCATCGTATATGGGTTACTGGTTTAATTCATAAGGAAGCTTACTTTTTAAAACCTGATATTCAGGAAGTTTTTGATAACCAATATATTATTTCTCCTTTATATAAAGAAACTCCTGTTAATTTAGAAAATATTTATTTAGATATGGTTAATGATATGACTAATGATGCAGATTTACAAATTCATTGGTCAAGAGTAATTAAGAGAATTAGTCACCTTTCTAATTTTGATGATATGGAAATAGATAAATTTCAATATTTTTGGGAAGAAGAGTATGAAAATAATCAAAGTTTAGATTATAAAAATAAATTAATAAATGCGTTATTAATGCTGGTTAAATCTAAAGAATATTGGAAGCAAATTTTACCAGATGATAATTGGCCGCATTCACCATATAAATTTAGAGAACAATTATCTTTGGAAATTGGTAAATTTTATTCAAAACAAGATTGTATTGTTGAAAATCATATTCCTTTTTTCTTTAAGACGCTATACAAATTAATTGAAGAATAAATAATTTTGTAGGTGACTTTTTTAGAAAAATCTGGTACTATTGAGAATGGGTATATAAATCATTGCAAGTAATGAAAGTGAAGCTTCGCAACAATGCAAATTCTTCTCGTACAGGTGTAAATCGTTCCAGTAAGTACATAGTTGTTTATCACAAAAAGGGAGAAACACTAGGGATGAATAAAATATTTAACCCAATTATGAAAGATATGAAAGATAATTCTATTGTTAAAGCCTTTTTAGATTTTATAGCTAGAAATAGAAAGGCAAATCTTGCTACTGCTGATCAAGTAACCACACAAGAAGCGGCTAAAATTCTCAATGTTTCTCATCCTTATGTGATTCAATTATTAGACTCTGATGAAATTCCTTGTCATAAAGTCGAAAATCGTCGCAGAATATTCTATCAAGATTTGATAGAGTATAAAAATATAATTGATGCTAAACGTAGAGAAACTTTAGCAGAATTAGCAAATCAAGCTCAAGAATTAAATATGGGATATTAAATGCAAGCAAGTGGTTTGATAGTTGTTTATGATGCTTGTGTTTTATATCCTGCACCACTCAGGGATTTTTTGATGTGGTTAGCTTTAACTGATTTATTTCAGGCAAAATGGACTGATAAAATTCATGAAGAATGGATAAATAATGTTTTAAAAAATCGTCCTGATCTGACTTATAAACAGTTAGAAAGAACCAAAAATTTAATGAATCAAAATGTTCGAGATTGTTTAGTAACAGAATATGAACAATTAATTGATGAATTAGAACTTCCAGATGCAGATGATCGCCATGTTTTAGCAGCAGCTATTAAAAGTGATGCTGAAATAATTGTATCGTCGTGCTTCATTGCTTACTGAAGGTATGGAAGTTGATCTTGATGAAGAGTTATCAGAGGATTTCATATTTGAATAAATGTTAATGAGTGGATAGATTCATCCTGTCTTTAGTGAAAAATATAAAAAATTGATGATTATCGCTTCTAAGTATGATATTTTCATTTATTATGGAAAAAACAAATTTGTTAATTAATGTTAAGTCAAGAAAAATTTGAAACCCTTATATTAGATCCTAATAAATTTGTTGAGGGTGACATTATATGGGATAAAAATAAAAGAAACCCTCCTGCTTTTGAATTTCGCGTTAAAATCGTATCAGATGAGTCTTATCCACTTATTATTAAGGGTTGGTATAACTCTTTTGCCAATAAGCTTAGTTACGCAATTATTCATCTTGATTTCGGTAATAGAATATACGGTCTAGATTTAGGTGAAGACCATGAGAATCCTGATCGTGTAAAAATAGGTAGAAAGCATAAGCATCGTTGGGTTAATGACTATTTTAATGATAGATTTATTGGAGATAGAAAAGCTTATGTTCCAGATGATATTACTGCTTTAGCCAATGATCCAATAGGAGTCTGGGAGCAGTTTTGTTTGGAATCGAAAATAACACATAATGGGATCATGCAAAGACCACAAGTATTAGCATTAGATTTATGACACTCAATATTTGTGAAAAAATTAATCAAACTATTGGAGGGCTATTTGCTTGCTCACCTGTAAATGAATTTGTGCAAATATCTACTCCTTTTATTCTTCCTGATGGTAGTGTAATAGATTTATTTTTAAAAGAGAAAGAAGAATCCTATGTATTAACCGACTTAGGTGAAACTTTTGGTTGGCTTTATTTACAAACTGCTGCTTATAGCCTATCAAAAAACCAAGAAATAATTATTAAAGATATAGTTATCACTCATGGAATTGAACAATTTAATGGGATGCTAATTACTCGTTTAAAAAAAGATGATAATTTAGCTGATGCAGTTCTTCGTTTATCTCAAGCAATAATTAGAGTTGCTGATACTAATACGAAACTAAAAGTACCAACTTTTGAGCCTATTACTGAAGAAGTAACAGAGTTTTTAAATAAGAAGAACTTAAATGTTGAAAGAAACAAAAAATTTAGAGGAATGTCTGGAACTGATAGGACTGTAGATTTTTGTGTCTATCGTCCTAATGGTAATACTTTAATTAATACACTTAGTACACCTCTTCGTCGAACGGCGAGAATGAGAGTAGATAAAGTTTTTACTACTTGGTCTGAGATTAGTGATTTAAAGGAAAGTAACTATAACTTTATTTCATTAATTGATGATAGTACAGATTTGTGGAATGAAAATAATATCACTTTGTTAAATCTTGTATCTAATGTAGTGAAGTGGTCTAATAGGGATGAGCTTCAGAAGTTTCTTGAATAAAAATAAAAGTCCTCCAGTCGGCTTAAACCGACTTTTGCTATTAGACTAAAAATTAATTCCCAGACGGTTATTGTAAAATTTGACTACGCTTTTCAAAGCTTTTATTCAGCTAATCAATAAACACTACCAATTAAACAAAATTATGAAATATGTATTGATTATCCATGAAGTTGAAGACTATGAAGCATGGAAAAAGGTTTTCGATGATGCTACCGATATCCGCAAGGAAGCTGGAGAAATAGCATATCAGGTTTTAAAGTACGAAAGTAATCCCAATAAAATAGTGCATTTTTCATCATGGACATCAATAGAAGATGCAAAACGGTTTTTTGAATCTCCCAAACTCGTGAAAATTAGACAAGAAGCTGGAGTTAAGTCTCCTGATTTCATATATTTAGATCAACTAGAATCGGGGACGTTGTAGAGTTATAATCCGTAATCTCACAACCTACCGAAATTTATTTTTATCAAGTACCAAAACTCGACGGGGAAAATTTTTGTCATCATTGACTGGAATCTGCCAAATTTTAATTAAATTATCTTCACCACCACTAACTAGAAACTTCCCGTCAGCACTAAAAGCAAGGGAGGTGACAGCATTACTATGTCCCGTCAATGTTAGTATTTCCTCTCCTGTAGCTACGTTCCAGAGTTTAATGGTGTGATAGATTTGTTCTTCAGAAATATTTCGTCCAGCACTTGCTAAAATTTTACCATCAGGACTAAAAGCAATAGTATTAACACTATTATCTTCTACCATGAGAGTCCGAATTTCTTTGAGGGTTTGCAGATTCCATAATTTAATTGTGCGATACCTTCGGTCAGCGCTTACGCTATCGCGGCTGGAACTTGCTAAAATTTTACCATTAGGACTAAAAGCCACAGCTATAACTGTTTGTGAACTGGTAGCTAAATTCAGAATTGGTGCTTCTTGATTAAGATTCCATAATTTAATCGTTTTATCAAAACTACCACTTGCTAAGGTAACACCGTCAGGACTAATATCTACAGAACGCACCCAATATTTATGACCAATTAAAGTGCGAATTAGCTTACCTGTGATTAAATTCCAAACTTTGATAGTTTTATCATCACTAGCACTAACTAGAATTTTACCATTACTACTAATAGCTAAACTATGAATCGCATCTGTATGACTCTTTAAGGTGTGAATTAATTGATTTGTTTGTAAATTCCAAATCTTAATAGTTTTATCATCACTAGCACTAACTAAAGCTTTACCATTAGGAGTGATAGCTACTGCATTGACATTTTGGGAATGTCCCTGAAGACTAGCAATTTCTTTACCTGTAATGATATCCCATAATTTAATATTATGACATAGACTGTTATTACTTTTTTCGCAATCCCCAGCACTGATAATTAATTTGTCATTTGGACTCATAACTACTGACAAAACTTTGCTTTTATGTCCAGAGAAAGTATTGACTAAAGACAAATTTTTTTCTGATGTTGCAAATGTGGGTGGACTATTGCGAGGTTGACTCCAACTAAATGAAAAGTTAGTTTTTAATTTGCGAAATTCTCGATAACCGGATTCTACTAATGCGAAAGAGACAACTATCACAAAAATGAAAATTAAATTTCTAACCCAAGTATATTTTGATGAGTGTGGTTGAGAATTTTTTCTAGGTGATTTTATGATTTTATGCTTCGCTGCTGGCAGAATATGATTATGTTTTTTCATCAAATCTCTAATTACTTCATCAGCAGATTGATAACGACTATCTATTTCTTTTTGAAGCAATTTATCTATAATTTCTGATAAGTCTGAACTCAAAGGAAAGCGTAAATACTGCTGCCAATTTTCTACCCAAGCATAACCATATTCCATCCATAATTGAAAAGGAGAAATTCCTGTTAATAGATGAAAACAAGTAGCGCCTAAACTAAATAAATCACTTGCGGGATAGGCTTTTCCATCTCTAATTTGTTCGATGGGAGAATAACCATGTGAACCGATAGAAGTACCATTTTTTCGCTGTACCTGTGCAGTTAACTGTTTGGAAGAACCAAAATCAATGAGTGTTAATCTCCCATCAGTTTTTCGACGAATAATATTTTCTGGTTTAATATCACGATGAATTACTCCATGTTGATGCACAAATTTGATAATTGGTAATAAATCTAATAAAATAGATTGAATATCCCAATCTTTATAAATTCTTCGAGATTTCAATTCATTAAATAAATTTTGACCATCAATAAATTGTTGTACTAAATACAGACAATTATCTTGCTGAAAATAAGCTATAAGTGTGGGAATTTGGGGATGTTCTCCTAATTCTTGCAGTCGTCTGGCTTCTTCGGAAAATAGTTGAGTTGCTTTTTTTTGTGACCAAGTACCTTGAAATTTTGGTGCTAGTTGTTTAACTACACATAATTCATTTAATTTATCAATATCTTCGGATATATAAGTTCTGCCAAATCCGCCTTCATCAGAAAGAACACGGAGGACACGAAACCGATTTCTCAAAAGTGGCACTAACGGAGTGTGACAAGTTTGACAAAGTTGATGATGATCTGGATTTTGAGGATTTGAACAATCGGGATTTAGACAGCAGATCATGATCTATATGGTGCATCTGCATGATAAAATATATAGATAAACCTAGATTTGACTATGGCAATTAGTAATTATATTTAACCTGGAAATACAAAAGTTACTTTTCTTAAATATGGAAAAGCTGAAAATATCTATTACTGCCAATTTTCTCAATTATAGTTTATCTGAAATTGAAGATAAAGGCATTTTGCCATTATTATGTTCTCTGTGTATTTTGATTAAAAATTACATTTATTTTTTAAGTAAAAACAATTGTTTCTTATGTATATTCTCCCATAAAAATCATTTATTAATCTGTATTTTTATTTACAGATATGTAAAATTGTGATAAAAATTAAAAATATTTTATTGACATTTTGTTTGTAATTATTCAGAGGTGACAAAATCTAATATCTATTCTATTACAGGTGATTAACAAAATTCTCATACCTTTAGTTAGATAGCAGTTATACAGATAAAAACCACTTACCCTGATTATCGTTTCGGATATTGCGTTTAGTGAAAATAAAAGATATTATCTAAATACAATAATATATCACAAATCTAACCATTATGAAGAATATCATGCCTGTCCAAAACCAGCCTGTAGAGGCAATTAAGTCTCATTTTCATGTAGTAGAGGAACAGTTATCAATCAAACACCTGGAAAATTTACTCAAAGCTCAACCTTCTCAACCAAAATTAGTAGCAGCAGACGGTCAAGAAATTATTATTCCCGACTCAGTGTATAAGATATTACTTCAAGCTGTTCATGCAATGGCTTTAGGTAAGGTCATTTCTATAGTCCCCCAAGAGCAAAAATTGACAACACAAGAAGCAGCAGACCTTCTTAAAGTTTCCCGTCCTTACCTGATTAAGTTATTAGATCAAGGTGAAATTCCTTGTATTAGGGTAGGAACACATCGCCGTGTCCGTTTTGATGATTTGATGAAATATAAGGAAGAACGAGATACTAAGCGTAGGGAAGGAATTAAGCAATTTACTCAGTTTTTGGAAGCTGAAGGGTTCTATGATGATGAGAGTAGCGAATTAGATCAGTAAAATGGTACTCTCTGTAATTTTAGATTCCTGTGTTATCTACCCTATGCCTTTGTGTGATACTTTGATGCGTGCTGCTGAGGCAGAATTATACGAACTTCATCTTTCACAAGAAATTCTGGATGGTGCTACTCGCAACCTAATAAAAAATGGAAGAATAACTGATGCTCAAGCAGCATACTTTCAAGAACAAATCAAGACAAACTTTCCTGATGCGATGGTGGAAGTACCTTCACAGTTAATAGCAGCAATGACCAACAATCCAAGGGATCATCATGTTATTGCTGCTGCTATAGTTGCTAAGGCCAAAGTTATTGTTACTGTTGACATGGATGGTTTTCCCACACAAGCTTTAACTCCTTGGGGTATTGAAGCTTGGCACGCAGATGATTTTTTGGTGTACCTTGATGAGCAAAATCCAGGAACAATGATTAAAATTATTTGGGAACAGTCTAATGAGCTTAAAGATCCAAAAAGTGTTCCTGAGATTATTGACAAGTTAGAAACAACTAATTTAAATAGAAAGAATAGAGTACCAAAATTTACTCGTACTATTCGCTGCCAATTCTATGGTGACGAAATTGTGCAAAGTGCCAAAAAAACATTAGATAAACTAGGTAAAGTAGCACCAGATGGTGGGCGGTACTATGAAGGTAAGCGATATAGTCTTTGGCAAAAAGGGGAAATTTTAACAATTACTGCTAAAGACAATCGTGATGAGATTCTCAGACTTGAAAATGGCGAAATCGGGGGATATCTTTCATCAGCAGATGTTGAAGCATTCCAAATTTTTGAACAAAGCTTAGAAACACAATTAGAAAAAGCTAAAAGACAGAAAGATAAAACTCCATAACTTAACCTCACCCACAAAATGTTAAATCTAGTAACGTTGAATAGTGGAAAACCAACGTGAAAGCACAAGTATTTAGAGGCGTAAATCAATTATCCTACGAAGAAGTCCCAGTTCCTACCCTAGACGCAGATGAAGTGCTAGTACAGGTGAGGGTTGTGGGTTTGTGTCAGTCAGATATTAAAAAGATTCGTTATCCTTTGTATGAACCGCCCCGCATATTTGGACATGAAACCGCTGGAACTATTGCGGCTGTTGGTTCACAGGTAAAAGGGTGGCAAGTAGGACAACGGGTAGCGGTGATGCACCATATACCATGTATGCGTTGCGCCTATTGCTTAAATGATAATTTTTCCATGTGCGATGTTTATAAAAATATCTCGACTACCGCAGGTTTTAACGCCAGTGGTGGCGGTTTTGCGGAGTATGTGAAAGTTCCAGCCCACATTGTCGAAAATGGTGGCTTAATTCCCATCCCTGATGATATCAGTTTTGAAGAGGCGAGTTTTGTTGAACCCACTAATTGCTGTTTAAAAGCGGTGAAAAAAGCTGAAATTGCACCTGGACAAACTGTATTAGTAACTGGTGCAGGTCCCATTGGGTTAATGTTTATGATGTTGGTGAAGTATTTTGGAGCGAAAGCGATCGCTACTGACCTCTTGCCATCTAGAATTGAAAAAGCTCTAGAAGTAGGCGCAGAAGCGGCTTTTGATGCCCGTGACGCTGATTTATCTACCAAAATTCAAGCTTTAACTGGGGGAATGGGTGTTGATGTCACCTTGTTAGCTGTTCCCAGTGACAAAGCATTTTTCCAAGCTTTAGACTGCACTCGCAAAGGTGGAAAAATTCTCTTCTTTGCGGAGTTCCCAGACGAGTTAACCATCCCCATTAACCCCAATACTCTCTACCGTCGGGAAATAGACTTAATGGGCAGTTATAGCTCATCCTACCGCCTGCAAAGCCTATCTGCGGACATCGTATTTAATCGCCGCATTGATGTGAAAGCCTTAATTAGCGATCGCTATCCCCTCCAAAATTTATCACAAGCCGTAGACCAAGCGATCGCCCCCACGGCGGAAACTTATAAGATTTTGATTTATCCATAGTGGAGGAGTAGGGGAGTAGGGGGAGTAGGGGAGTAGGGGGAGTAGGGGGAGTAGGGGAGTAGGGGAGTAGGGGGAGTAGGGGAGTAGGGGAGTAGGGGGAGTAGGGGAGAGAAATATTCTTTTGCAACTGACAACTGACCAATTTCATGAAGTTTTATAACAAAAATATCATTTTGTAGTTTACGCTACAGAATTTTATGTTCTCATCGAAAATGCAAGCAGGATAGAGGAGATATAATCATATCAATCCTATTCATTTAAGATTCTGTTAAGATTCTGTTAAGATTCTGTAGTTTACGCTACAGATTTTTGTGTTATCATCAGATTGCAGGGAATAGTAAATTATTCCTTAGTAAATAAATACAGGGAGGTAGGTAGTGTTATGTCTATTCAAGAAAAAGCCCGTCAATCAATTGTACGTCAACATCAGCAAGCTAAGAATCGTCAACAATCCATGTTGATGCGGGCTGCACAGGAACTTAATTTGCATGAAGGAATATCTCACTACTGGAATCCCATTCAAGGTAAAATGGATGCAGCTACTCAGACGCTTTATGGACGTAGCCAAGCGACTATGAGTTAAGTGAAAAAGAAAGCCACCCCAGAGGGTGGCTAAAAAATTCACTAGTTGTACGTTAGTAATTGTTGTAATTAGCAATCGTAATACAAGAAGAATTCATAAGGATGTGGACGCAATTGCATTTGCTTAACTTCGTTAGCAACCTTGTAATCAATCCAATTTTGAATGAAATCTTCAGAGAAAACGCCAGTTTCAGTTAAGAAAGCGTGGTCATTTTCCAAAGCTTCCAAAGCCAATTCTAAAGAACCTGGAGTAGAAGGAATCTTAGACAATTCTTCTGGTGAAAGTTCATAGATATTTTTATCTAAGGGTTCACCAGGATGAATTTTGTTTTTGATACCATCAATCCCAGCACAAAGCATAGCCGCAAAAGCCAAGTAAGGGTTAGAAGTAGCGTCTGGACAACGGAATTCTAAACGCTTGGCTTTGGGGTTGTCTCCAGAAAGAGGAATCCGCACAGAAGCAGAACGATTACCTTGGGAATAAGCCAAGTTTACAGGTGCTTCATAACCAGGTACAAGGCGTTTGTAGGAGTTGGTGGTGGGGTTGGTGATTGCCAACAATGCTGGAGCGTGTTTGAGAATACCACCAATGTAGTAAAGTCCCATTTCACTCATACCAGCGTACTTGTCACCCGCAAATAGAGGTTGACCATTTTTCCAAATGGATTGGTGACAGTGCATACCAGAACCATTATCACCAAAAATGGGTTTGGGCATAAAGGTGACGGTTTTGCCATATTTTCTGGCAACATTCTTGATGACATACTTGTAAGTCATCAACCAATCAGCAGCTTCAATTAACTTACCAAATTTGAACCCAAGTTCGCACTGACCACCTGTTGCAACTTCATGGTGTTGCTTTTCAATGGGTACGCCACAATCTTTCATGGTTAGCAGCATTTCTGTCCGCATATCTTGAAAGCTGTCAGTGGGAGGAACTGGGAAATAACCTTCTTTGACGCGGGTTTTGTAACCCAGGTTAGGTCCTTCTTCTCTACCAGTGTTCCAACGACCTTCTACAGAATCAACGTAGTAGTAACCGGAGTTGGTGGTTTGGTCGTAGCGGACATCATCAAAAATGAAAAATTCAGCTTCAGGACCAAAGAAAGCTGTGTCACCAAGTCCGGTGGAAGCTAGATAATCTATCGCTTTTTGGGCAATAACGCGAGGACAACGGTTGTACCATTGGCCTGTGCGGGGTTCTTTAATACTACAAATGATACTGAGAGTTGGCTCTTTCATGAATGGGTCAATCCAAGCGGTGTTAGGATCAAGCACCATGGTCATGTCAGATTCTTCGATACCTTTCCAACCCCGAATACTAGAACCGTCGAAAGGTACACCGTCAGAGAATGAACTTTCATCAATCTGGTCTTGGTACATGGTCAAATGTTGCCAAGTTCCCAGTGTATCAATGAATTTCAGATCAATCATCTGAATTTTTTCGTCTTGAATCTTCTTCAAGATTTCTTTTGGGGTTGTCATTTTTACTTTACTCCTGATGTAGCCAATTACCTAATATAAACCCAGAGTCTGCTCAAGCATCCTCATCTTGTTACGCTAACCCAAGTTGTCATACACTACCTGGAATATCGTAAATAGTTAACTTGACATGATTTTGTCATGTTTGTTACAGATTGTCTGGATTACAGGTTATGTTAACCTTTCTTTCTTAATCTGTACAAAACTAGAAAATTCATGATCAGGGGTCAACTTTGGCATAAAATCCTTAGATAGCAGATGGATAGTTTTTGTGCCAGTGTCTATTTTATGTGAATTGGCACAGAATCTTGTTGGTGCTTCATGGCAACCAAATTAATATCAAATCATAGATAGCTAATGATTGGGAGAAAAAAGAATGCGTGATGCCGTTACAACTTTAATTAAGAATTATGACGTAACCGGGCGTTATTTTGACCGGAATGCCATTGATAGTCTCAAATCATACTTTGATAGTGGAACAGCTAGAGTCCAAGCCGCAGCAGCGATTAATTCCAATGCTGCCGCAATTGTTAAACAAGCTGGGGCAAAGTTATTTGAAGAACTACCAGAATTGATTCGTCCTGGTGGCAATGCTTATACAACCCGTCGTTTTGCCGCTTGTTTGCGGGATATGGACTATTACCTCCGCTACGCTACCTATGCGCTAGTAGCTGGTAATATGAATGTTCTGGATGAGCGTGTATTACAAGGACTCAGAGAAACTTACAATTCCTTGGGTGTACCCATTGGTTCAACTGTTCAGGGTATCCAGATAATGAAGGGTATTGTTAAGGAACAAGTAGCGGCTGCTGGTATTGCTAATACTGCTTTTGTGGATGAGCCTTTTGATCATATCACTCGTGAATTGAGTGAGATTGATGTTTAATATCTAATTTTTGGCGATTAGAAAGATGCCTCCGGCACGCTTCGCGAACGCGGCTACACAATCAAAGTCCGCCTTTGCGGACTAAATACATATCGCACTTTGGCTTTTTTGGCAAGGTGCGTTTATTTTTTTTAATAATTGTCAGAATCAGGATTTACAGGATGTTTGTTTGAGTAATGTATTGTATATTACTGGATAGTAGATAAATTTGGTTGTTACATCTACCAATGCTGAGGAGAACATATACTAATGGTGTTTCAGAAAAGGTCTTGGCTGCTGATTTTATTATTGCTGGCATTGGTAGGTGCGATCGCTTTTCATATAGTCCAAATATCTAAAACTGAAAAATCATATCCCATGAGTATGTTGCAAAAGGGATATGAAACCAAGACTGAAAACTTATACCCCATCAATTTTAGCGGTAAGGGATATGGATATGTCAACCAGGCTGCACAGTTGGTTATTGAACCTCAGTTTGATAAAGTAGGAAAATTTTCTGAAGGATTTGCACCTGTAATAGTCAAAAACAAATGGGGCTTTGTCAACCTTAAAGGGAACACAAGTATTACCTTACAGAATAATATTGCTGATGAGTCAAATGATAGCAAGCGTGATGATCACAATAAATCTTCAACTGATTTGTCCGAGAATATCTTGCCAGGATTTCTAGATAAAAAACTCACAGACAAGTATCGTGATGAGGATGATATGCTATCAAGTTCTTTTTCAGAAGGTTTGGCAGCTATCAAACTCAATGGCAAATGGGGATTTATCAATCAGAATGGAAAATTAGTAATTCCATATCAATTTGACGAAATTCAAAAGTTTTCTGGTGGGCCAATGACTACAGATAATAATATCAATATCCAAACTTTTATTATCTGCTGTTGGTATTCCTTGACTACGAGCAGAAGCCCAAAGTGTAGATGCTTCTTTTAATAATTCCCAGTCTATAGGTAAAAACGAGATTATTTCTTGGAGTTTATCTAAATTCTGAATACTATTTAAGTGAGGTTTTTTCTGATACAGAAATGTTGAATAGCGTAATAAAACTTTACATATTGAAATAAACTTAGCCTATAAGTGCTATTTTTCATCTTATCCAAATAAGTTTTCTAAACCAATGAACATAACTTATTTCCTGACACATATAGGACTGAAGATAACGGAGTTTATCTAATAAAGTTTTGCCAAATTCTTGCGGTATTTCTATTAGTTGCAATATCAAATAAGCGATTAAACAGCACATTATCTGAATTCTAATTCCATTCTCATTCTTTGTCATAAGTCTGTCTAACTTGAGGTGCATTTTTAAGAATTTCCATAACAATTCAATTTGCCATCTTTGTATGTAAATTTCCATAATCTCTTGATTACTAACTTGCTCTTCTCCTTCATTTAATAAGTTTGTTGCTAAACGAAATTCACTCTTAGTTTCTATATCACAAAATGCTACTACTCTAATTTCCACTTCTCTTTCATCTTTGCCAACTTTACAATTACCATTTTCTAGCATTTCTAAAGTGACATTATTTTTAATTCTTAAGACAAAAGCTTTATTTTTTTGTTGTTTTAATTCAGATATTCTTTCGGAGGATGCAAATCCTCTATCCATTATCCCTACTCCTTTTGACGGAATTGCTTCTACTGTTTCTTGTCCATATTTATGGTCATGTCCTTGCCCAAAATGAATCACCATTCCACCAACTTCTGATGTCAAACTATCTAACCCACAAAATAGTTTTACTTGATGATATCCTTGACTCCATAATAATTTACTTGTTAATGTAATAATTGTTGAATCTATAGGAAATAATGCTTGGGTTTCTTCCTTTCCTTTTTTCTTTCTCAGTTGATTGTTTAATTCAGTTATTATCTCCAAAAATACTTGAGTATCTCTCTTTTTACTTGCCTTGGAAAAATTTGATATTTTTAAATCTATCCCTTGATTATTTAGTCTTTGAAATAAATCTCTCATACTCACTATACTTTTATCCATGACATACTGTAACCACACTGATACAAATGAAAATGTGTCCAGAACTGGATAATCTTTTTTGGGCAATGGTTTCAATATTGTTTTGACCACTTCTGGAAAATTCTTTAAGCGCATAATTTGATAATTCTTTATCTAGATTTTTTTAGATTGTATCAAATTATGGTACTTTTTTTTAATCTTTTCCTAACATTCAACACTTCTGTTTCTGATATTCTAGAATTAGATTTCTTCTAATCTCAAAATCACAAATTTCAGAGGAGCAGATATACACACCTTGTGAAAGCAATTTGTAAAGCCATTCTCTACATTTATTTGGTTCACCGATTTTATTAGGATTGGCAATAATTCCCAATACACTAGAGTCAATAAATACTATCATACTTCTGAATATAATTTTTGTCCTTGTGGTCTTTCAGCATCCATTCTTTTTTTGAGGTTTTCAAAGATTTCTTCTCTTTCCCTAGATTCTTCATCAGAAATATTTTGATATTCCTGTATTTGTTGTGCTAAAATTGCCATTGCCTTTTGATTTTTTTGAAGTTGTTCTTGTTGATTCCATGTTGATTTATGGGTGCTAACTGGGGTATTTTGATCTAGTTTTGATTGCAAAATTATTTTCAGATTTTGAGCATCTGATGATTCTAAATTGATGGGATGAGGATATCCTTCTAAAATGAGTTGATAATCACTATCAATATTATTGTTATTGGGAATTAGGGCAATAAATCGGGTGATGTTGAGGATTTTACCGCTAGGAAGTTCTATGGAGGTGTTCATGGTATTCTCCTTTGTTTCACTAATTATTAAACAGTTCTTTAATTTTATCATGGATATTTTCCAAATTTGATCAAAATAGCCTGTTGCTTTGCCAGGGTTATTCGCGTTAGTGTGGCGTTAGCCATAACTCAACAAATGCGTTGCCAGGACGGGCAAGATGCCCATCCCACAAGATTGGATTATCTTTTTTGTGAAGTTCTCTAATTAAATTCGGTGATTAAAGTAGGTAACTATATGGTTCTTCCAGTGATTGTACGGTACTGGATTTGATGGCATCTAAATAACGCAGTAATAACTGGACTTGTTGAAGATTGGGACGATAGGAAAGATTGCCTTGTTTTTCAAATAGTGGTGGAGAGTTTATGCCTGTTTTCAGGGACTCAATCGCTTTATAATCGAGGTTTTCCTGAGAGTGATGGGTAAGCCAAAGGTGATCTGAAGTCCCAGGAATTAAGCCCGGTGGTAGTTCACCTTCTAAGAAAGCTAATAATCGCTGTTGACAGATGCGGGTATTAATACCACGACTTTCAAATAAGTGTAAGACTTCACCAAAGGATAAAGAACGATTGGGTAGTAGTTTTAGCAGTTCAGAAAACAGGAAATAATCTGTGTATTGTTGTTTGGGTATGTCTAAAACTTGGGGATGCAAAGGTAACATAGTTAAACCTAATGCCACGCGACTACAATTGGGAGTGCCATTTTCACCCAGGTATAAGTCTTGAATAATTTTGGCATTAGGCAGTTTTTGCCGTAACCAACGGTTAATTGTGCCAACGGAAGCTACACCACCACTGAGGACGGCTTGATTAATGGCTTCGGTGGGAATACCACGAGCTACTAATAATTTGTTAAGTTCTCGATTGAGACGACGGACAAAGGGAACAAAGACTTGACTTTCCAGGTCTCGGCGCTGTAATACCCAACATTGGTCGGCAAATTCTAGGGTAAAGGTTTCTTGGTGCTGTAAAATCAATTTCAACGCTAAGGCTGCATCTAATAAAGCTTGTCCCAGGAGGGAACTTTCTAGGCGTTGTTGGAGACGAATTCGCGCTTCTGTGTCTGGTTCACCAACTTTGGGTAATGATAAGGCTTCTAAACCCAAGTTAGAAAATTGCATTTGGTCTAAACCTGGAATCGAAGGTTGCCAATGCCAAGGATTTGTGTTGGTTGGTTCATGATGAGATTGCCCGGGTTGACGGGGTTGGCGGGATTTTGGTGGTAGTAGTAATTGACAAATAATGTCCTGTTCAATGCCTTTGCCAGAGTAGGCAAAATTGTGCAGCATGAAGTCTTTATATGTCAGTTTTTCCAGATTTGCTGGTATATCTACCAAGGTCATTTCTACTTGCGTTGCGCCAATATTAATGGCTAAAGTGTTACCTAATAGGGGATAATCACTGGTTTTTAAAGGGCGTAAACCTTGATTTTCGCTAATTTGGATAGATTGACCATTAGCACTGTCTAATTCTGGCAGCAAACTGGCGATCGCTTCCTCGACAAACAAGATTTGTTGGGGATGAGAAACAAGTTCACTGGTGACAATCGCTTCCCGCACATTAAAACGATATTGTTCATTCCAACTGGAAGGACAAGTACAGATAACACCCGCGATATTCTTAATTACTCCTGAAAAAGTCGCTGTATTCATGCCCACAGCATTAGCAATTAAAGCCGGTGTGGTACTGGTTTGAATAGACCTGAGAGTTGATAATAACTTAGAAAGCGATCGCACTACCCAAATTAACGGACCTGCGGAAAACTCGTTCAATTGCAACATCGGCTCCCATTTTTGCCGTTCTTGCTGATAGGGAACTGCTATTTGCAAATAAGGCTTTAACTGTGCTGAATAAAGATGAGGGGAAAAATCTGATTCTCCACTTTTCCCCTGATGAGAACCTGAATTAGTAGGTAAATAAACTTCTGCGGGTAACCGGAATGATTGCTGAAAACTAGAACCATCAACTTGACTTTCGGCTGACCAATAAATTGGATAAACTATCAATTGAGAGCGATTTAATAAAGCCGCAGAAATTCCCGTCGTCCCAATATCAATTCCTAAATACCAACTGGCATCCAAAGTATCATTAGAAATCAGATTATTCTCTTCTTCATGGTAAATTGATGTTTGATTATTGGTAGTTGGAGATTGCTCCTCAGTGAGTGGAGATTGCTTAACATCTTCTGGTTCAGCCTCTACATCTGTCTGAGTTGTTAAACTTAAATCTACTTCCTGACCCGAAACTATATTTACACTATCAACTTGACTGGTAGAATCTAACTTAGTTATAGATTCTCCAGCATAATTTAATGGTTGATCAAAATTAGCTAAATCTTGATCTAATTGTTGCAACTGCTTGGCATCTAAAACAATTTCTGGTATTTCCGAAACATCATTATCTAATACAGACAGCAAATTTTCCCTAGCAGAAGCAGCAACAAAGTTATTCAATACTAACTGCTGATTTTCTGTTTCTGTGTCTGCATTATCTAATTGATTGATAACTTCTGACGGTAATATTTCATTACTAGTATCCACTAATAAATCAGTTAAAACTGTAATTGTATCAACAGGATTTGGTTCTTTTTGAAGTTGTCCTACTACTTCTTTTTCTTCTGGCAAAAATGGGACTTTAATTTCTGTGGGCGCAGGAGCAATTATTGTTTGTGGCTCGTGATTCTCATCATCGTATTTTGGTTCTGCTAACATAGCAGTGTCAGCTATACTAGAAAATGTTGAACTGTTAATTTCCAGCGCTGATAAATTATTACTGACCTCTTCAGCCGCAATGGGTAAACTTTCATTTTCCCTAAATTTCAGATCAGGAGAAAAGGAGAAATTTAACGATGAGGAAATTTCAGTATTAAAGAAACTTGCATAAAGTTCATCTACTTCATCAGTATTTGTTAACTGTAAATCTTTAGCAGATTGTGATTGATTCTGTAACAATTCTGTAGCCATATTAATTGGCAATATTTCCGCCTCAGAATTTTCTATAGATATATCTTCTGAGGTTTTTGATTCTTCAATAACCGAAGATTCAGCTAATGATGGTGATGTTGCCACAAGATTTTCTATAGATATATCTTCTGAAGTTTTTGATTTCTCAACAACCGAAGATTCAGCTAATGATGGTGATGTTGCCACAAGATTTTCTATAGATATATCTTCTGAAGTTTTTGATTTCTCAACAACCGAAGATTCAGCTAATGATGGTGATGCCGATACTATTTGAGGATTTAAAGGAGAGATAGAAGACTCATTAATCAAAACTTGCTGTTGTAAATATTGAGTCAAATTATTGAGGAAATTTGCCATTAATTGTTCACCCTGTATCCCCTGATCGTGCATTTTAGCTAATGCCTGAGACAAGGAATGATAATAGGCGTTAATATTACGTTCTAGTGCTTCAAAAACACTATTGACAGTTCCATCTAAAGACAGTAAACGTTGATCTAAATTCCGAGCTAAATTTGCTAACTGTTCTATCCGTTCTGCTGATTCTAAAATCGGTTGAATACCAGAAGTAATTGCGTCTAGGTTCTGGACATTAGCGTTAATTATTAACCCAGAATTTGATTGTAAATGTGGTACTAAACGACCCATGAGGACTTCTAAAAAATCAGAAATCATCTCCTGTTGATTAGGTAACTGCTGGCTTAATGAAGAGTTTTGTAGTCGCTTTTGCTCTAGTTGTCTAATTTCCTCAATCAAATCTGCTCTTTCTGCCAATAGCCTGGATAATTCTGCTTGTAAAGGCTGAAATAAAACCGTTATTTCTTGTTTGGTTTGCGCGGTTTCATCACTACTTGTCTCTGGTGGGTGTCCAGAAGACTCTAAAATAGATGGAAGGTGCTGTTGATTAAATTGTGTCAACAGAGATGAAAATCCTGGTGTGGGAGATGATTGAGTAGTTTCTGGTAGGACATCATTCTTTGATACTTCATCTTCCTCCAATTGCACTAAAAAGCTCCGCACTCGTTGTAAAATCTCTTTTTCCTGTTGTCCTTGGTTAGAAAGGAACTTAGAAAGACCTTTAGCACTATGAGACAGTAAGTGATCAATATCTGCAATTAGTTGGTGAATTTCATCAGTATGGTAAGTCACGTTAAATTACCTTAGTTAAAAATGTACGTTGATTTGTAAGAGACTGACAATTACAAAAAAGGGAACAGGGAACAGGGAACAGGGAACAGGCAATAGGCAATAGGCAATAGGCAATAGGCAATAGGTGATAGGCAATAGGTGATAGGCAATAGGTGATAGGCAATAGGCAATAGGCAATAGGTGATAGGTTATAGGCAATAGGCAATAGGCAATAGGCAATAGGCAATAGGCAAGAGTAAAGAAGTTTTCAGCGATTTTACGTTTCTTTATAGAGTTTGGTTTTATTGTGTTCACATACTTATAGCCATATTTACTGATAAAGACAGTGAAAAAAATTGTAGAAGCAATACCTTCGCCAAATTTCAAAAAGCTTTGATTCGTAGGTCATGTTGTTTACTTTAGCGTGCCGGAGAGATTAGGCACAACCCAAAAAATGCGTATTTGTTGCGCTGTCGCTCAAACCAACCTACAAAAAATGGCGAAGGTATTGATACGATTAAGGTTTAGCTAGTTTCTCAGTGTAGGATGCAGTGAATGAGATTGCGTGATGTTGGTCATGCACTCTCGTTGAGGATACACGAAAATCAAATAATACTTCTATATTAGTCAATATTGTCAATCAGTATTTACCACAACAGTGACAACAATCTCAGAAAAAAGGTTATATTAGGGGTATATTTTTACTTTTTTACATAACATAGTTAGTCCAATTTAAGACAATCTCTGTTACAATACCTTGTTCATTTTTTGTAGGTCGGGTTAAGCGACAGCGCAACCCGACGCATTTGTTGGGTTATGGCTTCGCCACACTTCGTGAACGTACCTCAATCCAACCTACAAATCAAGACTTTTTTCGATTTGGACAAGGTATTGCTGTTAGAGATGATTTTACTATGATGATGTAGGTTTAGAATCAATTACGTTCCACAACCCAACCTACCGGATAATGACTTTTTAGGCTTAACCGAGCAGTATTGGGTTTAGAATAACGATCTTAGTGTTGTGATGATAGCAACTTTAATAAACAAGATGCCCTGATGGAAGAACGATATAATACAAATAATGCATCCCATACATGGATGATTACAGCACCATTTTTTCAAGGCTTGCCAGAACTAGGCTTAGAAAAGGTTCTAACTCATCTTGTTACTCGTACTCATCCAGCTAACCAAGTAATTTTACTAGAAAATGACTGGGGAGGTTCTGTATACTTTATTATAAATGGATGGGTAAAAATCCGTACATACAATTTAGAGGGGAAAGAAGTAACGCTAAATATTATTGGTAGAGGGGAATTATTTGGGGAAATGGCAGCGTTAGATGAAGTCCCCCGTTCTACTGATGTTATTACTCTAGCAGAGACGACGATTGCGAGTATACCTGCTCAGGATTTTGTGAATTTGCTGCAAACAGAACCTTTAGCCGGCGTGAGATTGGCTCAATTAATGGCGAGAAGGTTGCGACAGGTTAACAAAAGATTACGTCTTCGGGAATCAGATAGTCAGTCACGGGTGGCTGATACGTTGCTATTTTTGGCAGAGGGACAAGGAAAACAAGAGAATGCCGGCACGCAAATTCCTAATTTACCACACCGAGAGTTAAGTAGTTTAAGTGGATTGGCACGGGAAACTGTGACAAGAGTGCTGACAAAGCTAGAAAAAAAGGGTTTGATTGTGAGGGATCAAGATAGAATTCATATTCCAGATTGGTCAGCTTTGGAAAAAACTATAGTTTAATTTAGTTGTTTGGCATGAGTATCGTTGATTCCCTACCAGAAGAACCAGAGCAAGATTCATCTCCTGAATCTCTTTCCCAACCCCGATTACAGTACCAACCTCTGAAGGTTGAAAGTACCTTAAGGATGGTGGAAACGGCTTTTTTAGCCAGTACGGCGAGTTTAATTTGGTTTATTAATTTTTATTTTCCTTTGGGTCCAGTATTGCGGGTATTTTTCCCTATTCCTATTGCTTTGGTTTATTTACGTTGGGGTAAACGAGCAGCTTGGATGGCAGCGGTGACTTCTGGGTTGTTGTTGTCTGTGTTGATGGGTCCGGTTCGGAGTTTATTATTTGTCATGCCTTTTGCCTTGATGGGTGTGCTGTTAGGGGCGACTTGGTATCGCCGTGTACCGTGGATTGTTTCTATTGCTTTAGGGACGCTGCTGGGGACGCTGGGGGTGTTTTTTCGCCTGTGGTTTTTGTCGGTGCTATCGGGGGAAGATTTGTGGGTTTATGTGATTACTCAGGTGACGGAAATTATTGAATGGATTTTTTTAAAATTGGAATTGTTAATGACTCCCAATTTACTATTAATTCAATTGGGAGCGATCGCTCTTATTCTTCTCAATAATTTTATTTACTTGTTTATAGTTCATCTTACGGCTTGGTTACTTTTAGACCGTTTAGGCAATCCCATTCCCCGTCCACCTCATTGGGTGCAGGTGTTGATGGATTATGAATAAGTAGGTTGGTGTTGAAAATTGTCGTTATGGCAAGGCAAAAGGCAAGAGGCAAGAGGCAAGAGTGAAGAGGGTTTGGGCGATTTTACATTTCTTTACACAGTTTGGTTTTATTGTGTTCACCTACTTAGTCATAACTATGATTTTTTTGATTAATTTGATGAAGATGATTAATTATAAAAGTCATAACTATGATTAATTTGATGAAGATGATTAATTAATCAGGAAAATCAGGAAAATCAGGAAAATCAGAAAAATCACAGTTTAGATATGATTAATATTTACACCCAAGTTCCCCAGGGTGAAGCATGGCTCAATCGTTATCGCGGTAAATTACCGATATTTGCCTGTGTTTTAGGATTTACAGAAACTGGTTTGATTCCTGGGATTTCTGCCGCTGGTTTGACTCCAGATGATCGCCGATATACGGCTTGTGCTGATGCGGAATTTCTCTATTACGGCGCTGAATATCAACCTAAGTACCCTCTGCCACCTTTGACTTCGGGGGCTTCTCCTGTGCTAATTTCGCGGGCGGTGGTGGCTAATTTAAATATCCCTGTTTACTTATTTAATGCCGGATTACCACATATTCCACCTGTGCCATTAATTGAGTTGGGTGGTGCGCCGGCAAGATGTTTAAGTGGGGGTGCGGCTATGAATGTAGATACTGTTAAACATTTACTAGCTGAAGGATTACGTTGGGGTTCTCAATTAAGTTCTCAATTAAATTCTGATAGGTATTTAATTATTAGTGAGTGCGTTGTCGGTGGCACAACAACGGCTTTGGCAATTTTAACTGGTTTGGGGATTGATGCTGCTGGCAAAGTTAATAGTAGCCATCCTGTGTGTAATCATGGGCAAAAATGGGATTTGGTGCAGACTGGATTGGCAAAAATTCCTCCGTCAGTTGATCCTTTAGAACTGGTGGCGGCGGTAGGTGATCCTATGCAGGTGGTAGTAGCAGGAATGGCGATCGCTGCCAGTCGAAGTTGTGGGGTATTATTAGGTGGAGGTACACAAATGTTAGCAGTTTATGCTTTAATTCAAGCGATCGCTCACAGATATGACCTATCTTGGCAACCCGCAGAAATTGTCATTGGTACAACCCGTTGGGTAGCAGAAGATTCCACAGGCGCAACAATTGACTTAGCCCAAAGTTTCAATAAAAATAGCATCCCCCCCTTGTTAGCCACACAATTGAGTTTTGCTAATTCCCGATATCCCCAATTTCAAGCTTATGAACAGGGTTTTGTGAAAGAAGGTATTGGTGCCGGTGCGGCTTGTATTGCTGCTGCTTTAAGTCGAAATTGGCAACAAAATCAACTATTAGCAGCAATTGAAGCCCAACTTGAGCAACTTAGCACCCATCAATAAACCCTCTGTTTGAGTAACTGTTCTTCTAAGGCAGCAATCCGATGATATGCGGCAGTTAACTGAGTTGTTAGCCGTTGAATTTGAATTTCTGGTGTTATTTGTTTATCTATAGCCTGATAACTCATTTCGGGAATACTATCAAGTAAAATATCCTTATGCTTCCATTCTTTTAACTCATTTGCCGGCTGCTTTTTTTCCAAATAATGCTCTATGGCTGGTAATTGCCGTAAAGATGAATCTGACAAAGCTTGAGATAGGCGCATATCAAGCCTTTCAATCACTTCATGGATGGCATTAACCTGCTGGCTTAACGTGAGAATTTGTTTTTCTAATGATTCCATTTAATACCTGCACCAAAAAAATATTTTCTCTATGTTATTCACTTTACTGACAATCTTAGTTATACTTATGAATTATTTAACTTTTGATGACTTTCATCAAATTTTAATGCCATGTATAGAAGTAAATCAATAATATTGATAAGTTGGGCAACTTTACTTTTCCTTACATATTACTCTTATGAGAAGCCGCTCCGCGTCTACGGTTTTTTCCCGTTCACCTACTTATCATCCGTAATTATACATATAGAACTATGGACAGACGATCTTTTTTATTAAGTATAAGTACCTTAGCACTTTCTCAGGCGATCGCCGGCTGCGGAACAAACCAGCAACCACTCTTAAATGTCCAATTATTAAAAAATTCTATCCCCGGTCAGGTAGTTAATCAGTTTCGGAAAACCGTAACTCAAGAGGGTAAATTAAAATTTACCCCAATTAATCAGTTGGAGGATTTATTTAAATTATTACAAACCTGGCAACAACCACCGACTAATAATCAGCAACAATGGACTCGTTATTTACCATTCAATCAAAATCAAAAATCACCAACTGCCAATTTAATCACATTGGGAGATTATTGGTTACAAACAGCAATTGATCAAAAATTAATTCAACCATTAGCAACAGCAAATATCAAAAATCTAGTTAACCTCAATCAAAAATGGCAACAGATAATTAAGCATGACCAAGAGGGTAAAATTTGGGGCGTTCCTTATCGGTGGGGAAATACAGTAATTATTTATAATCAAGAAAAGTTTCAACAATTGGGTTGGACACCAACAGATTGGAGTGATTTATGGCGGAGTGAATTGCAAAATCGCATTTCTTTACTAAATCATCCCAGAGAAGTCATTGGTTTAGTTTTGAAGAAATTAGGAGAATCTTATAATACAGACAATATCAATCAAATCTCTGCCTTAGAAACGGAATTAAAAGCATTAAATCAACAAGTCAAATTCTATGATTCTAAAAACTATCTAGAACCACTAATTATTGGGGACACTTGGTTAGCAGTTGGTTGGTCTGATGATATTATCCCCATCATCAATCGTTATCCAAAATTTGCCGCAGTTGTCCCCAAATCGGGAACAGCAATTTGGGCTGATTTATGGGTAAGTCCCACAGGTGTTAATAATGACAGTTTAGCATACCAATGGCTAGATTTTTGTTTACAACCCAATACATCTAAACAAATTGCCCTACTAACTAAAAGCAATTCTCCCATTGACAAGACTATGGTTAATGGGGATATTCAGAAGCAGTTACAGAATTTATTATTAACTGATTCAGAAACTTTTGCCAAAAGTGAATTTTTACTGCCTTTCCCTCCAGCAGTGATGAAAGAGTACGAAGATTTATTTATGAAGATCAAAAAATCCTAATTTGACAAAGCAAAACTGAAACCGACTTGACTTCGATGATTCATCTGAAGCCGACAGGAAGCAGGACTTTGAGAAAAATTGCAGGTGTACGTTGCTAAAGCTTCTTTCTGGTAGTTAAAAATTCGGATATTGTAACCAAATTTACTAGCTAGACCACCTAAACGATTCACAAAAACATACTTACCAAAATAGTCTAATAAGCCCCAAATTCGCTGATTAACAATTAAATCTGCCCGGGGTGGTTCTGTTTGCGAGGGTGGGTAAACTATCCAATTATCTAAAAGTTGTTTTTCCGAGTTTTCCTTAGCCCACCATAAACTAGGAACTGTTAATTTTTGGGGATCAATAGTTTTAGCTGTGATGATATTATCCTTTGGTTGGGTAAGTAAATCTAGCTGCAAAGGTGCATCAGAGGGGAGAAAAATATTTTCTGCTTTTGATGGGAGAATGGGTAAAAGCGAAGCAGTAAAAAACCCCATTGCTAATAATAACAGTGGTTTTTTACGGATAAATAACTTATTGTTAGTCATAGCTTTGATACTTGATATTTATTTCCCATAATGTTCATGGTTCAATCGAGAAAATCCTGATTGAAATATAAAAATTTTATGGAGGAGGAGTTCAGAAGTCAGAAGTAGGGGGAGTGGGGGGAGTAGGGGGAGTGGGGGGAGTGGGGGGAGTGGGGGGAGTGGGGGGAGTGGGGGGAGTAGGGGGAGTAGGGGGAGTTAGGAGTCAGGAGTCAGGAGTCAGGAAGAAGAAGAAAGAAGAAGGAAGAAGGAAGACGTTGCGCTCTAGGGTTAGCTTTTCAGTTATGCTCTTAACTTGACAACAGGATATACAGCAAGTTGCGTAGTTATGAGGTATAAAATCTAAATTGAAACCTATACAAAAAGCCAGTTTTACTTCTGACTCCTAACTCCTGACTTCTGACTTTTAACTCCCCTACTCCCCCTACTCTCCCTACTCCCCCTACTCCCCCTACTCCCCCTACTCCCCCTACTCCCCCTACTCCCCCTACTCCCCCTACTCCCCCTACTCCCCCTACTCCCCCTACTCCCCCTACTCCCCCTACTTCCCCTACTTCTGACTCCTGACTCCTGAATTCTGCTGTAAAATATATGAAAATTATTTCTTGTTCTCAACAACAGTGCTACGCTTGACGGTATTCGGGGCAATGGCACGATAAAATTCTATAACGATAAAATGTAATAAAGGTCTAAATGGCAGAAACACTATTTTTCAACGCCCTGCGGGAAGCTATTGACGAAGAAATGGCACGCGATTCTAGCGTATTCGTTCTGGGTGAGGACGTGGGACACTACGGCGGTTCTTATAAAGTTACTAAAGACTTACACCAAAAGTATGGTGATCTGCGAGTTTTAGATACCCCCATTGCAGAAAATAGCTTTACAGGTATAGCTGTAGGGGCTGCTATGACTGGGTTAAGACCGATTATTGAAGGGATGAATATGGGCTTTTTGCTCCTCGCCTTCAACCAAATTTCTAACAATGCGGGTATGTTACGCTACACTTCCGGTGGTAACTTTAAAATCCCTATGGTGATTCGTGGTCCTGGGGGTGTGGGTAGACAATTGGGTGCGGAACATTCCCAACGTCTCGAAGCTTATTTTCAAGCTGTTCCTGGTTTAAAAATTGTGGCTTGTTCCACACCTTATAACGCTAAAGGATTGCTGAAAGCAGCTATCCGCGATGACAACCCTGTGTTATTTTTTGAACACGTTTTACTTTATAATTTAAAAGAAGACCTACCAGAAACAGAATATGTACTACCGCTAGATAAGGCTGAGGTTGTCCGTCAAGGTAAGGACGTGACGATTTTAACTTATTCGCGGATGCGGTATCATGTGCTGCAAGCTGTGAAAGCTTTGGAAAAACAAGGTTATGATCCAGAAGTTATTGACTTAATTTCCCTAAAACCTCTTGATTTTGAAACTATTGGCGCATCAATTCGCAAGACTCACCGGGTGATTGTTGTAGAAGAGTGTATGAGAACCGGGGGTATTGGTGCAGAATTAACCGCTTCGATTAATGACCGCTTATTTGATGAATTGGATGCACCTGTATTGCGGCTTTCTTCTCAAGATATTCCCACACCTTACAACGGTAATCTTGAGCGCCTAACTATTGTCCAACCAGAACAAATCGTAGAAGCCGTCCAGAAGATGATGGCTTTGCGAGTTTAGGTATTTGTCAGTTGTCAGTTGTTCGTTGCTGTGAACCAATAACCACTGACCACTGACTACTGACCACAAGAGGAACACGGTAGCGTTGGGAGCTTCGCGTCTTCAAACCGCAGGGGAAAACGCACACGGGCGAATTGATTGCCTTCAATATTCGTGATACAATTAAATTGTCACTAAAGACATAAAAAGCTACCGGGGGACTCTCGGAAAGTTACGCTTGTCAGAGATGATTCTGCCAGTAATGGCAAACAGGATCAGGGCAAGAACCGTACATCTAAGGTAATACCTGAAAAGCGGATATTATTCGAGCAGTTGTCTTGACAATTATTCGATTAAGAATCCCCGCGTCTTTAGACCGGGGAGTGTCAACTCAAACTTCTACTCACAACGCAATCAAAGAACGTTATTATAACCTTTGTTAGTTGTGAGTGATAGTATGCAAAAACAGCGATCGCTATTAGCGTTAATTATAGTTTTGTTCATCGCCGCTATTACGGTGATTCTGACAATTCCTGTCCCCTTGGGGTTAGATTTACGGGGTGGCTCACAGCTTACTATTCAGGTGAAACCAACGGCGGAAATTCCCCAAATCACCGAAAGAGAATTGGAAGCTGTGAAAAAAGTAGTCGAAGGGCGAATTAATGGTCTTGGTGTTTCTGAGCCATTAATTCAAACTATTGGTACGGATAAAATATCCGTACAACTACCGGGTGTAAATGACCCAGAACAAGCAGAACGAGTATTAGGTGGTACAGCGCAATTAGAGTTCCGTATCCAAAAACCGAATACAGAAACACAACTTTTTGCTTTCCAGATTACACGCAACGATCTGAAAACTAAGCGAGAAGAGTTGAAAAAATCCAAAGATCAAGCCGCGATTGATAAAAATAAGGAAGAGTTTCAAAAGAATAATCAAGCGATCGCCGAATTGTTTGAAAGTACCAACCCACCCCTCACCGGCAAATATCTCAAGGATGCCTACGGTGAACCCAATCAAGGCACTAACTGGAATGTGGCTATCCGTTTTGACCAAAAGGGTGGAGAACTCTTTGCTGGACTGACAAAAGACCTGGCTGGAACAGGTCGGAGTATCGGTATTTTTCTGGATAATGAAATGATCAGTTCACCCACCGTAGGACCAGAACACGCTGCTACTGGAATCACTGGTGGTTCTGCTATTATTACGGGTCGTTTTCAAGCCCAAGAGGCTAATGATTTAGGGGTACAATTGCGCGGTGGTGCATTACCCGTTCCTGTGGAAATTGCGGAGAGAAGAACAGTAGGCGCTACTTTAGGAAAAGATAGTATTCAAAGAAGTATCTACGCTGGTATTGGTGGTCTGACTTTAGTATTAATATTTATGGTGTGGTACTATCGCCTACCGGGAATGATAGCCAATGTTTCACTAATAATTTACTCCATACTGACTTGGGCTGCATTTTGTTTACTAAGTGTTACCCTCACTTTGCCGGGAATTGCAGGTTTTATTCTCAGTATTGGTATGGCTGTTGATGCTAACGTCTTGATTTTTGAACGCACCAGAGAAGAATTACAAGCAGGTAAATCTTTATATCGTTCTGTAGAATCTGGTTTTTACCGCGCCTTTTCCAGTATTTTAGATAGTAACGTTACTACCTGGATTGCTTGTGCTGCATTATTTTGGTTAGGTTCAGGATTAGTCAAAGGCTTTGCACTTACCTTAGCTTTAGGCGTAGGGGTGAGTATGTTTACCGCAATTACTTGTAGTCGCACATTGATGTTTTTAGTTATTTCTATTCCCTCTTTGCGGAACACACAACTTTATGCTCCTAATGTGCCAGTAGCAAATAAGACAGGAGTGGCACAATGAGACTAGATATTAACAAGGCACGGGGTACTTGGTGGACTATTTCCGCTGTGATTATCCTGGTGGGGATCATCTCCATGGTGATATCCACACTCAATCCCAGCATCAAAGCACCTCTGCGTCCCAGCTTAGATTTTATCGGCGGAACCAGGTTGCAATTCGTGCGGGACTGTGGCAAACCTGGTAACTGTGACCAACCCATAGATATTAACCTAGTTCGAGAAGTCGCCAAATCCCAAGGACTTGGAGACAGCAGCATTCAGTTAATCTCGGAAAATGGACAGGAAAATGGCATTACCATTCGCACCAAAAACCTGGAAACAGAACAGCGGAGTAATTTGCAAAATGCCTTAACTGAAAAAATTGGCACTTTCGACCCCCAAAAAAATCAAATTGACTCCGTTGGTGCAACTTTAGGGAAGGAATTATTTACTTCGGGAATCTTAGCTTTAATAGTTTCTTTTGTCGGGATAACTGTTTATATGGCTTTCCGGTTTCAGTTGGACTATGCCTTATTAGCTATTGTGGCTTTGTTTCACGACATTCTGGTAACAACTGGAGTTTTCTCAATTTTAGGGTTAGTTTTCGGCGTTGAAGTAGATAGTCTTTTCATTGTTGCTTTGCTAACTATCACAGGTTTCTCTGTCAATGATACTGTGGTAATTTATGACCGCATTCGGGAAACTATTAAACTTCATCCTGAACAACCAATTGCTGAAATTGTTGATGATGCAGTTAACCAAACTTTGTCTAGATCAATCAACACCACCTTAACAACCTTACTGACATTGACTGCTATTTTCCTATTTGGTGGGGAAACGCTGCATTATTTCTCTCTGGCGTTAATTGTGGGCTTTGTAATGGGAGCTTATTCTAGTATTTTCATTGCTAGTACACTCCTGATTTGGTGGCGAGAACGCAGTGGAAATTACTCAGTTGCAACTCCTATAAGTTCTCAAGAAAGTTAAATTTCACTCACTCCTAGCCTCTGGCTTCACTCGTTCCTAGCCTCTGGCTGGGAATGTCTCCGTTGAGGCTCTGCCTCCTTACTACACTAAACCCCTTGTATCGTAATAAGGAGAGAAAAGAGTAAAATCTTAACTCAAGCAACAGAATAGGTTTTTCGTGATTTTACAAAAGTCCATGTCCCAACCGTGTTGAGTATAACTAGCGGCAGAGCCGCAATGATGAGCATTCCCAGTCGGAGACTGGGAACGAGATTTTGAACTAGATTTTATCGGCGCACAGTATATCTTTCCTATGGATAAACCTGAAGAACCACAAATTGAACCAGAGACAGTGGAATTAGACCCGGCTTTTGCTCAACAATTACAAAAACTACATAGGCTAAGAGTATATGGCAGATGGTTATTTGCCGGTTGTTTATGGCTGACTATTGCGCCTTTTTGCTTATGGAATTTACGAACTGAAATTTCTTTGTTACGAGAATATTTTACCTGGGTAGGACTACGATATACACTGATTTTTCATCCTCTATTTACACTGGGTTTAAGTTTATGTATTGGTATGACGACTTCTGTTTTAGTTTGGCAAAGTCGTAATATTATATGGGGATTACCATTACAAGAACAGGAAAATTTAAAAAAGCAACTTTATCGGATTCGTCAACAAGGATCTTCTCATCCTTTATGGAAATGGGTTTGTTAATAATCAGGGAATAGGCACGAAGCGAAGTCATTTAGGGTGCGTAATTTACAGGAATAACTCAAATGTCATATAGTGAATTTACTCTAGACAAAGTTAGAAAAGCCTTTGCTTTAACGATTATAGATAAAATTAATATTTTTGCATCTATCCCAGAAATTGAATGTCCAGATTTACTAACAGAAGTATTAAAAGAAAATCTACCTTTAGCACTTGCTAGTAATACTGAAAAATCCCGTTCTGAAATGATAATTGCGCCGATTTTAATAGCTGCTAGAAAATATTTAAACAATCAAATCAGTTTATTTTCAGGGATTGATTTTACAGTAGACACTGAACAAGGATTAAACGGTAATTGTGATTTCATTATTAGCCGTTCACCTGAATTATTAATTATTAATGCTCCCGTTGTCACAATTGTAGAAGCTAAAAAAGAAAATATTAATGCAGGTTTAGGACAATGTGTAGCAGAAATGATAGCCGCCAGAATGTTTAATGAACGTGAAGGTAATAATATTCAAACAATTTATGGTACTGTCACCACTGGTACTAACTGGAAATTTTTAAAACTTATTAATCAAGTGGTAGAAATTGACTTGACAGATTATTATATTAATAATATCGGTAAAATTCTCGGTATTTTATCTAGTATCGTGATGGAATAGGTATTTTATATGCCTCTGGAGTCAATTACTGCTGAACAAAGAACGGTTTTATATAATATAACGTTAGCTGGGATACCTTTGAAGCCTTTGAAGCCTTGTTGAAAGATACAGGTGAGGATAGGAGAACGTTTAGCGGCCAAACTAAGAGAATTGAATATTGACCCTGACATTTTATAAAAAAATACACTTTGTGTAGGTTGGGTTGACCCAAGGAAACCCAACATTTCAATACGTAATGATCACGTTTTAAGCTTTGTGTAGGTTGGGTTGACGCAAGGAAACCCAACATTTAAAATATTCGATTAATTTTGCACTGAAGACTTAGAACTGATTATTTTTGATGAAACATCAAACTTAACCATCTCACAAAACCATTAAAATCATTCCTAATTTATGGGGCGCCTAAAATTGAATATTAATAGTATCAGAAAACCAATCATCATTAATTAACTGTTCTAAAGTATAAGGACATTGCTCAGGAAAAGTGTTTTTCTTTAATCCTGTTTTTGCTATCACATACTTAATAGCTTTTTGATAATTATTTTCTTTTTCTTCGTTTAGGTGTTTTCTTAAATTCCTAGTCATATCTGTTTCTAATTCATTGCGGAAATTAACAATTTCTGCTGCCCAACGACGACGATTTATACTTTCTGCTTCCCAATATTCAATTAATAATAAATGAATGATGATTTGTCTCAAATAACTTTCCCCACTACGTTTAGTATCTCTAACCAAATTTTCTAAAACCTCACTTAAACTATCTAAATCTAAATCATTTAATTGATCATTTTTTATTTGTTCCAAAGTCATCTCATACCAGGCTAAATAGTCTGATTTATATAATTTTTTTAAGTTATTTGTGCTTAAAGTTTGCATATTTCCACCTCAAAAAATAATATAATTTGATTATACCCCATAAAAATCCTCATGCAGAATTTCCTAATTTAAGTAGGTGAGCGTTGAAAATTGTCGTTATGGCAAGGCAAAAGGCAAGAGGCAAGAGGCAAGAGTGAAGAGGGTTTGGGCGATTTTACATTTCTTTACACAGTTTGGTTTTATTGTGTTCACCTACTTACAGTGCTTTGCGGTGCTAATTTGAGTTTTTGCAGTTCTTCCTCAAGGTTTTGCAGTCGATCTAACATCTGTTGAAATTCTTGTGCTTCCTGCACTACAACCTCAGCTTTGCCATTGACAGTCAGCACCAGTGGGGATTTTGTAGACTTAATTTTCTCTACGTAGTCTTTGGCGTTACGTTTGAAATCGGTAAGAGTTTGGATATTTTGGAGATTAATTCTAGTTTGCATCGCATCTAATAAAATGCTGAATAATACACATTATAAGATTTTTTGTAGCTATTTCTGCTATAGCTACCCAAGAGATTTAGAATATAAAAAAACTTATTTGAGTAAAGTGACTCAAAAAAACGTAAATCATCATGGGGAAGTCCCACAAAGCAGCAATACTACTTATTATTCCCTGCTAGGACTCCATCCCGGAGCATCAGTAATTGATATTCGTCGTGCTTATCGGGAACTGAGTAAACTCTATCATCCAGATACGACAGAATTACCTGCTAATATTGCTACGGCTCAATTTCAGCAAATCAACACAGCTTACGCTACCCTGAGTAATCCAGAACGGCGCTTAAACTATGATTTAAAAATTGGCTATTCTCGATTTGGTGTCATTCAAGTCCCACCAGATTTAAATCACTCCGTGCATAAACCCTACGATTTTTCCAAATCAATGTATTTGGATGCAAGCGATCGCCCCTTGTCTGCTGGAGAAATATTTGTATTATTTATTTTGGGGTTAACCATTGTTGGTTGTATGCTATTAGCTCTGGCGATCGCCATTCTCCGTGGAGAAGCAATTAGTTAAACTCAATTTCCCAACTCTAAAATCACCAATAATTCTGAATTGAACTGCTTATGCTTGCCGCTGATACACCCCTGTATAGTCACTCTTTACCACAAATCGAACAATGGCTAAAAAACCAAGGTTGTCAACAAGACGATACCCAACTACATTGTTGGCGTGTCCAAAGATCTAGTTGGGAAGCGGAACTTTGGTTAGATACTGAACAAATTACAGTTCGCTATTTTCAATCAGGAGAAAACCGTCAAGATATACAACGTTCCTTTAAATATTCCCTGAGTCGGGAAGACATTGAAGAAGCCGTTTTTTCAGGACCATAATCTGGGGGAGGTAGGGGCGCAGGGCCTGCGCCCTCTTGAATTGATTGATAATTGTCACACCTTCCCAAACCGACGTTCTCGTTGTTGATAAGCAGATAAAGCTCGATGAAACTCATGACGGTTAAAATCCGGCCAAAGAATATCAGAAATATAAATTTCACTATAAGCCATTTGCCAAAGTAGGAAATTAGATAATCGCATTTCCCCACTGGTGCGAATTAATAAATCTGGATCTGCTATTCCAGCCGTATATAAATGAGCTTCAAATACTTCTTCAGATATATCATCAGGCTGTAGTAAATCTTCTTTAACCTTTTGAGCGATCGCCCGACAAGCCTGTAAAATCTCCTGCCTACCCCCATAATTAGTCGCAATTGTAAACCGGATACTCTGATTATCCTTAGTTTGATCCATAGAATGGGAAATCTCAGCCTGAAGAGCCTGTGGTAAAGCCGATAAATTACCCACAAACTGAATTTGCACATTTTCCTCCACCATTTCCCGCAGTTCTTGGCGTAAAACGCGTTGAAATAGATTCATCAAAAATTCCACCTCCTCCTCTGGTCTTTGCCAATTCTCCGTTGAAAAAGCATAGGCAGTTAGAGCTTTAATTCCCCAGTCCTTGCAACAGCGCAGCAAATCCTTGAGAGCATCGACACCAGCCTTATGACCCATAATGCGGGGTAGACCACGACTTTTTGCCCATCGGCCATTACCATCCATAATTACCGCAACGTGCTGAGGTAGTAATTGTTGTTTTAAATCAAGAGGTAAATATTGCAATTCAGTTTGTTGTGTTTTCATTTTTTATCTTGAGAAGCGGTCGTACCCCTACGGGTAGCGTGTCGAAGGCAAGGTAAGCCAAGTAACCGGGACATTAATTTTAGTGATTGATCACCAAGTTGACGAACTAAACTTAAAAGACCAGGTGCATGAGCCTCCCGATCTACAGTCGGAGAAAATCGAGTTTCTAAAGACTCTTTGAGCTTTTTAATAGTTAGTGGTCTATATAGAGTTCCCTTTTCCGCTAAGGAAATAGAACCCGTTTCTTCTGATACAACAACACAAATACAATTTTCGACCCTTTCAGTAATTCCCATTGCCGCCCGATGGCGTGTTCCCAACTGCCGCGACGCTGTGCGTCCTGAAAGTGGTAGAATTATACCAGATGACACAATGCGCGAACCACGAATTAACGTTGCTCCATCATGTAACAAAGTTTTTGGTTGAAAAATAGTTTGGATCAGTTCTTTAGAAACTTCAGCATTTAGTTTCACTCCTGGGACTGAAAAATCCTGTTCTTCGATAGGTCCTGTGGTTTCTAAAATTAGTAAAGCGCCAATACGATTTTTTGATAACTCTTTAATTGCATCAACAATTTCATCAATTACACTATCTGACTTAGGAATTGCTCTGGCATTATTTTGAAATAATTGCCAAAATTCGCCACGTCCCAATTGTTCCAAAAAACGGCGAAATTCTGATTGCAGTGCCACAGCCATAGCCACAGCACAGCCAATCACCAATTTTTCGAGAACAAAATTTAGCAAAGGTAATCCTAACTTGCCACTGAGCGCCGAGCAAAGCATTAAGACTATAAACCCTCGCACCATCCATAATGTGCGCCGTTCACTAATAATCACCAGGATCATGTATGTCAGTGCCAGCACCAACACCATATCCAGAGTCCCAAGGAGCAAGGACTGCGACCAATCTCCCAGGTTTATCAGCCATTGCTTCCACCAATCTCTCATGACATCTGGATTCTTATAGTCATTTGTCAGTTGTCAGTTGTCAGTCGTCAGTTGTCATTTGTGATTTTTTAACCACTGACCACTGACCACTGACTACTGACTATTTAAGTCTTTCTGGTAGGCGATCTTGTCGAATCAAGTCTTGATAAGTTTCGCGTTGCAAAATTAAATTTGCTTCGCCATTTGCCACTACAACTGCTGCCGGTCGAGGGAGGCGATTGTAGTTAGATGCCATACTGTAATTGTATGCACCAGTTCCCATAACTACGAGAATATCATTTGCTTCAGTTTTTGGCAGTTGGGCATTTTTAATCAGAATATCTCCTGATTCGCAATGTTTACCCGCCAATGTCACAATTTCGGTGCAAGGATCAGATATTTTATTCGCAACCACCACCCGATAAACTGATTGATAGGTAATAGGACGCGGATTATCTGACATTCCGCCATCAATCGCCACGTAGGTGCGAATTTCAGGAACCACCTTGGTAGCACCAACCGTGTAAGCAGTAACACAAGATGTAGCAATAAGCGATCGCCCTGGCTCACAGAGTAACTTTGGTAAAGGCAAGTTTTCCGATGTACAAGCAGCTTGTACAACCTCACAAATTGCCTTAGACCATTCGGCAATGCTTGGTGGATCATCAGATTCTGTATATTTAATCCCTAAACCACCACCAACATTTAATTCTGTCACCTGCAAACCATGTTTAGCCGCATCTCTTAACCACTGCACCATTACAGCGGCTAAATCTCTATGTGGTTGACGTTCAAAAATTTGTGAACCAATATGAGCGTGTAACCCCACACAGTTTAAACTAGGCTGTTGACTCACAAAAGTAAACACCTCTTGTAAATCATGGGGATCAAAACCAAATTTACTATCTAAGTGTCCAGTGCGAATATATTCGTGAGTATGGCATTCTATCCCAGGAGTTAAGCGTAGCATGATCCGAATGGGCGAAAGAAAAGAATTTTCCGTTTTCTCCCCTGCTATTTTCACCAGCATATCTAATTCATGCCAGTTATCCGCTACGATAGTACATCCAGACTGAATCGCTAAAACCAACTCATCATGAGATTTATTATTTCCATGTAAGTAAATTTTATCAGGACTCATACCCGCATTCAACGCAGTATAAAGTTCGCCACCGGAGACTACATCAATTCCTAAACCTTCTGAGGCAACAATGGCACAAACCGCTAAACAATTCCATGCCTTAGAAGCATAAAGTACCTGAGATTCTCCCTTGTAATATTCCTTAAAGGTATCTCGATATTGCTTACAAGCTGTCCGCAGGGTTTCCTCATCTAAAATATATAAAGGTGAAGCAAACTGTTCAACTAGGGTTGTGACATCACACCCACCGATTTCTAGATGATCATGATCATTAACTCTCGCCGTCAAAGGTAAGAGTTGTTGATTAGGAGAAATATCAGCACTGTCACCGCTTGTTGACTGTAAATATTGACGGCCAGAAAGTTGAACTTCGACGGGGTAAGTCGATACCATAACTAATAAGAGTTGTCTTTGTGAAAAATCAGGCCATGAGTATATGTCCTGATTTCCAGTTTACCCTCTCATTGGTATGGTAATGGATAATTGGTAATTGATAATTAACCTTCCTCAATCCTCAAAAATTGTGATTTCATCCGACTTAAAAATTCAACCTTTAACCACAGATAATTTAACTGAACTATTAGAACTAGATAAAGCCTGTTTTGATGGTTTATGGACTATGGAAGGCTACCTGCGGGAGTTAGAAAGTCCTAATAGTCATTTTTTGGGTTTATTTTCACCTTTTAATCACTCCGAATTGTTAGGAATGGGGTGCTTTTGGTCAATTTTAGAGGAAGCACACATTACAATTTTGGCAGTTCATCCCCAATATCATGGTCAAGGACTGGGAAAAGCTCTATTATATTCCCTTCTGCAAACTGCGGCTGATATTGGTTTGGAGAGAGCTACCCTCGAAGTCCGTGATTCTAACCACGTTGCTATTTCTTTGTATCAAAAATTTGGTTTCAAGACTGCGGGAAAACGACGGGGTTATTACAAAGATAACAATGAGGATGCCTTAATTCTCTGGCTGTCTGAACTACAACAACCACATTTTCTCAAAAATCTAGATCAATGGGCAACTTTTATGAGTTCACCCTTCTAGTGGTCTGTCAATCCAAAAATGACGGGTAAAGGCAAGTAGGGGGAGAAGAGGGGTAGGGGAGTAGGGGAGGGAAAACAGAAGTTTTTCCTATTATTACCCGTCAAAATAAATTTGACGAACTACTATATTCCAACTGACAACTGACAACTGACAACTGACAACTTCCTAATCTTCCAGTGATTGGGATTGCACTTCAACGGCTTTCACATCAATTGTTCCTTCTGGTGTGAAGCGTTGAAATTGAAAGTTTTTAACTAATAGTTGTTCACCACAGTTAGCACATTGTACTTGACTGTTATTTACCCCTGTTAATTCATATCCACATACAGGACACTGGTTAGTAACTAAATTCTTTTGTAACCACCAGCGAAACCCAAAGAATGCTATCACAGGCAAAAGAAACAATAAACCCAAAATAATTACCAAGGAATTAACTAACCAGCCCAATCCCAATGATGCTAATAACCAGGCGATCGCTAACAGGGTTAGCCAGGGGCGGATTTTCTCAAAATTAAATTGCAAGTTTTTAAAGGTCATGTCTCTTTCTCTGTGCTAATAAAATATTAATTCTTCTTTAAAAATTATTTCTTCGTAGAGAAAAAAGGTTTTTTAGTTTTCTCTGATTATAGCAAACACCACAAAATAACTAAAAATGTAATTATTTTGACTTTTAAATGCCGATTAGCTCACTAATTTTTAATTTTGCCGTTCTTCTAAACAATATTTAACAATTAACAGGCAATTTCTACTATCTGAATCACGTTCATATACAACTTTATCCGCCAAGCGGCGGAGTAAAAACCATCCATATCCACCCACTTGTAGAGTCCCCGGTTCTGGCTCAGTGATTACATCGGGATTAAATGGTTTTCCGTAATCCCAAATTCTCACCTCTAGCCTATCAGTCCATAAACTGACTTGAATTTCTATAGTTGTTTCCGGTGGTAAAGCATGATGAGCATGACGAACTGCGTTGGTAAAACCTTCTGCTAAAGCTAGGTTGAGACGATAAAGTTGGCTATCTGACCAGCCATATTTAGGTAAATATTGCTGACAGAATTCTTCAAACCATTGTTGTACTGGATTTAAGAGCTTAAGATCGCTCCTTACCGTCCGATGGTCTTGCTGCACTATGCTAAGCATTGACCGTGACTTAAATAGAAAGTAATTGAACAGTAGTGGTGTTTTTTGTGATTTGAGAAGTTCACATTTAGGAATGGTGATGATTAGATTAGAGATAAAACTAAATACTTTGGTTTTAACTCTATCCTCATCATTAATCAATACCTTGTCCATTTCCTATAGGTTGGGTTAAGCGACAGCGCAACCCAACGCATTTGTTGGGTTTCATGCTTCAACCCAACCTACAAATCAAGGCTTTTTCTAATTTGGACAAGGTATTGTTAATGTGAAATAATCTTCCCGCAATTCTAGTAGTTCGTCAAATTTATTTTGACGGGTAATGATCGGAAAAAACTTCTGTTCTTCCCTCCTCTGCCCCGGTGCCTCTCTTCTCCCCCTGCTTGCCTTCACGCGTCATTTTCGGGTTGACAGACTACTAGTTCAGTTAGGAACGTGGATTTATTAACTTACAATTCTTGATAACGACCGTCTAACATTAGTTAGATTACATCTAACAAGATTTGCACTTTATTTAATCCTCATTCCTTAGCGTCTGTTGATCTTCAAAAGTATATCTGTTTTAAAATACCAGTAACAATTAGACCATCAAATAATTATGGCTATTTGTTTGTCAGATATTATCCTGTATATACTCCTAAAAATCACAGACGCTACTAGATTTAGTGTTAACTTTAACTACCTTAGAATAATCCTAAAGTTAAGGATTTGTCTAATGGCATTGCAGCACCAATACCTAACCAGATGGTAACAAGAGTACCAAAAAGAAATACTGTTGTTGCTACGGGACGACGGAAGGGGTTTTGGAACTTATTCACGTTTTCCAAAAAGGGAACGAGAATTAATCCCAAGGGTACAGCAGCCATTGCTAACACACCTAATAGTTTACTAGGTAGTGAGCGGAGAATTTGGAATACAGGATATAAGTACCACTCTGGCAAAATTTCCAAAGGAGTAGCGAAAGGATTGGCTGGTTCACCGATCATCGCGGGATCTAGAGTTGCTAGAGCCACAATACAGGCGAAAGAACCCATAATGACGACTGGGAATATATAGAGCAAATCGTTGGGCCAAGCAGGTTCACCATAGTAATTGTGACCCATGCCTTGGGCAAGTTTAGCTCTCAATTTGGGATCGCTCAGATCCGGTTTTTTTTGGGTTGACATTTTTAAATGCGCTCTCCGGCTGAAGTGAAGTTAAAGTATTGGTGGAAGCTGTTAACAATGCAACTAGCTCAAGTTTCCGATAGTAGTTTATGTCTACAACTACAAGTTATTTTCTCTTTAGTTTAAAACAAACTACGATGATCTGGAAACACAAGTTTTGCCTATTTGCTAACAACTTTGATTACAAAGGTCCAGAAATACCTTGTTTGCGAATCATCAGGAAGTGGAACAACATGAAGACGGCAATTAACCAAGGAAGAACGAAGGTGTGAGCGCTATAGTAGCGGGTAAGTGTAGCTTGACCAACACTAGAACCACCACGGAGTAAATCGGAGATGAGAACGCCGACTACGGGAATGGCTTCTGGTACACCACTAACAATTTTTACAGCCCAGTAACCAACTTGATCCCAAGGCAGAGAGTAGCCTGTTACACCGAAGGAAACGGTGATAACTGCGAGGATAACACCACTGATCCAGGTTAATTCGCGGGGCTTTTTGAAGCCACCGGTTAGATAAACGCGGAATGTGTGGAGAATCATCATTAATACCATCATGCTGGCTGACCAGCGGTGAATGGAGCGAATTAACCAACCGAAGTTGACTTCATTCATGATGTACTCGACAGAAGAGAAAGCTTCAGCAACTGTAGGTTTGTAGTAGAATGTCATCGCAAATCCGGTGGCGAACTGGATCAGGAAGCATACTAGGGTAATTCCACCTAAACAGTAGAAGATGTTAACGTGGGGAGGAACGTATTTGGTGGTGATATCATCAGCAATTTCTTGGAGATCCAAGCGTTCCTCAAACCAGTCATAGACGTTAGCCATACAATCTTAAAGTCCTAAAAATAGATTGCGGTTGATAAGTTTTGTTATGCGAAGCTTAGTCAGCCATGACTATTCAACTAACCTCAGTTAGAGGGTTCGCTTCTCGCTTCATCCAAGAGAATGGGGTTCTATTTGTCCACGAGCGTAGATTTGGGTGTAACTCACCCTATTTTTGATAAATCTTCCCGTCTTCTTGTCTTTACGAGCCAACGCTAACTATGTTGACTCCAAAGATGATTTTATCGTTGATCAGGAAGAATGGGCAGCTCATAAATTTGGACTAGCAACTTTATGAGAAGAATGCACTTCTTCTATAAAAAAAGTAACATAGTCGAGAGATAGATTTCATCAGCAACTGAGCATTACAGAAATTTTTAGGGAATTTAAGTCTGAGATGGCACTGAAATTAGGGTTCATTCACAAACGGGTTTGGCGGCTAGGATGCTTACTGCTATTGCTTTTTGGTTTGGTGTTTGCAGGATATGTTCCGCCGGCTTCGGCTTTGACTCCAGAACAGAAGTTAGTTTATGAAGTATGGCGAATTGTTAATCGCTCTTATTTGGATGGAACTTTTAACCATCAAAGCTGGCTTGATGTGCGACAAAATGCGTTAAAAGGACATTTTGCTAATCATGAAGCAGCCTATACTACTATTCAGGCGATGCTAAAGAGTTTGGATGATCCTTTTACCCGGTTTCTTGATCCTGAGAAATATCGCAGTTTGCAAGTTAGCACTTCTGGAGAGTTAACTGGTGTGGGATTACAAATTACTCTCAATCCCCAAACTGGTGTTTTGGAGGTGATTACACCCATTAATAATTCTCCGGCGGATAGGGCGGGTTTAAAACCACGCGATCGCATCTTGAAGATTGAGGGTTTATCTACAGAGAATCTGACTCTTGATGAGGCGGCGGCGCAGATGCGTGGATTAAGAGGCAGCGTGGTTACGCTTTTAATTGGCAGGGAAGGAGAACAGGATCAGGAGGTTATCTTGGTGCGCGATCGCATTTCGCTGAATCCTGTTGTTTTTGATTTACGATTATCCCCCCAAGGAACCAAGATTGGCTATCTATCACTGAGTCAATTTAGTGCCAATGCTGTTACTGAGTTGGCACAAGCTATTTCTATTTTAGAAAAAAAAGGCGCGTCTGCCTATATTCTTGATTTAAGAAATAATCCCGGTGGACTCTTACAAGCAGGAATTGAAACTGCTCGTTTATGGTTAGACTCTGGCACAATCGTTTACACTGCCAACCGTCAAGGCATTCAGGGAACCTATGAAGCCTTTGGATCGGCTTTAACGACAGATCCTTTAGTAATTCTCGTTAATAAAGGAACTGCCAGTGCCAGCGAAATTCTCGCGGGTGCATTACAAGATAATCATCGCGCCCAATTAATTGGGGAAACAACTTTTGGTAAGGGTTTAATTCAATCTTTGTTTGAATTGTCCGACGGTTCTGGTTTGGCGGTGACAATTGCTAAATATGAAACTCCTAACCATCGAGATATTAATAAGTTGGGAATTAAGCCTGATCAAATTATTTCCCAACCATCACTTAACCGGGAACAAATCGGCACAAAGACAGATACTCAATATCAGGCGGCTGTAGAACTTTTGAGTAAGAATTTGGTAATGGGTAATTGGTAATGGGTAATTGGTAATGGGTAATGGGTAATTGGTAATTGGTAATTGGTAATTGGTAATGGGTAATTGGTAATTGGTAATTGGTAGGAATTTCTTTCCCTATTCCCTATTCCCTATTCCCTCTTAACTGTCACCTGTCACCTAAATTCAAGTTGGTGATTTTTTGGTAAGCTTGGTCTATACAGGATTTACCTCTAAGGTAGCCTGTATTAGCGCCAGGGCATAAATAAGTTAAAGTTTGTGGTGTGAAGCGATCGCTTAATAACTTAACGCTTTTAAGTTGTCGTAGCCAATGAAAAGTTTTAGAAGTGCGTAGTGGCATAGGTTCACCATGCTGGTTAGGAAGTAAATGCCGCCCCGAAAATAACACGCCATCAAATTCACGATAATATAAACAAGAAGAGCCTGGAGAATGGCCTGGTGTCCAAATTATTTGCGTTGTGGCATTGAGAGTGAACTCATCAGTAAAAGTGGTGACAGTTGAACCGGGCAATAAATAGGCTTCTTGTTCTTGGATGAGAATTTCGCAATTTAAGATTTGCTGATATTCTGCGGCTTTACCAATAGCACCACGATGACTGATAAAAAACCACCGAATTCCCCCATGTAAGGACAAAAAATCCTGGTTTATTTGTTCTAAAGCTGGGCAATCTATGAGAATATTTCCTTCATTGCCGATAATGAAGTAAGATGTCCCTCCTAAAGTGTCCCGATTAGGTGGAAAGGCAAAAATACTGTTATTCGTAAAAATCAGAGGATTTTCTGGCGTTGACAGGCTTTTTGTCAAGATAGAACGTGGTGGTTTAGTCTTGTAACTCGACTGCTGGGGAAAAGAAGACATAAATGAAAAAACTCAAACTGAGGAGTGGTGAACAATCAGGTTACAGTGTATTCACCATGACTGTGAACTGTGATTGAAAAATTAAGGCGTGCAGTCTTGCTTATAATTAAAATCTGTAGCAAAAATTACAGGTAAGGCATTTTATTAAACATAGTGAAAATAATATGGCATTTTGGTTTCTCCTCCTTCTGGGGTCATTGACTTATTTAATGATGCAACAGAGCGTTGCACGGGCTACAAGAACCCCTGTATGGTTATTGTGGTTGGTTTTAATGACACCTGCATTTGTATTGACTGGTTGGACGCTGATATATGGTCCTAAACAAGCTCCCCCATCAGCACTCATTCTTTGGGTATCGGGAGGTTGTTTATTATTATATTGGGTATTGTTTAATCGGGGTCGGCAATTACCCGTAAATCCAGAAAATCAATCTCCAGAAAATCTATCACCATCCAATAATACTCCTCCTGTAGAAACAGCACCTGTCCGTCCCATAGACTTAGCAGAAGAAAGCCGACTGCGAAACTGCTTTCCTTGGTCTGTCTATTATGTGCAAAATATTGAGTATCGTCCCCAAGCAGTAATTTGTCGGGGACAGTTGCGAACTATGGCTAGTGCGGCTTATGAGCAAATTAAAACTAATATTGAAGGACAATTTGGCGATCGCTTTTTAGTCATATTTCAAGAAGGGATGAATGATAAACCCTTCTTTGTATTAGTTCCCAATCCTCAAGCAGTTAAACCAAATAACCAACAAGACGCAGAAAAAATTTCCGAACCAGTCTTAGCATTACTATTGTTAGTAGCAACTTTATTCAGCACCACTTTTATCGGCTTGAAAATTGCGGGTTTTAATATCACCCAACTAGAATCTGATTTCACATTATTTTTTCAGGGTTTACCCTATGCTTTGGGCTTAATAACTATCTTAGGAACTCACGAACTAGGTCATTATCTAACAGCGAAATTCTACAAAATTCGCACCACATTACCCTATTTTATTCCTATACCTTTTTTCTTAGGCACATTTGGTGCTTTTATTAAAATCCAGAGTCCCATACCTCACCGCAAAGCGTTATTTGATGTGAGTATTGCTGGTCCATTGGCAGGATTTATTATGACTATACCTTTATTAATTTGGGGTTTAGCTCATTCAGAAATAGTAGCTTTACCCGAAAAAACCGGACTTTTAAACCCCAATGCACTCAATCCTAAATATTCGATTCTATTAGCTTTACTCTCAAAGTTGGCTTTAGGAAGTGAATTAACTGCAAAATCTGCCATTGATTTACATCCAGTTGCAGTTGCAGGTTTCTTAGGATTAATTGTCACCGCATTAAATTTGATGCCTGTGGGACAATTAGATGGTGGTCACATTGTTCATGCTATGTTTGGACAACGAACTGCTGTGATTATTGGTCAAGTTGCCAGATTATTATTACTAATGCTTTCGTTTATCCGAGAAGAATTTTTATTTTGGGCAATTATTTTATTATTTGTTCCCTTAGTTGACGAACCTGCTTTAAACGATGTCACGGAATTAGATAATAAACGTGATTTTATGGGATTAATATCAATGGCTTTGTTACTGTTGATTGTTTTACCATTACCCAAAGTTTTAGCTAATTTGTTGCATATATAAATGTAATTAAGAGGCAAGAGGCAAGAGGCAAGAGGCAAGAGTGAAGAGTGAAGAGTGAAGAGTGAAGAGTGAAGAGTGAAGAGTGAAGAGGGTTTGGGCGATTTTACATTTCTTTACACAGTTTGGTTTTATTGTGTTGACCTACTTAATTACCAATGACCCATTACCAACCTCAATATTGTAAGTAATTGGACAAAAATATTTACAGTCATTGCGAGCGAAGGGAAGCAATCACAACCCTTGGAATTGCTTCATTTCACTTCGTTCCATATGGCTAACGCCACGTAACGCTTACGCAATGACATTGTGTAATTAATTCTGTCTCACTACTTAGTCTAGGATTTTTGTGAATTAGCGGCTTCAGTAGCCTTTTTAGAAGCATCTGTGCTACCCATACGGATTTCAGAAGTGAAGGAAGCCATACTAAAGCCACCAAAACGCTTTAGCACACTTACTCGCATCCGTAAATTAGGACTGGCAAACCATAGTCTTTCTTCAGACCACATGGTTTCATACTCAGTAATTAGAGTTAAAGCACCATCGTCACCGATTTTATAGCTACCAGCAACGGGGGCTTTTTCGGCATAACCCATTTCTCGGAGTAATTTACCTTCATCTGGGTTATCTGTATTGGGGACTGTGACTAAAACAGTCGAACCCTGATGTTTTTCTTCATCCCATTCCATTGTGCCATTCCAGATAACTCGCGCCCCACAGGAAGCCGTATTTGGCGCAATTTCATACTGTTCACACAGTTTAATTACTTCTGGATGATCAGCGGCTAACATCTCAATTACAATGTCTGATTTGCCGTCTTCTGACTGCTTGAACGCTAAATGGTGACTGGTGCGATGGGAAAACCACTTTCCAGCACTTAATTCAAAAAATTCTTCAATGTTCATAAATAAAGTTGTCCTGCATCACAATTTTAACAATGCCTTTTATTATAAGAGACCCGCGTCTTTAGACCGGGAAGTGTCAATAAAAACTAGGAGGCGACTTTAAGTAGGTGAACACAATAAAACCAAACTGTGTAAAGAAATGTAAAATCGCCCAAACCCTCTTCACTCTTGCCTCTTGCCTCTTGCCTTTTGCCTTGCCATAACGACAATTTTCAACACCAACCTACTTAAGTTCAACTCAGGTTGTTGGTTTCTTCAAGTCTTTGTAGAGAAATCCTGGCTGCTTCAGCAACGTTTTTATGACTATCTTTTTCTAGATATTTTAAGGCGGAGACACTTTTAGGAGTCGGTAAATTGCCTAAAGCCTCAGCTAGTCGTTGTCGCACTAACCAATCCTCTGATTGGGCAAAACGGAGAATATGTGTGACAGAATTTATATCGCGGATTTCTCCCAAAGCTGAAATAGCCGCTTGTTGGATGACTATTTCTTCGCTATTTAACGCTTGGATGAGAATATCATGGGCGCGAGGGTCTTTGATATTACCTAAAGATACGGCAGCACTAAATCGCACTAGCCAGTCCGTATCTTCATAAAATGCCCGTGATAGCACTTCTAAGGCTCTATTATCTTCTAGATACCCCAATGCACCGGCAGCATCAGCGCGGATGCCATAATCTGGATCTGTTTCTAAAATTTTCACGAGAATAGAATAGCACTCTGGGGTTTTTTTGATTCCTAGAGCGAATATTGCCATTGAGCGCAGTTGCAGGGATTCATCATCTAGAACCTTTTTAATTAAAGGGACTGCATCATCGGCAGATATGTGACGCAAACTAGCAAGAGCTACCATGCGATCGCGCAAATTTGGACTTTCTAACTGAGTCGCAATTACTTCTAAACTTGGAGCAGCCATTTATTTGACAGCAATTTCTTAATTTATCTTTACTTTAACGTAATTGGGGCAGTCTAAACTATGATTCTTGTGATTCTGATGATTTGGATGATTTTGGCGATGAAAACCCCATTAATCATCTAAATCAAAGAGATCACACAAATCATAGTTCAGACTTTGGTATGATATCGTCACTTAAATAACAGTAAAACTTCACACCTATACTGTGTCTTTAGCAAGAGGAGAATAGATCGGAATAGACGTAGGGTTAATGGAACGACTGTTAAAGACAGCGAAATTACCATTAGGAGAATGATCATGGTTTTAGTTAGCGATCGCCCGGGTACGAAAAAAATCACCAGCTTACAACAGCAGCTTATTTATGAAATGAACATCATGTTCGATGCTGAAAATCATTTCTTAGAAGCCCAGCAAATGATGTGGCAATGTTGTCAAAACAGTAAATTGAAAGCTGTAATTGAGCCACATATTCCAGAAACCGAACAGCATATCGAAAACCTGAAACAGGTTTTATCTATTTTAGGAGAGCAACCACAGCGAATTACCTGTGATCTTGCGGCTGGTTTAATTAGTGAAGGTCAAAAATTCGTCCTTTTAGCTGCCGATAATCCCAAAATTATAGACTTAGGATTGGCGGAATGGCATAGTAAAATTGAACAATTGGAAATAGCTTGTTATCGTAGTTTAATTAAGGTAGCGGAACAAATGGGACAAAACCAAGTTGTCCAGTTGTTAGAACAAAACCTACACCAAGAAGAACAGACAGCACAAAAGCTGGAACAGTTGATGATGCAGTTAGTTCAAGAAGCAAAGCAAACTGAAGCTAAGGCTACTGCTAAGGCTCGTTAGTATGATTGGTATGTTCTAAAAAACCCAGTTCATACTGAGTGTTTTTGGATATTATAATCCCCGATTTTTCATGCTTCGGGGATTTTAATTTGCGAATTTTGGCGTTGCTGAATTGAGGTATGAAATTCCCAAATTGAACCTTTAAAACTCAAACCTCAGTGCGTCTTTGCGCCTTTGCGTGAGACTAGAATTCATACCCTTAATCAGCAACGCCCGAATTTTCATCACTCAAATCTCAAAAATCTATAAATCAGGAGGCAGAATTACGTTATCAATTGCATGAACAACACCGTTACTACCTTGGATATCTGCCTGAGTTACTTTGGCATCATTTACAGTTACACCTGTAACTGGGTCAACTTTAACATTAATAGCACCCCCTTCTACGGTTTTCACTTCCCCAGATTTTAAGTCAGTGGAGAGGACCTTACCAGATACTACATGATAAGTTAATATCTTGACCAATACTTCCTTATTTTCTGGCTTCAATAAATCCTTTAATGCGTCCGCTGGTAGTTTTGCAAATGCTGCGTCTGTAGGAGCAAAAATGGTAAAAAGACCTTTTCCTTGTAAGGTTTCTGTAAGTCCCGCTGCTTTTAAAGCTTTAGCGAGAGTTTTAAAAGATTCATTCTTCTCAAGCAAAGTCACTAAATTCACTGATGTTGACTGGGTGGGTTTGCTAACTGGTGTAGTGGGGACTTCCCTTACTGGCTGGTTGGGTTCGGCGACCGGTGCGGTTTCACTAGGTTTGCTACCACGATTGTAAGGTGGTTCATTGAAAATATTTGGTCTGGGATTGCGGACTTCTTTGGCTGGAGATGGGATAGTAGTTAAAAGAGCGATACTCATTAATCCCATAATTGCTGTGATTTTGGGCAATAATTTGCTGTAATTAGCGTTCATAAATTTTGTTTATCTTGATTGCATACAAGTTATACCAAGATTTATCACATTTTGCCAACCAAAAAGGTTCTTGACTCAGGAACAAGATTTTTCGCAAAAATTGAGGTAAGGTGATCAAAGAATCTAGAAATCAGTGGTCAGGAGTAGGAATATTTATAATATCTAAGAGTTTGTTTGAAAAGTATTAGATGAAACCTATCCCCCCTTCCCTACCTCTCCCTAACTCTCTTCTAAGAGGCTATCGTGTACACACAAGTTAAATTACCCCCCTTAATCCCCCCGATGCTTTGGGGGGAAACCGGAAAAATTAGTTCCCTCCCCAAAGCATCGGGGAGGGTTAGGGTGGGGTAATTTGAGGAATAATGGTGATTTGATAACTTGTGTGTAGACCGTAGCTCCTAAGAGGAGAGGGAAAAGGAATAACATTTAATACTGGAGAGGTTTACCAGAGGGATTTATTTATACATTAAAAACTTTTCAAACATCCTCTAACAAGTTCAACACTTTTATGCTATTTTATGCTATGAACTATTGGGAAAATTTTAAGTATCTCGAACAGTGCTAAATCAATTTATGTCCATAAAAATCCGAACCCGATTGTTGCACAAATTCGAGTGATTTCCAACTTGATGGGCAACAACTTAACCCAGAAAATGGTAAATTTACAGGAAAAATGCTAAGAATTAAAGATACAATTATAAAACTAACGACTAAACAAGTTGCCGAATATACAATATGCTAGAACTATATCAGTGGGAACTATCTCAATTTTCCGAAAAAGTTCGTCTAATCCTAGATTATAAAGGACTAGAGTATCGCAAAATCGAAGTTGCACCAGGAATTGGCCAGTTAGAATTATTTCGTTTAACTGGACAAAAGCAAGTTCCAGTGTTAAAAGATGGCAATAGATATATTGCTGATTCTACAGAAATCGCTAAATATTTAGATTCAGAATACCCAGATTATCCCCTGATACCGATAGATCCCAAAAAACGCGCTTTGACTTTATTATTGGAAGATTGGGCTGATGAATCTATAGGTGTTAAAGGTAGAAAGGTTCTATTTGCAGCTATTAGTCAAGATCAGAGTTTTCGTAAGTCGTTGTTACCAGTTTCTACTCCAGATATTCTTAGAAGTGTTGTGGAAGGTGTTCCTAGTGATTTTCTGTCAGCACTGGGTTTTGGTGTCGGTTTTACCCCAGATGTGGTAAATGCGGCTGTTACTAGCTTAAAACAAGATTTGGATATTATTACCCAATTATTAGTGGGTAGTCCTTATTTAACAGGTGATGAACCAACTTTAGCTGATTTAACAGTTGCTAGTTTATCCATGCTTTTGAAGTTTCCTGATGGTGCTTATTTGGATTTACCTGTATCTCTCAGAGGGAAAGGGTTGTCGAGTATAGCCAATAATCCTGATTATGAAGCATTTTTCGCTTGGCGCGATCGCATCTACTCTCAATTTAGAAAACCATTACCAGGAATCACACCACCCGTAGGAAATTCACCCACAAGTATTCAAATTGATTAGGCAAGAGGCAATAGGCAAGAGGCAATAGGCAATAGGCAATAGGCAATAGGCAAGAAAAATATCAATATTTCCTGTTCCCTGTTCCCTGTTCCCTGTTCCCTGCTATAACAACGAACAACGAACAACAAACAAAAATGAATTTGGGATTACCATTAGGTTCTGTTATTGAAGGTTCTCTAACTGGGGGTTTGGAGGTCAGATTACACCCAGATATTTCTGTCGAAGATATGCGGGTAGGTAAATTTCTCGTGGTACAAGGGATGCGATCGCGCTTTTTCTGTATGCTAACAGATGTATCCTTGGGTATGGCGAATGACCGCATTACAGCTAGTCCTCCCAATTGGGAAGATAGCTTTCTGCGTGAAGTATTAGCAGGTAGCGGTACTTATGGGATGATCAACCTAGCACCCATGTTGATGTTTACCCCTGAATCTCCAGAATCTGGCTTTTCTAACAATGGTAAATCCCCTAATTCTTTTATCCCATCGTCCACTGGTTTAGCATCCTTTCAACCCCAAACCAGTACGACGATGGAATTATTACCTGTGAAAACTATTCCTAGTCACTTTAGCCAAGTTTACGAAGCCAATGAGGAGGACTTCCGCAAAGTGTTTGGCTGGGAAGATGACCCTCATCGTAACAACTTTTCTATCGGTAAACCCTTAGATATGGATGTGCCGATTTGCATTGATTTAAACCGCTTTGTGGAACGGAGTAATGGGATTTTTGGTAAATCGGGGACTGGGAAATCTTTCCTGACACGGTTAATTTTAGCTGGGGTTATTCGTAAAAATGCGGCTGTTAACTTGATTTTTGATATGCACTCAGAATATGGTTGGGAAGCAGTCGCAGAAGGAAAGAACGTTAATACTGTAAAAGGTTTAAAACAACTATTTCCCGGACAAGTTGAAGTTTACACACTTGATCCAGATTCAACTAAACGGCGAGGTGTAAGAGACGCACAAGAACTATATCTAAGCTATGAACAGGTTGAAGTTGAAGATATTAAACTATGTAATCGTGATTTAGGACTTTCAGAAGCGGCTTTAGATAATGCTAATATCCTCTTTACAGAGTTGGGTAAATCGTGGATTATTCAATTACTAAATATGAGTAATGAAGATATTGAGATGTTTTGTGACGAAAAACGCGGACACAAAGGCTCAATTATGGCATTACAGCGGAAACTTTTTCGCTTAGATAGTTTAAAATATATGCGAAGTGCTTGTCCGCAAAATTATATTAAAAATATCGTCCAATCTTTAGAAGCTGGAAAAAACGTAGTTATCGAATTTGGTTCCCAGTCCAATATGCTCTCATATATGCTGGTGACGAATATGATTACCAGACGGATACATGAGCATTATGTCAAAAAAGCTGATAAATTTCTCCAAAGTAAAAATCCTTTGGATCGGCCGACACCATTAATGATTACAATAGAGGAAGCACACCGCTTTCTTGACCCAGGAGTGGTACAAAGTACAATTTTTGGAACTATTGCTAGAGAACTACGAAAATATTTTGTCACGCTTTTGGTAGTTGATCAACGTCCATCAGGGATAGATAATGAAGTCATGTCTCAGATTGGGACTCGAATCACCGCTTTGCTGAATGACGAAAAAGATATTGATGCTATTTTTACAGGTGTATCTGGTGCGGGTGGTTTACGCTCAGTCTTAGCTAAGTTGGACTCTAAACAACAAGCTTTAATTTTAGGTCATGCTGTTCCTATGCCAGTAGTCGTGCGGACTCGTCCCTATGATTCTACCTTTTATTCCGAAATTGGTGCGATCGCTTGGGAAGAAAAAACAGATGAGGAAGTATTCACCGCTGCTGAACTAGCAAAAGCAGATTTAGGTTTTTAGTAGTTTCAAGTCAATAACAGACAACAGACAACAGACAACAGACAACAGACAACAGACAACGGACAACGGACAACTAACAATTTCGTAACATCCCTCCATTATCCAAGTAGCTCAAGTTCGGTTATCCGGCTAATCAAAAGCAACTTTAGAGGGGTTTTCGCGTCACTATGGATATGCGAACACAGTTTTTGGAAGTTAAAAAAAAAATAGTTTCCATAATCATCAACTTTTTGGCTTGATTACTAGAGTATTTATTATCTGGGAACTTTACTATTGACTCTGTTTGTCGTAACATAAAACCAATGTAAACTCATACTGACTCCGGTTTCAAAACGACTACTAGATAACTTAAACAAAAGAATTCTAGCCACCAACCCAATGTATTTCTGCTAAAACTCCAAAATCAAAATTATAGAGAGGGTAAGGAGACATATTTTTAGACTAACAACATCTTCATAAGAACACCCGGTAAGTGGGAAACGAGCGCGTCTTTAGACCTGAGAGGGAAACGACACGAGCGGTTTTAACCGCTGTGGATATTAAAATTGAAACCAGATTTTTGATTGGAATCTGGAAACCAACTCCCATTTCTGGGGTAATGTTAGCTTCGACCTGTTATAAGAGCTTGTTAGGCTTGCAACACTGTTCCAGTGACCTTAGAACTGTTTAATCACAAGCGACAGAGCAGGGAACTAGCTTCGCATTCCGGGGTGTCGTGACTCAAATAACGGCTACCATGAGAGTAAACTCAGGGTGGTCTGGTCAGTACGGCTTGCTTGATTACTCTTGCAAGCCCAGTCCCTTTAGGGCTGGGTTACTGACAAAGGTTGGATCAATATCAATCATGCTTGATGGTAGCTTTTCATATCCAGTGATGTATATTGTAAGCTTACGAATTGCCTTTGTTAAAAAAATATTGATTATGTTTAAGGAGTAGAGGATAAAAGCACCAATGCCTACAGTTAAAAATCATACAGAGAATGTCAATGCCAAATTTACCGCTGATATGGTCAGAACCTATCTGCGAGAAATTGGTCGTGTACCTTTGTTAAGCCGTGAACAAGAGATTATCTACGGTAAACAAGTACAGCAGATGATGGCGCTGCTAGAAGCTAAAGAAGCTTTGAGGAAGGAAATTGATCATGAACCTAGTTTATCAGAATGGGCTGCCCGTGTTAATCAATCAGAAACAGAAATAAATCATCTGATGGTACAAGGTAAGCGAGCCAAGCAAAAAATGATTGAGGCTAATTTACGCTTGGTTGTAGCTATTGCAAAAAAATATCAAAAGCGAAATATGGAATTTCTGGATTTAATCCAGGAAGGTACTTTGGGATTAGAACGGGGTGTGGAGAAATTTGATCCTATGCGGGGTTATAAGTTCTCAACCTATGCCTACTGGTGGATTCGTCAGGCAATTACCAGAGCGATCGCCCAACAAGGTCGAACCATTCGCCTACCAATCCATATTACCGAAAAATTGAACAAAATTAAAAAAGTTCAACGGGAGTTAGCACAAAAGCTAGGAAGATCACCCTCACCGACAGAAATCGCCAAAGAACTGGAGTTAGAACCGGCTCAGATTCGTGAATATCTGAATATGGCGCGTCAACCAGTCTCTTTAGATGTGCGCGTCGGTGAAAACCAAGATACCGAATTACAAGAAATGTTGGAAGATGACGGTCCTTCCCCTGAGTATTACACTACTCAAGAGTTTCTACGTCAAGACTTGAATAATTTACTTGCAGAACTCACACCCCAACAGCGTCAAGTTGTCGCCTTACGCTTTGGTTTAGAAGATGGAAATGAAATGTCCTTGGCGAAAGTTGGTGAACGGTTGAACCTCAGTCGGGAACGAGTCCGCCAGTTAGAGCATCAAGCCCTTGCACATTTACGTCGCCGTCGAGCTAATGTCAAAGAATACGTTGCCAGCTGAAACAGTATACACGCAACAGCGTATTTTGAAGTATTTCTCTTGGTGATGCGCCTCCTGAGTTCAAAACAGGGGGCGATTTTTTTTTGAAGAAATAGAAAAGGTTCTGCAAATTTCTGATTTATTTTGCGAAATCTGTAGATGGGAAGTTGTATCTACTGGCAGATCAATACAAGAATTAAACATTGAAACAGGCTGAGAATTTTCAATCTCGATTTTACATCCCTCCGGTGGAGGATTTTATGAACTGATGGATAAATTTATTAACTAATGATAATCTGAGATTATTCCCCAAATTTACATAAATGGTGAGTTTTTGCTGAATTTAAAATTAAATATATAGATAAAACTTTTGAGGGAATCGTCAGTAATGAGTATTCAGTTATTATGGCAAAAATCCAGGAAAGAACAATAGTTAGCTTTATTACAGGAGAAATCCGATGCTTAATCATATTTCCAAATTAATGACTTCTAGCCAATTTAAATTTCCCATTGTTGGACTAATTGTTTCGGTTGGTATTTTGGGTATTAGTTATTCTAGTCAACAACATTACAAACTCCTCTCATCAACGGCCTTAACTACTAATTATGTAGTACCCATAAATCAAAGACAGATTAACTTTGATCCTGCTGTGATTAAAGAGGAAGCTATGCAAAAATCACCAGTGAATATTTCTAATCAGATATCTACTGATAAGTTAACAGAAAATATCACAGCATTATCTACAAATACGAGAGAATTGGGGAGAAAAGGACAAATCCAATTTCCCGAACAAGATGGGACTTATCTTTATGGACAATCATCCACACCAAATGAATTAGGACAAGGTTACATTCTCTTTCAAAAACAACAAAGTAAAATTATTGGTGCTTTGTATGTTCCTCACTCTGAATTTAGTTGTTTTCAAGGAACTTTAGCTAAGTCAGGAGAATTAGCAATGACAGTGAAAAGTTCTCCCGGTGAAGTTGGTGTAATGGAGGTTTCTACAGCAAGTACGATCCCTAAAGTTAATGAAAATGAGTTCACAACTTATCCTTATTCAGTAACATTACAAGACTATCATCAGTTGAGTTCTGTAAGTTCTAATGATAGGGAAATTTTGCAGATATGCCAACAAGGAAGCGATGGTTTTAAATAAGTAGGTGGACGTAAATAATTGTCCTTGGGATATAGCATTTTTTAGTGAGGTACAAGAACCCCAACCCCCTCCCCGCAAGCGAGGAGGAGGCTATAAATATACTCGATATGATTAGGAAATGCTATAAAGCAGGGAGAAATAAGTTAATGACCAATGACCAACGACCAATGACCAATGACCAATGACCAATAACTAATGACCAATGACCAATTTGAATTAATACTCAATTCCTGCTTGAGCTTTCACCCCTTGATCCTTAAAAGGATGCTTAACTAATGTCATTTCAGTGACTAAATCGGCTTTTTCAATTAATGCCGGTGGTGCGCCTCTTCCCGTGAGAATTACGTGCTTGTCTGCTGGTTTTTGAGCTAAACCTGCTAATACTTCTTCAACCTGTAAATAACCCAGTTTCAGAGCAATATTAATTTCATCGAGGAGAACTAATTTAAAGTCTGGGTTGTTGATAAATTCTAGGGATTTTTCCCAAGCAGCAGCAGCTTTATCAAGATCACGATCACGATCTTGAGTTTCCCATGTAAAGCCTTCTCCCATTGCATGAAATTCGAGTTGGTTTTCCCAGTGGCTAAAAGCACGTTTTTCTGCTGGTTCCCATGCGCCTTTGATGAATTGCACTATGGCTACTTTATGTCCATGTCCGAGCGATCGCAAAACCATTCCCAAAGCCGCAGTAGTTTTACCCTTACCATGACCAGTATTGACGATAATTAAGCCTTTTTCCGGTATGGCTTTAGCTATGCGTTGATCTTGGACTTCTTTCCGTCGCTGCATTTTTTGACGGTATTTTTCATCAGTTTGGGATGTTGATATTACCTCATCAATTAACCGGGAAATCTCTTGATCTGCTGAATCTGGATGTAATTCTTCTGGTGTGTCGCTTTTCATAAATCCTGTTGATAAATAACTGTTAAGACTAAGAACATGAAGTATAATTTTTCTGCTTCGACAAATTCATTAGTTATGATAGACCAGAAATCACATAAATTATGTTAGCTGTGATCTTAATAAAAAGTAGAAATATCTGTGAGGGTTGGCATCGGTTTCCGAGTTAATCCTCTGGGATAATCTTATTGTAAACCAAAAAGAGCGATCGCATTTTTCGACGCAGAGTAACGCTAAGTCGATCTTTTTAAGCTTTTACTCTGCTTATATTTTATATCTCAATCGGACCAACATTAAAACAAAGTTCTAATTGCTGATACTTTTAACCGAGACATTCCCCGATATCTGAGATATCGTGAATGTCCAGTACAACATCACCAACTGAGTTGGTAAAGGTGGTTACGTCGCAACAATCCCCTCACAATAGTATTATCAAAATTCTCATCAGCCAGCAGTTTCAACATACTTCCCGTTCTGCTTTCCGCACCAACAATCTATCACGCAACCCTTGGGAATCAAATCTGGCCTCATTTATTTTACGAATTTCCTGTGCTTGTTGCTGTCTTTGCTGTAAATACACTTCCACTTCTTGTTGATGATTGAGATAGAAGGCAATGGTAGCATAAATATCAGCAAGTTTAAGGGATGGATAACGATAAGCAATTTCTTCTGCTGTTGTTCCTTGTTTAAAAACAGCAATTACCGTATCGAGTGTTACACGAGTTTTACCTATCCTAATCACACCATCAGTGGTAAATTCCAATGGTGCAGGTTCGGATGCGATTCCTTCAGAGAGACTCACTAACGCTTGTGCCATAATTAATAACAAGTTAGTTATGTTTAATAATAGCAAATATTGGTTGAGATATACCTTTGGATTTGCTCAAATAGAAATAGAAAATTGGATGACTTCCGAAGTATTATCTTCAGCATTGCCGCTAATTTATATAGCTGCATAACATTTTAGCAACTTCCGTACATTTGAATACGATAACATTGTATTCGGCATATTTACTATTCAGGATTTCCCAAAAATGTCACAAAAGCCAGGTAAAAAAATTGCACCTATCCCCATGTCTAACAATGTTAGCGTGGTTGACTTGATTGATACCTATTTTACTGCTTACAACTCAGCCCGGTTGCGGGAAGCCTGTCAACTGCTAACTAAGGAAGTGTTTCAAGAGGGTGTGACTGTGGGAGTTAGCCTATCTGGGGCGATGACACCAGCTGGTTTTGGCGTTTCCGCCCTTGCGCCCCTCATTCGCAATGGTTTTATTGACTGGATGATTTGCACAGGTGCGAATCTTTACCATGATATGCACTATGGTTTGGGTTTTGAACTATTTGCGGGTAGTCCCTTTTTAGATGATGTCAAATTACGGGAAGAAGGAACAATCAGAATTTATGACATTATTTTTGGTTACGATGTACTGCTAGAAACGGACGCTTTTATTCGTAAAGTTCTCCAAGCTGAACCTTTCCAAAAACGCATGGGAACGGCTGAATTCCATCATTTACTGGGTAAGTGCGTCTGGGAAATCGAAAAGCAATTGGGTGTCAAAAATTCCTGCTTATTGGCGACAGCTTATGAATGTGGCGTACCTATTTATACTTCTTCTCCTGGAGATAGTTCCATCGGCATGAATGTGGCTGCTTTGGCTTTAGAGGGTTCAAAGCTGGTAATAGATCCTTCTATTGATGTCAATGAAACCGCAGCTATCGTCTATGGGGCGAGAGAAAACGACGGTACAAGTGCAGCGGTAATTATTGGTGGTGGTAGTCCTAAAAACTTTTTATTACAAACACAACCGCAACTTCACGAGGTTTTAGGATTGGAAGAACGGGGACATGATTTCTTTATTCAGTTTACGGATGCCCGTCCTGATACTGGTGGTTTGTCTGGGGCGACTCCTGCTGAAGCTGTGAGTTGGGGTAAAATTGACCCCGATGAGTTACCTAGCGCTATTGTTTGTTATACCGATAGTACAATTGCTTTGCCTTTGGTAACAGCATACACTCTCAATCAATGTCTACCTCGTCCCCTGAAGCGGTTGTATGATGGACGGGAAGCTTTGTTAGATACTTTGCAAAAAGATTATTTAGCAGCTAAAGATCAGCCTGTGAGTGAGAGTGGTAAGGAAAAAACAGCTACTTATCCTTGCGGTACACCTGTGAAAGGTTAGGGTTTTACTATAATACTGTGGGCGATAGCTAATCAAGCTGAATCGCCCCTAGATTTATTTATTAAATATCTCTGTCTATTACCTAAATTACCAATATTTTGGGGATATGGATTATTTTCAGCTTTGGCTTGATTACAAAAGAAAATAATCAGCATATTCCTAAATATATAAAAGTAACTAAACATTAATCTTACCTTTGATTGATGTAGATCATGTCTGTATTTTGAGAACATATAAGGTGTTTACGTGCTAATCGGAATTAATAATAATGACCATACATAAGATAAACATTGGTTTGACAGAAAAGCAGCGTCAAGGTGTGATGAATTTGCTAAATCAAGATTTAGCAGATGCCAATGTACTGCTAGTAAAAACGAAAAAGTATCATTGGGATGTTGTCGGTCCGCAGTTTCGCACCTTGCATAAACTTTGGGAAGAACACTATCAAGAACTGACAATAAATATTGATAAAATAGCTGAAAGAATTCGGACTTTGGGCTGTTATCCAACTGGTACAATGGCAGGATTTTTAAGTATTGCGACCCTCAAAGAACATAGCGATAAAATTCCTACAGCAACCAAGATGGTGACTCAATTGGTGGAAGATCATGAGCAGATTATTCGCAATTTCAGAAATCATATAGATCAGTGTAGTGAAGAATTTCATGATCAAGGTTCTGCTGACTTTTTAACTGATTTGATGGAAAAACATGAAGAAATGGCTTGGATGTTGCGTTCATTTATTGAAGGAGAAGCAGTAGAAGCGGATGGGAAAAAACAACCAGCAGCAACTAAAGTTCCGGTGGGTGTGTAATTGATATTTGTCAACACAAAATATTAGGAGTAAAGAAGTGCCAGAAGCATATCAAGCAGAGCGTACCATCTCCGCTGTATTTAAAGAAGAGAAACAAATTGATAATGTAATTCGGCGGTTACTAGATAGAAATGTCCCCAAGGATAATATTTCGGTAATGGGGCGAAATTTTCAGTCAGAAACGCGAATCTCTGGTTTTATTACAAAGCGAGATGTGATTCTCGGCGGTTTGAGAACAGGAGCAATTTTTGGTTCTTTGTTTGGTTCGTTCCTGAGTTTGCTTACAGGTGTAGGTGTATTGTTTGTTCCCTTTGTTGGGCCAATTGTGGCAGCAGGTCCAATTGGGGCGATATTATTAGGGGCTGCAAGTGGAGCGATCGCTGGTAGTGCTGGTGCAGGTTTAGTATCAGTTCTGACTGCTTTAGGAATGCCAGAAGACAAGGCTACACTCTATCAAACCCGCTTAGAAGCTGGTGAATTTTTAGTGATGGTAGAAGTACCGAGCGATCGCAGTGGCGAATTTCAATTAATTCTCGAAAGTGCTGGTGGTGAAGAAATTAACACCATTGAAAAAACACTACCCCATCCTTGTCCGGGAATCTGTAACAATCCAGATGATTTATCGCCTGAAGTTCGCACCCATCTTTCCCCAGAAGCCCAGCGGATCTTCATGCAACGTTATAACACCGCCCTGAATGAAAATATGGACGAACTTACATCTGAACAAATGGCTTGGGATGAAGTTCACAAACAATTTGATGAAGACGAAAATGGAGTTTTTTCAAAAGTTAAAGTTTTACGCTAGGAATATGCAAACAACAAATTGCACAATCTAGCAAAAAATATTTACCCAGTTATTAATCTAGAGAAATACTCTTGTGGTGCGGGCATCTTGCCCGCTATCTAGATTCAGGAAACAGGTTAATTGCCCCTACATTTATTCATCAAATGTCTATTTACTACTTTGCTGTTTAATTGCTTGTTTTACCACTTCGATATCTAACTCAAATATCCGAGCAATTTGTTCTACAGTTAGCCCCTCATTTAACAGTTTAGGAATCGTTTTTAACTTAGTTTCTAACTCCGTCTCTTCTTTTACTTCTTGATAAAATCGGGTTTGCTGCCATTCTGTTAATCCAAACATTGCTTCTAACTCCTGACGGCTATAGGATGAAAATTTGTAAACCAGCATTCTTTCTACTAATTCTAAAAGATTACGACTCTTGGCCGCATCTGCTTTTTCGACCAAATTGATCAAAGTTTTTGCTTGTTGGATAGCTTCATCTTCAGGGGCAACTACTAATTTAATAATTCCTAAACCAATTGAAGATGATGTATCAGCTATTTCATCTAAATAAACAACATGAATTAGTCCAGCAGTTAGTAAAGTTTGATATGCCAAGGGTATACCAGGGTCAAGATCCCGATTTGCCCACAATACTACCGCTTGCCATGTTCTTTGAGGTTTATTTTGGTTTAAGTAAAGAACTGCTTCTGTGATTAATCGCCAGTATAAATTATCATCGCTTTGAAATTGTACTTCTACAAAATAAATCGGGTCTTGTAGGTACTCTGGTTTAGGTAAAAATAAGCCATCTATTCGCCGGGCTAATTCTTTGATTTCCACTGAGGAAAATTCGTAGTGTAAAGCTAGTGTAGGAGGCTGTTCTAGCAGTTCAAATAACACACTGGGGAGATTTTGCAGTAATGTGTAAAATATCGTGTCTGTCTTCATATCTTGTTGTTAACTATTATTCTAACGGAAAACCGCCATATTTTTCAATAATTTGATCAATATCTTCCATAATCTTAATAGTTTCCGATATGATGGAAATTATATTTTGATAATGGCTAATATCATCAAAATTCAATTGTCTCCCTTTTCTATCTTTCAGCCATTTTTGACAAACTTGATAACCTCCAATATAAAAATTCCAAATTTGTTGCGGAACTTGATCAAAATACTGTTCAGAATTTATCCAAATTTGTTGATGATTTTCATTATATTTCACTTGTTCCACAATATCAGAACCAGGAATGGGATAAGTAGAAATTTCTGTTCCTGTTTCTTTCATGAGATGATATTTTACTAATTTATCACCTTTGATTACTAATTCCCAAAAAAGCGCAGAATTGGCAGTTAAAGGAACGCGAGGAAAATCAATCTTTAAAAATTCGGCGTAGCGTTGACGGTAAATAGGAGAATGAAAGATAGCGTAAATGTAATTAAAAATATCCTCTGGTCTAAAGGTTTTATTTTTATCTGATTTTCCATCAAACATAAATTCTAAATCTAGTTTTTGGGAAAATTCAATAATAAATTCTGGGGATAAATTCGGTTTACGTCCTCTAGGTGTATTAGTTGGGATAGAATCAAATAAAGTTGGGGTATCTGTTGGGTAAAGGTAAAGAGGGAAAATATTAACTCCACCTCTTCTAAAAATATTAGTATCAATAGGTTGGTTCGCAACTGATACCAAAGACCAGATAGGATCATTTACAGCAATTCCTTGACGACCTAAACCTAAACATAAATTATCTTTTCTAAAAACATGATCAAGTAATTCTCGTCTAGGCCTATCCATTATTAGATCACTATAATAACAGTAACGCCAATCGAAAGGGCGATATAAACAACTAATTATTTTATCTTCCCATTGATTATCTAAGCGAATTAATTGACGGACTTTATCTAATCGCCAATCTTGATGATCGTGAATATTATATTTATTGCTATAGTCTTCATTAGATAAATTAGTTTCTCGCAATTCTCTAAATTTTTGAGTAATGCTTTCCTCCTCAAAATCAATAGCAAAATGATCTCTATGGGTTTTTATACCAGCAGCATTCACTAGCATGATATCAATAACTTTCCATCCTTGTTCATACTCTGATGATAAACTGGTATTTTGAGGGTTAAATAAATAAAATTTAGCTTCAGGTTTGACAATTTTCCAATCAGTTGAACTAATATCATTTTCAGCTAACCAATGATACTTACCTCCAACTAACTCCTTATTTTCATAAACCTCTCTCATACCCCATAAATCAGCATGATAAACAGATGCTAACTTTTGCTGACTATGTTCATATTTAATAAAAATACTGATTGCTACACCTTGCTGAATATCAAATACATTTTTATCCTGTGAACCGTCAGGACAAACTTCTTTTTTCTTGCTATTACCATGTAAATCTAAAACATAAATCTCATCAAAAGTTTGCATCAAATTTTGACGCATTCCTCGAAAAGTGGGATTATCTAAATAACCATGATTTGTAATTAAAGCCACAATACCATAACCCGTTTCCGAAACCCGATGTTGAGCAAAACGGATAAACTTTACATAATCATCTAATAATCCTTTCGGGTTTCTTTCTCCTAAAGGTTTACCATCTACTTGATAATAATCTCTAACTAATCCTACAATCCAAGGATCAGTATTTATAGATTCATAAGAATAGGGAGGATTTCCTAAAATTACCATCACAGGAACATCTTGTTTTATATCTTTTGCTGCTTCTGCTTCATCTCTAATTCTGTTCATAAAACCATCAGCAGCAGGAATTTGAAAAGCCTCTTGTAATGTATTTGTTAAATAAATCCTTAACCGTTCATCAGAACTAAAATCATAACCCAATTCTTGCAACTGTAAACCTAATTTCATGTGTGCTACAGTATAAGGTGCCATCAACAATTCAAACCCAAATAAACGGGGTAATAAATGTTGACTAACATAACTTGACCACATTCCTTTTTGAGATTTAAACTTATCATAAATAAAATCAATCACACTGTGCATAAAAGTTCCCGTACCCACCGCAGGATCTAAAATCAAAACTTGATGAGTTTCGATAGTTCCCTCACCCTTGGGATTGGGGATTTTAATCTTTTTAGAATCTGCTAAACCTTTACTAATATTAAACTTATGTTTGAGAATATAATCCACACTTTTAACAATATAATCAACCACAGGTTCAGGAGTATAATAAACCCCTCTTGATTCTCGCATTTTTGGATCATATTCTGCCAAAAACGTCTCATAAAAATGCACAACAGGATCTTCTCTGCGGGTACGTTTACCAAAATCTTTAAGAATTTCTGCCATTTCCGTTTGTTGCAGAATATTCGCTAAATTATCCACAGCCCAACTAATTCTATCATCTAAATCTGGTCCTGCTATTTGTCCAAAAATACTCCTTAAAAATGGGTTAGTTTTTGGTAATTTAAAAGCTGCTGTTTCCCGTGAAAAAGTATTAACATTATCAGTATTACACCGCGCTGCAAATAACCCATAACAAATAGTTTGGGCATACATATCCGCAAATTGTTCTACCGTCAAATCCTTAATTAATACTCTTTGAAATGACTCTAACTGCTGACGTAACATTCCCCCATTATCTACATCATGTAAAGCCGTTTTAATAGCATCTCTCATCAATTGCGCTAAACTGGCCATACGTTTAGCTAAATCCTTCGGTGTGGTGACTTGGGGAACTTTAGCTAATAAAAATTGCCGTAAAAGTTGGTCAACTTCTTGTATTCCTTCTTTATCAACTTTGATTTTTTTGTTTTTATCAATTGTTCCTAAAGATGCAGTTAATTTTAATTCTCCTTGAATATACCAGCGAAATTCTAAATAATCAGTTAAAATCAAATTACCCAAAGCCTGAAAATAACGCCCCATTTGGGTAGTTTTTTCTACTTTCTTGAGAGAAATACCAATATCTTTAGCTTCAATATGTCCAATTTCTAAAATACCATTTTTTACCACAAAATCTGGCGCACCGCAAGCTATTCTTTTCGGTTCATTAATAGCTTGAATTTGAGAATCTAAAGAATCTATTAACTTCTTTAATGCTGGGCGATAAGTATGTTCTGTGGCATTTTGTTGTTGATAAATTTGCGTAATTTCTTGAATGTAGGTTTGTAGATTATTCATATATGTATGGATTTAAAAACAATTTAGATTGAATTAAGTGATAAGTAACTCAACTTTTAAAATGACCTTTATCTGCAAATCTGCCCTCAGTCATATTCTGCCACTAACTCCTGTTTCATTAATGCCATAAATATGATGAATTACATGAGGATACTTTTCTCTAGCCATTTTACTAGCTACTTCCTTATCCTGATCAATGAAATAATCACCGCTATCAGGTTCAATAGCAATATACCAACCAGAATATTTATCTAATATTTCTGGTTTTAACCGCTCAAAAATCGCCCAACAACGCTTAGAGAATGCCTGTCTTCTAGCTTTTTCCTGAGCCTTTCTTTCTTGTGTCCACTGAATTTCGGGAAATACTCGACCACGACGGACAACTCTTTGGGGTGTGGATTGTGTCATCTTCATCACCTGATTAAAGTGTATTCCTCATTTTAACATGATGTGCCATAGCTCTTAATTCATTGAAAAACATCTACACAAAAATAGGATGAGCTTTTATACCCACCCCTGATGTATTAATCTTATTTGAATAGTTGAAAATTATTGGGGTTTATTTTGTTGACGACGAGAACGCATATTTTCGCGCATTTGCTTAATTTGCGATCGCTGTTCAGGAGTTAATACCGCGTCCATTTGTTGTTTTGATGATTCTTTAATTTCTTTCATTTTAGCTTTTTGTTCAGCAGTTAAGCCTAATGAAGCAAAAATATCACCTTTTTTTCCACGTCCTTCTCTGCGTTGCTCTTGTCCTTGTTGACGTTGTGCTTTATATTCTGCCATTGTGGCTTGTAATTTAGTCTTTTGTTCGGGTGTCAAAACAGCTTCAATTTGAGTGCGGGTATTGCTACGAATTTCTTTTATTTTAGCTTTTTGTTCAGGGGTCAAATTCAACTTTTTAGCTGGACTTTCTTTTTGCCATTCCTGACCAGCTTGGGGTGAAGATGAATTTTGTTCTGCTTGAACTGCAAAGGGAGTTGCGATTAAAGTCAAAGCCAGAGTACCAGCAATTAGTGATAATGTCTTCAGTTTCATAATTACCTTTTGGTTATGTTTGTTTATGTCGGTTTTCTATGTTCCTATCTTAGAGACTAACACCCAGTAACCACATGAGGCAAAAGTCACGTCTACACCCATTACTTTAGTCATGACATTAGCATTCAGATATCTTATGCTTGTTCCATTTTAATTTAATCGTGATACAAATATTTTAAGTTAGGTTGAGGATTTCAGCCTTGTAACTATATCAACTATCAATCAATTATGAATCGTCCTATTCAGTTTAATAATCATCCTTTTCGATTTCTTTTGTATTTAGAATGGCTATTATTGGGATTTTCAGCGTTAATGGCATTAATGCCATCTCCCTCACCGCGCTTTTCGGCAATGTATCCAGAATTGACAATTTGTAGTTTAACAATTTTTGGTTTAATGGGGTTAAGATTGCCTACTTTCAATAAAACCAATAAAATTATTTATACAGCATTGGAAGTTATCTTAATTTTAATTACTGGTTTTTTCGGTGGTAGAAGTGCCAGACTTTTCCCCTTTCTCTATTTAATTTTGGTAACTCGTAGTTGTTTAATTTTTCAACTTCCCGGACGATTAACAGTTACTTTATCTTCATTTATTTTATTTCTATTTACTCTGCGACAACGGATACCTCCTGGAAGATTTTCACCAATAGCTCAGGAAAGATTTAGATTTTTCAGTTTTAGTTTGGCGGTTCTATTTGGTTTAAGTTTAGTATTTGTTTTACTACTAATGAATACTGTTTTGGCTGAACGGCAAAGTAGAGATAAACTGCAAGCTGCTAACGAAAAACTCCGTCAATATGCCTTGAAAATTGAAAGTCAGGCAACTTTGGAAGAACGCAACCGCATTGCTAGAGAAATTCATGATTCTTTAGGACATTCTCTGACGGCTTTAAATCTGCAATTAGAAACTGCTTTAAAATTATCAAAACATGATATACCTAGAGCGATGACGTTTTTAGTCACTGCAAAAGAACTTGGTTCAAAAGCCTTACAAGATGTCCGGCAATCGGTTTCTACTATGAGATACCATCCTTTACAGGGACAAACCTTAGAGGAGGCAATTAAGGTTCTTGCAGCGGATTTTCAGCGTTATAATGGCATTTTACCTAGTTGTCAAATTTCTATTATCTCTCCACTGTCTATGGAAATCAGCACTCCTATTTATCGAATCATCCAAGAATCATTAACGAATATTTCTAAATATGCCCAAGCTACAGAAGTTCAATTAGAATTAATAACAACTTTAGCAGGGTTGAAGTTAATAATTCAGGATAATGGCAAAGGTTTTGAAGTGGGGCAAAATACTACTGGATTTGGTTTACAAAGTATGCGCGATCGCACTTTAGCATTAGGAGGCGAATTTCAGATTAACAGTAGCCATAATCATGGTTGTCAAATAATAGTTGATATCCCTTATTCCAGAAGTGTTGAATGTTAGGAAAAGATTAAAAAAAAGTACCATAATTTGATACAATCTAAAAAAATCTAGATAAAGAATTATCAAATTATGCGCTTAAAGAATTTCCCAGAAGTGGTCAAAACAATATTGAAACCATTGCCCAAAAAAGATTATCCAGTTCTGGACACATTTTCATTTGTATCAGTGTGGTTACAGTATGTCATGGATAAAAGTATAGTGAGTATGAGAGATTTATTTCAAAGACTAAATAATCAAGGGATAGATTTAAAAATATCAAATTTTTCCAAGGCAAGTAAAAAGAGAGATACTCAAGTATTTTTGGAGATAATAACTGAATTAAACAATCAACTGAGAAAGAAAAAAGGAAAGGAAGAAACCCAAGCATTATTTCCTATAGATTCAACAATTATTACATTAACAAGTAAATTATTATGGAGTCAAGGATATCATCAAGTAAAACTATTTTGTGGGTTAGATAGTTTGACATCAGAAGTTGGTGGAATGGTGATTCATTTTGGGCAAGGACATGACCATAAATATGGACAAGAAACAGTAGAAGCAATTCCGTCAAAAGGAGTAGGGATAATGGATAGAGGATTTGCATCCTCCGAAAGAATATCTGAATTAAAACAACAAAAAAATAAAGCTTTTGTCTTAAGAATTAAAAATAATGTCACTTTAGAAATGCTAGAAAATGGTAATTGTAAAGTTGGCAAAGATGAAAGAGAAGTGGAAATTAGAGTAGTAGCATTTTGTGATATAGAAACTAAGAGTGAATTTCGTTTAGCAACAAACTTATTAAATGAAGGAGAAGAGCAAGTTAGTAATCAAGAGATTATGGAAATTTACATACAAAGATGGCAAATTGAATTGTTATGGAAATTCTTAAAAATGCACCTCAAGTTAGACAGACTTATGACAAAGAATGAGAATGGAATTAGAATTCAGATAATGTGCTGTTTAATCGCTTATTTGATATTGCAACTAATAGAAATACCGCAAGAATTTGGCAAAACTTTATTAGATAAACTCCGTTATCTTCAGTCCTATATGTGTCAGGAAATAAGTTATGTTCATTGGTTTAGAAAACTTATTTGGATAAGATGAAAAATAGCACTTATAGGCTAAGTTTATTTCAATATGTAAAGTTTTATTACGCTATTCAACATTTCTGCAACTGAAACTATTGTTTAACTCTCAAGTTCTCCGTCCAGTCTGTGCCTTATTTCAAATTAAAGATGGTCAGTTCAAATTTGAACCAATTACAGCTTTACCATTGGGAGAAATGACAGGTTTGAGTATGTCCGCAACCGAAGTTATATTAATCGGATTGCGAGCATTACGAGACTGGAATGCCTTAGCTGAAAAACTACCAGATCCCACCTCTGGCTTATCAGGTCTAAGTTCAAAACAGCCCAAATTACAGCTAAATGCTCAAGAATGGCAAGTATGGGAATTTGCCAATGGTGAAGTTGCCCTAGCCAAAATCGCCGATCAACTTAATCTCGCCGTAGATACAGTATTGCAAATAGCTTTCCGTCTCATTGTGATTGGTTCAGCAGAAGAACATTTTATGGTTGCGGCTACTTCTATCTCCATGACCGAGGAAGTTTCTACTTACGAAATACCCATAGTTGCACCAGTTCCAGAACCGGCTCAAAAGCCAGCAGTTAGTCAATCATTTCTCAAAAATTTAGTCGGTTTTCTGCGGAGTAAAACTGCTTAATTAATCCTGTTACTGCTACTATCTTAATTTTGAGAAATTTATATACTCTATCTTTTACAGAGTAAAAACAGACATTAATTAAATCCAGATACGACTATCAATGAAGAGAATCCTTTAACTGAGAATTTGAATTATGTCATTACGCAAAGAACTAGGCGATTTTAATAGTATTGTCTGTTTTAAATCTGCTATTACAGGTATGGAAGAAGCTCTTGGGGAAAAAGCTACAGCTATTGCCCTAACTACAGCCGGTCGTACTAGGGGTAAAAAGTTAGCTGAAGATTTAGGTTTAGCAGGATCTACACTTTCATTAGATGATGCAGCCGGTAAATTAAAACAGGCTTTAGGTAAAGAAGGTACTTGTTTGTGTATTGTTGAAAAAATTGTTGCTGACGGCGAACTTATTAGAGTCTATACAACTGAAACCTTATGTTCTGCTGGTGAAGTAGCAGGTTCACCCCGTAAATGCACTTTTACTATGGGTGCAGTTTGGGGTGCTGTTGAACAACTAATTGGTAAACGGTTGAGAGGAGTACATACTGACTCAGTCCTCAGAGGTGGTACTCATGATGTGTTTGAATTCACTCCTTTGTAGGAATACCAAATTTTGAGAAATATTGATACTCTATCTTTTATAGAGTATCAACAAAAGGGCGTTGCTGAATTGGCGTATGATTTTTGGAGGTAGAGACGTTCCATGGAACGTCTCTACAAGAGTCTTGAACGTATGCAAAATTATTTTCATCCCTAAAATCAGCAACGCCTATCAACAAAAGTTAATTAAATCCACACCTAACTATTTTTAAGGATTCATTATGGCTATTGAACCTCGCGCTTTTTTGACCACCATGGAAACTCGGATTGGTCTGACAGCTGAAGATAAAAAGGTAATGCAAGCAAATACAGATTGGGGAACAGCAGTTGCTGAAGAAATGGCAAATCATTTTTATGCTTACCTGGGACGTGATGAAGAAATGAATGGTATTTTAAATGCCACTGAGGGACGAGTTCATCGGTTACACGCCACCTTTATTGACTGGTTTAATCAGATGTTCACAGGTATGGATAATTGGGGTGATGAATATGCAAAATGTCGTTGGCACATTGGCTTGGTTCATGTGAAAATTGGTATTGGTCCTCAGCACGTAGTTCCAGCAATGGCAGTTGTGGTTGATAAAGTCGGTAAAAAACTCAAAGCTGATGGTAAATCAGATGAATTAAAAGATGCCTTGGCTAAAGTTTGTATGATTGATTTAGCTTTTATTGAACAAGCTTATGTAGAAGTTTCTTCTGCTGCGGTACTTAAAGAAACTGGTTGGTCAGCAGCCTTATTCAGACGTTTGATTGCTACTGGTGCATCTGATATGTAATAGACATTTCCAGAAATCAATGTAGAGACGTTCCATGGAACGTCTCTACAAGGGTTATAGGATACGCATATTTAATTTCTGGAGATGAAATAGTAATACTAAGATACCGGACTTCTTAAAGAAGTCCGGTATCTGTCTATTTGATGTGATTCATCTATAATAGATATCACTTCTCACTGTTTACCTCTCATGCAAATTCCTCGTTTACATCCAGACACTATTGAAGAAGTTAAACTCCGGGCTGATATTGTTGATGTAGTCTCGGAGTATGTAGTCTTGCGGAAACGGGGTAAAGATTTTGTCGGGTTATGCCCTTTTCATGATGAGAAAAGTCCTAGTTTTACAGTTAGTCCCAATAAGCAAATGTATTATTGCTTTGGCTGTCAAGCTGCGGGTAATGCAATTAAATTTGTCATGGATTTGGGAAAACGCCAATTTGCAGATGTGGTACTAGATTTAGCAAAGCGTTATCAAGTCCCGGTTAAAACTTTAGAACCTGAACAAAGACAAGAATTACAACGGCAGATATCTTTACGTGATCAATTATATACTGTTCTCGCTTCTGCTGCTCAATTTTATCAACACACTTTAAGACAATCTCAAGGACAAAAAGCATTAGAGTATTTAGAAAAAACTCGTCAATTTCAGCAAGGAACAATTCAACAATTTGGTTTAGGTTATGCTCCTGCGGGTTGGGAAACTCTTTACCGTTATTTGGTGGAAAGTAAACATTATCCGGTGCAATTGGTAGAACAAGCGGGATTAATTAAACCCCGGAAAGAAGGGGGCGGATATTATGATGTATTCCGCGATCGCCTAATGATTCCCATTCGTGATATCCAAGGGAGAGTAATTGCTTTTGGTGGCAGAACTTTAACAGAAGAACAACCGAAATATCTCAATTCTCCAGAAACAGAATTATTTAGTAAGGGGAAAACCCTATTTGCTTTAGATGAAGCGAAAGACGGTATTTCTAAAGTAGATCAAGCTGTGGTTGTCGAAGGGTATTTTGATGCGATCGCTCTCCATGCAGCCGGAATTAATAACGCCGTTGCTTCCCTTGGTACAGCCTTAAGTTTAGAACAAGTGCGGCTCTTATTACGTTACACAGAATCCAAACAATTAATCCTGAATTTCGATGCTGATAAAGCCGGAACAACCGCCACAGAAAGGGCAATTGGTGAAATTGCTAATTTGGCTTATACAGGGGAAGTCCAATTAAAAATTCTCAATTTACCCAATGGTAAAGATGCTGACGAATATCTACATAGTCATACCCCAGCAGATTATCAACAACTATTAACAAATGCGCCACTTTGGCTAGATTGGCAAATTCAAAATATTATTAAAAATCGAGATTTAAAACAAGCTACCGATTTTCAACAAGTCACCCAACAAATAGTTAAACTATTGCAGAATATAGTTAATAGTGATACACTTAATTATTATGTTTCCTACTGTGCAGAAATCCTGAGTTTAGGAGATACTAGACTCATACCTTTAAGAGTTGAAAATCTCTTAACTCAAATTAAACCTAGTAGTGTAAAATCCCTAAATTCGCGCACAAGTAAACCGCTGACTAAAACACCAAAGCTATCTTTAGTTAACACAGAACGCAGTTTACTAGAACGAGGCGAAGCATCATTATTAATAGTTTATCTTCATTCTTCCCAAGATCGGCAAATCATTATTGAAGATTTAGAAACCCGCAATTTAGAATTTAGTCTTTCTCATCATCGCTTTTTGTGGCAACAAATTGCCGAATTTCCATTAGATGAAATTGATTTAATTTCCAGTGTCCAAAATAAATATTTAGAATTATCAGAAGAATTGGAAATTGTTTCTCATCTATTTCATCTAAACGAAAAAATAAAACAGGAAATATTAGTTAATCCCCATCGTAATCCCTATATCATCCAAACAGCATTAGCTTGTATGGAGAGAGTATTTAGAGAAAAACGCTATTATTACTTTAGGGAACAATGGGAAAAAATAGATCCTCAAACCGAACCAGAAAAATCTAAATATTATGCTGAAGCCATGTATATAGAAAAAATCCATTTACACGACCTTGAGAAACAGCGACAATTTTCTATTACCGATTTAATTTAGTAGGTTGGGTTGACGCAAGGAAACCCAACATTTTCATGATTTTTCAAACATTCTCTAAGGGAGAATTAGCTTGTTGTTTTCTAATTGCACGAGCAATCAAAGGAGCTTTCTTTTCTAATCCTGTTAGGGTAAGATCACCATCAATATACAACTTATACCATTCTCGACGCTGACGAAGAACTCTTTCATCATCCTGTAAAGGTAATCTTTGTAAAGTAAATTCAGCCTTTTGGCGTTTCTCTTCTGGTACTGCATCAGTTATTACTAATTGTAGGGAAGGTAACAAAATTTCAAACCAATCATCTTCAACTTCAAACGGGTCAAGAATCTGGTTATCAAGAGTACCTTTACTACTATTAATCCAACCAGAAGCAAAACGGTAATTATTCCATTCATACGCTAAATGACGATGATTTTCACAAGATAGGAAATGGTCTACAGTACCAACAGGTTCATACATAACAGTATAACCACAAAGATTACCAAAACCATCAGCTAAATCACTTTTAAAATTTGACCAATAATCTTTTAGTCTTTTTTTATCTGGATTTTTTTCTAACCAATTATTACCTGGTTGTCGTGCTTTTGCATCAAAATTTTCTGGTTCTGGTGGAGGAATGAACTTCAACATATTTATTATAAATTTGATAACCTTGAATTTCTTTTTTCTGCTGTAACTATCCAACGTGGCCAAAATGGATCATGTCCTGGTAAAAGTCTTTGCAGTTCTTGATGAATTTGTGATTGTGTTCTCAAATGTTCAGGAAAAGTATTCATATTATCATTACGCATCCACGCTTCTGCTGCTTCAATTGCGGTTTCTGATTCTTGGGAACGTGCTTGTTTTAGTCCAAATATTTCTGATGTTAACCATCCTACAGTATCTCCTTGTTTAGTCCAGAACATTTCATTTAATTCAGCCTCTTTTCCTTGTAGTTCAAATAGAAATAATTTATCTTGTTCTTGATCAAATATTGGTTCTAATGAAGCCAGCACAAGGGGAGAATGAGTAGTAACTAAAGCTTGTATTGTGATATTTGATTTTAACTGATTGACTACTGATAAAATAGATGGTAAAATCGCTCTTTGCCAGCGAGGATGGAGATGAGACTCAATTTCATCTATTAATAAAACTATTTGATTCATTGGTTCTTGCTGCTTTAATTCAGAAGCTTTTTCGTGTTCATACCAAGTCCATACTAATAAATAAGCAAGTCCCAAAATCCGCTTCATTCCTGCTGATGCTTGGGTAATGGGAATATTACCATAAGGAAGATTAATTGTCGGAATATCACGCACATCATCAACAGATACTCGCGTTGGTTCTCCTATTTCTATCCATTCATCAGGATGAGGTGCAAGTTGTTTAATAACATTTGATAAAAGTTGAAATGGCGTTTTTTGGGGTTGATTTTGCCATGTTACCCAATCTTGAATAAGACCGTTAGAAATAACTTTTCCTTTTAATTTTAACCCATTCCAAAGTGTATCAGGGGTAAAATCATAGCCATCTTCATCGTTGCGAGCAGGATCAAAAATAGAGAAACTTCCATCAACGCGAACAAAAATAATTATTCCTTTTAATAAGGGAACACCATGAAAGGGAACATTTACATCTTGCCATTTTTGTTTAGAAAAATTAAATTTAAAGGAATAATTTTTTCCTTCATCATCATCTAGAGTGATAATTTGGGAGATAATTTCTGGAGGTGTTTCTGTATTTCTTTGCGGATAAGCAGGTTGTTCTACCCAGTTTCCAGTAAGTACCCACCAAGCAACATCTAGTAAGAAACTTTTACCTAATCCATTATCTCCAGTAAAGATATTGAGTCTATCAGCAAATTCAACATCAAATTGAGGAGATGGTCCTACAGACCTTAAATGAAGTTCTTTTAGCATTTAACTAATTCTCCAATGTATTTTGATTCACTTGCAACTAAATTTTAAATCTCACCAATAACCACAGTTTAACAAGGGGGTAACATATCAGATAAACGAATTTGCAAGTCAGGAAACTCTAAAGGTGAAACCGTTTCACTTTCCATAATAATTACCTGACTTTCATAACCGTTTTCAGTCGGGTTTCTGAAAATATGTAATTCACGTTTTACCACATCCAAAACCCAATAATCTTTAATTCCTGCCAAAGAATAAGCTTGAGCTTTAGTTTCACAATCTAATTTTAAACTACTATCTGCAACCTCAATAATTAAATAAACTTCCGATGGTGTAGGATGATGATCTGCATAGTCTAAAGGATGAATTTTCACAACGGAAATATCCGGTTCTGGTTCAGACCTATCATTCAATTTTACTGGGTCTTGAACACATATTAAAGCCCGATTTTTTAAACAATCTTGTAGTAATCTATCTATTCTTCCTACTGCTGAACGGTGCGCTGTTCCTTTTGCAATCATCCAAATAATCCTCCCTTCTAAAAGTTCCACCCGTTCATCTGGTGCAAAAATACCCGCTTCATTCATGCGGTGATATTCTTCCACAGTCCACAAGCGCAATTGTAGATTTGTTTCTGTACTTTGCATAGCGGCTTTTGAGGTTGACTAGATATAGTTTAAATATATTAGATCCCCGACTTCTTTGAGAAGTCGGGGATCTGAGAATGATAATATTTATGATTACTTCTGGGTGATATGTTTTAGCAACCCTTCACAAGCATCCATTAGTAAATCAATCACATGATTAAAGCCTTCAACTCCGCCATAATAGGGGTCTGGAACTTCCTTGAGGGTGTGTGTAGAGCAAAAATCACACATCAACCTAACTTTAGAATGATATTGCCCAGAAGGGTCAACAGCGAGGATATCATCATAATTATTACGATCCATTGCCAAAATCAAATCAAACTCTTGAAAGTCACGGATTTGAAATTGCCGAGCTTGTCCAATGAGTTTAAATCCTAACTTATTCTCTGCTGCGGCACTCATGCGTCGATCCGGTGCTGCACCAATGTGATAACCAGCAGTACCGGCAGAATCGCAAAGAATTGTATTATTTAACCTGGCTTGGTCAATGAGATGATTCATAATATTTTCAGCCGATGGCGATCGGCAAATATTACCAAGGCAGACAAACAGTAGCTTATAAGGCATAATATTTTGATTTAAGTTTTGTGTCAGTTGCCAGTTATTTTACACTACTGACCACTGACCGGGAATTTTAGATTTTAGATTTTAGATAAAAAAATTTGGTACGAGTTTCCATCCTTGAGAACGGGAAAATACTCGCTGCGCTGCGTACGCTTCGCTAACGTCAATCCCAAATCCAAAATTTTTGAGCTTCTACACTTTAGGTTGGAGTCAATCCAAAATCCAAAATCCAAAATCGTCAATCCAAAATTGAGTGACTAAGTAGTGAGACAGAATTAATTACACAATGTCATTGCGTTAGCGCAGCGTGGCGTTAGCCATATGGAACGAAGTGAAATGAAGCAATTGCCAGGGTTGTGATTGCTTCCCTTCGCTCGCAATGACTGTAAATATTTTTGTCCAATTACTTACATTCCAGGTAATTCCAGTCCACTGGTTAGATCTTCCATACGTTCTCGCATGGTTTCGGTGGACTTTTTATAGGCATCCTTCATCGCCGCCGCGACCAAATCAGAAAGCACTTCTGGACCTTCTGCTAAAGCAGATGGAGCAATTTCTACTCGTTTGGGTTCTTGGTTGCCACTGACGACGACTTTAACAAGTCCACCACCAGATTCTCCAAGAATCTCCATTTGCTCCAATTCTTCTTGCAGACGCTTTGCACCTTCTTGAACTTGTTGCGCTTTTTTAAATGCTTCGGCTAGTTCTTTCATTTTGCCTAAGCCAAAGCCAAATCCCTGTCCTTTTTCTGCCATAACTGGTTATCCGCTGTACGGTTGTTTATAAATCAAATTCAATTATAGATGCGATTAGTCATTGGTGATGGGTGATTGGTAATTGGTAATTGGTAATTGGTAATTTAATTACTCTTGCCTATTGCCTCTTGCCTATTGCCTCTTGCCTATATTTAACTGAAACTCACCCAACATTTTCACTTCTGGTTCTAGCCAAATTGACCAGCGTTCTTGCACCTCATTTTGAACATGACGAATAAGGGAGAAAATATCGCTGGCTTTAGCTCCTCCCCGATTGACGATAAAATTAGCATGAAGTTGGGCGACTTGCGCTCCTCCTAATTGATAACCCTTGAGTCCGGTTTGTTCAATTAACCAACCAGCAGAATAAGGTTTAGGATTTCTAAACACACTGCCACAACTAGGATAGCTGTAGGGTTGAGTGCTGAGTCGGTGTTTTTTATGTTCCTTAGTTCTAGCTGTCACTTGCACAGGATCTGATCCTGGTTGCAGTTGGAAGGTGGCTTGAGTCACAATCCGCTTACGACCTTGGAGGAGTGAACTCCTGTATGTGTAACCTAATTCCTCCGGGGTGAGAGTTGCCAGAGTTCCATCTGGAGAAAGAACTTGAGCGCTAACCAACATATCTGCGATACAGCTATTGTGCGCTCCAGCATTCATTACCACTGCACCGCCCACAGTTCCAGGAATACCCACAGCCCATTCTAATCCTTCCCATCCTAAAGCGGCTGCGTCCCATGCTAGAGTCGGGATAGGTTCTCCGGCGGATACAGTTAATTGACCTGTAGTTGGGTCAAAGTTTTTAGACCGGAGATGACGAGTGGCGATGACTAGACCGGGTATGCCGCGATCGCTCACCAACAAATTAGAACCAGCACCCAATACTGTGATTGCTAAATTATTTTCTTTTGCGTACTCAATACTTACTTGTAACGCCTCTAAATCATAGGGAGAAACATAGCACTCAGCCTCTCCACCAACTCGATAAGAAGTAAACGCTGACAAAGAAGTATGGGTTTTTAAAGGACAATTCGTCCCTGGTAGATAAATTAATTTACTATTATCCACATCATCTTTTGTTTGCAGTTGTGGAGTGAAATTAGAAAATTCGCAGATTTTGCCAAATCCCTGGGAAGTTATCATTTTTAATTCAATTAGTGAATTTTTGACATTTGTTATTTATAGCAACAGACAAGATAGTGAGGACATCAATTAACTGTGAAACTCAGAAGACAACAGGGTTTTATTCCTGAATCGGTGAATCTTTGTTCATGGCAGTGAATTGATGACAACACTACTAGAGTGAAGTTCTTAGTCTAAGAAGTGGCGATCGCTGGTTCACTCATGATGGTAATCAGTTCCGGAATAGCCTGATTTAAGTTACCCGCACCTAAAAACAGTGCCAAATCCCCCGGACATAAGGTTTGCAGTAAAAACTCACTAACCAAAGATAAAGTTTGTTGATAAACTACTTCAGGATTGTGTTTACTAATCGCAGTAGCTAAATCCTGTCCACTCACTTGTCCTAAATCAGGTTCACCCGCACTGTAAATATCCGTCAGCACAACTAAATCAGCATGAGAAAAAGACTCAGCAAACTCTTCTAAAAACGTTAATGTCCGCGTGTAACGATGAGGTTGGAAGATAGCAACTACCCTCTGTCCTGGTCTAGCTTGAAGACGAGCAGCGGCTAAAGTAGCGCGAATTTCACTAGGATGATGGGCATAATCATCAATAAAAGTCACCCCAGCCGCCTCACCTCGGAACTCAAACCGTCGTCTTGCACCTTCAAATGTAGCAATACCTTGGGCAATTTCTCCAAATTCTAATCCCAAAACTCTACCCACAGCTACTGCTGCTAGAGAATTGCTGAGGTTATGATGACTCAATAGCTGTAAATTTAACAAACCCAAGGCTTTACCCTTTTCCCATACCAAAGCTGTTGTGCCATCAGCACGATAATCTATATTGGTAACGGTGTAATCAGCACCTTTATCTGGGTAAAGACTATAGGTAATGGTTGGTTTAAACCTATCACGCACTGTCTCACAATCAATGCTACCCACCAAAGTTTTGCAACCTTGAGCAAAGGTTTGGAAGGTATCAACCACCTCTTCCAATGTCTCATAGTGGTCAGGATGATCTAATTCAATATTAGTAATAATACCAATCTCTGGAGCGTGTTTTACCAGAGAACCATCGGACTCATCTGCCTCTGCTACTAAATAACGGCTTGCACCCATTCTAGCATTACCTTCCCAAGCCTTAACTTCACCACCGACCAAAATTGTCGGATCAAGCCCAGCTTGCAATAGCATATAGCCAATCATACTACTAGTAGTGGTCTTGCCATGAGTTCCTGCTACAGCGATACTGTAGTAATCAGCAATCAAAGCCGCGAGAACATCAGAACGATGCCAAATGGGGCAACCTAATTCTAGAGCCGCTTTATACTCCAAATTATTAGCATTAATAGCTGTAGAACAAATCACTTGGGGTAAAGCGGTTTTCACAGCAGACAACTTTTCTGGAGCAGTTAATGGTACGGTATTAGCCGTTACTTCTGACAGAAAAAATGCCAAATTATTGGCTTCTTGTTTACTGAAAATGTGAGCGCCCAGGGATTCTAACTTGTGCGTAATATGGTTAGCACGTAAATCTGAACCGGATACTGGCAATTGGCGTTTAGTTAGAACATAAGCCAAAGCAGACATTCCAATCCCACCAATCCCAATGAAATGAAATGGTCTGCCACTAAAATCTATAGAATTACTCATTTTTATTTACCTCTTACACCACACCACACCAGAACCACATAAGACACGCGTATCATAACAGGATTTTGATTGTTACAGATCCTAACTATGCCATCCAAAATATTCATCCCTGCTGAATGATTAAATTTTGACTTTCGTTTTGCTCTGTGAGCCAGATTACCCCCCGGTCGAAAATTCTTGCTGTTTTTAATCTGCCCATAAGATTATTCTGAAAATTTCTGCTACATCGGGAAAGAAAATTGTGTAAATTTAAATACATTTTGTTATGATTGTTTTAGAACTAAGTAGCATGGGTTTAAAGACAGCAACTTGCATTACTTACTAAAAGCCTCTGTCGGAATTGACTACAATAGTACATTGGTAGTGAAATTATTGTTCAATTTATAAAAATCATCATTGGGAATAGGGAACAGGGGAAGAATTTTCTTCTTCTTTCTAACTCCTGACTCCGAACTCCGAACTCCGAACCCCGAACTCTGAACTCCTTTCTGTATTTTTTTGTTGATCTAAAACTTTCTGGTTATAAATGGCCACCCTCTTTGCGATATGATTGGGGTCAACGATATCAACTTATAGGCATAAATACAGAGGGCAAGACACTGTGATTAGAGTTGCAATTAACGGTTTCGGGCGCATTGGACGTAACTTTGCACGCTGCTGGGTGGGCAGAGAAAATAGCAATATCGAACTGGTCGGGATTAATGACACATCCGACCCTAGAACTAATGCTCACCTGCTTAGATATGACTCTATGCTAGGCAGGTTGAAAGGTGTAGATATTAGTGCTGATGATAACTCCATCACAATTAATGGAAATACAATTAAATGCGTATCTGATCGCAACCCAGATAACTTGCCCTGGAAAGAATGGGGAATTGACCTGATTATCGAATCAACAGGTGTTTTTACCAGCAAAGAAGGGGCAATGAGGCACGTAAATGCCGGGGCTAAAAAGGTTTTGATTACAGCCCCTGGTAAAAATGAAGATGGTACTTTTGTCGTCGGTGTAAATCATCATGATTATGACCACAACAAACATAACATCATCAGTAACGCTAGTTGTACAACCAACTGTTTAGCTCCTATTGCCAAGGTATTAGATGAAAAATTTGGTATCATTAAAGGCATAATGACCACTACCCACAGCTACACAGGTGATCAGCGTTTACTAGACGCTTCCCACCGTGATTTGCGTCGGGCTAGAGCAGCAGCTATCAACATTGTTCCCACTTCTACAGGTGCAGCAAAAGCAGTAGCTTTGGTACTTCCTCAGTTGAAGGGTAAGTTAAATGGTGTGGCTTTGCGTGTACCTACCCCTAACGTTTCTATGGTGGATTTTGTAGTGCAAACTGAAAAGCGCACTATTACCGAAGAAGTTAATCAAGCGCTGAAAGAGGCTGCTGAAGGTCCTCTCAAAGGCATTTTGGGTTACACCGAATTGGAACTTGTATCTTCTGACTATCAAGGTACAGATGAATCTTCTGTTGTTGATGCCAGCTTGACTATCGTTATGGGCAATGACATGGTGAAGGTTATGGCATGGTATGACAATGAGTGGGGTTATAGCCAACGTGTTCTTGATTTGGCGGAATTAGTAGCTGAAAAATGGGTTTAATTGTCCTTTGTCCTTTGTCCTTTGTTTGAAGACCACTGACTAACGGAATGGGCGCAGGCCCTGCGCCCCTACATGGGATGGGCGCAAGACCTACATGGGATGGGCGCAAGACCTGCGCCCCTACTGAGCAAAATGTTGAAATCCCTGGCTGAGGCTGAGAACTTGGTCGGGGATTTCTGCTTTTTCTTGGTGTAAAATCACGTTTGAGCCTGGGGTAATTGTGCCAATTATGGCTGCACTTGTGCCTAGTTTTTGCACTAATGCTAATGCTGGTTCGGGTGGTAAACACAGGACTAATTCAAAATCTTCGCCACCGTAGAGGACATATTCTAATGATTTTTCTGGTGTTAGCCACTCTTCAAAGGCTGATGGTAAGGGGATTTTACTAGATTCTATAACTGCACCGACTTGACTGGCTCGGCAAATTTGTAATACTGCGTCTACTAAACCGTCGCTACTATCCATGCCAGAGATAGGGAAAAGGCAGGGGGCAGGGGGCAGGGGGCAGGGGGAGGTGAGAATTTCTTTGAGTATGGGTAAGACATCTAAACGTGGCTTGGGGCGCTGGTGGGCGGTGATTAAGGCTGCCTTGGATGCTGTTTTGAGGTTGTAACCTATTTCGGGATTTAAGAGTAATTCTAAACCCGCACGGGACGCTCCATGTATACCTGTGATCACAATAGCATCTCCTACTTGGGCTGTGGAACGACGGATGATGAAATTGGGGTTGGCTTGACCAAAGGCGGTAATTGCTAAAGTGGTAATGGGCGATCGCACTATATCACCACCTACTATGGGAACATGATATTTTGATAAGCATTCTGTCATGCCCTGATATAGTCGCTCTACCCAATTTACAGTTACATCTCCAGGTAAACCTAATCCCACAGTTATGCCCATAGGAGTCGCCCCCATAGCTGCTAAGTCGGATAAATTAGCCGCCGCAGCCCGCCAACCAGCATCCTCTGGGGAGGTGGTAACATCACTAAAATGCACACCGTCAACGAGCATATCTGTGGTGACTATTAAAGATTGATTTGGTAAGGTTTCCAATACTGCGGCATCATCACCAATGATATCGGGTGGACAAAAGCGTTGTAATCTTTCTAAAAGACCTTGTTCTCCAATATCTCGAACTCGCAGGGAAGATAAATTATTATTCATAATTAAATTTACGCATTACTTTACAGATTAAAATAAAAGTATCATCTAGGAGACTATTGAGATGGTTTCTACTGTTGGCATTACAGATACCATTAAAAGTTTGAGTGATTTACAAACTCGTTGTCACTTACACCAAGCAGAAGATGAAAACTTTTTTAACGAATGGTTGACAGACTTACCCCAACTTAATACACAAGAACAATCGGGTGTTACTCGCATTAAACAGCGTTATGATTATCATCGCATTGATGGTCTATTATTAGAAGGGACAATTAATCTTTTAGTCGTTTCACCACTTTTGGAACTTGCAGGTTTTCTAGATTCACCTTACCGAATTCGTTCACCCTATGGCATAAATTTAGAAATTGAAGAACCAGAAGAAACAATTCGTGGTTTTATTGATGTCCTAGTTGTACAGGAAAAACTTTGGATTTTTGTGGTTGAATCTAAACGAAATAGCATTCCAGTTGTCGCAGCAATACCGCAGTTATTAGCCTATATGTTAACTACTCCCCACCGGGATAAATCAGTATTTGGTATGGCTACAAATGGCGATGAATTTATATTTATTAAACTAGCTATCACAGACAATCCTGAATATGACGTATCACGCACATTTTCCCTATTTCCCCGCCGACATGAATTAGCTGAAGTGTTGCAAATTTTAAAACGATTAGGAGAAGCCTGTAGGGGCGCAGGCCCTGCGCCCTCTTAATTGTATTGCATCAAGCGCGATAACCCGTACAATGGTTGGTTATGCAAGTTTTTGTCAAAATTAGGGGATACTACAGATAGTTATTTTTTTTAGTTTACCAAATGAGTGACATCAAAAGACTGCTGGTATTGTTAGGGGTGTTAAAACTGAAAAAGATTTGGCAGAACTGATAGAACATATAGAAAACCTCAGAGAAAAGGTGAGTATATACAAGCATGAAAGCTATAAATATCGTTGGTCTACAGGTTTAGAAAAAAACGTTCTAGCTAAATTAAGGAAAATAATGGATACACTCAAGAACTAATTGAAAGACGTTATTTGATTTGTGAACACTGCAAGAGTCAGATCCCCGACTTCTTAAAGAAGTCGGGGATCTTTTTCTTCAATAATTAATTAAGCTGCTTGAGGCTGAACTAAATTTTCAATTCCTTTAACAACAGTTGCTGATTCAATTTTATCACCAGCTTTGAGTTTATCTAAAACCTCTCTACCTTCAGTCAAATAACCAAAAACAGCATAACGACCATCTAAAAGATTACGTCCTGCGGGAGTAAGTTCTGGTTCAAAAAGGAAAAAGAAAACTTGAGAAGAACCACCATTAGCTTCATTTTCTGGACGTGCCATAACTAAAGCACCAAAAGATGAAAAAGGCAAAACTGGCATATCTAAATAACGCCCAGCTTCTTCGAGAGTAATACCGTAGGTTGGTTCTTTTTCGCCCTTGACCAAAATTTCTAAAGGAACAGCCCGATATTTGCCAGTTTGAGGGTCAATAAAACCGACTTCCTTACCTACAGGATCTCCGGTTTGGAGAAAGTAAGATTCTTCCGAACGGGTGAACTCTAAACCGTTATAAAAACCTCTTTGTACCAAATCAACAAAGTTACCAGCAGTCACGGGAGCGCTATAGCCATCTACAACTACAGTCAAATCACCTTTATTAGTTTTGAAAGCAATCCTAGCGCGTCCTTTGAGTTGAGGTAAGTTACTATACTCAGCCGGGACTTCAAAGGGGAATTCCTTCACCATTGATTCTTCTAACAAGCTGACAAGATTGAGTAATTTAGCTCTACCGTCAAGAATGGGTTCTTTTCGTTTAGTTTTAACCACTTCTTGCAGTTCTATGATGCCAGATTTCAATTCAGTCATCCAAGCTTCGGCTTGAGGTTGGCGTTCTTCCGGAACGCTTGCTAATATTTGGGAAGGTTTATCGAGTATCCGCAATGCCTGCTTGAGGTCATTATTAACTGCACCCCATCGTTTATTTGCCCGCAGTTGGTTAGAAATATCCTCTAAACTGGCTTGCAGTTTACGGACAGGTTGATTATCTATTGGCAGTGCATAGCGCAACAAAGCCTTACCTTCGGTAATTGCGTTTCCTGCTGGTAAGCCGGCGTTACTAGCGGGAGTCCACCCAGCCGTACTTGTGCCTAAAAATATTGTTAATAGCAATATTACCTTTAGGCTGTTCTTCACCCAGGACTTAAATAAGTTCAACATGAAATTTCCCTTTCTTCAGCATCAAAGTGTTGACTGGAAGTAACTTATTGATTATCTTCCCACATTGGGGGACTGGGGATTGAAGAGGCAGGGGAAGTAGGGGAAGTAGGGGAAGTAGGGGAAGTAGGGGAAGTAGGGGAAGTAGGGGAAGTAGGGGAAGAAATATTAATTTTGCCTGTTCCCTGTTCCCTGTTCCCTCTTCCCTGACAAATAACAACTGACAAATAACAACTAACCAATTATGACGCTGGAAGGGTACAATAAATGCCGATTGTCTTGCAAAATTTGAAAGTTTCATGATCTCTAGTAACGACTTTCGACCTGGTGTTTCAATTGTATTAGATGGTTCGGTTTGGCGCGTGATAGATTTCCTTCACGTTAAGCCAGGCAAGGGTTCTGCCTTCGTGCGGACAACACTGAAAAACGTCCAAAGTGGGAAACAGTTAGAAAAAACTTTTCGGGCTGGAGAAAGCGTTCCCCAGGCAACTTTGGAAAAAGTGACGATGCAACATACCTATAAAGAGGGCAATGAGTTTATCTTTATGGATATGGAAACCTATGAGGAAGGTAGATTAACTTCAGCGCAAATTGGCGATCGCGTCAAGTACCTCAAAGATGGTATGGAAGTTAACGTGATTCGCTGGGGCGAACAAGTCCTAGAAGTAGAACTTCCTAATTCTGTAGTTTTGGAAATTGTGCAAACAGATCCCGGTGTCAAAGGTGATACTGCTACAGGTGGTACTAAACCCGCAATCCTGGAAACTGGGGCAACTATCATGGTTCCTTTATTTATTGCCCAAGGGGAACGGATTAAGATTGATACCAGAGAAGATAAGTATTTAGGCAGGGAATAATTTTCCTATTTTTTTGATACCAATTTGGAATAGTGAGGAATACAGCAGGAGTCAGGAATTAGGAGTCAGCGTCAGGGGTAAAACCCTGTTGTGGCATAAGTTTAATTCATGTCAATTGAGTTCCTAATCACCTGGAAAGTTGCCACAAAATCCAAAATCTAAAATCGTTCGACTGAGCGAAGTCGACTGAGCGAAGTCGAAGTCCAAAATCTAAAATTGGTGCTAATGATTTCAATCCCTTTTTTATAGAGGGATTAAATCCCTGCCTTACTTAGAATTTTAATTTAACAGTTAGGTCGAGGTAAAATAATTGTGACATTAGACTTTAATGAAATCCGTCAGCTATTAGTAACTATTGCCCAAACAGATATTGCGGAAGTTACCCTCAAAAATAATGAATTTGAGCTAACAGTCCGAAAAGCTGTCAGTTTTAGCAATAATGCTCCAGGAACAGTTAGTGGTGTGGTGAGTGCTGGTGTAACCCAGTTGGTATCTACAGCCTTACCAAGTTCCACTGAGGGGGCTGTAACCAATAAAGTTGTTGATAATTCAGTCGCACAACCTCCTCATTCTTCTTCACCAATTAATCAAAAATTAGTTGAAGTACCATCACCAATGGTAGGGACATTTTACCGTTCCCCAGCCCCAGGAGAAGCAGCGTTTGTGGAGGTAGGCGATCGCGTCAAAGCTGGTCAAAGTGTCTGTATCATTGAAGCTATGAAGCTAATGAACGAAATTGAAGCCGAAGTCTCTGGACAGGTGATGGAAATTTTAGTTCAAAATGGTGAACCAGTAGAATATGGTCAGCCTTTAATGAGAATTAACCCTGATTAAGTATTAAATGGGGAAGTCGGGGAAGTAGGGGGAGTAGGGGGAGTAGGGGGAGTAGGGGGAGTAGGGGGAGTAGGGGGAGTAGGGGGAGTAGGGGGGAGTAGGGGGGAGAAAGAATTTTCCCAATGACAACTAACAACTGACAACTGACAACTGACTAAAGCGGATAATTTTTCTGAAAACTTTCGCGGGTGAGAGGTTGTTGTAATTCCACACCTTCACCCCCTAAAACCTCTAAAAGTTTGCCATTGACTTCAATATATACTTTGGCTTGAGGATTTAAACTAGTAGCAGTATATACAACTTGTCCGACACGCCCCATCATAGAAGTGCTACCTCCACCAGTGGTAAAGTTTTCAGACAAATTCACATGAACATCATTATTTTCTGCTTTGAGTCCCAATAGTTGAGTACCCTGGGGAATAGTAGTAGAGTCTGTGCCTTCACTTGGACCTGCTAATAAAGTTTTAAATGCTGCTTCTAAAACTTGATTGGGTTGGGTAGCAGCAACTTTAAAGGGTTGGGGAACTAAATCCAGGCGATTTTCCTTGGATCTGAGCCAATATATACTAGCAGTCTGTTCATTACCTTGTTGAGTTGTTGATTGCTTGATAGGCTGTTTAATGGTTTGTGAAGAGTTATCAGGTGTAGAATTATTAGGAGTATGGGCAGAAAACCAAGCCATACCACCGCTTACCACCACCACTGCTACGGAAATAGCTGCTATCAGACCAGAAGAAACGCCGTTAGTTCTTTGTTGGTTATTCATAAAACCTCGCGGTAAGTGGGAAACTCAGCGTCTTTAGACCTGAGAGGGAAGCGACACGAGCGGTTTTGACCGCTGTGGATGTTAAAATTGAAACCAGATTTTTGATTGGAATCTGGAAACCAACTCCCATTTCTGGGGTAATGTTAGCCTTGACCTGTTATAAGAGCTTGTTAGGCTGAAAGCACTGTTCCTGTTACCTTAGAACTGTTTAACTTACAGCGACAGAGCCGGAAACTGGCTACGCATTTCGAGGTGTCGTGACTCAAATAACGGCTACCCTTGGACTACGCTTAGGGTGGTCTGGTCAGTACAGCTTGCAATTTCTTGCAAGCTCAGTTCCTTTAGGGCTGGGTTACTGACAATATAAAACCTACTAGATTGAGGATGGAAATAGTATTTGTAAGATAAGTAGCCTGTTTATAAACGTTATTCCCCGGTGCAAATCTTGGCTTTTGATCTGGACATGAACTGTTATTGCTAGTTTTGCCTCTTGCCACTCCAATTGTAGAGTGATCTTTACAAGTCCGTTACCTTTCCCTTTATCTAAATCTTATGGTTTCTTGAAAAAACTTTTAAAGGCTCTTCGGTACTTGTTATGCTAAATTATTTTTTTTAAATCCCAAGATCCTTGTTATATAAGGATTTTACATTAATTTATTGGTTATTTTGAGAAATTTGGTATCAAAAACAATAAAATCCTTTATTTATATGGGTTGTGGGGTAAATAAACTCATATTTGGCATAACAGGTACGGAAGAACCCTTTTAAATTAGACTTCAGTAAAATATGGTAAGCAAATCAAATAAGTAGGTTGGCGTTGAAAATTGTCGTTATAGCAAGGCAAGAGGGTATCAGTGTTTTATAAGGAAGAACGCCGAAAACCCTTGAAAATGTGGGTGACTCAGGAAGCCACATTTGGGCTTTAGACAAGGGATGAAGGCTAGAGGCAGGATTTATCCTGCATTGATTTTAATCCATATTCGTGATATAACTACATTGTCACTAAAGACATAAAAAGCTACCGAGGGACTCTCGGAAAGTTACGCTTGTCAGATATGATTTCGCCCGCCAGGGCAAACGAAATCAGGGCAAGAACCCAAATATTTAAGGCAGTGCCTGAAACTGGGATAACTGAGGGATATAGACTGAAACTCTCTATAGAATCTCCGCGTCTTTAGACCGGAGAGTGTCAACGGAAAAACTAGATGTGCAATTTGGTAAATAGACACAGGACATAGCCGCAATTAGAATACTCTGATGAAAAATCTTGTATGCGGATATATACAATACAACCAATTAATCAACTAAAATCGTAGAGGGCATCATGGATTTTGCTTGGAACAATCAGCAAATTGAATTTAAAAAAAAGGTGATTCATTTTGCTCAACAGTCATTAGTATCCGATCTGATTGAGCAGGACAAAGAGGGGATATTTAATCGTGATGTCTGGCAAAAATGCTGCGATTTTGGTATTCACGGATGGACTATTCCTGCCCGTTATAAGGAAGAACGCCGAAAACCCTTGAAAATGTGGGTGACTCAGGAAGCCACATTTGGGCTTTAGACAAGGGATGAAGGCTAGAGGCAGGATTTATCCTGCATTGATTTTAATCCATATTCGTGATATAACTACATTGTCACTAAAGACATAAAAAGCTACCGAGGGACTCTCGGAAAGTTACGCTTGTCAGATATGATTTCGCCCGCCAGGGCAAACGAAATCAGGGCAAGAACCCAAATATTTAAGGCAGTGCCTGAAACTGGGATAACTGAGGGATATAGACTGAAACTCTCTATAGAATCTCCGCGTCTTTAGACCGGAGAGTGTCAACGGAAAAACTAGATGTGCAATTTGGTAAATAGACACAGGACATAGCCGCAATTAGAATACTCTGATGAAAAATCTTGTATGCGGATATATACAATACAACCAATTAATCAACTAAAATCGTAGAGGGCATCATGGATTTTGCTTGGAACAATCAGCAAATTGAATTTAAAAAAAAGGTGATTCATTTTGCTCAACAGTCATTAGTATCCGATCTGATTGAGCAGGACAAAGAGGGGATATTTAATCGTGATGTCTGGCAAAAATGCTGCGATTTTGGTATTCACGGATGGACTATTCCTGCCCGTTATAAGGAAGAACGCCGAAAACCCTTGAAAATGTGGGTGACTCAGGAAGCCACATTTGGGCTTTAGACAAGGGATGAAGGCTAGAGGCAGGATTTATCCTGCATTGATTTTAATCCATATTCGTGATATAACTACATTGTCACTAAAGACATAAAAAGCTACCGAGGGACTCTCGGAAAGTTACGCTTGTCAGATATGATTTCGCCCGCCAGGGCAAACGAAATCAGGGCAAGAACCCAAATATTTAAGGCAGTGCCTGAAACTGGGATAACTGAGGGATATAGACTGAAACTCTCTATAGAATCTCCGCGTCTTTAGACCGGAGAGTGTCAACGGAAAAACTAGATGTGCAATTTGGTAAATAGACACAGGACATAGCCGCAATTAGAATACTCTGATGAAAAATCTTGTATGCGGATATATACAATACAACCAATTAATCAACTAAAATCGTAGAGGGCATCATGGATTTTGCTTGGAACAATCAGCAAATTGAATTTAAAAAAAAGGTGATTCATTTTGCTCAACAGTCATTAGTATCCGATCTGATTGAGCAGGACAAAGAGGGGATATTTAATCGTGATGTCTGGCAAAAATGCTGCGATTTTGGTATTCACGGATGGACTATTCCTGCCCGTTATGGCGGACAAGAGCTAGATATACTTACTACGGCTTATGGCTTGCAAGCACTAGGTTATGCTTGCAAAGACAATGGATTGATGTTTGCAATGAACGCACATATCTGGGCTGGTGAAATGCCCCTGTTGGCCTTTGGGAGTGAAGCACAAAAGCAAAAGTATCTCCCATTGCTTTGTCGAGAAGGTTGGATTGCAGCCCACGCCGCCACTGAACCACAAGCGGGGTCTGATATCTATAGCCTCAAGACAACAGCCCAAAAGAATGGAGATAAATACATTCTCAACGGACACAAACACTATGTAACCAATGGAACTTTTGCAGACCTCTTCATCATTTTTGCTACCTTAGATCCAGCTTTGGGGAAAGAGGGTTTGACGACATTTATGATCGAAAAAGATACGCCTGGTCTGGTTGTCCACAAACGTATGTCTACTATGGGAGTACGTACCGCTGAAATAACAGAACTAACCTTGGAAAATTGCGAAGTATCTGTCGCTGATCGCTTAGGTGAGGAAGGAGCAGGTCTAGCCATATTTAATCATAGCATGGAGTGGGAGCGGGGATTTATTCTGTCCTGTGCTGTGGGAACAATGGAACGATTGCTGGAGCAGTCAATTCGTTATGCTAGAAACCATAAGCAATTTGGTCAAGCAATTGGCAAATTCCAATTAGTTGCCAACAGGTTAGTAGAGATGAAGCTGCGGTTGGAGAATGCCAAGTCTTATTTGTATAAAGTTGCTTGGATGAAACAAAATCGGCAAATGGCTCTTCTAGAAGCCTCCATGGCCAATCTGTATATTAGTGAAGCTTGGGTTCAGTTATGTATGGAAGCGATCGAGGTTCACGGTGCGTATGGTTATTTAACGAATACAGAGTTAGAACGAGAATTGCGAGATGCTATCGGTAGCAAATTCTACTCTGGTACCTCCGATATTCAGCGACTCGTTATTAGCAAATTCTTAGGATTGTAAAGCAGCACCACTATGCTATATTTACTACACCATCTTCTCGCAAGTAGCGCTCGAACCCATAGCGATTCCGTTGCTATACAGCAGCAAGAGCGCGCCATTACCTACACTCAGTTAGACGAAATAAGTAACCAACTGGCAAATACCTTGAACTATGCAGGGATAGAACGGGGAGACCGAGTTGGCATTTACTTAGATAAGTCAATTGAATCTGTTATTGCTATATTTGGCATATTAAAGGCTGGCGCCACCTATGTACCGCTAGACTCTAACGCCCCAGTTAAACGGATTGCCTTTATTGTTAAAAACTGCCAGATTAAGATACTGATTACGACCAAGCAAAGAATAGATGCTTTAGGAAACACTTCCTTGGCAGACTTACATAGTCTCAGTAGTGTAATTTTGACAGATGAGGATGAGCGAACAAGTGAGTTGTTCGGAAAAGTCTTCCCATGGTCAGAGGTTTTACAAGCTCCTTGCAGCCCGCCACTAGACCCACATCTGATTGAAAACGACTTAGCTTATATTCTTTATACATCTGGCTCAACAGGAACCCCCAAAGGGGTGATGATTAGCCATCGTGCCTCTCTTACTTTTGTAAATTGGGCCTATGATACGTTTCAGGTGACTGCGGAAGACCGTGTCTCCAGTCATGCACCGTTCCATTTTGATCTTTCCATTTTTGATATCTTCACAACTATCAAAGCAGGGGGTACGGTCATTTTGCTCTCGGCGGCTTTATCAGTCTTTCCAATTAATCTGGCCAAATTTATTGCCGCAGAAAGGATTTCAATCTGGTATTCAGTCCCCTCTATTCTGACAAATTTAGTCCTATATGGTCGGTTAGAGCAACATACCTACCCCGATCTTAGAAGCATTCTGTTTGCAGGTGAAGTTTTTCCTAACAAATATTTGCATCAGTTGATGGTGCATATTCCAGATGCTGGCTATTACAACCTCTATGGTCCGACGGAGACAAATGTCTGCACATATTACCGAGTCTCACCGCCCGATATTGAAACAAGTGAAGCAGTTCCTATTGGACAAGCCTGTGCCAACACTGAAGTTTTTGTCTTGGGTACAAGTAATGAATTGGTAGCTAGAGGTGAAGTGGGTGAGCTTTGCGTGCGCGGTCCTGGGTTGATGACAGGCTATTGGGATTTGCCTGAAAAGACTGCTCAAGTCCTTGTTCCTTTTACATTGCATCATGGATTGGGATCGGAGATGATTTACCGCACGGGGGATCTTGTTAAACAATCTCCAGAGGGTGATTATATCTTTTTAGGTCGTAGAGATCGCATGATTAAGAGTCGGGGCTACCGGATTGAATTAGGTGAGATAGAGAGTGTTTTATATAGCCATCCCGCACTCGCAGAAGTCGCAGTAATTCCCATTCCCGACAATGAGATTAGTAACCGGATCAAGGCTTTTGTAGTAACGCGTGGTGATAACAAAGACACGGAAATTCTTAATGTACAGACTTTAAAATCCTTTTGTGCAGAACGGCTTCCTAAATATATGGTTCCCGATTTGTTTGAGTTCCGTAGCTCTTTACCCCAAACTTCCACTGGCAAGATAGACAAAGTTCAATTATCTCAGGAAACAGTATCATGACCGAAAACACTACCATGACAGCAGAAAATATCGAACAAATGCTCAAAGAATTTATCAGCCAAGAGTTAGCATACGACCAACCCAACTTGGTTCTAACCAACAATTTAAAGATAATTGAGCAAAGGATCGTTGACTCAATGGATCTTTTTCGATTAGTTCGCTTTGTTGAAGAAGAAATTGGAATTTTTTGGGAACCTGAAGAACTTGTATTAAAAAACTTTGAAACAATTGACAATATTACGGCTTATATACTCCGCAAATTGATGTCATAGCATGACTGAATAGTCAGAAAACTTACTGCTCTTAACCATGTTTCCAAAAAATCAATTATGAACAAAATAGATTATTCAGACCATGAGTCTAAGCCTCTGGAAAATCCTCATGAGGAACCAATTGCGATTATTGGTATGGGATGTCGCTTCCCTGGAAAGGCTGACACCCCAGAAGCATTCTGGCAATTGTTGCGTAATGGTGTAAATGCTGTCACAGACATTTCCTCTTCTCGCTGGGATCTTGAGAGATACTATGATCCAACTCCTACACCTGGCAAGATTTATACACGTGCTGGAGGTTTTTTAGATACAAATGAGATAGAAGACTTTGATGCCGAGTTTTTTCGCATGGCATCGCGAGAAGCAGCGAGTTTAGATCCACAACAACGGTTGCTGCTAGAAGTAAGTTGGGAAGCTCTCGAACACGCTGGAGTTCCACCTACATCTTTGGCAGGTAGTCAAACAGGTGTGTTTGTTGGTATTCATTGGGATGATTACTCGGCAGAGCGTTTTTATACAGTGAAGCCGAGTGAAATTAATGCTTACCCCACCTTAAGTAATTTACGAAGTCTATCAGCAGGAAGAATTGCATATCTGTTGGACTTGCATGGTCCAACGATGCAAACTGATACAGCTTGTTCCTCCGCATTAGTATCAGTCCATTTGGCTTGTCAATCTCTGCACAATCGGGAATCTAACCTAGCTATAGCTGGTGGAGTCAGTCTACTACTCTCTCCTAAGCTAGCAGTCGGTTTCTGTCAAATGAATGTCTTAGCCAAAGATGGTCGCTGCAAAACCTTTTCAGACTCAGTAGATGGATTCGTCCAAGGAGAGGGTTGTGGTATTGTTATTCTCAAACGTCTCTCTGATGCTCTGCGCGATCGCGATCCGATCCTGGCTACAATTAAAAGTTCAGTAGTCAATCACGATGGGTACAGCCTAACCCTGACAACACCTGCTAGTGTCTCCCAGGAAGCACTGCTGCGCCAAGCCGTAGAAAATGCTGGCATCGAACCTAAGCAGATGCAATATGTTGAGACCCATGGAACAGGAACGCCTTTAGGCGATCCCATTGAAGTCATAGCTTTGGCAAAAGTATTAGGTCAAGATCGTCAAGACCCATTGATCATTGGATCTATGAAGACCAATATGGGTCACATGGGAGCAGCAGCAGGTGTAGGCAGCTTAATTAAAGTTGTGCTTTCACTTCAGCATAATCATATTCCTCCTAATTTACATTTCGATAAGCCTAACCGACGCATTCCTTGGCATAAATTGCCAGTTACCGTACCAACTGAATTGATGCCTTGGCCAGAACATGAACCCAAGCTGGCAGGTGTTAGTGCATTTGGGATGAGTGGAACCAATGTTCATGTAATTGTAGAAGCAGCACCACAGCTACAGCAAGTTGAGCTTTCTAGCCAGGGAATTGAACCGTCATCCCATTTACTTACTTTATCTGCCAAGAGCGAAAAAGCCCTAAACGATCTCGCACATCGTTATTTAACCTTCTTAGAAAAAACAGAGGATGCTTTAGCAAATATTTGCTACACAGCTACCACTGGACGCTCCCATTTTGCCCATCGTTTAGCTATTGTTGCTAGATCGAAAGAACATAGTCGGGAGCAACTGGATAGTTTTATCAAGGGTGAAAAAATTACAGGCACAATTCAAGGTGATGCTTACCAAGCAGCACCGAAGATCGCTTTCTTGTTCACCGGACAAGGCGCTCAATACGTTGATATGGGGCGCGAACTTTATGAAACGCAAGCTGTATTTCGCCAAGCGTTGCAGCGATGCGATGAAATACTGCGCTCTCATTTAGACCGACCCCTGTTGTCCATACTTTATCCCGATCAAGCAGAAAATATCATCGATCTGACAGCCTATACACAACCGGCGATGTTTGCCTTTGAATACGCCTTAGCCGAGTTGTGGAATTCCTGGGGGATAGTCCCGGATGTCGTCATGGGACATAGTGTGGGTGAGTATGTCGCAGCTTGTGTGGCAGGAGTGTTTAGCTTAGAACATGGCTTAAAGCTGATAGCAACCCGTGGAAGAATGATCCAGCAACTGCCACAAGAAGCAGATGGCAAAATGGTCAGCACCATGGCCAATGAAGACTTAATAAACTCTGCGATCGCATCCTATGGGACAAAAGTTTCTGTGGCCGCAGTCAATGGTCTACAGAGCATAGTTATCTCAGGTGACAGCCTATCCATAGACTCCATTGTAGCCGAACTGAAAACTAAGCAGATCAAGACTCACGAATTGATAGTTTCTCACGCCTTCCATTCGCCGTTAATGGAGCCAGTTTTACAGCCGTTCTCTCAAGTCGCGGCGGAGGTTTTATACTCTGTACCGAAAATACCCCTGATATCCAATATCACAGGCGACCAGGTAACGGACGATATAGCAACCGCTGATTATTGGGTTCGTCATATTCGTCAACCCGTGAGATTTGCCGACGGCATGAATACCCTCCAAAAAATGGGGATAGAATGTTTTATAGAAATCGGACCCAAACCAATTCTCTTGGGGATGGGAGCTAGTTGCCTGATTGATGAAGAAAAACGCCTCACATGGCTACCTAGCATCCGTCCTGGTGCAGAATCATCCACCATCGCCGAAAGTTTAGCTCAATTGTATGTTCGCGGTGTCAATATCAATTGGCAAGAGTTTTTCCCAGACGAACACCGTTGGAAAGTGGTGTTACCAACTTATCCCTTTCAAAGAGAACGCTGTTGGGTTGAGGTAAAACAGGAGCGCGTTGCTAGAAAGAGTAGTGAAATATCTGCTCATCCCTTGCTACAAGAGAGGATCTATTCATCTGTACTCAAGCAGGGAGAAGTTCAGTTTGAGGCTTATCTTTCTACCGACGATCTGCCCTATTTGTCAGAACACCGCGCTTTCGGTCAAGCAATTATGCCTGCTAGTGCCTACTTCGAGATGGTTTTGGCAGCGGGAAATCAACTTTTTGGCAACCGCCCTATCACCTTTAAGGATGTAGCAATTGAAAAAGCTCTCAAGCTGGAAGAGCCTCAGACAGTGCAGTTGGTCTTAACTCCCGATCAAGACGGCTATTCATGGCAAATTTTCGGTTTGGTCTTCATTAATGAAGAGCCAACTTGGACGCGCTACGCCGCCGGAAAGATTGCTATAGGGAAAGATATATCAATTTCCGAACTAAACGCAAATTTAACTGCTTTACAAGCTGGACTGGAAGAATACAAGGACATAAAAGCTTTCTATCAAAAAGTCGCCACTCAAGAAATGGTCTATGCAGGAAGCTTCCAAACCGTGCGCCGCTTATGGCGTTCTGATGGAGAAGCCCTTGGACAAATTCATCTGTCTAAAAATTTTCTTAACCAGCCCTATTATTGGCATCCAACTCTCTTGGATGGATGTTTCCAAATCCTTTTAGCGGCACTACCTGCCGACTTTTCAGAAACTTATTTACCAATTGGCTACCCGCATTTCACATTTTGGCAGCATCCCAACAAAGAGGTTTTCAGTTACGTTAAACTTCATTCTCAGCCTGGTCAAGAAATCTTGAAGGCGGACTTGCAGTTAATTGGCAAAGATGGTCAAGTTTATGCCGAAGCTCTCGGACTGCAACTGAAAAAGGCTCGATCACAAGCATTACAGCAGAAAGACCCCTGGAAAGATTGGCTTTACAAAGTGGACTGGAAAGAAGTCAAAAAGACAGCAGGGACTGCAAACCCAAAAACCAAAGGTGATTGGCTAATTTTGGCAGACCGCACTAGTCTAGCTGAAACCTTGGCTGAATTGTTAAATGCCAGTGGAGAGCGATCGCACCTCGTCTATACCAAAAAGGCTAATGGGAAATATCAGCCAGAGCAACATACTATTAACTGGACAGACCCATCCGACTGGCAGCAATTGTTGGCTAATAGATCCTATCAAGGGGTGGTGTACCTTTGGGGTCTTGATGAAAATGACTCCTGTGATTCTAGCTGCGAGCAAATACTACATCTAATTCAAGCCTTGACTTCAGCCAAGATATCCCCTCAATTGTGGTTGGTTACCCAAGGGGCGCAGTTGGCCCTCAAGGATGATGATATTGCTGTCTGGCAAGCTCCTATCTGGGGACTGGGTAAAACAATCTCTCTGGAACACCCCGAATTTTCAACTACTTGTTTAGACTTGCCCTCTGGTCAACACTCCCATGAAACAGCTAAGTCTTTACTCCAAGAACTACTTGCACCGGATCGAGAAGACCAAATTGCCTACCGAAACGGGACACGCTATGTAGCTAGATTAGAGCCTTTCCACCCTATACAGGCACCAAGCATTGCTCCTGTAGCACTGAAACTGACCAGCTACGGCACCCTCGACAACTTGACCTTGGTTCCCCTGGCTACCTCAACCTTGGCACCTGATGAAGTCGAGATCAAAGTTCAGGCGAGCGGACTTAATTTTAGAGATGTGCTGCGTGCGTTAGGCATGATGCGGGAAATCGAAGAGTCTTTAGGTATTGCGGCAACGGCCAGCGATATATTGTTTGGATTTGAGTGTGCAGGCACGATTGAGCGCGTTGGCAAACAAGTATCTGGCTTCAAGGTGGGCGATGCTGTCATTGCCTACGCATCAGGTAGTTTAGCAAGTGTGGTCAAGGCTAAAGCAAAATTGGTAGTTCCCAAGCCACCTGAACTCAGTTTTGCAGAGGCGGCTACAATTCCTGTTACTTTTTTGACAGCTTATTACGGACTAATAAAACGCGCTCAAATTGGTCCAACAGACCGAGTATTGATTCATAATGCGGCCGGAGGTGTAGGTCAAGCGGCTCTTCAATTAGCGCAATTAAAGGGAGCAGAAGTTTTTGCGACGGCCAGCCCCCCCAAGTGGGATTTTCTCAAGTCACTTGGAATTAAACATATATACAGTTCACGCAGCCTTGAGTTTGCCGAGCAGGTAATGACTGACACCAATGGCAAAGGCGTGAATGTCATCCTTAATAGTCTAGCTGGCAAGTTTATCGATCAAAGCTTTGACGTGCTTGCTCAAGGAGGGCGCTTTGTAGAAATCGGTAAATTGGGAATCTGGGATGAGCAGAAATTGCAAGCATTACGCCCTGATGCTGCTTATTTCCCCTTTGATTTAGGAGAGATGAATGGGTCGGAGATCATTCCTGCCATGTTGTTGGAACTGATGACTTTGTTCAAGGAAGGTAAGCTCAAACCATTACCTGCCAAAGTTTTCCCAATTACTGAATTTGTCAATGCTTTCCGCTATATGCAGCAAGCCAAGCATATCGGTAAAGTGGTGTTAAGTTTTCAGAATCCAGAAAATTGCTCGGTTCGTCAAGACGGCAGCTACCTAATTGCGGGAGGATTGGGCGCATTAGGATTAAAGGTGGCTGAGTGGCTGGTGGAACAAGGTGCTAAACATCTAGTTCTGACAGGACGAAGCAGTGTCAAACAAGCAGCAAATGAAGCCATCAGAAAATTAGAGCAGGCAGGTGCTAAAATCTCCGTCATTAATGCGGATATTTCTAATCAGGAGGATGTCAAAAAAATACTGAATGAATGTCCTAATTTACGTGGAATTGTTCATACCGCAGGTGTTTTAGATGATGGTTTGTTGAAGGAGCAAACACCTACTCGCTTCAAAAAAGTCATGGCATCCAAAGTACAAGGAGCTTGGAATTTGCATACCTTGACTCAAGATTTACTCTTAGACTTTTTTGTCTGTTTTTCCTCAGTTGCCTCTTTGATAGGCAATGCAGGTCAAAGCAACTATGCCGCAGCTAATACATTCCTTGATGCCTTAGCTCATTATCGGCGATCGCAAGGATTACCAAGTTTGAGTGTAAATTGGGGACCTTGGGGTGAGGTAGGAATGGCAGCCACTCTTGCTGGTCGCTTGAAAGCCCAAGGTTGGGGTATTATTCCAACTGAACAAGGCTTGCAAGCATTAAACTACTTGGTCAAGAACGAAGACAGCGCTCAAGTAGGTGTACTGCCTATGAACTGGCCGAAATTTTTGGAACGACTACCAGAAATTACGCCATTCTTAGAAAATTTCCAGACAAATATTACATCATCTCAAGAGCGACCAGCCTTAGTTTCCCAACTAAAAGCTACTCTGGCTCATGAGCGCCGAACAATTTTGATGGAGCATATTCGTGCGGCTATTAGAAATGTGATCGGATTAAATGCCAGCACAAGGATTGAACCGCGACAGTCTTTGTTTGACTTAGGACTTGACTCCCTAATGGCGGTGGAATTGAGAAACTATCTGGAAAAAAGTGTCGAACATTCCTTGCGCTCAACTCTACTCTTTGACTATCCAACCTTAGAAGCATTGGTGAATTATCTGCTGCAAGAGGTTCTAGTTCTAGAGGATATGAGTGTCCAGCAAACAGAAGACCAAACGACATCCACCCAAGTATTTGAAGAACTTCCAGAAGAGGAAGCGGACATCTTACTTGCTAGTAAGTACGAAGAACTCAGTAAACTACTAGGTAATATTTAACATGACACAAACTCCCGCCAAACCAACAACATTACAGTTGCTCAACGCCCTAGAGGAAGCACGTACTAAACTACAGGCAGTTCAGCAAGCAAAAGAAGAACCGATTGCCATTATTGGCATGAGTTGCCGTTTTCCAGGCGCAAAAGATACAGAATCTTTTTGGCATCTGCTCTCAAATGGCGTAGATGCGATTCAGGAAGTACCTGCCAACCGATGGAAGATTGATGCCTGTTACGATACCAATCCAGACGCGCCCGGCAAGATGTCTAGCCGTTATGGTGGCTTTTTATCGGAAGTGGATAAGTTTGACGCGCACTTCTTTGGGATCTCGCCACGGGAAGCAATGTCCCTTGACCCACAACAGCGGCTACTGCTAGAAGTAAGTTTTGAGGCCTTAGAAAATGGCGGTCAGTCATCAGAAAAGCTATTTGGCACTCCCACTGGCGTATTTATTGCCATTAGCACCTTTGACTATGCTATGCGTCTGTCGGAAGCGCGATCGCAAATCGACGCTCATCTAGGCACAGGAACCCTTTTGAGTCCAGCAGCAGGGCGCTTGTCTTATAGTTTGGGATTGAAAGGAGCAAGCATGGTAGTAGATACAGCTTGTTCTTCCTCCCTCGTGGCAGTGCATCTGGCAGCCAACAGCTTGCGTAACAAGGAATCCGACCTAGCTTTAGTCGGAGGTGTGAACTTACTCCTAGCACCAACCCTCAGCATCAATTTCACAAAGGCACGGATGCTGGCGGCAGATGGTCGTTGTAAAACCTTTGATGCTAGTGCAAATGGATATGTCCGTAGCGAAGGCTGTGGCGTTGTTGTTCTAAAGCGTCTTAGTCAAGCTATCCGTGATGGAGATAACGTTTTAGCATTAATTCGAGGTTCTGCCCTCAATCAGGATGGGGCAAGTGGGGGACTGACAGTACCTAGCGGACCTTCTCAGGAAGCAGTAGTTCGTCAGGCATTGAAAAATGCAGGTATTAAGCCCCAGGAAGTTAGCTATATTGAAGCCCATGGTACAGGCACTTCCTTGGGAGATCCAATTGAAGCAAATGCCTTGGGTAGCCTCTTTAGCGATCGGGAAGAACCCTTAATCGTCGGCTCCGTTAAAACCAATATCGGACACCCAGAAGCAGCGGCTGGTATGGCAAGTCTGATCAAAGTTGTTCTCTCCTTGCAACACAAAGAGATTCCGCCTCACCTACACTTTGAGAAACCTAACCCTTATATTGCTTGGGATCAACTACCGCTCAAAGTTCCCACCGAATTAACCCCTTGGTCAACAGTTAATAATCAACGAATTGCTGGAATCAGTTCCTTTGGGTTTAGCGGTACCAATGCTCATATAGTCCTTTCCGAAGCACCGCCAGTTGCAGGAAAAAGCGAGTCCGAAACTGCCCTGCGCCCCCAACATTTGCTCACCCTCAGTGCCAAAACCAAACCCGCACTGGAGCAGATGGTTCGCAACTACTCAGAACACCTAGCCACTCATCCCCACTTAGATTGGGCTGACATCTGTTACACAGCTAATACTCGGCGAACTCATTTCCACGAACGTTTAGCTGTGGTTGCTGATTCAGTTTCTCAAGCAGAGGAAAAGTTATTAGCTCATCTGGCAGAAGCGGAAACCACTCATCTGTACGGAGGCAGCAAGAGCGAAAGTCAACCTGAAATTGCCTTTTTATTCACAGGTCAAGGTTCCCAGTATCTAGGGATGGGACGGAAGCTATACGCAACACAACCAACATTTCGGAAATCCCTAGAGCGGTGCCAGGAAATTTTAAATACCATCGGCAATCAAGAGCGATCGCTACTCTCAATCCTCTACGAAAATGACGACAATTCCCTTTTAGAGCAAACTGCTTACACCCAACCAGCTTTGTTTGCCATAGAGTACGCCCTAGCCAAATTATGGAAATCCTGGGGCATTGAACCAAGCGCAGTCATCGGTCATAGCGTTGGGGAATATGTAGCAGCTTGCGTAGCAGGGATTTTCTCCTTAGAAGACGGTTTGAAAATGATTTCAGCCAGAGGCAGTTTAATGCAAAAACTGCCAGCCAACGGCGAAATGGTATCGCTATTAGCTTCGCCAGAACAAGTATTAGAAGCACTGCAAGGACTCGACTCAGTCAGCATCGCAGCCATCAACGGTCCCAATAGCGTCGTCATTTCTGGTGCAGGGGAAGCAGTACGTCGGGTAGTGCAGGAATTAGAAAGCAAGGGCATAAAAAATAAGCGATTAAAAGTTTCCCATGCCTTCCATTCAGCATTGATGGAGCCAATGCTGGCAGATTTTCGCCAAGTAGTGCAACAAGTAACATTCCACCAACCCAAACTCAACTTTATCTCCAATGTCACGGGCAATTTTGAGCGCGTTTTACCCACAACCCCAGAATATTGGGTAGATCACGTCCTCAAACCAGTAAGATTTGCCTCTGGAATGGAGACATTATACAGAGAAAGGGTAGAGATATTTGTGGAGATGGGGCCCCAGCCAATATTACTGGGAATGGGTCGTCAGTGCTTGCCATCAGGGTATGGAACCTGGCTGCCGACACTACAGCTAGAGCAAAGCGATTGGCAAGGACTGCTTCAGGCAGTGGGTCAATTGTATGTACGAGGTGTGGCGATTGATTGGGAGAGCTTCCACCGCGACTATAGCCACCGCCAAGTGAGTGTACCAACTTATCCTTGGCAGCGAGAGCGCTACTGGATTGATGTTGCCCAAAGACAACCTCAGACGGAATCGGGAATGCAGAACGGGCATCATCCTCTACTGGGTCAAAGAATTCGGAGTGCAGCACTAAAAAATCAACAAATAGTTTTTGAAAGTCAACTCACCTCAGATTTCCCTGTATATTTAGCGGATCATGCTCTCTATGAGAAAGTCATTTTCCCCACCGCAGCTTATGTGGAGATAGTCCTAGCCGCAGGAGCGCAAATCTTTGGAGCGGGGGCGCAGGAGAATCACCCATCATTGCTAGTTGAAGAGTTTCTGATTGAGCAGTCGCTAGTTTTGAATCCTGAAGAAACAGTCTCCGTTCAATTAGTATTAACACCCAATGAATCAGGGTATGAATTTGGGATTTTTAGCCGCAAAAACTCAGATGATGTTGATGTTGATGAAACATGGACTCGTCATGCCCAAGGTTATCTTTTGAGTAGAAAAGCTCCGGTGGCAAAAGTACCGCTAGATTTGGCCGCCCTGAAGCAAACAGTTAACCAAGAGCTTGAAATTAAGGACTATTACCAGAAATTCAGCGATTTGGGGGTAGAGTACGGCCCCAACTTCCAAGTAATTGAGAAGTTGTGGCGTTCTCAGGGTGACTCACAAGAAGTGCTAGGTAAGATTAAATTACCTGAGATGGTAGAGAGTAGTGTAAATAACAGCTTGCATCCACTGCTGTTAGATGGTTGCTTGCAGCTTTTGGCGGCGGCTCTTGAAGATGGCCCTGATAGCGATACCAAGACTTATTTTCTAGTCGGCTTAGAGCGTCTGAGTTTCTTCAAGCAGCCTAGTACAAGCATTTGGTGTCACGTTCATCAGTCAAGTCAGCGAAGCCCCGGTATACTGACTTCCTTCGATTTACATTTGGTTGATGAGAATGGAATAGCAGTAGCCGATCTGATTAATTTACAGGTGCGGCGTGCTAATCAAACTGCGCTCCTAGCCAATCAAACAGATGATTGGTTATACAGAATTGGTTGGGAAGTAAAACCGCGTGTTTTGGCAGCAAGCTCGTCCTTTGCTAAGGCGAATAACAAAACCTCTAAAGCAGGTAATTGGCTGATTTTCAGCGATGGAGGAGAAGTAAGCAGTTCCCTAGCCGATATGCTCAACAAACAGGGCGAGCGCTGTATTTTCGTTTCACAAGGATCGTCTTTTTCATTATTAGAGAGCGATCGCTATCAAATCAACCCTGCCGAACCAAAAGACTTCCAGAATCTACTTTCCGCAATAGTCAAGCAAGATCAGTCAGTCTGCCGTGGGATAGTTTACTTATGGGGTCTTGATCAAAAGCTGGAGATGTCAGATGTGCCAACAACAGCACTAAATTTATGTTCTAGTGTGTTGTATTTGGTTCAAGCATTATCTGCAATTCCTCCCCATCATTGGGGCAAAAAGATACCTCATTTATCCTTGATCACTCGCAATGCCCAAGCAGTGACAAAAACCCCCCTACAAGTAGAACAATCGCCATTGTGGGGACTAGCCCGCGTGATTGTTTTAGAACATCCAGAACTGGAAACTGTCTGTATAGATATTGGCTCAGACCAAGTTAGTGAAATCGAAATGCTGCTCCAAGAAATGCTCTTCCCAGAAAAAGAAGAGCAAGTAGCTTTTCGGAATGGAGAGCGTTATGTCGCTCGATTAAAACGTGCTGAGGCTAAAACTATCAGCCAATTAGCAAAAATTGATTCATCAGGTAGTTATTTAATCACTGGTGGATTTGGAGCGTTGGGTCTTCAAGTGGCCAACTACCTTGTGGAACAAGGCGCACGCCACCTGCTGCTAGTGGGACGACAAGGGGCAGTATCCCCAGAAGCACAAGCAGGAGTCAAGCAGTTAGAAGATAAAGGGGCGTTGGTAAAGATTGTCAAAACTGATATTTCCCAACCCGATAGTGTAGCAATGCTAATTGCCGCAACTGATATCCCCTTACGGGGAGTGGTTCATGTAGCAGGTGTTTTAGATGATGGAATGCTCAGGAATCAAACCCGGCAGCGCTTCTTAAAAGTGATGAACCCCAAGGTTCAAGGTACTTGGAACTTGCACAAACTGACCAAAGAAATGCCATTAGATTTCTTTGTCTGCTTCTCCTCTATGACTTCAGTTATAGGCGCGCTAGGTCAAGGAAATTATTCTGCGGCCAATGCCTTTATGGATGCACTCTGCCATCACCGACACGCATTGGGATTACCCGCTGTCAGCATCAACTGGGGCCCTTGGGCTACCTCTGGGATGGCCACTCAATTGGATGCAAATATTCAAAGTCGTTGGGAGGCAATAGGTTTTGGGATGATTCCGCCCAGTCAAGGAGCGCATCTATTTGCTAACTTGTTCACCGCCAAGGCACCACAAGTGGGCGCGATGCCAATAAACTGGTCGAAATATACGGTAGAAAGTGCGTTCTTCACTGACTTCCGCAAAACTACTGATCAAAAGAAAGAGCAACAAAAAACTTCACTTAATTTCCTGGAAACGGTAAAGGCTGCTGAAAAAGAGCAACGCCAGCCACTTTTAGTGGCTCACATCCAATCTCAAGTATCCAAAGTCTTGGGCTACCAGAAAGATCGCGTATTCTCTGTTTCAGAAGGGTTTTTTGACTTAGGAATGAGTTCTTTGACCTCTGTAGAGTTGAGAAACAATTTGCAAAATAGCTTAGGCTGTCGTTTGCCCGCTACGCTAACTTTTGACTATCCAACTATTAAAAAGTTGGTTGATTATCTGATGGCAGAGTTCATAGAAGAGGCTGATGAAGATGAGGATGTAGATGTCTCCGAGCAGTCCTTCCAAATAGATAGTAAAGCCCTCACATTCCAGCCCCTAGAGGAAAATGATGATGCCGATGAAATTGCAAAACAATTTGCAGAACAATTAGGTATGCAATGGGTTAACTAGATGAACCCAAATCTAGATACTCATTTAGGTGAGTATCTAGCTAGATGAGTGAAAATAATGAACAGCGCTATGTTCATATCGTAAGAGTTCAGGAGTATGGCTAACGCCACGCTTCGCTATCAGGAGTTCAGGAGTTCAGAAGTATGGCTAACGCCACGCTTTGCTATCAGGAGTTCAGGAAGAAGGAATAACATTTTTCTTTTATCTTCCCTGTTCCCTGTTCCCTGAATTCTTACTTCATATCAATGAATGTAGAACAATTAAGCAGTATATAATGGGGTTAATCAAATGAGTGAAAATAATGAACAACGCTATGTTCAATTGATGAAAGTAGCGTCCCAAAAAATTGCTGATTTACAATCCGAAATTGAGCGATTAAAGCAGAAAGAACGCGAACCAATCGCCATTGTTGGTATGAGTTGTCGCTTGGCAGAAGCCGATAATCCTGAAGCATTTTGGGACTTACTTGCCAATGGTGTAGATGCCATTCGAGAAGCCCCAAAGGGTCATCATTCATATCTAGATCCCTATTACGACCCAGATCCAGACGTGCCAGGCAAGGTGTATATCCGGCGTGCAGGATTTCTCAACCAATCTCCCACAGATTTTGATGCTAGTTTTTTCGGGATTTCCGCCAGAGAAGCAGCAAGTTTAGATCCCCAGCATAGACTGGTGATGGAAGTAGCTTGGGAAGCCTTAGAAAACGCTGGATTTGTCCCCGAAAAATTGGCAGGCAGCCAGACAGGTGTTTTTATGGGGATATGTGCCAATGACTACGTTTGGCAACTTGTCAAACAAGACCCTGTAGAAACAGATTTCTACATAGGATCAGGGAACGCCTATAGCCCAGTGGCAGGCCGCCTTTCTTACTTCTTCGACTTTACAGGTCCTTGTCTCGCCGTTGATACTGGCTGTGCTTCTTCATTGGCTGCCATTCACTTAGCAGTTACCAACTTGCGAAGGGGAGATTGTAACCTGGCATTGGCTGGAGGCGTACAGCGATATGTCTCGCCAGAATATTGGCTCAACCTTTGCAAATCCCGAATGTTGTCTCCAGATGGGCGTTGCAAAACTTTTGCGGCAGGAGCAAATGGTTATGCTCGCGGTGAAGGTTGTGGCATAATCGTTCTCAAACGCCTTTCAGATGCAGTAGCTGATGGTGACAATATTCTAGCCTTAATTAGAGGCACAGCACATGGGCAAGATGGAAGAACCAGCGGTCTAACTGTACCTAGCGGTTCTTCTCAGCAAAATGTGATTCGCAGAGCGATCGCCAATGCAGGTATTAAGCCCAAAGATGTCAATTATATTGAGGCTCATGGTACAGGTACTTCTCTGGGAGACCCAATTGAAGCAAATGCTTTGATCAAGGTCTTTCGCCAACGAGAAGAACCTCTGATCTTAGGTTCCGCGAAAACTAATATCGGACACTTAGAAGGAGCCGCTGGCGTAGCAGGTCTGATCAAAATCGTTCTGTCCTTACAAAATGAGTTGATTCCACAACACCTACACTTCCAAGAGCCTAGCCCTTATATTGCTTGGGATGAGATGCCAATAAAAGTGGCAAGCGAACAGATACCCTGGCCAGCAACAGATAAAACTAGGTTTGCTGGAGTTAGTTCCTTTGGTTTTACGGGCATCAATGTCCATGCTGTCCTTTCAGAAGCACCACCAGTAGCAACAAAAAGTGAGGCAGAAACTTGGAAGCGCCCCCTACACCTGCTCACCCTCAGTGCCAAAACCAAACCTGCACTCGAACAGATGGTTCGCAACTACGAGAAGCACTTAGCAACTCATCCCAACTTAGAGTGGGCTGATATCTGTTATACCACCAACACTCGGCGGACTCATTTCCACGAACGTTTAGCTGTGGTTGCTGACTCAGTTTCTCAAGCACGGGAAAAATTATTAGCTAATTTAGCAGGAACAGAAAACACCAACCTGTTTAAAGGTAGCAAGAGCGAAAGTCAACCTCAAATCGCTTTTCTATTCACAGGTCAAGGTTCCCAGTATTTAGGGATGGGACGGGAGCTATACGAAACACAACCCATTTTTCGTCAGGCATTAGACCGCTGTCAGGAAATTTTAAATGCCATTGGGAATCAGGAAAAATCGTTACTCTCCGTCCTCTACCAAAGCGATGACAGTTCACTCCTAGAGCAAACCGCTTATACCCAACCAGCGCTATTTGCCTTGGAGTACGCCCTAGCCTCGATGTGGAAATCTTGGGGTCTAGAACCAACCGCAGTCATTGGCCATAGTGTCGGGGAATATGCAGCAGCTTGTGTAGCGGGGATTTTCTCCTTAGAAGATGGATTGAAACTGATTGCTGCCAGAGGGCATTTAATGCAAAAACTCCCGGATAACGGAGAAATGGTGTCTCTATTAGCTTCGGTTGAACAAGTGACAGAAGCAATCAAAGGTACGGACTTAGTTAGCATCGCGGCTATTAACGGGCCTGAGAGCGTGGTCATTTCTGGCGAACGGGAAGCGGTACATCTAGTAGTGCAGAAGTTAGAACATAAGGGAATTAAAACTAAGCGCTTAAAGGTTTCCCATGCCTTCCATTCAGCATTAATGAAGCCAATGCTGGCTGAATTTCGCCAGGTGGTGCAAGAGGTAACTTTCCACCAACCCAAACTCAATTTTATCTCCAATGTCACGGGCAATTTTGAGCGTGTTTTACCCACAGACCCTGAATATTGGGTAGATCATGTGGTCAAACCAGTAAGATTTGCCGACGGTGTGGAGACATTACACAGAGAAGGAGTAGAGATATTTGTGGAAATGGGCCCCCAGCCAATATTGCTGGGTATGGCACGTCATTGTTTACCGTCTGAATATGGAACATGGCTGCCGACGCTACAGCGAGAGCAAAGCGATTGGCAAGGGGTGCTTCAGGCTGTAGGCCAATTGTATGTAAGGGGCGTGGCGATTGATTGGGAGGGCTTCCATCGTGACTATGGCTACCGCCAAGTGGGAGTACCAACTTATCCTTGGCAGCGAGAGCGCTACTGGATTGATGTAACACATACACAACCTCTAACGCAATCTGGCTCCCAGAGCGTTGCCCATTCTCTGCTCGGTCAACCATCACCTCAGCAAGCCACTGGAAAAGATTTTGCCGATCAGGTGGTGTGGAAACCACAACCTCGTTATGGCTTACCTGCTGATTATTTGGCTTCTCCGAGCGAACTAACCAGAAACAAAGAGGATCAACCTCTGGCGAGAAATTGGCTCATTTTTGCTGATGATCATGGGGTTGCTCAACAATTGGCGACAGAGATGAAAACAAAAGGCGATTTGCCAACAGTCGTTTTTCCAACCGAATCTCTTCACCCATTAGGGACAGAAACGGCCTCTCCACTGGCCAAATATCAGGACTTAATCACAGATCAAAAATGGCATGGGGTGGTGCATTTGGGGAATTTAGATTCTCCGGGGAATGAACTTGATGTTAACTTGGTGAAATCCCTTGTAAAATCCGGTTCTTCACCTAGATTCTGGTTAGTAACCCAAGGGGTACAAGCTATCGAAGCAGCGCAGACAGACTTGGTGCGATCGCATTTATGGGAAATCAGCCAAGTTATCCAGTCAGAGCCAGATCATCCCGAACTTTCATTTGTACTTCTAAATTTAGCTCCCGAAGGAGTTGATAACCGAGTACAAACAATTCTAGATGAAATTTGGATCGAACCTGCTTCTTCAGTAAAACTGGTTGCATTTCGTGACAAAGAACGTTTGGTTGCCCAATTGGTAAACCCAGAAAAGTCTGGGACAGAGGGTATTCTCAAACAGAAAGGGAGAGAAGAAACTTCACTCAACTTAGTCGAACAATTAAAGGCAACTGAGAAAGAGCAACGCAAAGCACTATTAATTGCTCATATTCAATCTCTATTGTCTCAGGTTTTGGGAGACAAACAAGAGAGGACTTTCTCCCTATCACAAGGATTTTTGGACTTAGGAATGGATTCTATGACATCCATAGAGCTAAGAAATCGCTTGCAAAACTCGATAGGCATCCCATTGTCATCAACCTTGTTTTATAAATATCCAACACCAGAGGCATTAGTTGACTATTTGATTCAAGATGTGCTTGCTACTTTTGTAAAGTTTGATGATTAATAGGGGTTAAACTGCTCCCCGGAGTCGCTTCCGGGGCAGTGTTTTCGCCTCCAAACGAATAGGCGGCAATGCTTGGCCATTAGGCTATAAAATAGACTCTGTAATGGCAAGCATATAAACAGGAAAATGGGAAATTATGGGTGACGCGAATAGAAGTTTTAATTTGTCCGAAATAGACCAAACGGATAATTTTTTAAGTATAGTGCCGATCCAAGAAGATTGGGGGGGAGATGGGAGTGGACGCTTACACCTATCAGGAAGGTGTACGGACATATCGAAAAAGTATGTGCCGCGTCAGTATCAATTTTTCAATACAAATACCGTGCCAGAAGAACCAGGATGGCGAATCAGTGGAATGTCTGATCAAGTCCTAGCAGGAAGACGAAGATTGCTGACGTGGCATGATTGTGGTGCATCTACTTCCAGAGTAATCCTACCGCCCAAATTTGCGGCGCCATCTGGGATATTCACTGCTGACTTGGAAATTTTTATTCTTGCTGGCAAGATTCAAATTGGTGAATGGGAACTAGATCAACATGGTTACTCCTTTATTCCTGCTGGAGTAAAAGTAGAATCTTGGCAAGTTTTAGGTGAAGAGGAAGCGGAAATTCTTTGGATGGAAAACGGGCCAGTTCCCCTCCAATACCAAGATGCAGAAACCAATTATCCAGGTGCGAGAATAAGTGAATTTATTCCAGCTTTGGATAGCAAATTCTTGCCTTGGAGTGATACAGAGAAAGTAACAATCAAGAAAAAGTTTTTAAGGAAACATAATAACGGCGGCGAAACATTGATATTTGCCATCTTGCCACATCATGTCACTCATGATGCAATGATTTATTCCTACAATGAAGAGGCATATATTTTAGGTGGATATTGTGATCTAGGAAGTTACCGACTTGCAAAGGATCACTTCTGCTATTGTCCTAGCTATAATATTATCCCTAGAGAGAAAACGGTTGATGGATTTTTTGGTTTTGCCAGAATTGATAGAGATGGCTCCCAAACGATTTACTCATCACATAACATAAAAAAATATTAGAATATTTGTCAAGCAAATGATGCGTTTACAGAAAATGACAGTTTAGGCTATAAAATAGACTCTGTAATGGCAAGCATATAAGCAGAAGAATGGGAATTATGGGTGACGCGAATAGAAGTTTTAATTTGTCCGAAACAGACCAAACGGATAATTTTTTAAGTATAGTGCCGATCCAAGAAGATTGGGGGGGAGATGGGAGTGGACGCTTGCACCTATCAGGAAGGTGTACGGACATATCGAAAGAGTATGTGCCGTATCAGTATCAATTTTTCAATACAAATACCGTGCCAGAAGAACCAGGATGGCGAATCAGTGGAATGTCCGATCAAGTCCTAGCAGGAAGACGAAGATTGCTGACGTGGCATGATTGTGGTGCATCTACTTCCAGAGTAATCCTACCGCCCAAATTTGCGGCGCCATCTGGGATATTCACTGCTGACTTGGAAATTTTTATTCTTGCTGGCAAGATTCAAATTGGTGAATGGGAACTAGATCAACATGGTTACTCCTTTATTCCTGCTGGAGTAAAAGTAGAATCTTGGCAAGTTTTAGGTGAAGAGGAAGCGGAAATTCTTTGGATGGAAAACGGGCCAGTTCCCCTCCAGTACCAAGATGCAGAAACCAATCATCCAGGTGCGAGAATAAGTGAATTTATTCCAGCATTGGATAGCAAATTCTTGCCTTGGAGTGATACAGAGAAAGTAACAAATAAAAAAAAGCTTTTAAGGCAACATAATAACGGCGGTGAAACATTTATATTTGTCACTTTACCACACTATGTCACTCACCATGGAATGATTTGTTCCTACAATGAAGAGGCATATATTTTAGGTGGATATTGTGATCTAGGAAGTTACCGACTTGCAACGGATCACTTCTGCTATTGTCCTAGCTATAATGTTACCCCTAGAGAGAGAACGGTTGATGGACTTTTCGGGTTTGCGAGAATTGATAGAGATTTATCCAAAAGCACTTGAGTGAGATACAGTCATAAGCCCCCTCCTCGCTTGCGGGGGTGGAGTTCTTGTATTTAACTCAACCGATAACCGCTATAGCTAATTGTTTACTACCTTCTTACTGTCCAAAAATTTATAATCAACTAATGGTGAGAATAGCCCATGTCTTCCTCCGAAATGAATACAAATCCTATTGACGATAGCATCATCGCTACAAAGTCGGCTCAAATCAATCCTTCAATAAAACATAAGGACATTCAGATCAGAACTGCATCAGCTTCCGACCAGAGACATATTAATGCTGCAATGGTTCTAGCCTTTAACAACGATCCTGTTGCCCGCTGGCTCTTTCCTGACCCCGATCAATATCTCACTTATTTCCCACTCCTATTTGAAACATATATTAACGAGTCCTTAGCCCATCAGACTTCTTATTATGTTGATGGTTATGGAGGTGCAGTGCAATGGATTCCGCCAGGGATAGAATGGGATGCAGAACCATTAAGGAAAGTATTTCAAGAAGGTATCGCTGAGTCACGCCAAGCAGAGGCATTTGAATTGTTTGAACAATTGGGGAATGATCATCCTAGTCAACCTTACTGGTATCTGTCCTTTCTAGGTGTGGAGCCAATTCAACAGGGTAAAGGCTTTGGTCTAGCCCTATTGCGGCCTATTCTCAGACAATGCGATCGCGATAGTATTCCTGCCTGTGTGGAAACCTGCGGCTGCATTCCAAGAAACATAGCATTCTATAAAAAGCAAGGGTTTGAGTTAATTAGCCAGTATCAAGTTGGTGATGCACCGATTATTGTCAGAATGATTCGCCAGCCACAATAGCCCGTTGGTGATCTTTATATAGAGTTCCTACGAGTTATTCGGTAAGCTGTGGGGCGTGATCGTGATTCGTAGGCGAGCGATCGCACCCCCGCAATATTCCTTAAGTTGACACCAATGATAGCTGTTGCGCCCCTACACATTTTCTTAGGTGAGCAGATTCAGTCTTTCATCCTGTAAATCAGCAACGCCACTTAGAACAAGTCTTCCTCATCAAAATTTCTATTCTGGAACTTCTGCATTCCGATTGAATCAGTTAGGTATGCCATTAAGAACTCGTGAAATCGGTGTACCATTGGTTCTTTGCTAGGAGATAACGGACCAGCAGATGAACGAAGGAAAGCTAGCTCATTCTGTATTTTTGGCAATAAACTTAAATCCTGGAGTTGTATCTTATCATACTCCTCAACTAGTGATTGAACATTCTCTGCAGATTTTGCTTCTGTGGTATTAGGAACTAACCAAGTCCAACGGATTCTTGTTTGAGATACACTGATTGGATCAATTAGAAACACTAGTACAAGATTTGGCAGACAAAATAGGCAAAAATTCGGCCAAAACGATAACCAGAAATAACCTTGCATCAATTTAGGAGGTAATCCTTCTATGACTGTACCCGGTTCTATCTCTTCTTTTGTCGAAAAGGAAGAATATTCTACGTAGTAATTATCTTTTCCTTGAAAAAAACTCTTTACAGGGGAGACCCAGTCAAGTTGAGGTATTTCATTAGTACCTTTGTGAAGAAATGGTACATGATAATTCTCAACGGTATTTTCTACATAAAGCTTCCAATTAATATTGGCTTGATAATCATGGGTATGAACATGACTCAATTCACTAATTTTATAATCATCAAATAGTTTAGGTAGTTTGCCAAGCTGTGTTTTTAAGGGAGAACAATTGGGATCAAGATTAACAAATATAAAGGGTCCCCAAGTATCAATATGAAAAGATGACAGTCCATATTTTGACATATCAAAATCTTCATGTTTTTCAAATTCAGTGACGCCTGTTAATTTTCCTTCTAGGTCATAGGTCCAACCATGATAAGGGCACACAAAACAATTAGCCTTACCATTTTCTAAAGCTAGGGGTGTGAATCGATGACTACAGATATTACGAAAAGCACGTAAATTACCTTCCTCATTTTTAACAATCAGTAGAGAAATATTTGCAATACTCACAGTAAAATAAGATTTAGGTTTTTCCAACTGATTGGTAAAACCAACAAAGAGCCAGGAACGACTAAATAATTTCTCTCTTTCCAGCCGATAAACCTCATCAGATACATACATGAATGCTGGCAAGCATACTGCTCTTTCCACTGGGTGTGGCTGCCAATTGTTCAGATAATTTAGTAATTCTTTATCCTTGATAAAATCGACATTGTTTAAGTGGTTATTTGCCGTAGCTTCCATTTTTCTTCTCCTATTGAATATTGTTTGTTGTGGCTACCAATCTATTTGACAACGTAGACAGATAGGACTTGTGTGTACACCGTAGCCTCGCTTGCGGGGAGGGGGTGGGCGGATGCTTCTGTCAAATAGACAACTACAAGAAGAATACAAGATACTTTCTTGATTTGTTAAGGGATAGCGATCACCTAAAAAGTGTGCAAGTTCATATAACTCTTTAAACAAATCTTCAGGAATATAGCCGCGATCGCTTGAATAGTTAACCAAAAATATCTTCTATATCACAAAAAGTGCAAGGTTTTGGCTTATTGCGTCTTAAAAGAGTTGCATTTTTCCCTGTGGGATATGGGAAATTGAGGATATCCAGATAGCTGAAAACCAAGTCAGGATTGCTGATATAAAGTCGTTCAAAGGCAATCATTTCACCATCTACGCCGTTGGGATTAATTCGGACTCCCACCCGGTTGGCTGGCCACACCGTCAGAACCGCCTCTACTATCTCCTTAATCTGGAGGAAGATATGTCCGCCTTTAGCATGAATAGCATCGACGACCTGTTTCCAGCCACTGGTTTGCTCATCGGAATAGATGCCGGGTGAGTTCAGCCAACCGTTCGCTTGTTCTGAAATCGTGGTTGCTTCACCAATGATTAGACCAGCCGATGCCCGTTGAGCATAGTATTCAGCCATCAGTGCGTTGGAAATCCGCTCCACTCCAGCCCGCGAACGAGTCAAGGGTGCCATGACCACGCGATTCTTTAAAGGTAGATCACCCAACATGAATGGGCTTAATAAGTGAGGAGAGATACTTTCAAAAGTCATAAAGGTTATGTCTCTGCATTTATTGTCTCATGTGTCAATGCGTAAGTTCTAGTATCTTTCCTCACTTATTAAGCCCATTCATGTTGGGCGATCTACCTTTCTTAGCCTCCCAAAAAATTGGTTTCTCCAGAACAAATCGCACTTGGAGGTATCCCGGTTGCACTCCTATTTCACCTCTAAATTCGTAACCGAGACATCACTGGCATTAATATCATCGCCAAATGTACTGGGCAGATTTACCAAAAACATCACCATTCTGACTGCATGAAATAAAGATACACTTAACCACAAGATATGGTTGCTGGAAAACTTAATGGCAGCGAAACTGGCAGGTATAAACCCAACTACAAGAGCAATTAAGCTAACATTGCGGAGGGTGTATCCTTGGGCTAAACCTAAGAAGTATCCTTCCATCGCAAAACTGATTGAACTAAAAGCTAAGGTAAGTTGTAACCAAGGAAGAAAAGTATTTATATTTGAGGTTACTTCAGTGTGGTTAGTGAACCAACTAAAAACAGTATCTGGAAATAGCACACATACTCCACCAAAAAACACTGCTACCACGAGAGCAGCTAAAATAGAAAAACCTACTAAGGGAGGTAATTGTTGTCGAGATCCTTTTCCTTTAAAGTTTCCAACCAAAGCTTCTGTACCGAATCCCATTCCCTCTACAAAATATGTATTAAAGCTAAATATTTGCCACATTAAGGTATTTTGAGCATAAATCAACGTTCCCAGTTGGACTCCTTGATAGCTGAATATGAATGTGGTAAGCAGACAAATACAATTGCTGATCAGGATATTCATATTGAGAGCTAAGTTAGATTTTATAGCTGAAATGTCCCATATTTTTCCAGATAAAGATCGAATTTCCAACCACTGAAATTCCTGGCAAAAAAATATCAATCCCATGAATAAAGATAAATATTGGCTTGTAGCAGAGGATATTCCTGCCCCTGTACTTTCCCATCCCATGTGGATAATAAATACATAATCAAGTACAATTTTGCTGCCATTACCAAGGACTGAAATTAGCACAACTAAGCTATTTTTTTCTCGTCCTAGAAACCAACCTATCAATACAAAATTGAGTAAGATTGCAGGCGCTCCCCAAATTTGGGTGTTGAAATAGGCAAGGCCCGAAGATTTTATCTCTGGGTCAGCATTTAGCAGAGCAAACCCAAGTTCTCCTAAAGGATATTGTAAGAGGATGAGGGTGATACCTATGACTAGAGCAATCAAGCCGTTACGCAGCCCCACCAACAACATCTCTTCTCGGTCATCCCGTCCAACTGCCTGTGCTGTGAGTCCAGTAGTTCCCATGCGTAAAAAGAATAAAGCCAAATAGAAAAAATTCAGCAAGTTTCCAGCAATGCTCACTCCAGCGAAGTGACGGATGTCTTCAAGATGACCCAAAAAGATGACACTGACTATATTTGCCAGTGGAATCATAATACTGGATAGGACGTTGGCTAGAGCCAGTCGGAAATAGCGGGGGATAAAGCTATATTGCGCTGGAAGTGTTTGGTTCATAGATCGAGAAGTGAGTTATGGGCAGTGTTACTGAGCATTGGTGACAAGTTACAGTTATTGTCCATTTATCAACAAGCAATTATACTTAATAAATCTTGATAATTAAGCTGAAAAACATGATTTTCAGGATGGGATACCTTCGATCAGCTTCGCTATCGCATTCTAAAAATCCAGTATTGATGTTAATCTAAGTACATTATTTTGCCTAAATTCAAGTATAGCTACTGATTAATAAAGGCGGCTTTTGTTTGACTTGTCACCAATGGTTATTGAGGACGATTTTTAAAAGGTCAAAGGTTGAGTCAAAGAGCTATCAAGCTACAATGACTTTGTGCAAGTTATAAGTCTTTCAGGGTTTGAGACATAAACTGCAACAAAGCTTGTCTATTTTCATTGAGGTAGAAGTGTCCACCTGGGAACATCTCTATTGAAAATGAGGAACGGGTGTAATCACGCCAACTAACAAGATTATCGTAACTGGCTTCCGGATCTTCAAGACCACCCAAAGCAAAAATGGGACAATCAAGAGGCTCGACTTGGGAATGGATATATGTTTCTACTAAAGTCATGTCTGCTCGCAAGGTAGGCAAGAACAACTCCATAAGTTCTTGGTCTTGTAGGACTACTTCTGGTATGGCAGAGTAAACATTGGTTAATTTTTCAATAAATTCTGCATTAGGTAACAAATGAAGGGGCGGATATAATTCAGGTATGTTAGGGGCAGGACGACCTGATAAAAACACATAAACCGGATTGACGTTTCTTTGCCGGAGTTTTCTAGCTAGGTCATAAGCAATTAGCGATCCCATACTATGACCAAAGATCGCAAATGGCTTATCCAAATGTTGCAGTAAGACATCTACTAAGTTCTCTGTCAGAATTTCAAGATTTGAAATTGGTTTTTCTTTGATGCGATTTTCTCTTCCAGGCAGTTCAATCGCACAAACCTCTACATTTGAGGGCAATTCTCGAGGCCAGAGACGAAAAATGGATGTCCCACCTCCTGCATAGGGTAGGCAAAATAAGCGTAACTTGGCTTGGGGATTGGATTGGGGGCATTTAATCCAAAGATTAGGTATTTCTGGTTTCATAAATAATATTTGTCTTATGAGACACGATTGAATCTGTAAATACAACGCTTGTTTACCAGAGTGGTAGATTCTCAACGAGTGGTTGGTAGTATCTCTGGAAACAAGAGTGGCAAATTTTAATTCGGAAAATGAGGCAGTTTACATCCATGCCTTTTAATTTACTATCAATAGCAATACCTTATCCAAATCAACAAAAGTCTTGATTTGTAGGTTGGATTGGGTTACGCGACAGCGTAACCCAATCCAACCTACAAAAAATGGACAAGGCATTGCAATAGTGTAGCTGTTTTTCCCGATAACGTTTGGGAATTCCGTGAACTGTTATTTTGAAAAGCGCTCCCAAGTTATAAAGGGAGTTTGTAGCTTGCCATCCATCATCTCTGGAGCATGAGTCAATACTAGCTTGCCATTCTCAAAACTATAAATGCGTACTTGATTTGTACCAACATAATTTGGAAACAGGCTGACTTCAACACGATGAACCACTTTACCTTTTTGGAGTTCATATTTACCGCAATAGGTAATATATGTTTGTACTGCTTTTGCCTGTTCTTCTAGCGTTCCCCCCAAAATATCTCCTGAAGGAAAATTAGGACGTTTGTTTTTTGAAAAGGTTACACACATATGTCCATCGGGAGTGTACATAAGGTAACCAACAGAATCTTTCCCAAATGGATGGGTAACGTTCCCCTTTGCATCCTTATTTATCCAGGATACCAATCGCCAGCTTCCTACAAATTGTTTTTGTTGGGCTGTCAACTCACCACGGGAAATCTTATAGGAAGAATTGGGTTCCAACTCGGAGGGGGTGGAGCCTTGCTTAGGTGAAATTCCGTCCTGTTTTAAGTTGGTAACACCTTCTTGAGCGGCAGTAGGTTTTGATGTTTCTGCCTTAATTGCAGCCCCACCATAGGACAAAATTAAGGCTGCTGTTAAGCCTCCAGAAAACCATTGAATAGAGCGCTGGATAGGACTCTTTTTTGCTTTCTTGCGCTGTTCAACACTGGCATCAATCGACTCATTAGAAATAGGATTCATAATTCTTCCTCAATAATTTGGTGATCGTCCCAGGCATTATGTAGCAATGAGCCTCTGGGGAAATTAGACAGAAGCTCATTGCTGTGGCTGGTGTCTCAGAAGATACTACCATAGGAACATTCATTGTGTCTACATATTAAAGTCAAGAACAGCAATTCTCATTTTGAAAATAAAATAAGATAAAGTTGTGTATCAACCTTAAATTGTGAGTCCAAAATATTCAATTTTGGATTGTTTTCTCTTGTTTATTTATTGTCAATAATCATTGCTAATTGAGAAAAGCCTGATATAATTAGTTTTCAGGATGATTATTTATATCGAACTCAGGTCCTTTCAATTCATTATGTCTACGAAAGAAGATGATCTAATTTCCAGAGCGGAACTGCTGCAACAAGCCATTGCGACGTTGCAACTGATGATTCAACAAATTAAGGCTGGTGGAGAAATAGCACCATCTGGTTGCTGTGTTTCCCGTTACCAAGCACGGGGTAAACAAGGGGTTTATTGGTACTACAAATTACACGCTAATCACCCAATTTTTCCTACCACTCAACCCGACAAATTGAGTAAATACAAGCATTTAGGCAAGGCTGGAAGTCCGGCTCACGTTGATGCAGTCATGCAAGTAGCTAGGAGAACCCAAGTTGATTACTTACAATCATGTATTGATTCTCTCCGACAAAATTGGGTTGATTTGTACGATAGCCTCAAAAAGAAAAAGTAAGTCTCTCAATTTTTTTGTTCTCGTAAATAAAACGCGAACACTTTTCTATTGGTTTTACTCCCCATTTTCCTTAACCGAGCAGTATTGAGGCAAGAGGCAAGAGTAAAGAAGTTTTCAGCGATTTTACGTTTCTTTACACAGGTTGGTTTTATTGTGTTCACCTACTTGGCATTAAATTTTCAATAATGGTGCGTTGCGCTGTCGCTCTAAGAAGCGTAGCCATGCCCTCAATGGCTTTACACACCATACATATCTGCTATATTAATCAACTTTTCCAGGGCAATTTCCCGAAAAATGAATTGATAAATACTATAATAGGTAATTAATCCCTTATTTGTGGTTGTTATGGTTGTTACTGCTTCGACCCACAAGATTACCTGGGAACTCTTGCCTGAAGATTTTGTTTTAGAAGATGAACCAGTGGATAATGTTAATCAACCTTCTTTAGCCGCTGCACTGACGGAAAGCCTGCAACTGGCAGGGAAACTCCCAGAAACAGCCCTGGCTACGACCAATTACGGCATTTGTACCGTAGTTAATGGCAAAATTGTCATCAAAGCACCTGATTGGGCTTACATACCCAAAATTACTGTGCCTAGAGAGCAAATACAACGTAGTTATACTCCTCACAAACAGGGTGAAATACCGGTTGTGGTGATGGAATTTCTTTCTGACGCAAATGGGAGTGAATATTCCAGTAAACGGACTTTTCCCCCTGGTAAATGGTTTTTTTATGAAGAGGTGTTAGAAGTTGCAAATTATCTGATTTTTGCACCTGATACGGGTGTTTTAGAATTTCATCGCTTACAAAGTTCAGGAAAATATCAATTACGTTCCCCTGATGAAAATAACCGTTATTGGTTAGGGGAAATGGATTTATTTATTGGTGTATGGCAAGGAAAGCGCGAAAACCGTGATGGTTATTGGTTGCGCTGGTGGGATCAGGAAGGTAATTTGTTATTGTGGGGGTTTGAGTCGGTTGAGAAGGAACGCGCAGAAAAAGAACAAGAAAGACGAGAAAAAGAACAAGAAAGACGAGAAAAAGAGCAAGAAAGACGCGAAAAAGAACAAGAAAGACGAGAAAAGGAGAGAGCTTTACAACGGTTAGCGGAGTTGGAGAAACGATTACGAGATGCGGGAATTGAAGATTAGGAATTAGGCAGAAGAACACGCGACTCGAAAACCACTACCGTAGTTACTGCCACCAGCAACTATGTAGTTACGATAGGCACAACGGCAGTTCCCAGCCTCTTGAAGCCAAGAACCACCGCGCAATATGCGTTTGCTATCGTTACCAGTCCAAGCACTACCGTCACTGGGTGCATTTGTATAGTCCTTATGCCAAGAATCTTCGCACCATTCCCATACATTACCGTGCATATTATATAAACCAAAGTTGTTAGGGGGAAATTCGCCTACATCTGTGGTCTGTTTGTATTTGTTATTATGATTAACTACATCTGTATTAATGGTTTCACCGAAGTAAAATGGAGTTGTAGTCTTGGCTCTACAGGCATATTCCCATTCAGACTCGCTAGGTAAGCGATACATCTTACCTGTGTGTTCCCCCAACCTAGCACAAAATTCCTGGGCATCTAACCATGATATTTTTTCTACTGGCAGATTTGCACCTTGGAAGTATGAGGGTTTAGGGTTTAAATCTATGTTTATTTTCGGTAAACTGGCGATTTTTTGCCATTGTGCTTGGGTAATTGGGTATTTTCCGATATAGAAAGGTGAAATTGTCACCTGATGTTGGGGTTTTTCATTTTTATATCCCTCTCCTTCTGGTGAACCCATAGAGAATGTGCCACCAGGAATACCGACCATTTCCAAAAATAAATTATTTCCTAAATTGTCTCTAAAAACTATGGGTTGTTTTGGGGAAACAATTGTTGTAGTAACTTGCCGGGAGTGATTAGGAGAAATGGTTATTGGTGAAACTTGCTGTGGTTGCAATACTGATAAAATTTCTGTTGCAGACTGAAAGCGATTTGAGGGTAGGTCTTGCAGCATTTTATCTAATATTATTTCTAAGTCATGATTCACAAATATATATTTTTTCCATATCCATTGCATGATTGTTAAATCAAATAGTAGATCAGTACCATCAGGTTTTTGGAAATATCCTGTTAATAATCGAATACAAGTTACAGCTAAACTATAAAGGTCGCTGTTGGGATAAACTATGCCGCGAAATTGTTCTGGTGGTGCATAACCAGGTGTACCTGTAACTGTTCCCAGTTTGGTGAGAACGTTGTTACCTACCTCTTTGGAAACTCCAAAATCAATTAGGAATAAAGCGCCTGTTTGCGAATGTTTAATAATATTTTCTGGTTTAATATCTCTATGAATTACTTTATTGTTATGAACAAATTGTAAAATATGTAATAATTCAATTAGGATTTTTTTTACTTCAAATTCGCTAATTTTCCCCTTTTGTCGCAGTTCGTTTAATAAATTTTGACCTTCGATAAATTCTTGAATTAGATACAGTCTGCCTTCTTGGGGAAAGAATGCGAGTAAATCTGGAATATGGGGATGTTTCCCTAAATCGTTGAGTCTGAATGCTTCTTGTTCAAATAGCTCTGTAGCTTTTTTGAGCGCAGCACTTCCTGATTGTTGGGTTAGAAATTGCTTAATAACGCAGCGGGTATCTAATCTTTGTTCGTCTACTGCTAAAAATGTCCGCCCAAAACCACCTTCACCAATAATGCGGATAGCGCGATACCGTTCTTTCAGCACTATTTGACTACCACAGGATTGACAAAGGATAGTTTTTGGTGGGTTTTGCTGTAGACACACGGGGTTAAGGCACTGACTCATAAATCCGGTTTGCAGTTAATTATCTCAGTATAATGATAGGATGAGTTTAGGTAAAAATTATTTTAATTGATTAAAATTTTTCTCTGTAATACTTAAATTTCTGATGATTTCATGAAATACAGGGGTTGTTGTTCTCATAAAATGCAATCTAGAGTGGGGAGACCCCACCCCTACGGATTTGAGACAAAAAACTGTACCTCATGACAGCAGGAAGGTTAATACTTCGACTGATTTAGTCTCACAATACCCACTTTACGAGAGTTAAAGTTCACTTTCTATTGTGTCTTTAATCCATTGTTGCAATGTATTGATAACTTCGTCAATGGCAATTTCTTGAGATTCACGGGTTGCGCGTTTGACTACTTCGACTTTACCATTTGTAATGGCTCTACCGGTGACGATTCTGAAGGGGATACCGATTAAATCTGCATCTTTGAATTTTACTCCTGCCCGTTCGTCTCTGTCATCTAATAAGGTTTCTATTCCTGCTTGGTTGAATTCTGTGTAAAGTTTTTCGGCAACGGCGATTTGTTGGGCATCTTTAATGTTAGGAATAGTGATGATGGCGTGATAGGGGGCGATCGCTACTGGCCAAATTATGCCATCTTTATCATAGGATTGTTCTACGGCTGATTGTGCTAACCGTGACACACCCACACCATAGCAACCCATGACTAAAGGCTTTTCTTCCCCTTGTTCGTTGGTATAAGTTGCACCCATCGCCTCAGAGTATTTTGTACCCAGTTGGAAGATATGACCGGCTTCGATGCCTCTAGCTGTTTGTAGGGTTTGGCTTGGGTCATGCAGGGAGCGATCGCCTAATTTAGCTTTACGAATATCTACGGTTAGTGTAGGTAGCTTAAATTGCTCACCCCAATTTGCGCCAACTACGTGAAAACCAGCTTCATTTGCACCAGTAACAAAGTTTTTTAACTCCACAGCGGTTTTATCAACCAACCGCATAAACTGAGAATTTACCTGTTTACTTTCCGCAATATAATCATCACTAAGATCAGGTGCTATGTAACCCAAAGGCAAAGATTTTGCTTGCCATGTTGCTTGAGCCTCAGCATTTGGTACAGTTAAAGTCAGAATAGTTTTAGCACCAAATTGAGGAGCTAACTTAGTTAATTCATTTTGTAATTTAACTTCATTAATTTCCTGATCTCCGCGAATATTTATCAAGACCAAAACAGTTAACCCGTTATCATAAACAATTTGATATAAAACGTTTTTGACAATTTGGGTAGGAGAACATTTCAATAAATTACAAACTTTGTTTATAGTTTCTGTTCCCGGAGTTTCTCGTTTTTCGTAAGTTGTAAAAGGTGAAGTTTCCGCATCTGCTGGTAAAGAAACTGCCTTCTCTACGTTTGCGGCATATTTACCATCTTCAGTGTAGAGAACTTCATCCTCTCCTGCTTCTGCTAAGACCATAAATTCTGTAGAACCAGAACCACCAATAGCCCCAGAATCAGCTTCCACAGCCCGAAAAGCCAAACCAGAACGCCGCAACATATTACTATAAGCAGTGTACATTTCCTGGTAAGTTTTTTTCAAACTTTCTTCATCAGCATGGAAAGAATAACCATCTTTCATGATAAATTCTCGTCCGCGCATTAAACCAAACCGGGGACGAATTTCATCACGAAACTTAGTTTGAATTTGATATAAATGGACAGGTAATTGACGATGGGAACGAATCATATCACGGGCAACTGTGGTAATTACTTCTTCGTGAGTTGGTCCTAGTCCTAATTGTTGTTCTCTTCTATCCACAAGAGAAAACATAATTCCCTCAGCCTTAGTATAGGTGTCCCAGCGTCCCGATTCTTGCCATAATTCCGCAGGTTGTAACTGTGGTAATAAACATTCTTGTGCGCCGGTAGCATTCATTTCTTCCCGGACAATTTGGGAAACCTTTTGCAAAACCCGCCACATTAGGGGAAGATAAGCATAAATCCCACCACCAATGCGACGGATATAACCAGCGCGGAGTAATAATTTATGACTGGGTATTTCCGCATCAGCCGGATCATCCCGCAGTGTAACAAATAACATTTGTGATAATCGCATTGTTTTTACCTTTACTTGCTAATTTTGTCAATTATTGAAGATTAACCTATGTCACGCGATTTTGGATTGATGATTTTGGATTTTGGATTAACTCCACCCCCAAGTGTAGAACTTGAAAATTTGGGATTTGGGATTTACGTTAGCGAAGCGTACGCAGCGCAGCGAGTATTTTTCCATCCTCAAGGACGGGACTTGTAGCAAATTTTTTGAATCTAAAATCCAAAATCTAAAATTCCCGGTCATACCTAAAGATGAAGCTGCATAGAATAAGATTTCCAGAATAATTAACCGCAGATGAACGCAGATAAACGCAGATAAATATGATTGATTGTTATTCTGTGCAGCCTCACATAAAATTGGTATCACCTGTCACTTGTTATAACTTGAGGAGATAATTACTGTGTCTGAAGCAATGTATCAAGCACAACCACCTTTAGAATTTATTCCGCCAGCTTTTAACCCTTTGTTGTTAAAGTTGGTACATTTTGTGCTACCTAACTGGATTCGCTGGAAAACACCTATTAGCAACATTGAAGCAGAAAATGTTGAAGTTTTGGCGGATTGTTATCAGCGGTTTCAAGATGGTAAAATCCGGTTTATGTTGGCGTTTCGTCATCCTCAAACAGCAGACCCTCTTTGTTTAACTTATTTACTGTCCCAAATCTTGCCTAAAGTAGCACAAGTTGGGGGTACACAGCTACAATATCCGCTTCATGCTCATTTTATCTATGATCGGGGCATTCCTCTCTGGGCTGGTTCTCAAGTTGGTTGGGTAATTTCCCATTTGGGGGGAACTCCGATTCAACGCGGTAAAGCTGATTGGACTGGGTTGCGTTCGGTGCGTGATTTGTATGCTAATGGTCAGTTTCCGATGGCTGCTGCGCCAGAAGGTGCTACAAATGGTTTATCGGAGATTATTAGTCCCTTAGAACCGGGTATCGCACAGATGGGTTTTTGGTGTGCGGAAGATTTACAAAAAGCAGGAAGAGATGAGGAAGTTTTAATTTTACCAATTGGCATTAAATATAGTTATGTTAATCAGCCTTGGGATAATATAGCAAATTTGTTAACTGAATTAGAAGCGGCTAGTGGTTTGTCTGTGAATCAGGATCAAACTGAGGCTAATTTTACTGCGCTTTATCCCCGATTGTTGGGTTTGGCGGAACATTTATTATCGGTAATGGAGCAATTTTACACTAAGTTTTATCATCAAACATTACCAGATGAGAAAATTACTAATGGAGAAATTACAGATAGAAATGAAGCGTTAGCTTATCGGTTACAATCTGTGATGAATATTGCTTTATTTATTGCTGAACAATATTTTGATTTGCCATCTAGGGGGAATTGGAATGATAGATGTAGAAGGGTGGAACAAGCTGGTTGGAATTATATATTTAGGGAAGATTTTAAGGATATTAAATCATTATCACTCATTGAGAAAAGTTTGGGAGATAGAGTTGCTGAAGAGGCATATTTTCGGATGTGGCACATGAGATTGGTTGAGAGTTTTGTGGCTGTTTCTGGGATGTATATCCGCGAAAAACCAACGGTGGAAAGATTTGCAGAAATGACTTTACTTTTATGGGATATGGTTAATAAAATTAAGGGAAATATTTCTTTAAATCGTCCACAATTGGGTAAGCAGCAGGTGAGAATAACTGTGGGTGAACCCATTTCTATTTCTCAACGTTATGCGGTTTATAAAGGTAGTCGCGTCGCTGCTAGACAATCGGTGGCTGAGTTGACGACTGATTTACAACAGGTTTTGGAGGGTTTGGTGGAGAAGGGATGATAAATAAATTGTCTCACGCAAAGGCGCAAAGGCGCAAAGGAAGGAAGAAATACAGAAATTAAAAGTGTGATTTAAATCCCCAACTTCAATAGTTGAGGATTTGGGTTAGTTATTTGGCGCTATTTTTTAATTCGTTCCAGGCTTTGACAACTTTATCTAGTTTGTTTGGTATTTGAGATTGCGAGATGTCATTATATTGGGTTGTGGCTTTTTGACTGGTTAGGGGTAGGAACAGCTTGATAATTTCTCCCCATAACTATCCATATATTACTGTTTGTCCAAGTCTTCAATTAGTTGATCAACAAATTCCCTTAACCGTTGCTGCCAATCAGGGACGGTTTTAATTTTTTCTCTGACCCCAGGCAACACCTTAAACTGCAAAGGTGATTTATCGTACGCTACTTGATTTTGTGGTTTAAATTTAGTTTTAGGCATTGCTAAATCCTAGAGTATCGAGTATACTAAATATTGTAACACAACATTGAAGGTCGAATCAATGCTTTTATCATTCAAAACCGCGTTAATTCCAAATAACGGACAGGTTACAGCTTTTCGTAAAGCATCTGGAGTAGCTAGACACGCTTACAACTGGGCAAATGCTCAAGTTATAGATATCTTAGTTACTCAAAAAGAAGGCGAAAAACTTAAATTACCATCAGCGATTGACCTGCATAAAAAGTTAGTTGCTGAGGTAAAATCTGAGCATATTTGGTATTACGAAGTTAATAAAAATGTTCCTCAGAAGGCGTTAGCTGATTTACGCCAGGCTTGGGATAGGTGTTTCAAAAAAACATCAAAACAACCACGATTCAAGAGAAAAGGACAACACGATTCTTTCTATTTAGAATCAGGAACTAAGGCGAAACCAGCGATTAAAAATGATGGTAAAAGAATTAAATTACCGTCAATTGGCTGGGTACGTTTAGCAGAACCTTTACCGATTACAGCAACTCATAATTGCGTGATTTCTAGACAGGCTGATAAATGGTTTATTTCTGTCAAGTACGAGATTGAAAAACCTCCTATACTTGCAGATAGACCGACCATCGGCGTTGACGTAGGAATAAAGGAGTTAGCAGTTTGCAGTAATGGTGAAATATTCAAAAACCCCAAAGCCTACCGCCGGATGAGTAAACGCATGAAACGTTTACAGCGTAGCGTTACCCAGAAGGTCAAGGGGTCTAATAATCGTAAAAAAGCTGTGAGAAAATTGGCTAAATTACACGCCAAAGTTTCTAATATTCGCAAGGATTCTATTCACAAATTAACCTACTATCTAGCTAAAAACCACAGCATAATTAAGATAGAAGATTTGCACGTTAAGGCATTTTTGAAGAACCACAAATTAGCAGGTGCAATTGCAGATTGTGGGATGTATGAATTTCAAAGGCAATTAGAGTACAAAACTGAGAAATTCGGGAGTGAACTAATCCTTGTGGATAGGTTCTTTCCTAGTTCCCAAATATGCTCTAACTGCGGTAATCATCGTCATAAAATGCCATTAAAAAACCGCGTTTATATTTGTCCTGATTGCGGACATACAGAGGATCGTGACCTCAACGCCGCTAAAAACATTGACCGATGGTTTGCGGATATTTTTATCCCTGTAGCGTAGCGGTTCTTTTTAGGAACTACGGTCAGAAACGGTAAGTTCTACCGAGATAGCCTGTGGAGCGGACAAACCTCTTAGAAGTCATTCTAAGACCGTGATTAAACAGGAAATAAGCACTAAGGTTATCGCTGTCCAGATGTGTCTAGACTTTGGTAATTTTGGGTAAGTTTTATAGAACGGTATAGGTGATATAATCTGCTGAACCTGGAGGTGCTGGGAAACTCAATTTGTTGAATTGTTCAAATTTGTCTTCGGTTAATGATTTTTCGGCGTTGCTGAATTGAGGTATAAAATTCCCAAATTGAACCTTTAAACCTCAAACCTCAGTGCGTCTTTGCGCCTTTGCGTGAGACTAAAATTCATACCCTTAATCAGCAACGCCGGAATTTTAAAGCCTAAAAAAGCAGCAATGTTGAGTCATTTGGATACTTTGCGTCAGGAATGGGAAAGATGAGATGTGTTTATGATACTAGTATTTTTATCTACTATCTAGCCGAAGTCGAGGCAGAGCCTCTGTGATAGCATTCCCAGTCAGAGACTGGGAACGAGATAATTCAAGCAAGATAGTATACTTTGTGACGCTACATCAACCACTTAAATGATTCTCTAGCAAAGATGCGATCGCCTCTGGCTGAACTTTCTTGTATTGTTTTTTACCTAACATTAAAACACAATTGGGGGCGCTGCTACAGCGTTTTTGACAATCGGTATGTTCAATAGTTACTTTATCAGATAAACCGCGATCGCCTAAAGTTTTTTCTAAGTCTGACAATAACCCCTTTCCACCCCGTTTCAGACAACCAGATTTTTGACAAACCATAATTTTGGCTTTGGGTTGCGGAAGGAAATTTTCCAGCACACAAAAACCAATGGCTTGAATTTGATAAAGTTGCAGTTTGAGTTTATTGTTACGGAGATTTAATTTACTAATAGCATCTATGCGAATTTGTTCACCAGGAACTAAGGATAAACCTAGCGAACAACGTAAATTTTTCGGAATTTTTAGTTTGATATTTCCCCCAGGAACTGCTAACTGTAAATGTTTACATTTCCCAGCATCTTTACCCACAAACCCTAAAAACTGTCCTTCAATATTCAATTCCGATAAGGTCAAATATTTTTCACCCATTTGCGATAACCCAATTTTTTCAAGAGAAAATAATCAACCCCACATTACCAATTGATAATTAATTCATGTCCCCCTCCTCGCTTGCGGGGAGGGGTTAGGGGTGGGGTTTGTATCTCACTCAATCGAGAACCATAGTTAACGATTGACGGCTGAATTCTGACGTTAAGAAAGACGTTTAGCTTCCACTGTTACTGGTAAACGACTTTTATCGGGAAATTCACTAAATTCTAGTTCCCAACCATTAGTTAAAGTGAGAATTTTACCTGCTTCACCATCTCTTTCTTTGACTACTTCTTCTTCTAAATCTTTTTTAGGGACGTAGACAACTAAAGTACCAGCATCATTCATTCGGAGCATTACTTTCATGTGTTTCCTCAGCAGATTCTAGTTCTCTTTTTCGACAACCGATGATGTACCCTGTTTCCAAAAAATGTACAGCATAGATATAATAAGCTTGCAAAAATGTGCCAATGCTGGAGACATAACCAACATCACCAATTTTTGCTAAAACTTCCCCAATTTCTCTACCGGGAAAAGTTCCATCGTTTTTGATTAGTTTCTTAACTCGAACTTTTTGACCAATTTCAAAAATGGGTTGCGAGTCCAGTTCTATTTCATCACGTTGCATGGGAATACCTTTTTTCGCTGACTAAATTTAATAATTCTTCTGTAGTGAGACTGCGTTTTTTGAGGATTGATTGCTGACGGACTACATCTAAAATAGCTTGGGTTTCTTGAGAATCGAGAAAGATGCCATGCTGTTCTAAGAGATTAGATAATGAATGCCGACCAGAATGTTTACCTATGACTAAACGCCGTTCCCAACCCACATCTTCAGGAGCATAAGGTTCATAAGTAACGGGGTTTTGCAGAACACCATGAGCATGAATACCAGACTCATGAGCAAAGGTATTTTCACCCACAATTGCTTTCCAAGGTTGAACATTAGCACCGGAGGCTTTAGCGACTAATTGAGATAGTTTTAACAAGTGTTGAGTTTGAATTCCTAAGTCAACACCGTAAATACATTTTAGAGCCATGATTACTTCTTCTAAAGCGGCATTTCCGGCTCTTTCTCCTAGTCCATTAACGGTAGTATTTACAGATACAGCACCAGCTTTGATTCCGGCTAAGGCGTTAGCAGTTGCTAGTCCAAAATCATTATGGGTGTGAATCTCAATAGGAATTGATAGAGTTGATACTAAATGCTTAACTTTAAGGTGAGTTCGGAAGGGATCAAGTACCCCAACTGTATCACAAAACCGAAAACGTGATGCTCCCCATTCTTGCGATAACATGGCAACATCTTGGAGAAAGTTTTCGTCGGCTCTAGAAGAATCTTCACCACCAACTGATACCCAAAGACCTTGATCTAAGGCGAAGCTAATACAGTCTTTGAGCTTTTGTAAACTTACTCGCCATTGTCCATGAAATTTAGCGGCAATTTGCACTCCAGACACAGGAATAGCAATATGTACTCGCTCTAGTCCACAGGCTATAGAAGCTTTTATATCTGATAATACAGCGCGATTCCAACCTAATAGTTTAGCGTTTAAATCTAAGTTACGAATGGCAACAATGGCGCGAATTTCTTCTTCTCCCATTGCCGGAATTCCCACCTCTAATTCATGGACACCAATGGTATCGAGGAATTGAGCGATCGCTACTTTTTCTTCTAAGTTAAAAGCAACACCCGCTGCCTGTTCCCCATCACGTAATGTCGTATCATTAATCATGATTTGATACATTTTCAAAGTCCCTCTAGCGGAGTTTTTTGTAATATCCTTGTTCGCTACAATTCTTCATAGTGGTAGATGGCTAATGAATTGTTAATTGAGCGAATAAATCATGATTCATGATTTACGATCCTTAATTATTAACTAAATATTGCTGTTGCATCTGTATGACAAGAAACAAAAAATAAGTATAATTTAGCCAATATTTTTTGTGGTATTATTTGTGGATTTCGTTAATAGCCAATAACCCATACAAATATTAGTAAATCCTGTAAAAAATAACATACTCATGCCAGCAATCAAACTAGTAATCATAATTATTACCTCTTATGTTTACTGGTAATTTTTCATCTACCTCAATTCAGGATGTTCTGCAAGCCAATCAAAAATTCTGTCTAGTTGTTGCAAATCCACTAAACCATATTGCCAAAGCAGCATCGGTAAAGGTCCATGATTGAACTCAGGATGTCGTGTTGCTACAGCAATATCAGCCTGGGAAAGTGCCAGTTCTTTTTGGAGAAATTGCAGTAACTTCCTATCAATACGATTAATTACCATAATTGGACATTGACAATTGAAATCAACATAAGGTACAAGTTATTCCCATCAGCAATTACTAATTTTTTAGTTTTAGTAACCTGGGTGAACCTTAGCTTATGTGAATTATCTGGAATATGCAAGATAGTTTGTGAGTGAATAATGACTTGAGATCAATCAGACTTGCATTAAAAATTAACCTCTGATATGCTTTGGATTAGACAGGGCTAGAATTATTAATTGTTATCAGTCGTACTAATCAAAAAAAACATGATTGTTTCCAGCAATCTTTACTCAACACCGTTGCACAAACAATTCTCTAACCATGTCACCAATTGATGACGAGAAGCAAAAAATTGCATCAATGTACTACGAACAAGAATCGCTTCTTCTAGGTTATTAACTTGCACGCGCAAAGACCCATCCGGGGGACAGGAACAGGAAATCATCAACTCTTGCAACCGATGATAAATACACCATCTATCACCTAAAGGAACTTGCAAAATTTGTTCACCGACAGTTAAAAAGTTACAATTTGGTGACATCAGTAATTCACAATTTATGGAGTTAACTTTATTGATCATCTTGGTGATGATTAGTGAGAGTTTGGACTTGTTGTTCTAACTGCTCAATCCGCGAGAGTAAAGAACGAATCACACCTGCCTCTATATCGGGTAATTTGCCATGTTCTAAGGGGGAAATGGGGTTACTAGACTTAGGAGCGATAATCCGGCCAGGAATGCCCACCACAGTGGCATCTGGAGGCACATCACGCAAGACAATTGACCCTGCACCAATACGGACGCGATCGCTAATTTGAATATTTCCTAATACTTTTGCACCTGCACCGACAACAACATTACTACCCAATGTCGGATGACGTTTACCGCTTTCTTTGCCAGTTCCTCCCAATGTTACACCCTGATAAATGAGTGTATAATCTCCCACAATGGCAGTTTCACCAATGACAACACCCATGCCATGATCAATAAATACACCCTTACCAATTTTTGCTCCTGGATGAATTTCAACACCTGTGAAAAATCGTCCCCAATGAGAAATCAACCGGGGAATAAAACTCACATTGTGGATATGTAACCAATGTGCAAGACGATGTAAACACAGAGCATGAAAGCCGGGGTAACAAAATATGACCTCTAACCAATTACGTGCTGCTGGATCACGCTCAAAAATAATCCGAAAATCACTGATTAATGGTTCTAAAAAAAATCTAAAACCTTCATGTTTACGTAGCTTTGTATTTACAGTCTCAGTCTTAATGATCCTGTTTAATGACTGGTGCATTGGTATTGTTAGGTGAAAAAATCCTGTACTGTTTTCATGCTTATATCAGATAACTTCCAAACAGACAGAATTAGCAACGCAGATTAGATTTATTAAATTTATTAAGCTTGTACTCAATATGTTTAACTGCCTATTTAACAGAACTTTACATTTTCTCTTGGGGTAGGGGTACTAGCTTTTGATCACAGGGGTACTGGTATTTTCAGATCAGGGATGCAGCTTTTTTGTACTCACCAGAAACCTCTTAACCTGTAGGACTTTACAGCTATTTAGGCAAGATATTCTTCCATATATTTAGTTGTACTCATTTCCTGATAAACACTGTTTTGATGACAGTAAATATAGATTTTATGTATTACCTACTACTATTATTATTTTATTATTTTGGTAGTGGAAAGGTGGATTTCTTTATTTTATTTTCGGATTTGTTTGCTGTATGTGGGGATACAAAATTGTAAGAATTCAGGTGAGGCGATAAGATCCCCGACTTCTTTGATTCATTCTGTCCATAAATAATAAATCAATGTTAGAAGTCGGGGATCTGGGTATGAACGATTGCTATATCAATCAAGAACCAAAGAAATATTTCATCTTAATCTTAATATCAGTAGTAGTTTTAGATACAGCAACAGCCGAATCATTAAACTTAGGCGGTCCGGTGAAAACCTCTGGATTATTAGAAAACCCAAAACCTTCTATGGGCGCACCAAAAGAACCAGTATCGAGATTACCATTTTCATTGGCATCATGAATTAATCCAACAGCATAACTACCCGCTCTCAAGTTATCGAAAGTCAGTTTTTGAGATATTTTTGTGATCTTGATACATTGGGATTGTAAAGCATTTTTACTATCACTAGGAAATCCCTGACTTTTATCAAAAAGCGTAGCACAAATTTGTCCAGATTTGTTTCTGAGTCCCTCTACTTCAATTGTCAGACTACTATTCAACTCTGCCTTAGCATTAGCTAAAAAGAGTAAATTTCCCAATATAGGGAGTAGTAACATTAGCCCCAGACTTGATGTTTTATGCAACGCAATCTTTAACTTTTTCTTCACTAATTTACCCTCTATTAAATAGGACTAATATTTTACCTAGCCATATTATCAAGTTAGATTTTCTGAATTACCTAACAGACACTTTTGTAAATATAACAGAAAGTAACGAAATGTCAAAAATCAATAACTAAATCTGCATTCAGCAACTTTACCGAATCCAAATTTTGAGAACTACAAACATCCGTCACGTCAGCTACAGAGATATCTGTATACTAATCCGATAAGTCTATTTAAGCTTACACTACGTAGAAATAAATTAAAGCTAGTAAGGTAACAGTATCCGCTTCATAATTATCATCAAGATGGATAACAAGGGAGTATCCCAAATATGCAAATTTACCCAAAATATAGAATCCATGCGGCTGGAAGTCACGACTACACAGGCAAAACCCACCTGCGTGGGTTTTACAGCGATTTCCAATCATATAAGGTACATCTTAGCCCCCTCATCGCTTGCGGGGAGGGGGTTGGGGGTGGGGTTCTTGTTCCGGGTTTGATGACAATTTGCTGTAAATTTCCCTAGTCCCAGTCAGCAATTCTCATTTTAAGGTTTCATGACATTTAAACCCTTACATTCATAGGGTTTTACAATTCTTAACAAATCCGGGGATAGCGAAGCGCTGCTGCAAGCAGTTCGCTGAAATGGCGCAAACTCGTTTCAAAATGAGAATTGCTGAGTCCCAGTAGGCGGACTTTGTTTGTAAGTAATTGGACAAAAATATTTACAGTCATTGCGAGCGAAGGGAAGCAATCACAACTCTTGCGATTGCTTCATTTCACTTCGTTCCATATGGCTAACGCCACGCTGCGCTAACGCAATGACATTGTGTAATTAATTCTGTCTCACTACTTATAGCCGTGATTTCCAATCGCCAGCTTATTTCTGCAAAATTGGGATGCTCCCGATAATAATAGCTTTGATCACATTTTTCCTAATGTGCTTTGTTTACTATATTTATAGCGTAGTGATGGGGGAGAGTTCATGGCTAACATAATTGTCAATATCATCAAAAAATAATGATCAAAAAATTAAATCTTTTGCAAATCATCTGCATTAATATAGATGGTGTAATTAGGCTGTATTTATTGTATAGCAAGCAATACAGCTATAAAAATATCATTAACAATCAAAAACTTAAAAAAATATAAATTGCATTTTTACTCTAAAAAAAAATGATAGGTTGTATACAGAATTGAATTTCGCACGTATCTGGAGTAATCGGGTTGATTTTACTCCAGTTTTTTAACCTCAAATCTCTGAATAACAAGAGTTTCTAGGAGAATTTGCAGGAAAGTTGAGTACAGTCAAATATCAAGAAAATTCGCTAAAAATATAGCCAAAACCCTTGCAGGTATTGAGTTTGAGATGAGTACAAAGAAATCCTGAACCCCTAACTATAAATACTCGTACCCCTAACTATAAATACTCGTACCCCTACCCGAAAAAATCTTTTTTAATTTTTGTATCGTTGCAATGCAAGGATTTAAGGATTTGAGTACAAACATAATAAATCCAATAAGTTCTATCCTGGTGTAAACCAAGGAGGGCAAAAAAAAGGGCTGCTATAAATCATTTATCGCCAATCACTTAACGCTCCTTAACAAAACCAAGTTAGTAGTCAAAAGTGAGTGGAGGGATGAGATTAGCACCATGTCTAAAATAATTTAGGTATTGGCAGTAGTAAAAGCATCTCCCACAGTGGCTCTCAAGTCCACCTCCAACAGCGAAATTCAATGACACTACCTGCTACAGATATTCTCACCTCCGACTTTCAGAATGCCATTATCACCCCCGCTACATCTGCTGCTTGCGGTTGCGACAGCACCACAACTCCAGAAATGGACGAAAAACTCATAGAACGCATTTCTAAACACCCTTGCTATAGTGAAGAGGCTCATCATCACTATGCACGGATGCACGTTGCCGTCGCTCCAGCTTGCAATATTCAATGTAACTATTGTAACCGCAAGTATGACTGCGCTAACGAAAGTCGTCCTGGAGTAGTGAGTGAATTACTCACACCGGAAGAAGCTGCACATAAAGTGTTAGTAATTGCCGGAAAAATTCCCCAAATGACTGTATTGGGAGTTGCCGGTCCTGGTGATCCTTTGGCTAATCCAGAAAAAACTTTTCGGACTTTTGAATTAATTGCAGACAAAGCACCAGATATTAAATTGTGCTTATCCACAAACGGTTTGATGCTGACAGAACATATTGATCGCATCAAACAATTAAATATAGATCACGTTACTATTACCCTTAATACCATTGACCCCGAAATAGGCGCACAAATCTATTCTTGGGTTCACTATAAACGCAAGCGTTACAGAGGGGTAGAAGGAGCAAAAATTCTCCTAGAAAAGCAGTTGGAAGGATTGCAAGCTCTCAAGGAAGCTGATATCTTATGCAAAGTTAATTCCGTGATGATTCCGGGAATTAATGATCAACATTTGGTAGAAGTTAATAAGGCTATTCGTGAGAGAGGCGCATTCTTACATAACATTATGCCGCTAATTTCTGCACCAGAACATGGGACTCATTTTGGTTTAACTGGTCAACGTGGACCAACAGGAAAAGAACTGAAGGAAGTCCAAGACAATTGCTCTGGTAACATGAAAATGATGCGCCACTGTCGCCAGTGTCGAGCCGATGCGGTAGGATTATTAGGAGAAGACCGTAGCCAAGAATTTACTAAAGATAAGTTCATGGAAATGGCTCCAGAATATAACTTTGAAACTCGTCAAGAAGTTCACGAAGGGATTGAGAAATTTAGAGAAGAAATTAAGGCTGCCAAAGATAAAGCATCAACTGGCAAAAAATCTGCTAATAGTCCTAAAATCTTAGTTGCAGTAGCAACAAAAGGTGGTGGATTAGTTAACCAACACTTCGGACACGCGAAGGAATTTCAAGTGTATGAAGTTGATGGCAATGAAGTTCGTTTTGTTAGTCACCGCAAGATTGATCAATATTGTCAAGGTGGTTACAGCGAAGAAGCTACCGCAGACAATATAATGAAGGCAATTGCAGATTGTAAAGCAGTCTTGGTATCAAAAATAGGCAATTGTCCCAAGGAAAAATTAGAAGCAGCAGGAATAAAAACTGTTGAAGCCTATGATGTAATTGAAAAGATTGCTTTAGAATTTTACGAGCAATATGTTCAGGCTAATGGGTAATTGGTAATAGGTCATAGGTCATAGGTAATATTGTTCCAATCACTAATCACCAATCACCAATCACCAATCACCAATCACCAATCACCTATTACCTATTACCTCTTCACCAATTCCCACAAAGGTAAATAATCATGGCTTACGAAATTACTAGCCAGTGTATTTCCTGCAAGTTGTGTTTATCTGTTTGTCCTACCGGTGCAATTCAAGAAGTTGACGGTAATTACTGGATTGACTCGGAACTTTGCACAAATTGCGCTGGTAGTATTCACACCGTACCTCAATGTAAAGCCAGTTGTCCTACTGTTGATGGTTGCATTAAACAACCTAGTGATTATTGGGAAAGTTGGTTTGCTACTTACAACCGTGTGAGAGCAAAGTTAACCAATAAGCAAGACTATTGGGAGAATTGGTATAAATCTTATTCCCAAAAGATTGCCCAACAATTGCAAAAGCATCAAGGACAAATAGTTATATAGGTGACAGGTAACAGTTAAGAGGAAATAGGGAATATTTATATTGATCTTTCTTCTGAATTTCTGACTCCTGTAAGGGCGAAGCATTGGGAAAATAGTCTTGGACAAAACCGATAATTTATCGCCCGAATGCTTCGCCCCTACTTTATACTTTTATATGGAAAATCATGCAAAATAATTGTATCTATCTTGATAATAATGCCACCACTAAAATAGATCCTCAAGTTGTTGAGGCAATGATGCCTTATTTGACGGACTATTATGCTAATCCTTCTAGTATGCACACTTTTGGTGGACAACTTGGGAAAGCTGTAAAAATAGCTAGAGAACAAGTTGCTGCTTTACTGGGAGCAGACGAATCAGAAATTGTTTTTACCAGTTGCGGAACTGAGGGCGATAATGCTGCTATTCATGCTGCTTTATTAGCTCAACCTGAAAAACGTCATATCATCACTTCCCAAGTAGAACATCCGGCAGTTTTAAATGTCTGCAAACAATTAGAATCTAAAGGTTATCAAGTTACCTATTTGTCGGTAGATTCTCATGGACAAATGGATTTGAGTGAGTTAGAAGCTGCTCTAACTGGTAATACTGCTTTGGTAACAATGATGTATGCCAATAATGAAACCGGCACGATATTTCCAATTGAAGAAATTGGTGCTATGGTTAAGGAATACGGCGCTCTCTTCCACGTTGATGCAGTGCAAGCGGTAGGCAAAATACCCTTGAATATGAAGACCAGCACCATAGATATGTTAACTATATCTGGTCACAAAATTCATGCTCCTAAAGGTATTGGTGCTTTGTATGTGAGACGTGGGGTTCGTTTCCGTCCTCTCTTAGTTGGTGGACATCAAGAACGAGGACGCAGAGGCGGTACAGAGAACGTTCCGGGAATTATTGCTCTTGGCAAAGCTGCGGAATTAGAACTGTTACATTTAGAAGAAGTATCTCAGAGATTAACAAAGTTGCGCGATTATTTGGAAAAATCTCTTCTAGCTAAAATTCCTAATTGTGAAGTAAATGGTGATATCAAACATAGATTACCAAATACTACAAATATCGGGTTCAAATATATTGAAGGTGAGGCAATTTTGCTCTCTTTAAATAAGTACGGTATTTGTGCTTCTTCTGGTTCTGCTTGTACTTCTGGTTCTCTTGAACCTTCTCATGTTTTACGGGCAATGGGTTTACCCTACACTACTTTACATGGGTCAATTCGCTTCAGTCTTTCTCGCTACACAACCGAAGCTGAAATTGATCAAGTAATAGCAGTAATGCCGGAAATTGTTGACCGTCTTCGAGCTTTATCTCCCTTCAAAAATGATAACGCCGATTGGTTACAACAACAATCCGTAGGGGCGAAGCATTCGGATGATCAATTATCGGTTTCTCCCAAAGGCTTTTCTCCGAATGCTTCGCCCGTACATTAGTCATTAGTCAGTTGCCAGTAGTAAGTAAAAACTGACTGCTGACTAATCAAAAATTACGAATCACCAATCTAAAATCCAAAATCTAAAATTAACTATGTGGGACTACACTGATAAAGTATTAGAGTTATTTTACGATCCCAAAAACCAGGGTGCTATTGAAGAAACTGGCGAAGCTGGTGTGAAACTGGCAACTGGTGAAGTGGGAAGTATTGCTTGTGGTGATGCTTTAAGATTACATTTGAAAGTTGAAGAAGCAACAGATAAAATTCTCGATGCTCGGTTTCAAACTTTCGGTTGTACCAGTGCGATCGCATCTTCGAGTGCTTTAACTGAAATGGTCAAAGGTTTGACTTTAGATGAAGCTTTGGGAGTGACAAATAAGGAAATTGCTGATTATTTAGGTGGTTTACCTGAAGCTAAAATGCACTGTTCTGTTATGGGTCAAGAGGCTTTAGAAGCTGCCATTTATAATTATCGTGGCATTCCTTTAGAGGCACATGACGATGAAGAAGGTGTCCTCATCTGTAGCTGTTTCGGAATAACTGATGCTAAGATCAAGAAAGCAGTTGCACAAAACAATCTCTTCAGTGCAGAGCAAGTAACAAATTATGTAAAAGCTGGTGGCGGATGCGGTTCTTGTTTAACGAAGATTGATGATATAATAAGAGAAGTAAAGCAGGAAGCCGCCAACAAAAATCTCTACAGCTACAAGGCAAAAGCTAAAACAGAAATTCCCAGTTCAGAGCCACAAAAACCATTAACTACAGTTCAAAAAATTGCTCTGATTCAAAAAGTATTAGATGAAGAAGTCCGACCTGTTTTAATCGCCGATGGGGGAGATGTAGAACTTTATGATGTCGAAGGCGATAAGATTAAAGTCATTCTTAAAGGTGCTTGCGGTTCATGTTCTAGCAGCACTGCTACTTTAAAGATTGCGATTGAAGCGAGATTACGCGATCGCATCAGTAAAGAAATTATTGTCGAAGCAGTTTAGAAAAAAACAGCTAATGGTAAGGGTTTACGCCGTAAACCCCTACAACTGACAAAGAAAAAAATCCTTACAACCTCATAAATACTATGAACACCACTCGATTTTCTGTAGAGCGATCGCCTCCATAGATAGCGACGTTCTACAAACGCTCACCGCCGTAGAACTTGGCCGTGAGAACCAACAAAACCACCAATCAACTAATTCTAGGAAACACGAACAATGACTGAAGAAAAAATTAGACAGATAGCTTTCTACGGCAAGGGCGGTATCGGTAAATCTACCACTTCTCAAAATACTTTAGCCGCTATGGCTGAAATGGGTCAACGCATTATGATCGTAGGTTGCGATCCTAAAGCTGACTCTACTCGTTTTAACAATTTGGACACCTCTCACAGCCACTGAGATTTACGCTTACCGCGAACTCCTGTAATCCTGTAATATAGATATCGTCGGTACTAGAGAAACGACAGCTATGAACCCTATTTTGCAACAAATTCAACACCATGCCGCCGCTCTAGAACAAAAAGCACGAGAGAAAACGCCTATCACTTCAAACCAAGTAAGGCGCGAAGGTTTGGCGCAAGCATTGGCGCAGGCGGTGGCGTTAAATCCTTTTGCAGAAATTGCTGATCCAGTTGTTTGGCAGCGTGAACAACGTCAAGATCGCAATTTATTCGGGAGAGACGATGCTGATTGATAGCAATTTGATTATTTATGCTACTCAGCCGCCATATTTTATTTGTATTCTTTGAGTTGCAACTTTTGCAGTTATTCAACCTTTGATTATCTTGATTAGACATTTGGAAACTCCCTAATTTGTAAATCTTCTGGAAATTCAGATAAAATTCCACCTTTTTTATCGCTGATTTTATAGGGTTGGTTATTCAATATCGGTTTAGCACCAAGTTGTTTGATAAATGGAGGAATGTTGGCTTTTTGGCATTGATTCAGCAGCGAACGTAAATGTTCAAGATGAGTAGTTCTAGCATTTGCCCCTGACTCTCCCCCTAATATGACCCAATATAGTCTGGGAGCGCATTGATCACAAATTGCCGCACCACATACAGGATAAGCATCAACACCGTATAGTTGACTTTTTTCCTTTCCGCAACCATCACAGATACCCGCACCAATGAACTCGCTTAACCATTCTGATAAATCAATGTCTTCCAGAACCGGTTCACAACTGAGAAACCGAATCTTCGCAGGGGTTTTCAGTAGATAATAAACGTCTTCAGCGTCTTTCTGTGTGCAAACTGAATACCCCAACCACAGATGATCAAATGGTAACTTGAGTTCCGTTTCCTCTAAGAATCTGCAACGCCAATTACAGGTGATCAAGATTTGTTGATTCTTTATCCTTATCGGGGAATATTACCAATTTTAAGCCCGTCGGATTTTGTTAGGGGTGATGTTGACTGAAAAGTACCTTTAAAAGGTTAATTTTTAGACGGATAGAATATGTAAATCAGCAACAGTAGGATATGTTAGCGTAACGCATAAATATTACAAATTAATCATAATTAAAAGTAAAAAGGTGCGTTAAGTAACACACCTTACAGTATCGTCAATGGTGCTTTTATTTAAATTTTAAAAATTTATCATATTGTTCGCTGTTAATAGCATTAGGCAAATAAAGACACTCATCAATAAATTCATTAACAGCATTAATATAACTACGTAATTCACTAACTCTGTCTAATAAATGTTGTCCTTCTCCTTGAATTTTTAACACCTCTATGTTTTTGTCGAATTTTTGAAGATTTTCAAGGTTTAATAAGTGTACTTCTTGGCGCATCTTATGCTCTCTTAGGTTGTTCAATTTTGATTTTAATTGTTTTAATTTTGGTGTAAGAATACTTTTGTTGATGTCAACTAATTTATCATAATCAGAGAAAATGGTAATATATTGAGGGCAGGGTTCATTTCTAATACGTTTTTTAAAATCCATAAAATCTTCGATTAAGGTATCAAGACTCATTACTAATTTTTCACTATTGCTTGGCTTTCTAAAAACACTAACTTGGCTAGAAAACTTCTTTAATACTTCTAGTTTTTCTGTCTTAGAAGATACACTTAATTCAGCTTCAAACATAATCTTATTGACTGCCGCATTGATTTCTCCATAAGTATTAACTTGATCTCGTTTTTTAACGTCAAAAATTTGTATTAATGCCGTATATTCTGCACCTGTTTTAAACCCAATAATAAATTCATCTCCAAATTTTTTTCTAAACTCTCCAGAATCAGAGGAGCTATTTAAAATATTATTAGCTTCAACTGACAATCTGGGGTTTATTAATCTGTATGCAGTATTGAATAACTGATATTTCAATAAAATATAAAGATTTTCTTCTTCTACCTGATTTACACTAAAATGCTCTCCCCTCATGCTAGCGGCTATTGACAATGGACCGAAACTTCCTTTTCCAGAAACGGAACCAGAAATATTAAACTGTTCTGCAAGCATTTTTTGATCTTTTATATATTTAAAATCAAACATATCTTGCGCTTGCATCTTCTGCGATTGTTCTTCATTCTTACTTGTATCTATTGCAGAATTTGGGCAGAGTTTTTCTTGCAAAGAATCAAAACCCATACCCAACATTTCTCCTAAGTTTAAAAATTCTCTTTCTTGCATAATAAATAAATTGCTGTTTAACAACCCCCAGGAAAACGGATTTATACGGGAATTTTGTCACAAGAACTCAATAAAAAACGGAAAATATCAGAAAAAATGGGATAAAAGTCGGCTATAATGCCTCAAATACTTATCTTGTATAGTTTCAATGGATGTAAACGATGTGTTACAATTTGTGGATCGATTAATGGTTGAAGACGGCTCAATTACATATCTGCTAAAGGTTTACTGAGGCCAATCTCTATTCCTGTGAGTCGTGATTTTTGGGCGATCGCTGGTTGATTTTTTGCGGAATTGCGATATAAATGTTATGCTTAACGTAATATATAACACTTGCCTATGCCTCAAAAATATAAAGACCTATTCAAAAACTTAAATCCGTAGTTTTCTCTGTTTCCTGTTTTGCTATTTCAGAATCAAAAAACAAATCTTGATTTTCTCTAACTAAAAAAAAGAGCCGGGATTTCTCCCAGCCCAAAACCTGAAAAGAGGCGATTTCTTACCAATTTCTCTACAATGTTGTAAAATTTCTTGTTGTTGAGATTCGGAAAGATATTGTTGTAGATGTAGCATAAAGATGTCCTAAAAAAATAAACTAAATTCTCTTAGCGGTAGCTGCAATATCGTAAAGAATTTAGTAATTCATTAAAAAAAAGCCTTAATTCCTATAGGAATCAGAGCTATTAAAAATCAGAATCTATATTGTTGCTAAAATCTGACCAATTTTGTCATAGATTTCATTGTCAGAAATGCTTCTAAATTCTCTGTTTTTAACGTAATAATTACCATCAAAAATCATACATTTATCGTGATAATACAAAAATATGTATTTATCGGGATAACATGATACTAATTGTTCTAAATGTGGTTTGATCACTTCATTGAAATATTTAGTATTTTCTGCTAATTTTCTGAATGCTGCTTGAACAGGTGTTTCACCAGGTTTTCTATCAATCGGCTGTTGTTTAAATTTTCTTACGAACTTGACCATTATTTTTCTCCAGTTGTAATTAACAAAAAAGCTTCTAACCTCATATAGAGATTAGAAGCTATCAAATCAATCAATCAAATATTTAGTATGGAGGATACCCATATTCATCATCTCCATCTTCACTTTCTTTAAAGCCATTCGTTTGACTAGTCTCATAACCAAACTCTCTAGCTTTCTTAGCTGCTACTCGTTCTTGAATTAGTTTCTTCTCAGAATAATGTTCTGATCTGACACTTAATAATTCATCAACGGTAAAACCTAACTCTTGGATAAATTCAATCAATTCATCTAAAGATTTATCGTGAATTGGATCTATTTTCCATTCATCACCAAATTCTGTATTATAACCTTCTAAGCCACGTTTATAATTAGGATTATCAAGCTTATGCTGTTCCCAACTCATAACTCGAATAGCATCCAATAAAGTTAAACGTTGCTTTTCAATAACTTGAACTTCTTGTTGAGATTTTGTGACAAATTTAATAGCCATGATGAAACTCCTAAAAGAAAATAAAATGAAAGAAAAAAGAAAAGGAATCAATTGACTCCCAAAATCTCTTCGCGGTAGCGTCCATATTCAATAAAATGCTGAAATAAATATTCAATAAAATTCCTAGTAGCACTCACAATAATTTGCAAATGCTACCAAAATAAAATCACTTATAATACTCGCTATACGCCTGTTTAAACCAATCTTGCTGAATTATCCAATTCACACACCTAATAATTCCATCACCATGACATTGTAAAGGACTACACCAACAAGTAAAGATTATATTTACACCCTCAAGAACTTTAAAAATTATGTCTCTGAGAGCGATTGTTGTTTCATCAAGTATTCCCTCATTCATCCAAAGTTTAACTTTGTCGTACAAATATTTATCGAACATTTTACAACTTTCAAATCTTTCTTTCTCGCTGCTAAGTTTAAATGGATTATGTAAAGGACTTTCTTGTAAACCATAAAACTTATTAGCTCTACCAATATAAATTTTATCTTGACCAATAAAACCATCGCGTTTACCATTGATTACTTTAATCATAATTCATTTTATTTTATTAATTCAATCACTGCCAGAATTAACTAGCAGTAGTGTTACATTATCTATTCATCTTTATCATTTAGATGATTAGAAATTACTCTCACAAGACTGTCGATATTTGATTGATTAAGCATTTTATTCTTAACTATCAAATCAAATACATAAATTAACTGCATGGGGTTTAATTGTTTGAGCTTTTTAACAACATCACTCCAAACACCATTAATGATTTTATTTGACAATTCTTCAGCAAAATACCAAGCTTCTGATGCTTCAATATACATTTGATTCACCTCTTGTCTAAACTAAATTATTCAGAATTTCGTTGTTTGGTAAAAAATTACAAACTCATTGTTTCTCACTTCTAAACAAATCACAAACTAAAAGCGGTAGCAAAGAAAAATCATGTTTTTAGTTGGTGTTACTAAAAAATCAATAACACCAACTTGTTTTGTTATTACATCTGCACTAATTCAAAAACTGACTCAGCTATTAAACCTCTAACTTTTATCTCCAATGGAAAGCTAGAATGTTTAACACGCTTGGCTTCTCTGGGAGTTCCGTCGTCACCTTCAAAATACCCATTATTCAATGCAACCCATTCAGCAAAGTGTTGATATTCTGAATAAGATTTTAACCCGATATAGGTGATAAAGCTCTTGAATCCAGAATTAGAATCAGGCGATTCCTGCCAGTGAAAGCGATTACTGAAAGTTCCTACAATTGTAATGCGATCGCTCAACTTAACTACTGTATAATTCCCATGAGGTGAAACACTTTTTATTTCACCTTCAATTCCTGCAAAAATGATTCTGTTCATGATAAAATATTCCTAGTTGTTACTTTCGGGAATAGTATAAATTCAACTATTTACTTGCAATTTATTTGGCTCGCTTTTTAGCGGTATATACAAAACTTTCTAATTCTAGCTGGATATAAATTGCAGACTGTTCAAGAGAATCGCTAGGATATTTTGCGGATAAGTTTCTGATTTTCTCCAAGATTTATGCAACATCATTTTCAAGCATCTTCAACATATTACTATCCATCGGTGGTTCAACTGATTTAACTAATTCCATGGCTCTAAACAACAACAGCAAACTCTAAAGGCGGTAGCACAGAAATGATTTTGCTATGATTACCTGTATTGATTACTTCGCTGGAATTGGTGCGTGGGAATTAGCTGCTGAAATTCCTGAACAAATTTATGATTATCAGGTTTTCACAACTTACCAATTTGTAGAGATTCTTCCTTCTGCTCAACAAGTATTACGTTCACACTATCCACTAATTCCTATTCACTCTGAGATTAAAACTTACACACCGCCACAAAATATAGATGTCTACTTCGTTTCCCACCCATGCACAGGCACATCTAACGCAGGTAAAAGAACCGGACTTGCACACCCAGAGTCAAACTTATGGTTTGAAGCCCTCCGGTGTATCTGCCTTGGCAAGCCCAAATTTGTCGTTATTGAGAACCCTGAAGGATTTATCCATAGAGGATTACGAGCGTGCCTTGGAGGACTCAGAATGGCAGGATACTCTACAGAAGTTGAAATTATCTCAGCGTCAGAGTTTGGAGCGCCGCACCTTCGTAAAAGGGTATTCGTTGTTGCCCACACTAACCACTTATCCTTGCAGCAACGGGAAGGGTGGAAATGCTGGAGCGAACAAATTGGAGAGGACATTGAAACAACAAGGTCGTTTGGAGAGCGATAGCGAAGCGCTGCTGCAAGCAGTTCGCAAGCTTTCAGTCAAAGCAGCACTGTGGAAGATGGGGTTCCCATCTGGTTATCTGGATTGTCTTATTCAGGGTGGTGGAAAAAGAATAACCCCCCATTAGATTGTGGAGTTCCTAGAAACACGCCGGGACGTAGGGAAGCAATTAATTTAATTGGTCGTTCAATTGTGCCGTTGCAAGCAGCAATTCCTTTGATAAGAGTAAAGTTTTTAGCAAGTCTATGAATGGGCGATTACCTCCTTCGCAGAGTTATTTTTTGGTATTTTCCAAATTAAATTTCGTAATACCAAATATCCTCTTGTCTCACGATAATTCGATGCAGGGGAAGTCTATCAATCAATCCCTCCTGTTCCAATTGTCCCAGCAGACGAGTGATAGTTACACGAGTAGAACTGATCAGTGCTGCTAAATCTTCATGAGTTAGACGCATATCAATTAAACGCCCTTGTTCTACTTCTGAGCCAAATTTTTTGGATAACCATCCTAATAGTTGAATCAGCATAGTCTCTACTTTTTTATGGCTGCGAATCACCATTAATTCTTCCGCTTGTTGAATGTGATACAGCAAAGTTTCTGTGAGTTGATGCCAATCATCCACAGGTAAAACAGTGGCTTCTACTGTGGTTAAACATTCCATCCGATAGAGTTTTATTTTCGAGAGAACTTCACCAACCACATCTCCCGGACCCCATAATCCCAAAGCTACTGTTGTACCGTCTTCTAGATAAGTGTATGTCATCACAAAACCGCTTTCTATTTGCCACACAGCATTTTTTTTAACGGGCAATAGCGATCGCCTGGTGAAAATCTTTGGAGTATTGTTAGTAGATGATTGAATTAAACCTGTGTATAATGACATCAGCGTATATATTACTAATTTCCGATGTAGTAACCGTAGTATACATTATTCTTGATTTAAAAAATATTGTATTAAGATATTTTCCCGAAAATATTCAGCAATTTTGAGAATCTTGCATACAATCACCTTAAATCCGATAGAGTTATGGTATTTTATTTATTGTAAGTGTGGTACTATCACATCTAACACCCAAAAGTAAAATAATTGCGGTTAATAGCCGATAAATCTATAAATGTACAGTAGTATTTTGAATACAGATTTGAATAGTCAAAACTACGCTCTTCTGGATCTTTCTGCAAAAGTGGAATACGCACTCCTAGCACTGTTAGAACTAGCCAGTCATCACGATAAAAAAGTTCCTTTGACTATGAGTGAGATTGCGGCCAAGCAACCCATACCAGAACGCTATCTCGAACAGATTCTCACTCAAGTGCGGCGTGCGGGTTTAGTCCACAGTCAACGTGGCTCAAAAGGCGGTTTCGTGTTAATGCGTGAGCCTTGGCAAATTACTTTGCTAGAAATTGTCACCTTGGTGGAAGGTGAACGGAAAGAGAAAGAAAGCGCTGAGACTCCGACGATAGAAAAAACTTTGGTTCTGGAAATCTGGGAAAAAGCTAATGCGGCTGCAATTGAGGTTTTGCGTAGCTATACACTCCAAGATTTGTGTCAAGAAAGAGAGACTCGCGCCCAAAATAATCCCATGTATTACATTTAGTTATCAAGAGGTATAGCAATGCGAATAGCCAAAAATATCACCGAGTTAGTGGGCAAAACACCCTTAGTACAGTTAAACAAAATTCCTCAAAGTTTAGGAGCATTGGCGCAGATTGTTGTCAAACTAGAAAGTATGAATCCTGCGGCTTCTGTTAAAGACAGAATTGGCGTGAGCATGATTCAAGCAGCAGAGGAACAAGGCTTAATTATTCCTGGTAAAACTACTTTAGTTGAGCCAACTTCTGGGAATACAGGCATTGCTTTAGCTATGGTTGCAGCCGCTAAAGGCTACCGTTTGATTTTGACGATGCCAGATACTATGAGTCAGGAAAGAAGACTCATGCTAAGAGCTTATGGGGCGCAATTAGAGTTAACACCGGGGGTAGAGGGAATGCGGGGAGCGATCGCTAAAGCGACAGAAATAGTTGCTATCACCCCCAATGCTTATATGTTGCAACAATTCAGCAATCCTGCTAACCCCCAAATTCACGCTCGCACCACCGCTGAAGAAATTTGGCATGATACAGATGGAGAAGTTGACATCCTTGTGTCAGGAGTAGGAACTGGGGGAACAATTACGGGTGTTTCCGAAGTAATTAAACAACGCAAACCCAGCTTTCAAGCAGTTGCAGTTGAACCAGTTAATAGTCCAGTATTAGCAGGCGGAAAACCAGGTCCACACAAAATTCAAGGTATTGGCCCCGGATTTATTCCCGCTGTTTATCGTTCAGAACTGATAGATGAAGTCATTCAAGTCTCAGATGATCAAGCGATTATCTACAGTCGGCGGTTAGCGAAAGAAGAAGGACTGTTATCAGGAATTTCTGCTGGTGCGGCTTTATATGCGGCATTGCAACTAGCTAAACGCCCAGAAAATGCCAATAAATTGATAGTTATGGTGCAGCCTAGCTTTGGTGAACGCTATTTGAGTACCGTATTATTTCAAGATACCAATGAGAATGAATGGTTAACTAAACTTTGAAAATTTAATCATTGGTGATAGAAACAATTATTTCCTCTTCTCCTTTATCTTGGTTAATATCATTTCTCTTCACCAAAAACAATAAACAAATACAACTACCAAGGAGTTTTAACGGACTTAACGCTTTACTTTTCCATATAATGACTACTCCTAAACCCATCAGCACAAATGGCACAAGATAATTACCATACTTGGTCAAAAAATCAGCTATTTTATGCTGATGGGTTAACTGATATGCTGCATAACACCAAATGCCTAACAGGAGAAAAAATAAACTGATAATTATTAAAAACCCCTCTAATTGAATGCTAGAAAATAACGGTATATAAATGCTAATATTATCACTACCATTAGCCACCGTTATCGCTGCCACAGTGTAAATTTGTGGATTTAAAAAAGATGATGTTATCTCCTCTGTCATATCAGCTAATTGTTCAGTTTCTTTATTCACTAAACTACTGATACCAATAGCAATAGGAATTAAGCCTAGTAAACCAATCCATGATTGAGGCAGAATCAGTCCACCAAATAATCCAGGTAAACTGAAGATGACGAGAATAGTAAAACCTAAATATTGACCAACAACAATTTGCCAAGGGCGAAAATTTTTATTTACTTGCGAAAAAATACCAACAGAATCAAAATATCATCAATATTAGTTGCTATGAAAGCAACTACCCCGGTAATAATTGCTGTCAATAAATTATTCATTTTAGATAATTTCAATAGTGATTACTTAAATCATGTAGGTTGGGTTGACGGAAGGAAACCCAACATTTCCGATATCTCTAATATTCCTGGTATTTTGTTGGATTGCGCTGTCGCTTAACCCAACCTACATTTTTTTAATTGAACCTGAAACTTATGAGATTAAATTTAGTGATCCAAATATTGCTATCTTAATACTCCCGGTTCGCCCATTTTTGCGAGAGTTAGAAGAATTCTACTCAGGAGTAAAAGATTGACCACTAAGCTGAGTATAAATAGTAGGGGGAAACCCAAGTAAAACAAGAATACGCTGCTGTAAAGGGGAAAGAGTAGTTAAATGAGTGTAGACTTCATTGTTAACCTCAATTAATATCAATGTGATTTCTTTAAATGCAACAAGAAGCATTTCAGCAGTAGGACGTGCCGTTTTACGCTGAGGATTACCAGCATAAAGTCCAGCCAATTTTTCTTGATTTTTGTCAAGATGGCGACGAACCTGAAACTCTAAAAGAGTCAAAACTCGCAAACCAATTGAAAGTAGTCGGATCAAACCAGTAATATGGTCTTCACGTTGTAAATAAATTGGAGTTAAAGAAAGAGGAAAGCCTTTAAGTCGAGCAAATCCTCGTTCTGTCAAATACTCATCTCTATAAGCACGAACTGCTTGTTTCAAACTCAGGTTAGCTTCAGTTTCATTAGTGACATAAACTCGCCAGCCTAACAGTTGAACTTGTTGTTTTACCGCGTCTTCATTAATTTTAAAATCTAAATTAAAGGAAACTTCTTCTATTATTTGAGATTGACGTTCGCCATATTGTCTTTTAACTTTTTCAACTCGCTGAGTTTGAATATCAATTTCAAATAATCCCCCAGTCCGATAACGCTTGAGAATCTCAGCTACAGATAACTCCCACTCTGGAAATGATGTCAGCTTTTTCTTGCCGCGTTTGGGGATTTTTAGTTGTTCAAGAGCATGAACGGTTTTCTGTATGCGTTCACGTAGATATTTTTCCTCTGTCTGGGCAATGGCATAAGAACGGACTACTAATTGTCGCTCTTCCCAAGATATTTCTTGCTCGTTAATCTTTTCTTTTTGGAGCAATTTTAGTTCAAATCCTTCAGCAATCTCTCTCGTTTTTCCATCTGCATAATCATAATTGATAGTTGTCAATTCTTGTTTTTCATCCCAAACTGGTTGCAGATATTCTCTTAATTTTTCTGTCGGTGTTTGCTTGGCATTTAAAGGACATAGATAAAAATCTCCCCCTGATACAATATGGATTCTTGTCCCCATTGATGCCATTTTACAGTCCCCAATATACAGTAATCCTGGCTGTTTTAGCGTCGAACGGACTCTCTCAATTGCGGGGATATATAAAGGGTCATCTGCTTTTTCTCCCGATAATATTTCTGTTGCTATTGGCATTCCTAATGGGTCTAATGTTGATAGCATGATTTTGACTTGTGCCAAATCTGGACGATGGTCTTTGCTATGACCCCATTGAAATAGCCCTTCAGTATTCACCCCGCAATAACTTGAAGCTGTTGTACTATCCAGTCTTACCCGTTCTGGTTTGATATCATACACTTGCAACAAATTACTTCCCAGTTCTTCCTCAAACGCATACCAGTTCTCGTCACAGTTAAGGTAACGCAATACTGCTTCTAATCGGTCATCGGTTAGGTCAAGTTCGTTTAAGCTTTCACCAATCAATTTTTTCAATGTTTCTAACCGTTTACCAGCCCAGGCTTGAACTTGATTTAAACGGTGGTCTGCTTGCGATAAGATATGTGTTAACCAGATCACTGCTACATTCCCCAAGCTTTGTCCTCGCCAATTTCCATGGGTGGGGAAGTTTTTATCTATTAGCTTTTGTACACCCATCCGTTCTATCTGTGTGAGTAGTACGGGTATGTCATCTACTCGTTCGTTTGTAATTATGGATTCAGTTGCCATAACGTCGAACATATACTTACTTAGCTTATTTTGTATAACCTGTCTCTGATTATACTTTTATCTGCACATTTTTCCTAACTCCCTAAAAAATGGGCGAACCGGGAGTTAATAAATAGTATATTTTTGAATTTTACCATGAACAAGTTTGCTACTGCTTTTACAGAAGGCATAATTGCCTTTGCTGCCACTAATATTGACGATATCATGATTCTGCTCTTATTTTTTTCGCAAATAGATCGAAATTTTCGGCGTAGACATATTTTTATCGGTCAATATCTTGGCTTTACAGCTATTATTATCCTCAGCTTACCAGGTTTTTTTGGTGGCTTAGTCATCCAGCGAGAATGGATTGGATTATTAGGAATATTACCAATTGCAATTGGGATTAAGCAATTAGTAAATCGTGAAGCAGAAAGTACAGAAGTGCAGACGGTGAATATTGAACAGAATAGCCCTCAATCTTCTTTTTTATCAAGTATTTTACATCCAAATACTTATAAAGTTGCAGCTGTGACAGTTGCTAATGGGGGTGATAATATTAGTATTTACATACCCCTATTTGCAGGTCAAGATATTGTTGGGTTAGGAATAATTTTAGCGGTATTTTTTGGTATGGTAGGGGTTTGGTGTGCTATCGCTTATTTATTAAACCGTCAAGCTAACATTAGTTGTATTTTAAGTCGCTATGGACAGGCTATTGTCCCTTTTGTATTAATTGGTTTGGGGCTATTTATTATGTATGAACGAGGGACATTTAACCTATTATTTGGACAGGTAAATTAAAAAGCTGATGGAGGTATAGATAATCATGCCTGTGAAACTAATTTCCAACTTACCATCATTAAAATGCTATAGATAATAAATCTTAGTGGACGTTGAGGGGTAATCTCACAAAGTTTAGCACCAATAAGAACTCCGGGAACAGAACCTATCCAAATAGGGATTACTAAACTCCAATCAACAGTTCCTAAAGTTAGATGTCCCAGGGATGTAAATATTAGTAAAATGGCGGCTTGAGTAATATCTGTACCCACCAATTTTCGGGCATCTAATCGGAAAAAAGCTATGATAGCTAAGGCAAACATAGAGCCTGATGAAACACTTGTCATTCCCACAGAAAAGCCTAAAATTGCGCCAATGAGTAAAGTTAGAAAACGTCCTTGATTGGTTTTTAAATTTAATTTTGGCAATTCGGGTAAGTTGATTTTGGGAAAAAATGTCATCAACAACATTTGGATTAATGCTGTAAATGTAACTATCAAAATCATGACTCCTAGTAACCGCAGTAAGAGGCTATCTAGATTATGTTCTCCACTTTGTCTGAGTTGATGTAAAACTCTTACTCCCAACAGCGAACCAGAAACGCTACCCATTGACAGCCATTTAACTATTTCTAGATCAAGGGTTTTTTGTTGCCAGTGTTTTACTCCACCGACTACTTTCATTAATGTGGCTGCAACCACATCAGAACTAATAGCAACAGAAGGTGGTACTTGAAACACAAAAATCAACATAGGAGTGATCAAAGATGCACCACCTATTCCTGTTAAACCCACAATGATGCCAATAAAAAAGCTGAAAGCTGGTAGTAATAAATAGTCCATACTGGTATGAGTGTAAGGTTGTTGAGAAATGAAGAAGATAAGCTTGAATAGACTCAATTTTATGAATACAAAAAATCGCTGTCTAAGTTTGTTCAGAATGACTTTTTATAAATCTTGTAAATAGACTTTTATTACTCCTGAAGGGTAATTTTTTAGCCTAAGTGTTGAAAGATACCCTAGTTTTGGCAATTTTTCATAAAACTACAGCATCTCTATCAACTTACTGTATTATAAACTCATAAATAATAAAATGTCTAGTACCAGTATCTATAAAGTTCTTTTAGTGAAGATCTTCTGATTTTTACCACTCCGCAGCCAATTATTTCTCTTGTCTGGGGCTTAATCATTTGATTCCATAGGTAGAGGTAAAGCAAAAGCTCATTGGTGTTAAGCTGTTACGCAAAATCTTCATCCCGCAAGGAACTCAAGTTCCTTGCTAATAGCGAAAGTCATCTTTTAGTGCCACAAATATTGATGATTTAGTCATCCTGACTTTGTTTTTCTCTCAGGTGGATGCTAAGTTTCGCCGCTGGCATATTATTATTGGTCAATATCTAGGTTTTACAGCCTTAATTTTAACTAGTTTGCCTGGTTTTTTTGGCGGATTAATTTTACCCCGTCCCTGGATTGGTTTATTTGGCTTAGTTCCAATTATCATTGGTATCAAGAGTTTAATGAATCAAGAAACAGATGAATTAGAGGATGCAGAGACAGAAACAAAAGTTTCTCAGGAATCGCCAATAGCGAGATTTTTTAATTTGCAAACTTATAGTGTTGCGGCTGTTACATTTGCCAATGGAACGGATAATATTAGTATTTATGTGCCGATATTCGCCAGCAGTAATTGGCAAAGTCTACTAGTAATTTTGGGTGTTTTCTTTTCATTAGTGGGGATGTTGTGTTATGTAGCACATAAGTTAACTCGCAATCAAGCGTTGGCTACGCCCGCCGAAGGCATCGCTGATATCTTTACTAAATATGGAAATCTTTTTATGCCCTTTATCTTAATCGGATTAGGTACTTTTATCTTCCTCGATAGTCATAGTTTTAGTCTCCTCAATCTTCTGTATAGATAAACGAAGTTCTCTGTTTACATCCTGCTGACAAAAATTATCTAGGCATCATAAATATAGATTAAACAAAAGGGGAATTCAAATTGAGCATATTAGCATTTTCTTTACTGGTTTGGTTGGGATCATTTAGTGCCGGCTTAGTCGGAGCATTAACTGGGTTAGGTGGTGGAGTCGTCATAGTTCCGTTATTAACTTCCGTCTTTGGTGTTGATATTCGCTATGCGGTTGGGGCATCATTAGTATCAGTGATTGCGACATCATTAGGTTCAGCTTCTACATATATTAAAAAAGGCTACGCTAATCTGCGATTGGGGATGTTTCTGGAGGTAGCCACCACCATTGGCGCTCTGATTGGGGCTTTAATTACCACTCATGTAACCGTAAAAATACTTTCCTTGATTTTGGCAATTGTGCTAATTTATTCAGCATATCTGTCTCAACGCCCCAGACCAGAACAAACAGAAATTGCTCCACCAGACCCCTTAGCAGAATATCTCCAACTTAATGGGACTTACCCCACTCCTGATGGTGTAATTCCTTATCAAGTTCATGCCTTACCTGCTGGGTTCAGTATTATGTTAGTAGCAGGAGTGCTTTCTGGTTTATTAGGAATTGGTTCGGGGGCATTCAAGGTATTGGCCATGGACCAAGCCATGCGTCTCCCTTTTAAAGTTTCTACGACCACCAGCAATTTTATGATTGGTGTCACAGCCGCAGCCTCAGCAGGTGTTTATTTAACCCAGGGATACATAGATCCAGGTTTATCTATGCCGGTGATGTTGGGAGTGTTACCAGGTGCTTTTTTAGGAGCGAGAATTTTAATTGGTGCTAAAACTCAAATTCTCAGAATTATCTTCAGCTTTGTATTGGTAGTAATGGCGTTAAAAATGGTCTATAACAGTCTAATAGGAGGGCTGTAATTATGTATAAGTTAAATTCTGGTTTTCGCTGGACTTGCACAACACAGATAGAAAGAAAAGTTGGAGCTTTCACTTTTGAATTAGAGGAGCAAGATTGTGATATTCAACAGCTAGAAGAACAGCATCTCAATCATTATGATGAAAATGTTAATCATCAAAAATTCACAAAATCAGCCAATGAAAAACAATTAGAATTTTTACTTAGTAACCTCCTTAAATATGGAGTTTTAATCGCTAGTTCTATAGTATTATTCGGAGGTATATTGTATTTAATTCATCATGGTTATGAGCCTGCTGAATATCAAATATTTCGAGGTACACCATCTGAATTTCATTCCCCAACAGGTGTAGTAAATGCTGTTTTGGCAGGTAGCCGCCGGGGAATTATTCAATTAGGATTGTTGATACTCATTGCTATTCCTATTTTGCGCGTGATCATTTCTTTCTGCACTTTTCTTTTACAGCGAAATTTTGTCTATGTAATTATTACGTCATTAGTGCTTGCTAGTTTAACTTATAGCCTGGTTGGCGCATATTACTAATATTTTTCACAAATAGACGGTGTAGAAAATATTGAATTTGATCAAAAAAAACAGTATTGGTTTTGGAGAAACAAATGGACAAAAAAAGGCTAGGTATTACCCTAGCCAAAAATCCACATCAACCGCAAACTATTATTGCTATTTTCAACCAACTAGTTACTGCTAATTAAACAATTACCATCGGTTTAAAACCATTTTATAATCCCACGAACTCAGGTATTTATCAATTTTGAGTCCAGGTTATTTCCCCTGGAGAGAATGTAAATAATTTAGTTGTGGGAACTGCTCGCTTGCAATTCTACGACAATTTTGATGATGAAATATGCAAACGATGGTAATTTTTTTGGGTTTATTAGTTGGGGTAAGATCCCCGACTTCTTATTTGATGATGTCAATTAAATTATTAACCAATGATAGAAGTCGGGGATCTCCTTTTTTTAGCAAATTAATATTTTTTTCTTGGACATTTTTAACTGTTTCCAGAGAATACGTATTTGTTTATAAGCCTCTTCTGAGGAAAGTTTACCACCAGTTTGTAGACCAGAAATATAGTTCACTCGTTGTGAAAAATCTTGAAGTTGGGCATTAAATTCTAAATGTTCTGACTTCAAATCTCCATAATAAGGACTACGAGGATAAAGAAAATCAGAGAGTTCCGATAGCAAATCAGAGTATTGATTCATAAATACCTTTAGTTACTATATGCTAATTCCTTGATATCAGGTTGGGATTTATTAACAGCTTGGATAAATTCGGTTAAAACTTCTTTGAGACGTTGATCAATTTCTTCATCCAATTGCAAACTACCATCAGCTTGAATTTGAATTTGCTTATCTACTGCGTAAACTGTACTTAAAATATGCCTTGCACCTAATTCACCTAAAACTGGTTTCAAAGCATATTCTATTGATAATAAATGAGCGATTGTACCACCAGTAGCTAACGGTAATAAAACCTTACCATTCAAAGCTTTTTCAGGTAATAAATCTAAAAAAGATTTGAGTAACCCTGTATAAGCAGCTTTATAAATTGGGGTGGCAATAATTACACCACTTGCTTGTTCTAATAATGCTTTTGGTTTTTCTAAAGCTGGACTGTTATAACGTCCATAAACTAAATCCTCAGCAGGTAAATCTCGCACAGAAATAATATTTGTTTCTAAGCCTTGTTCAGAAAGAATTTGAGTTGCATATTCCAAAATTCCGTAGGTTCTAGAAGGATGAGAAGGACTACCCGCGATCGCTAAAATATAAGCCATTTGACAAAAACCTCTTGATTTAATTAATTTTTAACTAATCTACAGTTGCTACTGTTGTTTCTCTAAGTTGTTCTTTAAGCTGTTGGGGAAATTCTCGGTTAGCAACAATTTCACCAAAAGGACTTAATAATTGTGGTTCTACTGTTGGTAAATTATCCAAAGGTAAACGAGGGAAAAGCAATTCTGCTACTCGATAAGCTTCCTCTAAATGGGGATAACCAGAAAAGATAAAAGTATCAATTCCTACGTCTGCATATTCCTGCATTCTTCTAGCAACAGTATCAGGATCACCTACTAATGCAGTTCCCGCACCACCCCGAACTAAACCAATTCCTGCCCATAAATTAGGGCTAATTTCTAATGCTTCTCGACTGCCATTATGTAATTCCTTCATGCGTTTTTGTCCTTCAGAATCCATGCGAGAATAAGCTTGTTGGGTTTTAGCGATCGCATCTTCATCTACATAACGAATCAAATCATTAGCAGCATCCCAAGCTTGACTTTCAGTTTCTCTGACAATGACATGAAGACGAATCCCAAAGCTTAATGTTCTCCCTTGTGCTTGAGCTAAACGTCTCATGGAGGCAATTTTTTCTGCTACTTGTTGAGGTGGTTCACCCCAAGTTAAATAAACATCAACGTGCTTGGCAGCAATTACTTGAGCAATGGGAGAAGAACCACCAAACCACAAAGGGGGATGAGGTTTTTGAACATTAGGAAATAGGATTTTCCCTTCTTTAATATTGAGATAGTCACCTTCAAAATTAGAAATTTCACCGCCAGCAATTTCTCGCCAAACTGTTAAAAATTCATCAGTTAATTGATAGCGATCATCATGACTAAGATGCAAACCATCACCAGCTAATTCAACAGGATCACCACCAGTCACGACATTAATTAATAGTCGTCCACCAGAAATTCTATCAAAAGTTGCTGCCATTCTTGCCGCTACTCCTGGTGACATCAACCCCGGACGGATTGCTACTAAAAACCGCATTTTTTTAGTGTGCGTTACCAAAGTTGAAGCCAAAATCCAGGCATCTTCACAAGAACGACCGGTAGGTAATAAAGCCCCTGTAAACCCTAATTGATCAACCGCTTGGGCAATTTGTCGCCAATAATCAAAATTAACTGAACGACCACCTATAGCAGTTCCTAGATAGCGTCCATCACCATGTGTGGGAATAAACCAAAGAACTTGCATGATATTTAAGTGTAAAATTTTTCAATCAATAACTACGCTAACTCTATCGGTAAACCGTATTATTTGGGTAATGACTAAGAGTATTACATAAATGGATTAAGAAAACAATACTTTTACCAAAATCAACTTTAATCCTATCGGGTATTAGTAGATTAACCCTTTAAATAACTGGGATTCCATTGCAACCAGTAGTTTTCCAAAGCTTTAGCAATTATATCAGCCAGTTTACCGAACAAGGCATAGATTACAATACTTAAAACTACAACATCAGTTTGCATAAATTCTCTAGCATTAGTAGCCATGTAGCCAATACCGGAATCGGCAGCAATAGTTTCTGCAACAATGAGCGTTAACCACATAATCCCTAAAGAAAACCGCACACCAACTAAAATTGAAGACATTGCCCCTGGGAGAATAATTCGCCAGAATAAACCCCAAGTATTTAAACCGTAAATCTTACCCATTTCAATCAATCCGTGATCAACACTACGAATACCATGAAAAGTGTTTAAATAAATAGGAAACATGACACCTAAAGATACTAGAAATAATCTTGCCTCATCACCAATTCCAAACCATAAAATTACTAATGGAATTAATGCTAAGTTGGGAATATTCCGCAGCATTTGCATAGATGTATCTAGTAACTTTTCTGCAATAGGAGAAATACCATTAAGTAAACCTAAACTAAATCCAATACTGCCTCCAAGTAAAAATCCAGATACTGCTCTTAGAGAGCTAATACCAATATTTTTGGGAAGTTCACCGCTTTGAGTTAATTTAATAGCAGCAGTAACAACTGCTAAAGGTGCGGGTAATATTCTGGTGGGAATGACACCAATAGAAGACAAAAACTGCCACACTACAATTATTGTAATTGGCACAAGCCAAGGGATAAACGATTGAAAATAACGATTTTTGATAAACTTAAACTGGAACTTATTTTTTTTAGTTCCATACTTTGAGGAAAAATCAGTAGCAGGAGAAGAAACTTTCATAATAATTTATTAAGTGATCAGGAAAATAATCATGGCGGTGTTTAGCCGCCGTGGTAAAAATCAGAATAACTACAGGTTATTTCTTACTAATTCTTTGGGGTGTAATAGTTGCATATTGTTGAGAACTTAAAACCGACTCTTTAATGGAAATTTGTTTAGGAATAACACCTTCTTTATAAAACAAATCTGCAATGCGTTGTTGTTCAGCAACAAGAGATGAGTTAATTGGGCGGATACGGAATGTCCGTCTCCGAACTACCACAGATAAAAGTGCAGGATCAAGTTTTAGTTCAGGTGCAAGAATTTTTACAACTTCATCAGGATTAGATTCTGCCCATTCTCCTAATTTATCTACCTCCTCTAAAACTATCCGCACAACTTCTGGATTTTCCACAGCAAAACTCCGTCTAGCCATGTAAAATCCGCCTTGAGTGGCAATTCTAGAAGCATTTCTTAAAACACGAGCATTAGCATTTTTTTGGACGAATGCAACAAATGGGTCCCAAGCAACCCAAGCATCAATTTTCTTTTGAATAAAAGCATCACGGGCTTCTGCTGGAGTTAAACTAACTGCTTGGATATCGCTATATTTCAAACCAGCTTCAGCTAATGCTCTTAGGAGTAAATAATGTGATGCTGATCCTTTTTGAAAAACAACTTTCTTACCTTTAAGATCCTTAACTGTCTTAATAGGAGAATCTTTTTGAACAACAATAGCACTACCTTCTCCACTACTAGGTTTACGTCCAGCAATATAAGCTAATTGAGCGCCAGCAGCTTGAGCAAAAATCGGTGGAGTTTCTCCCACAGAACCAATATCAACTTTGTTTGCATTCATGGCTTCCATTAGTTGTGGTCCAGCAGGAAACGGAGACCATTCTACCTTGATACCTAAAGGTTCAAGACGCTTATCTACCACTCCTTTGATTTTCACAATATCACCAGATGTTTGATAAGCAAGTCGGACTACTTTTGTCTTAATTCCTGCTTTATTAGTTGTATTTTGGGCTTCGACTATATTACTAGCAATGGGAACAGAAAGGAAAACCAAAGCTAATGCTGAATATTGAATAATTTTCTGTAAAACTGTGCGTCGTGGTAAGTTAAAGTTCATAATTATGTCTCCTCACTTAATTTCAATTCAAATTGTTTTATTACTGTTTGACTACAAAACCTAAAATGGGCGACTACCCGCTAAACTAATCCGTTTTAAAACTCGACGTTGATTAGGATCAAAAGCTTGGCGATAATGCAATGTAGATTGATTATCCCAATAGACAATATCGCCTACAGACCATTGATGTTGATAATAAAATTGAGGTTGATGCAGATGATTTCTCAACTGTTCAATTAATTCTTTTCCTTCTTGGGGTTCTAAACCGACAACTTCAACTTCTGTGGTGTAATCTAAATACAAAATCTTCTTACCACTTTCTGGATGTGTTCTCACCAATGGGTGGGGAAAGACAGGACTAATGAGAGGAATATTCTTATTCTCACGATATTTTTGCCGAGGTTCTCCCGGCTTATTTAAAAATGGATTATAAGTAATCAACCGTAAATCTGCAATTCGTTGTTTGGTTGATTCATCCAAAGTTTCATAAGCCAAATTGAGATTTAACCAAGAAGTATCTCCACCCTCAGATGGTACTTCTAAAGCATAAAGTAGAGAACCACTGGAAGGATAGGGTGTCCATTTATGATCAGAATGAAATGCTAATTCACCTGTACCTGTGTAGCCACCATCAACATTGGAAACGGGAATTATAACTGGTGTTACTCCTGGTTGAGAAGCGAGAACTGGAACATCATCTGGTGGGACAAATAATGAACCAAAATTAAAACTAAAGTTCAAAAACTGCTCATCATTAAGATGTTGATTTTTGAAGATGAGAATATGATAATCTCTAAGTGCTTGTTTTAATTGTAAAATTGCTTCAGGTGCAACAGATTTACTAGCATCTAGTTCATTAATAACTGCTCCTAATGGTGCATTAAGAGGAGTAATTTGGAAATTAGTTAAAGTAAGTGTCGGCATAGTTAAAAATCAAATTCATTCAAATTATATAATTGTGTCAAAAATCAAGTTAAGTTTTATTTTTTTCCATTGTTTTTAACATAAAGAAGAAAGAATAAAACTACTACAAATTGCTATTTCTTAGCAAGCACTTCCTTCGGAGTAATTGCAGCATATTGTTGAGGAGTTAAAAACCCATCTCTAACATTTACTTTCTTAGGTATAAGCCCCAAGCTATACCATTTATCTGCAACATCTTGTTGTTTTTTGATGACTTTTTCGTTGATTGGTACTAATGCAAAATCATATTTGTCGTGCATTTTTTCTAAAGTTGCTGCATCAAGTTGAGTTGCACTAGTTAGTAAATGAAGATCCAGATATCAATTCTGTTTGTGATGATTCTTGTTTACCCATAACTCTATCTAAAATTCTCTCTACGAGCTTCGCAAACTTTGCATCTCCTCTAGCCCGTGGACGGGGCAGATCAATTTTCGCATTCAGACTAATTTGACCATTTTCAATCAAAATTACTCTGTCTGCTAATACCACAGCTTCTTCCACATCATGGGTAATTAATAGTGATGTAAATCCTTGTTCTTGCCACAAACGTTCTAATAATTGCTGCATTTCAATTCTAGTTAAAGCATCCAACGCTCCCAATGGTTCATCTAGTAGTAATAAAGAAGGTTTACTGGCCAAGGCTCTGGCTAAAGCTACCCGTTGTCTTTGTCCACCGGAAAGGACGGAAGGCCATTCATGAGCGCGGTCTTCTAATCCTACTTCACGCAGCACTTGTAAAGCCGTTTGCTTGGCATAAACTTTGGAATTAGTACCTATTAAACCTAACTCTACATTTGCCAATACTCGTTGCCAAGGTAACAAACGAGCGTCTTGAAACATCATGCGGATAGCGGGATTAATGGGTTTATCAGAATATTTGCCATTTAACAAAACATCACCGCCACTGGGAGCATCTAACCCAGCAACTAGACGCAACATTGTACTTTTACCGCAGCCACTGCGACCAACAATAGCCACAAATTCTCCTGGTTGAATTTCTAAATCAATTCCTTGTAAAACAGTTTTATTTCCAAAGGACTTTCTTAGTCCTTCAAGATTTAATTGCATTCCTTTTACTTGATTAGTCATGATCAAAACCTCTTAGTTGTGGATGTTTGATTGGTTATTTGGAGTAAATCTGTCAAATAAAAATAGACAACGCTTGTGTAGGATTTTTCTGAGCCGAAATCATGAGAAAATTAATATATTTATTTTCCGGCTTGAGGAAATTTTAAGATTGACAGAAATTATTCGCTTTTATTTACTTGAATCTCTCTGGACAGAAAGCTTTAGTAAACAAGCATCTGGTATTAATACCAGTCTGCTTGTTGTTCCAATCTGTGTTTCCCAGGAAAATCTACTATAAATCGGTAGGAATACCGTAACTTTAATTTAGTGTGGCATAACTAGATAAAAATTGCAAGTATTTTTGGGAAGAAATTTATGAAAAATACCCATAAAAAAATCCCCACTTGTTTATGAGGATTTATTTCACAGAAAATTTGGCAATTAATATATTAATTGCTGACATCAAACAATAAGAAAAATTTATTTTTGACTATTAGTTAACAAATTTTTGTGATTTATATTGTTGTTACAAAACTTAATTATTGTAATTTAAAACCCAAATTATTTAGAATTTCCTTTAATCTATGCCGACCAGATAAAGATTCAGCCGATGCTACCCTTTTACTAGAATGTTCCGACCAATCACCAGGAATATTCATATGTTGTGAATTATAAAAGTTTGCCATGATTTGGTTATATTCTGATATTCCTTGTTCTTGTTGGGCAAGTTGATATGTTTCTCGATGTAAGACTACAGATTGAGATAAACGTGGTTTAATTGCCACATTCACAACTGGATCAGCATAGCCTACACACAAACCAAACACAGCAACTACATGAGGAGGTAAATTCAATATCTGCGCTACCTCTTCTGGTTTATTTCGTAATGCACCGATATACACAGTTCCCAACCCGATAGATTCTGCTGCGACTACCGCATTTTGTGCTGCTAATGCGGCATCTATGGCCGCCATCAAAAACATTTCCAAATAATCTAAACCTTCATGAGGTAGTCCGCGATTTTCGGCGATGTATGTTGGTCTTGCTAAATCGGCTAACCACACTAAAAATAAAGGACTTTGACGAATATGTGCTTGATTATTAGTTAGTTTTGATAATTCTTCTTTGCGATTTACATCTTCAACTGCTACTACACTCCAGGTTTGGAGATTGGAAGAAGTAGAAGCAGATTGAGCAGCAGCAATTAAAACTTCTAAAGTTCCTGGGGGTAAGGCATCAGGTAAATAAGCACGAATTGAACGATGGGATAACAGAGTTGCTAAGGTGTCACTCCAGGGAATATCTGGATTGAAGTTATTATGACCATAGCGATGATTAAGTAATTCAGTTGGGTTAGTCATAAAAAAAGATTATGAAAGATGAAAATGTCTGAATCAGGATTTACAGGATTAAAGGATTAACGGGATGAAACTGTCTGAATCAGGATGTCCAGGATTTAAGGATTAACAGGATGAAACTGTCTGAATCAGGATGTCCAGGATTTAAGGATTAATAGGATTAAAATGTCAGAATCAGGATGTCCAGGATTAAAGGATTAACAGGATTAAAGACTTTTAATAAATACGAAATCCTGCAAATCTTCAAATCCTGATTTATGCGTTAAAATCTGAAGGTGGTACGTAGCCAACCCACTATACTAGCAGGATTAGTAGTATCTGAATTTGGCGCTGTTACCCAAATAAATCCAGGTGTAACTTCAATATTGTTAGTAAGTTTATATTGATACCATCCCTCAACGTGCAGAGAGGTATCTTTGTCGGCTTGACCCTTACCTGCTCCCAAATCTACATTTTTACTAAGTGTAGTTAGTGTTGGTGCTACACCCACAAAAATAGCCCCTAAGCTACCTTTTTTTCCTAAATCGGGAGATGTTAGTCCTACTCCCCAGTTCCAGACTTGACCATCTCCTTGTCCCAAATAACGATGGGCTGAATAACCAACAAAACTATTGATTGCTAGTCGGGGATTAAGTTTATATAATGCCCCAAGTCCATAAAGATTTCCTACTGTTCCTTTATCAACAATGCCCCTAGCTGCGTTGGCTGGGTTAGTTGAAATAGTGCTGTTTGCTAGGTTACTTCCAGCCGCAGGACCAAAGTTTGTTCCCCCTTGACCTAAAACACCCGCTGGACTATAGGTGTTAGCATAACTTAAACCTAGCCGGAAATTCTTTTTGGGGCTAAAGTATGTTACCTGTCCAAATGCTACATATCTACCTGTAAGTAAGCCATTATTAGGTGCGGGATTATCACCATTAGGCGCACTGTATGATGCCCCTAATTGCCACTGTTTACTTAGGTCGTGAAGTATGGCAATTCCAGGGCCTGTATCTCCATAGTTATAGACCATATTCCGCCGGGAAAATCGAGAAATCCCGTTAGAAGCTGACCCTTCAAATGGGTTTGTTGGACCACTTAAACCAATCTCGTTTGCTCCATCAGATTGGGCAAAAATGTTAAATTGGGTCTTTTTACCAACTGGAAACCGATAACGGATACCACCAACAGAAATCTGATTTGCGCCAAAACTAGGACTGGCATTATCGGCAGTTCTACTGTCAAATGTACCAAATATTCCGCCAGTGGGATTATTTGTGCTAAGTCCTGTTCCAGTTCCTCTAGGATTAGGTACTCCACCTAATGAGTTAATATTTCCACCGGAAAGTGTTAATCGTAGTTGATCTTTACCAGTAAAACTACTACTTAATATTAAGCGAGTCCGCTGGGAAAATGTAATGGTGCTGGGTGCGGGTTGTTTGGTAACGACGTTATTCCCGGCTAAAACTCCACCAACTACAAACTGCACTTCACCTTGTAGCTTAGTTGTTGTTGAAAATTGATTACCTTCTAATTCTGTGGTTCGTGCTTCTATTGTCTGTAATCTTCCGCGTAATACAGTAAGTTCGGTATTAAATTCTTCAGTTAGTCGCTGTATGGTTTCCAAATCTGCTTTTAGAGCCAAATCAGATGTAGATGCAGCAATAAGTTTGTTGACTTGATCTAAACAAGAATTTAACCCTGCGGCAAATTCATAGCGAGTCAAAGCTCGATTACCACGATATTTAGTATCAGAACCCACTAAGCAGTTATAACGTTCTATAAGAGATTTTAAGGCCTCATACGCCCAGTCAGTGGGTTGGACATCTGAAAGCTGGGATACAGATGTAACTTGTGATTCATCAGATGAAGAGGAAGGTTCTTTTTGGGCAATTATTTGAGTAATGTTGTTAAAGTCAGGAGTATTGATGCTGACTGATGATAAAGTCTCTTTATTTGTTGTTTCATGTTCTCCTCCTATTTCGTTAGCAGAAGTTTTTGTACTAGCTGCTAAGACTAATAGGAATACAGACATGGGCAAAGTAAGCAATAAATTCCAAGCAGTTTTTTTCATTTTGATAACCTCACACACGCAAAATTTAAGGCAGTACGAAATCATCAATAATTTCGGACTTACCATAGGAAAGATAAAGGAACTTCTCAGATAGAAATTTTCGGTAATAGGTCTATTGAGACTGGTTTTGTATTCGTAATGACACGAAAGCCTATAGTAGTAACTAAATTACCCTATGTTAGATAATCCGGTAATTTGGTCAAGTTACTGTAGTTAATCTTTGATAGATAGCAGTATTTCACAAAAAATCTAGAATTTGAGTATTGGTGGATACATTTTTTATAATTTTAAATTAATTGCTACAAAGGGTTGTATATCTAAAATTTGTATGATAGTATGCTTTTTCAGGTATTAACTCCGTTAAATCAGTAGATTTAGTGTAGTTTCATGGAATAGTGATATTTTTAGTTTTTGTAGCAAAATAAAATGAGGAGAATCATTTAAACGTTATGAAATACAACCAACTTGGTGCAAGCGACCTTAAGGTTTCAGAAATTTGCTTGGGAACTATGACCTATGGACATCAAAATAGTATTGAAGAAGCACATGAGCAACTTGATTATGCTGTTTCTCAAGGAATAAATTTCTTAGATACTGCGGAAATGTATCCCGTCCCTCCTCGTGGTGAAACCCAAGGGAAAACTGAGGCTTATATTGGTGAATGGTTGAAGAAACAACAACGAGATAAATTAATTGTAGCTACTAAGATTGCTGGTCCGGGTCGTCCTTTTTCTTGGTTGAGGGGTGGAAATAATAAAGTTGACCGTGATAATATTACACAGGCAGTAAATGATAGTTTGCAGAGATTACAAACTGATTATGTAGATTTGTATCAAATTCATTGGCCTGATCGTTATGTTCCGACATTTGGACAAACAAGTTATAATCCAGAATCAGAAAGGGAATCTGTGCCTATTGCGGAACAGTTACAGGCTTTTGCTGATGTGATTAAAGCTGGGAAGATTCGCTATTTGGGTTTAAGTAATGAAACGCCTTGGGGGGTGAGCGAGTTTGTTCGCATTGCTAATGATTTGGGATTACCTAAAGTTGTGACAACTCAAAATGCTTACAATTTATTAAATCGTAATTTTGAATCAGGTTTAGCTGAAGTTTCTCGTTATACAGGTGTGGGTTTGCTGGCCTATAGTCCGCTGGGTTTTGGGTTTTTGACTGGTAAGTATATCGAAAACCAACAATTAGAAAATACGAGAATAACTCTATTTTCAGGTTTTGGACAACGGTATTTAAAACCCAATGTCCAAGAAGCGGTTAAGGCTTATGTGGAGATTGCTAAAAAGTATAATCTCTCACCTGCTCAATTAGCGATCGCATTTGTTAAAAGTCGCTGGTTTGTGAAAAGCACAATTATTGGCGCAACAACTTTGGCACAATTGCAGGAAAATATAGATAGTGTCAATGTGGTTTTAGATCAAGAGATTTTCGCGGAATTGGATGCAATTCATACTCGTTATCCTAATCCAGCACCTTAACCAGATTTTGTAAAAAATACAAAGCGGGATTCTCACCTCACTTAATAAGTAGCTTGACACAATTAAATATAAAACCTCTCCCTAACCCTCTCCTACAAGGAGAGGGAAAAGGAATAAATCTTGATACTGGAGAGACTTTGACTCCCCCTTCCCTGGTAGGGAAGGGGGGTGGGGGGTTAGGTTTGTATTATATTTTTTAACGCCCACTTACTTATTAATGATAGTGAGAGTTACTTTATGAAAAAAAATGTTATTATCTGATTCTGTTACTATTACTGATATACAAGCAGCGCAAAAAAGGCTTTTAGGCATTGCTCATCAAACACCAGTAATTACTTCTAATACTTTCAATAAACTGACTAAAAGCCAAGTATTTTTTAAATGCGAAAACTTTCAACGGACAGGAGCATTTAAGTTTCGTGGTGCTTATAATGCCTTAGTCCAATTATCAGTAAAGCAGAAAATAAAAGGGGTGATTACCTATTCTTCAGGAAATCATGGACAAGCGATCGCTCTTGCTGGCAAATTACTTAACATTCCCACAATTGTAGTTATGCCTGATGATGCACCGATAGTCAAACAAACTGCAACTCGCGGTTATGGTGCTGAAGTCATTTTGTATAACCGTGACACAACTAACCGGGAAGAATTAACCAAAAATCTCGCAGCAGAACGCCAATTAACTTTAATTCCCCCCTATGATCATCGTCATATAATTGCTGGACAAGGTACAACTGCATTAGAACTAATTCAGGAAGTGGGACAACTAGATTACTTATTAGTATGTTGTGGTGGTGGTGGATTAATTTCTGGTTGTGCAATTGCGACAAAAGCAGTTTTACCTAATTGTAAAATAATCGGTGTAGAACCGGAATTAGCCGATGATGCTACTCGTTCCTTTTATACCAAAACCCTGCAAACTGTCCATAATCCCCATACCATTGCTGATGGTGTCCGAACTCCCAGCTTGGGTAAAATCACCTTTCCCCTAGTCTTGCGATACGTAGATGATATGGTGACAGTATCGGATGCAGCCATCATTCGCACCATGTTCTTGATTTGGGAACGCTTAAAAATCGTTGTTGAACCTACCGGAGTTATAGCCGCAACAGCATTATTAGAAGGTGTAGTTAAAGCACCGGGCGCGAGAATTGGCGTAATTATCAGTGGTGGAAATGTAGATTTATTGCAAGTTAGTCAATTGAAACAACTTGATCATCTTTTGCATTACTAGCTTAATTATCTAACTACTTGATTTTCTCCAAATTGATATGGTAGTCTGTATTTATATTTAATCTACGGTTTTTTGATAGACTTACCGTATTTTATGTTATAGTGATCAAAGACACTGTTGAGAATCTGAATTTTTAGCAATCGGAAATCTTCTTTTATGCCAAAAGATTGGTTAGAATGGCACGATCTTTACAATAGCGAAGCAAAATTGCAGCAACGGCTAGAAATCGTGCAGGAATATATTTCCTATAGTTTGGATAACTCCCCAACAGGGGCTATTCGTATAGTTAGTGCTTGTGCTGGTGATGGACGAGATTTATTAGGAACATTAGCAAATCACCCTCGTGCTAAAGATGTATATGCAAGATTAGTAGAAATCAATCCTGAGTTAGTTGAACGTGGCCGCGCAACTATAGAATCATTGGGTTTAACAAAGCAAATTGAGTTTATCAATGGTGATGCAACTGCTGCTGCTAACTATGTAGGAGCAGTACCCGCAGATATTGTGATTGTTTGTGGAATTTTTGGAAATTTAGCTGATGAAAATGAACTCAATCGGTTATTAGGAAACTTGAGTTTTCTGAGTAAAAAAGGTGCTTTTGTTCTCTGGACTCGTGGACATTCTAACGGTATTGCTTATTCAGTAACCGTGCGTAAATACTTGCGTAATTTTGGATTTGAGGAAGTTAACTTTAAATTCACAGCAACAGGAGATATGGGAGTAGGGATTCATCGTTATTTAGGTGAAAATTTACCTACACCCAAAGAAGAAAAACTATTTGTATTTTCTGGCGTTCCAAATAAGGCAAGGTAACAAATGTCTATTGCAAGCACTACCATATCTAATTGGGAACAACTGTTAGAAACTGCTCGACAAAATACCCCCGCCCGTCGAGTTAAAAGACCAGGACAAGCACCTTCTACTGCTCCTATTCCTAGTAGTTTAGATAAACTTACAAGCAATCAAAAACCACCAGTATTATTATATCGTGATAGTAACTCTTGGTGTCCTTTTTGCGAACGGGTTTGGTTTGCTTTAGAAGAAAAACAAATTCCCTTTGAAACAGAATTTATTGATCTGAGTAATAAACCGAAATGGTACACAGATTTAGTGCCAACAACCCTTGTCCCCGCAGCAAATATTGAGGGCAAATTCGTTTATGAATCAAAAGATATTCTTTTAGAATTGGAAGAACACTTTGGAGAAACATTGTTACCTGAAAATCCAGAAGAAAATGCGATTGCTAGAGAATGGGTTGAAGATGCAGAAACTAATGGTTTTCGGGATATTGCCTATAAATTTCTGAGACAACCTCCAGAAGATGCCAAAGAATTAGCAAATTTACAGGCAGAATTTGAAGCTAAATTAGATGAAATTGAAAAAACTTTAGGGAGATATCCAAAACCCTATTTTTTATCAACATTTAGTTTAGTAGATATTATGTATAGTCCCCATTTAGATAGATTGGCGGCTAATTTACCAGTATATAGAGGATATCACATCAAAGGAAATCCTCGTTTTCCTCTCATCAATGTTTGGTTTGCAGCACTTAAAAAACGTCCTGCTTACAACAGAGTTAAATCAGACAATATTACTAATAATTTACTTTTACGCCGTAGATTTGGTGTAGAACCTATTGGTAATCCCTTACCTTTAGATTTATTTGATGCTGAATTTATTGAATATCGGGCTGAAGCAGCAGAAAGATTAAGTGATAATCGAGAAACTGCTATTGGCGATATTCTCAAAAATTCAGGAGTTCAATCTTTAGGTGATATCTCAATAATCAAAGAAATTGTTGATTTTCACCTCAGACTATTAGCTGATTATCTCCTTAATGGTAATAACGAACTATTACTAGGAGGAAGAACAGGTGGAAAAGAAAGTATAGATCCAATTATCGCGGCTACAGGGGCTATTACACTGGCTTATGTGAGAAATAGGATTTGTGCGCCACGAGATATGAGTGCTGGTGCTGCAACTGCATTACGAGCCGCAGCAGATAAGGTTTTGGCATCTATTTATTGATTCCATTTCATCCAAAGAGGAATTAAAATGACTGATTTTAAAAAGATTAATGATGATTTGAGTATCGCTGGACAAATTTCTGCTGAGGAATTAAGAAAATTAGCAATTGAGGGTTTTAAATCAGTTTTGAATTTACGTGATCCTGATGAAAATGGTTTTTTCCATGATGAAAAGCAAGAAGCACAAATTGTAGGATTGGAATATACAAACATTCCTTTAAATTCTCAAGCACCAAATCAAGAATTAACAGCAGAAGCAATTCTAGAAATTGATCATTTACCCAAACCAATTTTAATTCACTGTGCTGGTGGTGCAAGAGCCGGAGGAATAGCCTTAATTGCAGAAGCAATTCAATCAGGTTTTACTTATGAAGAAATCGCTCAAAAAGCTAATGAATTGAGCATTAATTTAGAACAGCCACATCTCAAGCAATTTCTCGTAGAAAATTTTGCAGTTAAGCAAATTTAGGTTTTCTGTGATTATTTTGTTTGTAAATTTATCAAAGGTGCAATTTCTATGAGTTTAGAACTAAATCTGTCAGGTAAAACAGCAATTGTTACAGGTGGTAGTGCAGGAATTGGGTTAGCTACAGCTAAAGCTTTATATAGTGAAGGTGTGAATGTAGTTATTGCTGCTCGCAATCAAGAAAAACTTTATCAAGCAGTAGTTGATATTCAATTTTTACCTAATGCAGAGGCTAAAGTTATTGGTGTTAGTGCTGACTTAACCAAAGCAGAAGATGTTGAGAAAGTTGTCTCTACAACAATTGAACAATTTGGTAAAGTTGACATCTTGATTAATAATGCTGGTTCAGCCCGTGCGGGTTCGTTTTTAGAATTGAGTGATGAAGCATTTTTAGATGCTTGGAATTTAAAACTTTTGGGTTACATTCGATTAGTTAGAGCCGTTGTTCCCTACCTGAAAAATCAAGGTGATGGACGCATTGTTAACATTATTGGTGGTGCTGGACGCACACCCCGCCCCAACTTCCTGCCAGGAGGAACATCCAATGCGGCCCTACTCAACTTTACAAGAGGCATTTCTAAAGAATTAGCCCTAGATAATATTAGAATTAATGCCATTTCTCCAGGATTAACAGACACAGAAAGAGCGAAAACTTTAGCAGTGCAAAATGCCCAAAGTTTGGGTATTACTGTAGATGAATATAAAGCCCAAGCAGTGAAATCAATACCTTTAGGAAGAATAGCTAAACCTGAAGAAATTGCATCTCTAGCTTTATTTTTAGTTTCTGATTTAGCTGCTTCTATTACTGGTGTAGAAATTCAAGTTGATGGTGGTAGTACACCAGGAGTTTAAACCAACATACAATTTTCTTAAACTTTGCGTCTTTGCTCCTTTGCGTCTTTGCGCGAAATATAATTCATACCTTGATTCAGCAAAATCCAAAAATTTCATTTTTCAACCATAATCTTAACAAAGAGGAATTTCCATGACTCAAAAACAATTATTTTCCCAAGATAGTGATGTTGATCCCACCTTATTAGCTGATGTATTAGTAATTGGTGGTGGACCTGCTGGTACTTGGTCAGCGTGGAGTGCTGCTAATGCTGGTGCTAAAGTGGTTTTAGTAGATAAAGGCTATTGTGGTACAAGTGGCTGTGCCGCCGCATCAGGTAACGGTGTATGGTATGTTGCACCAGAACCAGACAGTCGAGAGGCTGCAATGGCTTCTAGAGAAGCTTTAGGAGGATTTTTATCTAGCCGTGATTGGATGCAACGGGTACTAGATCAAACCTATGCGAATGTCAACCAACTAGCTGACTGGGGTTATCCTTTCCCTACAGATGAAGAGGGTAAACCCTATCGGCGCAGTCTGCAAGGTCCAGAATATATGCGTTTGATGCGGCAACAAATAAAACGGGCAGGAGTGAAAATTTTAGATCACAGTCCGGCTTTGCAGTTGTTGGTAGATGCAGAAGGGGCTGTAGCTGGGGCGACGGGGGTTAACCGTCAGACTGGCGAAAAGTGGGTTGTGCGATCGCATTCAGTGATCATTGCCACCGGAGGCTGTGCTTTCTTGAGTAAAGCCTTGGGTTGCAATGTGCTAACAGGCGATGGATATCTCATGGCAGCCGAAGCGGGTGCAGATATGTCGGGAATGGAATTTTCCAATGCCTATGGCATCGCACCTGCTTTTTCTTCTGTCACCAAAACCTTATTCTATAATTGGGCAACTTTCACCTACGAAGATGGTACACCCATCCCCGGTGCTGGTTCACAAAAAGGGCGTTCTGTGATTGCCGAAACTTTGATAACTCAACCAGTTTATTGCATCATAGACAAAGCCTCAGAAGAAATGCAGGTAACAATGCGGTTATCTCAACCCAATTTCTTCCTACCCTTTGATCGTGCAGGTATTAATCCCTTTACTCAACGCTTCCCTGTAACTCTGCGTTTAGAGGGGACTGTCCGGGGTACAGGTGGCATTAGAATTACCGATTATACTTGTACTACTTCTGTGCGTGGACTTTATGCCGCTGGCGATGCAGCTACAAGGGAATTAATTTGTGGTGGTTTTACTGGTGGTGGTAGTCATAATGCAGCCTGGGCGCTATCTTCAGGGTATTGGGCAGGACAGTCTGCGGCTACATACTCCCATAATTTAGGTGTGCAAGCCAACCAACGACCAGTTCAAGCTGTAGGTAGTGTAGGATTTATTTCTGGTAGTGAAAAACAAATTCACAGTGAAGACATCATCAAAGCCACTCAAGCGGAAGTTTTCCCATATAACCGCAATTATTTCCGCAATGAACAAACTTTAACGGAATCATTGCAAAGATTACATTCTCTCTGGGATGAAATTCGCAATAGTCAAGTTGCAGATAATAGCAATATTCTCCGCACGAGGGAAGCTGCGGGAATGGTAGCCACAGCTAGATGGATGTATAGCAGTGCCTTGGAACGCAGAGAAACAAGAGGTATGCACAAACATTTAGATTATCCAGAACAGGATACTAATCAACAACATCATTTAATTAGTGGTGGTTTGGATCAAGTTTGGGTGAAAGCTACACCTATACAGGATACAAAAGCAAAAGAACTTGTAACTGTTTAATTGTAGGTTGGGTTGACGCTCATGTTACCCAACATGATCAAAACTTTTGCTATGTTTCATTCTCCTCAACATGATCATAACTTGTGTTGGGTTTCACTTCGTTCTACCCAACCTACATCAATATTAATTTTGGATTTTTATTATGATTGAATTAGTTAGTGAATCCCGGTGCATTGAATGTAATATCTGTGTTAAAGTTTGCCCGACAAACGTATTCGATAAAGTACCAAATGCACCTCCAAGAATTGCCAGACAAAGCGATTGTCAAACCTGTTTTATGTGTGAATTATACTGTCCGGTAGATGCGCTTTATGTTGCACCCGATGTAGAACCATTAACAGGAATTAACGAACAATCATTAGCAGAAGCTCAACTTTTAGGAAGTTATCGCAAAAATATTGGTTGGGGAAAATCTCTCACAACTACAGCTAAAGAAGATTCAACATATCAATTATTGCAGAAGATGAAATAGAACATCAAAAATAATCGAAGTTATCAATTATGAAACTGATTTTACCAGTAGAAACTGCCGATGAAATTGAGCCACATTTACCTGAAGGTACTGTTGTAGTGCGTGTGGATGGTGAAGGTAATATAGATGGTGATGCCACAGATGCCGAAGTTTACTTTAGTTACTTTTATCTCAAACCTACTACTTTACATCGAGTATTAGATGCTGCGCCTTTGCTGCGTTGGCATCATGCCCCAAATGCAGGTGTAAATCATATTTTGACACCAAAATATTTGGAACGAAATTTAATTTTAACTAATGGTTCTGGAGTACATGGTATTCCCATTGCTGAATTTGTGATTGCTTATTTATTGGCTTATTCTAAGCGATTACCAAGTTTATATAAACTACAAAATGAGCATAACTGGCAAAGAGGTTTACCAATTCAAGAATTATTCGAGAAAACTTTATTAATTATCGGTGCAGGTGGAATTGGTCAAGAAATTGCTGTTCGTGCTAAAGCATTTGGAATGCGTATTTTTGGCAGTTCTCGTCATCCAAAATCATTACCAAACTTTGATAAAGTAGTGGGTGCAAATGAATGGAAACAACTACTGCCAGAAGCAGAATTTGTGGTAATAGCTACACCTTTAACTCCAGAAACAAAGGGAATGATTGATGTGGAAATCCTGCGTTTATTCCGCCCTGATTCCTATTTAATTAATATTGCACGAGGGGCAATAGTTGATGAATCAGCACTGACTACAGCTTTACAGGAAGGCTGGATTACTGGTGCGGCTTTAGATACAGTATTTACTGAACCATTACCAGCAGAAAGTCCCTTGTGGACATTGCCAAATGTGTTTATTACACCCCATTGTTCTGGAAATACTCCTAGAGTTAAGGAGAGAACACTTGCCCTATTTCTTGATAATTTCAACCGCTATCGTCAAGGACAAACTTTACGCAATGTAGTAGATAAAACTGCTGGTTATTAGGGATTTTTATTCGTCAAAATAGGAAAACCAGATTTTTTTTGATATAATCTACGGTAAGCCTATCGAGTTGCTGTGCTTTAGTTTTTTATTGACAAGAGAATTTATCATGACATTAGCCCAAGACATTAATATTCAGATCCATCAAAAAGCATATCCTCATGTTTTAGGGAAGGTATCAGAACTAGGAGTATCCTTATTTAAGGGGACATGGTGGTATATTCATCCTTATATAATAGTTTTCAAAATCATGCTGCTTGCTTTTGCTAGTCTCAGTTTTTTATATATTCATTACTCTAGGCAAAAGCTAATTAAAATTTTCCAAAATAGCAGTGTTTAAAAAAAAGAATGACTAAGATTACAAAATTACAGGCTGTATCTTATTTAGCTCCTAATTATTTTGGACTATATCAGGAGATTACAGCTTATTTAGGTCGTGTTTTACAAGTAGAAATTGCACTACATCAAAGTAAATACGACCCCTTAAAAGACACTCTATTATTTAAAGACCAAATAGACTTGGCTTTTATTTGTGGATTACCACTAATTCGTTATAGTCAAATAGCACCAAATCAATTACAGACATTAGTTGCGCCTGTGATGCAATCATCTCGATATGGTGATTGTCCTGTATACTATGCAGATGTGATTGTTAAGACTGATAGCAATATTCAGAAGTTTGCTGATTTATCAGGGAAAACTTTTTGCTATAATGACTCTGGTTCTAATAGTGGTTATCATTTACTTTGGCGGTGGTTGAGTCAAGAAAAATATCCACCCAATTTCTGGGGAAAATCTCTAGAATCAGGTTCTCATCAACGTTCTATTCGTTGGGTAGTTGAAGGACTGGCTGATTGTGCAGCCATTGATAGTGTTGTATTAGAACAAGAATTACGGGATTTTCCTGAATTATCACACCATTTACGTGTGGTGCAAATAATTGGACCTTCTCCGATGCCACCATTGGTAACAGCGCGGCGTTTAGGTATCTCTTTGATTCAGCAAATGCAATTGGCTCTACTCCAACCAGATGCTCAGTTGCAAGAAATTATGAAACAATTTAGTGTTAAGCGTTTTGATGCAGTGAAGTTAGAAAATTATCTGGTACTTAATCAGTGCTAATAATATAGGGACGGGCAAGACTTGTACTGAGCTTGCCGTAGTATGCCCATCCCACAAAATTCTAAGCACTGATAGGATAAATTCGATGCTGCTTTTGTTCGCACAAGAGAGCATCTTGATAAATTTCTGCAAATAATACTCGCTGTGCATGACTTCCCCCAATCTCATGCAACCGCGATAATACAAATTTGAGTTCGTTAACAGTTGTCTGGAAATCACCTTGAGCATGAGCTACCATGCCCTTAGCTGCGGGAATTGCTATCTTTACCCAACTCCTGCGGAGAAAGGGATTAATACTCAAGGCGTGATGTTCCATACTTTGAAGCATTTCTTTTACCCAGTTATTGTGTCCAGCTTTGGCAAGGGCATAGACATAATGCAAATCCTGGAATGGTAATGCGTGTTCATCAATGCGACTGTAAAGATAAGGACTGATATCTTGCCAACGGTTGCCTACATCTACTCCACGTAATTCTAGCCGTAATAACATGGAAATTGCCCCTACTTGGTCTTTGGGAGATTGTTTGTTAGCACGTTGCCAAATATGCTCATCGTAGATTTTCAGAACCTTTTCGTAGTTTTCTAATTGCCAATAATACAGTGCTATATGCCACCAGTTGTGGGTATAAAGCATAGAGTTACAGTTGTCCCAGGTATATGCAAAATTCTCCATCCAAATTATTCCCTCCTGAGTTCTTCCTTGGGTTTCCATTACATGACCAATAGCATGATGCGCCCAAGGATCATATCTATTTAAGGCGATCGCCTCAAGTGCCATTTTTTCTGCTGCTGGTAATTGGTGACATTGTTCTAAGCCAAAGGCCACCATCCCATATAGATAATCTTTTTGGGGATTGTTAGGTAAAACTTTTTGGGCAATTTCTAGTAATTTTTCTTTATTACCTGTATAAAAATAGTGATATTGCCCCTGCTGCACGGAAATTAAATCAGTGGGAAATTGATTGGTAATCTCTTCATGAAGGGCTATTCCTACATCAATCTCTTGATTTGCCCAAGCTAAAATTGCTTCTACGTATAACTGTTCTCTGGCAGTAATTTTGCCTAAATTTCTGTGTGCGACTTGCAAATATGGTTGTGCCTGTTGCCAATCTTTTGTACTTTCTTGACTCAGATGATAAGCGGCTGCATAAGCATTAGCTAAAGCACAATTTGGATCAGCCTCAACTGCTTCTAAAATCGCTGTTTTTGCATCTTTACCATAAGCAAGGGATTGATCAATAAAACGGTTAATAGCAGCGATCGCTTCGGCTGAACCTGTTGTCACTAACAGCCCTTGTCCATCTTTAAGCATGATGAATTCCTTACAGCAAGATTTAAATTCTTAAACTACGGCAACTTGGTCGGAATACCGGGGTTATTGACTAGATTATGCCACAGCCTCTCCCAAACCGCAAGTAAAAACTACGGTAAGTTGATAGAGTTACTGGATAAATATACATTTTTGCAAAGCTTTATTTCCGAGAACTACCTCGATGAATGAATGCTGTTGATTGGGTTCAATCTAAATAAATACAAAATTACTGTATAATAGTTAAGTCATTTGAATTGAGTGTTATTAATGCAGTCACTACATTATTAAGTCCATTCAACTCACCAACTCCCGACACAGAGGAAGCTTAATCTGAAACTCTGTTCCCTTTCCAGGCTCTGAGAAAAAATCAAGTTTGCCACTGTGTCGTTCTACTACTATTTGATAGCTAATTGATAATCCTAGTCCTGTTCCTTGACCAACTGGTTTAGTTGTAAAGAAGGGATCAAATACTCGTAGCTTCGTTTCTTCACTCATACCTAATCCGTTATCTGCAATGTAGATCAAAACCCAACGATTATCTATCACATTAGTCCGAATAGTAATGGTAGGAATAAAATTATTTGGCTGATGGGTAATAGTTTTCTCTAAAGCATCTATGGCATTACTCAAAATATTCATAAATACCTGGTTAAGTTGTCCTGGAGAACAATCCACAATCGGTAAATTTCCATATTCTTTATTAAGAATAATAGTAGGTTTGTGAGAATTACGTTGCAAACGATGCTGCAAAATTAATAATGTATTTTCAATTCCTTCATGAATGTTGACTGCTTTGATTTCTGCTTCATCCAAGCGCGAGAAATTTCGTAGAGAATGGACAATATCTCTAATTCTTTCGCTACCCACCCGCATAGAATTGAGTAGTCGAGGTAGATCGTTACTAACAAATCCAAGTTCAAATTTTTCCATTGCTATCTGAACTGCATTTAGAGGTTGTGGATAACATTGCTGGAAAGTTTGAACTATATTTAATAATCCTTGAACATATTCTTCTAAATAGTTGAGGTTGCCATAAATAAAATTTGCTGGATTATTGATTTCATGAGCAATTCCCGCTACCAATTGTCCTAAACTGGACATTTTTTCACTGTGAATCAATTGCATTTGCGTTTGTTGCAATTCTTTCAATGCTTGTCGTAAATTCTGAGTTTGGGTTTTTAGTTGTAATTCAGATTCTCGTAATTCTTCCTCAGCTTGTTTGCGTCGGGTAATATCTGTGTGAGAACCTGCCATGCGGTATGGTTTATTCCAAACATCTCGTAACAGTATTCCTCGGCAAAGTACCCAAAGATAGTTACCATTGCGATGTTGTAAGCGATATTCTTGTTCATAAGTGGAAAGTTGCCCTTCAAAGTATTGCCGAAAAGTTGTTAAAACGCGATCGCTATCATCTGGATGTAACCGCTGTTTCCACTCTTGAAAAAGATTCGGAATCTCAGCTTCAGCGTACCCTAACATTTCTTTCCAGCGGTTAGAAAAGAAGACTTCATTTGTTTCCAAATTCCAATCCCATAATCCATCGTTTGATCCTTTAACTGCTAATTCAAAACTAGAAGTTGTCTTGCCAAAATCTTTATAAGGATGAACTTGTAAAACTTGAAAGCATTCATGAAATGATTGATAATTGAGAGGAATTGTCCAACCTTCCGATTTTGCTGCTTTCGCTGCGGGATGATCTTTTGGTAATTTTAGTAATGCGATCGCTACTTGTTCTGCTAATTGACTCGGAGTTTCTTGGGTAACAGCAAAAGGCCATTCAGGATATAACTGGGTACTCAAAGCAAAGGGAAATTTTTCTCCATACTGCGTTTGCTGATTAATGATTTTGAAGTTTTTCAAATCAACTTTTCCCTCTAAAGCCATCTGTTCCAATACATTTGTAGAAATAGTTCCTGCATCTGCCTTACCTTCCCCAATAGCATATATCACTGCATCATGACTATTGGTAAATTGCAAACTTTGAAAATCCCGGTAAGGATTTATCCCTGCTTCTACAATTTCTCTCCATGCTGATCTCCAACCTCCAAAAGAATTTTCCGCAACAGCAACAAAGTTTTTACCCCGCAAATCCGTCAAACTCTGAATATTGTCACAATGAGCATTACAGAAAATTACTCCACCAAACATGGTATAAGCTCGTCCCATCCGCAACTGCTTTAAAGTTGCCGGCCGATTTACTCCATAAAGGGCTTCAAATTCCACATATATTCCCGGACTAGCAATTACAAATTCCACTGCATTCTGTTCAATAGCAGCACCAATCTGGGTGAAATTTAGAGGAACAATAGTAAAGTCATATTCAGAAAGTTCTGTGGTCAGATAATCTGCTGTTTTTTGCCAAGTTTGTAGCGTGTTCTGGATATCTCGATGTGCTAAAACACCAATTTTCATAAGGAGTTTCATAGCTTAGTATTAATTGTATAAAGATGGAATTGAGCCTCCGGGCATAATTTTTACTGTCGTACTGATAGAATGACTAGTTATTAATTATTAATTAGACAAGTATTTTGTGACTTATTTACTATTAATCATCATCAGTAATATCATTTAGCTGTGAAGCAAGTTCTTGACTATTTTGACCAATTAAAAACCTCAGAAATCGATCAAGCCGCTTTACACCACTGAGGGTAATTAAAGTCAATAATCCTCCCAATAATCCCATTTGCCACAAACCACAACCAATGGCTGCTCCCAATCCTGCCGCCGTCCAAACACAGGCTGCTGTAGTCAAACCCCGCACTTTTGGCACTTCAGATTTTCTAGGAGATTCTTGCAAAATTAATCCTGCACCAAGAAACCCTATACCTGTAGTTACACCTTGAATCGTGCGACTTACGGCATTAGTGGTTGCGAAGGAACTATCACCTTCAGCTTGCAAAGGAATCATCACAAATAGTGCTGCTCCCATACTCACTAACATAAATGTCCTCATCCCTGCTGGTCTACCACCTTTCTGACGGTTCAATCCAATGATGCAACCGACTAAAAGCGCCAATATTAGTCTAAAACCTATATGTACCCAATCATCGGCAGCCAGAAACATTGCACTCATGGATTGATTCCTCTGTAAGATGGAATGGAGTTTTGCACCTATTACCCGCAGGGAGAAAGATTACCCACTCTTCATTGGTGTCAATCCAACTCCGGTAAGTTGATAGGCTTAAAGTAGTTTGTTGCTACTTTAGCAGAAAATTAAAAATAAGTAAAATAATTGAAATTGAGAAAAATTCATCCATATCTAGGTGACAGGGAACAGGTGACAGAATTCAAAGTCAGTTTGAGATACAGATATTAATGATAAAACCCTTGTAGTGCGAGCAAGATGCTCGCAAATAGTGTACCTCAAGCAGATGGAATATCCAGTAACTGAAAAATTATTTCAGCCGTTTAGGTGTAATAGCTTCAGTTAATTGAGGTGAAAGAGTTGCTTCCTTGACATTTATCTTGCGGGGAATAACTTTTTCGTCAAAATAAAAATCAGCTACTCGCTGTTGTTCAGCAATAATGCCAGGTGTCAGTTTTCTTAACCGATATGTCCGTCGACGGGCCACAGTTTCTAACACTGATTCATCTAATTTCAGTTCAGGTGCAAAAGCTTTGGCAACTTCTTTAGGGTTCTTATCAGCCCATTCTCCCACCTTATCTGCTTCTTCTAAAAACACTCTTGCCAATTCAGGATTTTTGGTAATAAACTCCCGTCTACCCAGATAAAATCCGCCGAGAGTATTAATCCCTGAAGCATTTCTGAGATTACGAATAGGGATGGTTTTTTCGACAAGAGCTAAAAAGGGATCACCACCTACCCAAACTTCAACTTTATTTTGAATAAAAGCATCGCGGGCTTCAGATGGAGTTAGTCCCACAACTTGAACATCACTAATCTTTAAACCCACTTCTTTTAAAGCTTTAGCTAATAAATAGTGGGCATTAGATCCCCGTTGAAATGCAACTTTTTTACCCTTAATATCCGCTAATTTATTAATCGGAGAATTGGCTCTGACGATAATACCTTGCCCTAGTCCTCTACTGGGTACACGCCCAGCAATATAAATGATTTCTGTGATACCAGCAGCTTGGGAAAATATTGGGGGTGTTTCTCCCACTGTACCGATATCAATCTTACCTGCATTCATGGCTTCTATTAGTTGTGGACCTGCTGGAAATGGTCCAACCCAATTCACCGTTACACCTAATTCTTTAAAACGTGGCTCAACAACTTTTTTAACTTTGACAATATCCCCAGAGGTTTGATAAGCTAAGTTGATAACTTTAGAACTAAATCCAGATTTTGTCTGGGCTTGGCTTGTTTGTAATAAACTACCTGTCAAGGGTGTAGATAGAGTAAATAATCCCAGTAGTGAATATTGAATAAATCGGTTTAAAACTATGCGCTGTTGTGGCAAAAATGGTATTTTCATGGCTGAAATATTTGGAGTTTACAAAATTGATAATTTTTATTCTGTTAAAGCAAAAACTCTCGTATTCTTATCGAAATTACGTATTTAAATATTATCTTTACACAAAAAATCTGAAAATCAAGTATTTTCCAATACATTTATTATTTTTTTCAAGATTTATTTGAAGTATTTAGGTAATATAGCAATCCTAAATTTTATGAACAACAAGATCCCCGACTTCTTAGAGAAGTCGGGGATCTGAATTTGAATGAAATAGGCTGTACTCAAAAAATCACCAAAGTAGGGATAATTCATAAATTACCCATACACACATAATAATCACGGCTTCGATAACATCATCTGTAAGTTCTATGCTGACTAAGAAATTAATCCCATTTCTTGATATATGGGGTTTACCACTGTTCTAATCTCTGAGATTTGTCTAGTAAAAAAACAAGCTCCCAAAATACAACAAACACCACCAAATAATAAGGCATTAGCAACGCCAATATAATTTGCTAATCCTCCAAAAAATAAATTACCAAAAGGTAGTATTCCCAAAAAAGTAGTCATAAATATACTGGTTACTCGTCCTCTTTTATCTTCTTCCACAAGAATTAGTTGCAGAAAATTACTAATTGAAGCTAGAGTTAAGGTGTTAGTTAATCCCACAATAAAGATTAATACCAAACAAATTTCTAGCTGTGTTGAGAGAGAAAATAATATTAATGATACTCCCAAGACTAAAGTAGAAATTGCCATAACCTTTTCTAGTCCTATTACTTTCTTACGCTGCATGAGATAAATCCCCGAAAATATAGAACCCAAAGCTGTAGAAGTCATCAGAAAACCCATTGTTTCTGCATTGCCTTTTAGCACTTCTTTGGCAAATATCGGTAGAAGATTTACATAAGTCATTGCCATAAAGCAAATTATAATTTGCAATATTAAAATAGATTTAATAGGCACGAAATTATAGACAAAAATAAATCCTTCTTTCAAGTTATGCCAAATTTTTGGAGATTTTGATGTAGATAAATTATTGATATTTGGTTTTATCCGCATAGTTAAGATAGCTACTATAAAAGGCAAATAGCTAATAGCATCTACTAAAAAACATAAACCTGCTCCATTTCTAGCAATTATCAAACCCCCAATCATCGGACTGACAAATTTAGCTGTATTAATTAAAAATGAATGCACAGCCATTGCACTATAAGTATCACTTCTATTTTCTACTAATCTAGGAATAGTTACTTGACGTGCTGGTAAATCAAAAGCTTTGACTATGCCTTGAAGAATACCAATGATAATAATATCTGTAAAATTTATCTGATTACTAATAGTTAAAAAAGTTAGTAATGAAGATAAAAGAATAGATACTATCTGAGTAGTTAATAAAACATACTTTAAATTCCATCTATCTAGTAATACTCCTACCAATGGCGTAATCACCAAACCCATAGCTTGATTGCTAAAGCCAGCTATACCAACTAACATGGCTGAATTTGTCAATTGATAAACCATCCATACTAAAGCAATTTGTGTCATCCAAGAGCCGAAAAAAGACACGCTTTCTCCAATGAGAAAACCAGATAAATTGGGTGATTTAATTGCAGGTGAAATTTTCAAAAAAGCAAATATTTTGTTGCTTTTCTTTAATGATGTGCTATTTTCTTCTAACATTAATATTACCTATTTTCAGGTATAGTCATTACCGATCTTGCTGAGTTGGACGAATTAAGATTTCATTTACATTTACGTGCTGTGGTTGGGTAACAGCATAAACTATTGCTGCTGCGATATCTTCACTTTGTAATGGTGTAATTGCTTTCCGTCTGGCTGCAATTTCCTGCTTTGCTACTACATCGGTAATATGCTGATCAATTTCTGTTTCTACTAAACCAGGCTCGATGATAGTAACGCGGATATTGTCTTGATATACTTCCTGTCTTAATGCTTCCGAAAAGGCATTTACACCCCATTTAGTTACATTGTAAGCTGCCATTCCTGCACGGGCAATGCGTCCAGCGACGGATGAAATATTAACGATATGTCCTGATTTTTGCGCTTTAAAAATAGGTAAAACTGTGTGAGTTGCGTACATTAACGCCAAAACATTAATATCAATCATTTTCCGCCAGTTTGACGGATCTGCATTTTCAATCCTACCTGGAAATGATATACCTGCATTATTTACCAAAATATCGACGCGCCCAAATTCTGCATGAGCTTTTTGGATCAAATTTTTAACTTGTACTTCATCGGTAATATCTGCAACAACAGGTAATACTTGTCCACCATTTTCAGTAATATGTTTTGCTACTGCTTCTAAACGCTCTCCCCTTCTAGCTGCAATTATTACTTTTGCTCCTTCTGCTGCGAGTGAAATAGCTGTAGCTTCCCCAATTCCCGAAGAAGCCCCGGTAACAATGGCGACTTTTCCTTCTAATTTACTTGCCATAGCGAACATCCCTTGATTAGTTAAAATACGGTATCTTGATACAAATACTGTTGATTTAAAATCAAGCATCTCACAGATCACTAGAAAAAGCAACAAAAATAACCTCTATGTGATACTCTAAGAAAAAAATACGGTAAACTGATTGATATACTGTAGTTTTGTGATAAATTAACTTGAGTCCAAATATTCTATTGACCTTAACACCAGAGTAATGTTGACTAAATTTTCTCCATTCCGACTATTGGAAGCTGGAATCACCTTCCTAAAAAAATATCAAAAGCAGAACATCCACACTCTTTCCTTACTATTTGCAGTTGGACTAAGTTTGACTTTTGTTATTTCGGCTTGTTCTCCTAACACAAGCGAGAATACTGGGACAACTCAGACAGCGCAAACAACTAAAACCGCTATTTCAAGTCCAACTTCTAACAGTACAGTGGTTCGTATTGGCTATCAAAAAGCTGCAACTGTCCTCTACGCATTAAAAGCCAAAGGGGAATTAGAAAAAGCTTTAAAAGCCTCTGGTGCTTCTGTCACTTGGACTGAATTTCCCGCCGGTCCACCCATGTTAGAAGCTTTAAATGCGGGAAGTATTGACTTTGGTTACACAGGAGAAGCGCCCCCTGTATTTGCCCAATCAGGAGGTACACCGTTTGTTTATGTTGCTTATGATCCATTGAGTACCAAAGCTGAAGCGATTATTGTTCCTCAAGATTCACCTATTAAAAGTGTGGCTGATCTCAAAGGTAAAAAAGTTGCTTTTGCTAAAGGCTCTAATACTAATTATTTAGTAGTAAAAGCATTGGAAAAAGCAGGATTACAATATAAAGATATCGAACCTATGGGTCTTAAACCAGCCGATGCTCGCGCTGCTTTTGAAAGTAAAAAGGTGGATGCTTGGGCTATTTGGGACCCCTACTTAGCAGCAGCCGAGAAAGCAATAAGTGTCCGCACTTTAACAGATGCGACTGGATTAGCACCTAATCGTGGTTATTATCTGGCTGCTAAATCTTTTGCTGATAGCAATTTAGATACTCTGAAAACGGTTATTGATGAAGTTAAGAAAGTAAGCGACTGGACAAAAAATAATCCACCTGAAGTTGCTAAGTTACTATCACCTATATTAGGTATAGATGCTGCTGTTTTAGAAATAGCCGAAAAGCGGCGTGAGTATGGTGTATTACCCCTAACAGATGAAATAATTACGAAACAACAAGAAATTGCTGATGCTTTCTATAAGATCAAATTGATTCCTAAAGAAGTCAAGGTTAAGGAAATAGTTTGGCAAGCTAATAAATAATTTGGTAATTGGTAATAGAAAAATTACTAATTATCAATTATTTCTAAAAATCTGCCTTTACTCTCTCTGTGTCTGGAGCGCCTCTGCGTGAGAAAAAAATAAATCAAGGTAATTAAAAATGATCAAAGAAATAACACGGCGTGAATTTATTGCCACTGCTGCCTTAACAACTGGTTTTGCTTTAGCCGTACAACCTGTTTTTGCTAAAGTAATTACCACAGATACAAAAGGATTAATTGCGGGAGGGGTGAAAATTCCCGTTGAGGGTGGGGAAATTCCGGCATATAGAGCGCAACCAGAAAAAGGTGAAAATTTCCCCATTGTTTTAGTAATTCAAGAAATATTTGGTGTTCATGAACATATACAGGATGTTGTTAGACGCTTTGCTAAATTAGGGTATTTAGCGATCGCCCCTGAACTATTTATCCGTCAAGGTGATGTGTCAAAATTAAGCAATATTGACGAAATTCGCGCAATTGTGTCCAAAATTCCCGATGCTCAAGTCTTATCAGATTTAGATGATATTGTTACTTGGGCTGTAAAATCAGCCAAGGGTAACGCTGATAAATTAGCAATTACGGGTTTTTGCTGGGGTGGTCGAATCACTTGGTTATATGCAGCACATAATCCCAACGTAAAAGCAGGTGTGGCTTGGTATGGAAGATTGGTAGGCAATGTAACCGAACTACAGCCTAAACACCCTGTTGATATTGCTTCTGAGTTAAAAGTCCCCGTGCTGGGACTCTATGGAGGTCAAGATACAGGTATTCCTGTGGACACAGTAGAACAAATACGAGAAAAACTCAAATCTAGTAGCAATAAATCAGAGATAATTGTTTATCCTGATGCACCTCACGCCTTTTTTGCCGATTATCGCCCTTCTTACCGCGAAAAAGAAGCCCAGGATGGTTGGCAAAGACTCCAGGTATGGTTTAAACAGTATGGAGTGTGAGTTTCAATATTTCTAGAACTTACGCAGAAATTACGGACAAACCAACCGCAGAGGCGCAGAGGACGCAGAGAAATAAGAGTTTGAGAGGTTTTGCGTAAGTCCAAATTTCATGTTTTGATAGTCAACCTATTTAAATACTAACTATGTCAGAAAATTATCGTTTTGAAACCCTACAAGTCCATGCTGGACAAAAACCTGCACCTGGTACTAATGCCCGTGCTGTACCAATTTATCAAACCACTTCCTACGTTTTTGATGATGCTGAACATGGAGCGCGGTTATTTGCTCTCCAGGAATTTGGTAACATTTATACCCGGATTATGAATCCGACAACGGATGTATTTGAAAAAAGAATTGCAGCATTAGAAGGGGGTGTAGCAGCTTTAGCCACTGCAAGCGGTCAAGCGGCACAATTTTTGGCAATAAGTACGATCGCTCAAGCAGGAGATAATATAGTTTCTACCAGTTTCCTTTATGGGGGAACTTATAACCAGTTCAAAGTTACTCTTCCACGATTGGGAATTAATGTCAAATTTGTGGAAGGAGATGATCCAGAAAATTTCCGTCAGGCAATTGATGAAAACACAAAAGCCTTGTATGTCGAAACCATTGGTAATCCCCAATTCAATATCCCAGACTTTGCTGTTTTAGCTCAAATTGCCCATGAAAACGGCATTCCTTTAATTGTAGATAATACCTTCGGTGCAGGTGGATATGTAGCACGACCAATTGAACATGGTGCAGATATTATCGTAGAATCTGCTACTAAGTGGATAGGTGGGCATGGTACATCTATTGGTGGTGTCATAGTTGATTCTGGTAAATTTGATTGGGGTAACGGCAAATTTCCCCTCTTTACTGAACCTTCCCCTGGTTATCATGGATTGAATTTTCAAGAAGTATTTGGGAAAGGTAGTCAATTTGGTAACATTGCTTTTATTATTCGTGCCAGAGTCGAAGGATTACGAGATTTAGGAGCAGCATTGAGTCCATTTAACGCTTTTCTATTACTGCAAGGATTAGAAACTCTTTCCCTGCGTGTAGAACGTCATATCAACAATGCTTTAGAATTAGCCAAATGGTTAGAACAACAAGAGCAAGTAGCATGGGTTAATTATCCAGGACTTCCCAATCATCCATATCATCAACGAGCAAAGAAATATCTTCGACATGGCTTTGGAGGAGTTCTTAATTTTGGTATCAAAGGTGGATTAGAAGCAGGTAAAGCTTTCATTAGTAATGTGAAATTAGCTAGTCATTTGGCAAATGTCGGTGATGCAAAAACCCTTGTTATTCATCCTGCTTCTACAACTCATCAACAGCTAAGTGATAGTGAACAAATTTCGGCTGGTGTGACACCAGATTTAGTGCGGGTATCTGTGGGAATTGAACATATTGACGATATTAAGGAGGACTTTGAACAGGCATTTAAGAAGATTTCTGGCTAATATACCAAAAGAAAAAGATCCCCGACTTCTTTAAGAAATCGGGGATCTGGGGATCTATAGCTAATTGCTAATTTTATGAAATACTTAGACTTCATTTCATCAAAAAACCAGTTTTACCAATTGTCAGCACCATTTTCATTAGAATCTGGTGAAGTATTAATTGATGTTCAGGTTGCTTATCGCACTTGGGGAAAATTAAACGCAAACGGCGATAATGGAGTCTTAATTTGTCATGCTCTAACTGGTTCTGCTGACGCTGACGACTGGTGGGGAGATTTGTTTGGTTCAGGAAAAGTCTTTGATTCTGACCAGGATTTTATTGTGTGCAGCAACATTTTAGGAAGTTGTTACGGTACAACTGGAGCAACTTCTATTAACCCAAATACAGGAAATATTTATGGTGCATCTTTTCCCAGAATTACAATTAGGGATATGGTTCACCTCCAAGCTGCATTACTAGAATATCTGGAAGTTAAATCTCTACGGTTAGCAATTGGTGGTTCGCTGGGTGGAATGCAGGTTTTAGAATGGGCTTTATTATATCCAAAAAAGGTGAGAGCGATCGCACCAATGGCATCACCTGGAAGACATTCAGCTTGGTCTATTGGCTTGAGTGAAGCCCAAAGACAGGCAATTTATATAGATCCAAATTGGCAAGGAGGAAACTATACAATTGATGCACCACCAGTCCAAGGATTAGCAGTAGCGCGGATGATGGCAATGATTACTTATCGTTATTGGGACAGTTTTACAAATCGTTTTGGTAGACAGCAGGATGAATCTAATAAGTTTGCGATCGCTAGTTATTTACAATATCAAGGTCAAAAACTAATAGAACGTTTTGATGCTAATACCTATATTACATTAACTCATGCAATGGACAGTCATGATGTTAGTTGGAACAGAAAAGATTATCAATCAGTTTTGCAAAGTATCAAACAACCAACTTTAATTATCTCCATTGATTCTGATGTTCTTTATCCTCCAGTAGAACAACAAGAATTAGTAGATTTAATTCCTCATGCTCAACTAGGATTACTGAAATCAACTCACGGACATGATGCTTTTTTAATTGATATGGAAGCATTGAATGAAATGGTAGTCTCTTTTAGACAAGAATCAGATGATGAGCAATTAAAAAAATTCAAAATTTAGCTAGTTGAAAATGTACAAATTTGCTGCTGCTTGGGAACAAGAAACTATAGTATTTGGTGCTTCTCAACCTGGATATTCTAATCAGCAAGTAGAAGACTGGATTAAGTTTATGAAATCCCAAAATATCAAGGGAGTTTGCTGTTTACTTAGTGAAAAACAACTAGCTAATTATGCCCATCTTTTAGATACATATCGGCAAGAATTTGGTAATCAACAAGTTTGTTGGACACCAATTGAAGATTTTCATTTATCTGATTTAGAAACACTCACACAAAAAATATTGCCTTTTTTAATCACAGCAAATCAACAAAATGAAAAAGTAGTTGTGCATTGTGCTGGTGGAATTGGACGGACTGGACATATATTAGCGGCTTGGTTAGTTAGTGTGCGGGGATTTTCTAATCAAGATGCAATTTCTGCTGTTATAAGAACAGGGAGAAATCCTCATGAAGCTGTAATGTTAAGTAAAAATCCGTTACAAGTTGCACAAGAATTAAATGTGCTGCTGAATAATTGTCGTCTAGCATTCTTAACTAATTGATGAATATTGCATTTGCATGAAGAATCAGCAATTCCTACACACTTTACCTTTGATAAAATAGGTGATTATCAAAATCATTGTAAAATTGCAACCGGGCAGTTCCCACAACTAAATCATTCGTTTTCTCACCAGAGGAAATAACATGAACTCGAAATAGATAAATACCTTCGCTGGTGGGATTATAAAAAGGTTTTAAACCGATAATAATTGTTTGATTTGCAGAAACTGGTTTATCAAAAGTAGCAATGATAGTTTGTGGTTGAGTTGAACTCTTTGTTAGGGTAATACCTAGCTTTTCTTTTTGTCCACTTGCTTCTATGAAAGCAAAACTGTCTTTCTGATTGAATTTAATATTTTCTACACCTTCTATTTGTGTTAAAACAACCTGTTGCAGTTGCCAATTAGCCAGAGATTCTGGTAATTTGATTTTGAAATAATAAGTTGCGTCCCAAGAACCTGTTTGATTATAGGTTGTTTTGGCAGTTAACAAGGGTTTTGGTGGTATCCCGTAGGTAGTAGGCACAGATAACAAAAAGATTCCTGTACTAATAGCTAGGGTTTTACAAAGAGTTTTAAAGTTGTTCATGTTTTTAGGATTTGATATTTTAAATAGGTTTTTCTATTGAATTATACCCCTTCATTTTAGCAAGTGGAAGTCACTAATGATTACAATACTGTTTAGTTAAGAGTTTTTGTAGGTTGGGTTAAGCGACAGCGCAACCCAACAAAAGTCTGTAAGTGTTGGGTTTCCTAACGTCAACCCAACCTACCTGATTTAATGTTTTTAGATTATGACAAGTATAGGTTGTTTGAAAAATGGTTCTAATTGCATAATTAACTCCCTAATAATCAAAATGAATTAAATTGAGTGTTGGGTTAACCAAGCTTCTAAATCAGCAACACTAGAAAAGTCTAATAATGCCTCTCCTAAATTTTCTAACTGTTCAATTGATAATCCTGTAATTCGCTCGATTAATAACGCATCAATTTCCCCAATCCGACGATGTAGTAGACGCAGTATTAAGTTTTTTTCTCCTTCTTGCTTTCCTTCTTGCTTTCCTTCTTGTCTTCCTTCTTGTCTTCCTTCTTCTTTAGCTTGTTCTCTATCTCTTTGATAAAATGGTTCTAATCGCATAATTAACTCCCTATCATCTGTTTCTAGTTCTTGATTTACTCTCAAATTTTCGCGCAAGTTGTAAACTAATTCCAGGGTGGCTTTTTGGTAAGGGTGATCTAATGGTAACGCCTGCAACTCGATAATTGCTTGTGATTGTACGCTTCCCCTACCCAAAAGCCTCAACCATAAAGTCTCCTGTGTTTGTGGTAGTTGGTGTATTGCCACAATTGCTGTTCGCAAGGCATCTGCTAAAAAATGTACTCCCGATAACCAATCTTCTTTTTGGATAGTTCCAAAGCTAGATAAACGAGTTTCAGATATGGTGGGGGTTAAAATCCACAATTTAGGAATTTCTGACTCCTGAAGTTTGATTTTATTGGCTTTGGCTTCTCGTCGCAATGAAGCCTTGACTTCTAATAACTTGAGAATACAGTCGCAGATTTCATCGCTAGAAGCTGGATTGCGGTATGGTTCTATTATTGCAGGATTTTCGGCAAGTCTTCCTAGTAAGCCCAGTATTTGTAATTTAGAAGTTTGTTGTTTAGCAGGTGTGAATAAAACATCTATTTCTTTAATTTCTCCTGAGACTTTTTCTGATGCTTTGACTTCTCCGTAATCTTTTAATAATTCTTCTAGATAGTCTTTAGCGAATTTATCATGTATAAACCTAGTCATTAAATTTGAATTTTGAGTAAAATCTGGGAAATAATTTGGAATTCTATTATGTAGCATTTAGCAATTGATTATGCACAAATTCTAAAACCTGCTTTATCTTCTGAACAGGAAACTTGGATAAAGGAGATTTTAGATAATATTTATACATTGTAATTACAGGTAATACTTTAGCTTGCAACCTTTCCTAAAAAACTGTCGAAAGAATTGCTATTTATTAACCCATTTTCTGCCAATACTCGACGTACAGCTACCAAATGCACAGGTTGAACATAAGCCCGTTGTTCGTAAGCTGGTAAAATGACCAAAGTTCCTGACAATGGATATTGATAGATTTGCTGAGAACCTGTTGTTGGTACTTTAGTAAAACCTATCTTGAAAAGCAACTGTTCTAGGTCACTAAACTGAATATCTCTAACCATGATGACGAATCACTCCTTTTAACTGGTTTAGAATATCATTCCGGTATTGGGCAAATTTTTTGATTGCTTCTTGATCTAGTATATTTGTTTTAGGCAAGTGAATAGTAACTCTTGGGTGAGGGATATTTTGAAGAAAGATAGGATATAAATTCTCAATTCTCAACATTATTTTTGAGTTTATCTAGCATTACTGAAATTAGTTTGTCTCTCTCCAACAATGAACCATCTAACCCGGTAACTTGACAAAAAGTATCATCAATAATTTTTCTACCCCCTTGATAAATGTGAACATGAATACCCATTTCTTGGGGTTGATTGCTAGTCCAGAGAATAGCTGGTGTTGAAGCCCAAACTTTTAGCTGATGATCTTGATAATCTCTAAGATCAAGGATACGATCGCTATTGACAAAGTTAGTATTTTGTGTAAATTTATCTACTAATTCCTTAATTGGACTGCTGATCATTGGTTCTTTTGACCAATTAGAATCAACACCGCAGTTGCCACAAAAATGTTTTTTATGAGGGTTCTTTGCAAAATCACCTAAGTCTAAATGTGGGTGATGGCATTTGTTACAGTTAAGTATGCCTAAAGGAAGATTATTAATCAATGCTTCTAGATATGCTAGTGCTGCTGGTGGAGCAATAACAACTCTTTTTTTATCCTCCATAACACCAAGTAAGGGTAATATATCATTTGCTGTTATTACCACTGCTGGATAATTAGTATCAATAGTCTTTTTACCACCTATTTTGGGGCGTGCATGGACGTGAATTTTGACCTTATCAATGTCCATCTCGTCTGTAGTGTTAATTGCTGTTGGTAAAGCTGCCCAAATACCAATTCCCCCTTCATAATCACCAGGATCAATCACCAAAGGTTTCTTGGTATAATCCATCGGCTGTTTTGCATTTGCACATTTGATGCCCTCTTCACCCTCTCGCGCAGCTTGTAGCAAATCTGCTTTAGTTCCCCAGTGAACCTGATGAGTGCGACACCACCAACGCTGCGCTCCATTGCGAAATTTGCCGCAGTTCACAATATCGCATGGTAAAATTACGCCTTCATCGCTTTCTGCTGGTGGAAATTGCCCTATAACAGTTTCGCTAAATGGGACAGCATTTCCTAGCGTCCTTTCCTTTCCCCAGACCACTGCAAACTCCTTTGTCATTTTGCCAATAGTAGCTGACTCTTCTACCCCCAGAGATTTAATCCTTTTTTTCTCAAAACACTTCTTTTCTTCGTTGTAGCGTTCTTCCATAAGATATAAGTATGTGATTCCATCTTTAGTTTTGCGCTCAATCAACATATTATTTACCTTCTTTGAGTTTATGTATAAGGAAACTAGAACTATTTTACTAATAGTTGCTGCAATTTATGAACTTATTGGACTCACTTTTTCAGCAAGCCCTAACTAAAAATATATTCAATATGATATAAAAACTGACATGGACAAAAATGATAAACAAACGACTAAGCAAGTACGATGAAGATATACAAGATTAGTATTATGGATGAAGCTAAAAGAAAACGTCTAGAACAAAAGGGCTGGAAAGTTGGAAATGTTTCCGAGTTTTTAGAACTGACAAAAGAGGAAACTGCTCTGATTGAGACTACTAAAATCTCAGAATTTTTCCGTCAATCCCCCTTGACTGCACTAACTGAAGAACTGGACTTGAACCGCGATCGCAGTCTACCCCGTGGTACATTCACTCCATGACCCTCCTTTACTCGTAACGAAAAAGATTTTGCTGGTGCTGGAGTTGTCATCATTAATCCTTGGTCTTGACTTTTAGAAAAAATATGTCAAACTAATATTTAGATAGTCTAATTATTTGAACAAGGAAGTAAATCCGACTCGTGACGAAACTTACGGGAAGAATAGAATCTGCGGAAATACCTGCACAAGTTCCAAAATCGGTAATATTACAAACCTTGGAACTGACGCGCCGCTTTGAAAAATCAACAGCCGTTGATACTTTAAATATCTCCGTAGCATCAGGAGAAGTTTTTGGTTTACTTGGTCCCAATGGTGCGGGAAAAAGTACAGTAATTAAGATGTTAACTACCTTGCTACCAGTCAGTAGCGGGAAAGCATACTTAGCCGGTTATGATGTGACTCGTCAACCTGATGCAGTGAGAAGAGTAATAGGTTATGTACCCCAGGCTTTATCAGCAGATGGGACTTTAACAGGTTATGAAAATCTGTTAATATTCTCTAAATTGTATGATATTCCTCCTCGACGCAGAAAACAGCAAATCGCTGAAGTGCTGGAATTCATGGGTTTGGAGGATGTAGCACATCAGTTAGTGAGAACTTTTTCTGGGGGAATGATTCGGAAACTGGAAATTGCTCAAGCCATTTTACATCAACCCCAAATCTTATTTCTAGATGAGCCAACAGTCGGATTAGATCCAGTTGCAAGAACCCAAGTATGGCAACTTGTACAACAACTTCGTGTTGAGTACGGTACAACCATCTTTTTAACTACCCACTTTTTAGAGGAAGCGGATCATCTTTGTAATCGAGTCGTGATTATGAATCAGGGTAAAGAAATTATCACCGGTTCACCGTCAGATTTAAAAGCCGCTATTGGGAAACCAGAAGCAACCTTAGATGATGTCTTCATCCACTACGCAGGAAATCAATTAGTATCAGGAGTGAGTTATCGTGAGACTGCAAGAACCAGACGTACCACTCAACGGTTGGGCTGAACCTAGATATAATCGCCCCAAAGGGATTTTTTCTAATATTAAAGAACTATTTACTAAAACCCTGGTAATTACTGAATTGGAAGTGCGGAAACTTCGCCATGATCCTAGTGATTTAGTGATTCGGGCTGTACAACCGGCTTTATGGCTGCTGATATTTGGGCAAGTATTTACTCGGACTCGTGCTATCCCTACAGGTAATTTACCTTACTTGGATTTTATGACTCCCGGTATTTTGGCTCAGAGTGCGCTGTTTGTTGCTATTTTTGCTGGGGGAATGACATTAATTTGGGAACGGGATTTAGGGATTTTGCAGAAATTCTTAGTTGCACCCATACCCCGTGCAGCGATTGTCTTGGGTAAAGCTTTTGCGGCTGGGATTCGTTGTTTTTCCCAAGTGGTGTTTATTTACCTTTTAGCGTTTTTGCTGGGTGTACATCTCAATCTCAATCCTTTGGCTTTCCTGCAAGTTGTGCTAGTCATATTTTTGGGAGCAGCTTGTTTTTGCACTTTTTCCTTAATCATCGGCTGTTTGGTGAAATCGCGGGAAAGATTTACGGGTATTGGGCAATTAATCACCATGCCGTTGTTTTTTGCCAGTAATGCCATCTATCCTATTTCATTGATGCCAAGTTGGTTAAAGGTCATTTCCCACTTGAATCCTTTGACGTATGAAGTGGATGCTTTACGGGGTGCAATGCTGGCGAATGGTTCAAGTATTTATGGATTCGGGTTAGATTGTACAATTCTCTTGCTAACATTAATAGGTTTAACCTACATCTGTGGCCGACTTTATCCACAGGTGGCGATTTGACACTCTCACTGGCTAAAGCCGGTGAGATTCTTGGTTCATCGAAACCACTTAATTTAGATTCCTTGCGTTCTCTAAAACAGAGGTGGGGTTCTCCCCAAGCGACTTCGGGTATGCCCTACCCTAGTTGCCTTACGGCAAGTTCTTTTTTTGTTGAAGCAAATGCGCTTCAAAATCCTGAGTGCCTAGCACCTGTAAATCTTTTACCTATTACCAGGAGGAAGCTAGAACAATGTAATAGAACCCAATAGATTTAATTGTCAAGGTACAGTGTCTGCGGTTTAGGCAGCAATCGGGTTTTTAGACAGGTTAATTACCCTTCCTGTATAGGTAACATTATCCATAAAATGCTAAATTATGGCAAGAGAAAATAGAAATTGATGACGGGGATTAAAATCTCACGAGCCGCTTATATCTCTTTCTCTAAAGCCTCTGAGCTTTACGCTTACCGGGCATTCCTGTAATCTAGAGAAAAATGATAGATATTATGAGTTTGGATAAACCCTCTGAAGAATGTGCCGCTAGGGTGATGGAAACTGTCCCCTTATTGATGCGGTTTATCCGAACCGAAATGCGATCGCACAGTTCTGACTCTTTATCTATACCACAATTGCGATCGCTTGCATTTCTGAATCGCAATCCTGGTGCTTCCTTGTCTGAGGTAGCAGATCATCTCGGAGTCACCTGTGCTACAGCATCCACAACTATAGAAAAATTAGTCCAACGAAATCTGGTGCAACGGACAGATAATCCTCAAGAACGACGACGAGTAGTCCTGAATTTGACGAGAGAGGGAAAACTGCTTTTAGAGCAATCCCAGGAAAAAACTCGCGGGGAAATTGCGGAAATTCTAGAAGGTTTGACACCAGAGCAAGTATCACATATTGAATCAGGCTTGACTCTACTAAAAAATGTCTTCGAGCAAACAGAAACCAACTCACCATAACAGTAAGGCTGCACAACACGATCCTTTGGCAGCCATGAGATTTCGAGATTATCGGCTATTTACCATTGGGCGTGTAGTCCTCTTCACAGGGGGACAAATGCAGACGGTAGCGCTGGGCTGGGAGCTATATGAGCGAACAGATTCAGCGATGGCCTTAGGGGGCATCGGGCTGGCGCAGGTTTTACCAATGATTGCCCTAACTTTGATTACGGGACACGTTGCTGATAAAAATGACCGAAAAAAGATTACTTTATTTGCAATGCTGCTATTAATGTTTTGTTCTCTAACTTTAGCGGCTATTTCCTATTATCAAGGTGCAGTTTTTCTAATTTATGCTTGCTTATTATTAACAGGTGTAGCCAGGGCATTTCTCAAACCTGCTGGTGATGCGCTGATGTGGCAGTTAATACCTACCAGTGCTTTTACTAATGCAGCGACTTGGAATAGTAGTAGTTTTCAATTAGCGTCGGTCATTGGGCCAGCTTTGGGAGGATTGAGTATTGCTCTGTTCAAGAGTGCGACAGGAGTATATATATTAGCAGCGATCGCAGCACTATCATGTTTTTTCCTCACCGCAGCCATTAAACCCCAAAAAACCGACTTTAAAAAAGAACCAATATCCCTGAAAACTCTAGCTGCTGGGGCTGAATTTGTTTGGAATAATCAACTCATTCTCGCAGCTATCACTCTAGATTTATTTGCTGTTTTGCTGGGTGGTGCAGTGGCATTATTACCCGTTTTTGCCAAAGATATTCTGCACGTTGGTCCGGTGGAATTGGGCTATTTACAAGCAGCCCCATCAATAGGTGCGTTGATTATGGCAGCATTGTTAGTATATTTACCACCTATCCGCAAAGCTGGACCAGCCCTTCTTTGGTCGGTTGTCGGGTTTGGGATTGTGACAATTATTTTTGGACTGTCTCGTTGGACATGGTTGTCGTTGTTGATGTTGGCATTTAGCGGGGCGTTAGACAGCATTAGCGTGGTGATTCGTCATACTTTGGTGCAAATTCGCACTCCCGACCATTTACGGGGTCGTGTTGCGGCCATTAATAGTGTGTTTATTAGTGCTTCTAATGAGTTGGGTGGTTTTGAGTCTGGTTTGACTGCGGCTTTATTTGGTCCGGTGTTTTCTGTTGTTGGTGGTGGTATTGGGACGATTTTGGTGGTGGTGGCAACAGCCGCAATTTGGCCGGAGATTAGGAAGTTGGGGGAGTTGCATGAGGATTTATAAAGGAATGAGTCTCACGCAGAGGCGCAGAGTCACAGAGAGGAAGAAATGAGGTAAGATAAAAGTTGGAAATATAATTAGGGATTCAGTATGTCGGCTAAAGATGTCTTTCATGAAGTTGTCAAAAAAGCTCTACAGAAGGACGGTTGGCAGATTACTCACGATCCCCTATCAATTAGTGTAGGCGGGGTAAATCTGTCTATTGATTTAGCCGCAGAAAAATTGATTGCGGCAGAAAGAGAAGGAGAAAAAATTGCTGTTGAAATCAAAAGTTTTTTGGAGAGGTCGTCTGCAATTTCGGAATTTCATACAGCGTTAGGACAGTTTATTAATTATCGAGGTGCATTAAGAAGACGACAGCCAGATCGTGTTTTGTATTTAGCAGTACCTTTAACAACTTATAAGACATTTTTTAATCTTGATTTTCCTAGAGATATGATTGAAGAGAATCAAGTCAAAATGATTATTTATGATGTAGAGCATGAGGTGATTGCAGAATGGATAAACTAACTAGATATCGCCAGCTTGTACAGCAGATTTTACAAGAATATAGCGAACAAAAACCTGCTAACGGGAATATAGAAGTTGAGACAATTTTTGATACACAACGTGACCACTATCAAATAGTTCATGTAGGTTGGGAAGGTCAAGAATGGGTACATAGTTGTATTATTCATATTGATATTAAAGGTGAAAAAATTTGGCTGCAATGGAATGGTACTGAAGATGATATTGCAGAAAATTTAGTTGCTGTGGGAGTTCCAAAGGAAGATATTGTCTTGGGTTTTCAGTCTCCTTTTATGAGGAAGTTTACAGAATATGCTGTGGGTTAGGTGTCTTGTTGAAAATGTCGAGGATTTCGCGTAGTGGATTGCGAGTATAAATAAAAGCAATTAAGCTTAGATCACCAAGATGATTTAACTCATTATTCAATTCGAGCAGATTATGAAAATTTTTCTTTCAAAGAAGATTATAAATCATTTTCATATCTTATGGGAAAAAAGCTGATTACTCCTCTTCCCATTGAACAATCTAGAATCTGGCCATTTTCTGACAAAGAAGAAAATTGTGTTGAGTTCGTTAGCGGCTTTATTTGGTCCGGTGTTGTCTGTGGTTGGCGGGGGTATTGGGACGATTTTAGTGGTAGCTGCGACGGCGGCGATTTGGCCGGAGATTAGGAAGTTAGGGGCGTTGCATGAGGATTAATTGTCAGAATCAGGATTTCTAGGATTTGAGGATTTACAGGATTTAATTTTTTCATCCTGTTAATCCTGGACATCCTGATTCAGACAAGATATAGATTAGATTATCTAGGAAATCTCATGAGAGAAATTGATTTATGGAAACTGAAAAGACGATTCTGAACCGAAGTTTTCATAATGATGAACCCAACATTCAGTTATATACTTTTCCATTCCTTCTGGAATAACTGCTTGATGCCAATTTTCGCCAGCAAAATCTTCGACAAATTGCTCATTTTCCCAAATTGAAATCATCACATATTCTTCGGTTGCCCATTTTGTTGGTCTGCCAATAGTGACAGACACCAAACCTTGATATGACTTAACAAGTGGGATTGATACCTTCAGGAATTTTGACTCAAATTCTTGATGAAATTGCAATGGAACTCTGACCCGAAAAATGCGGCTGATCATTTAAGTTTTTGGGTATTTAGGTTACTGATAAAATATCCTACAGAAAAATAACAGTAATATCAGCAGGTATTGGTAAAGTTTCACTTTTTATCCATAAAATCCCTAACTACCCAACCGTCACCGGAACTTTATAATAAACCGGCTCATTCCCCGCTTTCCATTTGATATTACAACCAATACTCGGCTTTTGCTGCCAAATAATTTCCTGATCTGCTAAAACATAATTAATCGCTTTCCGTAAATCTTGTCCAGTCACAGGTAAATCATTTTTTGGACGACTATCATCTAATTGTCCTCGATAAGCCAGCTTTCTATTAGCATTAAATACAAAAAAGTCAGGAGTACAAGCTGCAAAAAAATCTTTAGCCGCTTTTTGACTTTCATCATAAAGTAAAGAATAAGATAAATCTAATTCTTGAGCAAAATCTTTAAGTAATTCTGGTGCATCATGAGGATGAGTATTAATATCATTAGAACTAATTGCTAAAAAACCCACATTTCTATTTTTGTAATCTTGTCCTAATTTTGCTAATTCAAATTTGATATGTTGCACAAAAGGACAATGACGACTAACAAATATAACTACTAATACTTTTTTATCAGCAAAGTTTGCCAATGAAATCGTTTTACCTGAAACCACATCTGGGAGATTAAATTTAGGTGCTAAAGTTCCCAAAGGTAACATTGTCGAAGGTGTTAAAGCCATAAAATCCAACTCCTTAAATTATCAAATTCATGATCAAAATGGTGTATTACCTTTTGCGGTAACACACCCTCTAAAGTTAGCCTGTGATTAAGCTGCTACAAGATTGGGAATATATGCCGAAGAATCTCCTTTAATTACTTGACTATACTTACCGTCAATACCTAAAGGAAGATCACCAGCAATGGTTACACGCTGCACACGACGGGGTTGATCTCCATAGTCGTCAATGGCATAATGTTGAGTAGCACGGTTATCCCAAAAAGCCACATCACCGACTTTCCAGCGCCAACGCACGGTATTCTCAGGTCGTGTAATATAAGATTGCAACAAGCGAATAATATCCCCTGATTCAGTTGGAGATAAACCGCGAATTTGCCGCACAAAACCACCAATAAACAAGCCCTTTTCCCCAGATTCAGGGTGAATTCTCACCACTGGATGCAGGGTTTCATACACCGTTGAAGTAAACACATCTCGGTAAGATTTCACTTCTTCAGGTATATCAAAGGCTGTGGCATAATCATAAGTATTGCTATGTACAGCCCAGAGTTTGTCAGCTAAATTACGCAAATGCTCCGGTAAATCTTGGTATGCAGTCACCGAATTTGCCCAAATAGTATCCCCTCCCGCTGACGGAATTACCAACGCCCGCAAGACCGAGCCAAGGGGCGGACGATCTACAAATGTGACATCGGTGTGCCAGTTATTGGCACGAGCAACAGTGCGGCTGTAATCTAAATCCAATACTTCTGGATGTCCAGGAAGTGATGGAACTGTCGGATGTGCGGTAGTGATTTCACCGAAACGACGGGCAAAATCTACTTGTCCATTAGCATCAAGTTCTTGTCCACGAAAGAAGATGACTTTATATTCAACTAAGGCTTTTCTAATTTCGCTGATGATTTCATCACTGAGGTTTTCAGCTAGATTAACACCTTTAATTTTTGCCCCAATACGTCCAGCAATTGGTTTAACTTCTATGTTTTGATAACTCATAAATTTGTGTTCTCAATTTAGGAATAGTTGAATATAGCGTTTGACTAAGCAGCCACAGGAACAGGAGCAGCAAATTTAGCATATCGCTCAATATAGAACTCTTTGGAGTGAGCGATCGCTTTCACTGATTCACGTTCTTTAAGCGCGTGTTTCCACTGTTTCAAACGAGTGAATTCAGCAGGAATACCAAAGCCACGATAATGTTTAAGAGCAGCCCATCTTTCAAACCAGGGGAAAAAGGTAAAATCAACCAAACTGATAGATTCACCAAACCAGTAGGGACCATCTCCCGAAAGTTTTCCTAAACCTTCATTTTCAATAAATTCTAGATGTTTGTAGAGTTCTTGTTTAGCTTCCTCTTGCTTTTGAAAATCTGGACTACGTAATAGAGTAGAAAAAGCAGGAACTAATCTAGTATTAGCAAAATCTATCCAAATTCGAGCTTGAGCTTTTGCAATGGGGTTGGTAGGTAAAAGCGGTGGGTTAGGAAATACTTCATCCAGATATTCATTAATAACTGCTGATTCCCAAACTCGGTTTTCTCCATGAGTAATTGCAGGTACTTTTCCATAAGGAGAAACTTTTGTAAAACCTGCTGGTTTATTCTGCAAATCAATTTCAATCAAATCGAAATCAATACCCTTTTCTTGAAGTACCAAGCGGGTACGGTGAGCATAAGGACAAACAACCGCACTATAAATCTTAATGTCAGCCATGTTGGAGTTCCTTTGTAAATTAGGATTTGTGTTGGGGTATGGGGAATTTGTTGACATCAAAAACCCAAATCTTAAATAATTTAGATGTAGAGACGTGACCTGGGTAGGGATTCTCGTCTCTACATTCTTTTCCACCAGATGTCTAATACCAAAACTAGCGCAGACATGACTATTGCCAGTTATCTGTGCATCACCCGTGACGGGTTGGGACAAAATAAAAACTACAGTTTGTTGACCGACTTATCGGTGTTTGTTTTAGTAGTATTACATGACCAGAAAGAAAATTCAAGTGGTTTAACTAAATTTATGGCTGACTAATGATTAGTATATCTAAATAATTGTTAAGTTATACTTGAGGATAAGAAGTAAAATCAAGAACTATGAATACAAATACTGATATTGCTGGTTTTCATGCACATATTTACTTTGATACCGCTAGTCGTGAAACGGCTGCTCGTGTAAGAGAAGGTTTAGGTGCTAAATTTGATGTAAGATTGGGACGTTGGCATGAACAACCTGTAGGACCACACCCCAAATCCATGTATCAAGTAGCTTTTTTACCACATCAGTTTGGTGAAGTTGTGACTTGGTTAATGCTTAATAGAGAAGGTTTAGATATTTTGGTTCACCCAGAAACGGGAGATGATGTCAAAGATCATACAGATAATTCTCTGTGGTTGGGAGAAAAACTACAGTTAAATATTGAGTTTCTACAAAGGTTAAAAACTATTTGAACTTACAAAAATGCTTTCTCACACAGTCCTTTTTGACCTAGATGGAACTCTCACTGATCCTAAACAGGGGATTACTCGCTGTATTCAGTATGCTTTATCGGAACTTGGTTATAAACCACCAGATGCTAATGAATTGCTTTGGTGTATTGGACCACCACTGAAAAGCAGTTTTTCCCAGTTATTGCAAACCGCTGATGACACATTACTGGAGAAAGCAATTTTACTATATCGTAGTCGCTTTTCTACGATTGGGTTATTTGAAAATTCTCTTTATCCGCTAATTCCCGAAACTCTAAAAACTATTCGTGCTGCTGGTTATCAGACTTTTGTAGCAACTTCTAAACCTCAAATTTATGCTACACGCATTATTGAATATTTTGATTTAGCACCTTTTTTTGATGGTGTTTATGGTAGTGAATTAGATGGTAATAGAAGTGTGAAAGGTGATTTAATTTCCTACATTATAGAGAGGGAAAGTCTTTTACCTTCTACTGTAGTTATGGTAGGCGATCGCTTACATGATATCATCGGAGCTAAGAAAAATAATATTGCTTCAATTGGTGTGACTTATGGCTATGGAAGTAGGGAAGAATTGGAAACTCATAAAGCTGATTTAATTGCTGATTTTCCAGATGAGATTCCTACATTACTACCTTTGATTTGATCGCTCAACTCTGATCACTATTAAAAGCGATACTTACAGAAAATTATACTATGGCTAATAAACATCATTATGACTCTTCACTTAAATAAGATTGGCGACTATTACGAACATGAATAATGGCGATAATATCTTCTTCGACTACAAACAAAACTCGATATTTTCTTTGTTTTCCAATCCAGAGTTGACGAACTTCACCACCAATTACTTTTGCTTCTGGTGCTATGGTACAGCGATTAGGAAATTTTTTTAATGATGCTATAGCATCTTCAAGTTCATAGTACCAATTGTTTGCTACTTCAGGACTCAGATTATCGCACATCCAACGATAAGCAGTTTCTATTTCTTGAAAAGCTGTAGGTTGAATAATAACTTGGTAATTCATGAGCGAGGAGGAATATTAAATTTGTTTTTTAGGGTTGCTAAAGCTTGATCCGCTGGTATTCCTTCACCTTGCTTAAATTCATCTAGTCCTTTACGAATACCTACTATTGTTTCTAAGTAATCAATTCGTTCTAAGAGTTCTTGATATGTACTTAGAGGCTGTTTTGAGGTTGTTTTCAGTGATTGTAAAAAACTCAGCAGATCCTCTAGGAGTTCGTTGGGGGTGTTGTCAATTTCTTGTAAGAGTAACTCTTTGATAGTCATTACAGTTAACTGTGAAGATTGATGTTTCTATTATAGTAATATCTTGGCTGTGATCGTGTAAGGAATATCGTAAGCGTTCGATAACTGTATAGAAAGTGCAATAGCGAAGCTCCGTAGGAATCTCGAAATGCTGCTGTACGCAGATCGCCTACATGATATCATCGGAGCTAAGAAAAATAATATTGCTTCAATCGGTGTGACTTATGGTTATGGAAGTAGGGAGGAATTGGAAAATCATAAAGCTGATTTAATTGCTGATTATCCAAAGGAAATTCCTACATTACTGCCTTTGCGAGAGCGTTCAATAACGGTATAATCCGTAAGTTCTTGTATAATCAAAAAAGCAATTCCATAGGCTGCCTGTTCTAATGAAATTTACTGGAGACTCTTCTGGATGGATTTACGCGACGATTTTTCTCCAAAAACTAAAGATTTACTTGCAAAACGTGTTGGTTATCGCTGTTCTAACCCTTCCTGCCGTAAGCTTACTAGTGGTCCTCACGAAGATGTAATGAAGGCAGTCAATGTTGGCGTTGCTGCACACATTACAGCAGCATCATCAGGAGGTCCTCGTTATGATAAATCACTGTCTTCTGAACAGCGCAAGTCAATAGATAATGGAGTTTGGTTGTGTCAAAATTGTGCCAAACTTGTAGACAATGACCGAAATCGCTACACTCTGGAAGTGCTAAGTGGCTGGAAGCAAGTAGCTGAAAAAACAGCAACTCTTGAGATTGAGGGTAAAGTTCCTAAATCTGTCGTTTCGGATAATTTACTTGATAAACAGATAGAGGCTTATCAGAAGTTATATTATGCAGTAAAAAAAGCTTCAGGCATAATTGGTGATCTGTTTGCAACAGAAGAATTATCAAATGAAATTAAGCAAGCAATTGCTTTTCATGTCGGGTTAGAAATTGCTGAGTTGACTGATTCTGAAAGCTTTTTTCTGGATCATGAGGTTATTGTTCATACAGTGGCTACTTTTGTTGGCTTGGAAGATATCTTTGATATAAATAATCCTGTTACTCGTCAAGCTGAAATTGATAAATTCAGAAAAAATATTAGAAATGCTTACAGGATGATTGAATCCATTAGAGATACTGGAAAAATAGATCAATCAATTAAAAGCCCCATTGTTGAGTATTTTGACTCTTTAAAACAGATCCAAGATAGAGAGGATCAAATTTACTAGGTGATCACGGACTGACAGTTCACGGGAGGAGAAAGACGAAAAAAAGAAGTTAGTAAAGAGCAAGCAACTGACAACGATAATAGAGAAAAGAGGTAATTATTATGGCACTTACTAGAGACTTTACAGAAACTGTTAACGCACGGGTACAAAGAGATCCTGAGTTTGCGATCGCTCTACTTGATGAAGCTATTTCTCTCTTTCTCAATGGTGAACCAGAAACAGCAAGACTGATTTTAAGAGATATTGTCAATGCAACAGTAGGGTTTGAACAGTTGGCAATTGAAACTTCTAAACCAAGCAAGAGTTTACATCGAATGTTATCCGCAAAAGGTAATCCAACTATGGATAATTTGACTGCAATCTTTAATGTTTTGCGTAAAAATATGAATGTTAATATTAATGTTCAGACAACAGGGGTAAAAACTATTTATGTCAAATCTTGAACAAAAAGCTACAAACGCCCAGACTGATTATAGCCTGAGCGTTTGACCATTGGGTCGCAGATAAACTTCTGCAAGTAAAGAATAATTAAACAGGCATCATTTGCATGGATCTGCACGATTCTGCACATCTACGGCAAGCAGCAGCACATTCCATCATCTTGCTATCATCGCTCATTTTTTCGCAGGTTATTGCACAGCGATCGCACATTTCCGCACACAACATACAAGTGCGATCGCTGAACTCAGAACCAGCCATCATCATATTTGTACACATCATGCACATTTCTGCACAATCTCGCAGCATTATCATCATGGTTATATCCATGTACTTACCACCTTTAGTCATACAGTAAGTCATGGTTTCTAGGCACATTTTATGACATTCCATGCAAGCGTTCACGCATATTTGCATTTCATTAGTCATAGATTTAGTCATCATCATCATCATACTAAATACTCCTTGATTTTTTGATATGTATCTTCAGTCCTGAGCCGGACTAATTACAACGCTAATTAAAAGTTTTTCAAAAATCAATGGGTATGCAACTCTAAATTAAAATTGATAATTCCGATAGAATTGTCGGAGTTTGTGTAGCATTGCTAGATAAATTAATGATATTTTTTTGATGAAGTTCTGATTAAATAAGGGTTACAAACTTTATTTTAAAATTTTTGATTCAGTAAAGTTATCAGCTTTTCAATTAGATATATCTATACATATTGATTTATTAGAAAATATTGATATTTATTATTTCTTAATATAAGACAAAAAACAGCGTTAATTTTTTCTATAAAAGCAGAAATTATTAACTTTTACTAATACACTTCTGCCTTTTTTCTCTCTATCTTATTGCTGATTATCAAGATAGAGAATTTTCTAAATCAGCTTGCAAATCTAGATAATGCTCAATTCCGACTGACAACCTGACCAAATTATCCTTAATACCCCGTTTAAGTCTTTCTGGTTCTGGAAGTGAACCATGAGTCATTTTGGCAGGATAGCAAAGAAGTGATTCAACACCTCCCAAACTCTACTGTATTTGCACTCAGTAGTTAAATAGTGCATTTGAACTATACGCTGTATTCAAATTGAGCGGTCGTACACACTGCACACTGTAGAGTCATCAAATACTTAGAATATCTAACAATTAGCTGCTAACAAATTTAGTTAATCAATTTTTTCTTAAAAGGTACTTGCTTTTTCATGAGAGTTGTGAGATTCTACTATTAATGTACGATAAATCAGTCGAGATACAGTAGTTTATTAATAACCCACCACTAACGCTAATGCGTACAGCTATGGCTAAGGAGTTGAAAAAGCTTTGCTAATAACTAAATATGCAGCAGTTACAGTGGCATAACTGACAACTGCTATCCCAGAAAATCATTATCATCCTATATTCATTTAGTAAAAAATATTACTTGGAGTCTGATATGGGCAAACAACAAAAACAACTAAGACTAGGTGCATTTTTACCCGGAGCAGGTCAGCACGTTGCAGCTTGGCGACATCCCCAAGCACGGAGTAATGGCGCTCTCAATTTTGAGCATTATAAGCAGATAGCCCAGACAGCCGAGCGCGGTAAATTCGACGCATTTTTTCTCGCCGACGGTTTAGCCTTACAACAACGCCGTGGTGCGGAAGGACGCACAGCCTTCGGTGGCGACTTTGAACCTGTCACCCTCTTCTCAGCCTTGTCTGCGGTGACAGAGAAGATTGGTTTTATCGCCACTGCTTCTACTACTTATGAAGATCCGTATATTCTCGCACGCAAATTTGCTTCCTTAGATCATATTTCTGGAGGAAGAGCAGGCTGGAATGTAGTCACAACTGGTAGTAGTGAAACAGCCGGTAATTTCGGTTTGGAAAACCATCCTATTCACGCAGATCGCTATATTCGCGCCCATGAATTTATTGATGTAGTCAAAGGTTTGTGGGATAGTTGGGAAGACGACGCTTTTGTTCGTGATCAGGAAACAGCTTTTTACTACGACCCTAATAAAATACATGAACTGAACCATAAAGGTAGATTCTTCTCCGTGCGCGGACCATTGAATATTGCCCGTCCGCCCCAAGGTTATCCTGTAATTGTCCAAGCAGGTTCTTCTGAAGATGGAAAAGAACTGGCTGGTAGAACTGCGGAAGTTATATTTACTGCTCAACAAACTCTAGAAGATGCTCAAGCCTTCTATGCAGATGTTAAAGGTAGATTAGCAAAATATGGCCGCACACCAGACCAACTCAAAGTTATGCCGGGTGTCTTTCCCGTAGTTGGGATTACAGAAGCAGAAGCAAAAGCCAAGTATCAGGAACTACAGGATTTAATTCATCCTCAAGTTGGTTTAGCTTTATTACAGGGACTTATAGGCACGGATCTTTCCTCTTATCCCCTTGATGAACCACTGCCAGATTTACCAGAAACCAATGATAACAAAAGCCGCCAAGCATTATTAATTGATATTGCCCGCAAACACAATTTTACCATTCGTGAGCTTTATCAATGGATTGCGGGAGCGCGTGGTCACTGGACAATTATTGGGACACCAGTGCAGATTGCAGATCAACTAGAAAGCTGGTTTGTCAATGATGCTGCTGATGGCTTTAACATTATGCCTCCTTATCTTCCTGGTGGACTAGATGATTTTGTTGACTTGGTAATTCCTGAATTACAACGGCGGGGCTTATTCCGTACTGAGTATGAAGGAACAACTCTGCGTGAAAATCTGGGTTTATCTCGTCCAGTTAATCAATATCAAAAGGTATTAGCAGCAGTTTAAATAATTGGGTTTCGCGCAGAGACGCAAAGGAGCAAAGGCGCAAAGTTTTAGATTTTAAATCTCAGGTTGAGCCAATTTGCAATTACACCATACAAAGATAAAAATATATGAGCGCAAAACGTCAGTTTCGGTTAGGTGCATTTATTCAAGCTACTGGTCATCATATTTCTGCTTGGCGACACCCGAATACACAAATAGATGCAGGTTTGAATTTTGAGCATTACAAGGAAATTACTCAAACTGCGGAACGGGGGTTATTTGATGCTGTTTTTTTAGCAGATAGTCCAGGAATTTGGGGTGGTTCTCCTGAAACTCAAAGTCGTAACGGTAAAATTGCCCATTTCGAGCCTGTTACTCTATTTTCGGCTTTATCCTCCGTTACCAAAAACATCGGTTTTATTTCCACTGCTTCCACTACCTACGAAGAACCGTACACATTGGCACGGAAGTTTGCTTCCCTAGACCATTTGAGTAATGGCCGGGCAGGATGGAATGTAGTCACCACAGGGAATGAGAATGCGGCGGCTAATTTTGGACTGGAACATCATCCAGAACACAGCCAACGTTATGAACGGGCTGAAGAGTTTGTGGAAGTGGTGCAAGGATTGTGGGATAGTTGGGAAGATGATGCCTTTATCAGAGATAGAGAATCTGGTGTTTATTTCGATGCCGACAAACTGCACACATTGAATCACAAGGGCAAACATTTTTCTGTTAGGGGTCCGTTAAATGTTAGCCGTCCACCCCAAGGTTATCCAGTTATTGTTCAAGCTGGTGCTTCTGAACCAGGGAGAGATTTAGCCGCACGAACTGCTGAGGTAATTTTTACAGCTAATCAAACTTTAGCCGATGCTCAGGAATTTTACGCGGATGTTAAAGGGCGGTTGGCGAAATATGGACGTTCTCCAGATGATCTTAAAATCATGCCTGGTGCTTTTCCCATCATAGGGCGAACGGAAGAAGAAGCTCAGGAAAAATATGAGTTTTTGCAATCTTTAATTCATCCCGATGTAGCTTGGGGCATTCTCAAAAATTATTACAAAGGCGTGGATTTATCACAATACTCTTTTGATGATTTAGCGCCAGAATTGCCTAGTGATACTAATAATAATAAGAGTCGCTTAAAACTGGTGAAGGATTTAGCTAATCGTGGCGGTCTTACCTTACGTCAATTGTATCTATCTTTGGCGACTGCGCGGGGTCATCGTACCATTTTGGGTACTCCTGAAACCATCGCTGATCAATTAGAAGAATGGTTTATCAATGGTGCGGCGGATGGTTTTAATATTATGCCACCTATCTTACCTACAGGATTGGATGAGTTTGTGAATTTAGTCGTTCCTGTTCTGCAAAAACGCGGATTATTTCGCACTGAATACGAGGGTAGCACCTTGCGTGAAAACCTTGGTTTACGTCGTCCAGCTAATCGTTTTGCTGTTCAACAACAGGAAAAAACATTGGCATTTGCGTAAATGATTCCTACAGATCCCCGACTTCTTTGAGAAGTCGGGGATCTAAACCATCCCGTCAGCACAGACGTTAAAAGCCTACCGGAGTCCATGCAAACTATCGGAAAGTTAAGCTTGTTTAAAAGACAAGAATCTTCAATCTCACGTTCAACACTCAAGTCAAAATCAACAGCACAATCTCCCACAGATTCCCGATTTCTTGAAAATTCATAACTTTTAGATTCTGCAATTGTTTGAGAAGTCAGGGATCTAAGTTGTCTTGTAACTTTTCTAAGGAAAATATGACTAAATATAGCAAATTGAAAAGCTCTCCTTCCGCCGCAGTTAGAGCTAATCTCGATTATCCTGTCATTGATACTGATGTTCACACTAATGACTTTACTCCTGCTCTTGAGGATTATATAGCTCACTACGGCGGTGTGAAGCTGGTAGATGAATTACGCAAGGCTGAATCTTCTCGTCTCAATCCCAAGAGTGAAGGTAAGGACTGGTATCAACAAACTCCAGAAGAACGTCAGAGTAACCGCACAATTCGATCTCCTTGGTGGGCTAGAGTTACCCGTAATACCCTAGATTTGGCTACTTACACTCTCCCCGCATTACTCTACGAACGGCAAGCGGAACAAGGCTCAGACTATTCGGTACTATTCCCCAATAATGCCTTAGCTGCTGCTGGTGCAAGTAAGGAGAATCGGCAATTATTGCAACGGGCAATCAATCACTATCATGCTGATATTTATCGCAAATATAGCGATCGCTTGACTGTAGTAGCTGGTATCCCCATGACTACTCCCCAAGAAGCGATTGAAGAGTTAGAATTTGCGGTAAATACACTAGGTTTGAAAGTTGCAAATATTCCTGGTGGTGTGAAACGTCCAATTAAGGCGATCGCTGATAAATACCCAGCCGAGCAATTTCCTGAAATCGGCAAATATGCTCCTCCGATGTTGGTCACTGGGATGTACCCGATCTTACCGCACCTTTAGCTGAAAGCTGGGATTTGGTCAGAGAAGGCGTGATTTCCGAAGATGACTTCAAGGCTTATGTATTCGGCAATCCTTATAAATTCTACACCCAAGCTAACCCTGATTTCTTCAAAGGTACAGCAGTAGAATCCAAACTACCTAAAACCGAATCTCAACCAGTAGAAAAGGAATTAGTAGCTGTGTAAATGACCTTGTAAACCACTAGGGTAGAGACGTTCCATGGAACGTCTCTACATCAATAGATAATGAAGAAAACGAACCACAGAGGCACAGAGGACACGGAGAAATTAAGAAGAGAGAAGATTAGATCGTAGACGTTCCACTTAACTTCTTTACAAGGCTTCTGGAAAATGTAGATTTAATTTTCACCAGATGTTTATTGTCAGGTATTTGCGAACCCACATTTGAGGATTTAAAACTATGTCAGTTGAAAAAAGATCCCACGACACCAGCAATAGTTCATTACCTTATATTTTCTCCCCTGCTAACACCAATAAACCCGCCCCTCTAGTATTATTTCTGCATGGAGCAAAAGACAGAGGAACAGATATTAATGTTTTACTAAAATGGGGTTTCCCTCTTTTCGTAGATTCATCAGCATCCTTACCCTACGTCTTTGTTGCTCCTCAACTTCCTGAAGGACAAACTTGGGTAGATAGAGCCGAAGATGTAATTGCTTTACTTGATCATATCATTGCCACCCATTCCATAGATCCATCCCGTGTGATCATATCTGGATTCAGCTTAGGCACTGCTGGAGCTTGGCATATCGCCGCTTCCTATCCTGGACGCTTTGCTGGTTTGGTAGCTACATCAGGTCGTGTACCCCAAACATTAGAAGCAACCCAACTAGCTGCACTCAAAGAAATTTCCATCCAAATATTCCAAGGTGCAAAAGACGAAAAACTTTCAATTGAGGGTACACAAAATGTTGTTGATACCCTACGCGAAGCAGGAACAAAAGTAGATTTTACTATATTGCCTCAAGGCGATCATTTTATTGCTGATGAAGTTTACAGTAACCCAACATTGCAACAATGGCTAGTTTCACAAAGTAGTCGCCAGCCGGCTGTAGTAAGTTGAATCAGAGAATTGTAAGAGCAACACCCTTATACCAAATATTATATGAGGCTGCACAGAATTATGAAATCAATAAATTTATCCCTCTTTATCTGTGTTCATCTGCGTTTATCTGCGGTCAATTATTATTGATATCTTATTTTATGCAGCTTCAAATTAATTTGGTACATATATTTAGACCATACTCTTGCATCTCTATTTCTCCGTGCCTGGAGCGCCTCTGCGTGAGATAAAAATTCTACAACTAACATTCTATGACATTACCAACCACCAAACTCGGTCAAACCGGACTCACCGTTTCCCGACTCGTTCTCGGGACAATGACCTTCGGACTACAAACCGATGAAGAAACCTCTATAAAAATCCTCGATACCGCAGCCGAAGCTGGAATCAACTTTCTCGATACAGCCGATGTTTATCCCCTTGGTGGTGGACTACCCACTGCTGGACGAACAGAGGAAATCATTGGCCGCTGGTTAAAAGGCAAACGCGAACATTTTATTGTTGCTACTAAAGCCGTCGGTAAAGTCGGTTCTGCACCTTGGGATCAGGGATCTTCACGCAAACATATTCTCGATGCCATTGATGCTTCCCTGAGACGATTGGGAACTGATTATGTTGACCTGTATCAATTGCATTCTGATGATGCTTCAACTCCCCTCGATGAAACTCTAGAAGCACTCGATACAATAGTTCGGGCTGGTAAAGTCCGCTATATCGGGGTTTCCAATTTCTTAGCTTACCGACTAGCCCGCGCTTTAGGTCGCGCAGATGTCCGTCATTTGACTCGCTTTGTCTCCATTCAACCCCGCTATAATCTCTTATTCCGGGAAATTGAGCGAGAATTATTACCCCTAGCGCAAGAAGAAGGACAGGCTGTAATTCCCTACAATCCTTTAGCAGGTGGACTGCTGACAGGTAAACATAATCTGACTGAAGGACCCACCACAGGTACTCGTTTTACATTGGGTGCAGCCGCAGAACGTTATCAGGAGCGTTATTGGCATGACCGTGAGTTCAATACTGTGGAAGAATTACGTACAGTGGCGGATTTGGCAGGATTATCTCTCACTACTCTAGCTTTAGCTTGGGTTCTGGCCAATCCGATTATTACAGCCCCCATCATTGGTGCTAGTCGTCCAGAACAACTTTTTGACAGTCTCAAGGCTTTGGAAGTAACACTTGATGACAATTTGAAACAAAAATTAGACGATATCACCGCAGAATATCGTAGGGGAGATTCTCTGCGTTAGGTGGCTTTTGGATGATTTTATTAAACTTTACCGGACGGTTGTTCCAGCCGTCTATTTTTATTTTTTACAGCAGATAAAATGATGAAAAAAATCAAACTTTCTAAATCTTTTCAACGCGCTCCTAATGCGCCAGAATTACCAGATACTCCCTTCCAATTTATTTGTCATTTCGTTAATCAGTTCCGCTGGTGGTATGTGTTAATGGTGTCTCTGGAAATCATACACGCCACCTGTGGGATTATGTTACCCTATGCGATCGGCGAAATGATCCGCAGTGTCACACGCTCTACAGGAGACAGCAAACTCATTTTTGATAGCTTGAAACAACCCCTGATCCTGTTCACGTCCTTAAGTATAGGTGAGGTAGTATTTGGACGTTCTGCGGGATTGTTACAAACTATTCTCCATCCTATCCACAGACAGCATATTGTGCGATCGCTATATGCCTATTTACAACAACATTCCCATCGCTATCTTAGCAGTAGTTTTGCTGGAGCATTAGCCCATCGTATTGCAGAAACTTCTTTGGGTGTCACCCAAACCATGCAAATGATGATTACTGAATTTATGCCAGTAATTATCGTCTATATCGTTTCTACGGCATTACTCTATCGTGCCTATCCTCCTCTAGCTGCATTTGTGGGAATTTGGGCAGTTTTGTTTATCAGTATTTCCTTCTGGTTGGCGACTCGTTGCCGAATTTATGCCCGGAAAGCCGCCGGCGCTAGAAGTGAAACCACTGGCATTATTGTAGATTCGGTGACAAATCTCACCAGTAGCAGACTTTTTGCTCGTTTGGGTTTTGAACGCCGCTATTTGAATGACCAATTAAAGAGTGAACTCAAAGAGGTAAGAAAGTCTAACTGGTATTCTGAACGAATCCGCTGGTTTCAGTTTATCTCAGCAGCCGTTCTGAAAATCGGCACATTGTATTACTCACTTTCTCTTTGGAGTCAAGGAAAAATTGCTACGGCTGACTTCGTTGTTGCAACCAGTTTATCACTTTTAATCATTAGTGAAGCCCGCAATTTAAGCAAACGGTTTTTAGAATTTTTTGAACATATTGGTAATGTAGCTAATGGTGTGAATACTATTATTCAACCCCATGAAATCATAGATCGGGATAATGCCATAGATCATGCCATCACTAAAGGTAGTATTGAGTTTCGGCAGGTGCATTTTGGCTACTCATCAGAGAAAACTGTATTCACTAATCTCTCTGTCACCATTCAACCAGGAGAGCGCGTCGGATTGGTGGGTTTTTCTGGTTCTGGAAAATCTAGTTTTGTAAATTTGATTTTGCGTTTATTTGACCCCCAATCGGGACAAATATTAATTGATGGGGTGGATATCAAAGATATGACTCAGGAAGCCCTACATTCGCAAATTAGCCTGATTCCTCAAGATCCTTCTCTGTTCCATCGGACTTTGTTGGAAAATATTCTTTATGGACGTTTAGAAGCTTCAGAAGCGGAACTGATAGAAGCAGCACGGAAAGCTTATGCTGATGATTTTATTGCCCAGATGAGGGAGGGTTATGATTCTTTGGTGGGGGAACGTGGTGTTAAACTTTCTGGGGGACAAAGACAACGAATTGCGATCGCTCGCGTTATCCTCAAAAATGCACCTATCTTAATCTTAGATGAAGCAACTTCTAGCCTTGATTCCATTACGGAAAAAGCGATTCAAAATACCCTAGACACAGCAATGAATGGAAAAACGGTAATTGTGGTGGCACATCGTTTATCTACTATCGCGCATTTAGACAGAATTTTGGTATTTGATCATGGTCGCATTATTGAAGATGGTTCTCACTCTAAGTTATTGGCTAAGGGTGGAGCTTATTACAGATTATGGCAAATGCAAGCGGGTGGATTTCTGCCACAGGAAGAAGCCTTGATTAATAAATAACTAAGGGCTTTCAGCAGATTGATTTGGAGACTCAGTAATTAAATTACTATCGTGAGTTTCCAACGACTCTTTGCTTCATATTCTCAAAATCAGGATGTCCAGGATGAAAACAGGAATTTTATCACCAATTGCCAATTGCCAATTACAAATTACTAGCTTCAACTAGACAGATTAGAGAAAATAATAGCGAGTTTTATTATTAAATAAACAATGCTAGAGAAACATTAAAAAGTTCTCCTAAAGCTTTTGCTTGAGCTTTACTAATTGCTCTTTTTCTATTCACAACCTCAGAAACCACGCCTTTAGAACCAATAATTCCTACTAAATCAGATTGTTTAATTCCCCTAGCATCCATTAAATGTTCTAGCATTGCATGGGGAGATGATTGTTCAATAGGATAGTATTTAGTTTCAAATTCTTCAATGAGAGTGACTAATAATTGTAGGATAGCAGTTTGTTCTGGTGTACGTTGTTGATCAGCCATTAATTTTTCCACAGTTTCTAATGCTTGATCATATTCTGCTTCGGTGGTGATGACTTTGGGTTGATATTCTACTAATAATTGACTGTAGGTGATTTTATCTAAGGAAATAGTCATGATTAACTCCTGTTAAAAGAAAGGATCATTTTTCCATTTTTCTTATCATACAAGGAACACAAACTAACACATTTTCATCATTTTTTTTACTTCACACCTGAAATAACCTGGCCAATATCTTGAGGAGTTGCACCAGTGGCTAAAATTGCCCGAACTAATAATTCAATTGAAACTGAAGCATCGCCATTTTCAGCTTTAGCAATTCGAGGTTGGCTGGAGCTAATTTTAGTAGCCAGTTCACTTTGAGTCATCAATTTTTGGCGACGTTCCTTCAAGTTTTTACTGAGAGCTAGTTTAATTTCCACAAAGATACTTTCTTCAGTTGTTAACTCCAAAAAATCGGAAACTGTGCCAATTTTCCAGCCTTTAGATTCTAAACGTTCTTTCTTAGCTTGATCCATCACATTACTCCTGTTGATCATTATCGTATTTGCTCAATCGCTTTTTACAAATTTCCATCACTTTCTTGGATGTTGTTCTGGTTGTTTTATTAAAGACTTCAATAATCAAGATTGCATCATCATCAATTCGATAAATAATCCTCCAGTTTTTATCTGCATCTCGAATACGTAATTCATGACAGTGAGTTCCTATACTTGACATAGGGCGTGAATGTGGCAACCCAATGGATTCACCTTCCTGTAATTGCCTGAGCAGAACACCAGCTTCTATTCGTGCTTCTTGACTGAAAGGTGGGGTTTTAACTTCACCATGCAACCAAATTAAGGGTTTACTTTGAGCTTCCATATTGTATTTATATCATATCTGATATAAAACGATGTCTAAAGTTTGAACATAGCGATCGCTTATCTTGTCGCTTACGCGAGAGAAAACCCGGTATCTTACCTTCTGCCATGGCAAGGTTTGACCAACAGAAATCTACCGTGTACACTTATATTTAATCTTCCATCTAAACCTAATTGATATGAATGCTCTCAGTAAACCACCATTCCGAGGTATTGAATTACACTGTACGGGCTATTTCCCAATCTGTTTTCTTGATAGATGTGAAGATTATGGGACTACGCTCAATATGTTTAAGGTTTCATCTGAGTTTGTTGATAATACAAACATTTTGAATCGTCCTACTCATGTTTTTCGTAATTCACCAGCAGTATTTGAGCTACTAAGACAAAAAGCTATTGAAGATAAAGACTTTATAAAGGTAGAAATTGTTGAAGATCACTCCGATGTAGGATTCCCCTGATACTTTTATGCTAAACACAAATCAGGCGAGGAGATTATATTCGATGGAGTAATTTTTAGAATTAGCCGAAAGATAACTGATGATGAATTTCATCTAAAAGACGCAATTTCTCTTATGAGTTATCCGTCTCATCCGAGAGCTATACAGTCTCTTAATAAAGCAATTATCAAAGTTAAACCGGATTTTCCTTATTCTGTTTATACATTTCGTAATTTTTACACAGCCTTAAAAACTGACTGGCAAATTTTAGGAATAAAGGCTGAAGGAAACCCATCAATGCAAATATCTATAAATGATCAAAATTTACTCACAGTTACGTCTTTGGATTATGTCGAGTATGGGAAAAAATATAATTTTTACATAGGCAGCCATAAAGAAATATTGCAGATCATAGCTCACGACTTATATCAAAGTATTGAGATTGGAAATTGGCGAAATTATATTTCTTTAAAAGTTGATCAAGCCAACAATTGCTTTCAACAGTCATCTGATGCTTTCGCAGAGCTTTCAAAGCCTTTTCATCATATTAAATCGAAATTGAAAACTTGGTCTGAAGCAAAGCAAGGATTTATCTATCTTCTTCAAGAACTTCCACTACTCTATCGGTATAAACTTCTCATTGAGACTTATGAAAAAATAGCTAATGATAAATTGAGTAGTATTAATGGAAGGAGGCAGATTTTCATTTATGAAGACGAATATGATAATCGTTCTGCCATTGCTAATTGGGCAAAGTATTTTTTTAGTGGAGAAATTAAAAATGAGAAAATTTCAAACATATCTAATGAACCTATTAGCCCAGGTTATACAAACGATATTCAATTATTGAAGAATGATATTAAAGAATTGGAAAGAACTGTTCAAGACCAGAAGTGTTGAATGTTAGGAAAAGATTAAAAAAAAGTACCATAATTTGATACAATCTAAAAAAATCTAGATAAAGAATTATCAAATTATGCGCTTAAAGAATTTCCCAGAAGTGGTCAAAACAATATTGAAACCATTGCCCAAAAAAGATTATCCAGTTCTGGACACATTTTCATTTGTATCAGTGTGGTTACAGTATGTCATGGATAAAAGTATAGTGAGTATGAGAGATTTATTTCAAAGACTAAATAATCAAGGGATAGATTTAAAAATATCAAATTTTTCCAAGGCAAGTAAAAAGAGAGATACTCAAGTATTTTTGGAGATAATAACTGAATTAAACAATCAACTGAGAAAGAAAAAAGGAAAGGAAGAAACCCAAGCATTATTTCCTATAGATTCAACAATTATTACATTAACAAGTAAATTATTATGGAGTCAAGGATATCATCAAGTAAAACTATTTTGTGGGTTAGATAGTTTGACATCAGAAGTTGGTGGAATGGTGATTCATTTTGGGCAAGGACATGACCATAAATATGGACAAGAAACAGTAGAAGCAATTCCGTCAAAAGGAGTAGGGATAATGGATAGAGGATTTGCATCCTCCGAAAGAATATCTGAATTAAAACAACAAAAAAATAAAGCTTTTGTCTTAAGAATTAAAAATAATGTCACTTTAGAAATGCTAGAAAATGGTAATTGTAAAGTTGGCAAAGATGAAAGAGAAGTGGAAATTAGAGTAGTAGCATTTTGTGATATAGAAACTAAGAGTGAATTTCGTTTAGCAACAAACTTATTAAATGAAGGAGAAGAGCAAGTTAGTAATCAAGAGATTATGGAAATTTACATACAAAGATGGCAAATTGAATTGTTATGGAAATTCTTAAAAATGCACCTCAAGTTAGACAGACTTATGACAAAGAATGAGAATGGAATTAGAATTCAGATAATGTGCTGTTTAATCGCTTATTTGATATTGCAACTAATAGAAATACCGCAAGAATTTGGCAAAACTTTATTAGATAAACTCCGTTATCTTCAGTCCTATATGTGTCAGGAAATAAGTTATGTTCATTGGTTTAGAAAACTTATTTGGATAAGATGAAAAATAGCACTTATAGGCTAAGTTTATTTCAATATGTAAAGTTTTATTACGCTATTCAACATTTCTGGTTCAAGACAGCTTTTCCTTGAGTAAAGATTTATTTGCTTCAGCGCAAACAGAATTTTCAGCTTACTCAATTTGGCTCGCAATTACAGCAATAATTATTTCAGCAATTCTAGGAGTTATCCCATTTTTCATCTCATCTTCAACAAATGCTTCAGGACAGTCAAGAAATCAATCTGAATTGAGTTTACCTTCATCAAGACTTTAATATACTGCCGTTCATAAGATAAATTATATGTATCGGCTGATAAGTCGCAACGGTTGTTACATCCGTTGCATTTTCTCATTATTTATCCCCTAATAAAAAAGTAAGTAGTCATACTAAACCCAACAACAATTACAAATATCCGCACTAAACGAGGGTCTAATCTCCGAGCATAATGAGCGCACAAATAACCACCAAGAGAACCACCCACAGCCATTAAAATAGCCTGATGCCAAGCAATTAAACCAGCGAACATAAAAGGAAAAATAGCAATACCGTTGATACAACTACCAAGAAAGGACTTAAAAGCATTCATGGTGTGAATATTTTTAATACCTAAAAAACTTAAAGTTGCTAACATTAAAATTCCTAAACCTGCACCAAAAAAACCTCCATAGATAGATATTGCTAATTGTGCAATCACGAGAATTAATAAAGGTGGAGATTCTGATGATGATTTCTTGCTTTGAAATTGTAGCCACATTTTTAAGGGTTCGCTAAATGTAAATATCAGCGTTGCTGAAAGTAACAGATAAGGAAGTAGCTGTTTAAACACATCCGCTGATGTATATAACAAAATAATAGAACCAATTCCCCCACCAATTAAACTGGTAATACATAGTATCAAAAGCTGTCGTCGCGGAATATGTAAATTGTGACGATATGCACCCGCACTGGCCATAGCTGCAATCCATAAAGCAGTATTATTTGTAGCATTGGCAATAATTGGCGATACACCAGTAAATATTAAGGTGGGGAATGTAATAAAACTACCACCTCCCGCTACAGCATTAAGTGACCCGGCAATAAACGCGGTACTGAAAAGAAGCAAGCTATGGACAAGTGTTAAATTGTTGGGCATTTTGGCTCTATGTTTGGAGAAGAATGTTTGCTAAAAGACTTGTTTTTTAGTAAAAACTATGGAATACTTCTAATATAGTACGCTAATCCGACCAATAAACCGTAGTTAATGTAAAGCCCTGGTAGTTTGCCAGTTAAAAAATTTAAATCGTAGGAGTGAAATTGCTTCACTTCTATCTTTGGCTGTCATGCAACTACTAATTTTTGCAATTAACTAAAAATTCACACAAATCCTAATCAACAAAATGAGTAACATTCAACTTTATTACACTAAAGGTTCTACTTTCTCCCAAAGAACTCGTGTGGTTTTACTGGAAAAAGGAATTGATTTTACACCCATTGAAATTGATTTACAGCACAAACCAGAAGGTTTTACCAATATTTCTCGTTACGGTAAAGTTCCAGCGATTAAGCATGGAGATGTAGAAATATATGAGTCCGCAATTATCAATGAGTATTTAGAAGAAGTATTTCCTGAACCCGCTTTGTTACCTCATGATCCTGCTAAAAAAGCAGTTGCGAGAATTTGGATTGACTACGCTAATACTCGTTTAGTCCCAGCTTTTAATAAATTACTGCGTGGTAAAGATACCCAGGAACAAGAACAAGGACGAAGAGAGTTTTTAGAGTCTCTTTTATATATTGAGGAAGAAGGATTAGGTAAACTTTCTGGTAATGGTCCTTACTGGTTAGGAGAAAATCTGAGTTTAGTGGATATTAGCTTCTATCCTTGGTTTGAAAGATTACCAGTTTTAGAAAAGTTACGTAATTTTACACTGCCAACAGAAACACCCAAATTGCAGCAATGGTGGGAAAATTTGCGCCAACGTGAATCCATTCAACAAGTTGCTAATCCTACAGAATTCTATGTAGAGAGATTTGCTAAAATTCTCGGTTTAACAGTCCCAACGGCGTAAAATGCGGTTTCTAATATTGCTACTAATTCAAGTAGTTGCACTCATATCACTATTCACCAATTCACCAGCATTAGCAGATACCGTTAATCCCTGTCCTCCAGGAATGGTAATGATTTCTGGAGGTATATTCAAAATGGGAGCAGATGATTCTGGTTTTGAGGAAGAGCGAACAGGAGAAAACGTGACAGTTAGCTCCTTCTGCATTGATAAATATGAGGTAACAAACGCCCAATTTGCTGAGTTTGTCAATGCCACAAATTATGTAACAGTTGCCGAACGTCCATTATCAAAAGAACAGTTTCCTGACTTACCAGATGAGCAGCGATTACCAGGTTCTCTGGTATTTCAAATGCCCGAACCAGGAGTTAAGCAAGTTCAACTTCTCAGTTGGTGGCATTGGACACCCGGTGCTAATTGGCAGCATCCTTTTGGGACTGATAGCAGCATTACAGAGAAAGAAAACTATCCAGTTGTGCATATTGCCTACGAAGATGCTCTAGCCTACGCCCAATGGGCAGAAAAATTACTACCAACAGAAGCACAGTGGGAATACGCCGCTCGTGGTGGATTAGACAGCGCAACTTATACCTGGGGTAATCAATATTCTGCCAAAAAAGCCAATACTTGGCAGGGAATCTTTCCCTTTTTTAATACCAAAGCCGATGGTTATGTAGGAACAGCAAAAGTAGGTTCTTTTCCAGCTAATGCTTATGGACTTTACGACATGACCGGCAACGTTTGGGAATGGACTTCCGACTGGTTTAGTTTAGGACATGACAACAAAGCCCACAGCGTCAACCCCACTGGACCAAATAAAAGTTTTGACCCCAAAAAACCAACAGAAACTGCCCTTCATGTCATCAAAGGAGGCTCTTACCTATGTGCGCCAAACTATTGTAGCCGCTACCGTCCAGCAGCACGAGAATCAGAATCTCCCGATACCGGAACAACTCATATCGGCTTTCGATTAGTAAAAAACCTGAATTAAAGAACACTCTCTTAATTCCTCTCTGTGCCTCCGCGTCTCTGCGTGAGAAAAAAATATGTTAAATTTAATTTTGCGAGCGATCGCATTATCTCTTTCCATCATTTTCCTAATCACTACTAGCCCCGCACTAGCAGATACAGGAAAAGTATTACCGATTAATCCACCATCTTTTAAAGGTAAAATCGGCATTACTTACAAAGAATCAACACCGGATTTTCCTGCACCAATTAAAGCCCCGGAAAAAGCCCCCAATGTATTATTAGTATTATTGGATGATGTGGGTTTTGGGCAAGCGAGTACCTTTGGTGGTGCTATAGAAACCCCGAATTTGACTCATTTAGCGGAAAAAGGATTACGTTATAACCAATTTCACACCACAGCCCTTTGTTCACCTACCAGAGCAGCTTTATTAACTGGACGCAATCATCATTCAGTGGGTACAGGTGTAGTTGCAGAGTTAGCATCAGGCTTTCCTGGTTACACAACTATTTTACCTAAGAGCGCTGCTACTGTAGCGGAAGTATTACGGCAAAACGGCTATAACACCGCAGCTTTTGGTAAATGGCACAATACACCAGATTATGAAACTAGTGCGGTTGGACCCTTTGACCGCTGGCCAACAGGGTTAGGATTTGAGTATTTTTACGGCTTTTTGGGTGGTGATACTAACCAATGGAGTCCGGCTTTAGTCGAAAATACCAAGCGGATTGCACCACCAACCAATAATCCTGATTACCATTTGACACCAGATTTAGTAGATCATGCCATTAGCTGGATTCATTCTCAACAGTCTATAGCCCCCGATAAGCCTTTCTTTACCTATTTGGCTACAGGTGCTACCCATGCACCTCATCACGCTCCTAAAATCTGGATAGACAAGTATCAAGGCAAGTTTAATCAAGGCTGGGATAAATTACGAGAAGAAACCTTTGCCCGACAAAAACAATTGGGTGTAATTCCTGCTAATGCCCAACTTACTCCCCGTCCGAAAGAATTACCAGCGTGGGATTCCTTATCTCCAGATGATCAAAAAATCTATGCCCATGAAATAGAAGTATTTGCCGGTTTTTTAGCATATACAGACCATGAAGTAGGAAGATTAATTAATGCCATTGACCAAATCGGGGAATTAGACAATACCCTAGTTTTCTACATTGTTGGTGATAACGGTGCTAGTGCAGAAGGTGGTTTAGCAGGTAGCGTCAATGAATTAAAAGTTTTCAATAAAGTACCCGAAAGTCGAGAACAACTGTTAGCTTCTTTAAATGATTTAGGTAGTCCCAAAACCTTTAATCATTATCATGCAGCTTGGGCTTGGGCTGGTACTACTCCCTTCCAATGGACAAAGCAAATAGCTTCTCATTTTGGTGGCACTCGTAACCCCTTAATTATTGCATGGGGCGATCGCATTAAAGATCAAGGCGGACTTCGTAGCCAATTCCATCATGTCATTGATATTACGCCAACTATTTTTGAAGCTGCGGGAATTACTGCACCTACAAAAGTTAATGGTGTGAAACAACAGAAGATTGAAGGTACTAGCCTACTTTACACCTTTGATGATCCTGAAGCTGCTTCTGAGCGTAAAACTCAGTATTTTGAGATGTTCGGAAACCGGGCTATTTATAATAATGGATGGATAGCTGCGGCTCGTCATCCTCGATTACCTTGGCAGGGTACAATTAATGCTGACTTCGAGAAAGATCCTTGGGAACTATACAACATTGATGAAGATTTTAGCGAAGCGAATAACTTAGCATCTGAAAATCCAGAAAAACTGCAAAAACTGCAAAAGTTATTTTTATCAGAAGCGCGTAAACACAAAGTTTTACCATTAGATGATCGCCTTTCTGAACGTTTTGATGTCCAAAGTCGTCCTTCCCCAGCCGCAGGACGGACAACTTTTACTTACTATTCTGGTGCAGTTAGTATTCCCGAAGGTAGCGCCCCAAGTCTGAAAAATAAATCTTTTAGCATTACGGCTGATGTGGAAATTCCAGAAAGTGGTGCAGAAGGTGTTCTATTAACCCAAGGAGGACGTTTTGCTGGTTGGGGATTTTTCCTCGAAGATAGTAAACCAACTTACGTTTACAACTTTGCTAATTCCGAACGCTACATTATTCAATCTTCTGAAAAATTAGCATCAGGTAAATCAACAATCAAATTTAATTTTGATTATGACGGTGGTGGAGTTGGTGCTGGTGGAATAGGGAAGTTATTCATTAATGATCAACAGGTGGCTGAGGGTCGAATTGAAAAAACTTTACCCTACCGTTTGGCTTTAAATGAAACTTTTGATGTGGGTCGAGATACAGGTACTCCGATTGTGGAAACCTATCAAGTACCATTTGCATTCACAGGTAATTTACAGAAGGTTACTTTAAATTTGAAGTAATTGTTGTCTCACTCAGAGGCGCAGAGAGAAAGATTGAGAGGATATTTTAAAAGTCATACTCAATTATTTTCTTCTCTCTGTGTCCTCTGTGCCTCTGTGGTTCGTTAAAAAAAGAGTTTCAGGCTTAACAGAATCATATTGAATATTCCTTTCTTCTTTGCCTATTGGCGCGAAATAAGAAATTTATGAACGAAATTATCCCCATCCTTGACAAAATTGCATTTTTGGCTTTTGTTGTTGCTACTATGTTTGGTACAGGTTTAAAATTAACTGTACAACAGATTTGGCAACCTCTTCGTAATATCCGTTTGGTTGTTTTATCGCTATTAACAAATTTTGTTTTAGTGCCACTTTTTGTATATTTGCTGGTGCAAGTAATACCTGTTAATGAACCTGTGAAAGATGGTTTGATAATTATGGCATTAGCATCAGGTCCTCCAGCCTTACCTAAACTTGCCCAAATAGTTAAGGGTAATTTAGCTTTTTCTACAGGGTTAATGATGATGTTAATGTTCGGCACTGTTTTTTATATGCCAATTGTATTACCATTAGTTTTGCAAGGTGTAGAAGTCAATTCTTGGGATATTGCCAAACCTTTAATATTGATGATGATAACACCATTGGGAATTGGGTTATTAATTAAGGCAACATATCAGGATATCGCTTTAAATCTCCAAACAATTACTTTCAAAATATCTAATTTTGGATTGCTTTTAGGTTTAGGAGTGAGGTTGATAGTACACTTCAATGAAATTATTGTTTTATTGAAAACTGGAGTGATCTTTGTTTGTGCTATTTTTATTATATTCTCTTTTACTGTGGGTTATTTATTGGGTGGTCCTGGTATTGATACTCAAAGAGTTTTAGGAGTAGGAACTGCACAACGTAATTTTGCCGCAGCATTGTTAATAGGTACGAGCAATTTTAATGATCCGAATGTAATCAGTGTGATTATGGTGACAAGTTTATTAATGATGGTTTCAGTTCTAATTTTGGGTAAAAAGTTACCAGAATTAGATCAAGAACAGGGTGCGGAAATAAAGCAGCTTGAAGTTTAGTGATGACATAGGAGGGAAAATGATGTATATAAGAGCCAAATAATAATTGACAATCTTTCATGTATTTTTGAGTGTCTAGCAGGTGACAATGCCAGACTTGATCTATAAGTTGACTAGGAACGAAATAATTGGTATTAGGATAGAGCCAAAACAACATCAAAAAACATATATATTGCGCGATCGCCCAATCAGCTTGTTTATCAGTCAAACCGCACCCAGACTCAGGCTTCATGAGCCGATATTTTACAGAACTAAATTCCGGCTGACTAGGACTTTGATGAATAAATTGTAATAACTTTTTGTTCACAATGACACCTGTTATAACTACATTATTGAATCAGAAAAGCATATTGGCGTTATTGCTATTGCTCTGAGTGATTCCTAGAGTTCTATCAGCAGGTTTATCGTCCGTTATGCAAATTTAGGTAGTGATCCGAAAGTAGTGAAAGAGATAAAAGCTATGCCAATCGCATATTATAGTCTTATGTAACAATACCTGACAGGATGAAAAAAATAGTTAAGATACCCATAGAATAAGACGCATAGCTCTCTCACTCTGTTGATAATACTTCTGCTTATTAGGAAATAATCTTAATAATGATCTAACTGAAAGCCAATAAAATCGTGACGATATCAATAGGGTTTCAGGACTTTGGTGAAGGTATAAGGTATTGTTAACTAACATCATTTAATTATCGGTAAATTCCACTGTTATAGTGTTAATATTTTTCAGAACTATGTTATAATACATAAATAGTTATTCTGTAAAACTATGACACCAGAAGAATTATTAAATCAAATATCAGACGGCATTTGGATTAATAAAGGTGGGTTGAAAGTTCCCGATGATGTTGTTCAGGCTTTGCAACGAAAAGAGGACTGGTTTGATGGATTAAACCCTGTTGTTTATTCAAAAGACAATCTTCCTGATATAAAAGGAATTTTAAATTTTTTCTCCGAACAGGAATTAGATAAAGAGGTTGGTTTCGCTGCAACTGAGATTTTGCAATCTTGCTACGGTGTGAATAAAGTAGTTAATTCAAAAATTCACGATAATCCCCAAGCATCAGGAGAGAATAAATTAGATTTACTTGCTGGTCAAGCTACTAAACCGGACGATTACACAGCAGCAGTAGAAGTAAATAATTTATTTATGAATTGGGGAAATATTGTCAAAAGTAATTATACAAATAACAGTGATGATATTTTTCTAAGAATCAAAAGCATTGAAGAGACTAATAAAAATTGGTTTCAAGATAAAGTTGATGATTTGAAGGCACAAGTATTAGCTGCTTATGATGATTTAATGTCCCGATTTGATGAACAAGAAGATCCTGTACCCCAAGAAGTCAGGAATCATTTTATTGCAGTTAGAGAAAAAACTGAACAGAACTTTTCTGAAGCCATAACTGACTTTCCACAAGATAATGACAATTTAGTAAATATATTTCTAGGATTATTTAACAAACTCAAAGAAGAATTGAATAATATACTTCAGCAAATTAAAGAAACAATATTTGGTAAGGATGAATCTAAAGCAGCCAAGGCAGAGGCCAGACAAGAAAATAAAGGCAAAGTAGCAGAATTGATACCTACTGAGTCTTGTATGGCTAACGCCACGCAAGCTATCAAAAATCAAATAGGAGTCCTATATAGTACAAAAATACCCCTGTCCAAAAAGGATAGAGGTATTTTTTTGAGAGGATTAATTAATCAATTTCAACGTTACGGAGTTAATATTTTTAATCCGTATAATTTACCGTCAAAACCATTGAAATTTCCTATAACCAGTCCGTTTGTAGTGTTGTATGTTTGTGTAACTGGTTTTGATGCTGAAACTCCATTTACATCCAGTGTTACTACATTATTGGATCTAATTATTTTGATAGTGTCTGGGGAATTAATACCAGATACAGAATTGGGGATTGTGATGACATTATTCTGCCCAACACCAACATCAAAGCACCAATTTGAGCCATCTGGGCGCAGATTTAATAATCCATCTGGCTCAACTCCCATGATATTAGAATATTGGGGATCAATTGCTAATTTAATTTCTATGGCGAAATCTGCATTAAAGTTTTCCTCTATACCCTTAATGGTTAAAGAAGATGATCTTTTGACAAAGGACAGATGCTCACCTAATGAATCTATTCCAGCAGTTATATTATTAGCCAAAATGCTCAAACCATTGGCTAACATAGTAGCCATATTTAATTGGTAGGATTTATCAAAAAGCGTAGGTGTAGGTGTAGGCGTTGGTGCAGGTGTAGATGGAATAAACACCTCACAGACCTTGACAACACCATACAAGGGATCTGAACCAAAGAAGGCGACATCACAAGTCCCAGACCCACTCACTGTTTTTTCAATCCAGGTGTTGTTGCGTCCATAACGAACGCGCTGCGACTCGCCGACAGTAAAAGCACCCCCTTCTCCGGCCACTTGTACCCACGAACCTGACGGAGGCGTTGGTGTTGGTGTGGGTTTTGGAATTGACTGTAAAATGAGCGATTTAATATCACCAAACTTCACTCCTTTTGGACCGCCCAGAGTGGGAACAAGAGCAATCAGAGTGTCATCCTTAATAAGGTTAGGTGCGATAGCTACGCTGACCGAAGGTATCGCTTCACTCGCTCTATCCACAATAATTAATTGGGCTGTTTTCACTGGAGCATACTTAGCTCCTTTGATAGAACCGAGTATAAGTTGAACTGTTTCTTCCCCTTCCTCGTAAGCATCTTGTACCACGCTCACAGGAACGTATTTATTGTCACTTTCACCATCTGCCCAGGTTAGAGTAACGCTGACTTTTTCAATATCTTTGCCTACAGTTGCACTTTCGGTTTTAGCAGTTACTTTGACACTTGCAATTCCAGATGTACCACCAGTACGGCTAACTGCTATTCTGTCACCTACCCAAGTACCAGATTCAGTGATTTTATAGGTAGGTTTGGTAAATTGAAGAATTCCCGTTGATAGAGTTGATGTGGTTGGCATGAGTTTAATTCCAAAAAATCAATAGTTTGTATTAATAAGGTGGGTATTACCCACCTTAAAATAGTTAAAAATTAAGTTTGGACTAATAAACCGCAAGCAATTACCAAACCATCTGTTGCCTTGCCAATAATATGAACAGATACATAAGGATCATTGTCTGCATCAACATAGACAACATTAATATTATCTAATTGAGAAAAGATATTTTTAATGTCAATGGAAAAATCCAAAGATTTAACAGGCGTTGCTAAATCTGCCAGAGTTGCAGCAGGGGTTAAAGGTGTGATAGTTGCACCAGTTGGTACTAAGTCTGGATATAAAGAGTAAGCTTTTTCTAACAATTCTTGAACAGCCATTTTATTGCGATTAGCAAATGCTTGTTCTAAGGTTTCATATCGGATTGTGCGAGTTTGAGGAACTACATAACCGGGAGGAATTAACCCAGTTTCATCAAGTGCATCAGTTCTCGTTTCAGACTTGCGAAGTGAAGCATCTAAAGACAGATAGCGTTTTTCATCCAAGATTAAATTTGTTGATGTTTTGACCGAAAGAGGTGCGCCATTGCTAGATTCGGTTTTTTCAAAGTCGCTGGCATCATCACGAATAATCTTGGTGCGAAGCAAAGTAGAAGCGTCTTTCTTGGTTAATGTAGTAGCCATTTATTTTTACCTAAAATCTAAAATTCTTAGATTATTCTAACATCAGAAAGCCGAAAATAGTCAACCCTAAAAATCAGCTAAAGTATTGCTATAAATGGTTCTTATCTCATACTAAACTGGTTTATTTTATAATTAATGATTAATCAAATTGATTTTGTTAAACCAGTTTTATTAGCTCCATTTCCCAGCAATTATCTTAATCTCTCCATTTTCTTCAGAGATAGATTCAATATTAAAGCCATTAGCAGCTAGAGAATTTAAGGCATTTTCACGGGCATAGTTAAAGGTTAAAGTTCTCATAAATTTTTCAGCATGATGATTAGCTCCAGCGTAATTGAGAAACTTGAATTCATCTTCTAATTTCACAAATCCGAAATCACTAGAATCATTCCAGTGAGACTTAGCTTGTGGTCTATGAATAACAAAATCAATTGTTTTGTAATTCTCGAAACAGTGAGTAGTAACGTTTTTCTCTAGGGTTGCGCCAACAAGAATATTTTCGAGTCCATTCTCAATCATTTTTCTAAGCACAGATTCTAAAACTTCAGCGTTTTTGATTGTAGTTCTGATGTGGGTTAAATGTGACATTGTTAATTCCCTATTTTGAATGGTTCTGAAAATACCAGCTTTTCCTATTACCCAATTGTGTAAGCTTTCTCTACCTTCTGTTTTTGGCATCGTTTGGCGTAGTTTGTGTCAATAACGTGCTGGATTGCAAGCTGTGAAACCCTCAAGTATTCTTGACTGGGTTTTTTATCTATTTCTTGTCCTGGTCGGTAGTTTTTGTAAACCAAAGCCTGTAAATATGTTGGTACTAATTTCCAATGATTACTACACATCAGGTATTGGGGTTTCACTTTCATACAACAGTTTGGAAGATGGCAGTAATGGCACTGAGAAATTAATTTCTGTTCTACTGGTTTAGCCATAAATTATCGTCTTGTTTAACATAAATTTCTGGGTTTTGATATATGGCTTCACCACGCAAGCTATCAGGTAATAATTCCTGAGATTCAATATTGCCTAGAGATTTTTCTAAACCTGCGGTTAAATTAATGCAATTTTCACCATCACCATTAATTATTCGCTCTGTGATAATTCCGTCTTTACCGATGGTAATTTCAATTTGTTTGTATTGCATCTGAAAATCCTATCCTTTGGTTTATTAAAAGGTGGTAGCTAACCACCAATTACGCTACTTTCTTTACTGATTTAATGAGTCAATAATTTCTGAGATTCAACTGGGAAATTGTGGGGTTATTTGATGTCATATAATCCTTGGAAAATTCTGAATAATTTCCAGGGTACTGTCAAGAAACCTATTAATTAACTCAATCCTTACTTCATAAGATATATTGGAATTATCCAGATTTTCAATTTGAAATTTTGCCGCTAACATATTATTGATGGCTATTGATAATTTCCTCTTTATTTCATTAATTACCTCTTCATTAATTTCTGTATTCTTAGTTAAAGTTGCACCTTGAATTAATTCACCAATTTCTGATATCGTAGGTTTATATTGCCAACTTGAAAAATCTCTGTCTGATGCCATATCAAATACCTCAATCATCAACCTCTATAAGTGGTAGCCATTGAATAAAGCTAATTTCAGCAATTAGTCGGTTGCCTTAAAATTCTAATTTCGTGCATTTTAGTATTGCTTTAAAAGCAGTAAGACGGGGCAGTTTAGCAAAACTACCCCTAATTTTTTTAATGTTCAGATGGTAGTAAAAGAATGCTATTCTCAACGTATAGCTTCATTTCTGTTAAAGGAAAATCAGTAAATTCAATATCTTGTCTAATTACTGGTTTTACTCTCTCAACTGGCGTATCTTCCCAGCAAGTTAATACTGCTTTATGATTAGGGTTGGGATTTATAAAACCGTATTTTTGAGGTAATTGATTTTCGGTATTAGTGACAGTTAGTAACCATAGCTGAAAATATCTCAAGTTTTCATTAGACAGTAATCTCTTGGTTTGATGGGAAGCGATCGCATCTATTAACCAATATGCTTGGGCTTTTTCTGCTAAATATTTTACTCCTGTAGTGTATTTCAACACTTTGCTCCAATGTAAATAATACTGTTCACTTCCAGTAAAATTAGCTAAATCCTGAATCAATTTTGTGGCTGAAATCATGGATTATTCCAAATAATTATCAACCTCTAAAGGCGGTAGCACAAAATTAATTTCACTCACTTTTAAACTGGCACTTTTAGCACCGCTATATTCTGCCCATTTAGTTAAGGATTGAATTTGAGTTTGGGAGATTTGAGCTAATGGTATACAACTAGCAATAGAATCCAACAAATCACCTTGAGTAAATTCTTCATTGCGACTGAAAGCATTTTGCATCCCTTCATAAATCACTTGTTCAATTTCAGCCCCAGAAAAATCTTTTGCTCGACTGGCTAATAGTTCAAAATCAAAATCAATGCGATTAGGACGCAGACGGTTTAGATGGACTCGGAAGATTTGCGATCGCTCTGTTTTGCTAGGCAGATGTACAAAAAATATTTCATCAAGTCTACCTTTACGAATTAATTCAGCAGGAAGCAATTCAACATTATTAGCAGTGGCAATAATAAATACTGGGCTGGTTTTTTCCTGCATCCAAGTAAGCAATGTGCCGAACACACGCCTAGATGTACCAGAATCACCGTCACTCCCAGTATTAATATTGCCAAATGCCTTATCAATTTCATCCAGCATTAGACAACAAGGAGATATAGCCTCAGCTAGTCTAATTACCTGTCTTACCCGGTTTTCACTTTCTCCAACAATGCCACCAAATAGCCTTCCTACATCCAATCTGAGTAACGGTAATTTCCACTCAGCAGCAATGGTTTTAGCTGACAAACTTTTCCCAGTCCCTTGAATCCCCGCAAGTAAAACCCCCTTGGGACTGGGTAAACCATACTCACGCGCCGCATTGCTGAAACTATTTGCTCTGATTCTCACCCATTGTTTGAGATTTTCCAGCCCCCCAACCGACTCTAAACCAGCTTGTACAGGGATAAACTCTAGAATCCCAGTCTCTCTGATAGTTTGCCGCTTTTCCTCGATGACAGCAGCGATCGCACTCTCATTAATTTTGCCTGATTTGGCTAAACATTTCGCCAAAACCCGACTAATCCGACAACGACTCAACCCCTGGCAAGCTTTCACTAACTGCTCATAACCAGGGTCGTCTAATTTAATCTTGCTACCAACCAACTTAGAAATTAAATCATAAATTTCATCGGTATCTGGAAGTGCAAAATCAATAACGGTGCTTTCTTCCCGTAATTCTACAGGCAATCTCAATTCATGAGTTAGTAGTACGAGTGTACGCTTGTCCCGTGAAATATCCCTGGCCAAATTTTTGATTTCTCGAATTAAAGGTAACTGTGCAGGGGTAATTTGACCGTTACCTGTGGGGGCTATCAAACTGGCCACATCTTTGAGAACAAATATCGTTGATTGATTAGCAGATGATTTTGCTACCCTTCCCAAAGCATCCATAGGATTCCCTTTACCCTGCCCATCTTCACTCCAGCCACGCACGTAATCCCAGAAATATATTTGTGATTTTCGTGATTGGCATAACACAATTAATTCTTGTTCTGCTATTTCTTCCTCTGGAGTTACTACATAAATTAAAGGAAACCTAGCAGATAAAATCAGTTCCAGTTCTAATTCTGGGGAATAATTGGTGGGAGCATCCACTTTTGGAAGAAACATAATTCTCGCACTCCAAAAACCCTACTATATGGTTCATCTAAAAAAGGCTATTCTCTCCCAAAAATGAGAGAGTTTAAAATGTAATAAAATCTATGCTGCAACTGGTTTTTTAGACCTTTTATGCAACTGAGACTCTAATTCTTCAACGCGCAACTTCAACAAATCTCTCTCGTCCGTTAATTCCCTAATTTCAGCATTAAACACATCAACATCAATATCTACTTGCAGTTCAGATGTAGATTTTTCTTGTAGTTGTGCTTGAAGTTTGGTAATAGTTTCGTTGGCTTGTCTGACTTGCTCTTGAGAAGTCGTTAATTGAGACTCAATAACCAACTTTTGACCAGATTCCCCTTGCAAGGCTTGAACCTGTTCACGCATAACTATCACTTCACGTTCACGAGCCTCTAACGCACCGTTTAATTTAGCAATTTCACCTTGGCGTTCTTGTTCACGGGTTTGAACTTCTGCCAATTCAGTTAGTTGTTTAGCAAATTCATTGTTTTTGAGAACTAAATCATTGCGCTCATTCTGCACTGTTTCTAATTGCAGTCTGAATGTCTCAGAATCAGCTAATTGCTGTTTATTAATTGATAAATATGCTTCCTGCAATTCTTTACGCTGACGCTCATATTCAGCCTTATAAAAATCCAACTGCATTTGAAACTGAGGAAAATCTTTGAGTTGAGATTTTAATAAATCATTCTCTTCTGCTAAAGTTTTAATGCGAACTGCTTGCAGCAGCGCTTCGCTATCGCCACTAATGGTCGTATCAGCCTTTTGATGCCCAAATGTATAAAGAATAATTCCAAGTTGCTTTGATAATTGGTGAACCTCTTCAGGAATTTCCGTTTCATCTAAAGTTTGGTCATCATTTAAAATTTCTGCAACTAAATTTTTCTCACCTTTGCTGGCTTTAAGTGCCTGAGTATTATCTTTCCGCCATTCTTCCAAGAATCTACAAATATTCTCAGAACTTCCACCAATCCCGTAAATTTCCTTGAGAGCCGCTTGTACAGAACGGACAACAATCCGAATACGATTTTTTTGCAGCACGGCACAAGCTTGATCAACCATCTCCCGATTGACGCTGTTGTACCTGATAGTTTTATCGAACTCAAAACCAGATAAATCCAAGGCTGTAAATGTTGTTGGTAGCTTGGTCATAGCAGAAACCAATATGGTGCTTGTAAAAACCATGCTACCACAGCTACCATCTTGGTGTATACGCTAATTATTAAATTTTGTTAAGCACCAGGCATAGAAAAATAACGTATTTGACGCAGATTCTACGCCATAAGTTTCAAAAAGTGAAACTAAATATTTTCTAACCGAGTTGCAATTTGCCTCAAAAGAGATACTAGTTGTTCTTTAGAAGCCCCTGAAATCATTGCTGATAAACGTTCATAATGAGATAAGGCTTGTCTTCCCTCCAGATAATCCATAAGTTCATTTACTGTTTCACCCCTTAATCTAGCGATTTTTTCTAAATTAGGACGTTTTGGGATCGTGTTACACGATTCCCAGTCAATAATTGTACTGTGCTGTACACCGAGTTCTCTGGCAAAACTCCTGAGATCCCTGCCAGCCCTTAGATTTACAATTATTTCAGCAAATCTTTTTTTAGCCTCTAAATCCACTTGATTACACCCTTGATATCTATTGGATGTATCAGAAAATTAGATACTTTTGTGGTTGTCATAGAAACCAACTTGGATGATAATGAATATACAAAAGATAGAAACCAGGATGGTGTTTATCATGAAAACTGAGAACGTAAAAAGAAGAAATCGTACTCGCAAAAACAAAGAATTTCAGCCTAAACAGTTAAAAGTGCAAAATCGTGGTGACGGGAAGGTTCAAAAAACGCTTTCTATTAGGCAAGAAACACATCATGCACTGGCAAGAATTGCCCATGACAGGAATCTCTGGGAGTCCGATTTGGCGGAAATGGCTATTTGTACATATTTGGGGATTGAACCGCCACCACCGCCCATGGAAAAAAGTAAGCACATTAAGAATATGGGCGATCGCAGAAAATTCCCAAATCCAGCAGGATTTAACAACTTATCAAAAATAGAATCAAAAGAAATTACTCCGTAGACAGAACTTCTTATTGTCCACCCTTAAATAATTTCAAGAAGTAACAATGTTTGCTAGAGAACTCCCAACATTTTCAATATTCGACCACCTAGATAAATTGCAAATAGTCAGACAGACTCGAACTGCTATTAGAGCTATTTGTCCAATTTGTGGTGGTAACAATCTTGAGATCACAACATCTGGCAAAACTGCCGGACGTTACGCTTGTTATTCCAATATTGGATGTACATCAGAACAGATTAGAGAAGCGATCGCTCCGTTAGTCCAAGGCAACGCACCCGGATCAGAAGCCTTTGAAAAAGCTGGAAGTCATTATAGGGGTTTGGGCAGACGGATAAACCTAAGAGTTTTACCTGCACCGCTCAAACTCTACAAGCCTGTACTTTTACCAGCAGGTGAAATAGTTCTGGCCACACTTCCAGAAGATGTAGATGTTGTACCAATAGTTCAAAAAGGACTTAACACAGAAATTATCTATCACTACAGTTGTGAACAGTGGGTATTAAGAACTGACTTTTATAACGAAGCCGGAGAACGCACCCATAAAACGACGAAGCCTTGGCATATCAACGCAGACAGTAAGAACGTTAATTCCAAGGGTGAAAAACCATGGCCAATTTACAGAATCCATGAAGCTGAACAATTTGCAGTTGATCAATGGGTGTTGGGTGTTGAGGGTGAAAAGTCTGTGGAATCAGCCCGTTTTCTTGGTATTTGCACCGTTACTTGGATGGGTTCAGCCTGGTCCGATGTTGATTTAGAAAGTGGGTTGATTTCTCTCAAAAAGGCGGGTGTGGCTGGTTTAATCTACTGGCCAGACAATGATGAGATTGGGGTGAAAAAGGCATTAGCGATCGCCAATGCAGCAGCCAAAATCCAATTTCCTTGTCTCGTATTGAACCCACATTCCGCACCCTTGACTGTCACAAACGGTGATTACGGAGGTAAATTGATGAAAAATGAGTAAAAGAATACATTTATCTATAAAAAAACAAATTTTAGATAGGAAAATTGATTCAGATACATTCTCAATAAGAAGCAATAAAGAATGAGGGTGGTTTCTGGCAGAAAATATAATATAATTTTATTGTTAGTCTATCAAGACTTAATCATAACTTATATCCTTCTAGAAATAAACTTAAAAACAGCATTAAAACTTAAACTCATTAATAAAATCAATGAGTCAAATTGTATAATTAAACTATTAATAATGTTGATAAATCAACTTATATATCTGTAGTAATTACGGCAAGCTTCTGGGAGGAATAGGAGAATGTACTTCATTTCTGATGTCAAATTATAAAATTCTCTTTTTCCTTGAAAAGTCACAAGATGAACTGATTGAAAACATTGAAATATCCACCGCATAGTTGGATTGTTTATGGCCTTTCCTAATTGATTTTTTACAGTATAGTTTAAAGATTTTAAAGCTGCTCTAATTTCTCTTTGTGCTAGAGTATAAACTAGCAAACATAACCCCATTATCATTGCCAATGCTTCTATTCTTTCTGGGCTTTTTAGAAAAATACTATCTGCTAAAAATAAAGGATTTTTGAGAAAACTAAATCCCCTTTCACAGGATTGCTGCGCTTTATATTCAGACAGCATTTTATCTTTACTCAGTTCCTTTTCTGATAAAACATTGGTGGCAATTATAAACCTTCCTGCACTTGACATTTCTTGCTCAATAGTATCTTTATTTTCAACAACTGTTGCTAAGATTTGATAGTATTTTGATTGATTTTCTTCTTTGATTTTAGGACTTTTTTCGATAACTTCAATATTTTCTACTTGATGATATTTAAATTCTTTACTTATTTTTGTTAATTCCTTTCTAGCATCAGCCGCACAAGCAAATTTTTCTTGCGATAGGTTTTTTAACTTACTTTGAGTATTAGTCAAAGCTTTTTCTATTCTCTTTGATAATTTCTTTAAGTCAGATTTTTTTCTATCTTGACTTTGTACGATTAACCATCTTTGCTCTATATCTCCATAAGTTATTTTCTTCTCGGCATAAGAATATCCTGCTTTTTCACTTTTAACAAATTCCGATTCTGCTAAACTCATCACTAAGTTTTTTGCTGATTTTATCGTTAAGGGTACTCTGGTTAACCATTTGAGACTCGACATTAACTTGATATTTGATTCTGTATATAATGCGCTATCTGCTACTATCAAACTATCAACTTGTATTCTTTTCTGATATTCAACTGCGATTTCTCCAAATTTTTTAGAATCAACTTCATTCCCTGATACTGCTTTTATATATATTGGTATATCTCCATCTCCTGAACATACTAATTGTGTAATAAATTGTTTTAAATCTGGACGATGATCTCTAGAATAACCGTAAGTCAGCTTTATCGCTTGAGGTGATTGACTCTCTTCATTTTCTTTTTCTAATGAACCTGATTCTTTTGAATCTTCAAATATTACTGATGGTAAACTATTTTCATATTCTCCATGTACATGAAATGATGTTGAATCCAAGTGTGATGATGAGAGTGATATCTGATATATTTCTACTGCATTTAAACTGACGGCTAAAAATACTGTATCTAGTCCTTTTATAAATAATTTATCTAATACTCTCCCCAGCTTGTCATCATTGAGATATTCTGCTTTTACTCCTACACCAATTAAATGTTCACAAGCAATTAATTCAAAGAATTTTGGAAACATATATAACGGCTGTGACATCATACTTAAGCCGTTCAAAATCATCGCCTTTACCACCTGACCTGCACTGACTTTTTCTCCTGGCTCTGAACCTACTAAATTATTAATTATTTCTACAATCCCTATTGAATCTACTATTCCTGCTACTATCCCTAAATGGTCTATCTTCTTCAATTCCAGGTCTTTTGTACTAAACATGGTAACAGAAACTCCATATAAGTATCTGTTACCATGTTCTCATTTTTCTGTTGATTTAAAACGTTTTTTTAGTTTTTTATAGTCATTGAGGATAAAGCTTTCAATGATTCTGGACTAGGTTTTCCATTACAATCACCTCAGAATCAAAATTTCGTACTTAGTCGTTTTATTGACTATATATCTGCTTTAATAGTAATTATTCCTATTTAGCCTCAATAAATTTTAATCACCCCTCACAGGTATTAGTTCTTATGTACTAAATATATCGGTTTTCTTGGGGTGTGACACTTGGGGGTGCGGAATGTGGGATGTAGAGGAAGAACAATGGTACAGATATTCTGCAAACATTGATGGTATTTGGGGATTAGAAACCTCGAATGCTGTCTCATTGATTTGTGAAACAGAAATTAAACCTTACAAGTATTATTTCTGTGACAAATATGGTAGACCTCACCCTATCTCACACGGGTTCACTTCGGGAGTCGAGCGCAAATTAAGAGCAAAATTAGCCGTCAAAGAATGGGATGAAATTACGGGTTTCATTCCTATGATTAACGGGCTGTTAAATCCTACAACTCTTGAACTTACCCCCCACTGTCCCGCCCATAGACTGACTTGGTGTTTACCTTATCAATATTCTGCGATTCCTACGGAGCGCTTCGCTATCGCAACTTGTCCACCTATCGAAGCATGGTTTAATTCTCAAGTTCAAGACCAGGGAACTATAGATGTTTTACGGGCTTATCTTTATGCTGTCGCCAGTGGTAAATCAGAGTGGCAACAATATTTAGAAATCATCGGCAAGGGTGGGACTGGTAAGGGGACTTATACCCGATTAGCACAAGCACTTGTAGGACTTAGAAACACCCACTCTACAAAACTGCAAAAACTAGAAAAATCTAACTTTGAATCTGCTTCACTCAAAGGTAAACGCCTATGTGTGATCACAGACTCAGAAAGATTTGCAGGTGAGGTTTCAATACTTAAAGCCATGACTGGTTCTGATTTAATTCCCTACGAAGTCAAGGGTAAACAATCTACATCAGGTTTTATATATCCTGGGATGATAATTATTGCTGGTAATGAGGCGATCTGCTTGCAGCAGCGCTTCGCTATCGCATCATCAGATTATACATCTGGTACAGAACGTCGTCGAATTGGTGTCCGGTTTGATCAACAGGTTGAGCGTAAAGACCAGCAGATTCTACTAGATTTTCGGACTAACGGCGAAATGTTTGGGGAGTTTGCCGGATATATCCCAGGGCTTCTTAACTGGGTTTTGAGTATGGGTGAAGTTCGTGCTAAGGAACTTCTGAAAAATCACTGTGAAGCTTCCCAATTACTCTGTCAGCAAAAAGCAACCATGCTAACAGAAACTAATCCTTTAGCAGCTTGGGCAGATGAAGAACTTGTACAAGAAACTGGATATAGAAATTATGTAGGTATTGCCCAACAAATCAGATTTACAACAGGTGATATAGGTCAATCTGAATCCTGGACTGCATATCGCAACGCTAATACTTGGCTTTATCCTAACTATTGTCAATACGCGCAAAACACAGGCACAAATCCGTTATCTCAGAAACGTTTCACCAGTTTGTTACTTGATTTGTTACAGGCACAGTTAAAGTTGCCAATTTCCAAAGGAACAGATAGAAAAGGGTCTTATTTTGAAGGCATCAAAATAAGAACAGGTAGCGATGATGACATTTCTACATTAATCACAAAGTTGTCTGAATTAGAACCAAATAATAGCAATTTTAATACTGAATCAGAAAAATGTGATCGGTCGTGTGATGGGTTGATGATGGGTGATGTGATGGTTGAAACTCTTATAGAACAAGCCTGTGATGGGTGTGATGGCAAAATTGACAATTATTCAATCGAGAATGAGAACATCAAAAATACTCTAAGTATGAATACTGGTACAGCCTTACAAGGAAATTTGGCTTTTGACCCATCACAACCCATCACACAGGTAGTTATAGAAATACCTAAAACTACTGCTGTAATTGAGGTTGAAGCTACTGTGATGGGTGAATCTGTACCATCACAATTACAAGAGTTGCAACGATCAGGAGAAGTTGCCAATACTGAGACAGAAAAAGCAGAAGAATTTCTTGTACTGAGCGAACTTGTACTGACTTGTGCCGAGCGAAGTCGAGGTAGCGAAGTCGAAGTAGTCGAAGTAATCAATGTAGAGGCTGTAATTGCTGAAAGAAACAACAAATTCCCCATCGGTTCTTATGTTTACTACAAGGATTCAAGGTTTAAAGGATTTGGGGAATTAGGAAGCAAAAGACTATGCCAAGTAATTGCACATTTAGATTGGTGTCCAGAACATATTCAAGTTAAAGGTAAAGGCGTTGAAGGAATTGTAGCCTGTGCTGATTGTCAATCTTTAACCCGACACGAAGAATTAAAACTAGGCTTGTCCAGAAAAATACGTTAATTGTCAGTGGCATTTAAACAAAGGACAATTAACAATTAACAACTGACAACTGACAATCATGAAAAAATGTGTAAATGAAGATGAATTAATGAGGCACAGACAAGATCTAAAAAATCACTGCCATGAATTAATTGATTTGATATTCCGACATCGCTATGGAATTAAATTACTCTTGTCCGCTAGTAAAGCCTTAGAAATGATTGCTGATTACAAAGCTAACCGTAATGGGAACTATGTTAAAAAATTTCCCCTGAATGTTCAAGATGTAGACACATTGCCAACGGTGGTTAAGGAATAGTTTAGAATCAGAGAACACTGATAAATAATTCATACAAAACAATATGAAAATATTGATTCTTGAGAAACACAAAACTTGATTTGATATTTGATTTTGTGTCTGAATAATAAATTTGTTCATCATAAACAGACAAAAATATCAAAAACTAGCTAGACTAGTTACAAGACTTCACCTATTATGATATGCAGGAAACAGCGACTCAAGTATTGATTCGTGTCTCTAAAAAATGGTATAGGATTCGGTATTTAGATCCTTATACCAGAAAGAGATTAATGTTATTATCAGAAGAAGAATTTGAAGTAGAACTTCAAGGGCTGCTTAAACCCGCAGCTTGACTTCTTTGATTTCACCATTGGCAACTTTTACGTAATCAATTAATTCTTTATATATTAAGGATTTATCCGCCCAGGGTGTTTCATCCCAAAAATTAATATTGCTACAACAAAACGCAAGAATATCAAATAGTTCGCTGTTGATTTTATTAACTACGGTTTCTTTTTGTTTGATTTTATTTATCTCTAAAATTGTTTGGTCAATAGCATCTTGAATTATTGGGTTTTTAGGTAAAAGTCTCAGTGATTTTAGTTGTTCTTGTCTAGCAATCAATTCCGGGCTATCCTGTGTTTCCACATTTGAATTTGTAATTGCATATTCCTTAATTTCCCTGTGCCGTTCTACTAAGGTTTGATCTACCGTTAAAATAATATCTGGTAGATAGGTACTAATTTTGTTGCTACAAAAATCATTTCCCATGTTTTCATGTTTTTTGCAACGGACTCTATATGTCGAATTTCGTTTCTTACAAAAACATTTATAGCCGCAGTCAGCACAAATAATCTGCCCAGCTAGGGGGAAAATCTCTGTTTCCTTTTTTTCTCTACCGTAGCTGTATTTAGATTTATTTTCGTCAAGTTTTCTAACTATGCGTTTGAATATATCCTCAGTAATCAAAGGTTGGTGAGTATCTTCATGAATATCCCAGTTCTCAGGTTTATTTAAATTGTCCTTGATATTGTAGGCGGTACATCCTCTGAGTACAGGGTTTAAAAGCCAGTAACGCAGTCCGGCAGCAGTCCACTTGAGATGATAAGTTTGCAGTAAATATTGACCCGTACTCCTCAATGTAGCCCCATCACCGAGGAAATATTCAATCATCTTGTGAGCGATCGCCCATTTACTAATTCCATTCATCTCAGATAAATCAGGAGCATACTTTTCATCCACGCGACAATACCCAAAAGGTGGCCGGGGAGAAGCCTTTTTCTGCTCTCTAAAAAAGTTCATACCATTTTTGATCCGATTAGCAAGTAGCCTAGATTCAAATTCAGCCAATCCAGCCATCTGGTTCACAGAAAACCACCCAAAGGGGGAAGATGGGTCAACGGGGGCATCCAAAACCGTGAGTTTGACCTTGTATTCCTCAAAGATGGCGATCGCTTTGTGAATCCCCACCACGCTGCGTCCTAGTCGGTCAATTCTAGTACAGATGACTTCGGTAATCTTGCCTTGTTTGCACTGAGCAATCATTTTATTAAATTCTTTCCTCTTGTCGCTGCGCCCGGACTCAACATCTGAGAAGATGACAATAGCGCCCGCCCTTTCTACTCGTGCTGTTTGTTGTTCCAAAGCATTACCTTCATCCTGTTCACGGGTGGAAACCCTCACATAACCTGCTTTCATCATCATTCCTCATACTGCCCATATTGTTAATATAACTCTACTCGTTTGATGCTTCACTCCAAGGCTCAAACAACCGTTCTTCACTTGGCTGCTGAAAGAGGATCTGTTGAAGACCTAGAACTTCATGAAGTAATGCTCAAAGGTTTCCGCGACGTTAAATGCGTGGAATCCGGTGGTCCAGAACCCGGTGTAGGTTGCGCCGGTCGTGGTATTATCACCGCTATTAACTTCCTAGAAGAAAACGGTGCTTACACAGATTTAGATTTCGTATCTTACGACGTACTAGGTGACGTTGTATGTGGTGGTTTTGCTATGCCTATCCGTGAAGATTAAGCTATTTTGTCTGGGGTTTTTGTAAATGCAATTGGTTGGGAATTTTGATTTTTTTTATGCCCTATTTTTGCCCTGGGAAATTTTAGATAAATGGGGTTTTTGTTAGGATTTATTCTTTTATTTACCCTATTTTGTCCCTAGTGTCAAGGGGGATACATGATTTTTGATAAATGGGTTACTAATTGTCATAATTTTTCAATGTCTAAATCATCATTAACTGCTACTAACCACGAACTACGATTAATGGAGTATTGTATGACGGTTATTTCTCTGGCGTTACAGTTTTCAGTAGGGTTATGAATCCAGTATATCGGGTTTTGTGACTCCACTCTAAAGTTCTCAATGATAGCCAACCAGTAATCTGAACCATATTCTTTTGCTTTTTGCCACTCTCTTTCAGTTAAAGTTGGAGAACAAGAACCTAATGAACTTTTAACTTCAATATATTTTCGTTTGTTACCCTTTTCAGCCAAAAGGTCATATCCACATCTTTGCTGAGATACATCGTATACAATCCAATCATTATTTCGTAAAACCTCCATTACATATTGTTGAGCGCCCCAACCACTATTTGATCCTGGTTCAGGTATTTCTACTTCTGAAAGTATTGGATTTGGAATCTCTTTAATCTGTCTATCAGATGAAAGTTTTGAAATTGCTGGAACTGAAACAACTGCCTTTAATAAGCTTTGTGAAATAGGGGTGTAATCTACTGACGGAAAATTTTCCAATAGTTGTAGATTATACTGATTCTGTTTCTTATCCTCAAAGTATACGATTAATTCTTCTTGAGAGAAGCCATAGTCACTTGCAAAATCATTAATATCAACTTCCTTGCGACTAACATAAATACCAGGTAATGGGTCATGATACAAGGCAACTATCAAAGGTAATATAGGTATACGTTGCCCATTTGGGGCTATATGTGGTAGAAAATTTTGTATGTTTGCCATATCTACAAGAGAATAGCTTTCTCCCCGCACAGTTGTTTCGGCGCGAAGCCATTTTGGTTGTTCTTCGCCTCGGTATTTAGCCTCACTTTGACATAATATACAAGTGGCATTTTTTAAGCTACCTTGTTGTACAGGTTGAAGATATCGGCAATTCAAACGATTTTGATTCAAAAAATCATGGTCAGCTAAATCTTTTGAAGAGGCATAACAAACTATTCCTTTCTGAAGGCGGAAGTTGTTTCTCCAAGTATTTTGAGGAGAAGTATTCCCAAGACCAACAACACCAGTTTTAGCCAGATAGTTGTTATCAAATAACCTGAGTACGCAGTTATTTGATGGTCTAGATTCTTTACTGTATAAGTCATCTATATTTTTCTGAATAATTAAGGCTGAGACAGATTGATCGGAGAAAATACTTGGGATTTCACTTCGCCAAAATTTCAATGCCAGAAAAACCTGAGTTAAGCGACCTTTGAAATTTCGCCCTACACTGTTTCCATACTTTTGGAGTTCTTTTAACGATGCCTCGTATAAGTCTTTATTCGTTATGTCAATCACTTTTAAGCATCTCCTAGTATATTACTTTTTGACTTAATTTAAACCTTGAATAGAGACAGAAGTGTAAATTTCTTTATCGTGCAATTTTTTTAAATACTGTGCAGGTGTGATTATATTACGCATTAAGGATTGGTATTTAGTTAGTGCTGGCATTATGTAATCAAGATGTTCTCCATCCTGTCCAGCTTCTAAAGGTGGTAGATCACTGATGGCTTCATCAACTCTGACTACTGGTGAAAGACCTAGTAAACCGCTTCCATCTGAATCACATACAGGTGTGGGAGGTGGAATAGGCTGTTTTTCTTGCTGCAAACCGATCAAAATTACACGCTTGCGCCTTTGTGGAATTCCATAATTTGCTGTATCTACTTTCCAAGTTGAAAGATTATCTGTTACTGATTCAAGAGCAGTTTTTATTTGCTGAAAAACTAAACCATTTTCCATACTTAATAAACCCATAACGTTCTCAAAAACAAAACCATCTGGATTTATTGCTTCAATAATTCGTTGATAATTTTTAAATAGTGAATTACGCTCATCCTGCATTGACCTAGCATTACCAGCAGTAGAAAATCCTTGACATGGTGGACCTCCCAAAACAAACAATTTAGAATCAGGTTTACTTTGTCTTGCAGCAACAGCTAATGAAACAATTTTTGAAAAAACTTGATCATCCCTAATATCTCCAACAATTACAGAAGAATCAATATTTTTAGCATAAGTTTCCAGAGCTATGCGCTCAATATCGTTAGCGACTATAGGTTGCCAACCAGCCCATTTGAATCCTAGTGCTAACCCCCCTGCTCCTGAGAAGATATCTACAAACATTCCCGGTGATCCTAAATGCAAGGCGATTTGATATGCCAGAAGTGGTGGAACAGCATTACCTATTTGTGTATTAATCGCAGTACGAGATCCCAGGAAACAAAAATTATCTGGGAAGCTTTGAAGCCTTGCTGCTTCACGTTGGCTAATGACCCGATGCTGACCACCTGCATAGTCATAATGGAGATGACAGCCATTACCAGGACGATTAAAGTAAGTGTTGATTGTGTAAGCTGGTGCATCTGGGTGTAATCGCCCATAGTAAGTAGAGCGGCTTCCCTTACCCTGAGCATAACTTTCTCGAATTTGAACTAAACGTTGAGATGGTATGGAAGTTGGAATATTTTTCCAATTACCTCCAGGTGGAATGTGTACCACCATTGCCAAGTCAAGGTCACTGAGTTTTGCTGAGTAATGATTTGGAATCATGAGGTTCTCCACATTGGATGATCAAGCAAGTTTTGGCACTCCTCTGGAGTAAGTTTAGGGAAAGATTGCATAATTTCAGCTAACCCTTGACTATCTAAACCATAAGCTTTAGCAACAACAATCTCAATTTCTACTTCTGCTGTAACATCCCCGGCTAGTTTTCGCTCAATCATTGGAACTAATTTTGTAGTCAATTCAGAGGTAATTGGTGGTATGCGAGTCTTGCGTAACACCCCTACAGAAACATGAGAAGTTGATAGCATCGAGCGAACTTGAAACTCAAAAGGTAGTGAGGACATAATACCGAGAAGAGTGTAAAGCTTTGAAAAATTATCTGTTCGGAAATGCGCTACACCAAGAGAATTACCTGTAACCCAGTTTTTAGGAATAATTGTTGCCTGAACCCTTCGCTTTTGAGTAGTTCGGCTCACATCTCTCCATACAATTCGTGGATATTTGACTGACGAAGGAATACTTAGTTTTTTGTCTGGATCAATAAACATAGAAGGTTGGTTAACTAAAGTTAACCTGTTGATCATTTTTCCTTTAAGAAATGGATAATAACCTTTTAATGTTAAATAGCTTGTATGCCCTGTTTCATCTAATTCTCGACCTGTCCATAGTTGCCCTTCACAATCGCCTTGTAAATCTCCAAGGGTTTTTAGTTCTGAAAAACTAAGTAGATGATTGAGTTGTGATTTATTAGAATAAACAGGAATAACATAAGAATTTGATTTTAAAAAGCTTTCAGATAAATTAAGTTCTTGATGATATTCTATGCAACTTAAATCTTTGTCAAATTTGTAAGTAAAAGTTTTTTGTCCTGGATTATTTGCTTGAATTGTGATATTAACACAAGTTTGATCAACACCTTCAAAAAGTCTGGATTCAGAGGGAAAGTAATCTATATATTTAATTGCATGATTTGTCAGTAACCACTTTCGTAAAGGTTCAGAATTTTGATCGCTAAGGAAAGATATCGGTGAAACAATTCCTGTAACTCCATGATTTGTTGTCAAATGGGTGGCAACTTCCAAGCCAATACGAGCAAGATTGATACCCCAACCCGCGAACATTTTTCTCGGCATTGACAGTGGAAAATTATTTTTTAGTTTTTGTGATAACGCTCGCAACGATTCAATATACATTGACTCTGTTTGCTCATCCAATCTTTCAAGGTCACGGCGATCTGGCTTAATAACTTCCCAGGGAGGATTGGTAATTGTAATGTCGAATTGTGGTTTATTATCTGTTTGTCTTCCTCTAAATTGGGATATAAAATAAGCAAAGCTATCGTGAGAAAATGCGCTCAGAGTAAAATTAATGCCGATATAATTGGCCATTTTCTCAATAGCCTGCTTTGCTTGAATGACTGCTTGCTCATCACAGTCCCATATTTCAATTCGCCATGATCGATTTGTCAGACTAGGAAAAATTAAAACACGCTCCAAAAGCCAAACAATTAATCGCCCGTCACCGCAAAATGGATCAATAACAGATAGCTCTCCAGTATTTTCTGTACGAGATGCAACAGTCAGAACACTATCAACCAGCCGTTCACCAATGAATTTTGGAGTGTAAAACTTACCAGTTGTCTTGATTAGAAGGTTATCTCTCCCAAGTCCTACTTGAGCAGCAGGTGTAGACTGAAGTATTTCTAGGTGATTCACGGTTGACTCTCTGGTTCAAAGTTGTTAATAATTTTAATTATATTCTATTTAGAATATAAATCAAGCATCTGGTTTGTCGGATTTAGGTCCTGGTTTGGGACTCCTATCTATATAATTGCGTAGGCTAGAAGCATCAATTAACCAGATTCCACCTGCACGACGAGCTTTTATTAGTTCTTGACGAATAAGTAGCCGAATGTGCTGGGGTGTATAACCTGATTCAAGAGAAGCTTCTGAAACAGTAATCATTTCGGTGTCAGTCATCTTTCCACAAGATTTTTAGTTATGTGTTGCGTTGTCCGCATTTATTAGTTTTGATCTAGAGTTAATTTTACTCTACTAATCTCCAGCTTTTTATAAAGTTGAGTTGATCGTATTTCCGATTTTATTTTGAGGAAGGAGAGCGATCGCAACGCACTCCGCAGGAATCGCATTTCTGGTGTTGTGAGTTTTGAGAGCGATCGCTTAAAAAAAATATATAATACTTATATTCTCAAGGATAATGCTCATGGAAATCCAAGAACTTAAAGCAATAATCAAAGAAAGCATCCGCGAAGTTTTGCGAGAAGAAAGAATGTTGCTCTGTCAAGTCCTTATACCCTATGTAAGTGATGAAGAACAAGAAGAACTAGATGAAATGCTTGATTCACCATCAGACTATGAAGATAAAGAATTAGTTGATATGACAGAGTGGGTGAAAAATGGCCATAAAATTTCGTAAGAATGCTATTAAGTTTTTAGAAAAAGCAAATCTTGAAGATGCTGAGAAAATCCAGGAAAAAATATCCCAACTTCTATATTTTGTCGAAGAACAAGCCATTATTCCCTTTACAGAACTTGATATTAAAAAAATGAAAGGAGATTGGGAAGGATTTTATAGATTACGTATTGGTAAAATCAGAATTGTCTTTACAGTTAATACCCAATCTGGTGAAGTTGAAATTTTCACAATTGGTACAAAAGGAGATGTTTATAATTAAATCAAGAGGAAGAGTAATTATGAATCACCATTACAGTATTTTAATTCAGTGGTCAGATGAAGATCAAAAATATGTAGTCAGTTTTCCAGAGTTTGGTCCTTATGCCCATACTCACGGAGAAAGCTATGCAGAAGCTCTAAAAAATGGAGAAGAAGTATTAGAACTTTTAATGGAAGAATATCAGTTACAAGAAAGATCACTTCCACAGCCTTTAATGGTAGGTTCTTCTATGACAATTGGTTAGTAACTTTTAATTGCTGAATTACCCGCCATTTTGCATCATCCAAACTAACATACCCAAAATTTCTTCCACAGGAGGTAGAGAATAATCCATTAAATCAATAGTAACAAGATCATTTTCCAACTTCAGGAAACGCCATTGTGTACCACTACTAATTACACCATAAATAACACGAAGGGGATTATTTTTAGCAGCATTAAATCTTTGCGCGGCCACCATCTCTGCAATACATTGTCCAAACCCAGTTCTTAAATCAGCCTTTTTTGCTTCAACAATGACAATTACCGGGGCTTCAATTTCTAACACTTCAGGAGAACTACTTAATAGAAAATCGCAAATTCCATTAAGTCCTACGGACTCATCAACTGTAAAATCTTCACCGGAAAATAAGCTAATTTGCCGATTTAAAATCTTTCTTACTTCTAATAAAACTGGGTAAATAATTCCTTCAGAACGAGCTTTTTCACTAGCAGAAGAAGAAATTGGTATACTTTCTTCAAGATATGCCTTGAGTGTAGCAGATGGTTCAATTTTTTCAATAGCAGGAATAAAACGCCCACCTTCCTGAGTTTTTAAACCAAAAGCTTCTTTAACCTTACCAATAGATGTAAATTGACTATAAGACATATCTTGTAACATTCCTAGTTTTATAAAATTACTCTTTGCGCCTCTGCGTGAGGCTAACTCTTATCCTAACTCAATTTTTATCAAACTGTGTCCCATCTGCAACCTCAATCTTTCATTGTCAATTCTCAACCTCTCATTTTCCTGTTCCAATCTAATTACAATATCTTGTAGATCTTCAACTTTTGATTTTTTCTTAATTGCTTCCTCAATTGCCACCTTGCGATTTTCCAAACTAAACCACTTTTGATAAATAGATGTGTGCATATTCACAGAATGACCCAAATTATCAGCAGCAGCTTTAATAGGAATCCCCATCAAATGCGCTCGAATTGCCCAAGCATGGCGTAAATCGTAAGGTTGAAAGGGAATCCCCACAAATCTAAACCATCTATCTGTACCATGTCGTACAGCGTTGATTTCTCTACTGGTAATTTTATTTTGGATTTTTGCTTTTAATAGTGCGATCGCTTCCGTATCCCCTTTTAAATTAAAACTTTCCACCCAACGCGGATATAATGGTAAAGCTTCCCTTTCTCCCGTTTTACATTCTTGATTCACACGCCATGTATTCATCGTATTTTCTGATGATAACCACCAATTTAAATCAGGATTAACAAAAATTTCAATCGGTCTTAATCCATAGGTTGCTAACATCCCATAAACCCAACGCCAAAGTTGCCAATTATTTCTATCTTCCCTAGTTGTCAACTTACTAGGACGATTAATTGCATAGGTTTCAAACTTGAGATATTCTGTTTCTATCTCTGCATCAGTAGGAATATCACGCTTACGTTGAGAAATAGCTTTGATTTTTAAATTACTTAATTCTGGAACTTCTAAACCAGAGCATTTACATAAAACCCTAATTACCTTAATTAATTCATTTTTTACACTATCGGAAGATGGGCAAAATTTCACAGCATCAATAAAATTGGCATTTATTGCTAATTTATCTTTTGGCAAATGTGTTTTAGCAATGTAGAAATAACTATTAAAAGTATTGTTACTTTTGAGAGTGCGTTTCCTAGTTTGGAAATAGTTATTTTCAAACTCAGAAACCAACTCAAACATGGTGAGGAACTTAGCTTTAAATCTAGTTTTGCCTAAATATTTATCAGTCCAAACAAATTGTTTTCTGGCAATTAATTTTCCCAACTCATTAGCTTCTTCTTCTGCCGTATTTAAACCATCAAAACTAAAAGGAATACCCAAAGAAATATCATATTGCTTTGTGCTGCTACCGTTTTTATCAATATCACCTGGTTTAATAGGTAAAGTAGTTCTCAACTGTAATGAATTGCCGGATTTTCTGACAGAAACACTCACCCTAGCGGCTCTTAGTCTAGCATTAATTGCCTTTAATTCTGTGGTCAGTTTTGCCGTTAAGTGATTTTCTTGGTTTTCTACTGCTTGCATTCTGCCTAAATATCCCCCGTCGGTAATAGCTGTTTGGTGAAAATCGGCAAATGCTTCCTGTGTTCTGTCCATACCCTAGATTTACCCTAATAAAAAAACTGTTCACTCCAGACAATGATTGCGGCAAACATAGTTGAAAATGAACATTTTCCGGCTTTTCAAATTATCTTATTACTCTTTACCGTGAAGGTAAAGCACAAGAAATCTACATCGTTACATCAGGTGAAATGATGGCGATGTATGCTGCAAACAACATCGCTCGTGGTGTACTTAAATATGCTCACTCCGGTGGAGTTCGTTTAGGTGGTTTGATCTGTAACAGCCGTAACACAGACCGAGAAATCGAATTAATCGAAACCTTGGCAAAACGGTTGAACACCCAAATGATTCACTACGTTCCCCGCGACAATATAGTTCAACACGCTGAATTACGTCGGATGACAGTGAACGAGTATGCACCTGATAGCAAACAAGCTAACGAATACCGCGCACTAGCTAAGAAGATCATCAACAACAAAAACCTCACCATTCCTACACCTATTGAAATGGAAGAGTTGGAAGAATTGTTGATTGAGTTCGGTATTCTCGAAAGCGAAGAAAACGCTGCAAAAATGCTGGCTAAATAGGCATAATTCGCTACGAAGAAAGAATTTTCTAGTACCAGGAAAAAGGCAGAGAGCAGCACATCAAAAGCTCTCACCTTTGACCAACATTTCCCTATCGCTACAGGGGACTTCATGTCCCCAAACACCTCATCCCTATTTCCGTTCCTTTAGGAGCAAGAGAGATTAACAATGACTTCGACCGACGACAAGAAGATTGTTGAACAAAGAAAAGAACTAGTTAAAGAAGTTCTCAAAGCTTACCCCGAAAAAGCTGCTAAGAAGCGTGAAAAGCATTTAAACGTATTTGAAGAAGGTAAGGCTGATTGTGGTGTTAAATCTAACATCAAATCCTTACCTGGTGTAATGACCGCTCGTGGTTGTGCTTACGCAGGTTCTAAAGGTGTGGTTTGGGGTCCTATCAAGGACATGATCCACATCAGTCACGGTCCCGTTGGTTGCGGTTACTGGTCTTGGTCTGGTCGTCGTAACTACTACTTAGGTACAACAGGTGTTGATACCTTTGGTACTATGCACTTCACCTCCGACTTCCAAGAACGCGACATCGTGTTTGGTGGTGACAAGAAACTGACTAAATTAATTGAAGAATTAGATGTATTATTCCCCCTAAACCGTGGGGTTTCTATTCAATCTGAATGTCCTATCGGTCTCATCGGGGATGACATCGAAGCAGTAGCTAGAAACACATCCAAAACCATCGGTAAGCCAGTTATTCCTGTTCGTTGCGAAGGTTTCCGTGGTGTGTCTCAGTCTTTAGGACACCACATCGCTAACGACATGATTCGTGACTGGGTATTCCCCAGAGCAGACAAGGCTAAGAAAGACGGTACATTGAAGTTTGAAGGCACTCCTTATGACGTAGCCATCATTGGTGACTACAACATCGGTGGTGACGCTTGGGCCAGCCGGATTTTATTAGAAGAAATGGGTTTGCGCGTTGTTGCTCAATGGTCTGGTGACGGTACAATCAACGAAATGTTGATGACACCAAATGTGAAGATGAACCTCATCCACTGTTACCGCTCGATGAACTACATCAGCCGTCACATGGAAGAAGCTTATGGTATACCCTGGTTAGAATATAATTTCTTTGGTCCTACCAAGATTGCTGCATCTTTACGTGAAATTGCTTCTAAGTTTGATGCAAAAATCCAAGCAAATGCTGAAAAAGTAATTGCTAAGTACCAACCTACCATGGATGCGATCGTTAGTCAATATCGCCCCCGTTTGGAAGGTAAGACAGTTGCAATGATGGTTGGTGGTTTACGTCCCCGTCACGTTGTTCCCGCTTTCCAAGATTTGGGAATGAAGATGATTGGTACTGGTTATGAGTTCGCTCACAGTGACGACTATAAACGTACTACTCACTACATCGAAAACGGAACTATCGTTTATGACGACGTTACCGCTTACGAATTTGAAGAATTCATCAAAGCATTGAAGCCAGACTTAGTTGCTTCCGGTGTGAAAGAGAAGTATGTCTTCCAAAAGATGGGTCTTCCTTTCCGTCAAATGCACTCTTGGGATTACTCCGAACTTAGTAATGTTGGTAGAAAGGTGCGTTAATTTGAGGTTTTTTGGTTGGGGAATTAAGAGAGTTTAATTTTTAGACTAAATGGATTTTATTATGTTCTATAATAACATTGTTTGTGGATAACTGCAAGTAATAAAGGTCTGATTTTGTCTGGGTTTGAGATGGTTGTTAATTTGTGATGTTTGGTGATTTAGTTAAATAGGATAACTTTTTGTGGGTTGGTTTTATAGACTAAATAGTATGGTGTGTTAGTCTTGAGCAGCAACAGCAGCGTTAATATAACTGAAGATATCGTCAAGTTCCCCTATTGCCTCTAGTTCTATTGCTTCCTCTGGGGTGAGGGTATCTAATTTGTTTTTATCAAGCAGTTCTTGCATCCGTTCACCTAGCTTATCGGTAAATTTGAATAGCATGAGGTTGTTGATATGCTTGATGCAAATTCCTTCAGGTAGTAATTGGGACGGTTTAACTAGTGTAGTTGTCATTGGTAAATTATCTTTAATTTTCTTGATTTTATCATTGAATATTTGGGATGTGATATCTACACAGAATATCACTAACTCAAGGAGTTATTATAACATATTCTCTAAAAACAGGAGATAAAATAAACAATGTTTTATCACTTTCTATAGTTGTAACTAAATAGCGCCTCTTTAAAGACTGTAAACCATTAATTAATTCCATAGAAGATAAAGATAAACTTTCTCTTAATTGTTCTCTATTCACAGGTTGATTAGATTTACTCATTTCTAAAACTATCTGTTGTTCTACTGTTGATAGTCTATTAAATAGTTCACTTAATTGATATTTCATATTCTCTGTCAACAGCAACCCTTCACTTAAAAAATCTGATATCTTACCTTGGAAAATATTTCTAATTAAACTAGAAATATCTTGTAAATAAGCTGGATTACCTTCATATAAATTAATCAGGGTTGACCAGCTTTTTTCAATTCCAGGTAATCCTAAAATGGAAATGAGGCGGGTATTTTGATTAATTAACCAATGAGATAGGGTTTGTAGTTCTGTTTCGCGTCCGTAAAAGTGGGTAATTTTTGGTGCAATTGTTAAATCATGGTAGAATAATTGGCTGGTTGATTTTTCTTCATGAGATTGATTTTTATCAGGTTTAGGATAATTAGGACACCAGTTAATTTTAGTATTTATTAAACCAACAAATTGGGGAGAATTTATAACTCTTTCTAACGTCCAACAAAAATTATATTTATTAATATCTTCACCTAACTGTTCTGATAAAGTTTTAAATAACTTACGACTAACATCTCCAATATAGTTTTGACTATTGTATCCCGATTCGTCTGCTATTTGATTGTAAGTTTGACCTTGCCAAAGTCCTTTGAGAATAGCTTTTTCTAAATCGTCTAGATGTTCTCCCGTTTGTTTCTGGACTACTTGATCCACAAATTGTAATAACTCTGTAACATTCATATATTCTAGGCTGGGTAAGTATTACAGCAACAATTATAACTTAATTTCAACCATGAGAATCATACTTTTTCAGTGTTTTTTGGGTTACTGAGTTTATATTTCGTTATATAAATGCGAGAAAAACAGGTTTTTTTGGTGTAGAAAGTTCAAAAGAGAACATTTAGTATAAGAACTAGCTAAAACATAAGTACGGATATAAATTTATGGCTGACAATCAGGGTGTAACCTATGCAGTGGACTTAGTAATGTGTATTGATGGCACAGGTTCAATGGGTCATTTGATTGAAGAGGTGAAATCAACCGCTCTGAAGTTTTATGAGAAGCTAGAAGCCAAAATGAAGGAAAAAACTAAGAAAATTGACCAACTTAGAGCTAAGGTAATTGTATTTCGGGATTATTGGGCAGATTCACCAGAAATTGCGATGCAATGTTCAGAATTTTTCGATTTGCGATCGCAGTCCCCAGATTTTGCTAATTTTATCTCTCGAATTGAAGCTGAAGGTGGTGGGGATGAACCCGAAAACGGCTTAGAAGGATTGGGGTTAGCACTTAAATCCGACTGGCAAAAAGGGAATTTTAGCAAGCAAAGATATGTGGTAGTTGTTTACACAGATGCCAGCGCTCATAGTTTAGAAAAAGGTGGAAAACCTAGCAACTACCCTAATAATATCCCAAAAACCTTTGATGAATTGACAGATTATTGGCACGAAATTCCAGTATCAGCCAAACGATTGCTTTTATTTGCTCCTGATGCTTCACCTTGGACGGTTATGAGTAGCTGGGAAAATACAATTCATTATGTTTCCGCAGCGGGTAATGGATTAGAAGAATTAGAAAAAGATCAGATTTTAGATGCGATCGCTAACAGTATATAAGCAATGACAGTTAACTTAATCATGAAAATATGAGTGGTTAAGTTAAGTTTCTTAATTAAAATAAAAACTTCAACAAGGACTTTAGTAATGGTTATGACAAAATTTCAGTTCGTAGTAAATTTAGAAGTAGCTGAAAATAAAGGTGAAGATGATAACCTAATCGAATATTTTGAACGAACACAAATTTATTTGATGGGAGTATTTGATGGTTTAGGAGGTCGTTCTGCTGGTTATGGTGGTCAAACTGGAGGACGGATTGCTTCAGAAATAGCATCGAAAATTAGTAAAGAATTTTTCAAACAATGGAATGGTAAGATAACTTCAGAAAATGCTATAGAATTACAAAAAAAAATTTGTCAAGCACTAAAAAAAGCCGCAGATGATAATAATATGCGAACCACTTCATCTCGGCTTAAAGGTTCTTTAGTAGAGCATAAACTTTGCACAACAATTGCCTTAGCTAGTATTCCTAAACAACAAACTCAGGATAAAATTTTTGAAGTTAATTTAGCTTGGATGGGAGATTCACGAATTTATTTTCTTAGTCCCACTAAAGGATTACAGCAATTAACTAAGGATGATTTAGTAACTTCCAAAGATGCCTTTGAGATGCTCAGACAAGATCCACCAATGTCTCAATATTTAACTGCTGATATCAATCCCAAATGGCAAATCCATTTTCAGAATTATAGATTTGAAGAAGCTGGCTGTTTTCTAGCTTGTACTGATGGTTGTTTTCAGTATTTTTCTGCTCCTTGGGAGTTTGAAAAATTGTTACTAGAAACACTTTTAAATTCAGAAGGTGATAAAATAGAAGATACTAATTGGAGAGAATTAATTGATCAAAAATATACCGAAATTAAACAAGATGATGTTTCTTTAATTATTTATGCGGCTGGTTTTAATGTAATAAAACATCTTAAAAAATCTTATCAAGAGCGATTAAAATATCTCCAAAGTAACTTTATTGCTGATACAAATAACTATGATAGCTTAAAAAAGCTATGGGAAAATTATAGAATTGATTATGAATATTATCTACAATTTATTCAAGATATTCCACCTATTTCTCATGTAACTGGTATAGAAGATAAATCTTATATACCAGTTACACCAGTTACTATAGCTATTGCAAATCCAAGTACAAATAACCTGTTTGAACAATTTAACGAATTGTCTAAACAAAAAGCAGATGAAGAAGTTAAAAAGCTTTATGATCGTGCTAACTATTGTTATGAACATTCTCAGTTTCAAGAAGCGCGAAAATTATGTAACCAGGCTTTACAAATAAGACCAGACGAAATTAATCCTAAATATCTATTAGGATTAATTTACTATGAATTAGCAGAAAAATAGTATAATTATCAAAAGAAAAATCAATTTTTAACTGATGCTGCCTTTCATATTAAAGAAGTTATTAACCGTCCACCAGAAAAGTCAATGGAAATATTTGTAGAAGCATATCAAATTTTAGGTGGAATTTACTATAAATTAAAAGATTGGAGAAAATCGGTTGAATTTTATGAGGACTTTTTTAAATGTGAAGGTTCGGAAAAATATGTAAATTCTACGGATTTTGATCAGCACTTAGAGTTTTTTGTTGCTTCTCTTATTCAATCAAGGGTTGAGCAATGTCAGCCAGCCAATACAGCAATTCAGTTCTGTCTACGTATAATTAATAGTAGTTCAATTTTACCTTATGGCAAAAAACCTTCGATTTACTATTTTATGGCAAGTTTACAAGAAATAAAAGGAGAGTTTAACGCCGCATTAAATAGTCTAGAAATACTCTTGGAATTAGATTTGTATTCAGAGTATCGAATGGAACGAAAAGCAAAGGAAAAACATCAAAATATTTTGAATAGATTAAATAATAGGAGATAGTAATCAATGTCTTATAAAACAGGTGATCTAATTGCTGATAAATATTTAGTAACCCGTGAATTTGACAGCGCTAATGGTGGGCAATGTCAATGGGGTTTTGCTGTAAATATCAATGATGGTAATGAGTATTTTGTGAAAAAATTTCTGAGTCCCGTATATCCAGGAGAAAAAGCACCAGGAGGCGAAAAAAGTAAACAAAAAAAAAAGACCTCAAATAACTGAAGTACAGCAACAGATTAAATATCTTTATAATAATGGTACTTTACCTAAAAACGATAAAAATAAAGACGTTAAGAATCAGTTAATTATGAATTTTACACGGAAATTATAAATTTTTAACTCATGAAAAAAACATACAAATGTAAAAGTTGTGGCTGTGAAGTTGTATCTCTGATGAAACCTTCTGAATGTCAAGTTTGTGGAGGACGAGAATGGACGATACTAACTACTACTAAAACCGTTAATTTAGGAGATGAACCAATGGCTATTGATAAAGACTTATTATCTTCATTCAAATTTCGATCAACAATAGAGAATTTCTGCCAAACTGTTGGCTGGGATCTTTATAGTATTAATGATACAAGAGCTATCATGAGATTTAGTATGGATTCTGGTACTACACAAACTGTATTTATTCTCAAATATGATTCGACTCTAGAATTTTCTTGTCCAAGTAGTTTAAAATTTGATGATACAGATGATATACCGCATAGTTTATCTACTTGGCTATTGATAAGTAATGCACGATATAAATTCGGTTTTTGGTGTATAGAAAAGATAGAAGATAAGCAGGTTTTTTCAATTATTCATAATGCAGAAATGAGTTTAATTGATATTAATTATTTCTGCAAAATAGTTGATAGACTAGTACAAGAATGTGATAAATTTGAACAAACAATAGCAAACATAATGAATAGTTAATGGTAATTATAGCAGGCGAGGCGATCGCTACCAATTAATGACCTTCAAACGGTTGATCTTTGCAAATTCTTGATCAGCAGTCACTAAGCTTGCTGAATTTTGGATTGTTATTGCAGCAATTACTGCATCAGGTAATTTTAACCGATATTGCTGACGAATTTCGATAATCTTGTCAACTAATACCGGATCACCTGCTGCCAAACCAACAATTTCCACTCGCTGAATAAATTGTTGAAAAAGTTGGAGATCGCTTTGAGTTAGCCCAGAAAAAACCAAAAATTCAATCTGGCTAATAATCGAAATCCCAATCCAATTAGCATTTTGAAGTAATTGAATAAGTTGGGTATTACCTTGTAACAGGGCAATGATCGCATTCGTATCTAGCACATAGCGATTACCATTCATCTCTTAATGTCCTTTGCATCACTACTGCATCTCCTTGCCAATTTAACCGTCCTACCAAATCAGAAAAATCATACTTGAGATTTTGATCTTTAGATGGGACAACTGGATTAATTACCAGCACAATACTTACTTCTCCCGGATCAAGTTGTGTGGGAATGTCAAGATGCAAATGACCTGATGAATCCACTATCGTTGTAAGTTGAAGAACTTCCATTTTGATGTTAATAATTGGATATCAATTTTATTTTAGTCCAAACTCAAGTAACAATCATCATAAATGATAAATAAAATTCTGTAAATCCTAAAATCCTGGATATCCTGATAGCGAAGCGTGGCGTTAGCCATTTCAGACAATTAATGCTACAATAAACAAATAATTACTTGGTATCATATCATGATGATTACTCAAGCACTGGAATTACAACCTAACATCTTAGAAGATATATCAGAAGATATCATTTTCCCCCCCAGTGACCTATATAGTGATGAACCTCCCGTGGAAACAGAACTGCATCTCGAACAAATAATGCTCTTAATAAAATCTCTCAAATGGTTATGGAAAGAGAGAACTGATTTTTATGCTGTTGGAAATCTGAGTATTTACTATAGTCCTCATCAAAAGAAATCAGAAGATGTGAGAGGTCCAGATTTTTTCGTAGTTTTAGGAACAGAACGGAAAACTAGAAAAAGTTGGGTAGTGTGGGAAGAAAATGGTAAATATCCTAACCTGATTGTGGAAATTCTCTCACCAACCACAGCTAAAACTGATAGAGAAACTAAAAAAGAACTTTATCAAGATACTTTCCGCACACCTGAGTATTTTTGGTTTGATCCCTATAGCTTAGAATTTGCAGGTTTTTATTTAATACATGGTAAATATCAACCTGTAGAACCCAATGAAAAGGGACATTTATGGAGTCAAGAATTAGATTTATATTTAGGAATTGTTCAGGGTTTATTAAGGTATTTTACACCAGATGGAGATTTAGTTCCCACACCGGAAGAAAGTGCAGAATTTGAAGCTCAAAGAGCAGCAATTGAAGCTCAAAGAGCAACAATTGAAGCCCAAAGAGCAGCAATGTTTGATGAAAAAGCTCAACGGTTAGCAGCAAAGTTGCGAGAATTAAATATTGATCCAGATACAATTTAATTTAGATCCCATTTAGATCCCCGACTTCTTTGAGAAGTTGGGGATCTAGGGATCGATAATTCACGAATTTCCTCACTACTATTGATAATTAGACAACTTTGATGTTTGGTTGTTGATAATAATTTAAATAGATTTCCGTATTCTTCATACCCTTGTTGATATTTACCTGATACTTGATGCTTTGAAAAAATACAGTTAACATCGTCAATGATAATCAGATAAGAGTGTTTTTCTATGGCTTTTTTAAATTGTGAAAGTTGATGAGGTGAATTATCTGGAATAACCTGATCATTAGGGTAAATTGTCTCTGTGATTAGTTGTGTTAAACTGGGTAGAGATTTTAAACTTTTATAAATAACAAACTCAAAATTTTCTTTGATATTATCAACTAATTTTAAAGCTAAAGCAGTTTTTCCAATACCTTTAATACCCAGTAAGGTTATTAAATTACATTTTCCTTGGAGGATTTTTTGTTGTAGTAATGATAATTCTACTTTGCGTCCATAAAAATCACCGATTTCAGGTGCATCTTTTAAATCTAGATGAGAGGTTATCTGTTCTTGTTTATGGATAATTTCATGATTTTCTGGTGATGGTGCAGATTCTTTAAAAAAATTACCACTATTGATTTGTATTCCTTTAAAAATATTAGTTGAAGAGAAACTACATCTACCTAAAGTTGACTTGACATTAAATTTATTAACTTTTTTTCCAACTGCTTGAGATAAGGATTTCCACAGTTTACTGGCGCTATCCTTGATGTATTTTTCGCTGTGGTGGTGTTCTGTGGCGATATCTGCGTAAGATCTACCCTGTAGTGTCCCTTCCAGGATAGCTCTTTGTAAATCATTGAGATGGTGTCCTTGATGCTCAAAGACTTGGTTATCTGCAATTTCAATTATCTCTTCAATATTTAACACTACTCCCCCCCTTCAAGTCAAGACTTTTTGATATTCTATCATGCTTTTAATACATCTTCTGGGGAGACTACACAGACAAAACCCATCTGCGCTGGTTGGAAATTTGGGCGTTGCTGATTAAGGGTATGAATTTTAGTCTCACGCAAAGGCGCAAAGACGCAAAGGTAAGAGTTTTAAAGGTTCAATTTGGGAATTTCATACCTCAATTCAGCAACGCCGAAATTTGTTAGCCTGGCGAGTGGAAGTCACGGCTACACAGACAAAACCCGCCTTCGCGGGTTTGGTGTAAGAGATAAATTTTTGACTAATGGCGTTTGTGAAGATTTTTATGGGTGACAGAATATTACTTTTAGAGACTTTTTCACGTTTTTACATACTTTTGAGGTCTTGACATCCTCTTTTGGGCGTATTAAATTCAGTATGTTTGAAAACTATTGTAACTTATTGTGGGTTGGGTAGTGAATTTCATATTTATCTACATTTACTCCCAATAACAATTTGTACGTTATTTGAACGGGGGAATTGACATGAATAAGATCATATCATCTGCGATCGCTTTTATGGGTGACATAATATTACGTTTAAAGACTTTTATATCACTTATACATACCTTTGAGGGCTTTACATCCTCTTTTGGGCATATTAAATTAAGTATGTTTTAAAACTATCGTAATTTATTGTGGGTCGGGTAGTGAATTTCATATTTATCTGCATTTACTCCCAATAAGAATTTGTACGTTATTCAAACGGGGGAATTGACATGAATAAGATCATATCATCTGCGATCGCTGTTTCTGCCATTACTGTATCTACTGTCTTTGGTTTAAGTTTAGTTAATGTTAACTCTTCCAAAGCTGGACAAAATCCTTTAGCTTTTTTCGGGAAAGAAACACGGTTAAGGAAAACTGGAACTAAATTCGTGACAGGAAAAACAACAGCCCCTGTTCACATCTGCAAGAGTGTATTGAAAGGATCTGAGTGTAAATATTCAAAAACTGTAAAGTATACCCATGAACTTACTTCGACTGGGAAAGTAGATCTTCAGATGCTTAGTGCGGAATCCGGTTTTAAATCTGGGAGTGAGTATTCTGAAACGGTAGAACAAACCCTAAAACTTGAACCTAATCAAGGTGCAAAGATTTATGTAGCTCCCACAGGAAATCAAACCACATGGGAATATCAAGAAGAGAAGCAAAAAGGTCAGTGGGTTACAATAGGAAAGGCATCGGTAACAATATGGAGTGGTGTAAAGATAAATTCCATGCGATGTACTCGTTGCTAGTCAAGGTGGTTGTGGATATTGATTGATGGATCTGATGCGTGACGCATTTTGTAAGTTGTAGTGACAAGACTGCCAGGGGAAACGCATCTAAATGTTTCCCCTGGAGTACAAGCCAACTGAAAAGACCGATCTCATAAAGTATTAAACAATTGATGGTAAATAATATTATGACATCCGATCAAATTTCAATAGAAGTCAATGGTAAGGTAGATGTCTTTCAACTGTCTGCTTACGGAAATGAGCAAGATCAAGATCAGACGGATCAAGAAGGAACTGTAAAAGTTAATGGAAATGAATTAGAACTTCAGGGAAGTCTATGGCGAAAAGTCAAGATTGACCATAAAATCACCCCTAAAACAATTTTAGAATTTGAATTTCAGGGTATTAAAGAAGGAGAGATTCACAGTATAGGATTTGATAACGATAATGTGGTGTACGATAAAAACCTTCTTAATGATCAAACGACTGACGATACAACTTTTCAGATATGGGGATCACAGGAATCAATTCCTAAATGGAATCCAATCACTAACGGTATTGATAGATATGCAACGAATTTGGGGTGGCATAAATACAAAATTTTATTAGAAGATCACTTCAACGGTAGGTTTTCTTATCTAACATTTGGTAATGATCAGGATGTTACTAATCCGACTGCCACTGCTAAATTCCGTGGACTGAAGATTTATGAAAACCCGGATACTCCTGAAGATCCAAATCCCGGACTTTTTGAAAAACAGCTATCTAATACAAATATTTATGCTATAAAGACGTACGGATCTTTTATATATATTGCGGGATCTACTAGTAAAAACCTAGATGGAAAAATTAATAATGGTAACAATGATGCTTTCATCAGTAAGTACACTCTTGAAGGTAAGCTGTTACGCAGTTAAATTTAATAAACGGCATTACCTTTATTTTTAATTTTGCGCTCCCATTTAATAATAAGACCTCCTTCATTTAGCAATTTATTTAACAACTCTTCTAGCTGTGATACTGATTCAAATAATCTATGAGCTATATATTCTTTTGCGGAATGCCAAACTAATTCAATTAAATTATAATCTGGACTATACGGTGGTAAAAATTCCAAAATAATATTTGGCATTTCTGACTCAATCCGAGCTAAAATATCTTTTCTTTTATGAAAACTGGCATTATCTAGAATAATAACTATCTTGGCAGAATTATTCTGAAAACTTTCAATTTGATTTCCTTGTTCTATCCATTCTTGTCTTAGAAAATTATTCAATGATGTCAACTGTTCATAAAAAACATCTGCGTTCCCCTTTTTTATGACAAAATTAATTCTTTTTTTGTCATGATAACGCAACCCTCCCATAATATTTACTCATCAAGAGTCTTCTTTGTCCCGTTACTTTTTTTCTGTTCCCTTTCTTTCCCCATGTTTTTCTTCTTATCACTCTCAAACTAAATCCACTTTCGTCCCAAAACCATACCTGTAAACGCTCTGGCGTTTCTTTAGTTATTTTTAAATATTCTGCCAATTTTTCTTTAAATAACTTCCGTTTCTCTGGATTCTGTTTGTCTTCCAAGCTATATCTTGCCCAAAGGTAAACGTACTTTTTTTTCGCTAAGATTCTCCTTACCTGAGAACCACTTAACTTAATTCCTGTTACTGATTCTAGATATGTTGCTAATCTAGCCGCTGTCCAACGACCAAATTCATAGCCATATTCTGCCGGCTCTTTTTCTATTATTTCTAATAATAATTCTTCATATTCTTTGGTAACTTTACGGAAGTTACCTTCTCTTCTTCCATCCAAAAAACTTTCTAGGTTATCAGGATCTCCATGTACTGCCCAATATGCTACTGTTGGATATGCGATATCTAAAAAATTACTAATTTCTTGGTAAGTTTTCCCATCATTCATCAACAACAAGATCAGTATCTTCTCTCTTATGTATGGGTTTTCTTGCTCTTTTAGGTTTTTTAATAGCTTTTCTCTCTGCTCTTGTGATAGATGGTTTTTTGCTGGCATACTTCCTGGTGATTGCTTATTAACTTAATTTTCTATTATACAATCAAGCTGCACAACAGCTTAATTTCGGTTCGACAGAACTGTTAGGATCACCAGGCGATGAATCCGCCAGGGCGCTGGCAATAAATACTGATGGTTGGATATATCTTGCCGGTAGTACCATTAGTGATAATAGTGATGTCTTTGTTGCACAATTGAAAGCTGATAATCAAGTGGCTTACTTCCCGATATACGGAACTAATAAAAATGAATACCCAAATGCTATAACAACAGGATTAGATGGTTCTATATATGTTGCCGGTTCGACTGGAGGACAGCTGGACGGACAAAATAATAATGGTGGTATTGACGCTTTTATTACAAAATATACAAGTGATCGTACTAAACCTAAAGTATGGACAAAGCTCTTAGGAACTAGTAGTGATGATTCTGTCAATGCTATAACAACAGGATTAGATGGTTCTATATATGTTGCCGGTTCCACTGGAGGACAGCTGGACGAGCAAAATAATAATGGTGGCATTGACGCTTTTATTACAAAATATACAATTGATGGTACTAAAGTATGGACAAAGCTCTTAGGAACTAGTAGTGATGATTCTGTCAATGCTATAACAACAGGATTAGATGGTTCTATATATGTTGCCGGTTCCACTGGAGGACAGCTGGACGAGCAACCCAATATTGAGGGTAATGCTAGTTTTGTTCGAAATATTTCGAATGATGAGGAGGTTACTAATAATGAAGCTCCCACAGCAAATGCAATTGCAGACCAAAACGCTAAACAAGATAACGTCTTTAACTTCCAACTTCCCACCAATACTTTCACAGATATTGATGCTGATGATGTTCTTACCTATTCAGCCACATTAGAAAATGGCGATGCTTTACCAAGTTGGTTAACTTTCAATTCTACAACTCGCACCTTTAGCGGTACTCCCACTAATGATAATGTAGGGAATTTGAATGTTAAGGCGATCGCTACAGATAAAGCCGGAACATCTGCTAATGATATTTTTGCGATCGCAGTCGAAAAAATCATTGACAACCAATCTACAACTGTAGGAACTCCAGGAGATGATAAATTAATTGCTACTCCTGGTAGTCAATTCGATGGTCAAAACAATATTGTATTTACAGGTGCAGGTAAAGATGAGGTAGACCTGTCCACTGTATCTGTTTTTCCCAACTCAGGTAACAATATCGTTGATCTGGGTAGCGGTGAAGATACAATTTTTGTGAATAAAGGCGATCGCGCTTTCGGTAGTGACGGTAATGACACCTTTAATGCTAAAGATGGTCAAGGTGGCAACCGCATATCCGGTGGTCTTGGGGATGATACCTTCTACTTGGGTAGCAATGACCGCGCTTTAGGTGGTGATGGTAAAGATATCTTCAGAGTTAGTCTTGGTGGTGGTAACTTAATTTCCGGTGGTGCTGGTGCTGACCAATTCTGGATTGTCAATGCTGAATTACCCTCTTCGGCTAATACCGTGCTTGACTTCCAACTGGGTACTGATGTCATTGGTATTCAAGGTGCTGTCAGTTTAGGTATTACCACATCCACACTCAAGTTAAATCAAGTTGGTGCTGATACTGCGATTGTCTTCAACAATCAAACTTTAGCGACTCTGACTGGGATTCAAGCCAGTAGCTTGAGTTTGACAGATTCTAAACAGTTTGTCTTTGCTTAGAATATAATTCTCCCATAGGGGTTTAGCGCGATGCGTTAAGCTCCTGATCTAGGGATATAGGGACAGCGATCGCTCGAATTAACCACCGAATACCTCATCCTGGAAATCCTGAAATCCTGGAAATTCTGATTCAGACAAATTCCCACAGCGATCGCTCGAATTAACCACCGAATCCTTCATCCTGGAAATCCTGATTCAGACAATTAATTACCGTCAAATTAACAACCTTATTTTAATGCGATTAGAGTTATTTCATATCCCCGACTTCTCTAAGAAGTCGGGGGTCTATTTCATATTTATTTTGGACTATAGGGCAGAGAAGAATGGTGTACAATAATACGCAATTTTCCATCACCACCTCTAATAAACTGCCAGGTTTTATCTACTGTTGTGACTTTACCTGTTTTATCAGTTATGGAAACATTACCCATAGTGGTAGCAGTATTACCAAGAATAAAAATACCAGCGTTGCGAATTTCCACCTTTCGCCATCCTTTGAGAGCAAAACCAGTATCTTTAGGGAAGGAGGAATCACCACCCACAAAATAAGACAAAGCTCCTTTGTGTGTCGTGCGGAAGGTCTGGTCTCCAGTTGTCAAGGTTGGCTTGAACAACACCAATCCCGATTGATAAGCATATGCTTGATCTATTATATTGTCAGCCAATTTTCTAGCAGCGGCTATCCCCTTTTCATCATAGGTGGTACTGATGGAAACCAATGCTTCACCCCAGGCTTTTTGAGCAGCCAGGACTTCAGCCTCAGTAATGGATATATTAACTACTGATGTCTTAGAATTTGATGAGGTCGGCTTAGTGGTGGTACTATTAACTTGACCATGAGCCATCAATGGCGCAGTAACCAACAAGGCTATAGTAGCAGCGGTTACAGAAAGACTGACTTGTAATTGTTTAAAGGGGTTGGTATGCATACTAAGAAGAAATATCAAAGGGGAAGTTAAAAAACGTCTCCACAACATCTAACAACCTTGTGCCAAATCAGTCCAATATTTACTATAAATAGTTACCATAAGTAATCATCTATGCTATCATTTAATGATTTAATTTAAGGTGTTGTGCATTTAATTTGTATAATTCTTGCGGGCAAGATGCCCGCACTACAAGAAATTTTTGGGTATTTTTTTAATTGGAAGTCCCTTAAGGTAAGTTCCTTTTGGTCGAGCAATTTTTAGATCGCGTGGATGACGGCAAAAAGCTATGGCAAATGTTTAAGAAATTTGCGATAATTTGGTGAAAGTAATTGACAATTAATGCTACAATAAATCAATAATTACTTGGTATCATATCATGATGATTACTCAAGCACTGGAATTACAAACTAACACATCAGAAGATATCATTTTCCCACCCAGTGACCTATATAGTGATGAACCTCCTGTGGAAACAGAACTGCATCTCGAACAAATAATGCTCTTAATAAAATCTCTCAAATGGTTATGGAAGGAGAGAACAGATTTTTACGCTGTCGGAAATCTGAGTATTTACTATAGTCCTCATCAAAAAAAATCAGAAGACGTTAGAGGTCCAGATTTTTTCGTAGTTTTAGGAACAGAACGAAAAACTAGAAAAAGTTGGGTAGTGTGGGAAGAAAATGGCAAATATCCTCATGTCATTGTCGAAATTCTTTCACCAACCACAGCTAAAACTGATAGAGAAACTAAAAAACTACTTTATCAAGATACTTTCCGTACACCTGATTATTTTTGGTTTGATCCTTATACATTGGAATTTGCAGGATTTAATTTAATCAGTGGCAAATATCAACCCTTACAACCTAATGAAAAAGGACATTTATGGAGTGAAGAATTGGGGTTATATTTAGGAATTCATGAAGGTTTATTAAGATATTTTACATCATTAGGAGTTTTAGTTCCTACACCGGAAGAAAGCGCAGAGATGGAAACAACAAGAGCAGCAATGGAAGCAGAAAAAGCGAAAATATCAAATGAAAAATCTCAAAGGTTAGCCGCAAAATTGAGAGAGTTAAATATTGATCCAGATACGATTTAAGGAAATCTAAAATCAAATTGTGTTTGTTTTAATTACCCCAACTTTGTATATTAGGAGGATAATTTTATGTCAATCATGACAATTAAAGATGTAGAACAAGTCCAAACTGCTTTTAGTGAAGCAGGGTTAGATTATGATGTTGAATTAACAAACGGGAGAATTTCTATCGTGGGTCCATCGGATATTGTATCTAGTGAAATTAGTAGTCGTTTAATTGCTTTCCTCTTTGCTTGGGTAAATCCGCGTCGTTTAGGAAGAGTATTTGATTCTGCTGGTGGTTTTATTTTACCTGATAGCAACCTCACCGCACCAGATGTTTCTTTTGTTCGGGCTGCACGTCTGCGTCAAAGTCCCCGTTATTTTGGCGAACTTGTGCCAGATTTAGTAGTACAAATTAAATCTCAAAGTGATAGAATTAAACCTTTAGTTACTAAAATTCTCAACTTTGTAGAATTAGGTGCTGTGATGGGAATTTTAATTGATCCTGATGAAGAAACTGTTACAGTTTATCGTCATCAAGGTGAACCAACTATTTTAAATAATGGCGATATTTTAACTTTACCAGAACTTTTTCCCGGTTGGGAATTAGCCGTTTCTGAATTATGGCCTCCTATTTTTACTGAAGAAGAAATAGAAGGTTAATTTGTTTGATCGGATTGGTTTTTTGTGGAGTTCTTTGATGAGAAATCGGGAATTTTGCCCCAAGAGTGCGGAGAAACCTCCACACTCATCTTTGATTTTATTCGTGGATAGTCACTTTGATCATTTTAACTGGAGTTGTGGGGCGATCGCCTGCACCCGTGGGAGTAGTTTCAATGGCTTTCAATACATCCATCCCTTCAGTAACTCGACCGAAAACAGGGTGTTTAGATTGACCAGGTGTAAACCAATCCAGATAGTGATTGTGGACAGTGTTGATAAAAAACTGGCAACTACCACTATTAGGTCTTCCCGTATTAGCCATAGACAAAGTTCCTGGTTCGTTAGAAAGTTTCCCATCTTCAGGATGCTCATCTTGAATGCAACCATCAGGACTATTACCTGTACCCGCACGAGGAGAGCTAGGATCTTTACTGTAAGGACAACCAAACTGCACCATGAAGTTATTAATCACACGGTGGAAATGTAGACCATCATAAAACTCACTTTTAGCCAATTTGATGAAATTTCCCGCCGTTATGGGCATAACATCGGTAAATAGCTCAAGAGTAATAGTACCAAGGGAAGTTTCTAGAGTTGCGGTGGGATTTGCCATGAATATTGAATTACTAATCTTTGTAATGGGTTGTTTTGTCGCTTCTAGTGTACCTAAAATATTGGCAATAATCTTCACAACTGGAGTTTAGACTAATTTCCCCTCCTGATCCGCAAAAGTCTCTCTAGGCAAGGCTTTAAGGGTTTCCAAGTCATTTTACGTCTTGTAAGTCATCAACCTTAGGGACTTCCAATTAAAAAAATACCCAAAAATTTCTTGTGGTGCGGGACGAATTGCCCGCTAATCATCAAGGACGGGCAGGATGCCCATCCCACAAAATTGGGTAATTTATTTTTTGGTGTTCCCTTATACAGCAAGGGGTTGAGCCTACAAAAAAAGATTTAGTCTAAAGTCCAATTCACAAAAATCCACGCTGAGGTTGTTTTTTCGGCATTTTAATCGGGAAAAGCTAAACCAGTTCTCGGATCTCTGATATATAATCCTAGTGTCAAACTCCGCATTACTTCATCCCAAATCGGGATTAATTGTTCTGCTTGATCTGCCCAATAATCAAAGGTAATTAAACATTGAATATTTGAACCCAAACCCACACAAGTCCGAGAAAAAGCTTCCCTGGGTTCAGCTTGAGTGTCAATAAATTTAATTTCACACCACATAATCCGGGCTGTTTGTCGCTTAACAGTAATCACTTCTCCTCTTTCAATCACATCACGGCTATCATCTTCCATGATTTTCTTCAAAGTGTGTTTAAGGGGAAACAGTGTCCAGTCATTCGGGGGTAAATGATTGTAAGATACCTCTAAACAACAATCATCATCAGGTGGTTTTTTATCCATGAACTTAAAAGATTTTTCTTGTGGTTCAAATACCCAATTTTGGGGAACATTGAAGCGAACCGCGCCTCTCCCAGCTACAAAAATCTTATAATCATCAGGACCTTCCCAATGATGATCTGGGCTTAATTCTAGGGTTTCTTTAATCCATTGAAGATTGCTTTTTTTCCGCTTGGCCATAGTTTTAATAAGGGATTAAATTTTAACTGACATTTATCAAACTTATGTTGGAAACATATTTTTACGTTTCTATTTCCAATCCTACACCATCATAAAGTATTTCTATGGGAAATTCAAATTCAATACTTGATAAAGTGATGATGTCTCCAGTAGTGTAGGGATAGTAAAGCCACATTCTTCCTTCTCCTCGACAGTAACGTTCAACAGATATTTTTTCGGAATCAATCAAGATGTATTCTTGTAAACTAGGCATTGTTAAATAATATCTGAATTTTTCTCCTCTATCTTTATTACTTGTACCAGGAGAAAGAACTTCAACAATCAATTTAGGGTTTTGAATAAATTTGCGGGCATTAAGGTCATCAGGGTGACAACTAACGATAAGATCAGGATAGAAGTATGGGCTTTTAGGGGTAACTTGCACTTTCACATCTGATACATTGACTCGACAACCTCTAGGACGCAGATGTGGATATAGGTTTCTGTAAAGATTGAGAGCAAGATCATTATGGGGAATTGTACCACCAGTCATGGCAAAGACTTCGCCATTGATATATTCATAGCGAATATCCTGGTCAAGTTCCCATGCAAGATATTCTTCAATGGTCATTTTTTGCGGTTGTTGAGGAATGGCTATCATATGAGGATTTTTCTAAGTTTGTTTTGATTATAGCAACTACAATTAGAGTTATTTTCAGGTAAGTTTCGATAAATTATTAAGATTCTTTTCACATTTTGCGGCGCAGATAGTGGTTTAAAATGAGTTTAGGATATTATACTTAGATAAAGTTGCCTTAAACAAAGCTGAAAAATTAAATATTTTCACTAAGTTGAATGTGACGGTTATTTGTGTAAATTAGTTAATTTAACTATCTTATGATGATGAAAAATGAAAAATGGAACACAGAAAATATTCTCAGTCAAAAAGGCAGAATAGTAATTGTCACAGGTTCAAGTAGCGGTATCGGTTATGAAACGGCGCGGGTTTTAGCTAATAAACAAGCATCGGTGATCATTGCGGTTCGTAATTTGGATAAAGGAAATAAGGCGTTGGCGAAAATTATTCAACAGAATAAAGATGCTGATGTTCGGGTAATGGAACTTGATTTGGCGAATTTAGCATCGGTTAAAAATTTCGCAGAAAACTTTCAGAAAAATTATTCACGTTTGGATTTATTGATTAATAATGCGGGTGTGATGATTCCGCCGTATTCAAAAACAAAAGATGGTTTTGAATTACAATTTGGAACTAATCATCTCGGACATTTTGCTTTGACGGGACAACTTTTAAAACTTTTGATTAGCACGCAAGGTTCACGAATTGTCAATGTTTCCAGCGGCGCACATAATTTTGGCAAACTAGATTTCGATGATTTGAATTGGGAAAAGAGAAATTATGCCCAATGGACGGCTTACGGTGATAGCAAACTTGCTAATCTTTATTTTACCTACGAACTCGACCGGAAACTAAAAGAGCAAGGGATAAACACCCTTGTAACTGCTTCACATCCGGGTTGGACTGCAACTGAATTGCAGAGAACGGCGGGTGATGTGATGAAATATCTCAATGGTATCTTTGCTCAAGATATCACAATGGGCGCATTACCAACTCTGCGGGCGGCAATTGAAGAAGGTTTGAAAGGGACGGAATATTTCGGTCCCAATGGATTTATGGAGATAAGTGGCTATCCAGTCAAGGTGGAATCAAATCAGTTATCCAAAGATCGAGCGATCGCTCAAAAACTATGGGTTGTATCAGAACAACTCACCGGCGTGAAATTTGAATTGAATAAAAAGGCATAAAACCCAGGCAAATAAGAAAATGGGCAATGTCTACCATTAACCTAAATTCGAGCCATCTTTTACGCCATTGTGAAGCTTGCCGTGCGATGCCTACGGCGAGCGAAGCGATCGCTCTCAGGTCTATAATAGTTTTCACTCAGACACACTAACCCACTCCACTGAAAACAATGTTGCAGAATATCATCATCTAACCAATCAAATTTTTCTTGTAAAACTCGCTCGGCTAATTTAGTAGCTGTTCTGGAATCTGCACCACTTTCAACTATGACAATAAACTCAATCACTGACTTCTCCTTCTACCACGCAATCTTCACCTTCAGCATCCCAAAATTCACCTGTTGTTAAGGTTTCTTTTGCCCATTCTACATCAGGATATTCATCTAAACGTTTGGAAACTGTGAAACCTGATTTACTATTATTTAATATGTGGACTTGAGAAGGAGCAAGTGCATCAATAATATAAGGGGAATGAGTAGAAAAAATAATTTGCAGGTTGGGATTTTCGGCAATGATTTCTTTGAAAACTGTCATTAACTCACGTTGTGCTTGAGGATGAAGTCCCTGTTCCACATCATCTAATAAAACTAAATTAGGTTGATTAGGATTCATTAATACAGTTAATAATCCTAACGTTAACATTGTTCCATCGCTAATTGCATGGGCTGGAATACGTTCACCTGTATTCATATCTAGCACAATTTCTTGTTCTGTCATTTCCTGAGTTTCTTCATAGGAAATAGGTTTACCGTTAACTTCGATTAATCGCTGACGAATGACTGGAACTTTTGCTCGTTTTATGCCAACTTTGCGGACATTTGGGACAATTCGAGTCAGCTTTTCTTCTATTAATTGAAATTTATCTGGGGCTTCATCACGGAGAAAATCTAAGGTAGGTGCTAATCCTGATCCGTCAAATTCAACTCTTGGTGTGACTTCATCACTGTAAGCTGGTTTTGCAAGATTGTTGGCCACTAATTTTAGGTAAACAATAGGTGGTAAATATTCACGAAATATATGAGGGTATGTAATGTATGTTTCTTTTTCAAAACTATCTTCATTTTCACATATTTTCCATGATGTTTTTGGAATCCAACGTTTACTATTATCCTGCTTCCAGCTATAGGAGATTTCCCAAATATCTTGATTTGGATCTTTCCAAAAACCACTTGCAGTCAAAGACATATATTTTTCCCCAATTTTTGTAAGAAATTGAGGTGAATTTTCATTTATAAATGTTGTTATGAATAATTTAGAATTGACAAGTTTACTTAGATTATGCAATGCTTGTAACACACTTGTTTTACCTGCACTATTTTTTCCTACGAGTCCATGTAATCGGGAACTATCGAAATTGAGTTCTGTAGATTTATGGCTTTTGAAATTATGAAGAATTAGTTTTTCTAGCATATTTTTATAGATCACAATAACTCAGGAATATGTTCATTTTCATAGTTTTCAATTAATGCACCAATAACTTCCATAAGCGATGCAAGAGGATGGGTTTCATCTTCACCAACTTGATCAATGAGAGTATCAAGTATATTAACCAAGTATTCATATTCTGCTTCTGTGTGAGGGACAAAAACATTTTCAGCAATGGATGACCAAGCAGTGATAGTTTGATTGATGTTTAAGGTTTGCATTATTCTTTTCTTGAGGCGTTGCTGATTAAGGGTATGAATTTTAGTCTCACGCAAAGGCGCAAAGACGCACTGAGGTAAGAGTTTTAAAGGTTCAATTTGGGAATTTCATACCTCAATTCAGCAACGCCCTTTTCTTGAATGTACCTCAAAAGCCAAATCTGCACGGTAAAAACACACATCAAACTCTAAAAAGAAGTTCATACGCCCTAATAATAAAGGTACATCATCAGATAAGCACCACGCAAAAACTAAGCGAACAGGCTCAAATGATCCAATCTGGGCAGATACCAGTAAACCTCTTGCCTCTACTGGTGCTAAATTGCCAGCCAATATCACAGAAGTAGTTTGTTCCTCCCAAATTGCACCTAGCTGGATACCTACACTGTATGGCAGAACGTTAACACTTGCGCCAGTATCCAATAAACCGGAAACGTCTACTGATGAGTTACGATAAGTAAGTGTTAATGGTAACTTTGGTAGAGCATCAGGAACACCAAAGGTATCATATCCCTCTGTAAAGGAAAATCTTTGAGTTTTAGTCATTTTACTTTTGTTCGTCGGCTTCTAGTAGTTGGGCAAGTTGATGTGCGGCGGCATGGGAATTAAGCGGTGATAAAATAGAATAGGTTGCTCCCTGTTCTAATGATGGTTCTTCATCCCTAGATAATTCGGAAACTAGAAACTGCATTACTTTTAGTTTGTCGGCACGATTTAGATTTCGCAGGGTGGGAAATAGTTCTATGGCGTTCATGATTTGTAGTTTTAATTTTTCTGATCAGGGATTTATTCTAACATACTCTCTAAAAATAGGAGATAAATTAAACCATTTTACTGAAGTTTTAATAAGCTAACATCAGTTCTGCAACATCTACCTCAGAAAATCCCATTAACTTTCCCACTTGCTTAATGTACATTTTTTCCGTTATGTGAAAATCTCCATCACGCTTTGCAAGTGCGATCAAATCAATTAATAAACCTAAAGCATCATCGGGATATTTAGCTATTAATGAATAATCTACTTCTATTCTCTGAGAGGATAATAAATTTTTGATTTCCTGAATTTCTGCCGATGTTAAATTAGCATTGGTAATAATCGTCTTGAGATATTCTTTTTCTTGAGGCTCAACACTACCATCAACTTTCATTAAATTAATCAGGGTTTTAATCTTTAATAATTCTAGTCTTTCTCCTGTTATATTATTTGCTTCTATGTCAGATGTAGGAAAAAGATTATCAGTATATTCAATGCTACATTCATTTAATGATTCAGTCTCATCTAATATCTCAATTTCTTTTTCAAATATTTGAATAGCCTTATTACCTACTTGTTTAGTTGAATAGGCTGACCATAAACCCATAGCAGTAGCACCAACTCCAGGTAAATATTTACTAACAATTGATTTCGTTGCACTGTTGACTACATTTCCTGTCAATTGATGAACTATACGTTTAAATATGGACGGGGTTAATTTTCTAGTGATAATTTTACTACCTTGAGCAATAATAACTCTATTTGCTACTGCATTGATGCCGGGGGTAATTAATCCTGTACCCAATGAAGAAATCAAGACACCAGCTAATAGTTCCTTGTTTAAATATTGCTGCTTATCATAAGCTACACCCACATCATAAATCATGGCAATTTGGTTTCGCATGACTGTGATAATTTCTGGAGCAACTGCTAATATTCCCAATGGACCTGCTGGTACTAAATTAGCTGCTACTGATATCCCTCCATTCCGTTTTGCATAACCATTAACAATTGAATTAGCTGATTCTATGGAAGGTCTTTGATCTTGATAAGGATTTTTAGTAAAATAATTACTTCTATCTTGTGCAACTATATCAAATGAAGCGATGATTTTTTCACTAACTTTGTTTTGTCGTTCTTGAATAACTTTATTACTGGTATTTTGTTGGTTGATCATGTATATAGCAATTCCCATTCAATTTGATTTAGGATAATTCTACAGTATAATTTTACTCAGTGTCAAGATTTGATAGTAGCAAATTTATAAACCTTGAATTTCCTCCCGTTCTTCAAAATGAAGCTGTTCTGGAAGTTCAAGCGGCTCACCTTCCCAACTACCTATCACTTCTTCCAAAAATCTACGAGAATATCCTAATTCTTCTGGTGTTTTACTTGCAGATTGTAATGATTTTTCTGCAATACGTTGAAATACAATTACTATTTCTAACTCTTCATTGGCAAATTCATCAGGAAGTTCAACTTTGAGAATTTTATCATTACCAATGTGTGTTTTAATTTTCATACTTTCCATAGACTGATCTCCTGGTTGATTATGTTGTCAGCAGTTTGGATAAAATTTTTGATGGTTGTTCACGAATTAATTATAGAAATTAGTTTAGAAGGTAAAGGAATTTGTTGTTTACCACTACAATAAACAGTTTCTATCCATAACTCTCGCGCTTCATTAATATTTTCTATTGCTTCTTCTAAATTGTCTCCCTGAATCATACAACCTGGTAAGTCAGGAATCATCACTGTATATCCTCCGTCCTCTTCTGGATAAATAGACATGGGATATTTTAAAGACAAATAATATTCTAAAGATAGCATTTTTTCGGCTAGGTGGTTGAGATAATTCTTCATTGACCAGTTATACCACACCTCACAAAAATAATATTCTTGGTTAATCAAACTTAACTCCGTTTATAAACCATTTCCATCCTCAACTTCTCTACCTCAATCTTCAACCGTTCATTCTCCATTTTCAACCACCTGTCATTTTGTTTTGATTATAACAACTACAATTACAACTATTTTGAGTTTATTAAAGTGTGCTTTCATGAAAATTTCGCGCTAAGATGCTCTGAAAGACTCTAATAGACATCTCTGAAAAAGAATCTGAAACTCTGAATCTGTCTAGCTGAAAACCTAATTTCTGGAGAGGTCTAATCTTTAGGTAATGGCAGTTAATTCTGAAATATCTTTATAGATATTTAATATTCCGTAGTGTTGTAGTGAATGATCAGACATAGTAAAATACTGATAAACTTAGTTTTTACAACATCTGGTCAATGAAAACAATCTTAAATTCTCAGCATCCCCTGATACTTAAGTTGGCTGCAAGTATTTTGGTATTTTTATCAGTTTTCGTAACTGGTATAAATTCTGAAAGTTTGGCCGCTGCTGAAAAAGTAACTTTTGCAGCCTATGGTGATATACCTTATTTCGCAAAGTTAGCAGATGGTAGAACTGATGAGCAAGTTTTGATCCAAGATATTGCGCCTAAATTCCGCCAACGTGAAGATATATCCTTTGTGATTCATTTGGGTGATCTTGGTCGTCCCCAGGATACTTGTTATGATACTTGGTTGGAGAAGAATAAGACATTTTGGAAAACCGATATAGTTAAACCTGTGTTTTTTACACCAGGAGATAATGATTGGACTGATTGCGATCGGGAAGGTCTAACTGTTAGAAAATCAGAGTTGGAAAGACTAGACGCAATTAGAAAGGTGTTCTTTAGTAAACCTAAAACCCTCAATCCTGAATGGCGATATGAAGAACAAGCCACTTTACCTGAAAATGAAACTTGGTGGTATAAAGGTGTCCGTTTTGTAACACAACATATCGTCAGCACTGATAATGGACGCACTGAGATACTTCTTGATGATCCTATCAAAGTTAATCAATTAGTTGATGAACGGGATAAAGAGAATGCTATTTGGCTTAATCATGCTTTTGAAATGGCAAAAGATAGCGATACATCGGCTGTAGTTGTAGCGACTCAATTAGATCCTTTTGCTCCTGATGGCAGCACGAATGATGTTTTCAGCAGATGTTTAAATAATCATGCGTATAAAGGATTCTGTGAACAATTGCAGACATTGGCGGCAAATTTAGATAAACCAGTGTTATTGGTTCACGGTGATACTAATGCTTACTGTTATGATCAACCCTTTCCTGTAGGTAAAACTCCGAAATTATGGCGCTTGAATGCACCTGGTGATTTTAAAGTGATTGATGCTTCTTTAATCTCTTTTGATCCTAGCAATTCTAGCAAACCTTTTGAAGTTACCGGACTGTTATCAGGTAAAGAACCTCCTCAAATCTGTGATTACAGTAGATAATAGGTGATTAATTGATGATGCGATATGTGTTAAAAACACAGCGATCGCACATCATATAATTATTTTTGGTGTTGCTGGTTTAGTTTCAGCAACGCCAAAAAATGAAACCACATCACACAAAAATGAGATTCTTAATTAACCAAACTTAACTCCGTTTATAAACCATTTCCATCCTCAACTTCTCCACCTCAATCTTCAACCGTTCATTCTCCATTTTCAACCCTGTATTTTCATCCTTAATCAACTCCACCTCATTCCGTTTACTCAAAGCCTGATTAATTGCCAACTTCCGCATATCTAAAGAAAACCAACGTTGATAAGTTTTCGTATGAATCTGCACACTATGACCCAAATTATCCGCCGCAGCCTTAATAGGAACTCCCAAAATATGCGCTCGAATTGCCCAACCATGACGTAAATCATAGGGTTTAAAATCTAATCCAATTTTTCTAAACCACCAACTCACCCTTTGGATTAAAGCCGTGATTTCTGCATGATTATTTTGGTCTTTTTTACTAATTGCGATCGCCAACATTTCCAAATATTTAGGATTTCTTAAATCAAATTCATCAATCCATTCTTTATATAAAGGCAAGGCTTCTCTTTCACCAGTTTTACAATTTTTATCAACCTTCCAAGTTAAATCTAGATTTTCATCACTTAACCACCAATCAATATGAGGATTAACAAAAAGTTCTCTGGGACGTAAACCAAAAACCGCCAACATTCCATAAGTCCAACGCCAAAGTTGCCAACTATCTTTCACATCTTGATTAACTTGTTTACCTCGATTATTTAGATATTCATCAAACTTGTAAAATCCCGTAACTATGTCCTTATCTGTAGGAACATTGCGGGAATTACTTTCAGGAACTTTAGAATAATTAGTTAAATTAATCTCTATTTTAAAAAGTTGGCAAAATACAGAAATAGCCCTCACCGCATTATATTTAGCCCATTCCTTATCTATCTTATCAATCGCATTAATCAAAACTTCCCCAATTGCCAAATCATCAGCATTTGTATAACGCTTAATTCGAGAAAAATAATAGAAAAAAGTATGTTCACTTTTATTCGTGCGTTTATGGGTTTTAAAATATTCCTCCTCAAACCTTGCCAATAACTCACCAATAGTTATTAACTCCTTTTTAATTGTCTCATTTCCCAAATATTTATCATTCCAAATAAAACTTTTTCTAGCAATTAACTTTCCTAATTCATAAGCTTCCTCTTCAGCAGTTTTCAGTCCATCAAAGTTAGCAGGAATATTCAAAGTGATATTGTATTGTTTTCTTCCCGTTCCCCTTGTATCCTCATCTCCCGGTTTAATGGGTAAAGTTGCCCGTAATTGCAGACATCCGTTTGATTCCCGAATTGTTACTCTGGTTTTTGCAGACTTCAAACGCAGATTTACCTGTTCCAATTCCCATAGTAGCTGTTCTTTCATAATCCTTGGCGTTGCTGATTAAGAATATGAATTTATTTCACGCAGAGACGCAGAGGCACAGAGAAATTTAATTTTTCCTTTGCGTGAGACTTATTCTGAATCTTTCAGACTATATTTAGAGTAAAAATAAATCAGTTAATTGCAAACATAGTTTATCGCTGACATTGCTCACTGCAAACATAGCGAAATTAAATAGTGACGAAACCCACCTATTCCTTCGGAACGCTACGCAAACTTGGGTTCAAAAGTCTTGATTTTTCATTACTCCACGCCGGTGGACTTTGTTTGTGTAGTAGCGATTTGGCGTTGCTGATTAAGGGTATGAATTTTAGTCTCACGCAAAGGCGCAAAGGCGCAAAGACGCAAAGGTAAGAGTTTTAAAGGTTCAATTTGGGAATTTTATACCTCAATTCAGCAACTCCCGATTTCTAATCGCCGAAAACTTTTAAAACATCCTCCTAAATAAATTGGGTAGGCATCGGCAATATAATATTAAGAATTAATAATGGAATCACAAGTATCACAAATCACTGTACCCAGGTTATGCTAAAATCTGTCTGGGGAGGATTTTGTAGTATAAGATGCTTTAATCCTATGAATCTATCTGGTACTGAGTTAAAAAAATTAGTGAATGCCATCATTAGTGCTTATCCCACTCAAGAGGATTTAGCAATGATGGTTCAGTTTGAATTAGCAGAAAATTTAGAGGCGATCGCTGGAGGTGGCAATCTCACCCAGTTAGTATTTAATCTAGTGACAAAATGGGCAATTCCTAGAGGCAAAATCTCGCGTCTAATTATAGCAGCTTATGAAACTAATCCGGGTAATCCTGAACTCAAAGAATTTTATGAGTCTATGGTTATCAAGAAAAGGTTTATTGTAGATTCTGCCATCAAGAAACCAGACTTTGGACCCGATATTAACTGGCGTGGAGAAACCGATGAAATTCAACTCCAAAGTTGGCTACAACCTCAACCAGATTATTGGGATGTGGGATTTTTAAAAGGAGCGATCGCCCAATCATCTTCAGTTTGTCGTATTGAAATTCTCTATCGTAACATCATGGGAACAGGAGTTTTAATTACTCCTAATAAAGTCTTAACTAATTATCATGTTTTAAAATATAGTGAAGAAGATAACCTAGAAAATAATGCTTTAAATGCCATTTTAAAATTTGGCTGCTTAACTTCAGATAATGGAGTAGAAACCCAAGGTAAATCTTTTCAATTAGATAGAGAAAACCCAATCTTATGCTCTAGTAAAACAGAAGATTTAGATTATGTTTTATTACAAGTAGAATCGAAAATTACTCAAGCAACAGACATTAAACCTGCTCGTTGGGATGGTCAAAAATTACCTATGGAAAAGATGGGAATCAGTGTCCTACAACATCCTGAAGGAGACTCAATGAAATTATCAGTTAGTCAAGATGGTATTACCGGAGTTTATCAAAATAGCGGTTTAGTTCAATATGTGAATAAAACGGCCGTAGGATCAAGTGGTTCACCTTGTTTTGATGAAAATTGGTATTTAGTAGCCTTACATCATGCCCAAAAATCGAAAACTTTTGGCTCAATTAGAGAGGGCATTTTATTTGCTGCTATTTATCAAGAAATTAAACATTTTTTAAATTAATTTAAGGAGTTACTATGGGACGCAGAATTATTATCAGTCAACTAGAAGCTAAGGGCGAAGAAGCAAAATTAGACGGCTATTTTGATAAGTTAATGAAATATATTCCCACTGAAATTGTCGGCGCTTGGATTGCCATGACAGGACTAATTAAAGGTGCTAGTAATATACCCACAAATACTATATTATGGATTTTATTCATGATCTTTATCGCATTAACTGCTGTTTATATTCTCAAGCAAACCTTTGAACCCAAAAAGCCTCTAGCGATTAAACAAACGAGCATTTCTACAATTGCTTTTATCGTTTGGGTATTTGCTTTAGGAGAACCTTTTAATACTTTGAGTTTTTATAATCCTGTTTATGGATCAATTTTGTTGATTGTGTATAATTTAGTTATTCCTTTAATTAATCCTGTGGAAGAGAGCAAGAAAAATTAGTTTAATTAGGAGATTGATTTATGAAATTATCAGGTGTTGAATATCAGAAATTAGTTAAATCTATTGTTAAAGCCTATCCAACTAAAGATGATTTGGCACAAATAGTAATGTATTCTTTAGAAGAAAATATAGATACTATTGTTAATAGTGAAACAACAACTCAATCAATAGTTTTTAACCTTATTAATTGGGCAGAAACTAGAGGAAAACTAAAAAACTTACTAGAAATTCTTTCTCAAGAGCGTCCCGACAATGTAGAATTACAAAACACGATTAAAAATTTGTTAACAAAATATTCTCAAAATAATGAAAATATTAACCTTGATAATCAATCTGAACGAAAAAATAATAATTTATCCTTAGTTCTCAAAAATTGTTTTTTAGGTATAGGAATTATTATTATTAGTTTCATGGGCTATAATATTTTTGTTGAACCTAAAGTACCTAAATTATTGTGTGATAATAAACTATTACAAGAAAAATCTGATAGTATAAAAATTATTATTGCAGATTTTGAAGGTAATCCAGATCCTAATTTAAAAACTTCTTTAAAAGAAATATTGAAGGGACAAATTCCATCTGATGTAACTATCTGTAAATTCAACCAAAAAGTAAAAGAATCATCTGAAGCTAATCAACTTGGCAAGAGATTATTTCCCAAACACCCTAACTCTGTATTAGTTATTTGGGGAAGGAGCAGTCAATTTTCTTTTTCAGGAGGAATAGAATCTATAGACAATAATTTTGATGATATACAACTAGATATTCCTCTTGATGAAAAAGATAAATCTAAATTTAAAAATACTTACTTAAAAACTCTCGATCTTCAAATAAACTATGGAATTGCTTCTTTATATTATTTTCAAGCAAATGAAGACAACACTTGGAAATCTGAAAGATTATTAAAAATGAAATTAAACAACATTATAAATTGTAAAATTAATAATGAAATACTTACGATCAAACCTGATCAAACAATCGATCTAAATTTAAAACAGATTAAACAAATTGCCGCTGAATCTTATTCTCTTTTAGGTGCTTCTCATCAAGAAAATAACAATTATGAAGATGCAATTAAATCTTATAAATGCAGCTATAAATTTGAAGAAAATTTCAATAGACGTGATACTTTATTGTTACAACAAGCTGAAAATTATATGAAACAATCTGGAAATTATGTGAAACAATCTGAAAATTATGTGAAAATAGAAAAAATTAATAAAGCATTAGAAATTTATCAAAATGTTATTAATAATGATTCAAGTGACTCAATAAGCAGAGCTTTAGTTAGTCGATCTCAGATGTTTGTTTATCTTAACAAATGTCCTCAAGCAGAAAGAGATTTAGGTCAAGTAATTGACAAAAATTTAGATCGACCCTATGGTCTTGATGTACGCTCACGTATAAGATTATTCAATTGTCCAAATAGACTAGGTGCAATTGCAGATTTATTTGAATTTTCTAAAATTGATCCTCAAGATTCCCAAAACAGAATAGATCATTATTCTCAAATATTACGTGATAGAGCAGATTACCACCAAATAGTGAGTGAGCTTCAAGAAATTCAAAAAACTCACCCAGAGTGGCAAAAACTAATTAATCAGTTAATTCAACAAGATATTTCACAATAAATCAACAACTTATTTTACAATGACATGTTAACTTTCCGTCTTGTATTACACTAGGACTTCTATGACCACATTCTTTTCTACACCTAGGATCACAAGCTGTTATAGTTTCGGGTTTAGAATTTAATTGTATTCGTAAATTAAGATGGATATTTTTATTTAATAAATTAGATGGTGGAGTTTTTTGAATCAGATATTCTTTAAGTTTTTCCACTAAGTTAATAATTAACTCTATATTTAATGAATCTTGTTCTTCTTCCTCTGGATTTTGATATTTTTCTATTTTTTGAGGTTCTTCTTCATCAATTAACTTACCCGATCTAACAAAATAAATTGGTGCTTGTTGTTGTAAAAGCTCAATCTTGTCCTTGTCTTCTATTTCAGAAATCTCTGCAACTTCATATTCTAATTGTAATCCTACAAGTTTATGTGAACTCTTTAAACGCTCTAATTCGCCTAATATTGCTAATTCAGCCATTCTTAAAGCCCGATATAGAGCAAATTCAGGAATAGGACTATCACTAGGAGGATTAATAAGTTCCTGTTCTTGTCCAATTAAACTTTGTTCTAAATTAACTTTTTTTTCAGTCATAATACCCACTCCTCTTAATATAGCTCCGCTACTATTCAATCAAAGGTTGATAGACAATCTCCATCAAACCATTGTGTGAACAACATTGTATCAAAATGTACAAACAACGTAGTTTATTGTAACATTTATTTGTATCAAAATTTTCAGACTTTAAAAATCTTTAAAGTTGCCACGAAAAATCAAAAATATCCTGTAAATCCTCAAATCCTGGATATCCTGATTCAGACCAATTAAACCATCCACATAAATACTCCGGTCCTTACCACGGTTACGACGGATTCGCAATCTTCGCTCGTGACATGGATTTGGCACTCAACAGCCCAACATGGGGATTAATCGGCGCTCCCTGGAACAAGTCTGCAAAGAAAGCATTAAGAGCTACAGCAGCAGTCTAGGAAACAGAGTAGGGGCAACCCTGGCCGGATAGGAAAAGTCTGGGGTTTAGCCCCAGGGGGGAGTAGGGAATTCAAGATTCAAAATTAAAAATTCTCAGTTTTGAATTTTGCATTCTGAATTTTGAGCAACATTCCCCACTCTCTATACACCAAACAATACACAGAAGTCTCGGAGATACGCAAAATGCCTCAAGATCCCAATAAGATTCAGGACCACGTTGAGCTATTCCACCAGCCAGAATACCAACAACTGTTTGAAAACAAGAAACAGTTTGAAAACGGTCACACCGACGCAGAAGTACAACGAGTTTCCGAATGGACAAAAAGCTGGGAATACCGGGAAAAGAACTTTGAACGGACAGCTTTAACCGTTAACCCAGCTAAGGGTTGTCAACCTTTAGGCGCTATGTTTGCGGCTGTGGGTTTTGAAGGTACTCTTCCCTTTGTTCAAGGTTCTCAAGGTTGTGTAGCTTACTTCCGTACCCACTTAACCCGTCACTACAAAGAACCATTTGCTGGTGTTTCTTCTTCCATGACAGAAGACGCTGCTGTGTTCGGTGGTTTACAAAACATGATTGATGGTTTGGCTAACTCCTACAGCTTGTACAAGCCAAAAATGATCGCTGTTTGCACCACCTGTATGGCAGAAGTTATCGGTGATGACTTACAGTCATTTATCGGTAATGCTAAGGAAGCTGGTTCTGTTCCTCAAGATTTCCCAGTCCCTTTTGCTCACACACCTAGCTTCGTTGGTTCTCACATCACTGGTTACGACAACATGATGAAGGGAATTCTTTCTACCTTGACAGAAGGTAAGAAGAAAGCCAAGAGCAACGGTAAAATCAACTTCATTCCTGGTTTTGATACCTACGTAGAAAACAACCGCGAAATTAAGCGGATTGCTTCTTTAATGGGTATTGACTACACCTTGTTATCTGACAACAGTGATTATGTTGATTCACCTTGTGATGGTGAATACAATATGTATCCAGGTGGTACTAAGCTAGAAGATGCAGCAGATTCCATCAACGCTAAAGCTACCATTGCTCTTCAAGCTTACTCCACCACCAAGACCCGTGAATACATTGCTAAGGAATGGAAACAAGACGTTAGTGTTTCTCGTCCTTGGGGTATCCAGGGAACTGACGAGTTCTTGATGAAACTCAGCCAAATGACTGGTAAGGCTATTCCTGAAGAATTAGAAATTGAACGTGGTCGTGCAGTTGACGCAATGACCGACTCCCATGCTTGGTTACATGGTAAGCGTTTCGCTATCTACGGTGATCCTGACCTAGTTTATAGCGTAGTTGGTTTCATGTTAGAAATGGGCGCTGAACCAGTACATATCTTGGTTCACAACACCAACGAAGTATTCGAGAAAGAATTGCAAGCATTGTTAGATTCTAGTGCCTTTGGTAAGTCCGCTAAAATCTGGGGTGGTAAAGACTTGTGGCACTTACGCTCCTTGTTATTCACCGAACCCGTAGACCTATTGATTGGTAACTCCTACGGTAAGTACCTGTGGCGCGATTGTGGTGTACCTTTGGTAAGAATCGGTTATCCTATCATGGACCGTCACCACTACCACCGTTATGCAACCGTTGGTTACAAAGGCATAATCAACCTGTTGAACTGGATTGTTAACACAGTATTTGAAGAAATTGACCGCACCACCAATGTTGCTGGTAAGACCGATATTTCCTACGACTTAATTCGTTAAGAAATGTCTGTAAGGATGGGGAAACCCCACCCTCGACAATAAACAAAGGGGATTGGGACTTAGGTAATTTACCTAAAATCCTATCCCCTATCTCTAATTCCTAGCATAAGCTCTTTGTTCCTTTGATCTACTTGACGGATGAATTTTCAAATAAGTTCCTGGTAATTGGTGATAAAATCCCCCTTTTCATCCTGTTCATCCTTTAATCATGGACATCATCGAACAGAATTCAGGAGTCACCGAGTCAGAATTCAGAATGAATTCTGTGCGAGTGGCGGATGAATAACTGGGTTTAAGAGACTTCCAAGAAATAAATTATCCCAAGAAACGAACCACAGAGGCACAGAGTACACAGAGAGAGAATTTTTGCATCAGTTTTGGGACATTTTTTTATTTGGAAGTCTCTAAGACCCCCACCAAATCGTAGATTTGGTGGTCTTTAATCAGTCGCAGGTTTGAATCCTCGACTGATTGATTCTGACTCCTGGCTACTGACTCCTGACTCCTTCTTCAACTCGACTATGGCTACGCCACGCAGGCTATCGCTCGATAACCACCTGATTCTGACAATTTTTCTATTTTCTCTTGCAAAACCAAATGTTATGAAAATCCCACACCTAGAAAATACAGATAAATACATATCTTTTTTGAAAGTTTATCTGTGTAAATATTAAGTTAATCAGATTTTGCAGAAAATCTAGAAATCAATCCAAACTAAGTATAAAAACTTGGTTATTTTTGGGGAATTAGAATTATTATATTTATTATGTCCTGTGGTAATCCTAAATTATTTGTGAGATATTTCTCACTTATTTTCTATTACAGCAACTTTCTATTATCTTTTCTGTAGAGACACAAACCCAGAAATAGATAATGTTGTAAATAGTTCCACAAATAATTTTTATTAATTTAAAATATTTTCGTCAAAATCATCATCTTGATGATTAACTTTAAGCAAGATTTGTCATGGTAGTAAACTCCATCTAGCACGAGAATAAAAATGAAAGTCACCCAAAGCAAAATTAACGAACTTCTGAGTGAATCAGGATGCGAACACAATCAAAAGAAACAGGGAGAAAAGAAAAATAAATCTTGTACCCAACAAGCCCAACCTGGCGCGGCTCAAGGTGGTTGTGCCTTTGATGGAGCGATGATTGCTTTAGTTCCTATTACTGATGCTGCTCACTTGGTACATGGTCCGATCGCTTGCGCTGGCAATTCCTGGGGAAGTCGTGGAAGTTTGTCTTCAGGTCCAATGCTTTATAAAACAGGTTTTACTACCGATGTGGGTGAAAATGATGTGATTTTTGGTGGTGAGAAAAAGCTTTATAAGGCGATTTTAGAAGTTAATGAAAATTACAAACCTGCGGCAGTTTTTGTTTACGCCACCTGCGTTACAGCTTTAATTGGTGATGATATTGATGCTGTTTGTAAGGTAGCAGCCGAAAAAACTGGAACTCCGGTAATTCCTGTGATTGCTCCCGGATTTATTGGCAGCAAAAACTTAGGTAATCGCTTTGGTGGTGAGGCTTTACTAGAATATGTAGTTGGTACTGCTGAACCGGAATATACTACACCCTATGATATTAATATCATCGGTGAGTACAATATTGCTGGGGAAATGTGGGGGGTTTTAAGTTTATTTGAAAAGTTAGGAATTCGGGTTTTATCGAAAATTACTGGTGATGCTCGTTATGAAGAAGTGCGTTATGCTCACCGGGCTAAATTAAATGTGATGATTTGCTCACGAGCCTTATTAAATATGGCGCGAAAAATGCAGGAACGTTACGGAATTCCCTACATTGAAGAGTCATTTTATGGAATTAAAGATATTAACCGTTGTCTGCGAACTGTAGCTGCTAAATTAGGTGATGCTGATTTGCAGGAACGCACAGAAAAACTCATTGCTGAAGAAACTGCGTCCTTAGATATTGCACTTGCTCCCTATCGAGCCAAGTTGAAAGGAAAGCGTATTGTTCTCTATACTGGTGGTGTGAAAAGTTGGTCAATTATTTCTGCTGCAAAGGATTTGGGAATTGAAGTTGTGGCCACAAGTACCCGCAAAAGTACAGAAGAAGATAAAGCAAAAATCAAAAATTTGTTGGGTAATGATGGCATTATGTTGGAGAAGGGGAACGCTACAGAACTCCTGAAATTAATTGAAGAAACTAACGCAGATATGCTTATTGCTGGCGGTAGAAATCAATATACTGCTTTGAAAGCGAGAATTCCCTTTTTAGATATTAACCAAGAACGTCATCATCCCTACGCGGGTTATGTGGGCATGGTGGAAATGGCGCGGGAGTTGACTGAGGCTTTATATAGTCCGGTTTGGGAGCAAATTCGGAAGCCTGCTCCTTGGGAATAATTGAAAATTACAGCACACATCTTGTTTTTGTTTCGCGCAAAGGTGCAAAGGAGCAAAGACGCAAAGGAAGAAATACTTTGAGATTATTGAGATTATAGTTATTATGGCGATCGCAATTGTTCCAGAAAAGTCTCTGACTGTAAACCCCCTCAAACAAAGTCAGGCTTTAGGCGCTTCTTTGGCTTTTTTGGGGTTGAAGGGGACTATGCCTTTATTTCATGGTTCTCAGGGTTGTACGGCGTTTGCAAAGGTGGTTTTGGTTCGACATTTTCGGGAAGCTATTCCTCTTGCTACTACTGCAATGACGGAAGTTACTACTATTTTGGGTGGTGAGGAAAATGTGGAGCAAGCTATTCTCACATTGGTGGAAAAGGTACAACCGGAAATTATTGGTTTGTGTACCACTGGGTTAACAGAAACTAGAGGTGATGATATTGAAATGTTCTTGAAAGATATTCGAGAACGTCATCCTGAACTTAATCATTTAGCCATTATTTTTGCTCCTACTCCTGATTTTAAAGGTGCATTACAAGACGGTTTTGCAGTTGCGGTAGAAAGTATAGTTAAAGAAATTCCCAAAGCAGGGGGAATTAAACCAGAACAAATCACAATTTTAGCTGGTGCTGCTCTCACTCCTGGAGATGTTCAAGAAGTTCGAGAAATGGTCACAGCTTTTGGTCTAGAACCAATATTTGTACCTGATTTGGGAGCTTCTTTAGATGGACATTTGGAAGATGGTTATACTCCTATAACTGCTAGTGGCACAACTTTAAAAGAATTACGTTCTCTTGGTAGTTCGGCTTTTACCTTAGCATTAGGTGAAAGTATGCGCGGTGCGGCGAAAATTTTAGAGGAAAGGTTTGGAACTAACTATCAAGTATTCAGAGATATAACAGGATTAGAACCTGTAGATCAATTTCTGCAAAAATTATCTTTATTAAGTGGAAATCCCGTTCCTGAAAAATATCGTCGTCAACGTCGGCAATTGCAAGACGCAATGTTAGATACTCACTTTTATTTTAGTTCCAAACGAGTATCTTTAGCTTTAGAACCAGATTTGTTGTGGACTATAGTTGGATTTTTGCAATCAATGGGAGCAGAAATTCACAATGCTGTCACCACAACTCGTTCCCCTTTATTGGAAGAACTTCCTATCAATAATGTCACTATTGGTGATTTAGAGGATTTTGAAAAGTTGGCATTAGGTTCTGATTTATTAATTGGTAATTCTAACGTCAATAATATCTCTAAACGCCTTTCTATTCCGCTCTATCGTTTAGGTATTCCCATCTATGACCGATTAGGAAACGGTCTATTTACCAAAGTAGGCTATCGCGGTACTATCGAGCTTCTTTTTGGGATAGGAAACCTATTCATAGAACACGAAGAATCAACAATGATGCACCAATGGTCATCAGTAATCAACAAATAACACCTGATACCATTTTTTCTATCTCTGTGTCCTCTGTGCCTCTGTGGTTCGTTCATCTTAATTCAGAATAATTAGTATGACAACCGACCACCAACAACTGATAACTGACAACCAACAAAGGACAAATGAAAGTGAAAATTGCTTTTACGACAACTGACCGAATTCATGTTAATGCTCACTTTGGTTGGGCTAAAGAAATTGATGTTTATGAAATTTCCGACAACGGATATGAATTCATAGAAACCCTCAAATTTGAAGGTGATCTCAAAGAAGATGGTAATGAAGATAAAATTACCCCCAAACTACAAGCACTGAATGATTGCACAATTGTTTATGTTGTCGCTATTGGTGGTAGTGCAGCCGCTCGTTTAATTAAAAAGAGCGTAACTCCAGTTAAGGCTAAATCTGAAGAGGAAAAAATTGAAGATATTCTCAACAAATTAGTCAAAACTCTCAAGGGTAATCCTCCACCTTGGTTACGGAAAGCTTTAGTCCAGAAAAAACTTAGTTTTGCTGAAGAACTTGAAAACGAAGCAACATTATGAGCATAAATGATGTGAATGGAACTGGTAACAATTCAGAGGTGGTTTTAACTCCTTTCCATAAATCATTAGTTCAACAAATCCGGGCGCAAGATAGTTATGGGTTTTACCGGAGTTGGACTGATGAATTAATCCTCAAACCCTATATTGTTACTAAACAAAAGAAACGGGAAATTTCTGTAGAAGGTGAAATTGATCCCGCAACTCTTTCCCGAATAAATGCTTTTTTTCGAGCGATAGCATCCAGTATTGAAAAGGAAACCGGACTCATTTCTAATGTGGTTGTGGAATTAGGACATGAGGGTTTTGGCTGGGCTTTAATATTTTCCGGACGCTTATTATTAACTGTAAAAACCTTACGTGATGCCCATCGTTTTGGTTTTGATTCCTTCGATAAATTAGACGAAGAAGGCGCAAAGTTTGTGGAAAAAGGCATTGATTTAGCCAAGCGTTTCCCCGAAGTTGGCAATCTTTAATTAGTCAGTGGTCAGTAGTCAGTTGTCAGTGGTATTTGAACAACGAACAACTGACAAAGGACAACTGACAAAGGACAAAAAATATGACAATTGAGGAAATCACCAACAAGATTAAAAAGCTAAATAGCAAAGCAGGTCAAATGAAAATGGATCTGCATGATTTAGCGGAAGGATTGCCCACAGACTACCACAAACTGATGGATGTTGCTGCGGAAACTTATGAAATTTACTGTCAGTTAGATGGACTCAAGCAACAACTCAAAAAAATGGAGAATTCTAAATGAGTACCAATATTGATGAATTTAAAAAGCTCGTAGATGCAGAAGAGTTTTTTATCTTTTTTAATCTGTCCTACGACCAAAAATTTGTGAACGTAAATCGTTTACATATTTTGAAAAAGTTTTCTCAGTTCATGAGTCAAATTGATGATACTTATCCCCAGATAAGTGATGAAGAAAGATTAGAGAAATATTGCACAGCTTTACAGCAAGCTTATCAGGTGTTTATAGAATCCACACCCCATGAACAAAAGCTGTTCAAGGTATTTAATGATAAGCGGAAAAATGTAGTTACCCTGACAGAAATCACCTCAGATTAGGAGTTAAAAAGTGATCAACCTAACGCCTACCGAATTGGAACGCTATAGTCGCCAAATGATGCTTCCTAATTTTGGCGAATTAGCTCAAAAGCGCCTGAAGTCAGCGACTGTTTTGGTGTCAGGTGTGGGTGGATTAGGCGGTACGGCGGCGCTTTACCTAGCAGTAGCGGGCGTTGGGCGGCTAATCCTAGTCCGGGGTGGTGATTTGCGGCTGGATGATATGAATCGTCAGGTTTTGATGACTGATGACTGGGTGGGTAAACCTAGAGTATTTAAAGCCCAAGAAACACTCAAAGCCATCAATCCTGATGTCCAAGTGGATGTAATTCACGATTACATTACCGCTGAAAATGTGGATGAGTTGGTGCAGTCGGCGGATATGGCTTTGGATTGCGCTCATAATTTCACGGAACGCAATTTGTTAAATGAAGCCTGTGTGCGCTGGCGTAAGCCAATGGTAGAGGCGGCTATGGATGGAATGGAGGCTTATCTCACCACGATTATTCCTGGTGTTACGCCTTGTTTATCCTGTCTGTTTCCAGAAAAGCCGGATTGGGATCGGCGCGGGTTTTCTGTGCTGGGGGCGGTTTCTGGGACTTTAGCTTGTTTGACGGCTTTGGAAGCGGTCAAACTCATTACTGGTTTTAGTCAACCGCTGTTGTCAGAGTTGCTGACGATTGACTTGAACAGAATGGAATTTGCTAAACGTCGTTCTCACCGCGATCGCAATTGTCCAGTCTGCGGTAATACTGCCCCTTGGAGATATTCCCAATCTCAAACTGCAACAGTGTAAAGTACCACTTTTTCAAAATCCACATTCCAAATCAGAATATTCGCTACAGAATAGGAAACAAAATGACTGTTACTTTAACAGAAAAGGCTGAATTTCGTCTGCGGGCATTTTTAAAAGGTTCTGCAACCGAAGACGCTAAAAAGGGTGTCCGCATCTGGGTTAAAGACGGTGGTTGCAGCGGCTACGAGTATGGCATCGAAATTACCAGTAAGCCCCAACCTGATGATGTCGTATCTCAACAAGGAAATGTGTTGATTTACGTTGATGCTAAAAGTGCGCCGTTATTAGCAGGTGTGGTAGTTGATTTTGTTGAGGGAGTCATGGATAGCGGTTTCAAGTTTTCCAATCCCAATGCAACTGATACCTGCGGTTGTGGCAAGTCTTTTAAAACCAATGATGGTACTCCCACAGGTGTACCTTGTGGACAATAGCTCTATAGCAGGTGACAGGGAACAGGTGACAGGTGACAGTGCTAAAAGTCTTTTATTTATTATTAGTTAATGTCCTCACCTCCTTGTCCGTTGCTGTAACTCAAAAGCTCACTTCATTAATCTTTGAGGAGAATTGGAAAATGGCAAGTTATCAAGTAAGATTGATCAACAAAAAAGAAGATTTAGACACTACAGTTGAAATTGACGAAGACACCACAATTCTAGAAGGAGCAGAAGAAGCTGGTATTGAATTACCTTTTTCCTGTCACTCCGGTTCTTGCTCTAGTTGTGTAGGTAAGATTGTTGAAGGTGAAGTCAATCAAGACGATCAAGTCTTCCTAGATGATGAGCAAATGGGCAAAGGATTCGCTTTATTGTGTGTTACCTATCCTCGTTCTAACTGCACAATCAAAACCCACCAAGAACCTTACCTTGCTTAATACAATATTTGTAGGGGTTTAGCATTGCTAAACCCTTTCATTTTTAACAATGATGGAGAATGTTCATCTCGTTCATCTCGTTCATCTCGTTCCCAGTCTCTGACTGGAAACGCATTTTAGAAGGCTCTGCCTTCAATGATATTAGAGGCAGAGCCTCATCAACTGCATTCCTAGTCAGAGACTAGGAACGAGATGTGGTAGGGATTTGAGATTAAGTTGACACCATTAAGCTTTTGCTTTACCCTTTCATTTTTAACAATGATGGAGGATGTTTATCATCTTTCATCATTTCAATTTTCGCTTTTTATTTTGATAATACAATGTTTACTCCTTTTACTATTATGGGTTGTTCTTTAGAATTGCTGAAATCAGGAGATTGTGGCATTGTTACTGTTTGCCAAAGTCAAGATGAGACAATTAGAAAAAAGCTGATATTAATGGGCATTAAAACAGGGAATACGATTACTGTAGAACAGCAATTTCCGACTTTTGTGATTAAATGTGGTGGTTTATCTATGACTATAGATCGGGAAATAGCACGGGCTATTTATGTGCGGGTAATTGATGGGTGAAAAATAGAGATTATTAACTTTTGTTTAAATTGTGATTTAAAAGACATAAAACCTGTATTATTAGGTCAATGTAACAATTTAAATTAATACTCATTGATAATTGTATGAAATTACAAGAAATATTAGACTGTAGAAATAAAATTCTTCTGGGTGACAATCTATCTGTTCTCAAACAAATAGAGAATGATAGTTTTGATTTAATTATTACTTCACCACCATATTTTCAACAACGTGATTATGGAAATGGTGATTTGGGTATAGGTAATGAAGCAACTGAAGGAGAATATTTAAAAAATATACTAACAGTTTTTTGGGAATGTGTGCGCGTCTTGAAAAAAACTGGAGCAATAGTTTTTAATTTGGGAGATAAATATATTAATGGCAGTTTATCTCTAATTCCTTATAAATTTGCAATTCAAGCCACCCAAAATCAAAGTATTTTTCTTATTAATCAAATTACATGGTCAAAACTAAATCCTACACCACGTCAAGATAAAAGGAAATTAATACAAGCTACAGAACCTTTCTTCATATTTGCTAAATCAAAGGATTATTACTTTAATTTAGATAGTTATTTACAACACTTAGACACTTTTCATAAAAGCATAAAAAGTAAACCATCTGATAAATTAGGTAAAAAATATCTGGAATTAATCAAAAATTCAGATTTAAGCGAAGAACAAAAAATAAATGCTACTAAAGCATTAAATCAAGCTATTTTGGCAGTACATAATGGAGAAATTGAAGGATTTAGAATGAAAATTCATGGAATACATAAATTAGCCTATGGTGGACAAGATGGAGGCAGAAATAACCAAATTAAGAATAATGGTTTTACTATTATTAGAATTTTAGGAAACACGATGAAAAAAGACATCATCGAAAGTCCGGTAGAAATTACTAAAAATAATCATCATCCAGCAGTTTATCCTATATATATTATTCAAGAACTTATTAAATTGTTAACTCAAGAAGGTGATTTTGTCCTTGATCCTTTTTGTGGTAGTGGGACTAGTTGTGTAGCAGCTAGAAATTTAAATAGAAACTATTTAGGAATTGAAATTAATCCTGAGTATGTAAATTTAGCTAATAACCGTATGGAAGAACCTGATTCTAAACAACAGGAATTATTTATATGAAATATAATTATAATCAAGACATAGAAATATTAGAAAAATTTTATCAGCAAGCAATTGAATTAATTGAAAATCAAGCATTATCAGAAATTCAGGAAGAAATAAAAGTAAGCCTAGATATTTTTATTCAGAAAATAGAAACTGATAAATCTTTAATTCAGGTAATTATTACAACTTTACTTAAGAAAATAATTAAACCTGAGCAAGATATTAGGTTACACATGGCTAAATTTCCAAATGGATATTCTGCTAGAGTCCTTGATACTAAGGTAACTACACCATTTTTTAAAATAAATTTTCCACGATACGCTAATAAGGAAACTGCATTTTTAACAAAAGCAACACGCGCAGAAATTATCTGGAATTTTGAGGAAGGAATAAAATTAGCCAACGATATCTTGAACCTGTAGAAAGCAAATTTTCCTTTTAGGTGAAATTTTGATCCAACCTACAGCATCAAATAATATAATAAATGTAACTGCTATGTTCTTTACCACTTGATAATATATGATAGAACGAGAAATACTGAATCGTATTACTACAAATCCCAAAGTAATGGCGGGAAAACCAATAATTAAGGGTACACGCTTAACTGTCGAGTATATTCTTAATCTCCTTGCACACGGCGCAACAGTCGCAGAAATTCTGGAAGAATATGAAGGTTTAGCAGAAGCAGATATTCGAGCTTGTTTATTATTTGCATCTCGCTCTCTAGAAAGTACCAGTTTCATGCCTTTGATTGCGGAGATTGCCTAGATGCGATTTTTAGTAGATGAAAATACAGGTGTGACTGTCGCTCGCTGGTTACGTGAACAAGATTATGAAGTTTTCTCAGTTTATGAACAAGGACGGGGAATAGATGATGACACAATTATTCAAAAGGCCTTTGATGAAAATTGGATTTTGATTACTAGTGACAAAGATTTTGGCGAGAAAGTTTATCGAGATAAATACCCTCACCGGGGTGTGATTCTTCTGCGTTTGGAAAATGAACGTTCTGCAAATAAAATCTATATTTTACAACAGGTATTAGAGCAGCATAAGGAACAGTTAGCAGATAGTTTCGTGGTAGTCAGTGAAACGCAGATTAGATTTGCCAGGATAAAATAATCTGCTTATCGAGTATTTCTGATTTTTTGAGATTAGGATGCGTTTTCCCAAACCACAACGCACCCTAATGACTTATCTAAAAATTAATTAGATATTGCATTCATTCTCTCGGAAGGTAAGTCTACTTGACCATTAACAGGGGCTATTTTAAATTCCGGTTTTACAGATGCCTGATTAGCTGCAATTATCTCAGTTATTGCTTCTATAAAATGAGATTGTGTAACTTGTTTTTGCTCTGTAATCTTATTTTCTTTTGCAGCAGAAACAACAGCTTTTAAAACTGCATTTTTAATATCTCTCCCTGATATTCCATCAAATTGAGATGCAAGTTGTGCAAAATCTACTGATTTATCTAAAGGAAGTTTTTGAGGAATTTGAACTTGCCAAATTTTAGCTCTTGCTTGTTCATCAGGTAAATCAATCTGAATTTTCCAGCGAATTCTGCTGATAAAAGCTGGGTCATAGTTATAAATTAAATTTGTTGCAAATATTACTATCCCTTCGTATGCTGACAGTTGTAATAACATTACACTGCGAGTTAAATTAACTGCTGTATCGGTTGACTGACTTACGTTTTCTAGCCGTTTACCCAAGAATGAATCAGCTTCATCAAAGAATAAAACCGCGTCATTACTCGTTGCAAATTCAAAGGCTTTTGCAATATTTTTAGGAGTTTCACCAACATACTTAGATTCAAGTTGTTGGTAGGGAACTACTAGAATTTTCTTTTTTACTGAATGAGCAAATGCTTCAGCAGTGAGTGTTTTGCCAGTACCAGGTGGTCCTGATAAGTTGATAGAAAGGGCTTTATCTAATTTGTGTTTTTCACCCATTCCCCAGTCTTTGTAAATTAGGTCTTGATATTCAAGTTCAACTATAGTTGATTCGATTTGCTTTTTGCTTTTTTGTGGCAGTATTACATTTTCAAGAGAATATTTTGGTTCTCTTAAATAAGGTGTGAAATCTATTGTTGTTTCTGGTGATTTACTTGATCCATTCAACACTTCTTTATTCTTATTTTCCTCATTTTCAGGAAGAGTTTGTTCACCAGATTCTTGACGAAATACTCGCTCTTTATCATGTCTCGGCATTGAATTTCCCTCAATAAATATTCTAAATCAAAAATTAGAGTTAGTTCGGTTTTATTAATCAATTTGAATAATTAAAGAATTAAACCAAAGGTTTTGTTTCATTTTCACATCTGGATCTAAAGGCTGCAATATTGAGCCGATAGCTTTGAATAAAGGATTTTCGGCAATAATTTCTGGTGCTTCTGGAGGTACTACAAATCCCGAAAATAATGGCTTAAAAAGTTCCTCAACAATATTCTGCCATTCCCGATATTCTGCACCTTGTAAATTATTATCAAGAACGTAAATTTGTTCTAAATTTGAGTAAGATATGTTAGATCGTATTACTAAATCTTGTTTATCAAGTTCAGGTACATCATAACCCCTCTCTTTATTCATAACTTCAGTATCGTAAAGCCATATTTTGAGACTTTCAAAATCACAATTTTTGATACGGGAGCTTTGACGAAAAATTTTTCTCACTATTAAGCTATCAAAGAAACTTTGCGTCTTGGGGGTGACAACTATTTCATCGTTTTTAATTCTCTGACCAGGTAAGCCAAATATTTCAATTATTTTCAACCTTCCACCTGGTTCGGAAGAACGAAAACCAACTGCTGTATAGATATTGTCTGAATAGCGTGGCATAGATGCTCCTTTTAAATCATTGTATAGATATCTAAAAACTTCATTATCCCCAATTTTCTAAAACTACTACTTTGGATTGGGATCGGTTGGTTGGTAAAGGAGAGTTTTGAGGTGCTTGCCTAACACTAAAAACTTGTGATTGTTTGGTGTCATAGTATCTTGGGTCCCAAACTTCCATTAAAGTTTCACCTGCAATTGCTCCTGCCAGAAAGATTGCATATAAAACGACACCTGCTCCAAATACGGAGATTAAAACACTAGCAATTGCTGTATACCATACTGCTTGAATTGCCAATATCAAAGTTTCTAAAAAAGCAACTACTAATGTTCCTAGCCATGAAACCAACTGATCTAGCAAACTACCTAACCATGCAAAGAAACCCATTTAAGTTACCTCTAATTAAGATATGAAATTATACATTTAATACAGTTACAAGTGGATTTTGACTCGTCGGTAGTTGTACCTCAGCTTGCTGTTTAGTGTCTAATGCGGTGATAGAAAAAACAACTGGATCTTTGTGTTGTTGTTTAGGATCAGCGATCGCAATCAAAACATCCAATCCATCTCGAAAAATTCCAATCAACCACTCGTTTCGATAACCAAACTCTTGTCGAAGATATGATTCAATACCTGACCAGTTATTATCTAAAAACTGAGCAATTAGTGCCAAGTAATATTTTGTGGCATCTCTTAAGTATCCAAAAATTTCGTTAGCTGCTGTGACAAGATGTTGCCATAAATTAGCAAAAGCTCTTGATAATGCTTCTACTATAGCTGCGAATCCGTAACCAACGGCTGCACCTACGACAAATGCGGCTGCGGCTTGTAATAGAATATCCCACATAATTTCTTTCTATTAATTGTTTTATAACATACTTAATTCTTTGTGTTACTTTTCGGTTATCCTACACCACACACTCAAACCTGAAAAGCGGAAAAAAGCGGATTGCAAAAAAAAATTACAAACAGACGGAAAAAAGCTGAAAAATACGGATAAAGTCTGCTATCATTACTTGTGTCGCGTTACATTTTTAGCCATGCAGGTTAACGAACTACTACAACTTGTGGATGAGGCTGTCTACCTCAACACAGGCAAACGTCTCAATGACTTGCAGCGTGGAGTTATTGAGGGGACACTAAAGCATCAAAAGTATGCTGATATTGCGGAAAATTGTGGTTGTAGCGCGGGTCATGCAAAGGATGTAGGTTACGAACTTTTAAAAATGTTATCTGATATTTTTGATGAACCAGTTGATAAAAGTAATCTGAAATCAGTTCTAGAACGACAGGGAAATGTGAATATTTCTTTGGTTAATAATAGTAGTAATATATTTGGAAATGGCTGTATAAATATTGGTTCTAAACAACCTAAAACTAAACCAGATAAAAGTCATGCTGGTAATTCTAAATTAAAGCAACAAGATCAGAATAAAACTCAGATAGAAAAGATTAGTAAATTACGGTATTTTGGTTTAAATGATGAGCAAATTGCAGAGGTGCTAGAGTTACCTTTAGAGGCAATTAAACAAGTGGAATCAGATAATTGAGCAATAGTAGTGTACATATATTAGACTATAGCCGACTCTATTTGTTAGAATCAAGAAAACAGGTTAAAAAATTAATTATGATAATTTCAGATGAAGTCGTCAAAGCAAGTGGTTTATCAGAAAATCAATTTTTGCTGGAAATTGTAATTTTGTTATTCCAGCAAGAAAAAATCAGCTTGGGTAAAGCTAGTGAAATATTAGGAATGAATCAAATTAAGTTTCAAAAATTACTTGCTGAACGGGGAATATGTATTCACTATGATGTAGCTGAGTTACAGGAAGATATCCAGCATCTAAGACGCTAGAAATTCAACGAAGTTACAGCATTTTTCAAATATTGTTATATAATTAAACTTATCATGGATGTAAAAATATGAAGCTAAGAGTAATTCTAGAACCTAGTGATGAAGGTGGCCACACCGTCTATGTTCCCTCCTTACCTGGTTGTATCAGTGAAGGGGAAAATGTTGATGAGGCATTAGCAAATATTAAAGAAGCTATAGAGTTATATCTTGAACCTGTAGAAAATGAATTTTCCGCTCAGGAAGGTATCATTGTTCGAGAGTTGGTTGTATGAGTAAAGTTTCCAGTCTTCCATACACTAAAATCATAGCTGCTCTAGAACGACATGGATGGATTGTAGTTCGTCAACGGCTCTACTCTTGCCCATATTTTGAAACAAGCCCACACTGATATTGAGCGATTTCTTGATCTCCTGTGATGTGCTATGCCTACGGCGATCGCAAAAAAATGATTTAATTAGAACAATGCTAAACTAAATTTTTTTGGATAAAATCCCCGACTAATTTTTTAAGAGGTGCAAGACTTTTAACCCGTCTACTTGGATTTGAATTATTAATGACTCCCTATACTATAGCGCATTTAAAATTGGGTTTATTATTAGGAGACTTAGGTTATAAATTTGTACCAGAGGAAAGATTGAAAGTTTATTTAACTAATGCGTTAGAAGCAGGAATAAAGGAAGGTGATCTAATTCCTGGTATTACTCAAATAATTGCCGAAGAATCCAGTCAAGCAGGAAAAGTAAAAACGGAAATTCCGGTAATGGTAGTATTAGGAAACCCTCCTTATTCTGTCAGTTCGCAAAATGCTAGTAAACGCAAAAGAGTTTACACAAGTTATCGAATCACCATTATTCCTGAAATTACCCCACCCTAACCCTCCCCGATGCTTTGGGGAGGGATGTTTTATAAAGTGGTATCCCGTAATTTTCATCACATTGTTACCCCCCTTACAAAGGGGAGAAACAAGAAAATCCAGTTCCCTCCCCTTTATAAGGGGAGGGTTAGGGAGGGGTAAAACATTTGATACAGCAATCGTGACTTTTCAAAAACCCTCTTAGAGGAAGTGGTAGACCGCCCCAATCTGGGTCATTTGTTTAAATTGTGATTTTTAGCATCCAAATTCTGTAAGTAGGTAAACAGAAAAATTTAAAGGTATATAACGATATGTAAAGTTGTCTCAATGCGAGATTCTGATTGAGTTTCAGCCATTTTACAAAACGCAATACCCCTCATTTTTATTTTGTTTACCTACTTATAGTAATTAATACAGAATTTAAATTTATTGTTCATTTAGTTTCTGCGTTTCTTCAGGAGTCATTTTTTCTCTTCATCACTTTTCGGCTATTTTGCCTTTTATTCTCCCTGAAGTCTCTAAGCATCTATGCTTACCGCATAACTGGGATGCTGCCATAGCAATTTCTAATTGCTGACACTTCTGGTAATATTTTCTCAGATTATTCTGGCAACTCTGGCAAGTCGAATAAAACTTTAGTCATATAATTTTCTGCCCAATCTATCCCAAAAGCCTTTTCTAAAACTCTACGGGTTTTATCATTTTGTTGTTGTTTGGTACAATAATTATATTGTCCAGCCATAATTTGAGCTACTTTTTCAGGTGCAACTGGACTAGATGCGATCGCTTGGGTACAATGAATATCTAAAAATGATTCTACGTGAGACAAAAAACTTGTCTCTTCTTCGGGGGAACTAGGACGAATAAACAGACAAAAATCGGAAAAAATATTGCCCCATTCTGGTAAATCACGAGGTTGAGAAAAATTGCCTGTGGTTAATTTACTAAGTTGGGAATTATAACCATCTGGTAAAATTCGATCTAAGTTTACTGGCGAAAGATCAGCAATAGCAGCACTAATTTGACCTCTACCTCCGACTAAATCACAACCAAACATGGGAAGATCATATTCAGGATGAGGAAACATCACACAGTGCAGAATATCTAACATATTCCCCACCTTTGCTAGTTCCAAGTGTATTTTGCGAAACTGGGGACTTTGATAACAACGATTTTCGATAATCAGTTTTTCCCCTTCTAATTTACCTTCTACATATCCCAATTCCGCAGGTAAATGGTATGGTGATAAGTCTAGGTGTTTATGCCAAACTGCTTCAATACAATCAGCTAGTTGACGAATTAGGGGATGTTGTTGTTCACGGAGAGAAGGTGTAGAAGACATATTATTTAGGAAATACAATTTATTTCCTAGTTTACAATTATTTGTACCAGATCAACTATTCTCCTGATATTTCTCTTTCTAGCACCTCTTGTAGTTGTGGCAATAATGAGGATAAATCATTTTGAATTGTTTCCCAGACTCTACTCAAATCAACTTGAAAATATTCGTGAGTTACAACATTTCGCATCCCTCCCATTAACCGCCAAGGTATAAGAGGATAGCGTAACTGAATATCATTAGGAACATTTCTAGTAGCTTCTCCAATCACGACGAAATCATAGAGAACAGCTTTGACAAGCGTTTGATTTTTTGTAAATTCCTCAAACGTTACACCCCTTGTCCTTTGCTTAATTTCATTGATAGATAAGACAATATCTTGAATACGAAACCGCCAATCTCTAGAAGGCACGAATGACATCCTTTAATACAGGTTTTCGCAAATGTTCTCTCAAAGCATCCTCCGTTCCCAAATCAACAGAACATCCCAGAATATCTTCTAAATAATACTGCACTTGCAAAAGTTGAAACAACCCACCCGAACGATTAAACTCCACTAAAAAGTCTACATCGCTATCTGAACTAGCTTCATCCCGCGCCACTGAACCAAACAAATTAAGGGATTTTACTCCCAGTTCCTGCAACTTTTCTCTATGTGCAGCTAAAGTTGCCAGTACCTCATCTCGTTTCATGCTTTATTTTCCTAAACCAATTCTATATTAAGATAGTAGTGCAGCACGGCGTAAATAAACCAACCATTTTTAATTGCCAAAAATCTTGCTCAATATTGCTTTTGACTTTTGACTTCTGCCTTGCGGAGTCCCTATTTTTTAACATTTTATCCATTAAAAATTGGGAATAATAATTACTTAACTATCCCCAAAAATCTGTAACTTCATATCCCAATTCCCCGATCATCTGCCGCAATAAAGGTAAACTCAAACCAATGACATTACTGTGACAACCCTCGATTTTCTCCACAAATAAACTCCCAAAACCTTCTAAAGCAAATGCTCCAGCGCATTGAAGAGGTTCACCTGTAGCTACATAGGCAAGAATAGCGCGATCGCTCATTTTCGCAAAATACACCCTAGTAACTTGACATTTAACCACAGTTTGATTTTTAGTAGTATCAATCAAAACATGACCAGTGTACAAGTCACCAAAATTACCTTGCATCAATTGCCAGCGAGCGATCGCTTCCTCTGCATCCCCTGGTTTACCGTAAATCCCTCTACCCATAGCCAAAACTGAATCACAACCCATCACCAAAGCCGCTGGAAATTGGGAAACCACAGTTTCCGCCTTACACTTAGCCAGCGTTTTCACCAATTCCCCAGGTTCAGTTAGTTGTATTTGTGACTCATCAAAATCACTCGGACAAACTATTGGTTCAATTCCCACAGTTTGCAATAACCGACGACGGGCAACAGAAGCAGAAGCAAGCACAAATTGCGGAATTTTCATAGATTTCTGTATAAATAATGTTTGGTAATTAATAATTGAATAACTTATTTTTGTAAGCACTCCCCAGTCCCCAGTCCCCAGTCCCCAATTAATAAACAGCGAAAGAACTCACAACTTCGTCAATCATTCGTTGCAGCTTCTTCCAACGTCTCTCAGGAACAGAAGCATTAAACGTAAACAGCTTACCACGACTGATAGCCACACTAGAAATATTATGTCTTTCCTGTCCATTCGGAAATTTAACTGCATATTCTAGAAAGTAGTAAATTTTCCCATTTACTTCCCTTGCAGCCGCATTGATTAACTCAGCAGTCCGATCAGAACCTACAGGAGCAAGAGCCGCCTTTCCTAATTTATAACCAACTTCCGTTGGTGTTCCCAATTCCGCTAAAGTTTTACCAGAGGGAACAGGACTAATTACCACAGACACATTTTCTGATACTTCAATTAAATCGTGAAACACCACATCAGGCCCATCACCAACTTTAACTTGTAACCAACCATTAGGATAATCAAACTGATAACCGTCAGCACTATCTACAAACCGATTTAGTCCAGCCGCATTAGCCACACCAACACTACTCAAGCTGAAGCTCAACACCAATAATAAGATCAACGTAATTCTTTGCCACATTTTTTCCAATTCCTTTTGTCCGTCAAGAATACAAGGTAAAGATAATTGCAAGTTCTTATTTTCTCACTAATCTGGACAATCTGGAGACTTTCCTTTTGCCATCTTCTTCAGACTTGATAAGTATGTGTGCTATAATTGGACAGTCTCGCACCTTGTGGTCAAATAAAAAACCTCTTTGTTGTCAAAATCAGCCGCAAGCACATCTAAAAGTATGAAAAAAGTTGTCGTTGGTCTTTCCGGTGGCGTTGATAGTTCCGTAGCCGCCGCTATGCTGCATAATCAAGGCTATGATGTAATTGGTTTAACTCTTTGGCTGATGAAAGGCAAAGGGCAATGTTGCTCTGAAGGAATGATCGACGCGGCTAATATTTGTGAACAATTGGGTATACCCCATGAAATTGTTGATATTCGGGATGTCTTTCAAACAGAAATTATTGATTTTTTAGTGACAGGTTACAGCGTAGGCATTACGCCGTTGCCTTGTTCCCAATGTAACAAAACGGTGAAATTCGGTCCAATGGTGGAATATGCAAGGGAAAAATTGGCATCGGATAAAATCGCCACAGGTCATTATGCCCAAATCCGCTACGATGACACCACTAACCGTTACCAACTATTACGAGCCGTAGACCGCAACAAAGATCAATCTTATTTCCTCTATGACTTATCCCAAGACTTATTAGGGGCAACAATTTTTCCCCTGGGTGAACTGAATAAAACTGATACTCGCAGAATTGCTACTGAATACAACTTAAAAACCGCCGATAAACCAGAAAGTCAAGATTTATGCTTAGTAGAAAGCAATGGCTCTATGCGGGCATTTTTAGATAAATATTTAGCTCCTCGACCTGGTGATATTGTGGATACCACTGGTAAAGTTTTGGGACAACATGATGGTGTTCATCATTACACCATTGGTCAGCGAAAAGGCTTAGGCATCGCCGCAGCCGAACCCTTGTATGTAATTGAATTAGATGCAGCTAATAACAAAGTAGTTGTAGGCGATCGCACCAAAGGATCTCAGTCAGAATGTACAATAAATCGAGTAAATTGGGTTTCCATAGCTGAACCCGTTGCCCCCATTCGCGCCGAAGTTCAAATCCGTTATCGTTCCCAACCCGTACCCGTCACAGTAATTCCCCTACCAGATTCCCGCGTCCGGTTAGTATTTGATGAACCACAATTCAGCATCACCCCTGGACAAGCAGCGGTTTGGTACGACGAAGATATGGTATTAGGTGGCGGAATCATCGAACAATCGTAGGGGCGCAGGGCCTGCGCCCTGTCTTTCTGGGGAGAGAACCACCTCTGGCTTAAATACCGCAAGGGGTCTAAATTAAGGGACTTCCAAGAAATAAATTATCCTGATTAACGAACCACAGAGGCGCAGAGGACACAGAGGAATAAGGGTTTGAGAGATTTTTGCGTTAGGTGGTTGAGTATTTTTTTATTTGGAAGTCCCTAAGTGGACTCGTTGAACCAAGAATCTCAGTGGCTAAAGCCAGTAAGAGTGTCAAAGTCATGATAGTTTCGATCCGTATCTTTACCCCTGAGAGTGTAAAATCACTTGTATAGGCATAAGAATTGTGCAGATTCAGGAGTATCTTTGTATAAGCATTCAAAACGAACAAAATTGTGCTTTTGTGCAACTTGGTACAAAGTAGTTTGAGTTTCGGGGAAATCATAAGTAGATATATGATTTTCAATCATGGACATATCTTGAGACGAGAGTGCAGTCCAGTTTTGACGCATATTTTCTAAGTAGCGATTAACAAATTTTTCTCGGTCTTCCCCTTCTTTACAAACTATGTCAATCAAAACAAATACACCCTTGGGTTTCAAAAGATGGAATACTTGCTCAATAACTTTATCTTTTTGTGCCAAACTTAGATGATGTAAAACAAAGGAAGTCGTAACTATATCAAAGCTTTGCTTTCGGTTTTCAGCTAGTTCCTCAACAACTTTCGATATGTCGTCTTCAATAAAAGTTTGTTCACAGTTAATTTGTGCCATGTTGCCTTGGGCAATTTCCAAAGCAGCCGCAGATAAGTCAATTCCGGTATAGGAGGCAACGGTAGTATTTAATAAAGCTTGAACTGATGAACTAGCATCACCGCATCCAAGTTCAAGTAAGGAAAATGGTGTTGGCAAGTAATCAGTTAATAATTTATGCAAAACACCATAAATTTCTCGGTGTTCCATGTAATTATTGGCTAAGACTTTTTGATATGTTTCCCAATTCTTCTTAAAGTAATTATCTGATTGAGTTTTCAGAGTATTCATGGAAGCATTCCCATAACTGACAATATATTGAAAATAATAGCAGTATAAGAGGATGTTTGAAAAGTATCAGAATTAATCGAGATCCCCCCAACCCCCCTTACAAAAGGGGGCTAAATTCCTCAAAGTCCCCCTTTTCAAGGGGGATTTAGGGGGATCTGCGGGTGTCAGATACCACACGAAAAAGTTTTCAAACAACCTCTTAGTTTCATTGGGTTGTTAATTGGCTGTTCCCCAGCACAAACAAAACCACCCGTTAAAAATTTTATCAATGCGTAAGTCATAATTATTTTTTTGTCCATAAAAAAATAAAAACCGTGAAAAAATAAATTCACGGCTTTAATAAAAAATGTGGTGTGAGGAGACTTAACTCACTTCATCATACTTCATCTAAAAATTAGAAGTTCAACTACCGCAAATTTCTTTACAAAGTAATTCTTTGATGACATATATATATTCTTAATATTTGTCACCTTATACTATAGCGCCACCACAACTAGAACCACACCCCGCAGTACAACCATAGCAATATTCAGCAGTTTGGACTTCTTGAATTATATCTAAACTACCAATTTCTAATAATTTGCTCACCGTCAATTTTTCACCATTGCTAGTTTTTGCAGGTAAATTCATCATTTGGTTAAAATCACAATCAAAAATATTCCCTAAATAATCAATTGAAAGTTGTTCACGACACATTAAACCATCAATTGTGTTGGGGTTAAAGTGAGACTCTAAAAAATGCAAATACCTAGAATAAAGCTGCTTTTTTTCTAAATGAAACTTGGTTCTCCCCACAGGTATATTAGTAATGGTGAAAAGATGATTAAATCTAATATCAAAATTTTCCATCAAAAAGGTTTTATAAGCCTTTTCTAAATTTTCCTGTTCGGGAGTTAAAGAAAAATCTTCACTATTTGGTAATGGAGGATTGTACACTAAATCTAAAACTAAATTTGGGTTTTCACCATAACCAATTTTGTTCAACCATTGCAAAGCTTTAATTGATTGATCAAAAACACCATTCCCCCGCATTTTATCCACATTATCTGCTAAATAACAGGGAAGAGAAGCAACAATCTTCACTTGATGTTGAGCAAAAAAATCTGGCAAATCCTCAAATCCCTTCACAAAATAGATTGTCAAATTTGATCTCACAATTACCTGTTTACCTGCCTTTATAGCAGCTTCTACCAATGACTTAAAACCATAATTCATCTCTGGAGCGCCACCAGTTAAATCAACAATTTTGATTTCTGGAAACTTCTCAATCAAGGTAATTAACTGTTGACAAATTTCCGGTGTTAGTTCCTCTGTTCTTTTGGGACTAGCTTCGACATGGCAATGGTTACAAGCTAAATTACAACGCTTTCCCAAATTAATTTGTAAAACATTAATTTCTTTTTTTGTTAAAGGTGAATTTAGCTGTTGAAAAAAAGGTGTAATCATAGAAGCATCTCTAGCACGAATTTCTATAAGAGGATATTTTAAAGGTCATTCAACCTAAGAGGATGTTTGAAAAGTTTTGAATATATAGACTGACCCCTCTCCAAACCTCTCCCCTGCAAGGGGAGAGGCTTTAAAACCCCCATTCCCTTGCAGGGAAGGGGGGTAGGGGGTTAGGTTTTTGGAGATTACGGGTTTGATATAATACTTTTCAAACAACCTCTAAGAGACAGGGGGAAGTGGCAGACTATTGATAATTGGAACATACCACTTGACTAAATCGAAAGTTTCCTATATCATAGAGAGACAACCCATCAATCATTCCCGAAATCTAAGTAAAATATTTTTGATCGCTCCACTCCGTTACGCTAGGGAAGTGAAAAGAATAAGAGCGCAGAGCGCAAAAGAGCAAAAGTGCAGAGTGCTAACAAGTCCTCGCCGCACAACTACAAACAACCCGAAAACCAATATTGTCGTAGTCGTAAACGAGGTAGTAGTAGTGGCGAAAAGCAGAACGGCAATACGCAGGATCGTAGATCCACGAACCACCGCTCAGCAGTTTACGTTGACTGCTTAGACTTGTCCAAGCACTGCCATCGGTAGGCGCGTTTATATAGTTTTCATGCCACCCATCCTCACACCATTCCCACACATTCCCACACATATCATATAAACCAAAAGGGTTGGCGGGAAAAATTCCTACCTCTGTGGTTTTTTCTCGATATTGTCCTTTTTGTCCCTGCCCATAAGTGTAGTTACCATGATAATTAGCTAAATCTGTAGAAATTGTTTCCCCACAATAAAACGGGGTAGTAGTTCCTCCACGACAAGCATATTCCCATTCAGCTTCGCTAGGTAAACGATAGGTTTTATTTGCCATTCGGGAAAGTCTGGCACAAAATTCTTGAGCATCATTCCATGATACACAATCAACAGGCAGATTATCACCTTTAAAATAAGATGGATTAACCTTTCCTAGTGCAGCTACAGCCCGCCATTGTTTTTGCGTAACTGGATATTTACCCATGAAAAAGGGGGGAACAGTAACTTGATGTTGTGGACTTTCATCCGAAGTTCGGCCTTCCTCATTTTCTGGAGAACCCATGATAAAAGTCCCTCCGGGAATAGCCACCATTTCCAGAATTACACCATTTCCCAAGTCTTGGGCAAAATACTCTGCTGTTTTGGGAATGGGTTTAATTTCCGGATTAATTATCGGGTCTGGTTGCGGCGTTAGAATAACTTCTTTCCGTCCTCTGATACCACGGATTAAATCCTGTAATGCTTCTTCATCTTCTTCAACATTTGAATTAGTAAATCTAATCCAAACCCACTGTTTTAAATGATATAATTCATCTGGAATATCGCTAATATCAGGAAGTAAAATAGGAATCACACGAAAACCTTTTTCTTTTTTTTCCAGAAAAAATTGTATTATTGCACCAAGTTCTAAATTCCTCTGAAAAGCTCCCAATCTATTTTGGCTAATAAAAAAAGCACCTACTTTAGACTGCGAAATTCCTTGAAAAACAACTTCTTGAATATTGTCTCCAGCAAAAATTTGCTCCTTATCTAACCAAGGATTTAAACCACCTTGTCGTAGTTTGTTGGCAATTTTTATAACTTCGGGTTTATCTTTACTATTGTGAGCAAGGAAAACATCAAATTGTAGTCGGTTATCAGACATTTTACTCCTCCACACCAGCAATAATCGCCAAAGCCTTCGCATACTCTTCTAAATCACCTCGCAAAGCAACCAACTCGCTTCGCAACTTTCCTTCCTCAGACCAACTCACCTCGTGTTCCTTCACACTTACCCCCATAGGTCGTCTTGCTTCCCAAGCTTGTAAAATAGGATGCCATTTAGCTAAAAATGGTCGTAACCCATTATTCAACACCGCAATAGCAATACCCCCAACTGAGTTCTTAGAAGCACCCACATCAGGTCCAGCAGCTTTGAGAACTTCGCGGGTAGTTCCGAATAAACTATACAAAGAATTCAACGCTTCCCGCACTAACCCCTGGTCAACTTCTAAGGACTGCACAGCAACCCGTGTCACCAGTTCCACATACAACGACCAAGCGGCTTTCCGTTCTGTTGTGTCGGCTTCCCATTCCGCAGCACCAATACCAAAGGGAAGACTAATAGATACTTTTTTTAACTTTGCGGGATCTTGTTTAGGCATAAAAGCCATTTTAATAAAATTAATTATTTATTCCATCTAAATTAAACCATACTGAACTTAGAAATAAAAGCAAGAGAATTTACAATTTGGGGAAATCTTGCTGTTTGAGCGAGTTACACGCATTTATTTAGACATCTCGTTCCCATGCTCTGCGTGGGAATGTAGTTAAGAGGCTCTGCCTCTATTATACCTGGAGGTAGAACCTCTAAGATGACATTCCCAGTCAGAGACTGGGAACGAGAGTTTTCTGGCTTTGCGTCTACAGAAGCATCTGCAACAGGTAAATTAAAAGCATCTCCCGGACGAATTTCGACAAAGCCATCTCGTTCCCATGCTCTGCGTGGGAATGTAGTTAAGAGGCTCTGCCTCTATTATACCTGGAGGTAGAACCTCTAAGATGGCATTCCCAGTCAGAGACTGGGAACGAGGAAATTGCGTCGTTTGGGAATAACTTATTGAGTAGGGTGCGTCAGATAGAAGAAATCTGTTTTTTGTCAAAATATCCTCTCTGACGCACCTGAGAACGAGGAAATTGCGTCGTTTGGGAATAACTTATTGAGTAGGGTGCGTCAGATAGAAGAAATCTGTTTTTTGTCAAAATATCCTCTCTGACGCACCTGGGAACGAGGAAATTGCGTCGTTTGGGAATAACTTATTGAGTAGGGTGCGTCAGATAGAAGAAATCTGTTTTTTGTCAAAATATCCTCTCTGACGCACCTGGGAACGAGGAAATTGCGTCGTTTGGGAATAACTTATTGAGTAGGGTGCGTCAGATAGAAGAAATCTGTTTTTTGTCAAAATATCCTCTCTGACGCACCCTACAAGAGATAAAATTCACTAGAGTTTAGATATAAGAATTACTCAATTACCGTGAAAACCGATACAATTTTCTATAGCCTATTTCAAGCATTTCCTAGCATCTTTTTTGAACTAATTAATAATTCTCCCACAGAAGCAGATGTTTATGAATTTACCTCTCGTGAAGTTAAACAACTGGCTTTTCGTTTAGACGGTTTATTTTTACCAACCACCAAAGATCCTAAAAAACCATTTTACATTGTCGAGGTTCAATTTCAACCCGATGATAATTTATATTATCGTCTCTTTGCAGAGCTTTTTCTCTACCTGCGACAATACAAAACTCCTCATCCTTGGCAAGCTGTCATCATCTATCCTAGTCGTAATATAGAAAGAGAACAGAATTTACAATTTGGCGAAATCTTGCTACTTGAGCGAGTTACACGCATTTATTTAGATGAGTTGGGAGAGAGTTCTTTAGGGGTGGGAGTTGTTAAACTGGTAATAGAAACAGAGAAAGCTGCACCAGCATTAGCAAGACGCTTAATCGCACAAGCAAACCAACAACTAACTGATACCAAAATCAAACAGGATTTAATTAAGCTGATTGAGACAATTATCGTCTACAAATTACCCAAAAAAAGCAGAGAGGAGATTGAAGCTATGTTAGGTTTAAGTGAGTTGAAACAAACCAGAGTTTATCAAGAAGCTTTAGAAGAAGGTAAACAAGAAGGTGAAGCTGAAGCAACCAGGAAGTTTACTTTAAAATTGTTACGAACTGGCATGAATTTACAACAAATTGCTGAACTTACGGAATTATCTCTTCAGCAAATTCAGGCTTTACAAAAAGAAATTCAAGAATCATAGTTTTAATTAGAACTTGCTGATAGCGTGGCGGATGATTATTGCATCGTCACGCAAGCTATAACTATCTAAAATTAACAACATCCCCCACCATCGTAATACCATGTAGAATCAGTAATTATAATTTCTTCAGGATTTACAACTGCTAAATTTCTAGCTGTTTTATCACAAACTACTGCGGGAATTCCTCTTTGTAAAATATGCCCATTCTTATCATCAAAAAATATTTCCTTACCTGCATAAATCGCTGTTTTACCAGTAAAAATACAAGCACCGTCCGCGGGAATTTCCACTTTAAAAGCCACAGAATCTAGACTTTCTAAAAGTAGATTTTCTTCTAATTGATAATTGTGTTTATCTAATAAGCGATAAGGACGACGAGCGCGAATTTCAATTTGTCCAAAACCAGCATTAATAATTAAGTTAGTATACTCTTGATATGTAAGTGCGCCAGATAAACACAAAGCGCGTAAATGTTCATTTTGTTGTAAATGAGCAGGAATTGGACTTGTTGCAATCGGGTCACTCATCTGCAAGCGTCCACCTGGTTTCAATACCCGATATGCTTCCTTTAAAGCACGAGTTAAATCTGCTGGTTCAAAAATATTAAACAGGCAATTTTGCGCTACTACATCTACAGAAGCATCCGCAACAGGTAAATTAAAAGCATCTCCCGGACGAATTTCGACAAAGCTAGGATCAAACCAAGGGTTTTCCTTTGCAGCAAGTTGTAAATTACGGGTTGCAGCTTCTCTCATAGCTTCCACAGGTTCGACAGCAATAATCGCACCAGGACGACGAGAAAAATAAGCAAATTGCAAAGCTTCTAAACCACCACCGACACCAACATATAAAACTGTGGGTTCATTACTGAGTTCATTGTGATGAACTGTAGTTCCACAACCATAGTTCATTTCCTGCATAGCTAGAGGAATTTTCAGTCCTGGTAGTTGTAAAGGCGTACTTTGGACACAACAAAGACCTATTTCTGGTGTTTGGGCAACTTGGCTGTAAAATTCGGCTGCGGTTTCTAAATAGGTCATAATCTTAAATTAGGGTTTATGGCTTGACTTTTATTGTCAAAAAGAGTATTATACATGACTAATAGAAGGGGAGTAGCTGCTGACAGTAAATTAAAATTTTCTGTTCAGTATATCTAAGTCAACATACTGGTGATGAGCCTGGTTTAGATAGCGAATAAATAAAGTATTTGAAAGCGAGACCTTCACTGACTACACATTTAACTATGTGGAGTTCAGTGAGGTTTGATTGCTCTCATTGATACTCCACACAGGTAAAAAATCCTTTAGGAGTTTGAGAGAGTGCTAACAGCTTTTACCGCAGGTTTATTACTAATTACCATTTCCGAACTAGGCGATAAAACATTTTTTATTGCTGTGATTCTGTCCATGCACCACCCCCGGCGCTTGGTATTCACTGGTGTAGTAGCTGCTTTAGCGGCTATGACTGTCTTATCAGTTGCATTTGGACAGGTAGTATCTTTTTTACCAAAACAAATTATTCATTACACCGAAATAGTTTTGTTTATTGCCTTTGGTTTGAAGTTAATTTATGATGCCAATAAAATGGCTGTATCTGCTACCGAGGAAGTCGCAGAAGAGGCACAAGAGGCGGTAGAAAAAGCAGATTTAAATAACTCCCAGCAAAAAACTGTTTGGTCAATTTTACTGAAATCCTTCGTATTAACATTTATAGCAGAATGGGGCGATCGCACACAAATAGCCACCATAGCCCTAGCTGCTGGAAATAACCCCATTGGTGTCACCGCTGGTGCAATATTAGGACACGCAATTTGTGCAGCGATCGCCGTCATCGGTGGTAGATTAATAGCAGGTAAAATTTCCGAACGGCAAATTACCTTTATCGGCGGCTTCCTATTTATCATCTTCGGCATAGTCGCCGCCATAGAAGGACAATAAATTTAACATCGTAGGGGCGCAGGGCCTGCGCCCTCATCCTGCGCCCTCATCCTGATTCTACCCTCCAAACCCTTACGGAGTGACCGTAGGTGAAGGCGTAGCTGATGCCGTAGGAGTAGGCTCAGAAACCGCTCCAGCCCTATTGATTTCGTCCTTATACTGAGCCGGTGCTAAAGCCGTCGCACTATCAAATAAAGGTTTTGCTTCATCAAGCTTACCTTGTTGTTTAAACAGCATAGCCTTTGCTAAAACGGGGCGAAAATCTTGAGAATCTTTCTTAATTGCTTGATCATAAGCAGAAATAGCCAAAGTATCATTCTTTTGAAAAGCGTAGACACTACCCAAAAGCACTTGGACAGCAACCACATCCACGCTTCCCGGCTGAATAGTATTAGCTTGAGTAGCAGCAGCCAAACTTTCCTGCAACAAGCCAATAGCTGCTTCTGGACGCTTTTCACTTAATTGCAAATTCACCATCCCCTGCAAAGCCTTTAAATCGCCCGGTTTTGTAGTTAAAATAGTCCGGTAAGTTTGAGCAGCCCCCTCCTTATCGCCAATTTGTTGTTTAGCTTGTGCTAATAAAACCCCATACTCTGACTGTTGGGGATTGAGTTTAGCGAGTTTTTCCAAAGGTTCAATCACAGCTTGAATATCCGCTGGTTTCACTTCCCCTTGGCTCTTTTGACTCAATAACTGTAAACGTGCTTGTAAAAGTCCCTTGAGTGCAGTTTGATTTTCTGTATCTTTCTGTAAAACTAATTCATAACCCCGAACTTGATCTTCCAGTTTTGACTTTTGCTCCGATGAAGATATTTTAGGGTCAGCAGTGGGCTGATTTTGTGGTGATGATTGGGGTTTATTAATCGCTGTAAGGATGGGTATAATAGAAACCCCTACAAAAGCAACAACAGCGAAAGCTAACACTACCCTAACTATCCAGCGATTACGCGATTCAGACACAATATTATTCTGCTCCTCAATGGTAATGAAATTAATGGCAAAGTTAAAAATTTCCAAAACTTTGCGGAATACGGTCATTTGTCTGTGAATTTTATAACAAATAAATATCTATCCTGCTAAAGTAAGTGATGACTTTAGGAAGACCCGTCCGAATTATCGCTATGCTATGCTTCCGATAGCGTAGCTTGGCGTAAGCCATAACTGGATTAAAGCCGCTAAATTGCACATTTAGTGTATAAATGTGGGATTCTGCGTTTTGATTTTCGTACAGAGTATTAAGCGAGTAGCCAGATTAAAAAGAAATATACTTTAATCAGCTACACACTGGCTCTTTTCCTTTGTCTTTATTAAATCCCACAATGGGGTATGTCTTGTGCCGCAAGGAGTTTTTATGAATTCCGACCTGATGCCGTCTTCTGAATCCGCAAATTTCACAGCCTCTAACCAAGGCATAAAAGAGATTGAATCCCCTGTTAGTGCTAATACATTAGCAGACCAATCCTCTAAACTGGAAAGTTCTCTCACTGACTCTAGCAAACCTGACTCTAATGGACATTTGGCTAATCGAGAACAACCAATTCCACCTCCTAGCGAACCGACTCAATACCGAGCTATTGGGTTAATTCGCGGGTGTTACCATGCTAGTGATGAACAGTTTACCCAAGGAACATTAATCACAAAAGATGGGGTTGAACTTAATGCCGTCCTCTTAGGTCGGATTATGAGTTTAGTCAAAAATCACTTAGACCTAGAAACAGAACATCTATGGGTAGTTTATCCCCGCACTAGACAAGAAAATGACGCATTGCACCTGCAAATTGTTGGTGTTTGGGAACCAGAAAATCTGGCCAAATATGAACTAGATGAAGCTGGTACAGATTCGACAGCAGTTTCTAATAACGGTAGTGTAGCGTTAAGCATTAATCCAAAACCCTCATCAGCAGTTCCTGATGGTGGTTTTTCTGTGCGTGGTGAGGTAGTTTACCAGTCCTTTGACGAAAAGAGTTTGGTTGTGAAAATCAAACAAGCTCCCCGTAAACCTACTGATAAAGCTAAATATTTTAAGTTGAAACTCAAGGGCGTATTAACCACCAAAGCTGTGGGTAAGTTCTGGGACTTCAATGTTAAACGGGAGGCTGACGCATTAGTAATAGTTAATGCCGAAGCGATCGCCGATTTACCCAAAAAACGCCGACCACCCTTCAAAGGAGCGCCTCGTGGTGCCGGTGGTGGTGGTAGAAAGCCATTCCCTCCTAGACGCAATGGAGAAGCCCCACGTCCCATTAGAAAGACAGCAGGTGATGCCACCACAGTCATCACCAAACCTGTGCCAAAAACCCCCACTCCTAAGCCAGTAAAAAAGCCTAAACCTGGGGATTAGGTAATTGGTGATTGGTGATTGGTAATTGGTGATTGGTGATTGGTAAAAAAGATTACCCAGTCCCCAGTCCCCAGTCCCCAGTCCCCAGTCCCCAATCTTAAAATTCCGTCCAACGGTCTTGAGGTAAAAAAGAACGCTCCATAGGAATTGGGGCTACTGGTTCAGTGAGAGTAAATTTCCCTTCAGTAATCCATTGCTTTAACTCTTGGGCTACTTGTCGGGAAAGAAACAAACTAGCTAAAGAGGCTACTCGTACAGTCCTGCCTTCAATAGTGATACGTCCAGATTTAAGTTGAGCGTAACTCACTAAACCGAAAGTAGGACGGACACGACGAGGAATTGAAAAATCTACAATTGGTGCTACTAAGTCTTTGTCTTGGACAGCACAGCGTTCTACCACACCAGTATTTAAAACTGGCAGTGGTACACCTACACCCATCATTAAAGATGGTCCATAGCTTTTAAAATAACAACCTCGTATCCATCGCGCGTCCATTTGTTTAGCATCACCAATTAACGCTAAAGTTGCCGATGGTCCGATAGGTGTCCGATTTTCTAAACGCTTTTGCAAGGGAAAATGTTGTGTCCCTTCCCAAGCTACATAACCAATACCCCCAGCGAGAAAAATCCTCGTCCCAATCCCCACAAGTTGTAAATCGGGATCATTGAGGAGGGGTGACAGTGAACCAGGGTTAGAATAGACTGCATTCCCCACACGGGGTTGCAATGGTCCTAAGTAGGTATGCAGTGGGCGATCGCCTCCATTCACCCCAACAATAAAATTTTGATAAAGATTGCGCGGATTAAATAAATAAAACTGATTGATAGTGTCACGGGTAACAGTGGTTTCAAATGTGGCTCTAGGGTAACAATCGGTAACTTGTCCCATAGCGCGAACTTGGATAGATTTACCGGCAATTAAATCCTCAATTACATGACCACCACCACGTTCTCGCACTTCTTCCCCATCTAGGGAATCAACTGGACAACTAGCACCCAAGTATAAATCTACCGCCCCAAAACCAGCATAAGCTGGAACTCCGTCCAACCAGCAACGCCGAATTTTAATCGGTGGGTCAGTATGTCCTAAGTTAATAATTGCACCACTTGATTCCATCGGCTCAAATGTGCCAGTGGTAATTACATCTACTTCTTTAGCGGTTTTAGCAACACCAATTTCAGCAACTCGCGCTTTTAATTCTTCAGCAGTCCAGACTACCGCCCGTTTTCGGCTGATTTTCTCATTAATTTCCGCAATTGTTCGCATTTTAAATTTATTTGAAGGACTATCGGTACACTGGGGGCGTTGACGATAGCCTGCGTAACGACGAGGGAGTAATTTTTAAGACCGTATTCTAAACGGAAAAGTGTCAATCCTCTACCCTGAGTTTAACGGAATCAGCATGAGAAGGTAAACCCTCCGTAGTTGCTAAGATGTCAATGGCAGATGCCACTTTTTCCAAAGCAGTTTGTGAGTATTGGATAATACTTGAGTGTTTTAAAAATGTTTCTACCCCTAAAGCGGAAGCATAACGGGCAGCACCAGAAGTAGGTAAGGTATGGTTAGGACCGGCTAAATAGTCTCCTACAGCTTCAGGTGTGGAACTACCCAAGAAAATTGCCCCAGCATGGCGAATTTGGTTCATTAAAGCCCAAGGATCGGCAACTTCTAATTCTAAGTGTTCTGGTGCAAATTCGTTGGAAAGTTCGGCTGCTGCGGCTAGGGATTCTACCACCACAATTAAACCATAATGGGCGATCGCCTTTTCCGTATCTATCCGCCGTGGGTGATCTACCAATTGTCTTTCCACCGCCATTTGCACTTTTTTCGCCAACCCCGCATCCGTTGTCAGCAAAATCGCTGCGGCCATCGGATCATGCTCTGCTTGGGCTAATAAGTCCGCCGCCACATAAGCAGGATTAGCTGTTTCATCAGCAATTACCAGCACTTCGCTAGGACCTGCTAAAGAATCAATGCCCACAGTTCCGTAAACTAACTTTTTAGCCAAGGTGACATAAATATTACCAGGTCCGGTAATCACATTGACTTTGGGGATAGTTTCCGTGCCATAGGCTAAAGCTGCGATGGCTTGAGCGCCCCCCACACGGTAAATTTCCTGAACTCCTGCTTCTTGGGCCGCTACCAAAACCGCAGGATTCACCATTTTACCGCCTCTAACTGGTGTCACCATCACTACACGAGGGACACCTGCCACTTTTGCGGGAATGGCATTCATTAACACTGTACTGGGATAACAAGCCCGACCGCCTGGTATATATAAACCTGCTCGATCTACTGGGGTGTAGCGTTTGCCTAAAACTACTTCATCATCGCCAAACTGTACCCAGCTTTTGGGGATACGCTGACTGTGAAAAGCCTCTATTTTTTGGCAAGCTAGTCGAATCGCCTGGAGCAAATCCTTGGATACCTGTTGGTAGGCTGCATCCAGTTCTGATCCTGTTACCTTGAGTTCTTCTGCTTTCAGAATTTGGTGATCAAATTCGGCTGTATAATGTAGTACAGCCTTGTCGCCTTGGCGCTTCACCGCTTGCAACACTTCGCGGACTGTTGCTTCTTTATGAAGTACCTGTTCATCCTGGGTGCGATCGCAGATTCGTTGAAGTTCTGATCTAACGTCTGCCTGCTGAGTAATAATTCGCAGCATGGAATAATGACAATACCAAATTTTACAATATTCGCAAAACAAGAACTACTTGGGCTTTTTACCGGCTACGACAACATCGCGTTAGTAGAACAACCATTCAAAATAGCTAAAAAGCCTAAAATATCAGCTTTTTGACTTTTGACTTTTAACTTTCGACTTTCGTTTTGCCGTGTTAGGGGATCAAGCTGAATGTAATTCTCTTCTCTAGCTTAACCTGGATTTTTTTGATACTACTTTATAAAATTCAGACAGCCTGAGAAATTTAATATTCCAGAAGTCTGAATTTGGGGAACTGATCTGGTTTCTTTGTCAGTAAATCATTTTAATCTATTTTTTCAGTCCCAGGCATCAGCTTTTCCGCCCAAATAAAATATTTTTTTTCAGAAACTATCACATTAGCGAAAATAATGCTATATTTATTAAACCTAGTAGTGTGTGTACATAATTAATAGTCTTTTTTGGAATTACTGTGGCGAATACAAAGTCTGCTCTTAAACGCGCACAAATCGCAGAACGTAACCGACTGCGTAATAAAGCATATAAATCAGCCGTGAGAACGCTGATGAAAAAATACTTTAGTTCTGTGGAAGCTTGTGCTGCTAACCCGACAACAGAACTCAAGCAGGAAGTGGAAGCGAGAATGTCAGAAGCTTACAGCAAAATTGATAAAGCTGTAAAAACTGGCGTGCTGCATCCCAACAATGGAGCCAGAAAAAAGTCAAGATTGGCTCATAAACACAAAACCCTTACCGCTTAGTCAATAGTTCAGTGGTCAAGAGATTTTGGATTTTGGATTTACGATTTTGGATTTACTTCTACCCTCAAGTGTGGAGACTGATGATTTTAGATTGGTGATTTTGGATTAATTCCGCTCTCTCATGGCGGATCTTGTCCCAAAAATTCTCAATCCAAAATCTAAAATCCAAAATCTAAAATTTTTCACCAACAAGCCATGCAACTTATAGATACCCACGTACACATTAACTTTGACATCTTTCAGCCAGATTTAGCAGCCGTGCGTTCTCGGTGGCAAGAAGCAGGAGTAGTGCGATTAGTCCACTCCTGTGTTCACCCCCAGGAATTTGCGAGCATTCAAGCTATAGCAGAGCAGTTTCCTGAACTTAGTTTTGCTGTAGGGCTGCATCCTCTAGATGCTAATAAATGGGATCAGCAAACAGCTACCCAAATCAAGTCTTTAGCCAGTTCTCATTCCCAAGTGGTAGCCATTGGGGAAATGGGGTTGGATTTTTACAAAGCAGATAACTATGAGCATCAACATCAAGTATTTGCATCACAATTAGCGATCGCTTGTGAACTCAATTTACCAGTGATCATCCATTGTCGTGATGCTGCACCTGCTGTCAGAGACGTACTGCAAAAATGGCGGGACTTGCATGGAGAAAGAGTACGGGGTGTCATGCACTGCTGGGGAGGGACACCAGAAGAAACTCAATGGTTTCTGGATTTAGGTTTCTATATTAGCTTCAGCGGCACTGTTACCTTCAAGAATGCTCAAACTATTCAAGCGAGCGCGGCTATGGTGGACAGCGATCGCTTGCTGATAGAAACAGATTGTCCATTTCTGTCACCCGTACCTAAACGAGGTGAAAAACGCAATGAACCAGCCTATGTTCGCTATGTAGCGGAAGCACTAGCAAAACTACGAGCCGAAACAATAGAAGAAATTGCCCAGAAAACCACCCAAAATGCCTGTAGATTATTCGGTCTATCATTATAAATGATCATCAAATCTTTAGCATTAGCAATGATTTAACTTATAAGATCCAAACGGAGGATAAAAATGTGCTAAAATTAATCCCTCCAAAACATTTAGGTCAAGCCATAATGGTAAAGGAAGGATAATAATTCCTAAAGCTCAATTTGTGCTGTTATCAACCCGATATTAGCCAGTTTGAGAGTTTGTGGTTTTAGCCCGCTTAATCAATCGAAGCGACCCAGATCTAAAATCCAACATTGTCTGCCCATCCACTTAAATCTCTACAAACGGATGCTCTCAATAGATCACAAGCATTGGCAACCAAGGTTTCACTGGAAAAAACTTGAAAAGGTAGAAACGGCAATCCTTTGGTATATCAAACCTATAGAAAATCGTTAAAAGTAATTGTCCACCCCAGACAATCATAGCAATATCAAATCCATAGTGCAGCCTTAAACACAACGTTGCCCTATCGAATCCTACTCCGGTTTCAGTCCCCAGTTTTGGGAATCCACAACCAGGACCAAGTGTGAGGTGTAAAAGGTGAAAAAGTGTGAAGTAGAAAGAAATTTTAGGGCTAACGCGACTGTTGCGCTATCAGTCAAAAATCTAGCAGCCAACTATTGTCAAGCTTATGGACTTCATACCTTTGGACTCATATTCTAGCACAAAGCCTTCATGGCAGACTCGCAGCTATGGCTGCGCCACGCAAGCTATCGGCTTCCTTTAAAGTTTAACCAGGTTGATAAAGGTAAAGGCATGACTAACGACGACAAATACATGGAATCCGCCTTTCTGTTACCCGACTTGATTGAAATTCAGCGTTCTAGTTTTCGCTGGTTTCTAGAAGAAGGGCTAATAGAAGAACTGAATTCTTTTAGTCCAATTACAGACTACACTGGCAAATTAGAACTGCACTTTTTAGGTAATAACTATAAACTCAAAGAACCTAAATACAGCGTTGAAGAATCCAAGCGGAGAGACAGCACCTATGCAGTGCAAATGTATGTTCCTACCCGTCTACTGAACAAAGAAACAGGAGACATTAAAGAACAAGAAGTATTCATTGGTGATCTGCCCTTGATGACAGATAGAGGCACATTTATCATTAATGGAGCCGAGCGTGTCATTGTCAATCAGATTGTGCGATCGCCTGGAGTCTACTATAAATCAGAAATTGATAAAAACGGAAGACGTACCTATTCCGCCAGCTTAATTCCTAACCGGGGCGCATGGCTCAAATTTGAAACAGATCGTAATGACCTAGTTTGGGTACGGATAGATAAAACCCGGAAACTATCAGCCCAGGTACTTCTGAAAGCACTGGGATTATCCGACAACGAAATTTTTGATGCCCTGCGCCATCCAGAATACTTCCAAAAAACCATAGAAAAAGAAGGGCAATTTTCCGAAGAAGAAGCCCTAATGGAATTATATCGAAAACTTCGTCCCGGTGAACCACCTACAGTTTTAGGCGGACAACAGCTTTTAGACTCCCGCTTCTTTGATCCTAAACGCTATGACCTGGGAAAAGTTGGTCGTTATAAACTCAACAAAAAACTTCGTCTTTCCGCCCCCGACACCATGCGCGTCCTTACCCCTGGGGACATTCTCGCTGCCATTGATTACCTCATTAACCTAGAATACGATATCGGTAGTATTGATGACATTGATCACCTCGGAAATCGCCGAGTCAGAAGCGTTGGGGAATTACTGCAAAACCAAGTCAGAGTAGGGTTGAACCGCCTAGAAAGAATTATTCGAGAACGGATGACCGTATCCGATGCCGAAGTTCTGACTCCCGCATCCCTAGTTAACCCCAAACCCTTAGTAGCAGCCATCAAAGAATTCTTTGGTTCAAGCCAACTAAGTCAATTCATGGATCAAACCAACCCCCTAGCGGAATTGACCCATAAACGCCGCCTCAGTGCCTTGGGTCCAGGTGGTCTAACCAGAGAAAGAGCCGGGTTTGCAGTTCGAGATATTCACCCCAGCCACTACGGACGGATTTGTCCCATCGAAACACCAGAAGGACCAAACGCCGGACTCATTGGTTCATTAGCTACCCATGCCCGTGTTAACCTCTACGGTTTTCTAGAAACACCCTTTAGACCAGTAGAAAACGGCAAAGTCTTATTCGATGTTCCGCCCGTCTACATGACAGCAGACGAAGAAGACGACCTCCGCACAGCCACCGGTGACGTTCCCCTAGATGAAAACGGTTACATCAAAGGACCACAAGTACCAGTTCGCTATCGCCAAGATTGGACAACCACCGGACCTGAACAAGTAGATTACGTGGCAGTTTCTCCAGTACAGATAGTCTCAGTAGCTACCAGCATGATTCCTTTCTTGGAACATGACGACGCTAACCGAGCGCTGATGGGTTCTAATATGCAACGCCAAGCTGTACCCCTGTTAAAACCAGAACGCCCCTTAGTGGGAACAGGTTTAGAAGCCCAAGCAGCAAGAGACTCCGGGATGGTGATAGTTTCCCGCACCGATGGCGATGTAGTCTATGTTGATGCCACAGAAATTCGTGTCCGCGCCAGTGGTCAGTTGTCAGCAGCCAGTGGTAGCCAAGTTATTGAAAAAGGCCAAGAACTTAAATACAAACTTTCCAAATACCAACGTTCTAACCAAGATACCTGCTTAAATCAGAAACCATTGGTGAGAATCGGCGAAAAAGTCGTTGCCGGTCAGGTATTGGCAGATGGTTCCTCTACAGAAGGTGGAGAACTGGCATTAGGACAAAACATCGTTGTCGCCTATATGCCTTGGGAAGGTTACAACTACGAAGATGCGATTCTCATTTCCGAGCGCTTGGTGCAGGAAGATGTTTATACCTCAATCCACATCGAAAAATACGAAATCGAGGCGCGACAAACTAAACTCGGACCCGAAGAAATCACCAGAGAAATTCCCAACGTCGGTGAAGATGCCCTCAGACAATTAGATGAACAAGGGATTATTCGGATTGGGGCATGGGTAGATGCTGGAGATATTCTCGTTGGTAAAGTCACTCCCAAAGGTGAATCAGACCAACCCCCAGAAGAAAAACTGCTCCGGGCTATCTTTGGTGAAAAAGCCCGCGATGTCCGCGACAACTCTCTGCGAGTTCCCAATGGTGAAAAAGGTCGGGTAGTTGATGTCCGGTTATTCACCCGTGAACAAGGTGATGAACTGCCACCAGGGGCAAATATGGTGGTTCGGGTTTATGTAGCTCAAAAGCGCAAAATCCAAGTGGGTGACAAAATGGCAGGGAGACATGGTAACAAAGGGATCATTTCCCGGATTTTGCCTGCTGAAGATATGCCCTATTTAGCCGATGGTTCACCCGTAGATATTGTTCTTAATCCTTTGGGTGTACCTAGCCGGATGAACGTCGGTCAGGTGTTTGAATGTTTGCTAGGTTGGGCTGGTCATAATTTGGGAGTCAGGTTCAAAATTACTCCTTTCGACGAAATGTACGGGGAAGAAACTTCCCGTCGCCTAGTTCACGGCAAACTCCAAGAAGCCAGAGACGAAACTGCTAAGGATTGGGTATATAACCCCGACAATGCGGGGAAAATCATGGTCTATGACGGTCGCACGGGCGAACCCTTTGACCGGGCTATTACTGTCGGTGTTGCCTATATGCTCAAACTCGTGCATTTGGTTGATGACAAGATTCACGCTCGTTCTACAGGTCCCTACTCTTTGGTGACTCAGCAACCTTTGGGTGGTAAGGCTCAACAGGGTGGGCAAAGATTTGGAGAAATGGAAGTTTGGGCATTGGAGGCTTTCGGTGCTGCTTATACCTTGCAGGAGTTGTTAACAGTTAAGTCCGATGATATGCAGGGACGGAATGAGGCTCTGAATGCCATTGTCAAAGGCAAAGCTATTCCCCGTCCTGGTACTCCTGAATCCTTCAAGGTATTGATGCGCGAGTTGCAGTCTTTGGGCTTAGATATTGCGGTGCATAAGGTAGAAACTCAAGCAGATGGTAGTTCTTTGGATGTGGAGGTAGACCTGATGGCAGATCAAGCTGCTCGACGGACACCACCTAGACCCACCTATGAGTCGCTTTCCCGTGAATCTTTGGAAGGAGATGATTAGTGAGGCAGGGGAGGTAGGGGAGGTAGGGGAGGTAGGGGGAGGTAGGGGAGGTAGGGGAAGGTAGGGGAGGTAGGGGAGGTAGGGGAAGGTAGGGGAGGTAGGGGAGGTAGGGGAAGGTAGGGGAGGTAGGGGAGGTAGGGGAGGTAGAGGAAGGTAGGGGAGGTAGAGGAGAATATTTTTACTCTTGCCTCCTGCCCCCAACTCCCCCAACTCCCCCACTCCCCCACTCCCCCACTCCCCCACTCCCCCACTCCCCCACTCCCCCACTCCCCCACTCCCCCACTCCCCCACTCCCCCACTCCCCCACTCCCCCACTCCCCCAACTCCTGACTTCTGTTTATTAATTTTTAATTCTCATGAGATCCCCCCAAAATAATCAATTTGACTACGTAAAAATTGGTATAGCTTCGCCAGAACGCATCCGCCAGTGGGGTGAGCGTACCTTGCCTAATGGACAACTCGTAGGTGAAGTTACCAAGCCAGAAACTATTAATTACCGCACTCTCAAGCCGGAAATGGATGGGTTGTTTTGTGAACGGATTTTCGGACCAGCTAAGGATTGGGAGTGCCATTGTGGTAAGTATAAGCGGGTGCGCCATAGAGGGATTGTGTGCGAGCGCTGTGGTGTAGAAGTAACAGAATCCCGCGTCCGTCGTCACAGGATGGGTTTTATTAAGTTGGCTGCCCCGGTGGCTCATGTTTGGTATCTCAAGGGGATTCCTAGCTATATTGCGATTCTCCTGGATATGCCGCTGCGGGATGTGGAGCAGATTGTTTATTTCAACTCTTACTGTGTTTTAGCGCCTGGTAATGCGGATACTCTCAGTTACAAACAACTGTTGAGTGAAGACCAGTGGCTAGAAATTGAGGATGCTATCTACAGTGAAGATTCCCAGTTAGAGGGTGTGGAAGTGGGCATTGGGGCTGAGGCTCTGTTGCGGTTGTTGGCGGATATTAATTTGGAGCAGGAGGCGGAAAGCCTGCGGGAAGAAATTGAGAAAGCCAAGGGACAGAAACGGGCGAAGTTAATTAAACGGCTGCGGGTGATTGATAATTTCATCGCTACCGGTTCGCACCCAGAATGGATGGTGATGGAAATTATCCCCGTGATTCCCCCAGATTTGCGCCCGATGGTGCAGTTGGATGGGGGGCGGTTTGCGACAAGCGATTTGAATGATTTGTATCGCCGGGTAATTAATCGCAACAACCGTTTGGCTAGGCTTCAGGAAATTCTCGCCCCGGAGATTATTGTCCGTAACGAGAAACGGATGCTGCAAGAGGCTGTGGATGCCTTGATTGATAATGGTCGCCGGGGACGGACGGTGGTGGGGGCTAATAACCGCCCGCTGAAGTCGTTGTCGGATATTATTGAGGGCAAACAAGGACGGTTCCGGCAAAACCTGTTGGGGAAACGGGTGGACTATTCAGGGCGATCGGTAATTGTGGTCGGACCAAAGCTGAAGATTCACCAGTGTGGACTGCCACGAGAGATGGCGATTGAGTTGTTCCAGCCCTTTGTAATCAATCGTTTGATTCGGTCGGGGATGGTGAATAATATCAAGGCGGCGAAGAAGCTGATTTCTCGTAATGATCCCAGTGTGTGGGATGTGTTGCAGGAGGTGATTGAGGGACATCCGGTGATGTTAAACCGAGCGCCGACGCTGCACCGCTTGGGGATTCAGGCTTTTGAACCGATTTTGGTGGAAGGAAGAGCGATTCAATTACATCCTTTGGTGTGTCCGGCTTTTAATGCTGACTTTGATGGTGACCAAATGGCGGTTCATGTGCCGTTGTCCTTGGAGAGTCAGGCAGAAGCACGGTTGTTGATGTTGGCTTCTAATAATATTTTGTCACCGGCAACGGGTAAACCGATTGTGACTCCTAGCCAAGATATGGTGTTGGGGGCGTATTATCTGACGGCGGAAAATCCCAATGCAACGAAGGGGGCAGGTAAGTATTTCTCCTCTTTGGATGATGTAATTATGGCTTATGAGGCGCAACAGGTGGAACTTCATGCCTATATTTACGTGCGCTTTGATGGGGAAATTGATTCGGGTGAACCGGATACTGAACCTTTGGAAGTGATTGAGGACAAGGATGCTAAGGGTAGGGTGACAAGTCGCACCCTAATCTATAAGTTCCGCCGGGTACGGGAAGATGGTCAGGGAAATTTGATTTCTCAGTACATTTATACGACTCCTGGCAGGGCGATTTATAACAAGGCGATTCAGGAAGCGATAGACGCTTAGGGAGTAGGGGAGGTAGGGGAGGTAGGGATGTAGGGGAGGTAGGGGAGGTGGGGGAGGTAGAGGAGGTGGGGGAGGTAGGGGAGGTAGGGGATGTGGGGGATGTGGGGGATGTGGGGGAGGTAGGGGAGGTAGAGGAGGTAGGGATGTAGGGGAGAATATTTTTACTCTTGCCTCCCCCAACTCCCCCCACTCCCACCACTCCCCCAACTCCCACCACTCCCCCTACTCCCCCACTCCCCCCACTCCCCCCACTCCCCCCACTCCCCTACTCCCCCCACTCCCTCTGACTCCTTCAACTAACAACTAATGATTGGGCGCAGGGCCTGCGCCCCTACTAAAATTATGACTAAAGCAGTTTTTCGCAATCTGGTGGTGAACAAGGGTAAATTAAGAGACTTGATTTCCTGGTCTTTTACCCATTATGGGACGGCGCGGACGGCGGTGATGGCAGATAAACTCAAGGAGTTGGGTTTTCGCTATGCTACCAAGGCGGGTGTGTCTATTAGTGTGGATGATTTGATGATTCCTCCTTCTAAGAAGGAATTGCTGGAGGCGGCGGAGACGGAAATTTTGGCGACGGAGGAACGCTATCAACGGGGGGAAATTACTGAAGTTGAACGTTTCCAGAAGGTAATTGATACTTGGAACAGTACCTCAGAAGCGCTCAAGGATGAGGTGGTGGTGCATTTCAAAAAAACCAATCCCCTCAATTCTGTGTATATGATGGCTTTTTCGGGGGCGCGGGGCAATATTTCTCAGGTGCGGCAGTTGGTGGGGATGCGGGGACTGATGGCAGATCCCCAGGGGGAAATTATTGATTTACCAATTAAGACCAATTTCCGTGAGGGGTTGACGGTAACGGAATATATTATTTCTAGTTATGGGGCGCGGAAGGGGCTGGTGGATACGGCGCTGCGGACTGCTGACTCAGGGTATTTAACCCGGCGGTTGGTGGATGTGTCCCAGGATGTGATTGTGCGGGAGTTTGACTGTGGCACTAATCGTGGTTTGACGATTGGGGCGATGGTGGAGGGGAATAAAACTCTGATTAAACTGGCGACGCGGTTGATGGGTCGAGTGGTGGGTGAGGATGTGGTGCATCCAGAAACGGGGGAAATCATTGCCCCTCGGAATACCCCTATTGATGATGATTTGGCGATCGCCATCCAAAAAGCCGGGGTACAGAAGGTGACTGTCCGCAGTCCTTTGACCTGTGAGGCGGCGCGGTCGGTGTGTCAGCACTGCTATGGTTGGAGTTTAGCCCATGCCAAGATGGTGGATTTGGGTGAAGCTGTGGGGATTATTGCGGCGCAAAGTATTGGTGAACCGGGAACCCAGTTAACCATGCGGACTTTCCACACCGGGGGTGTATTCACAGGGGAAGTAGCCCAACAGGTGCGATCGCAGGTGTCAGGAACAGTGAAAATTCCCCGCAAGTTACAAACCCGTCCCTATCGGACTCGACATGGTGAAGATGCTTTGTATGTGGAAGCCAATGGGACTTTGACGATTGAAGGGGATAAGAAATCGGGAACGGGGGAAAGCCAGGAAATTGCTGTTACCCAAGGTTCAACGCTGTATATCCACAATGGTCAACAGGTACTAGCGGATCACTTGGTGGCTGAGGTGGCGCTGGGAGGCAGAACTACCAGAACCAATACAGAAAAAGCCGTCAAGGATGTGGCGACGGACTTGGCTGGGGAAGTGAAGTTTGCCGATGTAGTGGCGGAACAAAAAACCGACCGTCAGGGCAATACCACTGTCACAGCCTCTAGAGGGGGGTTGATTTGGATTCTGTCGGGGGATGTATATAATTTACTGCCCGGAGCAGAATTGGTGGTAAAAAATGGCGATGCGATCGCTACTAATGGAGTCTTAGCGGAAACCAAATTAACCACAGTTCATGGGGGTGTGGTGCGGTTGCCAGAGGCGATTCCAGGGAAAGCCACCAGGGAAATTGAGATTATTACCGCTTCTGTGGTGTTGGATCAGGCAGCAGTGACAATCCAGAGTTCCCAAGGACGGAATAATTACCTGATTACCACTACCAATCCCGATAATGGGGCGATATCGGAGTTTAACTTGCGGGCGACTCCAGGGGCGAAGGTACAAAATGGTCAGGTAGTGGCAGAATTGATTGATGATCAGTACCGGACAACCACTGGGGGCTTGTTGAAGTTTGGCGAAGTGGAAGTACAGAAAAAAGGTAAAGCCAAATTGGGCTATGAGGTAGTCCAGGGGGGAACACTGCTGTGGATACCGGAAGAAACCCATGAGGTAAATAAGGATATTTCCTTGTTACGGGTGGAAGATGGACAGTATGTGGAAGCGGGGACAGAAGTAGTCCAGGACATCTTCTGTCAAACTGGTGGGGTAGTGGAAGTTACCCAAAAGAACGACATTTTACGGGAAGTAGTGATTAAACCCGGTGAACTGTTGATGGTGGATGATCCAGAGACAGCGATCGCCCATGACAATACGTTCTTGCAACCCGGTGAGGAACTGCAAGGAACTGTAGCTACGGAATTGCGCTATGTTCAGTATGTGGAAACTCCTGAAGGTCCAGGGTTGCTGAGTCGTCCGGTAGTAGAATTTGCTGTCCCCACCAACCCTGATGTTCCAGCCACCACTTCCGTCAGTCAGCAGACAGGGCGCTCGATTCAACTGCGGGCGGTGCAAAGGATTCCCTACAAGGATTCGGAACGGGTGAAGTCGGTGGAAGGTGTGGAACTGCTACGGACACAGATAGTATTAGAAATTGAGCAGGAGACGGAGGGAGAACACGGCAGTTCACCTTTGGCGGCGGACATTGAACTGATTACAGACCCAGAAGATGGGGAGATTCAAAGACTACAGTTGGTAATTTTAGAGTCTTTGGTAGTGCGCCGCGACATTACCGCCGATGCCACCCAAGGCAGTACCCAAACTAATTTGGAAGTGGTGGATGGTGACACCATTGAACCGGGGGCTGTGGTAGCCCGGACGAAGATATTATGTAAGGAAGGGGGGATAGTCCGGGGTGTGCAACAGGGGGCAGAAACAGTCCGCCGTTGTTTGGTATTGCGTGCCAATGATTTGGTGACAGTGAATACCAATGTCTTGCCCACTGTCGGTAAAGGTGATTTGGTAGTAGAAGGAAGTGCGATCGCGCCGGGGATATTCGCATCGGAATCGGGACAAGTGGTGGAAGTCAAGGGAGGTGACAGGGAACAGGTGACAGGTGACAGGGAACAGAGGATAGGTGACAGGGAACAGGGAACAGGTGACAGAAATGCTTCTTCACTGTCACCTGTCACCCGTCACCTGTCACCTTCTGCTTACACCATTACCCTCCGCGTCGGTCGTCCTTACCGGGTGAGTCCGGGGGCGGTGTTACAGGTAGAAGATGGGGACTTGGTGCAACGGGGTGACAACTTAGTGCTGTTGGTATTTGAACGGGCTAAGACTGGGGACATTATTCAAGGTTTGCCCCGGATTGAGGAACTGCTAGAAGCCCGTAAACCCAAGGAAGCTTGTATTTTAGCCCGTCGTCCGGGGGAAGTGAAGATTGTCTATGGCGATGGGGATGAGGTGACATCCATCACCAGAGAAGCCTATGCCATTAAAATTGTTGAAGCCAATGGCACAGTCACCGACTATCCCCTTGGACCTGGGCAAAACCTGATTGTTCCCGACGGGGCGCACATTGTAGCCGGACAACCCCTCACCGACGGACCCTCCAACCCCCATGAGATTCTGGAAATATTCTTCAGTTTGGGGTCAGAGGATGGGATCTATGCCTGTGCAAGCCACGCTTTGCAGAAGGTACAAACCTTTTTGGTGAATGAAGTACAGATGGTGTACCAATCCCAAGGCATTGACATTTCCGACAAACACATCGAGGTAATTGTCCGGCAAATGACCAACAAAGTGCGGATTGATGACGGTGGGGACACGACCATGCTACCGGGGGAACTGGTAGAACTCCGGCAGGTGGAACAGGTGAACGAAGCTATGGCGATTACCGGTGGGGCGAGGGCAGAATACACTCCCATGCTGTTGGGGATTACCAAGGCATCGCTGAACACCGACAGTTTCATCTCCGCGGCTTCTTTCCAAGAAACCACCAGGGTCTTAACAGAAGCCGCCATTGAGGGCAAATCGGACTGGCTGCGGGGACTGAAGGAAAACGTGATCATTGGGCGCTTGATTCCCGCGGGGACTGGCTACAACACCTACGAGGAAGCGGGGGTAATTGATGATTACGTAGTAGATATGGGCAGTGGCATCTTAGATGAAGTAGATGATTCATTGGACATGGTACTAGACGACCGCACCGCAAAACTCTACAACCTCGACGCACCGGGCATGGGCGATAGTGGCTTTGGTAGCAAAATAGGAGAACGGCTACTACTCGATGAGGATGATTTAATTGCTGATGAAATTAACGACCTAGTTATAGAAGATGACGATGATTTCGGAGAAGAAGAGGAAGATGATGACGACGATGATTTTGATGATGAATAAACTCTAGGACACTGCGGCGAAGGGACTTCCAAATAAAAAAATACTCAACCACCTAACGCAAAAATCTCTCAAACCCTTATTCCTCTGTGTCCTCTGCGCCTCTGTGGTTCGTTAATCAGGATAATTTATTTCTTGGAAGTCCCTAATAGTATTAACGTAAAACCCATAGCCCGCCTGGGAATGAATTCCCAGTCTAATAGCAGAAGTTGTCTTTTGATGACTAAATAACCCGGAAATTTTTGAGTAAACTTTAGTTTACTTTCGCTATTAGCCCGGAAATTCATTTCTGGGTGGGTGTGGAAGCCAACAAATAAGCCATCTGTAGCCTAAGTTGACACCAATGAAGCTCTTGCTTTACCCCTACGTTTAGAATCAAACAATCAAGCCGTTTTGAGTATAGTACAAAACGGCGTAAATAAACCAACCATTCTAAATCCTCCAAAAGCCTATACTGTCTTCATTTTGACTTTTGACTTTTGACTTCCGCCTTGCCCCAACCCCCCTTACAAAGGCTACGGTGTACACACAAGTTAAATTACCCCCCTTAATCCCCCCTTATCAAGTGGGGAAACCGGAAAAATTAGTTCCCTCCCCTTCACAAGGGGGGAAACCGGAAAAATTAGTTCCCTCCCCTTCACAAGGGGAGGGTTAGGGTGGGGTAATTTGAGGAATAATGGTGATTCGATAACTTGTGTGTACACCGTACTTACAAAGGGGGGCTAAATTCCTCAAAGTCCCCCTTTTCAAAGGGGATTTAGGGGGATCTGCGGGTGTCAGATCCCACATGAAAAAGTTTTCAAACAACCTCTTAGAGACTTCCAAATAAAAAAATGTCCCAAAACTAACGCAAAAACCCTCCCTATTTCTTCTCTCTCTGTGTTCTCTGTGCCTCTGTGGTTCGTTTGTTCATTTATTTATTGGGATAATTTATTTCCTAGAAGTCCCTTAATCAGATTTAAGCCAGTTTTCTACTGATATCTGAATCTGTTCCCTTGCCCCAAGGACAATTTTTAACGCCCACCTACTTATATCCATTATTAAAAATCACCCAGCTTGATCTTAATTCCAGAATCTAGGGGAGGAACTTTTAGATATTCAACTGGCTCATAAGGGTTACGATTTGAGTTATTACTGGGGCATAATTTCAAAAAAGATTCTGGATTCTTGATATAATCAAGAGGATTTATTTTCTTACACTCTGGCTTGCTGATACTGAAATATGGTTCAGGATTGACTTGGGGCATCTGATACCAATAACTGTCAATTGTGATTGGTTGTGTGATTAACTCTGCTGATTGATCATGTTCAACTCCGATAGGAGAAACTGGTTGAGGTTTAGCATTTATACTTTTATGAGCAAAAAACTCACATAATAAAAAAGTTAGGATTAAAAAAGGTAATTTCATTTGATAATGGTGAAGATGTGGAAAGTTTTTTGGTTTAGAGACTTCCAAGAAATAAATTATCCCAAGAAACGAACCACAGAGGCACAGAGTACACAGAGAGAGAATTTTTGCATCAGTTTTGGGACATTTTTTTATTTGGAAGTCTCTTATGATTACAATAACAAATTTTTAATTCACTTATGACAACAGAAATAAACTTACCAACCTTAGCTAGTTTAGAATATCATGCCTATATTGATAATGATGGTGAAGTCATAGTCACCTTTCAAGAAAAAATTGGAGTTTACGCGATTTTTAATCAGGATAAAATTCTGCAATTTGTTGGCTATTCTCGTGATATTTATCTAAGTTTAAAGCAGCATTTAGTCCGTCAACCTCAAAATTGTTATTGGGTAAAGGTACAAACTATAGAACGTCCTAATCGAACAATTTTGGAAGCTATTGAAAATGCTTGGATTACGGAAAATGCTAATCCTGATATTCCGAACATCGAAAATAAACAAAAATGGAATAATCCTATAGATGTAAAAGAATTAATGACACCAGAAGAACAAAATAATTATCAAAATATAGCTATTGATGAATTCGGAAAAAGCAAGGTTTTAAAAAATGTGGCGCGGCGGGTTGAAGAAGAAATTTTAGGAGTTCTCAAAGACCGGGGAGTCAATACTCAAATCCGCTTTAATCCAAAATTAAAAGAAACAGGATTATTAGATTTAAAATGAACATCAGAGACTGGGAACGAGACGAATCCCTACCACATCTCGTTCCTAGTCTCTGACTAGGAATGCAGGTAATGAGGCTCTGCCTCTAATATCATTGAAGGCAGAGCCTTCTAGAATTCATTCCCAGTCAGAGACTGGGAACGAGACGAATCTCTACCACATCTCGTTCCTAGTCTCTGACTAGGAATGCAGTTGATGAGGCTCTGCCTCTAATATCATAAGAATATCCGGTAAGTGGGAAACTCAGTGGCTTGGCTCCCTGAGAGGAAAGCGACACGGGCGGTTTTAACCGCTTTGAATCTTTTTTCATTACCGCCTTGGAGTTAAGAAACTCGGGGTACTTTTGTGGTGTACTTTCAACGGGACAATTACCGATTCAAATTTCCCAACTCTGTACGCATAATGTGTTGCTCCGAAGAGCCTCCCATTTCTGGGGTAATGTTAGCTAGATGCCTCCGGCACGCTGGCGCGAACGACCAGTTATAAGAGCTTGCTTGAGCTTACAACACTGTTCCAGTGACCTTAGAACTGTTTAATCACAAGCGACAGAGCGGGGAACTAGTGAAGCAGCGCGGTCTTGGGGGTTTCCCCCATGAGCGACTGCTGAACCCCGAAGGGGCTACGCATTCGGTGGGTGTCGTGACTCAAATAACGGCTACCATGAGACTAAGCTCAGGGTGGTCTGGTCAGTACAGCTTGTTTGATTACTCTTGCAAGCTCAGTCCCTTTAGGGCTGGGTTACTGACTGACTATCTATATCAATAGGATTTCAGGGCTTTGGCAATAGTATTGACTAGACAGTCTAGTATATATTTTAAGGTAGAGGTTGTTGACACTCCCCGCGTCTTTAGACCGGGGATTCTATAGAGAGTTTCAGTCTATATCTCTCAGTTATCCCAGCTTCAGGCAGGGTTCCTTAAATATTTGGGTTCCTGCCCTGATCCTGTTTGCCATTACCGGCAGAATCATCTCTGACAAGCGTAACTTTCCGAGAGTCCCCCGGTAGGTTTTTAATGTCTTTGCTGACAATTTAACTGTATCACGAATATGGATTAAAATTTGAAGTTATTTCAAATTTTTAAATTAATGTCAATGCAGGATAAAGGAAAGCCTCTAGCCTTCATCCCTTGTCTAAAGCACAGATGTAGCTGACTTAGGAAGCTACATCTTCAAGGGTTTTCGGCATTTCCCTTATAATTTGGTATGCTACTATGTCTCAAACTGCGCCAACATCTCCAGACAATTTTCTTAATGTTCCTATACCACCATCTAAGCAGCGAAAGGGTAAAAAACCAATTCCTTTGTTGTTGGGGTTGTTAGTCGTGGGGGGTAGTCTTGGTTATGTCCTGTGGCAAAATCGCCCCCAGGGAGAAGTAGATGTACTCAAATTAAGTGGTAGAATCGAGGGCTACGAAACCGAAATCGGGATTAAACGTTCGGGAAGAATCGAGTCCATTGCCTTGAGAGAAGGGGCTTATGTCAAAAAAGGACAAGAATTAATTAAGTTAGACGACAGTAATGATCAACTGTTACAAGAGCAATTACGAGGCGCTGAAGCACGATTAACATCTGCACAATCCGATGAACAACAGGCGATCGCAGAGGTGGATAGAGTGCAAAGTGAACTTGAACAAATTAACAGTCAAATTAGGGAAGCAAAGCTGAATTTACAACAGTCCGAGGGGGATACCCAAGGACGAATTCAACAGGCAAAATCTAATGTAGCGGCGGCTAAGGCTCAATTATTACAAACTCAAGCTCAAGTGAAGCAAACAGAGGCAGAGGTAAAATTAGCGAGAATTAACAGCGATCGCTATGCCCAGCTTATCAAAGAAGGCGCTATTAATCAACAACAATTTGACCAATCACAAACCACATTAGAGACAGCCATAGCCACTCTAGAAGCCCGAAAAGCGGCTGTAAATGCGGCACGAGAACAATTAAGCGCTATCCAAGGGGCATTAACTCAAACCCAAACCACAGGCTTTAATCCTGGCATTCGTAATGCTCAATTAGAAGCATTAAGCAGAAAAAAAGACCAGAGTTTTGCTCAAATGAAATCTGCTCAGGCTAAAGTCAGATCGGCTCATGGTAAAGTCAGAGATGCCTTAGCATCAAAACAGCAAATCCTCACCCAAATAGCAGACTCGAAAAAAGATTTAAATGTTGTTAGTCCTTTAGATGGGGTAATAACTTCTCGCAGTGCAGAACCCGGTACAGTAGTTAGTAGTCAAACCAAAATTTTAACAATAGTTGATCCCAAAAATATATATCTGCGAGGTTTTATTCCTGAAGGTGATATTGGCAAAGTCCGATTGGGACAAATTACTAAAATCTTTCTAGATTCTGCACCGGAAAAACCCCTAAATGGTAAAGTAATTTCTATTGATCCTCAAGCTTCTTTTACTCCAGAAAATATTTACTTCCAAAAAGATCGGGTGCGACAAGTAATAGGAGTTCGCATTCGAGTGGAAAATCCTCAAGGTTGTTTTAATCCCGAAAATCCCTATAAAGAATCAGATTTACCCTGTGCTAAAATCGGAATGCCGGCAGATGCGGAAATTAGGTTACAAGGTAATTAAGAGAAACAAACCACAGAGGCACAGAGGACACGGAGAAATGAGAGTTTAAAATATTTTCTGCATAAGTCATGGGGAGTTAAGAATGACTAATTACCAATCACCAATTACCAATTAGCCATTACCAATTACCAATTACCAAACAGAGGCTATTAAGGTTAGTAATTTACAAAAGAAGGGAACAGGGAACTCTTAACTGGGAACAGGGAGCAAATAAGAAACACTCATTTGCACCAGTTTAAAGCTCAGTCAAAAAAAGGATGTTTTTAAAAGATGCGTAGCACGAAAAAAACAGTGTCATTATTTCAATCTCATGTTTTTAAACATGAGTTTTTCCTGTTCCCTGTTGCCCGTTCCCTGTTCCCTCTGACATAAAGATTATGGGAAGTTAGCCGCAGTTAGAGGAATTAATTTTACTGTTAATAAGGGGGAAATGTTTGGTTTGATTGGTCCTGATGGTGCGGGGAAAACTACCACTTTTCACATTTTAGGTGGTGTGATGGTAGCGACTGCGGGGGAAGTTTTGGTATTTGGTCAACCTGCACGAGATGCGCGGTTAATGACGGGATATTTAACACAACAATTTTCTCTATATTTGGATTTGAGTATTGATGAAAATTTACGTTATGCGGGAGGTTTACGACAAGTTGATGATGATTTGTTATGGGAACGTCGTCATAAGTATCTGACATTAATGAGTTTAGAACAATTTGGCGAGAGGTACTATTCAAAGAGTTACCAATTTCTTTATGCAGCAAGAAGGACTTTTACCAGCTACTAAAAGAATTACCGCTAGAATCCGTTTGTGGTTTAATCCTGGTAGATTAGAATCTCTATATATTGTTCCCGGAGTATATGGTGTAATTCTATGGATTTTTCCATCTTTACTAACAGCGATCGCAATGGTTAGAGAAAAAGAAAAAGGGACTATTTTACAAGTTTATGCTTCTAGTATCAGTGCCACAGAATTATTATTAGGTAAAGGCATGGCTTATCTATTAATTGCCATAACTGAAGCATTAGTTGTGATAGGATTAGGGGGAATTATTTTTAAATTAAGCGTTGTTAATAAACCTATCACTTTATTACTGGGAACTTTAATATTTTTGATAGATAGTGTAATGTTTGGTTTACTTGTTGGAGTCCGTAGCAATAACCAAAATTCAGCGGTACAAATCATTTCTCTGGTGGGGTTTATTACCTCTTTGTTATTATGGGAATTGTGGTATTTAATTTGCCATTTCGGGGGAGTTTTTTGCTATTTATTTCTTTATCAAGTATGTATGTATTTGTGGGAATTAGTTTAGGAATTATGTTAGCGACTGTTTGCCGTTCTCAACAACAAGTATTACTCACATCTTTCTTTATTAATTTACCAATGGTGCAGACATCTGGGGCAATTTCTCCGATTGAAGCTATGCCTCCTTTTTTCCAAGTTTTATCTTTATTAAATCCTCTTCGTCATTACATCACCATTGTGCGGGGTATTTTACTTAAAGGAGTTGGTTTAGATGTGCTGTGGATTCATGTTTTAGCATTACTTGGTTTTGCTGTGGTGTTGTTGAGTATTAGTGTGAGTAAGTTTCGGAATCAGTTGAGTTAAGATAAATTGAAGATTTGCGAAATTCAAAAAAAGATAATTACAAAATTCCTTTTCCTAGTACCCGACGCTTCAACGCTACTATTTTAGGTCGCGCACCTTTACCTGAAAAACCTAAACCTTCTCGGAAAATCTCAGGCATATAAAATCGCTTTATTTCATCTTTTTGTTTATCTTCATAAATCACTCCCATGTCTTCTAATAATATTACTGTTTTTTGACCCATAGCAAACTCTTCTACATCAAAAGGAATTATCTTTTGAGTCGCAGGATATTTAGGAAGTGTATCTTCTACCCATGTTTTGAAAGCTGGATATTCTTCTTTAGCTTCTCTTACTTTTTCTTCACTACATGGTTTCAGAGCGCGACGAATTGCTGGAGGAGGTAAAAGTCGGCTTGTAGACCATTTTTCAAATTGTACTTCTTTAGCTCTATTTACTGTAATATCAGCTGCATTATACAAAAAACGGACAATATCTCTGGCTTGAAGTCTGCCTTTAAAATCTGTTAAAGCTGCAAATACCCAAGAAGCTGTGTAGGCTTCTTTAGCCTTATCTGTTCCCAGTGTTTTACCCCATAGTTGCTCTAATTCATCTATGATATTTTCTTTAGTTAGACTGTAAATACTATCTTTTTTTGCAGCTATTACTTTAGATTCGCTACAAATCCAATAAACTAATCTCAAGAAAGAATCTTGATTCCAATATAAATCATAAGCACGGTAAAGGCTTTCAAACTGGCTTGAATTTTGAGTAATTGTATATCTGATAAAATCACGACGTAAGAAAATTATTACACCAAGATGAGATTGCCTAATTTCTGATAATTCCTTTGGTAAATCATCAATTAAAGCTCTTAAAGCAATCTTCTCTTGATTACTAGAACCGATCTCCTTAAATATATCTTCTAATCCATCAAACAAAAAGATAATTTTTAATGCTTTATCTTTTAAATATTGATTTATTTTACCAAGTGTATTAGGAGTATCTATATTTGGATTAATACCTATAGCTCTGCCAATTTCACCAACCCAGAATTCCGTCCATTTTGGTTCATTCCAGTCTTCGTATTTAACTGCATTTTTAACCCTAGTAGCATACTCTAAAGGTTTAAATTCAGAACTATTATTACCCAAAGCTTCTCTAACCTCATTTCTAGCTTTTTTGATAACAATTTTTGCATTATCCTGAACATTACTAGACTCAAGTAAAGGAAATATATGGGTTTTTGACTCAGTTTGATTATTTGTATGATCAATATAATTCAGAAAATTTTCCCAATATTTAAACCGTGATAACTGTATATAATTAAAAGTCTTTCCAGCCCCTTTAGCTCCAATTGATACTATATGAGGTAATTTATCTCTAAAGTTAGTAACTAAGTTCCGCAAAGGTTCTGTTATCAGCAAATCTTCTCCTTGTCCTTGTTCAGCGTTCTCATATCTCCGGCACAAATCTCTAAGTCTTTGAACAGATTGCTGTAAATTGTTTTCCGGTGTATTATCTGAGATTGATTCTTGATTTTTTGGATTTGGTAACTGTTGTTTTGCCCACTCTATAGCAATTCCCATGACTGAAATTGAAGTTCTATTTAATTTAGAGCGTGCATCTTCCCAGTCATTTACATAAAGTAATTCCTCTACAAAATAAGCTTCTTTTATTTCCAATCTTGGCTCATCTAACTTATCTTCTTGTGATTGTACATAAGCAGATATTAGTTCTACTAAGGCAGTATCAAATGCTGGTAATTTTTTAAATTCTTCTTTTAACATACTGATTACTATTGATGGATCATAGTATTCTTTATCTTTAACTTCTGCTTCTAATGGTGCAACTTTGCCAATTTGTTTTAAAACCAAACTTGTACCCTGAATAGATTGATCATTGATTGTTGTTACAAGAAAACGCTGGATTCTGGGGTCAAAAATTATGGGACTAGATATTTCACTTAAACCTGCTCTCAAATCTATAAAAACATAATCTACACCTAAAATTTCACCTAAATGATGAATAGCATTACCATATTCCCATGTTCCATCTATACCTCTGACTAAATGTTCAGGTAAAATAGGTATATCTAATAATTCATTTTCTTTTAGAAATGCAGGTAAAAAATAAATTTGTGAATTTCCTTCATGTTTCACTGATTTTTTTACTTCGTTAGCAAATAAAGCAAGTGCTTCTTCTCTATCAATTGGTGAATAATGGTAAACTTCTAAAAAATTAATAAAAGAAACGGATGGTTGTTGTTTTGCCAACGCATTCCAATAGGTAAGACCTGGTGCTTCCAAATCAGCATCAATAACTAACACATTTATAGACTTATTTAACTCTTTAGCTCTATCTAACAAAGCAAAAAGATGGGCTGTTAAATTTAATGTTCTTCCTACACCACCTTTAAAAGAATAGAACGCTATTAAACTAGGTTTTTCTGTATATGCTTCTGGGAGCTTAACTATTTTTTTGACAGCAGGTTCTGTCTCTGAATCACTTTCTAAATAAGCAATTTCTTCCCAAAAAGGACGTATCTCAATATCTGTTATATAAGGTTCTTCTTCTGAGATAAATTCTACGGGTAATGTAGCATCACCAATATCAAATCGAATAACAGATTCCTCTTCATCGTACCAATCTCCAAACCATTCTTTTAATACGTCATTGACTTTATTTATAAAATTTTCATCAGAAATATTTATTTCTACAGCATCAGAAAAACACCTAATACTTACTATGTTCTCTGGTAAATTAGTCCCATAGTTAGTTTTGCGTCGAAAAATTCTTCTAATATCAAGCCAAGTCAGTAATTTAAAATCTTTCATAGTCCTTGAAGTTCTTTTTTAATCAATTCAACAATGTTTAACAATTTTTCTTCTATGTCTTTGTCTGTTATTTTTTCCCGTTTATTCTCACTCTCATCTTTTTTTAAGATGAACTTCCCTCCATAGCGCCAAATCTGGTTAATGTTATCAGGCGTTAATTGTCGTTCTTGTTTTATCTTAACATGAGAATTATCCTGAATATCTTGAATAAATAACTGTTCTGGTAGTTTCCACATTTGCAATGAATTATTACCAGGGTATAAACCCTCTAACAACTCATTTATATCATGTCCATATTTTAATATTTCTGGACATAAATCAGTACGACTTACGTTCTTTCGCTTCATCAAAACTGCTTTTAAGCCACATTCAACGGCATAAAATAATAATAAGCGGTGGGCATTAGTTCGGACTCTATTATGATTATGATAGGCAGAAGAATTTTCACGCCATGCTCTTTGCATTTCCCTGTCTGTAAAAGTGATCGCCATTCCCGTTAACTAAGATTTTACTCAGTTATTTTACGTCAAAATCGCGCTACCCATTAACCGATCATACCGATATTTCAACTCATCCTCTGCTAAAGTCCAACACTCCCTAATTGATACATTTGTAATAAACCAAATCTTTCTGCGTGACTCTTGCTACTGGGGTTTACTTCTAGTCAATTCAATACTAATTTTGCCGCTAAAATCAGGAATAGGTGCAGCGGGTTTACTGAGAATAACTTGTACTTGATTAATCCCCTCCTGATCCTCTAAAATACCATCAGCGATCGCCCCAGCTAGTCTTTCCACCAATGCAAACTTTGAGGTTTTTAGCAAATTTTGCACTAAGCTAATTATCTGCCGATAATCTATAGTATCTTCAATATTATCTGTTTTAGCGGGTTTAGAAAGATCCAACCATAATTTAACATCTACCTCAAACCATTGTCCTAATGCTTGTTCTTCTGGTAAAAATCCGGTATAACCATAGCCACGAATTCCTGTTAAATGAATACAGTCCATAATCTCTAATCAATGCAACTTACTTTTAATAATCTTAATCTTCTTTGGTCTTATGTATTAACAGAAACCCTCAAACGCTTGGGTTTAAATTGCGCTGTCATCTGTCCTGGTTCTCGTTCTACACCATTAACGGTGGCTTTTGTGCAACAAATACCAGATATTGAAGCTATTCCCATTTTAGATGAACGTTCAGCGGCTTTTTTTGCGTTGGGACAAGCCAAGGCAACGGGAAAACCTGTAGTATTAGTTTGTACTTCTGGAACTGCGGGGGCAAATTTTTATCCAGCGGTAATTGAAGCTAGGGAAAGTCGCGTACCTTTGTTAATATTAACTACCGATAGACCAGCAGAATTACGGAATTGTCATTCTGGACAAACTATTGACCAAGTGAAATTATATGGTAATTATCCCAATTGGCAAGGGGAATTAGCTACACCTTCTCTAGATGTGGGAATGTTAGATTATCTCCGGCAAACGGTAATTCACGCTTGGGAACGTTGTCAATTTCCCAATTCTGGCGCAGTACATTTAAATATACCTTTTCGTGACCCTCTCGCGCCCATTCCTGATGGTACAGATTTTACCTTAGATGTGGAAGATTTCTTTGCGGGAATAGTTTCCACCCCATTACCAATTACCAATTACCAATTACCAATTACCAATTACCAAAAAGGCATTATTATCGCTGGTGTAGCCCAACCACAAGCCCCGGAGGAGTATTGTAGAGCGATCGCCAACCTTTGTCAAACTCTCCAATGGCCTGTTTTAGCTGAAGGACTTTCCCCGGTTAGAAATTACGCAGATTTAAATCCCTATTTAATTTCCACCTACGATATTATTCTCAGAAATCAAAACCTTGCCCAAGAATTAACTCCAGAAATAGTTATCCAAATTGGCGAAATGCCCACAAGTAAAGAATTACGTAATTGGTTAATTACTACTAATCCTCAACGTTTGATAATTGATAATTGTGATCAAAATTTAGACCCTTTACATGGAAAAACCACCCATTTAAGAATTTCAGTTACAGAAATTGGTAAGTTGGAAATTGCAAATTTAGGAAAAAGTGAATATTTACAAAAATGGTCTACAGCAGAAAAGCAAATCAGGAAAAATATTGATGATGATTTGGAAAATGTAGATGAATTAATCGAGAGTAAAATTGCTTGGTTAATTTCCCAAATCTTGCCACCGGAAACACCCATATTCATTGCTAATAGTATGCCAGTGCGAGATGTGGAATTTTTCTGGAAACCCAATAATTTAAGAATTAAACCCTATTTTAATCGGGGTGCAAATGGCATTGATGGTACACTTTCCACTGCTTTAGGAATAGCACATCATCAGCAAAGTAGTGTGATGTTAACGGGAGATTTATCTTTATTGCATGACACCAATGGTTTCTTGATTAGCAATAAATTTATTGGACATCTAACAATTATCTTAATTAATAACAACGGTGGAGGAATTTTTGAAATGTTACCCATTGCTAAATTCAATCCGCCTTTTGAAGAGTTTTTTGCTACTCCTCAAAATATTGATTTCTCTCATTTATGCGCGACTTACAAGGTGCAACATCAGTTAATTAGTTCTTGGGAAGAATTGCAAGATAACTTAAAACAACTACCAAAAATGGGAATTAGAGTTTTGGAAGTCAAGACAAACAGGAAAAGAGATGTGATGTGGAGAAGAGAAAATTTAGGAAAATTTGGTAACTTGTAAGTAGTTCAAATATTCAGATCCCCGACTTCTTAGAGAAGTCGGGGATCTATGTTTAAGTCCCCTATCAAAACCGATTTCGATAAAATTTCCCCAAGTGCCACAGATAAAGATTAAACTAAAAAGTCTTGCAAAGCAAAACCTGTCAACCAAAATCAAGTAATTATGTCTAAGGTTCTTGTCTCCGACCCCATTGATCAAGTTGGTATTGATATTCTTTCCCAAGTAGCTACAGTTGATGTCAAAACCAGCCTCAAACCAGATGAACTCAAAGCCATCATTGGCGAGTATGACGCGCTGATGATCCGTTCTGGAACTCGCGTTACTCAAGAAATTATAGAAGCCGGTACAAAATTAAAAATTATTGGCCGTGCTGGCGTGGGTGTGGATAACGTTGATGTCCCCGCAGCTACCCGCAAAGGGATTATTGTCGTCAATTCCCCAGAAGGTAATACCATTGCCGCAGCCGAACACGCCTTAGCCATGATGTTGTCCTTATCTCGTCATATTCCTGATGCTAATGCTTCAGTAAAACGTGGTGAATGGGATCGTAAAAGTTATGTTGGTTCGGAAGTATACAAAAAAACCCTCGGCGTTGTCGGGTTAGGAAAAATTGGTTCTCATGTTGCCAGTGTCGCTAAGGCTATGGGCATGAAACTCCTCGCCTATGATCCATTTATCTCCACAGAAAGAGCCGAACAACTGGGTTGTCAACTGGTAGACTTAAATTTGCTATTCCAGCAAGCCGACTATATCACCTTACACATTCCCAAAACCACAGAAACTGCCAACTTAATCAACGCTAAAACTTTGGCGTTAATGAAACCCACTACCAGGATTATTAACTGCGCTCGTGGTGGCATTATTGATGAAGCGGCTTTAGCAGTGGCAATCAGAGATGGTGTAATTGCCGGGGCTGCATTAGATGTGTTCGATTCCGAACCATTAGGTGAATCGGAATTGCTACGCTTAGGTAAAGATGTTATTCTTACACCTCACCTCGGTGCTTCCACTGCTGAAGCCCAAGTTAACGTAGCCATAGATGTGGCTGAACAAATTCGGGATGTGTTATTAGGACTATCCGCCCGTTCCGCGGTGAATATTCCTGGACTTAGTCCTGATATCCTAGAAGAACTCAAGCCTTACATGGAATTAGCGGAAACCTTGGGGAACTTAGTTGGTCAACTCACCGGCGGTAGAGTTGAGACACTTAATGTTACACTGCAAGGAGAACTGGCAACTAATAAAAGTCAACCCTTGGTAATAGCTGCCCTGAAAGGACTTCTTTACCAAGCCCTGCGGGAACGGGTAAATTATGTCAACGCCACCATAGAAGCTAAAGAACGAGGAATTAGAGTTATTGAAACCAGGGACGCTTCGGCACGGGATTATGCTGGTTCGTTGCATCTTCAAGCCACAGGAACTCTAGGTACACATTCTGTTACAGGTGCTTTGTTGGGTGATAAGGAAATCCACTTAACGGATGTTGACGGTTTCCCCATTAACGTTCCCCCCAGCAAATATATGCTGTTTACTCGACACCGTGATATGCCCGGTATTATTGGTAAACTCGGTTCTCTACTGGGTAGCTTTAATGTCAATATTGCCAGTATGCAGGTAGGTCGGAAAATCGTTCGTGGTGACGCTGTTATGGCTCTCAGCATTGATGATCCTTTACCCGATGGCATTTTAGCAGAAATTAAAAAAGTGGAAGGTATTCGAGACGCTTATACAGTCACACTTTAACTGTGATTTTTGGGATTTATTTGATGAAGATGATTAAATAATTTGAGAATTAGAAAAATCATCTTTAACTATGATTTTTGTGATTTATTTGATTAGGATGATTAGAAGGATTATCTTAATTATCCTAGTCATAAAAATCATAGTTTGTTTTCCCCAATCACCAATCACCAATCACCAATCACCAATCACCAATCACCAATCTAAAATTCTATGGCAAATACCTGGTGGGAATTAAATATTTTATCTGAACTAGATTTAGAAGAAACTATATTTTGGCGGTTAGAAAACTTTGGCTGTCGTGGTACAGCAGTAGAAATTAAGGGCAATGTCTCTTTTGTTAAGGCTTATTTACCCACCTTTAAAGTACAACTGCTAGATTTGGCTGCTTTATCGCTATGGCTGCGTCAAGATGCCCTGTGTGTAGGACTCACCGCACCCGTGGTGCATTGGGGCTTAATTGACGAAGAAGACTGGTCTAGTAGCTGGAAACAACATTGGCAACCTGAAGAAATAGGCGATCGCTTTCTCATTAACCCTGCTTGGTTACCTCTACCTGAATCCCTAGACCGATTGGTAATTCGTCTTGATCCAGGCGTAGCCTTTGGTACAGGTAATCATGCCACCACTCAACTATGTTTAGAATCCCTAGAAATGCGCTTCAGTGAAATCCCCCAATCCTTCCTAGACACAGAAGAACCAAGAAAACCTTTAATTATCGCCGATATTGGTTGTGGTTCAGGTATTCTAGGCGTTGGGGCAATATTATTAGGTGCGGGTAAAGTCTATGCCGTTGATAACGATCCTTTAGCCGTAAAATCTACTTTTAGTAATCGCACTCTGAATGAGATTCGTCCAGATTCTTTAATCCCTCTTGAGGGTAGTGTAGACATAGTCCGAAAAATCATTGATCAACCTGTAGACGGGATTGTTTGCAATATTTTAGCAGATGTAATTATCGAATTACTCCCAGAAATGACCGCCATTACCAAACCTAGCACTTGGGGTATATTCAGTGGTATTTTACTAGAACAATCTAAATCCGTTGCTGATGCTTTAGAACAAAATGGTTGGATTGTAGCTACTCTCTGGAAAAGAAAAGAATGGTGTTGTTTAAATGCCCGTCGTTCTTAATTATAATTTATGGATTTTTTCCTATTGAATATCACCAAAAGTAATGGTAATTAAAATCAGCCGAGATTAACAAATATTGATAAAATCTAAATATCAATCCCTAACCAGCACTAATTTTCAATATGAACGACTCCATTGAAAACTATAATCCCAACAGCGTAGCCGAAAAAAATGGCAACTTCATGGGATTACCATTTAATTACGATTCAGCCAACTTAATTATCTTCCCCATACCTTGGGAAGTCACGGTTTCCTATCGTGCCGGAACGGCCAACGGACCACAGCAAATTTTAGATGCTTCACTGCAAATAGATTTATTTGATTTTGATCATCCTGATGGTTGGAAACAGGGAATATTTATGGTAGAAATTCCCCAGGAAATGATTGAAAAAAATAACTACTATCGTCAACAAGCAGCCATAATTATTGAACGTCAAGCCCAAGGTAAATCCCTAACAGACTCACCGGATTTAACTCCTATTCTAGAGGCAATTAACCAAGCTGGAGAACAGGTAAATCATTGGTTATTTACCCAAGCACAAGCAGCAATAAATCAAGGTAAACGAGTTGCTGTCATTGGTGGTGATCACAGTTCACCATTAGGCTACTTTCAAGCTTTAGCTAATCAATATGATGACTGGGGAATTTTACATATTGATGCCCATGCAGACCTACGTAATGCCTATGAGGAATTTGAGTTTTCTCATGCGTCTATTATGTTTAATGCCATAAAAATACCGCAAATTTCTAAATTAGTCCAAGTAGGTGTACGAGATATTTGTCATGATGAAGTACAAATAATTAATCAATCAAATAATCGCATTATTGGTTATTATGATTCAGCAATTAAACAACAACTATATTCTGGTAAGACTTGGTTGGATTTATGTCGAGAAATTATCAATCATTTACCAGAAAAAGTTTATATTAGCTTCGACATTGATGGTTTAGACCCTAAACTTTGCCCCAACACAGGTACTCCTGTCCCTGGCGGACTGGAATTAGAACAAGTTTACTGTCTATTCCGCGAACTGGTAAATAGTGGTAGAAAAATTATTGGTTTTGATGTTTGTGAGGTTGGTGATGCTGAATGGGATGGTAATGTCGGGGCGCGAACAGTTTATAAGTTAGCAAATTTATTAGATTTATCTCAGAAATAGGGAACAGGGAACAGGGAACAGGGGACAGGGGACAGGGGACAGGTGACAGGTGACAGGGGACAGGGGACAGGGGACAGAAGTAATTTTCCAATTACCAATTACCAATTACCAATTACCAATTACCAATTACCAATTACCAATTACCAATTACCAATTACCAATTACCAATTACCAATGACTAATGACCATTCGCCATTTTGGCATAATAAATGATTTCTTATCAGGTTTTATGAAATTTGCATACATACTATAGGAAGATGCTGAAAATAAATCATATAGGTTAAATTAATTCGGGATGTTGTTATGCACTGGATTTAAGTCAAGGTTTGGTTGACAACCAAACCTTTTTTATTGCCCCTTTTCTCCCAGTTGATGATTTGATTAAAAATATACCCATTCAACAAACAAGATCCATTTGATTAGACATCTCCCAAAAAAGATGTAGAGCCGAGAATCCCTACCCATGGAACGTCTCTACAAGGGTTTTAGGTCAATTGGTGTCAACTTAAGCTCAAATCCCTACCACATCTCGTTCCTAGTCTCTGACTAGGAATGCAGTTGATGAGGCTCTGCCTCTAATATCATTGAAGACAGAGCCTTCTAGAATTCATTCCCAGTCTCTGACTGGGAATGAGACGAGTTGAGTTCTTTGCGGAATAGATGTTTTACGTTAATTTGACACAAATAAGCTTTTGCTTTACCCCTACACATCTGAGTTCTTTGTCATTTGGCAAAAGTTTAAATCTCACCCGTGTTTAGTATAAACTAAAGGTTAATCAAAAATTTCTGGGTTATTTAGTCATCTTTTAGATGACTTTTGCTATGAGACTGGGAATTCATTCCCAGTCGGTATATGGGTTTTACGTTAAATTGACACTTATGATCACTGCTAAACTCCTACTAAATCTCAACCCCTAAGTAGTGAGACAGAATTAATTACACAATATCATTGCGTTAGCGCAGCGTGGCGTTAGCCATATGGAACGAAGTGAAATGAAGCAATTCCAAGGGTTGTGATTGCTTCCCTTCGCTCGCAATGACTGTAAATATTTTTGTCAAACTACTTACACATCTAGGTTAAGTCTTTTAAAAATCCCTAACGGACTTCGTTCAAACTCTCCACTTGCTTGGTAAACATCTCTGTAAATAAACTCATGACTGTCCGTTCTTCTCGGACTTTAATATTAGCAGTAATAGACATACCGGACTGTAAGGATATCTTTCTATCTTGATTGGTGAGACTTAATTGTTGTCTATCTAACTTGATTTTGGCGGGGAATCTATAAAATTGATGGTTTTGGTCGGGAGGTAAAGCATCTGAACCAATATCAATTACTTTACCCTTGATATCACCAAATTCACTAAAGGGAAAGGAATCAATTCTCACATCTACATTCATACCTTTCCTCACGAAACCAATATCTTTATTGGTGATGAAAACTTCGGCTATGAGGCTATCTTTGGGGACAATTTGTAGTAATTTTTGGGTAGAATTGGCAACAAAACCCGGATTTTTAGCTTGAAGATCAAAAATTACACCTCCTACAGGAGCGCGAAGTTCTTGATATTTAACGTTTAATTGTGTTTGGGAGATTTTACTATTAATATCTGCTAAACGCTGTTCATTTTCTAGAATAATTTTCATGAATTGACTATCAATTTCTGCAATCCGTTGTTTGTTAGCACCGATTTTTTCCAAAATAGTTTTATCAGAACTAGCAACTGTATTGGTTAATTGCTCTTTTCCTTTATCAATATCGAATTGTAGACGTTTTGCCTCTTCTTGTAATTGTGATATTTCTGCGGAAAGCGTTTGTACCTGTTGTTTTTGATTCAGATATTGCAGTTTAGAAATACCACCTTCTTCAGCTAAGGTTTTAAGACTAGCTAAAATCTGACTTTGAATTGCTAAACCATTTTTAGTATCTTGCAGTTTAAATATGGTTTGAGAAAGTTGTTTTCGGGTTTTTTCAACTTCTAAATCTGCGGCTTTAGAACGGGATTTTAATTCTGTTTTAGCAACTGCTAATAATTGTTGTTCATCAATTCCTGTACCTGCTGCTCCCGGTGAATTTCTTAATTGAGAACGTAATAATTCATTTTCTGCTACTAAGGAAGCGCGGCTTTTAAGCAGAAAAGCTGATTCTCCTGGGAGTCTACTGCGTAAAAATGCTATTTCAGCATCTATTCCGGTACTTGCTCCCATTAAGCGACGATAGATATTGTTTTCTTGAATTAAAGCTATCCGAATCTTATTCAATGAATTTAATTCGGCTAGGGTCGCAATGGAATCAAAGGTTAATAATAAATCTCCTGGTTTTACCTCTTTACCATCTTTTACATACAGTGATTTTACAACTCCATTTATAGGAGCTTGTACGTCTTTGACTGTTCCTTCTGGTTTTAATTGTCCTGTGGCGGGAACTACTTGCTCAATTTTCGCTAAACAAGCCCAAATAATCCCAAAACAAGCTAATCCCATGAGGGTGAGCATGATAGTTCTTGACCAAATTGGGGATTGGCGTAAGACTACAGATTGGTCGAAGTTATTAAAATTAAAATCGGGTTTTGGCTGTTTAGGAGCGGGTTTGGGTGGTGTTAATACTTGTGCATCTCTATAAGATCCGTTACCGTTTCCGTTACCGTTACCGTTGCTGTAACTACCATTAAGTTGAGTCATAATAATTTGGGATTTGGGATTTTAGATTGAATATTTAGTGGTGTGTGATTTTAGAGTTTGAAAAGTTTAATGTATTACTGCCTTTTTTCGTTTTCTCGTTCCATACTCTGTACTCTGTATGGGAATGAATTTATAAGAAACTTCAAATTAAAAAAATATCCCAAAATTTCTTGTGATGCAGTCCGAAAAGCCCGCTAATAATGCAAGGACGGGCAAGATGCCCATCCCACAAGATTGGACATTTTTTTTGTGGAGTTCTCTAACGGCTTTAGGCAGAGCCTCTGTAATGGCATTCCCAGTCAGAGACTGGGAACGAGATGAACAGGGTAAAGCATGAGCTAAACCCTTACAAATAACTGACAAATTACAAATTTACTTCCTGTTGTTGATAAAGATAGAAATAATGACCTTTAGCTGCCATGAGTTCTTGATGACTACCTTGTTCTATCATTCTACTGTTATCCATGACGACGATAGTATCGGCATTACTAACAGTATTTAAACGGTGGGTAATGAAGAAGACTGTGTTGCCTTTGAATGCACGAGCTAAGTTCAGACAAATTTGCCTTTCTGTCGGATAATCTAGAGCGCTGGTGGCTTCGTCTAAAACTAAGATTTTAGGTCTTTGTAATACAGAACGAGCGATCGCAATTCTCTGTCTTTGTCCACCAGAAAGGGCTGATCCTCGTTCCCCAACTCGTGTATTATAACCATTGGGCAAGGTCATAATAAATTCATGAGCAACAGCAATTTGAGCCGCTTCAATAATTTCCTCAGTTGTGGCATCAGGATTTGTTAAGGCAATATTTTCTTGAACTGTGCCATCAAATAAGAGCGTATCTTGGGGAACTACACCAATTTGCCGCCGCAGCGAATAAAGTTCGACTTTGGCAATGTCATAACCATCAACTAAAATTCTGCCAGATTCTGCGTCATAAAGTCTGAGCAGTAATTTCATCATTGTACTTTTGCCTGAACCACTTTGTCCGACAATGCCCACAAATTTACCTGCGGCAAATTCGACGCTGACATTGCTGAGTTGTAGTGGTCCGCTGGCAGCAAATCGGAAGGAAACGTTTTCATATTTAACAGCACCGCTAACAGCAGGAAGGGGAATATTATTCCGATCTATTTCTGCTTCTTGTGGTGTGTCCACAATATCACTTAATCGTTCTAAAGATAAACCAGTTTCTTGGAAGTTTTGCCAGATTTGCGCCAACCGTAAGATTGGGGTAGTAACGTAACTAGAAATAATCCGAAAAGCAATTAATTCTCCTAATGTTAATTCTCCTTTCAAAACTAAATAAGCTCCCACCCATAAAACTAATAAACTGCTAAGTTTACTGAGAAACTGACTGGTTGAATTCGCTAATGTGGAAGTGAGAACAGTTTTAAAACCGGCAGCGACAAACTTAGCATATTTCTTTTGCCAAGAAAACCGGGAGCGTAATTCAATATTTTGGGCTTTAACTGTTTGAATACCTGACATAACCTCAACCAAATAAGATTGAGTTTCGGCATTCCGTTCAGCTTTAGTTCTTAATTGTCTACTCACGGTGGGAGCAGCGACTAATGTCACCACCACAAACAGAGGAATTGTCCCTAATCCGACGAGAGTTAGTTGCCAACTGTAAAACAACATGACAACTATATAAACGACGGAGAATAGGGCATCTAATACCACTGTTAAAGCTGTACCAGTGAGAAACTGACGGATATTTTCTAATTCATTAATTCTGGTGGATAGTTCACCAACTGGTCTTTTATCGAAATAGCGCAGTGGTAAGCGTAGCAAGTGGTCAATAATTTGTGACCCCAAACTCATATCAATGCGGTTGGTGGTATCTACAAATAAGTAAGTCCGCAAGGTGGTTAATACTGCTTCAAATACACCCACTGCTAATAGTAATACTCCTAGAATATTCAGGGTACTAATACTATTTTGGACGATGACTTTATCAATGATTAGCTGAATAACCAGAGGATTAGCGAGGGCAGCTAGTTGGACGAAGAAGGAAGCAATAAATACTTCTATCAGTACCCGGCGGTAACGTGATAAGTAAGGAACAAACCAAGATAACCCAAAGCGTTCTTTCGGTGTTTCTTTGGTTGCACTCAGTAATAAAACTCTAACTTGTGGTTGAAGATTAGCGTCATCAGTTTCTAATTCTTCTACCAATTGACTAATTTGGCAGTTGATAATGCCTTGAGATGGTAAACCCAAAACTACTGTTTTTCCATCTACCGCATAGAGGACAGCAAAACTGTCACGATAGCGAATTAATGCTGGTGTAGGAATCCGATTGATGGAAACAGCAGGAACATCAACTAGCTGGGATTTAAGTCCAATTAGTTCTGATAAATAAGCGCAAACTTGAAAAGATATACTCCCTTGACGCTTAATTTGGTCGGTTAAAATCCGCCGCACTACTTCTTTCCGAAAGGGCATTTCTAAATGCTTGGATAGCATTTGAAAACAAGCCAGAGTGGCATCTAATTCTCCTTGTCCCCGGAAAAATGGATAGTTTTGATTTTTAAATTGCTTGTTTGATGTGGTGGGGGGAACAAATTCTGGTTCTTGGGCGTAGGGAATTTCCGAATCTACTCTGCTATCTGATATAGTTTCTAATGTTTCGGATTCAATGGTAACACCATCAAGTAATGATAGGTCTTGAGGATTAATGCCCAATAAGCGGAGAGGAATGTTGCCTTTAACTTCAATTACGTCGGTTTCTAGACGAGAACAGGGTGGGAAATTGGGCAGGGAACTACGACCACTCACAAACCAAATGCGATCGCTATCTAATTCTCTTAAAGCCGTTTTTCCTGGTGATAAATAATGAATTTTTGCTTCTAATTGAGCCTGTTGGGTAATGTCTTTGAGGTTGTGATTTACTAAAGCTTTTTGCGCTACCTGGGAACTCAAAATATCAAATATTTCAATTGGGTGACTTATGTGTTGACGAGCTTGAGCAAAGGCTGGATTGCGGTTGATAAATTGCAAATAATCTGCGGCTTTCCAGGTTAAACAGATGACTTCGGTGGAAGCGATCGCTGTTTCACAAGGAAGTTCACGCAACCAAGCAATTTCGCCAATTGTTGCCCCTGGTTGCAGTAATTTTAATGTAATTGGTAATTGGTTTTGGGGATTATATCCCAATAGTCTGACGTTGCCTTGATAAAGAATGGCGATCCTTTCTGGTAGTTGTTCTTTACCAATAATTTTTTGTCCTATGCGATAACGCAAAGGCTGGAGAATTTGTGACGATAAGAGGTTATTAATTTCCTCTTTCGATAATTGATCAAATCCTTCAATACTGGCAATGAATTCTTCAAAGGTACTCTGAATATAAGTCATATTGATTGAGTTATTTATTTCACTTCATTTTGGCGAAAAGGTTGATATTTGGCGATTTATATGGTCTGAATCTGACATTTTTGTTCTGTCATTTGTGTTTGTAACCACTGATTAAATCGTTCATTTAGTAATCGTTGTCGCATGGGACGATCTAGTTGGGCTGGGAGTATTTTTTCTAATCGGACAATTACTAGGACGTTATTGATTTGAGTCGGTGGTGATAGTTGTTGTGGTTGACTTTTGGAGAGGATATTCACCAATGTGGGATGGAGGGATTGTAAATCTATGGGTCCGACTAAGCCATCTGTTTGGGATTCTGGTCCTTGGGCGTATTCCCGTGCTAATTCCGCAAAAGATTGTTCACCCTCTTGAATACGGAAGTAAATTTCTTGAGCGATACCAAGTTCTGAGGTGGTAATTAGGGAATAAATCACTCTATCTAACTGGGTTTTCCGTTGAAAAAAGTAGGAGTTTAAATCCCCTCCCCAGGTTTCCTCTTTGAACTTTTCTAGTTTTAATTGTCGTACCGCCATGATTTTCAGTTTTTGGAAACTTTCGCTCTGTGGTTCTAGTCCTTGATATTGTTGGGCTAATTGTTCGCAGGCTAGTTGTTCTTCTTCTGGGGTACAGACAATTTCTGCGATCGCTTGATCAATGAATATTTCCTTAATTAATAGCGGTAATAGCTGGTATTCCGACAATAATGATAAAACTTCTGTAGGCTGGAGGGTGCGATCGCCCAATTGTAGAACTTGATTCATATTATTTGTAATCAGGTTTGTCACCATTGTTAATTTCTCTTCAAAAGATAGTAGAACTAGATTGTCACCAAGTTATATTTTGGTTAAATTATACAATTTATGACAACTTTACTCTGCTTTGGTTTCAGTGTAGTATTTAAATACTAATTATTTGCCAATAACCAAAAGTTGATTTCTGGGCATTTAAGTAGTCAGAGTGTTGATATTTGGATATTATCGTACCAACTTACCATAAATTAATAAATTTGTCATATCAAACTTACTTTGTAGGAAATGGGGAATAATGACGAATTAGCAGCCTAAATTAGATAACCAGTCATTGCGGTTATTGCGTATTCTTCACTTACCCACTAATCTTCAAAAACCAATCCATCCTGAGAAATAATTACAACACCTAATAAGTTAATACAGGACAAAATTATATAAAGGGTAAATTTAATTTCTCTAAAAAGGTAAATATAATCACAAAAATACTGTAGGGGCAAACCCCCTGTGGTTGCCCGGAATCATAATTAACGAAATCTGCCCGGATTTAGCCGATTGGGGCTTTGGCGTGTGGTACTACCTTTAATTGCTACTCCATTTCTCAGTTTTCCACCAGTACCACCATCTTTAGGATCAAGGTATGGTTTCAAATTAATCCCACCTTTAGTAGAAGTAACTTGATTCTTGCTACCACCTAAAAGCGTTTGTCCGAGACTGTATAAGCTATTACCATTACTGCTATTACGATTAGTGTAAGTATTGACAGCAATAGTTTGTTGTCCACTATCAGCAGTAGTTAAATTTTGGAATACACTATTGCGAATAGTATAAGGATCTTTGCCACGAGGGACTGTTAAGACAATTCGACAACTGGGTTGGGCTTCGGTGGTGACACAGATAATATTTTCGCTATTTTCTACGGCTATTTGCAGTTCTTGTAATCCATCTGGGCGATATGATTCTAAACGGGTGGCGATCGCTTGACAACGTTTCTGAGCATCCCACCCGCCTCCTAAACTCTGAGGTGCAGCCCAAGCAAAGTATTGTCCTGGTTGACTTTGGGGCTGATACATGACTGTAAACTGTCCATTGTTAGACTGGCAACTAAATCTGGCGCTACTGTCAACTGTGGTGGAAGTTGGGATGGTGGTTGATGAACCTGATGGTACTGTAGTAGATGAACCTGATGGTATTGTAGGAACAACAACTTGAGCAAAAGCCACAGTGTTACCAAAAAATAAAGAACAGCCCAAACTACTCAACAATAAAACCCGAAGTGATTGTAATGACATAAATATAACCTCTGTGAGAAACAGGTAAATAGTTGATATCTCTATTGACGGAGAATATATTTTTTTGATTCATTAACAATACCTATTTTTTTGTTTTTAGTATACATAGCAGAAACCGCTACAAGCTACGAAGGATTATCAGCAGCTTACAGCGGTTTCTTGATTAGGTTGTGGTTCAATACAAAAATAATAGAAGTGGACTTGACAAGCAATCAATTAAATTCGATTTAAACCACGCTTCCCTTATTTCTAATGGGCAGGCACTTCTGGCTGCGAGTTCAACACCTCCAATAACAATTTGGTGAGATTTAGGCGAAAAAACTTTGACAGGAAGCTAAAATCTAAAATTGATTGCCGATACATTAGAGCAGGAGGCACAAACTCTAATGAAAAGTTTGGATTTAAGGTTTGACTTTTAACCTTTTTGTACCATACCCTTAATCTAGCATGAGTTTTTTTATTTGTGTTGTCTGTTTACTAAACTTGAAATTTATTAATATATTGCAACAATTCGGAATGGGCGCAGACCTCACAATTCGGAATGGGCGCAGACCTCACAATTCGGAATGGGCGCAGACCTCGCAATTCGGAATGGGCGCAGACCTCACAATTCGGAATGGGCGCAGACCCTGCGCCCCTACTTGACTCCTGCTATAGTAGAGGTTTTATAAGTTATAAACCGATGGAAATTATTATTGGTTGGCTATATCCCAAGTTGATGAGTACCTATGGCGATCGCGGAAATGTGATCACTATCCAACGTCGCGCTCAATGGCGGGGGTATAATGTCATTGTTTTACCCTTAGACCAAGAGTCCACCACAGAAGATATAAAATCAGTAGATGTGATTGTTGGTGGGGGCGCACAGGATCGTCAGCAAGAAATTGTCATGAGGGATTTGCAAGGGGCAAAAGCTGAGGCAATGCGTGATAAAATCGAACGTGGCACGCCGGGAGTTTTTACCTGTGGTTCTCCCCAACTGCTGGGAAATTATTATGAACCAGCCTTTGGACAAAGAATTGAAGGTTTAGGAATCTTAGATTTAGTTTCTATTCATCCTGGTGAAAATACTAAAAGATGTATTGGTAATTTAGTGATAAAAGTTACAGCTTCCCGGTTAGCGCAAGAACTAGAAGCAATGACAGGGACAAAACCTTATTTGGTCGGGTTTGAAAATCACGGTGGCCGGACTACATTAGGAAAAGTGGAAGCTTTAGGGCGTGTGGTGTATGGTTTGGGGAATAATGGAGAAGATGGAACAGAAGGCGCGTTTTATCAAAATGCGATCGCTACCTATTCTCACGGTCCATTATTACCAAAAAATCCTTTTGTTGCCGACTGGTTAATTCAAACTGCGTTAAAGTTGAAATATCAGCAAGAAATTAAACTTTCACCTTTAGAAGATACTTTGGCAATGCAAGGACGGGAAGCGATATTGAAACGCTTAAAAGTTAATTTGCCCAGTGTGGCTGGAGTTAGGTAATAGGTGATGGGTAATGGGTAATGGGTAAAACATTCTTCCCAATTACCAATTACCAATTACCAATTACCAGCCTAATAAACTACATTATTTCTTTATTAAATAAGAATAATTTTCTGTACAATGTCTGATAAATTTCTATAGAAGCGTGAAATTGTGTAATTAGTTATTATTTTAAATCTGTGCAACTTCCTTTCGACTCCGCTCAAGGTAAACCTTCTTCCCCAGAATTTGAAAATCGCTCAAATTGTCACCCTGATGAGGGGTTGCAAAAATTACTTAATCGCCTTGTTATCAGAATAGAACGCGATGAATTAGTGCGAAAAACGACAAATCACCTGAGAGAATCACTTCAGGCTAATCGTGTAGTATTGTATTATTTCTATGAACAATGGCAAGGGCAGGTAACATTTGAATCATTGAGTGCTGATGAATATTCGATTCTTGGTTTTACCGGACCAAGCGGTTGTTTTAACCATGAATATGCTGCTTTGTACTTAGAAGGAAGAGTAAGAGCGATCGCTGATATAGAATTAGAACCAATTCAGGATTGTCACCGTGATTTTCTTCGCAGTATGCAAGTTCGCGCCAATTTGGTAGTACCAATTCTCATACCGCGAGGATTATGGGGACTATTAGTAGCGCATCATTGTCAAAATTCCCGTAATTGGACATTAACAGATATTGAACTAATGCAAACGGGAGCGCGAACTTTAGCAACAGATTCTAATATTTTAGAAAGTTAATAAATTATAATTGTATTCAAATCGAATACCCTCTAACATTGTCAATAACTCAGCCCTAAAGGGACTGAGCTTGTAAGAAATCAAGACTTACGTGTTTGACTAGCTCATTGAGACGTAATTTGGTACGAACTTCCAGATACTTCCCTAGTCTGGATTATCTTCAAGCTATCTTGTAATAGCGTTGGTTAAAGCCAAGACATCTTGATTGCGTTGAGCAAAGGGACATTAAACTTTACTCGAAGGATTATCTCTTTATGCGAGTACCCGTAATTTCAGTAGACAATACGCCATTAATGCCAACTAAACCAAGTCGAGCAAGACGATGGATCAAAGATGGTAAAGCAATCGGCAAATTCGACAAACTTGGCATTTTCTATGTCCAGTTATTAGCCGAACCAAGTAATACCGAAACGCAAGAAATAGTTATTGGTTTAGATCCTGGTAAACTTTTTTCAGGTATAGCGGTTCAATCCAAAAAGTTCACCTTGCAGATGCTACATTTAGTTTTGCCATTCAAAACAGTCAAAGACCGGATGGAGCAACGATCAATGATGCGACGTAATAGGCGCGGAAGGCGAATCAATAGGAAACTGTCTTTCAATGTCCGTAATCATCGCCAAGCAAGACTTGATAATCGTCGTGGCTCAAAATTGCCTCCAAGTATTAGGGCAAACAAAGATTTAGAATATAGAGTAATTAGTTTACTCCTCCAACTTTATCCAATTAAAACTATTGTTATTGAAGAGGTTGAAGCACGCGGTAATAAAGGCTTTAGTCCCGTTATGGTTGGTCAAAGATACCAAATTAGCCGACTATCAAAACTTACAAATGTCGTTTTGAAGAAGGGCTGGGAAACATCAAACCTTCGTAAGCATCTGGGATTGCATAAAGAAAAATCCGATAAATCTTTGCAAATACCAGAAACGCACGCTGTTGATGCAGTAACGTTAGCTTGCTCTGAATTTGTTAAATACCAGACATGGAAAGGAGCTAAAAATCATGGTGCATCTTGGGTAGGAGGCGTAGATGTCACTGAATCCCAATTCACTATTGTGCGTCGCCCACCAATTAGCCGGAGGCAATTACATTTAATGACCTTTAGTAAAGGTGGTAATCGTCGGAAATATGGTGGATCTACAACTCGTCATGGATTTAGAAAAGGTGACTTTGTGGAAGCAAGTCAGGGCAATAAAACATTCTTTGGTTGGGTTAGTGGAGATACTGAAAAACAAGTCTCTGTCAGTGACGCTAATTGGAAAAGACTAGGACAATGCACTGTTAAAAAAGTTAAGTTGATACGAAGATCAACAGGTCTAATTACCACTGCGGTTAAAACCGCCCGTGTCGCTTCCCTCTCAGCACTAAAGTGACTGAGTTTCCCACTTACCGCGAGGTCTTATGAAATAAATGTTGGGTTGACGTAAGAAAACCCAACCTACTTGCTAACACACTTTTTTAGGGTCTCATTTTTTATGTAGAAGGTTTTAATTACCTGAATCTTTATGAGGATATTTACGATTATATTTCATTCTCAATGATGATTTAAACAAGCGGCCAACTCGTAGTTCGCCAGTATACTTAGGACGATCTTCAAACATTCCCACTCTCTTCATACTCTCAATCGCATTCCTGATTTTTGATTTATCTATCTGTGTTTTTTCAGCTAGTTCAGAAATACATTGATCTAACTTAAAAGGTGTTTTCAGTCCATCAAATGCACTAAGTAAAGACCTAATTTTTTGTTCATTTTCAGACATATGATCTGCAAGATTAATTAGATAGTTTAGTTCAGAACGCAACTGCCCTAAATAATCTTTTGCTGCTGCTTCATGAGCTATAACAATGAGTGAAGGATCGATTTTACCATCTTCAATTTGTTTACCTGTAAAAGAACCTACATCAGTAGATGTGGGATTTGCAATTACTTGAATAAATTTATCGAAAATACGTGGATAGTAACGAAGTTTATCAGTGGTGCTACCTTCTGGTGTTTCGCTGGCACTATCTGCAAAATATGTTTTCAGAAATGTTTTAGTAGCCAGATTATTTCTCCGCAGTTTTTCTGGGAAAGCCATTAATAATAAATTTTCGCATTCTTCAGTAGATAAAACACCTCTCTGAATATCTTCGCGTTTTTCTTCTATTCTTTTTATTAAGTCTGGAAAATTTTGTCGATACCAGTTAATATTACGTATTCGAGATAATATAAAATTAAATATTTTTTGGGTATCCCAATTCAGATAAATTACCTTTCCAAATATTTGTTGCTCAATGTTCTGATAGCCTCTTTCAGCTAAATCAGTTCTTAAGAAAATTTTAAACTGTAAACGATTTGATAGTCTATCATCAGATTCAATAGTTTGAATAAATCTAAAAAGGCTTTCAATATATGTAAAAGTAAGTTTAGCATCAAAAGCAGTTTCTAAGCCATCAAGAAGAAAAGTACGCTTTGGACTTTGATTTAATTGATCAATAATTAAATTTATAATAGTTCCATTAAAATTCTGCTCTAGTTTTCGAGAAAAATTTTCTCTTAACAATTCTCTTGATGTTGTCTTTGTTTCTAGGGCAGCCAAAAGTAAATTCCACCATAAATTCTCAGGCGTATCTCGATAACGCTCAATAGCTGTCGATAGTTCTGGACTAGGAGATTTCAAACCTTTGTCTTCTGCATTATCAGCAGTTACAAGTAATGGTTCACCAATTTCTGCTTTGGCTAGTTCTTTTAATAATCGAGTTTTACCTGTACCTTTTCTACCAAAAATATATGAAATTGAATTGTCAGGTATAAGAAGTTGTTGGAGAGCATCTGTCTGGATCAAATCTCCTTCATCTGTAGCTCCACTTGGGGTAAGTATATTATTTTGAATCTGCTTTTTAGAAGCTATATTTAAAATACTGCGTAGACTATTAAGTTTATCAAAATTTTTGGGTGCTAGTTGATTTTTATCTGGTAATCGGCTATATCTAAAAGCACTGTCATAAGGCCAAATAATCCAATGATCTCTAACTTCAACAGCAGAAAGTTCTGAATCTTCATCCTCTGATTCTTGAGATATTATCTCTGCCAGCATATCTAGTAATGTTTCAATTTGTTGATTATTCCTGTTTATATATGATTCTTCATTCTCATTATCTGGCTGCCAAGAAACAAAAACTCCAGGATTAGAAATATGTGTTCTCAAGACAGATTCTATGAATTGTTTAGCGGGTAGCCATTGATCATCAAGACGAACACATACAACTGTTGGTCCTGGAAGTGTAGTCATCCAGGGTAAAGTTACTGGTGAAAGTCCTGCTCGATGATCGATTAAAATGATATCGTATTTTTCAGCCGCAAATTCAGAGATTCGCCTAGCTGCATTCTCAATTATCATTGGTTCAAGAGCAGAGCGCAGAGCAAATGCCGCAGCATCAATATTAAAATCTGGCGAAGTTGGCCGACAGGCTAATAAATCTACATATCCAGCTAAAGGTATCGACTTAACACGCTCAGGTTTTATTTCTGCAACAGACTGAACTACTCCTAGCAAAGTTCCTGAAATAGAACCGGAAGTTCGTCCATAAATTACGTCTAATGATGGGGCTTCAATGTCACTGTCTATAACAAGAACTTTCCACCCATCTTCAGCTAAAACTGTAGACATGAGTCCAAGTAGAGTGGAACGTGCTTGTCCACCTTTATATCCATAAAAATGGACAATTTTTAGTTCTTTTGAAACCTGATCATTAACAACTGATTTTTGAAATTGCTGTTCGATAAGAGAACTTAACCAATGATGTCCTCTTTCTCGTGGACGATTTTCAGGATATTCTAGTGCAAATTCCTCTGAGGTAAGAAGTCTTAATGATAGCAGGGAATTAAGGAGTGTAGTCCTTAGTTCTGCCACACTTATATTAATATCCTGAGCAAAAGATATTTCACGTTCTTCATCATCAATATTTTGAAACTTGGGAGACAGATAGATAATATGAACGTAAGGAAATCTAAATATGGTTTGTATTTCTCCGAGCTTTTTTGCTTCTTTGAGTAGTTGAGCAGCATTCATTACAGAGATACTCCTTTAGTTCTTAAACTTGTCTTGATGTCTCTAATAGTTTCTAACGCATCTCTAATTTGAGTATCCGTAGAGGTTCCTGGAAAGTCCCCTTCATGTCTAATGTATCTAATACCGGGGTAATTGTCACCGTCCACAGGAACAGCATTTCCGGTTATATCGGTACAACGCAACACACCAAGTTGTGATCGTAGTTGCTGTGCAAGTGAAGTCTCACCTAAATCATTAACCCAAGTAATTATTGTATGCCCCTTTTTCCAGGGTGGATTAAGATGATCTTTAATAGCAAGTTCCAGAGCTACAAGTGAACAATACAACGATAATAGATAATTGCTGCTGTCTGCACCAGTGGTAAATGCGGCTCTGTTATAAGCATGAGTCATATTTGACACTAAGTATTAAATTAAAAAAATAGTTAGGCTGATTGTATCATATGATGTTGATATTAAATTTAACTAAAATAAAGCTCGCATGAGCAAGTAAGTTTTAAAATTCTGGAATTATCTACAACCTATTCCTCAACAGTTAGGGACTTCCAAATAAAAAAATACTCAACCACCTAACGCAAAAATCTCTCAAACCCTTATTCCTCTGTGTCCTCTGCGCCTCTGTGGTTCGTTAATCAGGATAATTTATTTCTTGGAAGTCCCTTACCCTTCTTTGAAACTGGTTGAACTTCCTGTTGTAGTGATTCTAGCAGTGATTGTACCAATTGCCAGCGATAGCGAAGCGATCCGGAGGAATCGCTCATTGGTAATTTTAGCACTTGTTTTTGCAATTCTTGTAATGTCATGAGAGGATATTAAAATCTATTTCGTCTCAATTATACAGCATATTTTATGTAAGTGAAGTACACCAATAGCATTGTGTTTACAGAATAAATGTTGATTGGATATTGTCAGAATCAGGATATCCAGGATTAAAGGATTTACAGGATTGTGATTTCTAGATTTTCTGTAAATATTTAAAAACAAAAAATGATAATTACAATAACAGTATATTCTCTATCATTCAAAAATCGCTATTTTTCATCAACAATAAAAAATAACATCCTGTACATCCTTAAATCCTGGGAATCCTGATTTAGACATTTAAATTCCCAAATTTAGGACTCCACCATCCTTTGGCAGTATGAAAATAAGCCACATCCTTATGTTTCGTATCCTTCCATGAATCTTGACCAGAACAACGCAGCATAGTTTTATTTTGCCCATCTTTGAGGTAACTGTATTCCTCCAAAGGTTTCTTGCATACAGGACAGGGATATGCAGTGATTTTTGCTGAAGGTTTGGGAGCATTTTCATCTGCAGATGTTTTAGTTTTCGGTGCTTCCCACTTTTTGTGAAAATCACTCCAAAATAGCACAATGTTTTCGCAACCACTCACACATTTAAGAAAGTATTTCTTTTTAACTTTACTGCTGGGAATTTTCGCTAAACAGTTCTTACAATCAGGACAACGAGTTTTAGAAGTTTCATATTTACGCTCAAGAAAATTATTACTTTTAGCTGTAGTTGATGAATTAACAACCACAGTTTTAGCTTTGGAAAGTGCAGGAACAAAATAACTTTGATTCCAAGTAGTTAGGTAATGTTGCCAAGAGTTTTTTCCTTCAGAAATTGCATCTAGGGCATCTTCCATTTTAGCAGTAAATTCCGCTTCTAATAAATCTGGTAAAGCCTTTTGTAAAAATTCATCAACTTCTAAACCCAAAGCTGTGGGTTGAAGATTATCTTTTTTTAACTCCACATAATTGCGTTTCTTTAAAGTAGCAATTGTCGGAGCATAAGTGCTAGGACGACCAATGCCTTTACGTTCCATTAATTGGACAAGTTTGGGTTCGCTATATCTGGGTGGTGGTTGGGTTTGTTTTTGGTCATGTCCAGCTTTGGCTAAAGTTAGGATTTGTCCCTGTTGCAATAAGGGTAAAACTGCATCTTTGCTCAGATTCAGCCAATATTTTGCATAACCGTAAAATTCAATTACCTGCCCTCTAGCTTGCCATAAGATATTACCTGATTTCGTAATTACTAGAGTTTTACGAAGTTGAGCCGGACGACATTGAGAAGCGATCGCTCTTTTCCAAATCATCACATATAGGTTAAACTCATCTTCAGGTAATTCTGCCCGTAATTGCACCGAAGGACGAAAAACATCTGTAGGACGAATGGCTTCGTGTGCTTCCTGAGCGGTTTTACTACTACGCTGTTTGGCTACTTGCTGGGGGACATTTTGCGGGTCATTTTGTTCCAACCATTGACGAGCGCTCGCACAAAATTCAGGACTCAACATGACTGAATCTGTTCGCATATATGTAATCAACCCTGCCTCATATAGCTTTTGCGCCACCTGCATAGTTTTGTCAGGGGAAAATTTCAACTTTGAACCGGCAGCTTGTTGGAGGGTGGAGGTGGTAAATGGTGGAGGGGGTTGACGATAAACCAGTTTCCCTTCTAGGTGAATAATTTGATGAGGATGAAGTTTTGCTTCTTCAACTAATCTTGTGGCTTCTGCTTCCGAGAGAACGCGCTGAGATTCAGGTTTTTCTGGGTTGTTACTAGCTGCATCATCGTGAGTTTCCGTTTCTGCTTCTGGTGTTTCTTTGTCAGTATTGGCCGTACCTTTGTAAAAAGCCCGAAATCCTTCTTGATAATCTACCCACACACTCCAGTAATCTTGGGGAACAAAAGCCAGAATCTCTCTTTCGCGCTGACAAATTAGGTGTAATGTGGCGCTTTGAACTCTACCTACGCTTTTTGCCCCGTTATTTAATCCCCAAACCAGGGGACTACCTTTATAACCTACCAACTTATCAAGACAATCTCGACATAATCCTGCACCGATTAAATTAGTGTCAAGTTTTCTGGGATGGGCGATCGCATTTCGCACTGCTGATGGTGTAATCTCAGTATAAACTACTCGTTTGGGGTCTCTTAATCCTAACGTTTCTTTAAGATGCCAAGCAATGGTTTCTCCTTCTCTGTCTGGGTCTGTAGCTAAAACAACTTCATCAACTTGCCTAACAGCGGCTTTTAATTGTTGAATTGTTTCTTTTGCCCGTTGGTCACGGGGGATATAATTGCAGCGAACAGTATTACCATCCATTGTAAATCCTAGTGAATCATCACCGTCGTTACTGAGTTCGCGGATATGTCCACAACTAGCGCGGACAATCCAATCTGCACCGAGAATTTGACTCAATTTTTTGACTTTTCCGGGAGATTCGACCACTAGGAGGCGTTTAGGCATGGCGCTTGTTTTTGAGATGCTTTATCTAGGATAATTGAGAACGAGTGTATTTACCATTCATAGCACAAAGAAAAATTAAGTAATTGGACAAAAATATTTATACTCAACACGGCTTAATAATTTGATTCTGTGGGTAGGGGTAAAGCAAGAGCTTCATTGGTGTCAACTTAAGCTCAAATCCTGATGATATCTCGTTCCCAGTCTCTGACTGGGAATGCTATTACAGAGGCTCTGCCTCTGTTTTCATAGAAGGCAGAGCCTTCTAGAATTCATTCCCATACAGAGTATGGGAACGAGAAATTCATTCCCAGGCGGGCTATGGGTTTTACGTTAATACTATTAGGGACTTCCAAGAAATAAATTATCTTGATTAACGAACCACAGAGGCGCAGAGGACACAGAGGAATAAGGGTTTGAGAGATTTTTGCGTTAGGTGGTTGAGTATTTTTTTATTTGGAAGTCCCTTAGACTGGGAATTCATTCCCAGGCGGGCTATGGGTTTTACGTTAAGTTGACACCAATGAAGCTCTTGCTTTACCCCTACAAATCTAGGTTTTTCGTAATTTTGTAAAAGTCCATGTCTCAACCGTGTTTAGTATACAGTCATTGCGAGCGAAGGGAAGCAATCACAACCCTTGCGATTGCTTCATTTCACTTCGTTCCATATGGCTAACGCCACGCAACGCTTACGCAATGGCATTGTGTAATTAATTTTGCCTCACTACTTAGAGCCGCTTTAAAATCTTTAAATTATACTGTAAAAAATCAATTGGGAAAGGACTATTTAGCTCATATCACAGCAATTTTCTCATTAAAACAAGGTATAAACATCTAAAAACCCGATCAAGGTTGACCGGGTTCTAATGAATTTGCAGGTTTCAAATGATTAAAGTGAGTAAGTGAATTTAAGTTACTAAGGGTGGACTTTCTAAAACGCAAATACAGCATCTCCACGTCTTTCCGCTCTGGGATTTGGCCTCGCCACCTCATCTAGAGTTTGGCTAGTTGCCACTTCGTCATCAATAACGCTGTAATTGTCGGGCTGATGATAGGGGACACACTGAATCATTTACCCTTTCTTTTAGTTGGTTTTTATTTGCTTGGTGTCCTATGCTTTTAAGATATCATTTGATTTTTGAGATAGGACTTATTCTTTACATTTATTAACAAATTGGTGGGCTTATCTTCGATGATTGCCTTTTTGCCAACTTTGACTATTAGGCTGTTTGCTGAATTTAGCTTGAGGAAAAAGTCGCTGTTCTATTTGTTCATAACTGCCTTCAAAGTCGCATTTACCGAAATGGGGACATTGACGACAATAAACGCCTTTGCTGTAACGTTCTAGATTCTCACGGTTGAAAAAATAGGGTTTATGACTAAATGTACTTGCTACCCATTGCCATGACATATTGTTACTTGCTGGATCACCGTCGAGTAAATGTTGAAGAAACCATTTTGCGCCGGCTTGCCATTGAATATGTCGCCAATGGATAATATAAGCTGCTAACCACATTCTTATATGGTTGTGTAGGTAGCCTGTTTCTCGTAGTTCCTGACTAAAGCTGTCAATGCAAACTAGTCCTGTCGTTCCGGTTGTGATATCTTCAGGTAGTTGGGCTGCGTAGTCTGTTGATTGATAACCGGTTTTGAATTCTTCTTGATTTTGCCAAATCTCGTTTCCTAGTTTGACATATAATCTTTGCCAATAATCACGCCAGCCTAATTCGTTAATTAGTTTATTAGCATCCTCTGGATTCTCAATTCGGTTCAGTATATATTCTCGAACTTCCCGCAAACTCAAGACTCCATGACGAAGGTATGGTGACAATTTGGTAATGTCACCAGTTAGGAAGTTGCGGGTTTTTGCGTAAGCTATGGGGTCAATTTTTTGTAGCGCTTGTTGTGCGGCTTTCCTTCCTCCGGGAATATCGCTAATGTGATCATCTTGTGCTGCGGCTTGGGGGAACTGTTCCTTGAGATATGCGACTAATTCGGCTCGATTTTGGAAATCACGTAACATAAAATTTGTATATGTAGGTGAACACAATAAAACCAAACTGTGTAAAGAAACGTAAAATCGCCCAAACCCTCTTCACTCTTGCCTCTTGCCTCTTGCCTTTTGCCTTGCCATAACGACAATTTTCAACGCCAACCTACTTATGTCAATTTAAGATTTTAAGAATAATTAAACGCAGATAAACGCAAATAAATGCAGATAAGGAAGGATGAGTCAATGTATTTTATGATTCTGTGGAGATTCACGTAAAATTGGTATTAGTAGTTTACAATCAGATGTGGTTTTATCCCCTAACTAATTGGTCTATATCCTAACTCATTTTACCTATTATAGTAGGTTGGCGTTGAAAATTGTCGTTATGGCAAGGCAAAAGGCAAGAGGCAAGAGGCAAGAGTGAAGAGGGTTTAGGCGATTTTACATTTCTTTACACAGTTTGGTTTTATTGTGTTCACCTACTTATACTCAAAACGGCTTGATTGTTTGATTCTAAACGTAGGGGTAAAGCAAGAGCTTCATTGGTGTCAACTTAAGCTCAAATCCCTACCACATCTCGTTCCTAGTCTCTGACTAGGAATGCAGTTGATGAGGCTCTGCCTCTAATATTATTGAAGGCAGAGCCTTCTAGAATTCATTTCCAGTCAGAGACTGGGAATAAGATGAACAGCATTAATATTTAAAATGAGTTCGTAGGGGCGCAGGGCCTGCGCCCAAATAAGGACTGCGCCCAAGCAAGGAATGTACCCAAACAAGGACTGCGCCCAAAATATTATGCGCTCAACATCGTATTTATCTTGAAGATACATTAAAGGAATTTAAAAACCCTTCTATACTCTTAGTTAAAAACTTCTGTCTTTTTTTGGTAGTTTCCGCACTTACTTGATATAACCGGGTTTTAACTAAATATATTCTTAGTTTGACAATGTTTCCTCCCGGTTTACTATAGCTAATTTCCCTGCCAAAATAAGGACTTAATCTAATTTTTTGTTCACTAATTAAAGTTCCTTTGGCTTTTTTAACCACATTATTGCGTCCGTTATCTAAAGCCTTTTCAACCAGCTTTTTGCGATTTAATAATTCAATATATTCAGAGGAATAATCAACATAACCAACGGCATAATTAACTTCCTCTTGTTGGCGTTCAACACTAAACAGATTTAATTTAATTTTCCCCGATTTTGTATTTACTGTTTGTTTAGTCTCTCTGGGATTCCCTGGCATTAAAATCCGAAAACTACCGTCAGCAGGAGAAAACAACTTCCAGATAGATTTCGCTACTTTTACCTGTTGGTTAGCGGCTATAGTTGGAGTAATTGTATATCCGCCACATAAAACCACCAGCGCAAGAGAATAATTGAGAAATCTTATTTTCATGATTATCGAATTTAAGTAGGTGAACACAATAAAACCAAACTGTGTAAAGAAACGTAAAATCGCCCAAACCCTCTTGCCTCTTGCCTCTTGCCTTTTGCCTTTTGCCTTGCCATAACGACAATTTTCAACGCCAACCTACTTAATGCTATGAAATTTTATAAGAAAATAGGCTAAAAACCCTTGAGGGCAGGTTTTGGACCTTGGCGGAAAAACTTAACTGTCCTTTAGGGACTTCCAATTAAAAAAATCCCCAAAAGTTTCTTGTGGTGCGGGCATCTTGCCCGCTAATTACCAAGGACAGACAGGATGCCCATCCCACAAAATTGGGTAATTTATTTTTTGGTGATCCCTTAGGCAAGGAATGAAAGCCAATGGAACGAAGTGAAATGAAGCAATTCCAAGGGTTGTGATTGCTTCCCTTCCCTCGCAATGACTGTAAGTAGGTTGGCGTTGAAAATTGTCGTTATGGCAAGGCAAGAGGCAAAAGGCAAAAGGCAAGAGGTAAGAGGGTTTGGGCGATTTTACGTTTCTTTACACAGTTTGGTTTTATTGTGTTCACCTACTTAAATATTTTTGTCCAATTACTTATCGGGGTAGGCACTGGGGCGCTACCCCTACACCTACATTAAATCTAAATCTTTTATATAATTAATTTTGCCTGCCTACTTATTCAAAACTACAAACCATTGCAAAATGTCTTCAGAATTCCCAATTGGTAGTAAAGTCCGTGTGGTATCATTGCCACCATACCTGAAAACGGCTGAACCAATGCCTATGTTACGTCCCCCTGAAGTAATTCATATTGGCGAGGAAGGTATAGTTCTTGACCATCGCCCTGGTGGTTATTGGGGTGTCCGCTTTACTAGAGGCGCTTTTCTCATAGATAGCCAACACATTGAAAGTATCGAAAACCTGTCCGAACCGCAATCAGATTGAAAGAGAACAACAAAAATGTAAACTTATTTAAGTTATTCTTTTGGTTGAGAAAATGGGTTCCCGTCGCACTTTTATTAGCATTTTATTTGCTTCTTGTTTGGCTGTTATTAGTTGGTTTAATTTTACCCCTCCTGCTCAAGCTTTAGGTGGTAAATTACCCACAATTAATCAACCTGCACCTGAGTTTACCTTACCCACTAATACAGGCAATGGTAAAGTTTCTCTAGCTGATTTTCGGGGTAAGTGGGTAGTTCTTTATTTCTACCCCAAAGATTTTACTTCTGGTTGTACTATTGAAGCCCGACGGTTTCAGCAAGATTTACCTAAATATATTCAGAAAAATACTGAGATTATTGGTATCAGTGCTGATGATGTTGATTCTCATGCAGAATTTTGTGACTCGGAGGGGTTAAAATTTCCTTTGTTAGCTGATATTAAGGGTGAAGTTAGTAAGGCTTATGGTTCTTGGATAGGTGTTGTCTCTATGCGCCATAGTTTTATTATTGATCCTCAAGGGATATTACGCGCAACTTTTGTGAAGGTTAATCCTAGTATTCACAGTATGCAAGTTTTGGAAATGTTGAACAAGTTGCAATCTTCTGTTTCTTAGCAAGAGGGCGATTAGAAAGATGCCGGAGGCATCTTTCCAATCGCCAGGGATAATTCCATTGGAGGCTAATTTTTTGAGATGAATCATGATCCTTATATTGTTAAACCAGGTGATCAGATTTCTTTGATCAAGGACTATAATCCAGGTTATAGATGCGAGTTTCACCCAAAAACTGATGCGATTAAAAAATTAAAAACAGGTGTTTTACAACTAGCTAAATATCAAGATGTTCTCTATGCCCAGAATAGTTATTCTTTGTTAATTATTTTTCAAGCTATGGATGCTGCTGGTAAGGATAGCACCATTAAGCACGTGATGTCGGGGGTGAATCCCCAAGGGTGTCAGGTATTTAGTTTTAAATCTCCTAGTGAGGAAGAATTAGATCATGATTATTTATGGCGTTCGATGAAGTCTCTCCCGGAAAGGGGTAGAATTGGCATTTTTAATCGTTCATATTACGAGGAATTACTTATAGTTCGTGTCCATCCAGAAATTCTTAAAAAACAACAATTACCCAAGTTTCCTCAAGGTAATCAGATATGGAAACAGCGATTTGAGGAAATTAATAATTTTGAAAAATACTTGGTTAATAATGGGGTAATTGTGCTGAAGTTTTTTCTAAATGTCTCAAAATCGGTGCAAAGAAAGCGGTTTTTAGCACGGATTGATTCACCGGAAAAACATTGGAAATTTTCTGCTAGTGATATCCGAGAAAGGGCTTTTTGGGATGATTATATGGATGCTTATGAGCAAGTTTTTAACAATACAAGTACAGAATTTGCTCCCTGGTATATTGTTCCTGCTGATCGGAAATGGTTTACACGGTTGGTGGTAGCAGATATTATTTGCACAAAGTTACAGGAATTAAATTTGCAATATCCTGAAATTAGTGAGGAAAATAAAAAGCAATTACAGGAAGCTAAAAAAAATCTGGAAGCAGAAAATTAGCTTTGTCAGTGAAATGTGAACAAAAAGATCCCCGACTTCTTTAAGAAAAAAGATCCCCGACTTCTTTAAGAAGTCGGGGATCTAAGCATTTATATGTTTACAAATTAGCTATGATTGATCCATAGGTCTGTAGGTACAGGGAATGAGTTGAAAATTTAGATATCTTAGAGTTGGGAAAGAAGATAATTTTCAGGATAAATATGCCAAATCTTCCTAACTTTGATATTGTGGCTTTAGCGGCTTCTGCTGGTGGATTAACGGCATTAATTGAGGTGCTTTCAAATTTACCTGCAAATTTCCGAGCAGCAATTGTTGTGGTTCAACATTTAGATCCTCGTCATCCATCCCTGATGGCAGAAATTCTCAGTCGTCGGACTCCACTGAAAGTAGTCCAAGCAAAAGCAGGAGATGAACTCACTCCGGGGACTGTTTATATTGCTCCTCCGAATAACCACCTGTTGGTGAATAGTGATGGTACAGCTTCTTTGTCTCAGTCGGAAATGGTGCATTTTCTCCGTCCTTCGGCGGATTTGTTGTTTGAATCCGTGGCAGCAAGTTATAAAGAAAGAGCGATCGCTGTTGTCCTCACAGGAACTGGTAGTGATGGCGCAATGGGAGTGGAAGCAATCAAAAAAATGGGTGGGACGGTAATTGTCCAGGATGACAAAAGTGCTGAATTTCCGGGAATGCCATCTTCAGCAATTAAGACAGGGAATGTAGATTTCATCCTCCCTTTAACAGAAATTTCTTCCGCTTTGATAACTTTGGTTATGTCTCACGCTATTTCGTCATAATCTCCATGCTGTTTTACCATAAAATACCACCAATTTATGTTATTATTAAAGACTGACTATGTATGAACAATAGTTTTGCAAGTTCAATATTCTCGGTTCTTCGGTACTTGTTATGCTCAACCGATAAGTTGAGAAAAGGGAATAGGGAACAGGGGAAGTTTATAATTTGTAATTATCTATGATGTGTATCTATTTCTAGTAAAAACCTAATTGATTTTATGAATGCTCCACACAAGGATCTGGATTTTGAAAATCTCCTCCAATATTTGAGAATCAATCGAGGGTTTGATTTCACAGGTTATAAACGTTCGACTTTAATGCGTCGTGTTATTAAAGAGATGGAGACTTTAAATATAGATAGCTTTGTGAATTATCAAGATTATTTAGAAGTTCATCCAGATGAGTTTAAAAATTTATTTAATACCATTTTAATTAATGTGACTGCTTTTTTTAGAGATAGTTCAGCTTGGGAATATTTAGCCAAAGAAATTATCCCTGATATCATCAAAAATAAACAAAAAGATGAACAGCTTCGGTTCTGGAGTGCTGGTTGTGCGTCTGGACAAGAGGCTTATACTTTAGCAATGGTTCTAGCAGAAATATTGGGAGTAGAAGAGTTTCGTAAGCGGGTAAAAATCTACGCAACAGATGTAGACGAAGAAGCTCTCACCCAAGCTCGTCAAGCTAGTTATTCAGCCAAAAATATCATTGAAGTTCCATCAGAACTGCGCGATAAATATTTTGATCTAGTAAATAAAAATTATGTTTTTCGCCAAGATTTGCGTCGTTGCGTGATTTTTGGTCGTCATGATTTACTTCAGGATGCACCAATTTCTCGTTTAGATTTATTGGCTTGTCGCAATACCTTAATGTATTTTAATTCAGAAATACAAGGAAAGATTATCAATCGGTTTCATTTTGCCATTAATGATCATGGCTATCTATTTTTAGGAAAAGCAGAGATGTTAGTCATGCACTCTAATTTATTTATACCTATACATTTAAAAGATCGTGTATTTGCGAAAGTATCTTTGGGAAACATCCGTAATCGTCAACTAGTTATGACAAATTTGCAAAATAAAGAATCCTCTAATAATGTTTATGCTGAAGAACTGCGAATTAGAGATTTGGCTTTTGATACAGCGTCTAGCGCCCAAGTTGTTATTGATAATCATGGTATATTAATTATGATTAATGAAGAAGCTCGACGTTTATTTAACCTGACAAATAAAGATTTAAATCGCCCCTTTCAGGATTTAGAATTATCCTATAGACCTGTAGAGTTACGCTCATTAATCGAGCAAGTATATAATGAACGCCATCCTATTATACTCACAAATGTTGAACGTTATCAGCCAAATTCAGAAGTTCAATATTTAGATGTGCGAATCATTCCTTTACAAGATAATGATCAAACCATTCTCGGTGTCACAATCTCTTTTAATGATGTCACCCGTTATCTGAAACTCCAAACAGCATTACAACGCTCTCGACAGGAATTAGAAACAACCAATGAAGAATTGCAATCTACTAATGAAGAACTAGAAACAACCAATGAAGAATTGCAATCTACTAATGAAGAACTAGAAACAACCAATGAAGAATTGCAATCAACAAATCAAGAAATGGAGACAATGAATGAAGAACTCCAATCTGCTAATGAAGAATTACAAACAATAAATAATGAATTAAGCGATCGCACCACTGAACTTGACCAAACTAATATTTTTCTTGCTTCTATTTTAAGCTCTCTGCAAATGGGAATGGTAGTCTTAGATAATAGTTTTAATATTTTAATTTGGAATCATACAGTTGAGGATATGTGGGGTTTACGCAGTGACGAAGTAATGAATAAATCCTGGTTTAGTTTGGATATCGGTTTACCTGTAGAACAACTGCGAAATTCCCTTCGTGATATTATATCTAGTAAGAAGAAATTACAGGAAATACTTCTGAATGCCACCAATCGTCGCGGTAAAAAAATCCAATGTTATGTTGCCTGTAGTCCTTTACTAAAAGAAACAGTAGAAGGTATTATCATTATGATAACAGATGTGGAGAAAATCAATAGTATGATTTCTCCAGTGGACATTGAAGAAAGACAACGGGAAGGATAATAGCAAGGAGTCAGGAGGTAGGGGCGCAGGGCCTGCGCCCAGTCTTTATTTTTAATTGTTAATTTTTAATTGCTAATCTATGTCTATAATTATTGCTGGAGAACGGAGTGGAGTCGGGAAAACAACAGTTACACTTACCCTATTAGCATCTTTACGTCGTCGTGGTGTAAAAGTGCAATCTTTTAAGGTGGGACCCGATTATATTGATCCGATGTTTCATCAATATGTTACTGGTCTTCCTTGCCGAAATTTAGATGCTGTGCTAACTTCAGAAAGTTATGTGCAGCAATGTTTTCACCATCATTCTCCCCAGTCTGAATATACTTTAGTTGAAGGGGTAATGGGTTTGTTTGATGGTATTAGCCATTTGTCAAACACAAATGAAAAAACCGACTTTGCAAGTACAGCCCACGTTGCTAGATTATTAGATATACCAATAATATTAGTAATTGATTGTAGTCGTTTATCGGGTTCAGTAGCTGCGATCGCTCACGGTTATTGTTCTTTAGATAGTAGAATTAAAGTTGCTGGATTAGTCTTAAATCGAGTCGGAAGCGATCGGCATTTATCATTATTAAAAGCTGCCCTTTCACCTTTACAATTACCCATACTCGGTGTCTTACGACGACAAGATAATATTACCATTCCTGACCGTCATCTGGGTTTAATTCCCACCGCAGAATTACCAGAATTAGATCAAATAATTAATAGTTTGGCAGATTTAGGTGATATTTACTTTGATTGGGATAAACTTCTCCCACTTTTAAAATCAGCATCTTCCCCAATTCTCAATTCTCAATTCTCAACTCCCAATTCTGCTGTAAGAATTGCTGTAGCGCGAGATCAAGCCTTTAATTTTTACTATCAAGATAACTTAGATCTACTAGAAGAATTAGGAGCAGAATTAGTATTTTGGAGTCCATTAAATGATGATCAATTACCCAAAGATATCCAAGGAATGTATTTTGGTGGAGGGTTTCCTGAAGTATTCGCACAACAATTATCTAAAAATACCAGCCTAATACAAACAGTCAAAAACTCAATTTTAGGAGGAATACCCACAATTGCGGAATGTGGAGGATTGATGTATTTGTGTGAAAAAATTATTGATTTTGATGGTAACTCTTGGTCAATGGTAGGAATATTACCCACTTATGCACAAATGGATAAAAGATTAACATTAGGATATCGTCGCGCAGTAGTTTTAGAAAATACTTTTTTACTTGATAGCAATAAAAACATTTTTGGACATGAATTTCATCGTTCTCATGTAATCACCAATTCTCCCCAACCATTATTTAATACCTATCGCTATGATTGTGATGAAAATACAGGTTTTGAAGGTTGGAATTTACCCAATGTTCATGCTTCTTATATTCATCAACACTGGGGAGAAAGTAGAGAAATTCCTCAAAGATTTATCCAGGAATGTTTAAGAGGATGTTTGAAAAGTCGTATCCCGTAATTTTCATCACATTGTTACCCCCCTTTCTTATAAAGGGGGGAAACAATAAAAATCCAGTTCCCTCCCCTTAGTAAGGGGAGGGTTAGGGTGGGGTAAAAAATATTTGATACATCAACCATAACTTTTAAAACACCTTCTAAAATCCTAGTGACAAATGACATTAAATGGTTTAAAAATGAAAACTATTAGAGTTTTTATAGGATGTTTGAGTTTGTGGCTATTCTTATATATAGCTGCTTATTTGGGTGCGGAAATTTTTTGGTTTCAGGAAGTTGGTTATATAGAAGTATTTTTGCAAAGATTGTTAACTCAGGGGAGTTTATGGTTGTTTATTGTGAGTTTGAGCGCCATTTACTTATTAGGAAATCTGACTTTAGCTGAGAGGTTGAAATATCCCCCTTTTTCTCATTCTATTCCGGTACAGGAACTAAAAATTAGTCAAAGATTAACGAGTTTTCTTAGTCCTCAATATCCCAGAAATAATCAATCCCCTCAATGGCAAAATTATACCAGTAAAATTAAATTGCGATCGCTCTTACCTCTAATATTAGGGTTAATTTTTTTACTGTGCCTGATGCTAATACACTATGGAAACATTGCCCTCTCCTATTGGTTAGAGAAAGTTAATCAATCTAGTTTATCAGTACCACTATTATTTCGAGCCGAGATAATTTTACAGTTGGGAAGACAGATAATTTCTCAACCTTGGTCTTTAGGACTATTGGGGGGATTATCTATGGCTATATTAATTTATAGCAAATTGTGCTTCAGAGCGATCGCTATTATTTTTAGTCTTATCTTTGGCTGGATACTATCTCAACATTGGGCAAAAATTCTCTTATCTTTTCATCCTATTTCCTTTGATCATCCTGAACCATTATTTGGCAAGGATATCAGTTTTTATATTTTCCATCTCCCCATTTGGGAACTTTTAGGATTTTGGTTAATAGGATTATCCCTATATGCTTGTATTAGCGTCATTCTCACCTATTTATTATCAGCAAATAGTCTCAGTCAAGCCGTTTTTCCCGGATTTTCTTCTCCACAAATGCGCCATTTATCGGGATTAGTCGGCTGTTTAATGTTAGTCGTATCTTTAAATTATTGGCTCAGTCGTTATCAACTCCTATACTCGGTTCGTGGTGTCAGTTATGGAGCTAGTTATACTGATGTTAAAGCCCAATTACCAGCAGATACAATACTGTATATTTTATCAGTATCTATAGCCTTATACTTATTATGGTTAACTGTATTTTGGCAACAAAAATCTTCACATCATCGTCGGGTAAGTTATGCTTTAGGTATTTATATAACTTTGATATTCATAGGTAATTTCATTGTACCTATGGCTGTACAAAATTTTATTGTTGAGCCAAATGAATTACAAAAAGAACAACCTTATATAATGCGAAATATCGCCCTAACTCGTCAAGCATTTAATTTAGATGTCATTGACTCTCAAATATTTAACCCCACAGGAAAACTCACAGAAGCAGATATCAAAGCCAATGAATTGACAATTAGAAATATTCGGCTTTGGGATCAAGAACCATTATTAAAAACTAACCGTCAGTTACAACAAATTCGCCCTTATTATAAATTTCCCGATGCTGATATTGATAGATATTTAATTAAAAATAACGGTGATCAAGAAAAACAACAGGTACTAATTGCAGCGAGAGAATTAAATTATCCAGATGTTCCCCTCCAAGCACAAACATGGGTAAACCAAAATATGATTTATACTCATGGTTATGGCTTCACTATGAGTCCCGTCAATACCGTTGCTGCTGGTGGATTACCAGAATATTTTGTCAAAGATATTAGTGAAAATGGTAGCGTATTAAATACTTCTAGTCCTAATATTCGTGCCAGTATTCCCATCGGACAACCCCGAATTTATTATGGAGAAATTAGTAATACTCACGTCATGACTGGGACAAAAGTTAAAGAATTAGATTATCCCAGTGGCAGCGATAATGTTTATAATAGTTATGATGGATTAGGGGGTATTCATATCAACTCTCTATGGCGAAGATGGCTATTTTCCATATATTTAAAAGACTGGAAAATGATATTTACCAGAGATTTTTTACCAGAAACCAAAATATTATTACGGCGGAATATTAACCAACGAATTCGCACCATTGCCCCTTTTTTAAAATTTGATAGTGATCCTTATTTAGTTGTAGCAGATGCCCATATAGATGGTCAAAATCAACAATTTCCCGGTAAAGAAAATTATCTTTATTGGATAGTTGATGCTTACACCACAAGCGATCGCTATCCTTACTCAGATACAGGTAAAAATAGTATTAACTATATCCGTAACTCTGTTAAAATCGTCATTGATGCTAACAACGGTACAGTCAGATTTTACATTGCTGATGCCTCCGATCCATTAATTACAGCTTGGTCAAAAATATTTCCCAAAATGTTTCAACCACTGAATAATTTACCAATCAATCTCCGCAATCATCTCCGCTATCCAGTAGATTATTTCAAAATTCAATCTGAACGCTTAATGATCTACCACATGACAGATACCCAGGTATTTTATAATCGGGAAGATCAATGGCAGATTCCCAATGAAATCTATGGTAACGAAAGCCGTAAAGTTGAACCCTACTATTTAATAACCAGTCTCCCTAACGTTTCCTTTGAAGAATTCATCCTCCTACTTCCCTACACACCCAAACAACGCACCAATTTAATCGCTTGGTTAGCAGCACGTTCCGACGGTGAAAATTATGGGAAATTAGTATTATATAACTTTCCCAAAGAACGTTTAATTTATGGACAAGAACAAATTGAAGCCAGAATAAATCAAGATCCAGTTATTTCTCAACAAATTTCCCTATGGAATCGTCAAGGTTCCAGAGTAATTCAAGGTAATCTGTTAATAGTTCCCATTGAGCAATCATTACTATATGTTGAACCAATTTATTTAGAAGCCACACAAAATAGTTTACCAACATTAGTGAGAGTAGTCGTAGCCTATGAAAATCGCATCATCATGGCACCCACCTTAGAACAAGCACTACAAGGAATCTTTCAACCAGAACTCGCACCACCAGCAACTATTATTCGTCTCCTAGAAGACGAAATACCCCCTGGTTAAATAGCTGATATTTCAACTCAGAATTATACTGATTTTAGTTTAAACTAATAAGTAATTGGACAAAAATATTTACAGTCATTCCGAGGGAAGGGAAGCAATCACAACCCTTGCGATTGCTTTATTTCACTTCGTTCCATATGGCTAACGCCACGCAACGCTTACGCAGTGACATTGTGTAATTAATTCTGTCTCACTACTTAAAATAAAAACTTCCAGGAAAATGTAACTAAGTAGGTGAACACAATAAAACCAAACTGTGTAAAGAAACGTAAAATCGCCCAAACCCTCTTCACTCTTGCCTCTTGCCTCTTGCCTTTTGCCTTGCCATAACGACAATTTTCAACGCCAACCTACTTATGCTATATCATTTAGATTTTCATGTTGAATACCCCGATAACATAAATCAACAAGAACTATTTGCCTTATGGAGTGAAGAAGCAGATGTCGCCCTCCAAGCCAAACAAGCCGGAATAGTGGTTGATTTATGGAAATGTGTTGGTACTCGTCGTGTAATTGTCATTGTTGATGTTCCTACTCCCGACACATTAGACCAAATTCTTCTAGACTTGCCTATCATGAAAAAAAACGGACAAAAAGTGCAAATAGAAGTAACACCTTTAAGAAAATATGAAGACTTCGCTGCTGATATCAAAGCTAGATTAAATAACCAGGAATAGCTACAACACCGATTTAATAATCCGTAAAATGGCAATTCTCTCTAGGGGCAATGCCCCCGTGCTTGCCCCAAAACCCTACCAGAACAACCACAGGGGGATTGCCTCTACAATTAAATTAATGTATCGGTGTTCTAGAAATTCAAAAATTTAAAAAACTATTAGAGTAAGCCGCAAAATAAATGATCCTGTTTTGTCATGCTGAGTGTAGCGTTCGCGGAGCGTGGCGTTAGCCATAGCGAAACGAAGCATCTCAAGAGATTCTTCACTACACTTCCTTTCGTAATGCCTATGGCAGCACGAACAGAATGACATTGGGCATTTCTTTTTGTGGAGTTCTCTTACCAACTGTATTTTTAATATCCACGTACTACTTCAGGTATATATTCACATAATAAAAAACAAAACTATTGACAGAGATAACTAATCTTTACTTTTGATAAACCTATAATCAGAAGCCATATACAGCTTTACTCAAACAAAGCATAGACTTAAATTAAAAGTTTCAAAATCAAACATCAGTCACAATTAAAACAGACTTTATATTGAGGAGCTTGCCACTTGGTTCTGTCACATTTTTTAATTACAGCACTTTCTGATGTTATCAGGTACAGTTTTCTATCGCAAAACCCGTAGGGGCGCAGGGCCTGCGCCCTCCATTATGTCCTTCGCTCTTCATTGTATTCCATGAAAACGAAAATTGTTGTAAGAACCATTATAGATAATTAAGGAAAATAAGATGTATATAGAGCAGGTATTGGGAAATACATTCATGACCGACAATACCAACTTGTCCATTGCTCAAGGTGCAGTTCAACAAGAAAAAGTCCAAGTGCAATATCACAACATCCAAATACCAGATTTAGCACTATCGTTAGCTCCTCTGGGATTTATTTTTGTTTGGGCTATTTTTCTCCTGCTTTTTCATAAAATCCGCACCAATGCAGATGATAAGGTCTGCATAAAAAACAAAATTCTACAAAAAGTCCCCTGTAAAAAATGTCAATTTTTTGCCAATAACCATTATTTAAAATGTGCCGTCAAGCCTGATACTGTTCTTACAGAAGAAGCCATAGACTGTTCTGAATACGTGCCTAAAAAGGTCAGCTTCCCCCCTAAAAACTTATTTCACTAAATATCAGATCCCCGACTTCTTACAGCAAATTGTCATCAAACCCGGAACAAGAACCCCACCCCCAACCCCCTCCCCGCAAGCGATGAGGGGGCTAAGATGTACTTTATATGATTGGAAATCATTGTGAAGAAGTCGGGGATCTATTTCCGATTGCTCCATAAATGCCATCTATCCATCCTAAAAAGCGTCTGTGAGTACGTGGAGTCCCAATTTCCAAATAATCTAACCCAGTATCTAAACCAGGAAAAATTGCCGCTAATCTGTCAATAATTTGCCATGCTGCTATTTCTTTTTTAGCCGCATACTCCCTTTCTGAAAGTCCTTCAGTCGGTTAAGGAAATGTAGGTTGGGTTGTTCGCTTTAGCGTTGCGGAGCAATCGGAACGAACCCCAACAAAATCCTTAATAATGTTGGGTTATGGCTATACTCAAAACGGCTTGATTGTTTGATTCTAAACGTAGGGGTAAAGCAAGAGCTTCATTGGTGTCAACTTAACGTAAAACCCTTAATAAATAAGGAGGAGAACAAGAGCGATGGCGCGGAATGAACTGCTATAGGCGATTCCTAGGTCGCGCTTTGCGATCGCTCTTGTTCAAGAGGGTGATGTGCCTAGCTCACCGAAGGAATCGCATTTGAACCAAAAAAGAGGATAATAAAATTATGAAAAACACTCACAGGGTCAAAAATTATGACTCAAACAAGAAAAAGAAAAAATGGGAATCCAGATTTGCGTCGTCAGCAACAAACTCCATCGCCATCATTACCACAAATTGAAGAAGAATTAACAAAATATCTACAACCAAGTCTATTTACACAATTAAAATATTTACCAGGAAACAATGATAAACCGATGAGAGATAGATTGCTAAACTTACCAGTAATGGTAGCACTAAGTAGGTTGGCGTTGAAAATTGTCGTTATGGCAGGGCAAGAGGCAAAAGGCAAGAGTAAAGAGGTTTTGGGCGATTTTACGTTTCTTTACACAGTTTGGTTTTATTGTGTTCACCTACTTAATTCTCAGTTTAGTTTATCGACAAATAGCGGGATTATCAGAAGCAGTAAGAGTATTAAAAGAAGAAGGATTAAGTAGGTTGGCGTTGAAAATTGTCGTTATGGCAGGGCAAGAGGCAAGAGGCAAAAGGCAAGAGTAAAGAGGTTTTGGGCGATTTTACGTTTCTTTACACAGTTTGGTTTTATTGTGTTCACCTACTTATTATGGGTATAACCAATAGAAGTTAGCAAACAAGCATTATCAAAAAGATTAAAAATAAGCGAAGATAATTCATCAAAATTAGGTGGGAAAATCATGATAATTGTCGAAGCTTTTACCCAAAATCCCGTCAAATTATGGTATTAACAAAATCCCAAAAGTCATGACCAAAACCGGGGAAAAGATTTGTTAGATAAACTGCCAGAAAGAGGCTTGATAATAGTGGATCTAGGATTTTTCAGCTTTAATTGGTTTGACAAATTAACCGAGAGTAAAAAGTACTTTATTACCAGAATAAAAGAAAAAACAAATTATAAATTTAAACAAGTATTATCTCAATGCACTTATTATAAAGATGAAATTATCATCATGGGTAAATATCGTTCAAATCCATGTAAATATCCAGTGCGATTAGTATCAGTTTTAATTTGGGAGGCTGTACCGTTAAGTTGACACCAATGATCACCGCTAAACCCCTACCCGCTTAAATCAAATAATTAAGCCGTGTTGAGTATAATTGACGGGTAAATAAATTTTTCCTCTTCCTTCTTCCTTCGCTCTCTTTGCGTCCTTCGTGGTTCATTTCTTCTTTATGTTCTTCCCTCCCCTGCCCTGCCTCTCTTCTCCCCCTGCTTGCCTTCACCCGTCATTTTCGGGTTGACAGACTACTAGGGTTTGCTGAATAAGTTGTCTGTGAGGGCTAGAAGTATGGCTAACGCCACGCTATCAGCAAACCCTATCTAGAAAATCAAATATCATGAGGATGGATACCTAATGCTCTTAAATAAACCACTAACTTTTCCTATTGCCACTCACAATTTAATAGTATCGGGTTTTCATGCCCTATCAGATCCCATTAGAATCAGTGTTATAGAACTTCTGCGTCAGCGTGAACTATGTGTATGTGATTTATGTGATGCTTTAGAAATAAATCAATCAAAACTTTCTTTTCATCTCAAAACCCTCAAAGAAGCAAGTCTAGTAAATTCCCGTCAAGAGGGACGCTGGATTTATTACAGCTTGAATATTTCCCAATTTCAGATTTTAGAAACATATCTGGGGGAATTTCGCGTCAATTCTGGACTTTTATCCCCTCGTTCCTGTGGTGAATAGTTGATTTTTATTTCTCGTTCCCATACTCTGTATAGGAATGAATTACAGAAGGCTCTGCCTTCAACATTGGTGTCAACTTAACGCAAAACCCATAGCCCGACTGGGAATTCATTCCCAGTCTCATAGCAAAACTTGTCTTTTGATGACTAAATAGGGTTTGCTGAAAAAGTTGTCTGTGAGGGCAGGGAACTGGATTTTTATTGTTTCCCTTCTTTATAAGGGGAAAGGGGGGTAAAAAAGCGATGAAAATGACGAAATACCACTTTTAAAACATCCTCTTAGGAACTGACAAGTAAATGCTTGGGCGATCGCTAGTATACTAAACACGGTTGAGAGATGGACTTTTGTAAAATCACGAACAACCCTGATTTGTAGGGGTTTAGCACTGCTAAACCCCTACCTACAGAATCAAATAATTAAGCCGTGTTGAGTATAGTTTTCCCAGTAAAGGTAAAACGTTCAAAGTAAAAGATATTTGTCTATATTTTTTACAACTATAGCAATCCTATTTGATTTGTGAACATTACCAGAGTCAGATCCCCGACTTCTTAGAGAAGTCGGGGATCTTGTTTTTCATAACTAATTTAGGATTACTATATAACTCGGACTTATTTCTGGCTCTTGCGTCTCTTTTATGGTGATTGAGGATTGATGATAACAAAACCCTTACGGGACAAGGGTTATAAACAATTATTTCCATATTTTCAATGAAATGCCTACACAATAGGGCTTTCAATGATTTTGAACCAGGGTTTCCATAAAAATAACCGAAGAACCTTATTTCTTTAATGATATTTTTATCTTACAGCAGTTGCAGGTTGAATGCAACACAATTAAGGGCGCAGACCCTGCGCCCCTACAGGATTGGCGATGAAAGTTTGTACCTCATAACAGCAGGAAGGGCTGTATTTTTTTTGTAAAACCCTTAATCCCCCTGATGCTTTGGGGGGAAACCGGAAAAATTAGTTCCCTCCCCTTGCAAAGAGGAGGGTTAGGGTGGGGTAATTTGAGGAATAATGGTGATTCGATAACTTGTGTGTACACCGTAGCCTTATAAAGGGGAGGGAACTGGATTTTTATTGTTTCCCCCGTTTACAAGGGGAAAAGGGGGTAATAATGTGATGAAAATTACGGGATACCACTTTTCAAACATCCTCTAAAAGCCGACTCACGATTTATTTCTGGGAAGCGATTCGTGAAATTTTATTTCTGGAGATGTATATATTTATATTAATCCCATTCCCGTAATTGCTTATGCACTACTGCTAAATACCACATATAATCATCAAGCTTATACTCATCCGCAGCTTTAACTATATATTCCTGCGCTAACTCTAAATTATTCTCAGCTTCATAATATAAACCCAAATAGAGATGACTGTAAAACTTACCTTTTAATCCTGCCAATTTTCCTACGTTCAAAACATCATCTGTTGTACAATTACCTGCAAATAAATCATAAACAGACTTCATGATTTTTCGCGGATCATTTTTCACAGGTAATAAAGAATTACGAGCTTCTGTAACACCGGATAATCTAGCTATACAAAGATATCTCCAGACAGTTTCTTCCACATCTTGAGCATTAACAGTTAAATCCTTTTCAAACTGTTTTGCACCTTCAGCAAATCGTTCTGCATAATAATAACTTAACCCGCGTTGCCAAAGATAAGGAGTAATTTGAAAATCTAACTTTTCTGCATGATCAAAATCTTGAATTGATTCGGTAATTTTTCCTAATTTAAAATTAATCATGCCGCGACGGACATAAGCATTGACATTATTTGGCTGAGTGTTAATGGTATTATTCCACCCTTGCAGTTGATTTTCTAGGGAGTTGGTAAAAAACATTTTGGTAATCAAATTTGCTACTTTTAATCTAGCTCTCTCCGTCCTTCTAATGCTCTAGCTAAGGTAAGTTCATCAGCATATTCTAAATCACCACCTACAGGTAAACCAAAAGCAATGCGGGTGACTTTTGTAAATGGTTTTAGTAATTGACCTATGTATAATGTTGTGGTTTCTCCTTCGATGCTAGGACTAATAGCTAAAATCACCTCTTGGGGTTTTTGTTCGCTTACCCGTCTGACTAAAGGCTGAATATTTAACTGTTCTGGTCCAATACCATCCATAGGGGAAATTACGCCACCTAAAACATGATATTTACCTTTAAATTCACGGGTTTTTTCCAATGCAATCACATCACGAGAATCTGCAACTACGCAAATAATTGTATTATCTCGCTGAGGATGACGACAAATTTCACAGATTGGATCTGATGAAAGGTGAAAACAAACTTTACACAAACCGATCTGTTTTTTTGCGTCAATAAGTGCTTGAGCTAAGGCTTCTACTTCTGCTTCTGGTCTTTTTAAGATGTGCAAAGCTAAACGTTGGGCGCTTTTTGGACCAACTCCGGGTAGCCGTTGCAATTGTTCGATTAATCTGGCTAGGGGACGTGCGTAAACCGTAATTCTACCTCCGGGGTTTTTTCTATTTTACAGTTAAATTATGTTTCGCGCAAAGGCGCAAAGACGCAAAGTTTGAGGAATTTTAACCAGAACCCATGAGGAGATTGTCACACCATCAAGTCAAGCTATGATGGAGATGATCACGACAATCATGGTCTACAAGTTTGAAAATCTGAGTCGTCGGGAGGTAGAATCAATGTTAGGAATTACACTCAAAGAAACTAGAGTTTATCAAGAAATTAAAGAAGAAGGCAGAGAGGAAGGACTGGAACAAGGCAGAGAAGAAGGACTAGAGGAAGGACTAGAACAAGGCATAGAACAAGGCATAGAACAAGCTACAATTAATTTGGTGATTCGACAATTAACAAAGCGGTTTGGTAAAATATCTCAGAGAAAGATAAAATCTATTTCTGGTTTACCATTGTCTGTGTTAGAAGAATTGAGTGAAGCTCTTTTAGATTTTCAGAGTTTGAATGATTTGCAAACTTGGTTGTTAATCCATACTCCGGCAAAAACTGACTAACTATGTATTCTGGGTTCTGGGTGTAAGGTTGATAATAATTGACTTTCCACCTCTGCTAATTCGTCTAATCTGTCCATGACGATTTTTCGATCATAATAGGTGTCAGCTAAAACCCAATACATCCCAAAATGTCTGGCTTCTGATGCCATTAAACTGCGGTAAAATTGAGCTAGTTCTGGTTCTGGACAGTTAGCAGCTAGGAGTCCTAAGCGTTCATGACTGCGGGCTTCTATTAAGCCGGTGACGAGTAAGGAGTCTAAAAATCTCTGGGGTTCTTGTCCCCGAACTTGGGATTTTAACCCCGCACCGTAGGGGGGTGCGGATAGGGCTGCTAGTTTGATCTGACGGCGTTCTAGCCATTGATTAACAAGTTCAAAGTGTTCGAGTTCTTCACGAGCGATCGCTGTTAACTCCCTCACCATTTTAGCATTAGAGGGATAGCGGAACATCATATTTAATGCTACTCCTGCGGCTTTGCGTTCACAGTGGGAGTGATCTAGTAAAATAATATCAAGGTTAGCGATCGCTTGCTCTACCCAAGCATCACTGGTAGGTTGTTTGAGGGCGTTGATTGTGGGTAAAGGTGAACTCAGCACAGCGAAAAAACTCCAAATTTAATAATTAATTTTAATCTAGGAAAAAAGAGATGTTTGCCGAATTATTCCTATAATACAGTAAATTTGATTATTTATTCACAGCCACAAACGGTAATTTTAATAAACTGATCACATTAAAATTTCTAGTTTCTTCGGGTACACCAAATTGGATGGTTTCTGGTTGGGGTGGATAATAACGAGATTGAAATATTATATCCCAGATAGTTAATAAACTTGTATAATTACTATTTAAATATTTTGTTAGTTGACAATGATGAGCGCGATGATAATTAGGTGTAACAATAAAATAACTCAGGAATTTATCTATTTTGAAAGGTAAAGCAAAATTACTATGATGAAAAACTAAGGATATAGCAAATAAAGATTCATATAATATCCACGCATTTGGGGTAACTCCCAATAGATAAATTAATCCAATTTTGGGAATATTAGAGACAATTACTTCTACCGGATGAAAGCGGTAAGCTGTGGATATATTCATCCATCTATCTGTATGATGAACTTTGTGAAACCGCCAAGCAAAACCCCAAGTGTGGATTAATCTATGCCACGTATACATATATAAATCTAGCAACAAAAAAGAGAGAATAAAGTGCAACCAGGGTAAATTTAGATCATAAAAAAATCCCTGTGATAAAGTTGGTTTCCAGAGAGATTTTAAGATTAAAATAACTGTGAGGTTAACCAATAAAGAATTTACTAAACCTAAAATTAGATTGTGAATAACTCTTTTAAGTAAAGTTTGATGATATTGAAAAAAGGGAATTAATGTTTCTAAGATTCCAAATATCACAATACTGCTGAAAACAGCCAGAGATTTATATTCCATTTTGTTTGATGTCCTGATAATTCTGCCGTAGGTGGGTCAATTTTTTCTCTCTATTCATGAATTTTACCATGAATATTTTCTTGAGTCTCAAGAACAAAGAACAAGATCCCCAACTTCTTTAAGAAGTCGGGGATCTGAAACTCTTAATTTAAGAAAATTTCCTTAAAAATCCCAATAATTGCTTAGTTTTTGGTGTGAGTAAAGTCTTGCGATAAGCGTCTGCGGCTTTTTTAATGGCTTCTGCTTGGGTGGGGTAAGGATGAATTACACTGCTAAGTTTACTTAAACCAATTTGATGAACAATAGCTGTGGTAATTTCGGAAATCATCTCCCCTGCATGATTAGCAACTATGGTTGCACCCAGAATTTGATCTGAGCCTTTTTTGTGATGAATCTTTAAAAAACCAGATTCTTCATGATCGGCGATCGCTCGATCTATGCGACTATAAGGTATCTTAATAGTTTCTATCTCTATACCCAATTCTTTCGCCTCCTGTGCATACATCCCCACATGGGCAATTTCCGGGCTGGTATATGTCACCCAAGGCATCACTAAACTACTGAGTTTAGATCGTCCCCAACCAAAAGGCGAAAACAGGGTATTTTTAATCACAATTCGGGCTGCCGCATCTGCCGCATGAGTAAATTTCCAATTCATGCAGATATCACCAGCGGCGTAAATTTTCGGATTTGTGGTTTGCAAATAATCATTTACTTTCACACCGAAGGTTTGATCGTATTCTACACCAACTACCTCTAGATTCAAATTTTCCACATTTGGCGCACGTCCCGCACCAACTAATATTTCATCAACTGTCACTGAATCTCTTTCACTATTCACAGAAAAATATAGGCGTTTTCCTTCCGTAACTGTGACAACTTCTTCTAATTGACAATTTAATACTAAACGAATCCCTTCATCAATCAAAACTTTTTGCAAAATTTCCACTGCTTCTGGATCTTCCTGATTTAAAATATGTGAACCGCGATGAAATAATGTCACCTCACAACCCAAACGCTGAAATGTTTGTGCTAATTCACAACCGACAGGACCACCACCAATTATTGCTAATTTTTCCGGTTTCTGAGTCAGAGAAAAAACAGTTTCATTAGTTAAATAACCTGCGGCTTCAATTCCTCGAATTTTCGGTTTCACAGCCCTAGCACCCGTGGCAATGACAGCTTTTTTAAATTTTAAGGTTTGCTGATCAACTTCTATAGTATTCTGACTTTTAAATTTACCATTACCTAAAAAAACATCAATTCCTAAACTTTTAAATCTTTCCACAGAGTCATGATGACTAATACTCGCCCGAATACGTCTCATTCTCTCCATAACTGTGGCAAAGTCTACATCAAATTTCTGGGAAATATTAATCCCTAAATCTTTGGCTTTTTTGATTTCTTCAACTACACGAGAAGAACGAATTAAACATTTAGAGGGGATACAACCAAAATTTAAACAATCTCCTCCCATGAGATTTTTTTCAATTAATGCTATTTTCAAACCCAAATCTAAACCCGCAGCCCCCGCAGCGACAACTAAACCCGCAGTTCCCCCACCAATAACCACCAAATCATAATAATCAGCCGGTTGGGGATTTACCCAGTTATCGGGATGAACATTTTTGATTAGTTTTTGATTAAACTCATCCATTGGACGCATTGTGACTCTTGGAGATTCTGAATTTGACATTTTTTTACCTCTGAAGAATCAAGTAAGTAGGTTAGCATTGAAAATCGTCGTTATGGCAAGGCAAGAGGCAAGAGGCAAAAGGCAAGAGTGAAGAGGGTTTGGGCGATTTTACTTTTCTTTACACAGATTGGTTTTATTGTGTTCACCTACTTATCAAGTATGTTTGTGATTAGACAATCTGTTATTTATAGATACATTATAATTAAAATTTCGTCGGTTTGATATTTAACAGATTTTCTCAAGTTTCTGTAAATAAGCAACTAAACCTCGGAATCAAATTTCTTCGTCTAAAGCTTTCTTAGCTATTTTAGTAACATAGATTGTCACAGCAATTGTCGCTATTAACCCAATGATTTTAATTACCCAGGACAAGATGATATTCACAGGTTGATTATGAGTGCTAATTAAGGCTAAATCTCCTGCTAAATAACCAAAATACACATACATAATTGTTCCAGGAATCATCCCCACTGAACCAATTAAATAGTCTTGAAAAGAAACACTAGTAATTCCGAAAGCATAGTTTAATAAGTTGAAGGGAAAAAGGGGAGAAAGTCGAACTAATAGGACTATTTTTAATCCTTCTTTACTAACGGCTTTATCAATGATGGCAAATTTTTTATAACTAGATATTTTCTCTTTTACCCAACTTTGAGCTAAATAACGTCCTACTAAAAATGCGGCTACTGCACCTAATGTAGCCCCAATAAACACATATAAAGAACCCCAAATTACCCCAAAAAGGACTCCAGCACCTAAAGTGAGAATTGCGGCTGGTAAAAAAGCCAAAGTAGCAATAATGTAGATACCAATAAATACTATTCCCCCCAAAGCACCAAGACTATTAATCCATTGTAAAGTATTTGGTAAAAATGACAGGAAACTGAGAGAAGATACACTAATAGATTCCTGTACTAAAGCTAAATCTATTTCTGGTAAAAATGTCATAACCATAAGAATTATTTACAATTTTGAAGAAGAGTACCAATTACGAATTCGATGGGGGGATATCCCTAGTAAATAAGCGATGACAATAATTTGATTCCAAAGAGTAGTCTGGATAATTCCTTTTTTTAACCATCTGCGAGGTGAGGTAATTACAGGTGTTGGTAATAGATAAATTTTCCCCAGAGTTTTTAATTTTCTCATGAGTTCAAAGTCTTCCATAATTGGCATTTGGGGGAAATTACCAACTTGCTGAAATACATCTTTGGTGAGAAAAATACCTTGATCACCATAGGGCATTTGCCAAAGATGCGATCGCCATTTTACCCCAAATTCGACTAAACGCAACCCCCAATCAGGGGCATTTATCCGTAAAGCGAACGCACCAGCGACAATTCCCGGTTGTGCTAAGGTTGTGCAAATCATCTGTTCGAAATTAGTCGGTAAACGAGTATCAGCATGGAGAAACAGCAAAATCTCCCCACTAGCAGCCATAGCACCTGCATTCATTTGATTAGCACGTCCGGGAGGAGAAATAATCACCTGAACATTTAAGGATTTGGCTATTAATAATGTTTGATCTTGTGAACCACCATCAACCACAATTATTTCTACATTATTACTGGATTGACTGCTAGTAATTGCTTCCTTAATATTACTCGCTTCATTGAGTGTGGGAATAATAATAGAAATTTGAGCATTCATATCATTAGGGCTAGGAGGTAGGGGCGCTAGGAGGTAGGGGCGCAGGGCCTGCGCCCAGTCAGGAGTCAGGAAGAAGAATTGGAGGATTGATTTATTAAATTAGTTATTCTGTCATTTTGTTTAAGAGGTTGTTTGAAAAATCTAAATTATTACTTATCCTGGCGACTAGAAGTCGCGGCTACACAGACAAAACCCTTGATTTTAATTAGTCCACGGAGGTGGAATTCGTTTGTGTAGTAGCGTATCCCTGACGGGAGCCGGATGCTCTATTATATTCGCCCCAAACTTTTCAAACATCCTCTAAGACTCCACTACGAATCATCATTTGTGGCCAAATTAACAGAAAAAATCCCATCCAAATTAATAATGGAATAGCTACTAAAATTGTCACCCAAAGAATTTTAAATATTAACCAACTACCGCCAATTAATGTGACAGCAGTGAGGATAATTGACCAAGGCTGACACCACCAAGGTTTATATTTCCAAGGACTAATTGTTTGTTGTTCAGACATTTTTAGATGAAAAAACTAGAATTTGCTAAGAGAGAAATCATGGGCAATAGGTGACTTTTTTAATAAAGTGACTACTAACCATTGACACTTGCCGATTTTGATATTTCATTATGTACATGAATATTATATCAGCATTTATCCTCATATTTTTTCATAATCATTTATTCGTAACTTTGACTACTTTTAGTATTTTTTCAAGAGTTCTAAATAGACGGCAAAATATATTATAATATTGTTACATATTTGTTAAGAAAGGTTACATGACTCTTAACAAAAGGAAATATTGTTTATGGTTGTTCCCAATGAGAAGAATGCACCACATGAGATTGTTATCGTTGGTGGTGGCTTTGGTGGACTGTATGCCGCCAAGGCTCTTGCGAACGCGAAGGTAAATGTTACTCTCATTGATAAACGTAATTTCCACCTATTTCAGCCGCTTTTATATCAAGTTGCCACAGGTACGCTATCACCTTCGGATATTTCCGCACCACTACGATCTGTATTCAGCAAAAGCAAAAATACAAAGGTGTTGTTAGGAGAAGTAACTGATATTAATCCTAAAGCGCAACGAGTTATTTTTGGTGATGAATCCATACCTTATGATACATTAATTCTAGCCACTGGTGCTAATCATTCCTATTTTGGTAAGGATAATTGGAAAGAAATTGCCCCTGGTTTGAAAACTGTAGAAGATGCGATAGAAATGCGTCGGCAGATATTTTCAGCATTTGAAGCCGCAGAAAAAGAAAGTGATCCGGCAAAACGTCGGGCTTTGTTAACTTTTGTGATTGTGGGGGGAGGTCCGACTGGTGTAGAATTGTCAGGTGCGATCGCAGAGTTGGCATACCAAACCCTCAAAGAAGATTTTCGTAACATTGACACCACAGAAACGAAAATTTTACTATTACAAGGGGGCGATCGCATTCTCCCACACATTGCCCCAGAATTATCGCAAGTAGCAATAGAATCTTTACAAAAATTGGGTGTGGTTATTCACACTCAAACCAGAGTCACAAATATTGAAAATGACATTGTTACTTTCAAGCAAAACGGTGAATTGACAGAAATTCCCTCAAAAACTATCTTGTGGGCAGCAGGTGTGCAAGGTTCGGCTTTGGGGAAAATCCTCGCAGAACGCACAGATGTAGAGTGCGATTTCTCTGCCAGAGTAATTGTAGAACCTGACTTAACTATCAAGGATTATAAAAACATTTTCGTAATTGGAGATCTAGCTAATTTCTCCCATCAAAATGGTAAACCCTTACCGGGTGTTGCCCCCGTAGCTAAACAACAAGGAGAGTATGTAGGTAAACTCATCAAACGACGGCTTCAAGGTCGTACTTTGCCAGAATTTAAATACAATGATGTAGGTAGTTTGGCAATGATTGGGCAAAATTTAGCCGTTGTAGATTTAGGCTTCATCAAACTCACAGGTTTCATTGCTTGGGTATTTTGGCTAGTAATTCACATCTATTTCTTAATTGAGTTTGACACTAAACTAGTAATAGTAATTCAGTGGGCATGGAATTATATTACTCGGAATCGGCGCTCTCGCTTGATTACAGGTAAAGAGGCTTTTTTAGCAACACAACCTGTTAACAATAGTGGCGATTCCCAACCCAACAAAAATAAGCAGCCAGTCAATCTCTAGTATTTGTGGTTGGCATTAAGTAGCTCAATTAAGAACACTTGACACCCAAATCCTTGACTATTTAGAGAAGTCGGGGATTTATTTTTTTGCATTGAGTTCTTCTCATCAAATACTCACAAAACTTATTCCTGCAACCAATTTTCTAAACTTAATCCCTCAACTCTCAATAAATCGCTATCATTAGAAACCAGAATAAATCCTTTAACAATAGCAGTTGCAGCAATTAAAATATCCTCTGTTTGGATTGGTAATCCTCTTAATCTAAGATTTGCATGAATTTCTGACGCTTTTTCTAAAATCGCTAAATCATCCAAGAAAATGATTTGATAATCCTTACAGAAATTATCAAATCTTTCTAATTGCTTAATTGCATTGACTGCAAATAAACCTCTTTTAACTTCAAAGTAAGTAATGCAACTGATACTCAATAACCCTTCTTGAGATTGAAATTCTTTTAATCTTTGCTTAATTTTGGGATTATTTTTTAGTTCTAAGGAGACAATATTGGTATCTAATAAATATGCCATGTTCTTTATTTCCGTTTAATCATTTCATCAAAAATTGCTATTTGTTCGGGAGTTAATTCATTTAAAGTTCCTGCTACTGCTTCTGTCACCATGATTCCGCTACAACGGGTTTTTAAGTCCTGATCTTGCATACTATTAAACTCATCAATAGGTAAGTTTTGCTGAAATAGATTATATAACTCGTGAATCATTTCCTCTGCATTCAGTTCTTCCTTAAATAAAGGACGTTCTTCCATCAAAATATTAACTATTTTCTCAATTCTGCTGATCATGGACTCTTGTTGAAGTTCTGTTGATAACATAATATTTCCTCCTGGGAAATGTAAATTATATTCATGGATGTCATTTATTATAGCATTTTTTAGTTTTGTGATGTCTGTTCATTGCTCCAGTGTTAATTTCTTGCTAATGGCTGAATGCTTGAAAATATTAGTTTTTTACAGTGATATTGAATCTATATTTGTAATATTTTTTAGTTTTAACCCTGACTCTGTTAGAAATGCGCTATTATACCTTTGTATAAATAACAGTAGTCAAACCTCGAATTATGGATATTGTCACTTCTGTTGCTGCGATCGTTAAGTTAATCGCCCCCTGTATGCCTTTTCTGATGACAATGGGTAATAAAGTCGCAGAAGGTGCATCTCAAAAAGTAGGTGAGGATGTGTGGAATAGGGCGAAAACGATTTGGGCTAAGTTGCAGCCGAAGATAGAAGCCAAGGAAGCAGCAAAGGAAGCAGCGGAGGATGTAGCTAAAAATCCCGATGATGAACTTTCAAAAGCAAGTTTGCAGAACCAACTGAAGAAGATTTTGGAAGCGGATACAGCGCTCGCTGAAGAAATAGCCAAGATTTTACAAGCAGAGATTGATAAACCTGGTGACAATATTCAAATGAGCGCTAATGCTTACGATAACAGCACGGTTAAGCAGGTGGGTAAAATTGAAGCTGATAGTGTAACTTTTTAATCAGTCACATTTCACAGGTAGGGGTTTAGCAATGCTCATTGGTGTCAACTTAACGTAAAACCCATAGCCCGCCTGGGAATGAATTCCCAGTCTAATAGCAAAAGTCATCTAAAGATGACTAAGAATTATCTAAATCCTCAGTTTACTTTAGTAAACTTTAGCTATTAGCCCGGAAATTCATTTCTGGGCGGGTGTGGAAGCCAAACAAATAAGCCATTTGTAGCTTAAGTTAACACCTGATAAATCCCTACAATTTATACAATGTCGCGCCATCTTTCGAGTTCGCAGCTACAACATCCACCATTTACCTGCTGTAAGCTATGACAAATGAATCTAACCCCAATCACCAAAATAATATTGAAATGAATGTCAATGCCTTTGGTGATAGTAAGGTGACTCAAATTGGACAATTAAATGCCCAGCAGGTACAGATTATTGTTGACAGAATAAATCCTGCTATAGAACGAATTGAACAACTTGCTAAACCAGAATCACCGGGGATTCTCAAAGCGGGAAACCCTAGTAAAAGTTTGGCTTATTGGCAAGGAAGAACAGCAGAAATTGCCAATTTAAAACAATGGTTAAATAATCCAAATATTCCTCTAATTGGTATTGAAGGTATTGGTGGTATAGGCAAATCTATGTTATCAGCCTATATTTATGAAGATGAAACAATAGCAGGTTTTACAAAACGTTTTTGGGCTGATGTGAGTTCTGGGGCAATTTTTACTGATGTAGCTACACAAGTTTTGCAAGATTTTGGTTTTCGAGTCCCAGAACAAGAAACACAATTAGTACAAGCTTTGGTGAAATGTTTGCAATCCGATGAATATTTATTGATCATTGATAACTTAGAAAGTCTTTTAAGAACAGATGGAATTTGGGGAAGTCAATTCTATGAGGAATTTTTTACAACTTGGGTAGAATGTGGGGGTAAAAGTAAGGTAATTGTCACCACGAGAGAAAGACCAGAATTACCGAAAAGATGGGAATGGCTACCCTTATCAGGTTTAAAAATAGAAGATGGCATCAAACTATTAACAGCTTTAGGTATTCAAGGAAATTTAGAGGAATTTGTCAAATTAGTAGATGGTTATCCCTTACTGTTGCGATTTGTAGCAGATTTATTAAAGGAAGAATATCCCCAACACCCGCATTTAAAAAGATTGGAAAGTTTAGGTTTGGGGAATTTGCAGCAATTATTAACAGATAAAAAAGTAGTGGGTTCGCACCGTCGGGAAAATGTGGCGATGGTGTTGGTATTAGATACCAGTTTTGGGCGGTTGAGTGAGTTGCAAAAGTCTCTATTACAAAATATTAGTGTTTTTCGTGGGGCGGTAAATAGTAAGGCTGCGGTAGCTGTATGTTTAGGAAGTTCAGAAACCGAGATTGAGAAAGAATTAAGAAATCTTGTCAAGCGTTCTTTTTTATCAGAAAAACTGATTGATGATGGCAGATGGTTTGAGTTTCAGCCTGTGGTTTTGGAATATGTGCGATATAAGGCTGGTGATCAGACAGAAGCACATCAAACAGCTATTAAATATTATCAGTCAATTGCTAAACAACAACCTTGGCAAACCAAAGATGATATTCAGGAATATTTAGAAATCTTTTATCATTTTTACCAATTGGCAGATTATGATTCAGCATTTGAGGCAATTTGGCATTGCAATGATTTTTTGAAATTGCGGGGTTATTATGCTAACCAAGTGGAATTATATGAGCAGTTGGTAAATAAATGGTCGGAAATTGATGATAGACAAAATTGGAATCATCTCGCTTCTCTCATTTCATTAGGCAATGCTTACAAGTCTATGGGGAAGTACGAAAGAGCAATCAAGTTTCTCCAGCAGTCTTTGGATATAGCTATAGAGATAGGTGATCAAACAGGCAAAGGTATTTCCTTAAAGAGCTTGGGTCTTACTTACCACGAATTGAGCCAGTACGAAAGAGCAATTGAGTTCCATCAGCAGTCTTTCAAGATATTTAGAGAGATAGGATATCGCAAAGGCGAAGGTGATTCTTTAAATAATTTGGGTCTTGCTTACTGCTTTCTGGGAGATTCCCAAAAGGCGATTGAGTTTCTCCAAGAGTCTTTGGAGATATGTAAAGAGATAAAAGATCGCCTTGGCGAAGGTTCTACCTTAATCAATTTGGGTCTTGCTTTCAATAAACTGGGACAGCACGAAAGAGCGATTGAGTTCTATCAGCCGTCCTTGAATATAAATAGGGAGATAGGCCATCGCTTAGACGAAAGTATTTCTCTATTGGGTTTAGGTAATGCTTACGGCTCCCTGGGACAGTACGAAAGGGCGATCGCTTTCTACCAGCAATCTTTGGATATCAGCAGGGAAATTGGCGATGTTCTAGGGGAAAGTTTGTCTCTCAACAATTTAGGTGATGCTTACGACTCCCTGGGACTAGATAGGGAACAAGACGCACTGGAGGCTTATCGCAATGCGCGGGAACTATATCAGACAATGGGACTTGATGCCGATGTGCAAGATTGCAATGATAAAATTGAGGGTCTTTCTCAACCTAAAAAACCTGTAGTTTCTCAGCATGGGTTTTGGGGTTGGTTGCGTCGGTTGTGGCGTTGGCTAAGTGGTTGGTTTCGGCGATAAATAAAATCTGTTAAGTTATAATTAATCTAATCTGTTAATTCCCAAATCTTTGAAAATTATAGTTTCAAATTTATGAACAGCCAAACTATTCCTCAAATTATTCCTAAGAAGGATATTACTGAGTATTTCAATTTTCTTTTTCCTGGAGATATTAGACTAAAAAACTCCAGAATAGGAATTGAGACAATACTTTATGAATACATTGATTGTGGACGTTCTCCAGAAGAGATTGCTCAAATATATCAATCACTTTCTTTAGAACAAGTCTATGCCACTATTCTTTACTATTTGCAAAACAAAGAAACTATCAGCGATTACATGAAGAACTGGATAGAACATGGTCATAGAATGAGAGAAGAACAGAGACTTAATCCCCCACCAGTATCAGAAAAACTCCGTCAACTGAGAATAGAAAGACAAGCAAAAGTATAAGGAAATGACCATTAAATATTTGATTGATGAAAATATCAATCCTTTATATCCAAAACAAATTAAACTCAAAGAACCTGATATTGTTGTTCAGGTAATAGGAGAACCAGGAATACCACCGAAAGGGACACTTGATCCTGAAATTCTCTGTTGGTGTGAGGAGAATAATTTCGTATTAGTCACAAATAACCGTACTTCTATGCCTGTACATTTAGCTGATCACATGGCTGTGAATCGTCACATACCAGGAATTTTCATTCTCAATCCTAATTTAAGTGTTGGTGAAAATATAGAAGAATTAATCTTAGTTGCTTTAGCTTCAGAAGATGGTGAATATCAAGATCGTATAGTTTATTTACCCTTACCATAGCTGTTAAAAATATTCAAGAGAAAGTTATTTCTTGGAAAATTTAGGCAATGCTTAGGACTCGCTAGTATAATACAAAAGAGCGCGTAATTAATAAACTATTAAAGTTGTAAAATCCAATGTATGACAACATCTGTAAATATCTCGCCGAAAACTTCCAAGCAGACTTAGCTACATGGTTACTAGGTTCACCAGTCGAATTAACAGAACTGAGTCCAACAGAATTATCAAACGAACCAATTCGCGCCGATTCGTTAATTTTATTACAATCAGAGAACTTAATATTACATATTGAATTTCAGACCGATGGTAATAAAAATATACCCTTTAGGATGTTAGATTATCGAGTTAGAGGTTATCGGCGTTTTCCTGACAAACAGATGCGTCAAGTAGTGATTTATTTGAGAAAAACAGATTCTGAATTAGTCCATGAGAATAGTTTCAGATTAAACAAAACTTACCATGAGTTTGAAGTAATCCGTCTATGGGAACAACCAACAGAACAATTTATGACCGCGCCCGGTTTATTACCATTTGCCGTGCTAAGTCAGACAGAAGATCCTACAATGGTATTGAGCCAGGTAGCACAAGCAGTCGAAAAAATTAAAGATCAACAACAACAAAGGGATATAGCTGCTGCCAGCAGTATTTTAGCCGGGTTGGTGTTAAATAGAAATGTAATCAAGAAAATTTTCAGGAGTGAGATTATGCGCGAATCAGTAATTTATCAAGACATCCTTGAAGAAGGTGAAGCTAAAGGTGAAGCCAGAGGCAAAGCTGAAGGTGAAGCCAAAGGTAAGGCTGAAACAACAAGAAAATTGGCTATAAATTTATTACGAATTGGTATGAATTTAGAGCAAATTGCTGAAGTCACTGAATTATCTGTTGAACAAGTTCGAGATTTACAACAAGAAATTCAATCATTGTAAAACTGAGTATTTGTAGTGATTTTTCAGTAAAGAGTGCGATTCCTACGGAGCGCTTCGCTATCGCTCTCCGTAGGCACAATGTATACATCACAACTAATGAAGATGAGCGATCGCCTTAATCCCCCATCATTATCAGAAAAACTCCGTCAACTTAGAATAGAAAGACAAGCGAAAGTATGAGGAAATGACCATTAAATATTTGATTAGAGACTTCCAAGAAATAAATTATCCTAAGAAACGAACCACAGAGGCACAGAGTACACAGAGAGAGAATTTCTGCATCAGTTTTGGGACATTTTTTTATTTGGAAGTCTCTTAATGAAAATATCAATCCTTTATATCCAAATCTTTGAAAATCATTTTTAAGTAATTGGACAAAAATATTTACAGTCATTGCGAGCGAAGGGAAGCAATCACAACCCTTGGAATTGCTTCATTTCACTTCGTTCCATATGGCTAACGCCACGCAACGCTTACGCAATGACATTGTGTAATTAATTCTGTTTCACTACTTATCAATCTTCCTGCAACTTAAAATTCACATCTTCATAAATATCTAACAGTGGAATTTCCAAATTTATAGAACCTAAAAAGATTTTATCTTGATCAGATTCATAAGCACGAAATAACCAAGCATCATCTTCAGCTTTTTTATAATGTTCTATGCTGATTTCATATTGGCTAATTAACACATATTCTTGAAAATCAGGAATTGAGCGATAATAACGAAATTTATCAGTGCGGTCGTGATTTTGTGTAGATTTAGAAAGAACCTCAACAATTAAACAAGGATTAAGAATAGTATCTTTACGTTGCGGTTGAAAAAGTGGTTCACCATCAATCACTAAAATATCTGGATAAGTATATTGATGATAACGCGGAATCCATAATCGCAAATCACCGATATATGGTTTGCAACTTTTACCCCGCAGTGCAAATTTCAAAAAGGCATAAACATTGCCGGCAATTTGATTATGATTAAGAGAACCCCCAGTCATTGCTACTATTTCTCCATTTCGGTACTCGCTGCGAAATTCTGCAAGTTCTTCTTGTGCTAAATATTCTTCAGTAGTGTAGTAACGTTGTTGAGTTTGCATAGTTTATTTTTTTGCTATCTCATGTTTTGATAATAACTACAGTAGATACATTTTTCATGTGGTAAATTTTATATTATTTTAGATGATATCTGTGAAAACTGCAAGCTAACACGAGTATAATCATAACACTTGGTGAATAATATATCAAAAAAGGAGAATATTCTAGAATGAATTAGAGGTTGTTTGAAAACTTTTTCGTGTGGGATCTGACACCCGCAGATCCCCCTAAATCCCCCTTGAAAAGGGGGACTTTGAGGAATTTAGCCCCCCCTTTGTAAGGGGGGTTGGGGGATCTCGATTAATTCTGATACTTTTCAAACATCCTCTTAGCTATGAGAAACATTAATATTCATTATGATGAAACTGATTTAAGTAGGTAAACAAAATAAAAATGAGGGGTATTGCATTTTTTAAAATGGCTGAAACTCAATCAGAATCTCGCATTGAGACAACTTTACATACCGTTATATACCTTTAAATTTTTCTGTTTACCTACTTATCACTAATTAATATTCATTCAATATCTTCATAATTAAAGTTAATATTTATAATAATTAGGAATATAGGCGAACATTAGTTCGCCCAAAATATCCTAACCAACATCATCATGAGCGAAACGGTTAAACAAGAAATCTAAGGCATAATTTCGCAGTTGATAATATTGAGGATCTTCCATAATTCTCGCTCTATCTCTAGGGCGAGAAAAAGGAATTTCCATCACTTCCCCAATTTTTGCATGAGGTCCATTGGTCATCATTACCAACTTATCAGCCAAAAATAAAGCCTCATCAATATCATGGGTAATCATCAAAACTGTACAACGATTATCACCCCAAATCTTCAACAATTCTTCTTGTAATTCTTCCTTAGTAATTGCATCTAACGCCCCAAAAGGTTCATCTAAAATCAACACTTTCGGACGAATAGCCAAAGCCCGGGCAATAGAAACCCTTTGTCTCATCCCCCCAGACATTTGCATAGGTTTCTTTTCCATTGCATCAGCTAAACCCACCATTGCTAAATGATCTCTGACAATAGCGCGTTTTTCTGCTTCTGGCTTAGTTGGATAAACTGCATTTACAGCTAAATAAATATTTTCAAATGCTGTTCTCCAAGGTAGTAAGGCGTAGTTTTGAAATACGACCATTCTATCTGGACCTGGTTTTGTAATAGGTTGTCCTTCTAATAAAACTTGTCCAGTGGTAGGAAAGTTGAAACCGGAAACCATGTTTAATAAAGTTGATTTACCGCAACCAGAGTGACCGATAACGCAAAGAAATTCCCCTTGTTCAACGTTGAGGTTAACACCATCGAGAACTGTAAATGGTCCATTTTTAGTGGGATAAACTTTACAAACATCTTGGATTTGTAAAAACGGTTGACTGCTAATTGTGCTAGTAGCTGTGTTGGTAGTTCTCAAGTTGCGGTTTTGCATTTTAAATTTTTAGTTTTGAATTTTTTTAATAACTCGTTCCCAGTCTCCGACTGGGAATGCTATCAAGAGGCTCTGCCTCTAGTAAAATGAAGGCAGAGCCTTCTATACTTCATTCCCATACAGAGTATGGGAACGAGGAAACGATGAAAGATCCCCGACTTCTAATGTGATGATGTCAATAAATCATGAATCTTTAGTAGAAGTCGGGGATCTGGTTTAAGCTGCAATTTTACGCGGTGCATCAAGAACAACTTCTGCGACGGAAAAATCGCGTTTAATTTCTAAACTGGTGAGATAGGCAAAAGGATCATCAGAGTTGAAAGGTTTACCATCAAATAATTGAATTGGTTGACGAGTGTAGCTAATATCTAAACCTAATTCTCTAGCTGCGGTACTAAATACACCAACTCGACAAACTCTTTCCACAATTTCTACCCAGTTGCGAGGAAATGGCGTTTCTCCCCATCTTGCTAATTGTGTCATGATCCAGATTTGTTCGGTTCTGCTAGGACGATTAATAGCAGAATCAGAATAAAATTGATGATGGGCATACTCACGCATGGGATGATCTAAATCACAGGTATTAATGCCATCAGGATCTTCAATTTGGATAAAATCAATGTCGGTGCTGACATAATCCCGACTTGCTAAAATTTGTCTAACTTCTTGGGCATTTTGGGGATCAGCACAATATTGACAAGCTTCTAATAATGATTTGGTTAAGGCAATATGAGTGTTTGGATATTTATTTGCCCAGTTTTCCCGTACTCCTAAAACCTTACCAGGATGTCCTAACCAAACTTCTAAATCTGTGGCAATGGTAAAGCCTGAACCTTCAACTGCTGCCCGATAATTCCAAGGTTCACCTACAGAATAACCGTCAATAGTTCCACCTTTTAAATCTACTACCATTTGAGCAGGAGGGATATTTTTCATAACCACATCACTGTCGGGGTCAATTCCACCTGCTGCTAACCAATAACGTAGTAATAGGTTGTGCATGGATGCGGGATGAACTACTCCCATTCTGTGTGTTTGTTCGCGGGTTTTTAGGAGATAATTTTTGAAGTCGGATAAGCTATGTACACCTTCGTCATAAAAACGTTTGGCTAAGGTAATGGCGTTACCGTTGCGAGTCATGGTTAAGGAGGTAACTACTGGTAATGGTTCGTTTTTATTGCCTCCTAAAGATAACCAAATTGGCATTCCTGACGGCATTTGTGCCGCATCTAAATAACCCCCAGTGATGCCATCAACGACTCCGCGCCAGTTGCTTTCTCTGACTAAGGAAACTTCATCTAAACCATGTTTGGTGAAAAAGCCTTTTTCTTTGGCTATAGCTAATGGCGCACAAGCTGTAAGGGGTAAGAAACCGATTTCTAAATTAACTTTTTCTAAACCATGACGGGCAATATCTGGAGTTTTTCTTGCCCGAATTTTTTTGATGCGTTTTTGTTGGTTAAGGAAGTAAATCATTTCACTTCGCAAGGTGTAGTAGCTGGGATGTTTTACTACTTCCATGCGTTTGCGAGGACGAGGAATATCAACTTCTAAAATATCGCCAATTTTTGATTCTGGTCCGTTGGTTAACATGACAATTCTGTCAGATAACAAAACGGCTTCGTCTACGTCGTGTGTCACCATAACGGCGGTAACTTCGTTTTCTTCACAAATTTGCATTAATTGTTCTTGCAAATTCCCGCGAGTCAGTGCGTCTAATGCACCGAAGGGTTCATCTAATAGTAATAGTTTAGGACGAATTGCCAAGGCGCGGGCTATAGCTACCCGTTGTTTTTGTCCACCTGATAACATCCCTGGTTGTTTATCAGCATGGGGACGCAAACCAACCATATCTATGTGTCTATCAATAACCGCTTTGCGTTCGGCTGCGGGCATTCCATGCAATACTGAATCTACCGCTAAGGCGATATTTTCTCTTACTGTTCGCCAAGGTAAAAGCGAATAGTTTTGAAATACGACCATTCTATCTGGTCCTGGTTTTTTAATTCTTTGTCCTTCTAAAGTGACTAAACCTTCTGTTGGTAAATCCAAACCGGCAATCATATTTAAAAGCGTGGATTTACCGCAACCAGAGTGACCGATAAGAGAAACAAATTCGCCTTTTTTAATTTGGAGGTCAATACCTTTGAGGGCGATATATTGACCGCCACCAGTTAATTCAAAAACTTTATCAATTTGCTCAACGCCAACAAATATAGACATAATTTTGGTAATTGTTAGTTGTTAGTTGTCAGTTGTCAGTTGTCAGTTGTCAGTTGTTATTTCTTTGTTATTAACTAATGACCACTGACTAAGTAGGTAAACACAATAAAACCAATCTTTGTAAAGAAAAGTAAAATCGCCCAAACCCTCTTCACTCTTGCCTTTTGCCTTTTGCCTCTTGCCTTGCCATAACGACAATTTTTAATGCTAACCTACTTAATGACTAAGAGGGTGTTTGAAAAGTTATGATTGCTGTATCAAATATTTTACCCCTCCCTAACCCTCCCCTTATAAAGGGGAGGGAACTAGATTTTTATTGTTTCCCCCCTTTACAAGGGGAAAGGGGGTAACAATGTGATGAAAATTACGGGATACCACTTTTCAAACAACCTCTAATGACTAATAACTATTTCTGTTCACTTGGTAAAATCCAGTTTTGTAATGCAGCCATGAGTTTATCTAGGATGAGACCAACAACACCGATATAAACTAGTGCCAAAATTACTTCACTAACGTTGTTATTTTGATAAGCATCCCAGATAAAAAAGCCGATACCAACAATACCGGACATCACGATTTCTGCCGCAATAATCGCTAACCAAGCCAAACCAATAGCAATTCTTAAACCTGTAAAAATGTAGGGTAATGCTGAAGGAATTAAGATATTAAAGAAATACTCTTTTTTAGAAAGTTGCAGAACTTTAGCAACGTTGTTATAGTCTTGAGGAATTTGAGTTACACCCACCGCAGTGTTAATGAGAATCGGCCAAATTGCGGTGATGAAAATTACGAATAATGCGGCTGGTTCGTTTTGGCGTAATGCTGCTAGGGAAATAGGAACCCAAGCTAAAGGAGGTACTGTTCTTAATAACTGAAACAAGGGATCTAAAGCTTTTGACATGGTTCTATTAACACCAATCAAAACACCCAAGGCAATACCGACAATCGCTGCTAATGTATAGCTAATAGCAACCCGTTGGAGACTAGCCCAGATTTGCCAAAAAAGTCCTTTATCAGTGCCTCCTTTGTCATAGAAGGGATACAAAATCAAGATCCAAGTGTCTTGAATAACTTGAATTGGTCCGGGTAATGTTGCCCCTGGAGTCCAAGAAAATAGTTGCCAAATAGTTAAGAAAATTAAAAGGGCAATAGCTGGGGGGATAAGTTCAGGAAGTTGTTTCTGTAAACTTGATAAAAGTTTATTCTCTAATTTAGGGCTTGTGGCACGTTTTTGGGCTATGGTCATGGATTTTTCCTCTAATTTATGAATGATTAATGGGTGTTTTGTGAAAATTAAATTTGCATTTTAAAAATCCGTGTAGAGACGTTCTAAGTAGTGAGACAGAATTAATACACAATGTCATTGCGTAAGTCTTGCGTGGCGTTAGCCATATGGAACGAAGTGAAATGAAGCAATCGCAAGGGTTGTGATTGCTTCCCTTCGCTCGCAATGACTGTAAATATTTTTGTCCAATTACTTATGTCTCTACATTTTCAGGCAGGTCTATTGATTAAACACCTACTTTTTTAATTTTTAAACTCTTGAGATATTCTTCTGGTTTTTCAGGGTCGAATTTGACTCCATCAAAAAACTCTTCAACTCCACGAGATGTACTAGTGGGAATGTCAGCAGCAGGTATTCCTAATTCTTTAGCTGCTTCTTTCCAAATATCTTCGCGGTTCACTTTTTTGATTAATTCTTTAGCTTTAGCTGCACCATTGGTAATGTAATCTTTGGGTAAGAATCCCCAACGCACATTTTCGGTGATGAACCATAAATCATGACTTTGGTAAGGATAGGAAACGCTGCCTTTAGCATCTTTCCAATAATAAGCAGCCATTGATTTATCATCAATTGTTCGACCATCACCCATGTCATATTTACCTTGGTATGGGTCAGCCAGAACTGCTGGGGAAGATAAACCAAAATACTTTTTAGCGGCGAGAATTTCTGCGGCTTCTTTGCGGTTATCAAAGTTATCTAGCCACTGTTGGGCTTCCATGACACCTTTTAATAAGGCTTTTGTGGCTTTGGGATTTTGGTCAACCCAATCACCTCTCATGGCAAAATATTCTTCGGGGTGATTTTTCCAAATTTCGGCTGTTAATGCCGCCATGAAGCCGATTTTGTCGTTAACCAGACGAAATGGCCAGGGGTCGCCAGTGCTGAAAGCATCCATTGTCCCGGTTTTCATGTTGGCGACAGTTTGCGCCGCTGGAACTGTCAGCAATTTGACATCTGTATCCGGGTCAATGCCACTTGCTGCTAACCAATAACGAATCCATAAGTCTTGGTTAACGTGAGGGAATGTGAAAGCTGCGGTGAAGGGTGTGGAGGATTTGAGTTGGGCAAATAGGGGTTTAGCCGCATCGAGTTTTAAGCTAATACCTTTCCCTAAATGTTTGTTGGCGATCGCAATGGCATTACCATGAGTAACTAACTGGGCAAGAACATACATGGGTATTGGTTTATTACCCTTAGTAATTTTTCCTTCTGTAATTAAGTGTGGCATGGGCATTTGCCATTGACCACCATCAATACCACCACCAGCAGAACCAATTTCTACGTTGTCTCTTGCTGAACCCCAAGAAGCTTGTTTAGAAATTTCGACATCTGACATCCCATATTTCTGAAAAAAGCCTTTTTCTAAAGCAATTATTAATGGTGCAGACTCAACAATGGGAATATATCCAAGTTTAACTTTTGTCGTTTCTGGTTTTTGTTCTGGGTTAGTATTAGCTACTGCTTGAACACCAGATTTTGCAGAATTACCAGTGGTTTCTGGTGGGTTTCCTAAACAGCCTTTCAGTAATACGGCACTGGCAGAAACTCCAGCAGTGACAATAAATTTACGGCGAGTAATTTGATTCAAAAAGTCGGACATAACTAAATCTCCTACATTTACAAAGTTATTTTTTAGCCATAATTAGACATTAAAATTCAAGCAAAATCATAATATTTTCTTGCTAATGCCATAAAAGAATTGCCTTTTCTAGATAAAAAAGCTGATTTAGGTATGGGGGCAAAGTTTAATTACTTTGGGTTTTTGGGTAAGATGGAAAACAACCTCTGAACCAATTAAAATCAGTTTACAGGTTTTTTTGGGAAATGGATCAACTTGGCAAGGTAATTATTAAATAAATATTAGATTAGACATATAAGTAAAAACTTATAGTCTGGACTTAATTTTGTGACAAGTTCTTAATATATATTGCTTGATTGATGATAATGATTATTCTCAACTATGGTTTCCGTAATTTTAGGTTTATTTAATCACATAAAACAGGAGAGAAATAGACAATCCTGATGTTAACTATAGAATGACATCTTCATCCATAGATGAATTTGATGATAACCATTTTTGATGACAGAGAATTACTACAGTATAATTCAGGAGTCAGGAGTAAAACTGGCTTTGTGTATATATAAGTAGGTTGGCGTTAAAAATTGTCGTGATGGGAAGGGAACTCCAAAAGAGGTTTTGGGCAACTTTACTTTTCGTTACATATTACTCTTACAGCAGTTGCAGGTTGAATGCAATACAATTAAGGGCGCAGACCCTGCGCCCCTACAGGATTGGCGATGAAACTTTGTACCTCATAACAGCAGGAGGTGCTGTATGAGAAGCCGCTCCGCGTCTACAGTTTTTTCCGTTCACCTACTTAGTTATAGGAAGGGGATTATAGCTAAACAATGACAGGATCAACCTTTGCCAGTGATAATAGACGAAAAATCACATACTGATTACCAGCAAATATGAAACGTCGTGAATTTATAAATTGGGTGGGATTAGGTTGTTTAGCTAGTTCCTTACCTGTCGCAATTGCAGCCTGTTCTCCCGAAACCAGTACATCAGCTAATCCTGGATCTAATGCTGCTACTAAAGGCTGGCAAAAGGTGGGTACGGTGGCACAATTAGACAAAACTGGTCAACTATTGCTGGAAAATTCCCCAATTGGTGCAGTATTAGTGGTTGGCACATCTAAAACCGCAAAAAATTTGATTGCTGTGAATCCAACTTGTACTCATCAAGGTTGTACGATCGACTGGAAAGCCAAAGAAAGCAAATTTGTTTGTCCCTGTCATGGAGCAAAATTTGCTCGTGATGGCAAAGCACAAGACGGACCCGCTAAAAAACCACTGAAAACTTACCAAGCCAAAATTGAAGGTAGTTCTGTCTTAGTCCAAGCAACTTGATCTTCCTAAAGAATTTTATATAGCAGGAAGTAGGGGCGCAGGGCCTGCGCCCAGTTAGTACAGGTCTTGCGCCCAGTTAGTACAAGTCCTGCGCCCAGTTAGTACAAGTCCTGCGCCCAGTTAGTACAAGTCCTGCGCCCAGTTAGTACAAGTCCTGCGCCCAGTTAGTACAGGTCTTGCGCCCAGTTAGGAGTCAGAAAAACATTCTTCTCCCTGTTCCCTGCTATATAAATCGCTATACAACACATCAATTCAGTATTCGCAAGTATTTTTGCTAATTTGGTTATGTAAATTAAATACTAGACAATTAATTAAATTAAATTAAAATTATACAAATAACCCGTTAAATTAATAAGAGCTATAATTTTATACTTAGGTTAAATCAAAATGCGTCTAGAGCAGTTGCAAGCCTTTTTGGCGATTGTTCAAACTGGCAGCTTTCAACAAGCAGCAAAACAATGTGGTGTGACTCAATCAACCATTAGTAGGCAAATTCAGGCATTAGAAGCAGATTTAGGGATAGAACTATTTCATAGAACCTCCCATGCCAAATTAACGTTAGGTGGTGAACGATTACTTCCTCGTGTACATAAAATCTGCCAGGAATGGGAGTTGGCTACACAGGAATTAACAGATTTAATCGGAGGAAAGCAACCAGAACTATGTATTGCAGCGATACACTCAGTTTGTGCTTCTTACTTACCACCCGTGTTACAAGAGTTTTGTCATCATTATCCAGATGTCCAATTGCGAGTTACATCATTAGGAAGCGATCGCTCTCTGAAAGTCCTCAAAGATGGTTTGGTAGACTTAGCAATTGTCATGCACAATCGCTTTCTGATCACAGGCAAAGAAATGGCTATAGAATTCCTATACGAAGAACCCATAGAAGTCCTCACCGCAGCCAATCATCCCCTAGCTGAATATGAATCTATCCCCTGGTTAGAGTTAATTCGTTATCCTCAAGTAGTATTTAAGGATGGTTATGGAATGCAACGTCTGATTCAAGATAAATTTGAACAGATGAAAACTACACTTAAAACAGCTTTAGAAGTAAATACCCTAGATGCCTTTCGGGGGTAGTTCGTCAAGGAGAACTCATTGCCTTACTTCCCCAGTCAGCACTCATAGAAGCCAGATATGACCCCACTCTGGCTGTCCGTTCCCTCTGTGAAAATAGTAATTTACGTCATAATTCCCCCCTGACTCGTCAGGTAGTCATGGTAACAACTCAAGATCGTCTCCACATTCCTCCCATACAATATTTTTGGCAACTTGTCAAGGATAATATTCCTGGAAATTCTAGCAAGAGTTAGGAGTAAAAGAGAATTGTGGAAGGAGTTTCATGATCAATTTGAGCCTATACAGCACTTTTCCTTTAAAATTGCCTTTTTCCACTAACAACTGATAATTAACAACTAACAAATGACTAATAAATTTCGGGAATTTATCCAAAAAGTAGGTAGTGGAAGTCACACATCAGATCATTTAACCCGTGCTGAAGCAGCTACTGCGACAAAAATGATGTTATTATCTGAGGCGACACCAGCACAAATTGGCGCGTTTTTAATTGCCCATCGGATTAAGCGCCCTACTGGGGAAGAGTTAGCAGGAATGTTAGATGCTTACTATGAACTAGGTCCAAAATTGTCGGCAATAGCCCAACCTGTCATCGTTTTGGGTATGCCCCATGATGGCAGAACCCGTACTGCACCCATCAATATCATTACGGCTTTGTTATTAGCTACTGCGGGTCAACCTGTAATTATGCACGGCGGAGATCGCTTACCCACAAAATATGGTTTACCTTTAATCGAGATTTGGCAAGGTTTAGGAATAGATTGGACTGGTTTATCACTGGAACAAACCCAGGGGATTTTTGAAGAAACAGGAATTGGCTTTATTTACACACCCAAACATTTTCCTTTAAATCAAACTCTGTGGGAATATCGTGATCAATTGGGGAAACGTCCACCGTTAGCAACAATGGAGTTAATTTGGTGTCCATACATGGGGGAAGCCCATATTATTGCCGGTTTTGTTCATCCACCCACGGAAGCAATGTTTCAAGCCGCTTTAGGATTACGTGGGATGACAAAATATACTTTTGTTAAGGGCTTAGAAGGTAGTTGTGACTTACCACGCGATCGCACAGCCATTGTCGGTTTATCTTCATCAAATCCAGAAACATTAACCCGTCTACAACTTTCACCCCGTGAATATGGCTTTACTACTAAAAATGTTCCTCTAACTACTACAGAAGAACTCATTCAAGATATGCAAGGGGTTTTGATAGGAAAAGCCAGCGAATTAATGCAAACAGCCCTCTGGAATGGTGGTTTTTACCTATGGCGCAGTGGGATTTGTCCAGATATGCAAGCTGGTATAGACAAAGCCGCCGAATTAATTACCAGTGGTCTATTAGCTGCTAAACTGCACCAAATCAAGATGTTGCTGAGTTAAATTTATAACCCATTCTTTCTTCTAACTCCTGACTCGGTGACTCCTACTATTCCTAATTAATCCGCTTACTAAGCAGATCATCATAATGTCGCACTTCTAATAGCTGGTTTTTTTCACCCACAATGACAACAGTAGGAGAGTAACATTTTAACTCTTCCATAGTAAACTGCCCGTAAGTCATTATAATCAAGCGATCGCCAACTACGCCTAAACGTGCGGCTGCTCCATTCAATTCAATAGCTCCTGAATTAGCTGGAGCGGATATGGCATAAGTAATAAAACGCTCGCCATTAGCAATATTCACTACTTGTACTTGCTCGTAAGGGAATATACCAGCTTTTGCCAAGAGAACCTCGTCAATGCTGATACTGCCCACATAATTAATATTTGCCGCTGTGAGTGTACAGTTATGAATTTTTGCTGATAAGAGAGTGCGCTGCATTTGATTTTAAATTTTTTTTTTGCAACCAGTGAGAGATGGGGGAATGAGATCAGTAGGTTCTTACTAATTATTCCAGAATAATCGGTTTAAGTAGTCAGACAGAATTAATTACACAATGTCATTGGGAATGGAAAGAAGTGAAATGAAGCAATTCCAAGGGTTATGATTGCTTCCCTTCGCTCGCAATGACTGTAAATATTTTTGTCCAATTACTTAGTGGGTAATGAGTAATTCACATTACCATCACCCATAGTCTATTATGCTTTAGCTTTAGCTGCTTGAATGAACTTTTCTACTAAGGGGGCTACCTTATCAACATCCTGCCAACCGAGAATTTGTGTTACCTTTTTTTCCAAATTTTTATAACTACGGAAAAACTCGGCAATTTCTTCCAGTTTATGAGGGGCTATGTCTTTAAGGGACAATACATGAGCATAGCGCGGATCTTTATCGGGAACACAAAGAATTTTTTCATCGCGATCGCCACCATCAATCATTTCCAAATAACCAACAGGTCTAGCGGCAATAACGCAACCGGGAAATGTTGGCTCATCCATGATCACCATACCATCTAACGGATCGCCATCATCAGCCAAGGTATTGGGGATAAAACCATAATCATAAGGATACTTAACTGAAGAATAGAGAACCCGATCTAGGGCAAACGCTTGTAAATCCTTATCGTATTCGTATTTATTTTTACTTCCACCAGCAATTTCAATCAGGACATTAATTACACCTGGCTTTGGTTGGGCGGGAATCAAAGATAAATCCACAATAAAACTCCTTTACTAAAAGTGAATCAGCGGTAGCAGCCATTTTCGCTCCCAGTGTAAGATCTTAAAACATTGTGGATCTCTTCCTCAACATTCCTTCTAAAATACTGGTAAATTTCATAAGAGAAATCCACAAAAAAGATGATCCTAGTGCTTACGCATTGACAAAGTTTTCTAAATATGTAATGTAGATTTTATCTCTTGTAGGGTGCGTCAGACCCAATAATTTGGTAAAAAACAGATTTCCTCTATCTGACGTGGTTGGTGAGCTTGCCGAACCACACCCTACTCAATATGTAATGTGGATTTTATCTCTTGTAGGGTGCGTCAGACCCAATAATTTAGTGAGGGACTTCCAAGAAATAAATTATCCTGATTAACGAACCACGGAGGCGCAGAGGACACAGAGGAATAAGGGTTTGAGAGATTTTTGCGTTAGGTGGTTTATCGGTTGTCAAGAGATTGCTTCCTTTCACTCGCAATGACAACTCATGCAGCACAGGTTTATTAGAGACTTCCAATCAAAAAAATATCCCAAAATTTCTTGTGGTGCGGGACGAATTGCCCGCTAATCATCAAGGACGGGCAAGGATGCCCATCCCACAAAATTGGATCATTTTTTTTGTGGAGTTCTCTAAATGACCCACAAAAAAGGCTCAAGAAGAAAACTCCCTACCCCTAATCCTCTGCTTTAAGTCTTAAATTCTGCTGTATATTCTAATCTCCACGAATAGGTAGATTGTAAGTTAAGGATGGTTGATTGTTTTCAACATTAACAGAAGAATAGTGGGCAATGATAAATACTGGTAAAGTGAGAGTGATCAGGGCGATCAGTGTTCCCACAATGTCTGCCAAACGCTGGGAATATGTATCGGAAGAATTGGCAGACGGGCTATTTAAATTCATATAAAGTTGCAATTAATTCAAATCACGAGTAGGTTGACTCTCTGGAAAAGAGCGTCTACACTATTCTAACTATTTTTTACTATAAACCGTAATGTCAGGGATAACTGACATTTTTGATCATTCAGAAATTCCGTAGGGGCGCAGGGCTTGCGCCCAGAAATTGATATGTCCTGCGCCCCTAAATTGGTGATTACACCAAAACTATACAGCTACTTTTTGTTTTGTAGTTGATTCTTCAGATTGTAGAGACTCTTGTTTTTCTTGATTTCCCTGTTCTGAATCACTGTTTGGTTGAACTAGTTGAAGGTGAATATTATTCACTTGATTAATGAATAGTTCTATTGCCTGACTTACTCTTTGTTGTTGTTTACCTTCTTCTGAAATATCATAACAACGATAGGCTGGGCTAATTCCCAAAATAAACTTTTCCTGTTCAGCTTCTAATAATTCAACGGCTTTGTTAGCAGCCATCCAATTTTTCTCAAAAGGAAATGAGGTAACGATACTAGCAACAATGGAAGCAACGGCTGGGCAAATAACAGGCAGCCATTTTAACCAACTTTGTCCTGCCTCTAATTTATCTACCAACACTAAAATTGGTGTTACACCTGACAAAATAACGGTAGAAATTTGCAAAACATAGTAAAGAGTTCTGGCAAGATTTCGAGAACTTTTATAGTCGTCAATCAACTCTTGCGAATATTCTAAAGCTTTGGCTCGTGCCGGCAAAACTGTATTATAGTCCAATGTAGTACCATTGCTTAATAGAGATGTATAGAGTTCAGCTTTTTTGGAAAGCTCAGTTTTTTGTGATTCCTTTTTAGCATTATTTACCGATTGTCTATTGAAAAGAAATAAACCAATCGAAACAGTTAAAGCAACGGAGGCAGCAGTTACATATTGTGGATTACTAGAATCAACATAAATAATGAAGCCTGATGTTATCGCAACTGCGCCTAATAAGTAATCAATCAACTTGAAAAAAAACAACATATTTTTGCCTGGTGTAGTTATTGGGATAATGTTGAATTCGTCACTGAGAAAAGTTGTTGCAAAATAGTAATTTTACAAACAATGATGTATATTACACGAAAGTAACAATATTGACAAGTTGTACTAACTGTCAATATTGTCAATAGTATAATTTAACGCTTAAATAGCCGTGCTATATCTTTTGCGCGTACCTATGGCTAAGGTTAAAACCAAAAATGTTAAACCTCCTGCTAGATATAAAGGATAGCCATAGGTAATGGGTTGGGATTGGTGAACTATCATCCCCGCAATCACTGGACCAATACCGTTGGAAATACTTAAATAGGATGCGTTTAATCCTAATACAGTTCCCTGATCTTGTGGTCGAGCATTGAGAGAAATCAATGTACTAATCATGGGTTGGACTAGGGCATTAAAAAGCGCAAATAGGATGCTAACTACAATAAAATAATTGATGCTAGGCCAAACAGGCATTAACAAAAATGATAAACTGCGAACAAATAAGCCTAAAAATAATATCTTGACAACATTAAATTTACGACTGAGGACAGATACTCCCCAAGTTTGCATGATTACTCCTAATGTGCCAAAAACTAAAAATAAGAGTGTTAAAGATTTATTATTTTGATGTAAAACTTGGATAAAGTATGGTTGAAAGGCATAGGTGAACATGGTAAATGTTGTCCCGGTGCAAAAGTTAATGAATAATAAAATGCCAATTCCTGGCATGGCAAATCCTTTAATTAAATTTTCTAACCCTAAATCAAAGATATTCGTAGCCTTTGGAGATTTATTTTGTAAGGTTTCTGGTAATAAGAAGATTGTCATTAACATCGCTATCATAGCAACTGCACCGGAAACTAAAAATGCCGTTCCTAAAGAAATTTGCTGTGCTACTAAACTCATAACTGGACCAACAATAAATCCTAATCCCATCGCCGCACCATAAATCCCAAATGCCTGAGCGCGATTTTTTTGGCTGGTAACATCAGAAATAACGGCTTGGGCAACTGAAGCATTTCCACCTGTGATACCATCTAAAAATCTGGCGAAAAATAGTAATATTGCTGTTGTGGCAGTTCCTGCGATAGTATTAGCAATTACTGTTCCTGCTAAACTGATTATTAATAATGGTTTCCGCCCAAATCTGTCGGAGAGTTTACCAATTACAGGAGTGGCGAAAAACTGAGCAATAGAATATGTTGAGAATAATAAACTGGTTTGGAAATCATTTAAACCAAATTGTTTACCATAAAGATAAATTATGGGGATGAGAATTGTAAAACTCAGGGAATTAATAAAGGCAATTAAGGCGGTAATCCAAAAAATTCGATTCATTTTTGATTAAATATATTTATCTTTAGTCATCTTACCATTGACCAGACTTTTACTTACTGCTCATAAAATTTAAATTACAGAGATTTCTTTGCAAGCCAGAAAAACACTTGCATTCACGAGTTCATATTCAAATCCATAATGGACAATTCAAAATTATGGGTATGGGTGCATGGCATTCCTATTGGTATGATCCTTCCCATCTGTTACTGACGATTCCTTGGATTGGCTTTTTTTTGCCGATTTGTGGCGCTTATGTAGCTATTACAGCAGTTTGCGATCGCTTAGGGACTTCCAATTAAAAAAATACCCAAAAATTTCTTGTGGTGCGGGCTGAAAAGCCTGTTAATCATCAAGGACAGGCAGGATGCCCATCCCACAAAATTGGGTAATTTATTTTTTGGTGTTCCCTTATTGGTTAGGAGGAAATTGTATTGCTAAGGGACTTCCAAATAAAAAAATACTCAACCACCTAACGCAAAAATCTCTCAAACCCTTATTCCTCTGTGTCCTCTGCGCCTCTGTGGTTCGTTAATCAGGATAATTTATTTCTTGGAAGTCCCTAATGCTAAACCAGGTTCTTTTTTAGATGCTTTTTTCTTTATCTTGGACGGTAATGCACATTATTGATGAGTCCAGTCCTCTGTATGGGATAACTTCAGCATTATTAAGCTAACATCAGGTTTTGCTGATTGGGATTGATGAAACTCATTACCCGTCAAAATAAATTTGACGAACTACTAGGGGTAAAGCAAGAGCTAAATCCCTACAAATCTAGGTTTTTCGTAATTTTCCAAAAGTCCATATTTCAACCATGTTGAGTATAATAAGATTTTGTGGAATCATCAATTTGTAGATATTATGTACCATACGCCTGATGGACATCGTTACTGTGACTATACGCATTTTCACGATGTCTTACCAGTTTAATTGATGCTGTTTAAGTTACGGTAAAAATGTCTAATCAAGTTTGGTTGTCACAGTTAAAATTACATCGAGCGATCGCTGTTATTCGCGCCCCGAAGATGGTATGGGGTGAGAAAATGGCTTTAGCTGTAGCATCTGGAGGAATGCAGTTAATTGAAATTACCTGGAATAGCGATCGCGCACCGGAATTAATTGCCCAACTCCGTGCTAAATTACCTAACTGTATGATTGGTACGGGGACTTTATTTAATGTTCAACAGTTACAAGAGGCGATCGCCTGTGGGGCGCAATTTCTCTTCAGTCCCCACACTGATCTAGATATGATTCAAGCTGCATTAACCGCAAATATCCCGATTATTCCCGGTGCATTGACACCCACAGAAATTATTACCGCTTGGAATCATGGTGCAAGTTGTGTCAAAGTGTTTCCGGTGCAAGCAGTGGGCGGAACTAGCTATATCAAGAGTTTACAAGGACCCCTTGGGCATATTCCCCTAATTCCTACGGGGGGTATAACATTAGAAAATGCTCAAGATTTTTTACAAGTGGGTGCAGTAGCGGTGGGGTTAAGTGGCGAATTATTCCCCACAGAATCAGTATTACAGGAAAATTGGCAAGCTATCAGTGAACAGGCCAGAAACCTCATGCAGAGGTTACATTAAATGTAAAGCGCATTACTAAACCCCTTCAAATTATGGCGTTGCTGAATTGGCGTATGATTTTTGGAGGTAGAGACGTTCCATGGAACGTCTCTACAAGAGTCTTGAACGTATGCAAAATTATTTTCATCCCTAAAATCAGCAACGCCCAAATTATTAACGATAGATGAGTAGTAATAGCGCAAGCGCTGACTTATCAGCTTCTAGCACTCATCCTAATCATTTAGGGACTTCCAAGAAATAAATTATCCTGATTAACGAACCACAGAGGCGCAGAGGACACAGAGGAATAAGGGTTTGAGAGATTTTTGCGTTAGGTGGTTGAGTATTTTTTTATTTGGAAGTCCCTTAGTTCCTCTGATGGAAAAAATTAGTGACATCCTTTCATCTTTATCTGTGGGAGCATTTGTATTAATCAATGACTTAGGTGAAATTGAATATATTGGTTAATTATTGACTTTTCATTGCTAAAAGCCTAAATTTACCTACAAATATTGATGATAGAAGAGCGATCGCATTCTCCATAACTACCCAAAAGCGATACATCAATTGATAACTTCTGAAACCGTAATTACAGATATGGTATGATTTTTAAAACTAGTTTTATAAGCAATGGCTTTAGCTATAACTTGGGGATTTTTGCCTTTGCGAATTTCCGATAAAATATCTGTATCAATTAAAGTTTTATTTTTCAATATTAATTTATTATTTTTTAGGTTCTATGTTTTATATAACATATCTTCAATTAGTTGATCAACTAATTCCGCATCATCTGACCATTTGCCAATAAATGAATCGTTGAGAATTTCTGGTTGAGTAAGTTGCTCAATCATGGCTTTAATTAAATCTGAGATTTGACAATGATTAGTTTGGGTTAATTGTTGTATTTTGTCATAGGTTTCTTGATCTAGTTCTATTTCTATTTTTTTCATAATTAGGAATTGAGCGCATTGCTGATATCTATCAACTTAAGCCTTAAGCCAGGGAATAAATTCCCTGTCTCATAGCTAAAGTCCGTTAAAACGGACTAATAAATTTACCCAGTTTTTAGTCATCTTTAGATGACTTTCGCTATGAGACTGGGAATTCATTCCCAGACGGGATAGGGGTTTTTACGACTGATTACACCCTACAATTAAACGCCGGCGTGACCTAATGCAATACCTGTCACCAACATTCCCAAAACCAAAAATGGTTGGGCGCTGGCTTGATATTTGACATCATTGGCTATGGGGTCACGAAGAAAATACATATCTTGGAAAGTGATTTGGGGAATGATTAATAATACGAGAATGGCTGCATATAAATTCTCGTGAATACTCACCAAATAACCTGCAACCAAACCTTGAAATAAGTCAATCATGACGACACAAATCAAAGCCGCATTTTGGATGCCAAACATAACTGGTAATGATTGTAATCCTAATTGGCGATCGCCTTCCACACTCTTAAAATCATTAACAATGGCAATCCCTAAACCCGCCAAACTGTAAAATAGAGTCAGAATCACAATTTTCCAGTTCAATTCCCCAAATAAAGCATGACCAGCCCACCAAGGTAAAGCAATGTAACTTGCACCTAAAGCATAATTTCCTAGCCAACCATTTTGTTTTAATTTCAATGGTGGTGCAGAATAGATATAGGCAATGAAACTACCAAAAACAGACAACAGTAAAACATTAGGAACTGAATGACCTGCCCATAAATCTAAGGTGTAAGCCACTCCATATCCTAATAATACTAAAAGCACGAATTGGCTAATTACTTGCTTTTCCGAAATTCTCCCCGAAGGTATAGGACGATAAGGTTCATTAATCGCGTCAATTTCCCGGTCATAATAATCATTGATGGTTTGGGTATAACCAGTCAATAAAGGACCAGAAAGCAACATACACAGGGCAGACTTCAAAACATTTTCTAAAGTCCAGGTATAGTTACCAGAAGAAGCCGCACCGCAGACCACACCCCAAATTAGGGGAATCCAGGTAATCGGTTTCATCAATTGCAAGCGAATTTTCCAAATAGAAGTTTCTCCAGCGCTCGCACCTTTCATTCCCAGCAATTGCCGAGTTTTCGCATTGCGGTCTTCTGTAATTGTAACTTCTGGATTTGGAGATTCTACAGCCTCATTCGGCTGCGAATTGGGATTAATGGGAGTTGATTCAGACATAAGGTGTAATGGTAATTGGTAATAGGTGATTGGTAATAGGTAATGGGTAATTGGTAATTATTACCCAGTCCCCAATCCCCAGTCCCCAATCCCTAAAAAGAAATTATCAAATAACTATTTTGAAACTTTGCACCTGTGACAGGTTTACCGCTTAAAGCAGGGGGGAGGAAGATATTACGTCTTTGATCTCCGGCTTCTACTGTAACCTCTGGACCCTGTTGAGTGAGTTTTACCTGTTTTTTGTCGAAACCAGGTAAAAATAGGCGTACTTGGCGATTATGCACGTCAATTTCAATGGGTGGGTTAGCTTGTAATGCTTGCTCAATCAAGTTGGGTAAAGCATCTATCAGAGGTTGCCATTCACCATTGACAACATCAGGAACTATGCTCACAGGTAGAGGTGCAAATTCCTCAGATAAATTAGGTTGTTCTGCCCCAGCAAATAAAATTGCGCCACCAATAGTTAAACCAATTTGTTGAGCGCTTCCCCATAAATAACGGGAATTTGCCATGTCAATAGGTTCAGATGTTGTCACCAAAAAAGCAGCAACGCGCCGAGGATTAGCCAGGGCAGCTTTACCTTCTTCGAGGAAATTATTAACTTGGTTAGTAGGTTGGGAAAAATTATCAGCAGTCCAATTAAAATTGAAAAGGCTACTAATTAAAGGTTGAATTAGGGGTGATTCAGAAATTGTTTTCCCTAAATCAGAGTTAACAAATAATTGCCGAAATCGTCTGACATACCAACTTAAAGATTCTGGCATTCCCAACATTCGCAAACTAGCAGCATCGCCCGTACCATCATAAATAATCGCGTCATATTTGCCACTGGCATCATATTCACGAATCGCATTGAGAGCGAGGGCGTTATCCATGCCCGGTAATACTACCAATTCTTGCCCATAAACCTCTTTAAAAATTGGTGTGCGGAGGTATTGAGCCTCTAATTTTTTCACTTCCTCCCAGTTGCGTTCTAGCAGTACAGATGCTTGAAACTGTACTGCTTGGAGATTGGGAGAGATTTCCTGGGGGTCAGGAGTCAGAGGAGTATTGAGTAGAATTGACAATGTTGGATCTGCTAGTCCTGCTAGGAGTACCCGTTTGCCTTGTGTTGCCAAACTAATGGCTGCGGCGATCGCTATCTTACTGCGAGCGATGCCGTTTTTGCCCAAAAACGTCAGTATCAAGGCCATTACTTAATTTCCAATTTTGCCGATCTTGTCAATAACAACTTAGCACTCAACCAATCTTCTTAGCCTCTGCTATAAGTTGTTTTGACTAAGCTGGTCTGATTTCATCTTCAAAAAACCAAGTGGAGGAGTTGTCGTCAAACTTGACTACCACACCAATTCCTTTACCATCTGTGACTTTGTAGCCTTCGATAGTGCCAATTTTGCCGAGTTTTTGAGCGATAGTAGAGGATACGCGATCGCGCAAACGAATCACCTTAACTTTCTGTCCGATGTCCATGATCTAGTTAAAATAAAATAATCCAAATCTCAGTGTAGCTGAATCTGGCACTCTGTTTTCATTGTTCATGGCTTAAAATTAAATCAGTAAGCAAGTAGGTATACTCTTATGTTTGTTACAGCCCAACAGCTAGAACAACAAATGCCCGATGCGACTCGTTTATTAAGTGATGAGCCGGAAATGGAAAGTTCTTTGCATTATATGCAGTTCCTATTATTGGTAACTAGCTTAGAGTGGTTATGGCGTGATCGCTGGGAATAGATCCTGATACAATACTGTTCGGTTAAGACTAAAAAGCAAAAATACGTAGGTTGGGTTGAGGAACGAAACCCAACATTTTCAATTCACTTCGTTCCATATGGCTAACGCCACGCTTTGCTAACGCAATGACATTGTGTAATTAATTCTGTCTCACTACTTATTTGCGATCGCTAGGCGTAAGTGAGTTGGCGTTAAAAATTGTCGTTATGGCAAGGCAAGAGGCAATGGGCAAGAGTAAAGAAGTTTTCGGCGATTTTACGTTTCTTTACACAGTTTGGTTTTATTGTGTTCACCTACTTAGATCCTGATAGTGTGGTTAATTAGGAAAAAACTATGACTACAACCATAAAGTTAACCGATGTCACCATCGAATATCCTAGCTCTGATGGAGAACCCGTGGCAGAAACCTATATACATCTCTATGCGATTTTAACTACTTTAGAAGTTTTAAAACAGTACCTAGCAGGAAGACAAGCAACGGTACTCGCAAATCAATTTTTATACTATGCTCAAAGTTTTCCGAAATTAAGAGTAGCACCAGATGTGATGGTAATTTTTGATGTGCCACCTGGAGGTAGAGATAATTATAAGGTCTGGGAAGAAGGTCAAGTTCCCCAAGTTGTCTTGGAAATGACCAGTGCCGGAACTCAAAGGCAGGATCAAGAGCAAAAGAAGTTATTGTATGAACAATTAGGGATTTTAGAATATTGGTTATTTGACCCGAAAGGAGAATGGATTAACAAAAAGTTACAGGGGTATCGTTTACAGGATGAGATTTATCAACCCATTACCGATAGTTTATCTCAGCCGTTGGGATTGCGTCTAGAAGTGGAAGGGGAGCTTTTAAGATTTTACCGTCTTGATACAGGTGATAAATTACTCATACCTACAGAATTGGCAGAAAAGGCTGAAAGTGAACGCCAAAGGGCTGATGATGCGGAGGCTAAAGTAGCAATTTTGGCTCAACGGTTAAGGGAGTTAGGTATTGACTCTGATAGTTTGTAAGTAATTACCTGAGATAGATAAAATTTCACTTATCTGAAAATTAATCGTCAACAATTGCACTCGTATGGTATAGAATGCCAAAATGACTTTTTTCCGGTGTGTAATGGTGCTATAAGAATGACACTTTCCCTGAAAGATAATTTAAATTGGTTACAAGTGCAGCGTTATTGCGAACTCCTGCACGTCTTAGTTGGACGGACACTTAAAGTCCGTTATCGGGGGTCTTTTCTAGGGGTTTATTGGTCACTATTGAACCCATTGATTATGACAGGGTTGTATACTGCCATCTTTGGTGCTACCTTTGCATCCTACTATGGTAACTCCATCATTAACTATATGCTGGCAGCGCTGACAGGACTGTTAGTAATTAATTTTTTCTCCGCTTGCACATCCCAAGCTTTAACCAGCGTAGTCGGCAATGGTGCATTATTAAATAAGATTCAGTTACCAGTTAGTGTTTTTCCGGTATCAATGATTTCGTCCAATGTCTTTCAGTTTTCAGTGGGAGCATTTCCGTTACTAGCAATTATGACATTGCTTAATTCCAAAAGTCTCATCAATGTCATCGCTTTAGTATTTCCATTTTTAGCATTAATTTTAGTTTCTACAGGAGTCGGTTTTTTAGTCAGCGCTTTGTACGTATTTTTCAGGGATTTACCTTACTTTTATGAATTAGTAGTATTTGTAATTTGGATTAGCAGTCCGATCTTTTACCCAGCAGCTATTGTTCCCAAGCCGGTAAAACAGTTTTTAGGTTTGAACCCCTTATCCCCAATCATCGAAAGTCTCCGTCAGATTACATTATCAGGTTCTCCACCAGATTTAGGTCTGATTTGGGGGGCTTTACTGAGTGGCATCATTATTTTAGCCTTGGGATGGACTTGTTTTCACCTGTGGCGGCATCAATTTATGGATTTGCTGTAAGAGGATGTTTGAAAAGTTTTTAATGTATAAACAAACCCCTCTCCAAACCTCTCCCCGAAGCGGGGAGAGGCTTTGAAAACCCCCTTCCCAGCCTTCGGCACGCTGCGCTAACGTAGGGAAGGGGGGCAGGGGGGTTAGGTTTTTGGAGATTATCGGTTTCATCTAATACTTTTAAAACATCCTCTTAGAGGATGTTTTAAAAGTGGTATTCCGTAATTTTCATCACATTGCTACCCCCCTAGTCCCACCTTTACAAGGGGGGAAACAATAAAAATCCAGTTCCCTCCCCTTTACAAGGGGAGGGTTAGGGAGGGGTAAAAAATATTTGATACATCAAGCATAACTTTTCAAACACCCTCTAACATAGCTATCGTTTGGTAATTGCATAAGTAGGTGAACACAATAAAACCAAACTGTGTAAAGAAATGTAAAATCGCCCAAACCCTCTTCACTCTTGCCTCTTGCATGAGTGCCTTTTGCCTTTCCATAACGACAATTTTCAACACCAACCTACTTAGGAATGTGAATTAAATAAGGTGCAAAAGTAGGGTGTGTTAGCGACAGCGTAACGCACCATTCCAGGTTACATCAGAATTGCAGGTTATTAAATTTGCGTTCCTTAGACTAGAACCTGATAGTTTATAATTAACCAAAGATAGTAATTTATCCTAATAAAATCTATGGCTTTAACCGCACAAGAAATAGAAGCATTAATGCCAGATTGCACTGAACTACTCAGCGACGAACCAGAAATGGAAAGCTCTTTACACTATACACAACTATTAATATTAGTAACTTGTTTAGAATGGTTATGGCGTAATAGAGAAGATTTTTTTATTGGTGCAAATCTTAGCGTTTACTATAGCCGACAACAGTTAAAAAATCGAGACTTTAGAGGACCAGACTTTTTTTTAGTTAAAGATACGGAAAAACGTCCACGTCTTTCTTGGGTAATATGGGAAGAAGATGGTAAATATCCCAATGTAATAATTGAATTACTTTCTGATTCTACAGCGAAGGTAGATAAGGGATTGAAAAAACAGTTGTATCAAAATCAATTCCGCACCCCTGAGTATTTTTGGTTTTCCCCGAATACCTTAGAATTGGTAGGATGGCGATTAACAGACAGTGAGTATAAAACTATTCCAGCATCAGAAAATGCCTGGTATTGGAGTCAGGAGTTAGGTTTATATCTAGGGGTTTGGGAAGATAAGTTAAGATATTTTACTGTTGAAGGAAAATTAGTCCCTACACCAGAAGAAGCTAATTTAGAAGAGATTAAAAAAGCTGAATTTGAACATCAAAGGGCTGAACTTGAACGTCAAAGGGCTGAATCTGAACATCAAAGGGCTGAATCTGAACGTCAAAGGGCTGATGACGCAGAGAATAAAGCAGCTATTCTAGCGCAAAAATTAAGGGAGTTAGGTATTGAAGCCGATATTTTATAACTAATGATCTTTATGATATATTTCAGGACTTACGCACTGTACAAATTTACAATGACGTGAATGAACGAAAATCAGTCGTTTCAGGCTTTTGGCGATTAACTTCCGATTGATAGCGATAGCTTCGCTTGCCGGAGGCATCACTAAAAATCGTGTAGGAACGCCCGAAAACTATAGACCATATTTGGTACTTTCTATCAATGCGTAAGTCCTAAAATTATCAGCTAAATAGGAGATGGTAAAAATGATTACAGCAAAAGAAGCAGTACGTTTGCGATAGCGCAAGCACTGACTTGTCAGTTCGCTCGGTGTAGATCCTGATAGTATAAATTAGGAAAAAACGAATTAGGAAAAAACGAGGTGTATACTAATCACAAGGAATTAAAAATTGTTATCAACTGTGGAGATTATACGTAAGATAGTCAAACTAAGACGGATTCTACCGATAGATGGAAAATGGTGGGGGAAATTCGACTTACTGAGAACTTTAGTCCGTCGGGATTTGGAAGCAAGGTATAAAGGTTCTGTATTAGGTAATTTGTGGCCTTTACTTAATCAGTTATCACAATTACTAATTTACACCTATGTATTTTCCGTAGTGCTGAAGGTGAAACTGCACACTTTAAAGGGTTTACCAGAAAATAATTTTACCTTTGGCTTGTGGCTGTTTGCGGGGTTATTACCCTGGATTGCTTTTACAGGTGGACTTATGCAGTCTGCTGGTTCAGTAATAGGACAGCCGAATTTAGTTAAGAAGGTGGTATTTCCTCTGGCGTTGTTACCTCTAGTGCCAATTTTATCAACGTTTATTGAAAGTTCCTTTGGTTTAATGGCATTGATATTTTTCGTAGCTATCACGACTCATACTTTACATACTACCTTGGCTCTGTTACCCTTAGTTTGGCTGACACAGTTATTATTAACTGCTGGGTTGGGTTATTTGACAGCGGGGCTAACAGTGTTTTTGAGAGATATTCCACAAACAATGGGAGTATTATTAAATGTGTGGATGTACTTGACACCGATTATCTATCCGGCTTCAGCAATTCCTGAAGCCTTCCGAAAATGGGTGTTTTGGTTAAATCCCATGGCAGCTATAGCAGAAGTTTATCGGGATATAGTTTTAGTGGGGGAGGTACAGCATTGGAGTGAGTGGGGTGTAGCTTCGGCGATATCAGTTATGATATTTTATTGTGGGTTTACAGTTTATAAGCGATTGCGTCCAGCATTTGCTGATGTATTGTGAACATTAAGAATGGCACTGTGGTTATTGTTTTTAATTTGTGAGGATTAACAGTAAAAGCATGGGAGAAGAAATTGCAATTTCCCTAAAAAATGTATCAAAGTGCTTTAAGCGTTATGCTCGTCCTGTAGATAGGCTTAAAGAATTGTTGTTACCTGGAAAATCCTATGCACAGGAGTTTTGGGCTTTAAGAGATATTAACTTAGATATTTGTAAAGGCGAAACTTTTGGGATTATCGGACAAAATGGATCTGGTAAAAGTACACTTCTACAAATTATTGCGGGGACACTAACACCAACTACAGGACAAGTATTAGTTAATGGCAGAGTTTCGGCTTTATTAGAATTAGGAAGTGGTTTTAATCCTGAGTTTACTGGGAGGCAAAATGTATTCTTTAATGGACGTATTCTAGGTTTAACTCAGGAAGAGATAGAAAATAAGTTTGATGATATAGCTGCTTTTGCCGATATTGGGGATTTTATCGATCAGCCAGTAAAAAGTTATTCTAGTGGTATGTTTGTTCGTTTAGCATTTGCAGTAGCGGTAAATGTTGAACCAAATATTTTAATTGTTGATGAGGCTTTAGCAGTTGGTGACGGAATTTTTGTACATAAATGTATGGCAAAAATTAAAGATTTTCAAGATTTAGGCGGAACAATTCTATTTGTTTCCCATGATAGTGGTTCAGTTTCAAGACTTTGCTCACAAGCAATCTGGATAAATGAAGGTAAATTTGTAGAAAAGGGAAAACCAGCAGAGGTTTGTAAGCACTATCAGGCTTGGATATATGAAGAAATAAATAACCGTCAAAAGTTACTCATCACAGAAAAAATTCCTATTCATAAATCACATAATCAAAACTTAAATGATGAAGTAAACTCGGAATTTTTAATGAAAAAAATAAACAATCCTTACACAGAAAACCCGTATTACAAATTTCAAACTATTGAACGATTTGGCACAGGAAGGGCGGAGATAATCAACATCGAATTGTTAGACTGTAATAGCCAAACTATAAACTTTATTTATCCAGGAGAAGAAATTTATTTAAAAGTTACTATAATTACTCATGATGAAATTGAAAAACTCATTATAGGTTGTTCACTTTACGATAGATTACGTACACCACTCACAGCTTGGAATACTTACCAATTGGGTACAAAATTGAGTAAGATAAATCAGGGTAGTATTGTTACTACTACATTTAATTTTAAATGGCCAGAAATTAACGGAGGCAGCTATATCATTGAACCAGCGGTGGCTGACGGTACGCAGGATAACCATGAAATGCTAGATTGGCTACAGTGTGGATATGTAATTAATTCTTCGGTAACAGAAATTACGTTTGGTATATTCAAAATACCTAATATAAATACATCTATTAATTATAGGCAAATAACAGAGTTAGAAATCTTAAATTCAATTAGTAGTTGAGTAAAAATATGGAATTTACGGGTGAAAGATACATTCCCTCTGTTGATGGACAAATCAAATATGAGCATCTACATCGGTATGCTTTATGTTTTGAATTTGTAGTTGGTAAAACTGTCTTAGATATTGCTTCAGGTGAAGGATATGGTTCTGCTTTATTGGCTAAATTAGCAAAGTCTGTAGTTGGAGTAGATATTAGTGTTGATACTGTTGAGTACGCATCTAAAGCATATCAAACCTATGAAAACCTTAAGTTTATGGTCGGTTCATGCGAATCTATACCATTACCAGAAAACTCTATTGATGTAGTAGTATCTTTTGAAACTATTGAGCATCATGATCAACATGAAAAGATGATGCAAGAGATTAAAAGGGTTTTAAGACCAGGTGGGATATTAATTATTTCTTCCCCCAATCGTCTAACTTATTCAGATGAAACAAATTATTCAAATCCCTTTCATGTCAAAGAACTTTATTATGATGAATTAGTTAATTTAATAGGTAACCATTTTCAATATAGTAAAATATATGGTCAAAGATTGGGGATAGGGTCTTTTATTTTTCCCTTGGAGGATACGGAAGCAAAAAATATTAAAGCTTATACAGGGGATATAAATAATTTAAGTCAAAAAATTTGCAGTTTGAATTCTCCTCTCTATTTTGTCGCTATATGTTCTGACAAATTAGAGAAAATACAACCTCCTGTGGAATCTTTATATATTTATGAATCTGATGATTTACTCAAAGTATTTGAAATAAATTTACATAAGACGCAAGAAATGCTACAGTATTCGCAGTCTCAAACCTACCAAACTCAGATAGAATTAGAGCGAGCCTATCAGGAATGGCAGAAAACTCAAAGACTTCTCCAACAAGCTCAAACTGAATGGCAAGAAGCTCAAAATATTATTCAAGCAATGGAATCTAGCAAATTTTGGAAAATTCGTCAATTTTGGTTTAAACTGAAACAAATATTTATAACTCGACATTAATGAATGTTAGTTGATTTTCACTTTATTCTTTTCACTTTATTCAATTAAAGGAGCTTATTAAATTCATGAATCAAGAGTATTTGCAAAAATTACTAGGAAAACAAGAAGAATTGAAACAAAGTCAAACTTTACTATTACAAATTCAGCTTGAATTGAAGCAGAAATTTATGGCTCTTGAAATTAAGAAAGTTAGTAAAATTCACAGAGCATGGATGATTTTCAAAGAAGAGGGTATAAGAAGCTTTCTTAAAAAACTAACTAATAAAATTAAACAGAGTTTTAACTTATCAAAATATGGAGCTATTAATGATTTAGAAAAAATAATAAAATATACAGCGCTTGATACTCCTGAAAAAATAAAATTTAACTTTCCTGATTCTCCATATCCCCAAGTATCCATTATTATACCCGTTTACAATAAATTTCTTTATACTTTTAATGCTTTAAAATCTTTACAAAATCAATCATCAAACTTAGTTAGCTTTGAGGTTATTGTCATTGATGATAATTCAACTGACGAAACTAAAGAGTATTTAAGTTATTCGTCAAATATTCAGCTTATAGTTAATGAGCAGAATCTTGGTTTTATTCGTTCTTGTAATCGTGGTGCTGCAACAGCAAAAGGTGAGTTTTTATGTTTTTTAAATAATGATACTCAGGTGTTGCCTGGATGGTTAGAAAATTTAGTTGCAGTAATCACACAAGATCATGAAGTAGGTGCTGTTGGTTCAAAGTTAATTTATGCAAATGGTAGACTTCAAGAAGCGGGAGGAATTATTTGGCAAGATGCCTCTGGCTGGAATTATGGGAGATTAGAATATCCTGATCAGCCTGAGTATAATTATGTAAGACAGGTTGATTATTGTTCAGGGGCAAGTTTACTAGTTAGAGCCGAAATCTTCAACAATTTGGGTGGTTTCTCGGAGGAGTTTCTACCTGCATATTATGAAGATACTGATTTATGTTTTGCTATTCGAGAATTGGGATACAAGGTTATATACCAGCCGAAATCCCAATTAATTCATTATGAAGGAATTACTTCTGGTACTAGCTTAGAAAGTGGTATTAAGAGCTATCAAAAAGCTAATCGTTATAAATTTTTGCTTAAATGGCAAGATCAATTACAGCATTATCTTACTCCTGAAGCAGAAAACGCGGAGTTGGCAGCTAGAAGATTACAAGGAAACAAAACTATTTTGATAATAGATAGTTATGTCCCTTTGCATGATCAAGAGTCGGGTTCTTACAGACTATTTAATATAATTCAAATTCTTATCAACCTTGGATATTTTGTAATTTTTCTCCCAGATAATGGCTTTGCTCAAGAACCCTACACATCGGAACTACAAAATCTCGGTGTTGAAGTGTTATATGCTACGCATCAACAACCTAATTTAGAAGATCAGTTGATTAAACGACTAAAACTAATTGACATTGCTTGGATATGCCGACCTGAGTTATGTAGTAAGTATATAAATATAATCAGAAGAAAGTCGAAAATAAATATCATTTATGATACAGTAGATTTACATTTTTTACGGATAAAACGAGAACAAGAGTTAATACCTCAGAGCGATAGGAATTCTAGCTTACCATCTTGGGAAGAATTGCGAGACATGGAATTAAATATGGCTAGGATAGCTAATTCAACAGTTGTTGTTACAGATGTTGAGAAAAAGATTTTAGAGGATTTCTGTATCAGTAATGTTTTCGTTGTACCGAATATACACCACCAATATCAAGGAAAGTTACCAGATTTTGAGCAGAGAAATGGTTTATTATTTATTGGTGGCTACAGGCATCCACCCAATGTAGATGCAGTAATTTGGATGTGCAGGGAAATTATGCCTTTAATTTGGCAGAAACAACCTAATATCAAGATTACTTTATTAGGCAGTAATCCACCAACAAAAATAAAAAATTTAGCAAGGGATGAGCGAATCGAAGTTCCTGGATATATTCAAGATGTAGAACCATATTTTCTGAAGAGTCGCGTTTTCGTTGCACCTTTAAGATATGGTGCTGGTATGAAAGGTAAAATTGGTCAAAGTCTTTCCTATGGTTTACCAACAGTCACAACATCTATTGGTGCAGAGGGAATGGGATTAACTCATGATTTCGATGTTTTAATAGCTGATGAAGTTAAAGATTTTGTTCAATTCGTTTTAATGGTTTATAATAACTATGAACTTTGGTCTTTACTCTCTCGTAATTCTTTAAAGCTAATTAATCAATATAGCCCACAAGCGATGAAATCAGTTTTAAGGCAATTACTTGAATTTATGGATAGTGATAATTAATAAAAACAAAGGTATAATTTAGTCATGAATAGTTTATTAAATGAATTTCAGATTTATCCTTTAGTCCAAACTAAAAATAGTTGGGTTGATAAGTTTGCTTTAAAATATACCTACACTTTAGGTTTTTGTCCAATATGCGGTCAACTAACTATATTCCTAGTATTTAATGATAATTTAAGGGAATCGGGAAGATGTATAGTTTGTCATTCTACAAATCGAAATCGACAAATGGCAGTGATACTTTTGGGTGCAATTGAAGAAGTTAAAGGACTTAAATTTAGAAGCATCAAGGATTTTGTTGCAAAAGCCCATCGCCTAGAACAACTAGCTGATTTTAAAATTTATAATACAGAAACTACAGGGTGTTTACATAATCTCTTAAAGGAATTACCTAATTATACAGCAAGTGAATATTTAAGTATGGAATACACAAGCGGAGAAGTAATTAATGGTATCCTGCATCAAGATTTAACAAAAACTTCTTTTCCTGATAATTCATTTGATGTAGTGCTGAGTAGTGATGTATTTGAACATATTCCCAAGCCCTATGAAGGTTTTCAGGAAATTTACCGTATCCTCAAATGTGGAGGTAGGCATATTTTTACAGTACCTTTTTATAGTGATCGGTATCAAGATGAAGTTAGATGTAAATTGCAAGAAGATGGTTCCATAAATCATATTTTACCGCCTGTTTATCATGGTGATCCTATACGAACAGAAGGCATTTTAGTTTATGTCATTTTTTCCCTAGAGATGCTGGTTAAGTTAAGTAATTTTGGATACAATTCTAGAATGTATAATGTTAAAAATTATTGGTATGGTATTTTGGGGTATAGTGCTATAGTTTTTGATACGGTCAAAATATAATTTAATTAAAATTTGAAGAAAAATCCGACTGATTGACTTACTTTCAGTAATTGATAAAAATGCAAACAACTGAAAAAATTGCTATTTTTTAGCTACCTACAATCCTAATTTAGGATATTTCCAAAAAAAGATACAATCAATAAAAAATCAAACTTATCAAAATTATATTTGTCACATTGTTGATGACTATCTCAAATGAAGTATCAAATAGCTATTCAAAAAATTATTGGGGAAGACACACGATTTATTTGCCATTTTCATAATCAAAATTTTAATCATTACTATAACTTTGAAAGTTTTATTTGATATTCATAAATTGAAAAATTTCTTATTTCTATGATCTATTTTTTAACAGTTAACTATTATTCTACATATCTTATCAAGAAATTAATAAATTCTGTAAGATCTTCTCAAGATAATAACTACCAAATTATTATCATTAATAACTCTCCTGACGATAATTCAATTTATCAACTAAAAAATCAATCAACAATAATTATTGAAGCAGAAAATAATCTTGGTTTTGGTGGAGGTTGTAATTTAGGTTTACAATGGATTTACAATCAAGATAAACAAGGAATAGTTTGGATAATTAATCCAGATGCTTACTTACCAGAAAATACTTTAGAAAAAGCTCAACTCTTTTTTAATTCATATCAACAATTATCAATTTTAGGTACAATTGTTTATAATCCTGAACAGAAAATTTGGTTTGCTGGTGGTCGCTTTATTCCTGAAAATGGCGCAATTTTAGAAGTAGATTTATTAACTAATAACGACACAGATTATATTAATTGTGATTGGGTTTCCGGTTGTAGTATAATAATTAATCTAAATAAATTTTCTGAATGTCCTTTATTTGATCATGCTTATTTTTTATATTATGAAGATTTTGATTTTTGCAGACGTTATGCTAATCAAGGACATTTAATAGCCATTACTAAACAATTAAGTGTCATACATCAACCTTCATCAATTACTAATAGAAACATTTTTAAAAAGATTAGATATAGTACCTATAGTTATTTATTTACAATTAACAGGTATACAAATAAATCAATTTTTACTATGAAACTTATTCTGCAAATCATCAAAGCAACAATGGGATTAATTATAAAACCACAAGCTGCATTAGGAAAAATTTATGGTATATGTGATTATATGAGAAATCAGCAACATCATTAACAGTAAGTTTAAAAGGACATTGTTTGGATGGGAGACTTGTGTAAAAATATCCGTAAATGATATAATCAAATTATGATGAACTAGGAGAAGAAAGAAAACTAAATCTTGAAATACAGATAATTTTAACTCATATTCACACAAAAACAATGGCAAAAGATGTTTTCCATCAACAGGTAAAAAATGCTTTAATAAAAGAAGGATGGAATATTACCCATGACCCCTTAACCATTCGCATTAGTGAAGCAATTAAACTCCAAATTGATTTAGCCGCAGAAACCACCATAGCCGCAGAAAGGGACTCAGAAAAAATTGCTGTAGAAATTAAAAGCTTTATTGGAGATTCAGATATCAGTAGTTTCCATACAGCATTAGGTCAATATCTTAACTATAGCCAAGCACTTGAAGAACAAGAACCAAACCGAATTGTTTACTTAGCCATCCCTTTTGAGACTTATTATGACTTTTTTCAACTTCCATTTATTCAACGAATGCTACAGCGATATCAAGTCAAGCTGATGATTTATGATCCTAAACAGGAGGAAGTTCGACAATGGATAAAATAGAAAAGTATAGACAATTTATCACACAAATTTTAACAGAACACGCCCAGATTTGTACCACAAATGATCCAGTCAAAGCACAACTAATATTTGATAGTGAACATGACCATTACCAACTCAATTATATCGGATGGCAAGGCGATAAACGAGTGTTTGGACCAGTGATGCACTTTGACATTGAAGACGGCAAAATTTGGATTCAGTACAACGGAACCGAAGAATCTATAGCTGAAAGATTAGTGCAAATGGGTGTACCAAATTCAGATATTGTCCTTGGTTTTCATTCTGCTTTTAAACGGCAATTTACACCTTATGCAGTACAGTAATATCCTACTCGTTAAAAATGAGAAATGCAATTACTCACTAATCTTTTATTCTTACTTGCCAAACCCACAGGTACAACTATTTACGCTCTGAATCTTTTACCTCATTTACAAAAACTTGAGCCGATACTTTTAACTTCCCAATCTTTCCCTGATTATAACTGCTATCAAACTCCTCCTAACTTAACATCAGAACAAGGATTGAAAGGACATTTAAACCGCTTATTATGGACACAATTCCAATTAAAAGTTATAATCTTTATAGAACTCATGAGAAAAATAGAGCAATGACAGAAAAAACCATCTCAGCAGACCTAGACGTAGAAACAGCAGAGCGAATTAGTGTATTATCAAAAATGGAAAATCGCTCAATATCCCAAATAGCCAGTGCTTCAATCAAGCTAGGAGCTATGTTACCTCATGATGCTTGGTCAGCACTCTTACAGTTAAATGGGGTTGCTTCTGAAGCACAGTGGCAAGAAATTAGTCAAGAAATTACAAGAGTTTTATTGCACCATCAATACAAACTCGCTCAACAAAGAATTGCCCAAAATATAGATAAAAATTGGTTAAATTCTTTAGAAACTGAAGATGATTTACTCTGTGCTTCAGTTGAGTTAACTCGTGATGTCTAATCATTTACGCTTATGTCTTGATCTCAATATTTGGTGTGCGGCATTATTAGCTGATATCAAAGAAAATCAAAATATGGCTACACCACGCAAGCTATCAGCTTGTCAAAGTATAGTTGATACAGTTCGTTATGGTCGCTGTTATATGGGAAAAGTAGAACTTGTGATTTCTTGGGGAATGTTAAATCGTTTAGAAGAAGTTTTATTAAGATTAACTCCCTTGGCTGAGGATGCGTCTTTTTATGTAGATGTTATCCGCAGTTATGCTCAAATTCAGCCTCAATTAACATTAGGAGGATCAGGTGTTATTCCTATTAGTGATATAGAAGATCAGCACGTTTTAGAAACAGCTTTAGCTGGTCGAGCTAATCTATTAGTGACAGCTAATTTTAAAGATTTTTTAAATAAAGATATTGAACTTATCATTCCTGAAAGACATAGTATTTATAATTCTCCTATCCATGAATTTCACATTGTTCATCCTTATTTAATGATTAATTGGCTAAATCAAGGTAATATTCCTGAAATTCTGTAATCTTTATAATAAAAAAAAGAAAATAAAAATTATATGGGCTTATTTAAAACTGAATTTGTATGAATAAAAAATATTAATAACTGAACTAACTAAAAATTAAAAATGCAATTACTCACTAATCTTTCATTCTTACTTACCAAACCTACAGGTACAACTACCTACGCTCTTAATCTTTTACCTCATTTACAAAAACTTGAGCCAATACTTTTAACTTCCCAATCTTTCCCTAACTATAACTGCTATCAAACTCCTACTAACCTAACCTCAGAACAAGGTTTGAAAGGACATTTACGCCGTTTATTGTGGACACAATTCCAATTACCAAAAATCTATCAAAACCTCAAATCCCAACTTTTATTTTCCCCTATTTCCGAAGCACCTTTATATACTAATTGTCGGTTTGTTGTTACAGCATTTGATATGATACCACTGCGGTTTCCTAAACGCTTTTCACCATTGACGACATACCATAAATACTATACTCCTGAAGTTTTTAAACAAGCAGAACATATTATTTGTATATCAGAATCAACAGCCAATGATATCACCCAATTTTACCAAATTCCTAGTAATAAAATTACACCAATTCTCTTGGCGGGAGATAACTCACATTTCCAATTCCTGAACCTTCCTACCCGCAATTACTTCCTATATATTGGTCGTCAAGACCCTTACAAAAACCTCCAAAGACTAATTACCGCTTTTTCCGCATTACCTCACAAAAATGATTATGAACTATGGTTAGCCGGACCCTATGATCAACGTTACTCTCCATTATTAGAAGCACAAACTCAAGAATTAGGAATAAGTCATCTTGTTAAATTCCTTAACTATGTTTCCTATGACGAATTACCAATAATTATTAATCAAGCATTAGCACTTGTTTTCCCTACTCTGTGGGAAGGATTTGGTTTACCGGTTTTAGAAGCAATGGCTTGTGGTACACCAGTTATTACTTCTAATATTTCCTCACTTCCAGAAGTTGCGGGAGATGCTGCTATTTTAATTAATCCCTATAATGCGAGGGAGATTACAGCAGCAATGCAAGCAGTTATTAATGATTCAGAACTGAGAAAACAACTTTCAGAAAAAGGTCTGAAAAGAGCAAATCAATTTAGTTGGGAAAAAACTGGAAAAGCTACAGTTGAGGTTTTAAAAGAATATCTTCGATCGTAGCAGAGTAGCAGATCCCCGACTTCTTAAAGAAGTCGGGGATCTTCTTGTTCTTCAAATATCCTTTATTTGATCATGCTTATTTCTTTAACATCTTATTTAATGGGTGAGGAGGGAATCGAACCCGCAACCAATTGATTAAGAGTCAACTGCTCTACCGTTGAGCTACTCACCCGCTTATTAGATCATGATATCAGACTTTTGACTTTTGCGCTAGTGTTGCATGGTTTAAAAATCGTTAATTTTCCTGGGGTTTGATTAATAGGTAGTGAGACAGAATTAATTACACAATTTCATTGCGTAAGCGTTGCGTGGCGTTAGCCATATGGAACGACGTGAAATGAAGCAATTCCAAGGGTTGTGATTGCTTCCCTTCGCTTGCAATGACTGTAAATATTTTTGTCCAATTACTTATTCCTTTTCCCTCTCCTCTTAGGAGAGGGTTAGGGAGAGGTGCCTTTATTAATTGTTGAATCACGAAATTTATCAACAGATTGCTGAAGACACTAAACAACTACAACAGTGGGAATTGCATGATAAAAGTAATGCGATTGTTCATGCTCATAACTTGAATAAATCCACCTAAACGCTGTACTATTGTTTTTACTAATGCCAATTCTAAGCCGGTGTTCTGTGCTTGCCAGGGGGAATGTTTGGGAATGCGGTAAAATGGCTGAAAAACTTGTGACAGTTTATGGTGAGGCATCTCTACACCAGAAATAATGATTTTTAATTCTACCGTGTTTGCATTCATATCGGCGGTAACTGTAATTGATTCACCTGCGGGAGCGCATTGACAAGCTTGGTTGAGTAGCAGGGTAATAATTTTTTCTAACTCGGTGATATCTGTGGATAAAGGAGGAATTTCTCTGGGGATATCTAGGTGTAATTGTTGTTGCTGGCAATTGGTAACATCTCGAAAAGATTCGACAATGGAAAATAACCAATTTGAAAAATCAATAGTAATTAAATTAGGAGGTTCAGGATCGATTTTCAGATATGTCAAGGTAAGAAGATCGGTAAGCAATTTATCTTCTCGTCCACATTCATGATGGAGAATTTGTAATAGTTGGCATACTATTTCTATATCTATAATCCCCGGCGGTGTCATGAGACTTTCTAGGGTTTGCACAGCAAGATTAATATTAGTAATCGGTGTGCGTAATTCTTGGGCAAGATGTCTGATAAATTCGTTGTAATGATGTTCTCGGGTTGCAATTTCTTGAACTTGGGCTTTGGTTTTGGTGTAGAGTTGAGATTGACAGATGGCGATCGCACATTGATTAGCTATTTGCTGTAAAAAAGATATTTCTAATTCTCCAAATTTTGCCTCTGTATGCCGAATTAGCCAAATATTGCCCAAAACACCTTGATGATCAAAAATCGGACAAGCCAATTGACTCATCATTTGTAAGCCAGAATTATGTCCGGGAACAATTTCTATAGATTGCCAGATTTGTTTTTGCAATAGAGATTGATAAATTCGGGGGAAATCAGCAACTTTTGTGGTTAAACCTTGAAAATGGGGTAAACTCGCACTATATTCGTAGGTAACTGTAGCAGCAGTCAAACAGGGATTATAAAGTTCAATTTGACAGCGATTAAGTTGTAATAAATCAACTAATTCTTGAGTAATAATTGTTAATATTTTGCGATCATCTAGACTATCGCGGATGTGTTCAGTAATATATTGTAGCAATCCTTGGAATTTCTGAATTTGCTGTATCTTTTGAATATTTTCCTGTCTTTCTAACTCTAATTGGATTTGTAAATATTCTACCTGCTGTTGTAATTGGGCAACGGATGTATCTCCACCCAATTGCATAGATACTTCTGAACAAAATATGGGTGGAGATGGTAATTGTGTCCATTTGGGGATGGATTTAACTCGATTTAGATTCATGCAATAGTTTAGGAAAGAAATAATGGATAATTGATCATCGGGGAAGAGGTAAGTGGAAAGAATACTTACTCATGACTAATTTTTCCATCTGCCTATTACCTATTCCTTAAGGAAGAAATGACATGAGTATGAGTGAGCATACCAAATATTGTGTATTGCTGATAACAACCCTTGTGACGGTTTGTAAACAGGTACGTTAAGTTACAGCTAATCCCATAATGCTATTTTACTGCATTGTTAAAAATTAATACTAATCTTTTATAAATTTGCATACAAAAAGCTTATACTGCAATTATTTACAAAATCATACAGCAAAAGTCACTGAGTCGGGAATGAATTATTTTGTAAATTTTCTACCTCATCTCCCCGGAACGTGCCGTAATTTTGCACTTTTTCCCATATAATTTTATGAATATCTCAAAATCCCAACCCAGAATTTTATGGGTGCAAGTTTTGGCTTTAGCTGGATTACAAGCAGCAATTACCCTGACTTGGTTAGTTTATAATCTATATTTGCCTAAACTGTTAACTCAATTTGGATTTCCTGCATCCTTAGCAGTTGGTTTATTGGTGTTAGAAACTGCCTTGGGTCTGATATTAGAACCAGTTATGGGGGGACTTTCAGATCAAGCTGTTCGCTGGGTAGGGAGTCGCTTTCCCTTGATTTCCGCCGGTGTAATTTTAGCAGCAAGCTTGTTTATTGCCATACCTTGCGTTGTGACTTTTATTCCCCCAACAGAAGTAATTAAAGGAATTTTACCTTTAGTTTTGATTGCTTGGGCATTAGCAATGACAATATTTCGTTCTCCGGCAATTTCTTTATTAGGAAAATATGCTACCCCAAAAGATTTACCATTGGCAGCGAGTTTTTTAGGTTTAGCTGGGGGTATAGTTGGTTCTTTTCGGGATATTGGTAATACATTTATTTTAGGTTTGGGTCCGATTTTTGCTTTTTCCATAGCTTCTTTTGTGCTTTTGCTGGCAGTGTTTACTGTCCGGTTTTTTGCACCTCCAGAAACGCCAGTTAATCGGGAGATTTTCAACATCCCCAAAATCCCTAAAATGTCGCAAATACCTATTACCAAATTAGGCTTAATTTTCGTCACAGGTTTGAGTATGGCTTGGGGTTCTCGATTACTGATGAGTGCTATCAGCAAAACTCTGAAAACTCAACTAAATACAGATAATATCACCACAATCATGGTAGTAATTAGCTTAACTTTGGCTTTTATTGCCTTACCTGCGGGATTTTTGGCTACTGAAATTGGTAATCGTCAAGCCATGTTGGCGGGTATCTGTACTACTATTTTATCAATAATATTAATGCTAAGTTTAGGCGCACATTTCCTGATTATATTGTTGGCTTTGGCTGGATTTAGTTTAATTACTAATGGGGTGATTCCATTTATTTTAGGATTAATGACCCAACGATGGGCAGGTTTAGGAATTGGGATGTATTTTGGGGAATTTTCCTTAGCTATGAGTATTTTTGGTTTTGTATTTCCAGCCACAATAACATCTGTATTTGCTGGATTTTGCAGTGCCTTGGCGTTTTTAATCACGGGTGTGTGTATTATGATAAGTGGGAAATATAGCAATCCTCAATTGAGTTAGGACTTACGCAAGTGTCACACCAAAAATCTGTTGTCGGGTGCGTCAGATATCAACAATCTGTTTATTTGCAAGATTTATGCAGTCTGACGCACCCTACCAATGTGCCAGTTGCGTAAGTTCTATGAGTTAAAAATAAGTTTTTTGCCTGTTCCCTGTTCTTCTGTTCCCATTCTCCATTTATATGACTAACAATTCAGATTTTCGCATTGAAAAAGACTCAATGGGCGATCGCCAAATTGCCAATAACGTATATTATGGGATTCAAACCCAAAGGGCGATCGAAAATTTCCCCATTAGCGGGATTAAACCTTTATCCACTTATATAGATGCTGGTTTATATATTAAAAAAGCCGCCGCTATTGTCAATGGAGAATTGGATTGTATTCCCGCAGATATCAGCAAGGCTATTATTCAAGCTACTGATGAAATTTTAGCAGGTGCATTACGAGGTCAATTTGTCGTTGATGTTTATCAAGCTGGTGCGGGAACTTCTCACCACATGAATATTAACGAAGTTTTGGCAAATCGCGCTTTAGAAATTCTGGGAGATCAAAAAGGTAATTATAAACTCGTTAGCCCCAATGATCATGTAAATTACGGACAGTCTACCAATGATGTCATCCCTACAGCTATTCGGATTGGTGGCTTACTGGCACTTTCTCGCACTTTACAACCAGCTTTAGAACAGGCAATTTCGGCTTTAGAAGCCAAAGCTACAGAATTTCAAGATATCGTCAAATCGGGGAGAACTCACCTCCAAGACGCTGTACCCGTGCGATTAGGGGATAATTTTCGGGCTTGGGCGCAAATTCTCTCAGAACACCAAAACCGTCTTTACATTGCTTCTGGGGATTTAATGGTGTTGGGTTTAGGTGGTAGTGCGGCGGGAACAGGTATGAATACTCACCCAGAATATCGGCAAAGAGTTGTGGATATCCTGTCGCAATTATTGGAATTTCCCCTAGAACCAGCACCCCATTTAATGGCTGCTATGCAAAGTATGGGGGCTTTTGTGAATGTTTCTGGGGCGTTGCGGAATTTAGCCCAGGATTTGGTGAAAATATCCCACGATTTACGGTTAATGGATTCTGGTCCCAAAACCGGATTTAAGGAAATTCAACTTCCTCCAGTCCAACCTGGTTCTTCAATTATGCCCGGAAAATATAATCCTGTGATGGCAGAGATGACATCAATGGTATGTTTTCAGGTAATGGGATATGATAATGCGATCGCTTTTGCCGCCCAAGCTGGACAATTAGAATTAAACGTAATGATGCCCCTCATTGCCTATAATTTAATTCACAGCATTGAGATTTTAGGTAACACAATTTCGGCTTTAACCACAAGCTGTATTCAAGGAATTACTGCTAACAAAGAACGTTGTTTAGCCTATGCTGAAGGCAGTTTAGCATTAGTCACCGCCTTAAATACCCACATCGGTTATTTGAATGCTGCGGCTGTAGCTAAGGAATCTTTAGAAACAGGTAAATCTCTCCGGCAAATAGTTCTCGAAAAAGGTTTAATGACAGAAACAGAATTAGCAACAGTCCTGGATTTAGACCAAATGAGTGCAATTGTTCCTTTAAAATAAGTACAAAATACAAGATCCCCGACTTCTTTAAGAAGTCAGGGATCTGATTGATAGCCTATTCAGGAAATATCTCAAAACCAGCACAATGTAGTGGACTAATAATACTAAAAATAGGTTTATTTAAAGTAAAAATCTTAGTAATATTCATCCTTTCCGCAATAGCAACAATCGTTGCATCCACAAAGTTTAACTTACTATCAGTATATTGGTCTAGAATCTCCATCACCCTTTTTAAATCAGTTTTATCAATCCCTTCAATAATGACATTACTATTAGCTAATTCAGTTAAAACCTGTCTTGTTGTCGGATATCCTAACCGAGAAGCAAGCAAATGACAAACTTCAGGTAAAACTGTTGTTGGTAAAACCAATACTTCCTTTGAATCAACTATAACATCAAGGATACGCCCATAATTTTCGTCCTTAATATCAACAATTGCCACTAAGAAACTTATATCTAAAATAGCCGTCATAATTATTTATTTACCTCATGATTAAATTCCTTGATACCTCTAGTTGGAACAATTTCCAGTTCTCCGTTTTCTGTATCTCTGTCTGATAAATTGGATTCACTAGACTCTCCTATACCAGCAATACTTAATAAAAAATTACTCTCCCCTGGTTCATTATTAATAGCCGCAGGAGTTAAATTAAGCTTAAAAAGTAAAGATTCAATAAAATCAGCTAATTCAGGAAGTGCTGCCAGTGGAAGTTCATTAATAGCTTGAGATAATTGTTCGTGGGTGAGACTTACAGAATCCATAATTGATATCATCCTTCTATCGAAATAACTTTTATCTGTTTTCAAAGAAATTGGTATTAATTTCTTCTTGGTTTTCCTATTCTTATATAAATTTAGTTTCTATTGTTATATAGTAACGCAATTATTCCCCATGCAAACACAAAAACCATTTGTTAGTCTAATTCGGGTTAAACCCTTAAACCAATTAAGTAGAACGGCTTGAATAATTCAAAGTTTGTAGTGAGGAATTTATTCGTCATTTGAGGGCTGAAGCCCTCACTACGAAATCATCTCCAGATTTTTTACATTACTTAATCTACTTTGATTTATTTTCGTCTACTTACTTAGATGTAAAGTTGCACAGAATCATAAAATTCATTAATTAATTCATCCATTTTTATCTGCGTTTATCTGCGGTCAATTATTCTTAAAATCTTATCCAACTCCTGGATATTGACTGGCTGTACTATTAAGAAATATAAATTAATTGTAAAAAATATCCTAACTCCCTTGTAAATATAGGCTTTTGAGGAATTTGTCATTATTTATTAGCCAAGGCTTGACATTATTTATGGTAAATACTACCATAAATAAAGAGACATTCTTGGTAGGGGCATCTCAGATGACAACTTTCCTAGATATAGACTATGAAAGGAAAAATCCCGAATTAAATCTCAGTTGTGAGGATTATAGCTTACTAACAGACCTTTATCAGCTAACAATGACAGCTTGTTATGTTGGTGAAGGTATAGAACAGAAGCAAGCGAGTTTTGAATTGTTTGTCAGACGCTTACCTGATGGTTTTGGCTATTTAATAGCTATGGGTTTAGCCCAAGCTTTGGAATATTTGACTAAATTCCGGTTTAATGACAGTCAAATTGCTGATTTGCAGTCAACGGGAATTTTTACCCACGCAAATGAGCGTTTTTGGCAGCTTTTGCGGGAAGGTTGCTTTACTGGAGATGTGTGGGCAGTTGCGGAAGGAACAGCGATATTTGCAAATGAACCTATACTGCGAATAGAAGCACCCTTATGGCAAGCGCAAATAGTAGAAACATATCTTTTAAATACTCTGAATTATCAAACTCTAATTGCCACCAAAGCCGCAAGATTAAGGGATATAGCGGGAGAAAAAGCCACACTTTTAGAATTTGGTACACGCAGGGCTTTTAGTCCCCAAGCCTCTTTATGGGCAGCGCGGGCGGCTTTGGCAGGTGGTTTAGATGGTACTTCCAATGTGTTAGCGGCGCTACAACTAGGACAAAAACCAAGTGGGACAATGGCACACGCTTTAGTTATGGCTTTATCAGCGTTAGAAGGGAGTGAAGAACAGGCTTTTACGGCATTTCATCAATATTTTCCCGGTGCGTCATTACTAATTGATACGTATGATACCGTTGCTGCCGCGGAGAAATTAGCAGAAAAAGTCAATTCTGGAAAATTAGAATTATCTGGAGTCAGGTTAGATTCTGGGGATTTAGTTAGTTTATCAAAACAAGTGCGATCGCTCTTACCGAATATCTCAATATTCGCCAGTGGTGATTTAGACGAATGGGAAATTAGCCGACTTAAACAAGAAGGAGCAGAAATTGATAGTTATGGATTAGGCACAAAATTAGTTACAGGTTCACCAGTCAATGGAGTTTATAAACTTGTAGACATTGAAGGAATTCCCGTCATGAAAGAATCAAGTGGTAAATTCACTTATCCAGGTAAAAAACAAATTTTTCGATCCTTCTTAGATGGTAAAATACATAAAGATAGATTAGGCTTAACAGAAGAAAAATCTGACCATGAAAAATCTTTATTACAGTTAGTAATCAAAGCAGGTAAACAATTACAAACACCAGAAACTTTAACAATCATTCGTCAACGAACTGCGGCATCAGTTGCTAGTTTACCAGCAGAAACAAGAAGAATAGAAAATCCCACTTCCGTCAAAATTGAAATATCAGAACCATTACAGAAATTGACAAATAAAACGAAAAAAAGAGATAAATTAATATAATTTCTCTTACCTCTGCGTCCTCTGCGTCTCTGTGGTTCGTTTAAATTACTCTAAAAATTGCAAAAAAGCAGAATCAAAAATCATGAAAATAGCCTTATTTGGTACAAGTGCTGATCCGCCAACTGCTGGGCATTTAATAATTCTCAAGTGGCTATCTAAACATTATGATTGGGTGGCTGTATGGGCGGCGGATAATCCTCTAAAATCCCAACAAACGCCTTTACCGCACAGGGCAGCAATGTTAGAACTGTTAATTAAAGATATCAATGTTGCTAACCAAAATATTGCCTTAGAACAAGATTTGAGTAGTTGGAAAACTCTAGAAACTGTAGGTAAAGCAAAATTAAAATGGGGAGAAGATATTGAATATACTTTAGTAATTGGGGCTGATTTAGTCAATCAATTGCCGCGCTGGTATCATGTTGAAGATTTATTACAACAAGTGCAATTACTGGTAATTCCCAGACCAGGATATATAATAGATGATTCTAGTTTAGAAAAAGTTAAACAAATCGGAGGAAAAATTAAAATTGCAAATTTAATTGGTTTAGATGTTTCCTCTACCGCCTTTCGTGAACAAGGAGATATTAATACTCTCACACCTCCCGTCATTGCCTATATTCATCAACAGCATTTGTACGAATGCCAATACGTAACCAAAAAAAGATTCTAAACTCCATAAATCAACAACCTTTAGCTGACTTTAAAGTTGGTGTTGATAATGTGATTTTTTCTGTAGATACTGCTCAAAATCGGTTGTTAGTTCTCTTGGTTATGCGACAGCAAGAACCATTCTTAAATGATTGGAGTCTTCCTGGTACTTTAGTCCGTCAAGGAGAATCTTTAGAAGATGCTGCTTATCGGATTATGGCTGAGAAAATAAAGGTAAATAATCTTTATTTAGAACAACTTTATACTTTTGGTGGTCCAAACCGTGACCCCAGGGAAAAAATTGATAGCTATGGAGTCCGTTATTTATCAGTTAGTTACTTTGCTTTAGTCAGATTTGAAGAAGCAGAATTAATTGCCGATAAAGTGGCGGGTATTGCTTGGTATCCTGTCAAACAATTACCACAATTAGCATTTGACCATAATGAGATTATTACCTATGGACATAGAAGATTAAAAAACAAATTAGAATATAGTCCTATAGCTTTTGAAGTCTTACCAGAAACTTTTACTTTAAACGATTTGTATCAACTATACACTACAGTTTTAGGAGAATGTTTTGCCGATTATTCTAATTTTCGAGCGCGGTTACTCAAATTGGGCTTTTTATCCGATACTGGCATTAAAGTATCACGAGGTGCCGGTCGTCCTGCAAGTTTGTATAGGTTTGATAAAGAGGCTTTTGCACCATTTAAAGATAAACCTTTGGTGTTTATTTGAAGAAGGCAAGAGGCAAGAGGCAAGAGGCAAGAAGGCAAGAGGCAAGAGGCAATAAGTAAGAAGGCAAGAGGCAATAAGTAAGAAGGCAAGAAGGCAAGAGGCAAGAGGCAATAAGTAAGAAGGCAAGAGGCAATAAGTAAGAAGGCAAGAAGGCAAGAGGCAATAAGTAAGAAGACAAGAGGCAAGAGGTAAGAGGAATTTAAGATATTATATTAGGTTGAAAGAGGAAGTTAAAATGGCGGAAATAAATGATTTTAAAGATTTACTTATTTGGCAGAAAGGTATGGATATAGCTGAAAAATGCTATTTTTTAACTAAAAACTTTCCTAAAGAAGAAATTTATGGCATGGTTCAACAAATTAGAAGATCATCTGTTTCTATTCCTGCTAATATTGCAGAGGGTTATGGAAGAAGATCGTCTAGAGATTACGCGAGATTTTTAAATATAAGTCAAGGTTCAATTAATGAGTTGGAAACGCATCTTATTGTATCAGAAAGAATCGGATTATGTACTTTGAATGAAATTGATTTGATTATTAAATTGCTTCACGAAGAAACTCGAATGATTATTGCTCTTATCAAAAAATTAGAGTTATAAACGATTGTACCACGCACCTCTTGCCTATTCCCTTTTTTATGATCATGAAAATCGCTATCGCTCAAATTAATCCTATTATTGGTGATTTACTAGGAAATACTCAAAAAATCCTGGAAATGTCACAACAAGCAGCATCAGAAAATGTTCGTTTATTATTAACACCTGAATTATCTATTTGTGGGTATCCACCAAGGGATTTATTATTAAATCCTAGTTTTGTGGAATCAATAGATAAAACATTGCAAAAATTAGCTGAAGATTTACCTGCAAATTTAGCTGTATTGGTGGGAACTGTGGTTAAAAATTCCCAAGCGCACATTTCTGGAGGGAAAAATTTATTTAATAGTATGGCTTTATTAGAAAATGGCAAAATCCAGCAATTTTTCCATAAAAGGCTATTACCAACTTACGATGTTTTTGATGAAAAACGCTATTTTGAACCAGGACTACAAGCCAATTCTTTTAAATTAGATAATCTTCATATTGGTGTGACAATTTGCGAAGATTTATGGAATGATGAGGAATTTTGGGGTAAGCGGAGTTACGCAGTTAATCCCATTGCTGATTTAGCAAATTTAGGAGTTGATTTAATTGTTAATTTATCTGCTTCACCCTACACTGTTGGTAAACAACATCTGCGAGAAGCGATGTTAAAACATAGTGCAGTTAATTTTCAACAACCAATTATTTATACAAACCAAGTTGGCGGAAATGATGATTTGATTTTTGATGGACGCAGTTTTGCTTTAAATAAACAAGGTGAAATTGTTTGTCGTGCTAAAGGTTTTGTATCTGATTTTTTGACCGTTGAATTTAATTCTGATAAACAGGATTTACAATTAGGTCATATTTCCCCCATTGATGAATCTGAAGATGAGGAAATTTGGAATGCTTTGGTTTTGGGAGTTAAAGATTATGTGGGTAAATGTCGCTTTTCTAAAGTATTGTTAGGTTTAAGTGGGGGAGTTGATTCTGCTTTAGTAGCTGCCATTGCGACTGCGGCATTAGGAAAAGAAAATGTGATTGGTGTGTTAATGCCTTCTCCCTATAGTTCAGAACATTCTATTAGTGATGCTTTAGCATTAGCAGCAAATTTAGATATTCAAACCCAGATTTTACCTATTGGGGAATTAATGCAAAGTTTTGATAAATCTCTTGGTGAGTTATTTGCTGGAACAGAATTTGGGATTGCGGAAGAAAATCTCCAATCTCGAATTCGTGGTAATTTATTAATGGCAATTTCTAATAAGTTCGGTTATCTGCTTTTATCTACTGGCAATAAATCGGAAGTTGCTGTTGGTTATTGCACTCTTTATGGTGATATGAATGGCGGTTTATCGGTGATTGCTGATGTTCCTAAAACCCGCGTTTATTCCCTCTGTAAATGGTTAAATTCCCATCAACAAAAAGAAGTTATTCCCGAAAATATTCTCACCAAAGCACCCAGCGCGGAACTTAAACCGGGTCAAGTTGACCAAGATTCCCTACCACCTTATGAAATTTTAGATGATATTCTCGACCGTTTGATTCATCAACATCAATCAGCAGCAGAAATTATTACCGCAGGTCATGAACCGGCAATTGTAGATAGGGTATTACAATTATTATCCCGTGCGGAGTTTAAACGCCGACAAGCTGCACCGGGATTAAAAATCACTGACCGTGCTTTTGGGACTGGTTGGAGAATGCCTATTGCTAGTAGTTGGTCTGTGTTGCGGAATATATAGGACTTTATTTTTACTGGAGTTTTTTAACGAACCACAGAGGCACAGAGTTCACAGAGGAAGAAAAAGGAGGATAAGTATATATTTATGGGGTGGTTGTATTTGATTTAGGAAAGGTGACAATCTTTGTTTTAGCTACTATTTACCTAAAAAAGAATTTTTTTGTTTAGGTATAGCTATAAAATACTAAAAGTTGGTATGATTTACATCTTTTGATAATTCAATAGTTAAAGTTAGAAAATTTAATTTAATAAATAATTTAACTAATCACTCTATTATCAACGCAAATAAACAAATTTATTTGAGGTTGTTAGTTTTTCCTGAAGCTAGAATTGGTATGTTACAGATTTTCATTGCTGTGTGTGATGCAGATAAACGGCGGGAAAATATTATAGCTAACACAGCTACTAATTAAATAGACTACTATCTTTAATTTTTGTTTCTTTTAACATTAAGATTGTATTGCTATACAAAATTAATGTATAACTATACAAAAGCAATGTATAGTTTTACAGTTTTATTGGATTAAATAACAGATTTATAATTTTATTTAACAAAAATTATGTATGGTAAGCTTTAGAGATGTGATGTACTACGGGTTAGAGTGGAACGCAGATGAACGCAGATGAACGCAGATAATTTTGTATCTCATTAGACTTTTTTGGTAAAGATTGTAGAGACGTTCCATGGAACGTCTCTACACCTTATGGAACGTTTTTACCCATATTCCGCACTTCACAATGTAGTATCCATCTTTTCAAGAATTATTCCTAACAAGGGTTAAATTGTTCAATATTAATACCTAAAATGATGGATAAAATATGTGTTTTATTAAATGATAAAAAATAAAATTATGGAAATATTTGCGTATTACAAAATGAAGTGCGGAAGGTGGGTTTTTATAAAGGTTTCAATGACTTAAACTCTTGTAAGGACAACTTATGAATTGTCTCTACATTCTTTTTTGAAGATATCTATTTAAAAATTAAAATTTATTTTTGTAAAGCAGAATTACCAGGTCGTGTATAAATGCTATACTATCTCAAAATGATACTTTAACCAATATTACAAATGGAACCATTAACAACTGGTGGTATTGCTGTTGCGACGGTACTTGCTACTAAAGCATTGGAAAAAGTTGGCGAAAACATTGGAGACACTTTATCTCACAAAACTCAGCAGTTTTTGGAAGTGTTGAAACAGCGACTACCTGGAACTTTCGCAGCTATTGAACAAGCACCAGAACAACTCCTTAATTATAATCAAGCTGTAATGGAAATAGAAACCGCAGCGAAAGCAGACCCTAATATTAGTCAAGTTATTCAGGAATTAACCCAGTTAGCAGAAACTAACCCACCTAAAGATTTAGAAAAATTTCTCAAAGAGATTCAAGCAGCTTTTGCAAATTCTCAACAACCCCAAGGGACAATTTTTAATCAAAACTTCCAAAAAGCTATGAACGTAGCGCAAAATCAAACAATTGACCAAAGCGGAAGCACGTTTAATATTTGACTGGACTCGTCCGACGGGAAACGGACAAAGTTAACTCCCACTAAAGATATACCCTATCGTGGTTCTGTTCATTTTGTCGGACGAGAAACAGAACTGACAACTATCCATGAAGATTTGCGACGGGGAAATTATGTAGCAATAACCGGAATGGGTGGTTTGGGTAAAACTGAATTAGTTACTCAATACGCTAGACAATATCAAGATCATTATGATGGCATAATTTGGTTTAATGCTAGACAACGTATTCTCGCAGCAGAAGTATTTGAACTTTTTACATTAAAATTCGGTCTAGAAATTCCCCAAACTCAGGGAGAAAAGCCGCTAACTCTCAAACAACAGGTAGATTGGTGTTGGTTACAATATCCAAAAACACAAAAACCTGTTTTAATTGTCGTTGATGATTTAACTGATTTAACACAGTTACGAGAAGTTGTTCCCAAAGAAAAACGCTTTCGGGTTTTGATAACTACTCGACAACAACATTTAGACCCTAATTATATTCAAGAACTACCTTTAGAGGTTCTATCACAAGAAGCAGCATTAAAACTTTTACAAAAGCAATTGGGAAAAAATCATCAGCGATTTGACGATGAACTAGAAACCGCTACAGAAATATGTGAGTTTTTGGGAAATTTACCTTTGGGGATAATTTTAGTCGGAAGTTATTTAACAAAAGATTTGGGACTTTCTCTAGCTCAAATGTTAGAACGATTGCAAAAACGTAAGTTAGCGGAAACAGCTTTACAAAAGAGAGAAACTATCAATAAAAATCAATTAGGAATTAAAGCCGCTTTTAATTTAACTTGGGAAACACTGGATACTCAAACTCAATATCTGGGAGCATTTTTAAGTTTATTTTCTCCTCAGTTTATTCTTTGGGATTTGGTAGTTTGGGTGATTGAGTTTGAAGTAAAGAATGAGGAAAAACAACTAATTTGGACAGAAGAAGAATTAACTACCTCTAAAAAAAGACTTTATCAAGTTAACTTTTTACAAACAGGACAAGAATCACCAGAAGCTTATACAATTCATAATTTAGTGCGGTTGTTTTTGCAAGAACAGTTAGCAGAAGTTGGAGAAAAGCAGCCAATTCTCGAAAGAACTTTTATTACTCCTATGATAGCCTTTGCTAAAGGACTTCCTCAATCACCCACTTCTCAAGATATTGAAATTTTCCAGTTAGTTGTTGTTCATTGGGAAGATTTAGGAAAACGGTTAATAGATGAAATTAACCAAGAAACAGTAGCAGAGAATAATTTACCAGTATCTATGGTTGCTGATGAAATCTGTTGGGTATTTGAAGGGTTAGGAAGATTTTATCAAGGACAAGGATTATATCAAGTAGCAGAATTTTGGTATCAGCAATTAGTAAAAGTTTGTCAAATTGTATTTACAAATGATCATCCTTATGTTGCTACTAGCTTAAACAATTTAGCAGGTCTTTACCGTAATCAAGGAAAATACAGTGAAGCTGAACCTCTCTACCTTGATGGTTTAGAAATGACAAAGCGGCTATTTACAGGGGATCATCCTTATGTTGCTACTAGCTTAAACAATTTAGCAAGTCTTTACTATAGCCAAGGAAAATACAGTGAAGCTGAACCTCTCTACCTTAATGGTTTAGAAATGACAAAGCGGCTATTTACAGAGGATCATCCTTATGTTGCTACTAGCTTCAACAATTTAGCACTTTTTTACCATAACCAAGGAAAATACAGTGAAGCAGAACCTCTCTACCTTGATGCTTTAGAAATGAGAAAGCGGCTATTTACAGGCGATCATCCTGATGTTGCTAATAGCTTAAACAATTTAGCAAATTTTTACTGTAATCAAGGAAAATACAGTGAAGCTGAACCTCTCTATCTTGATGCTTTAGAAATGACAAAGCGGCTATTTACAGGCGATCATCCTGATGTTGCTTCTAGCTTAAACAATTTAGCAAATTTTTACTGTAATCAAGGAAAATACAGTGAAGCTGAACCTCTCTATCTTGATGCTTTAGAAATGACAAAGCGGCTATTTACAGGCGATCATCCTGATGTTGCTTCTAGCTTAAACAATTTAGCAAATCTTTACCATAACCAAGGAAGATACAGTGAAGCAGAACCTCTCTTCCTTGAAGCTTTAGAAATGAGAAGGCGGCTATTTACAGGCGATCATCCTGATGTTGCTTCTAGCTTAAACAATTTAGCAAATCTTTACCATAACCAAGGAAGATACAGTGAAGCAGAACCTCTCTTCCTTGAAGCTTTAGAAATGAGAAAGCGGCTATTTAAAAGCGACCATTCTGATGTTGCTGCTAGTTTAAACAATTTAGCAAATCTTTACGATAAACAAGGAAGATACAGTGAAGCAGAACCTCTCTACCTTGATGCTTTAGAAATGATAAAGCGGCTATTTACAGGCGACCATCCTTATGTTGCTACTAGCTTAAACAATTTAGCATTTTTTTACAATAGCCAAGGAAGATACAGTGAAGCAGAACCTCTCTACCTTGAAGCTTTAGCTATGTCTGAACGAGTGCTAGAAACTAATCACCCCACTACAATAACCGTTCGGAACAATTTGCAAATTTTACAACAGCAACTCATACCTCGTTTCTTTTATAAACGTTTGTTGAATAATCTATTAGCCGTGTTAACTTTACTATTGCATCGTTTACGGCTACTAATTAAACGTATCATTATCTTTTCCTGGCGTTTGTTTCGACGTTAACAACAGCTTACTAAACTTTAATAAAGTATCACTATACAGTTTTATTGTATTGCATTACAAAGATAAATTTTTATTTAACAGTTAAATTTCCCATATTCCGCACTTCATTTTGTAATATGCGAATATTTCACATCTTTTTCTTGACTGAGCTTTGAACTCAGTAACTTTTGTTTCTTATCTGTCCCCTGTTCCCTTTTTTTGTAATTAAGGAATGTTAAGTAATTGGACAAAAATATTTACAGTCATTGCGAGCGAAGAGAAGCAATCACAACCGTTGCGATTGCTTCATTTCACTTCGTTCCATATGGCTAACGCCACGCTACGCTAACGCAATGACATTGTGTAATTAATTCTGTCTCACTACTTATTGCTTAATAACTAAGTTTGTTCTCCTGGGATTAATTCCTTCTACATTTTTTCTACAAATTGATGGAACAATTTCTCCGATTTTCTTGCTACCCTCAAAGTAGAGTTCAAGTTCCAAACAACAAGGTGGCAAAAGATCAGCCGCTGTGTTGTATTAATCAAACTCCTCAGAAATAGGGAGTATGGGAGGGGAAATATGCTCAATGTTGTGCGTCGTAGTCAAATTATCGGTTCAATAGCCATAGATAGCTCGACATCTGCTCGTTTTGCTGAGTTAGAAGAAGTCTGGCTGGATGATTCCGGGCGTATTGCCTATTTTTCGGGTGAGGAAGCTTATTTACCAGTACAGGGAATTGCTGGAATAGGTATGGGTGCGGTGTCAATTTATTATCATCCAGTGCCAGACATTCCAGACAATCTTCACCGCTTGCATCAAATTACGGTTGAATCTGCGCTGGGTGAAACTCAAGGTTGGGTGGAAGATTTTTTATTTGGAGACTTCCAAATAAAAAAATGTCCCAAAACTGATGCAGAAATTCTCTCTCTGTGTACTCTGTGCCTCTGTGGTTCGTTTCTTAGGATAATTTATTTCTTGGAAGTCTCTTGATTGGCAAACTGGAGAAATCGCCGCTTATATTGTCGCTGGAGAACGGCACCCTTGCTAGGAGTATTGAAGCACTACTCACAGCCCAGGCCCGTCCAGAAATAATTATTGCTGCTACTCACGGGCTATTTGTCCAGGATGTACGGGCTAAATTAAGTCATCCCAGCATCAAGGCTGTTTTTGTCACCGACACTGTAACACCAAAAGAAACCGACTGGCAGCAATTAAAAATTGTCTCAGTTGCGCCTTTAATTGCTACTGCTATTCAACGATTTACGATCAAATCTCCGGCCTCCATTAGTGATTTATTTTAATAAAGAGGTATAAAATATGTTGCAAAGATTTCGTAATCGGACGCAAGCCGGTAAACTGTTAGCTGCCCAGTTAACAGAGTATGCCAATCGTGCAGATGTTTTAGTATTGGGGCTTCCTCGTGGCGGTGTGCCTGTGGCTTATGAGGTGGCAAAGGAACTTGATGCCCCATTAGATGTCTGCTTGGTGCGGAAACTCGGTGTACCTGGACACAAAGAACTTGCCATGGGTGCGATCGCCACCGGAGGGGTGCGTGTAATTAATGAGAATGTCGTTGATTGGTTGCGGATTTCCCCAGAAACTATTAATCAAGTAGCAGCTATCGAAATGCGGGAATTAGACCGCCGTAGCCATACCTATCGGGGTAATCGCCCCCTACTGAAAGTCAAAAATCATACTATTATTCTAGTTGATGATGGCATTGCTACGGGTGCTACTATCCGAGCAGCGATCGCTACATTGAAAAAGCAACAGCCCGGTAAACTGGTGGTTGCAGTTCCAGTTGCAGCAGCATCTACCTGTGAAGAACTGCAAGCAGAAGTAGATCAGGTTGTGTGCGTAATGATGCCAGAAGATTTGTGTGCCATCGGTATTTGGTACGAAGATTTTCAGCAAACAACCGACACAGAGGTATGTGAACTGTTGACAAGGCAAAAATTACTAAGTAGGTGAGCGTTGAAAATTGTCGTTATGGCAAGGCAAGAGGCAAGAGGCAAGAGGCAAGAGTGAAGAGGGTTTGGGCGATTTTACATTTCTTTACACAGTTTGGTTTTATTGTGTTCACCTACTTAGTAGCTAATAATTCGTAAATGGAGGTTGAGGTGATGGATAGAACATTAACACAGCACCCCCAAGAACATCTGGTGTCAGTGACAGCAGGTAAGGTTAACTTAGAGGGGAATTTGATGATTCCAAATGGTGCTATGGGTGTAGTATTGTTTGCTCATGGCAGTGGTAGCAGCCGGCACAGCCCTCGTAATCGCTATGTTGCCGGAGTCTTACAACAGGCGGGACTAGCAACTTTATTAATTGATTTGCTCACTGCTGAAGAAGAAGAAATTGATTTGCGAACCAGACACTTACGCTTTGATATTGGGTTGTTAGCATCGCGGTTAGTTGGGGCTACGGATTGGTTACAACAGAACCCAGATACTTGTAACCTCAAAGTAGGTTACTTTGGTGCTAGTACAGGAGCAGGTGCAGCCCTGGTTGCTGCCGCAGAATGTCCAGAGGCAGTACAAGCTATTGTTTCCCGTGGTGGACGACCTGATTTAGCGGGTTCAGCATTATCTCATGTCAAAGCACCAACACTGCTCATTGTTGGCGGTTACGATACGCCCGTCATAGCAATGAATGAGGATGCACTGGCACAGTTGCACTCAGTAAAACGGCTGGAGATTATTCCTAGAGCCACCCATTTATTTGAAGAACCAGGTAAATTAGCAGCAGTAGCACAACTGGCGAGTGAATGGTTTACGCACTACCTCAGGTAAAAGATTAAATCCTCTATTAACGTAAGTTGCTATACTATACTCAAAACGGCTTGATTGTTTGATTCTAAACGTAGGGGTAAAGCAAGAGCTTCATTGGTGTCAACTTAACGTAAAACCCATAGCCCGCCTGGGAATGAATTCCCAGTCTAAGTAGGTGAGCGTTGAAAATTGTCGTTATGGCAAGGCAAAAGGCAAGAGGCAAGAGGCAAGAGTGAAGAGGGTTTGGGCGATTTTACATTTCTTTACACAGTTTGGTTTTATTGTGTTCACCTACTTAATAGCAGAAGTTGTCTTTTGATGACTAAATAACCCAGAAATTTTTGAGTAAACTTTAGTTTACTTTCGCTATTAGCCCGGAAATTCATTTCTGGGTGGGTGTGGAAGCCAACAAATAAGCCATCTGTAGCCTAAGTTGACACCAATGAAGCTCTTGCTTTACCCCTACAAATCTAGGTTTTTCGTGATTTTACAAAATTCCAGGTTCCAACCGTTTTGAGTATAAACACGGGTGGGATATAAACTTTTACAAAATGACAAATAAGAGTAAGCCACAAAATAAACAATACCTTGTCCATTTCCTGTAGGTTGGGTTAAGCAACAGCGCAACCCAACGCTCATGTTGGGTTTCATGCTAGTTGCTCTGCGTTCACGCAGTGTCCCGCAGGGATACGTTCACGTTCCACAACCCAACCTTGTATCTTAGAGGTATGTTAGAGGAAGTGGTAGACCGTCCCAAACTGCGTAGAGAAACGTAAAATCGCTGAAAACTTCTTTACTCTTGCCTCTGGTTACTGAGCGAAGTCGAAGTATTGCCTCTTGCCTTGCTATAACAACAATTTTCAACGCCAACCTACTTAATGCGATCGCTGTTTCTCCCTATTTTGGAAATATTGCTAATTCGGTTTTGGGGTCAAAAAAATGCAGTTTCTCAGGAGTTAAAGATAGCCAAAGTTGCTCACCTATGGTGATGAATCTATCAGGTGGAATTCTTGCTTGTAAAGTTTGTCCGTCTAGATTTTGTAAATCAGGATCAGCAATTTTTACAGATAGAAAAGTGTCATTTCCTAAGTTTTCTACTGAGTCTACTTTGACTGGCAAATTTTTCGTAGCAGGTACACCCAAACTCAGGTGTTCTGGACGAATACCCAACATTAAAGTTTGTCCGTCATAAGATTGCAGTGCATTTCCCCAAACAGATGAAAGCGTGAAGCGGAAATTAGCATGAGTAATTAATAAAGGTGCATGAAATTCCACCGGGATAAAATTCATGGGTGGAGAACCAATAAATTCAGCCACAAAACGATTCGCAGGACGGTTATACAGTTCTAAGGGTGCTGCAACTTGCTGTATTTTACCTTCTGACATAATCGCAATGCGATCGCCCATAGTCATAGCTTCAGTTTGATCATGGGTGACATAGATCGTCGTTGTTCCCAACTGATGTTGCAATTTGACAATTTGGCTGCGGGTTTCAGCCCGTAACTTAGCATCCAAATTAGATAATGGTTCATCCATTAAGAATACCTGGGGATTACGAGCGATCGCCCTTCCTAATGCTACCCGTTGTCTTTGTCCCCCAGAAAGTTGTTTCGGTAAACGATTTAACAAAGTTTCAATTTGTAACAAACCTGCAACTTTTTGCACCTGTTGATCAACAATTCTTTCTTTTGGAGAAATATAGCGCAATCCCACAGGTAACTTTTTTGTCAATCCTACCAGTAGATTTTCCCCCCATTGAGTCAGTCTTTTTTTCCCAGCTTCCTCATCTGGAAACTGACGACGTAAGCCAAAAGCGATATTGTCATATACAGTCATGTGGGGATAGAGTGCATAACTTTGAAACACCATAGCGATGTCTCTGGCTTTGGGGGGTAAGTCATTAATCAAGCGAAGCCCTGGAGGCGCACTAGCGCTATCGCCTACCCAAATATTACCACCAGTCATCACCTCCAAGCCAGCAATTAACCTCAGCAGCGTACTTTTACCGCAGCCGGAGGGTCCCACCAGCACCATAAACTCACCATCAGCAATGGTTAAATTAATCCGTCGCAAGACACTTACACCATCTGTGCCGTCTTGTTGCGCTTTTGCCCCTTCCCCACCGCGACTGGGAAAACTTTTATAAACGTTTTCTAATACAACTTGTGCCACGAGAATTCACTTTAAAATTTATTAATTTATAGAAGCGGAAAATTTCCACCCATACACTACCATATTATACGTTGTTTCCCAAGACCAAGATCCCCGACTTCCAGATCCCCGACTTCTTCAAGAAGTTGGGGATATGATTGATTTTAGCAATTCTTGAATTTGTTGATTAATAATCCTGACATCAAAACGTTCACTAGCACTAATTCTGGCATTATTGGCAATATTCGCAGTTTTTACAGATTCTTGCCGACAATTATGAATCACCTGGGCTAATTTTTGAGGTTCTCCAGGTGTGACTAAAAAGCCATTAATTCCATCTTCCACTAATTCCATAGCACCACCAGCTTCAGCCGCAATCACAGGTTTACCGCACAGCATAGCCTCAACAATAACCCTACCAAAAGGTTCAGCCGCAATAGAAGTATGGGTAATTAAATCACACATTGTCATTAATTGGGGAATATCCGCGCGAAAACCTAAAAAATTGACTCGATTTTCCAGTCCCAATCCAGCAACCTTTTGGTGTAAATCCTTGACATATTCCTGTTCACCAAATAAAGCATCACCAACTAAAATTACTACCACATCTTGTGGACATTGGGAAAGGGCATCAATTAAAATATGCTGTCCCTTCCAAGGAGAAAGACGGCTAAAATGTCCAATTACAAACTTGCCTTCCAACCTGAGATGTTCTCTTAAATTTCTAACTTCTAATTCATCAACTTCATAATTTTTCGCCGCAAAGCCATTATAAACAACCCGAACTAGATCTGATTTTCCTCCAGCTTCTAAAAATGCCATCTTACTAGCTTGAGAATTAGCAATCACCAAAGCAGCACAACGATTAATTAAATTAACAGCAACTCGCAAATTAGTTTTACTAAAATGTTCTAAAGAAAGAATATCATGTAAATGATAAACCAAAGGACGACGAGCCAAGAAACTAGCTACCGCCCCCACGACTAAAGCCTTTTGAGTATTAGCATAAATTAAATCATATTTCCTTGCTCGTTGCACAACCTGATTAATTAAAGGAACTATTTGCCCTAAACTACCTAATGCTTGAAATAAACCACTTTGTTTACCAACTTTAATGGCTTGAGTTGTCAAAACCTCCACCGGGACTTGATTTTCTGCAAGTAGCTTTCTAAAATCACCATCTGCAAATAAACCAACCAGAGCATTTTCACCATAAGGTTTAGCAATATCAACTAAACACAACTCAGCACCACCGGGTTTACCACTTTGGTCTAAAAATAGAACTTTCATACAATTTTTATCATCAATTTAAGAGGGTGTTTGAAAAGTTATGGTTGATGTATCAAATATTTTTTACCCCTCCCTAACCCTCCCCTTGTAAAGGGGAGGGAACTGGATTTTTATTGTTTCCCCCCTTTACAAGGGGAAAGAGGGGTAGCAATGTGATGAAAATTACGGAATACCACTTTTAAAATATCCTCTAAGTAGGTGAACACAATAAAACCAAACTGTGTAAAGAAACGTAAAATAGCCCAAACCCTCTTCAATCTTGCCTCTTGCCTCTTGCCTCTTGCCTTTTGCCTTGCCATAACGACAATTTTCAACGCCAACCTACTTAAGCTAAAATAACTTGCCGTACCTGTTGGGCAATATTTGTCCAATCATAATTTTTAATCGTGTAATGACGACATTCTTCCCTAGCAGGTAAAGGCAGTTTTCCTAGCAAAACTTGTGCTAATTTATCAGCAATACTTTCCACAGTAATCGCCTCAGTAATTAAATCTGGGGAAAATTTCTCTAAGATTTCTGGCATTCCCCCCACAGGAGTACATAAAACAGGAGTACCACAGGCTAAAGACTCCACAATAGCTAATCCAAACCCTTCAAAAGATTGACTCGGCATCACAGTTAAATCCGCCGCTTGATAAGCCACAGGTAAATCATTTTCTGGTAAAAAACCTAAAAATTGCACATTGTTTTCTAAACCCAATTCTCTAGCTTGTTGTTGTAGTAAAGCTTGAATATGTCCCCGACCAGCGATCGCTAACCAAACATCAGGAATGCCAGATTTAATCATAGCTACAGCTTGCAATAACTTATCAATTCCCATGCGATGAACTAAGCGCCGGGAAGTAAATAATATGGGACGATTAGTTGGCCACCCTAGTTTGATTCTAGCCTCTTGACGTGAGAGATTATTCTGAAAATGATTAATATCAACTCCACCGGGAATGATATGAATTTTATCCCAGGGAATTTGGTATTTTTGATGGAGAATCTGACCAAAAGCTTTACTAAGAACAATAAAGCGATCGCACCGATTATAAGTGCTTTGTTCTATTATTTGTTCCTTTAACCAAACACTGAATTTCTGATTAACTACTTCTTCCTGACTTTCCGAAGCCCAAGGTCCATGAAAATTAAAAGTAACCGGTACTCCTTTAGGCAAAATATCTAAAATCGGAAAACTATATAATGCAAAATGCAGATTAATTGCATCAGGTTTACCTAATCTTGTTTTCTGAAAATTATTACGAATTGACCATAACCTAGCACCAATCTTACTATCTGGACAAGCTAAATTAGTTAACTTAATTTGTGTATTTTTAGCATCTATAGGTAAACCCACACCACATAATTCTACCTGGTCTTGAGATGCTGCTAATTTATGGGTTAGTTCATAAATATACCTTTCCAACCCTCCAGGATGGCTAGGAAACCAACCCGTACCCAAAGTTAGAATAGATGCTGACGCTGAACTTAATTTCATATCTTTACTTTTCACGTAATTATCTTCCTTGTGATAGATAAATTTAAATTAGTGATTTTGATTTACGCTTTTATTTATGTTACCGATGCCAAAATAATTTATTTTCAGCATGATCCTTTAATACGACGCTGAGAATCAAAACCAGTTTAAATATAAAAATTATTCCATTTCTATAAATAAAATATATCAAAAAAATATATTTGCATAACAAATTATAGATAGTTGTAAAAATATTAACCGAGAAATTATTTATGTATAGCAGTATCAATTTAGTGAGATATATTCAGAAAATCATCAAATCCGTAGGGGCGTGGTTTCCCCACCCTCAATTGTATTACTCCTGAATTTTTGCATTTTGAAAATATATTTAATTAATAAAGTTTTGATGAAATTAAATGCAAGATAAAATTTCCTTATAATTTATGAGTAAGAATTTAAAAGCCTATCCCACAGGGATAAATTAAAAATTCAAAAAGCATATTAAGTAGGTGAACACAATAAAACCAAACTGTGTAAAGAAACGTAAAATCGCCCAAACCCTCTTCACTCTTGCCTCTTGCCTCTTGCCTTTTGCCTTGCCATAACGACAATTTTCAACGCCAACCTACTTACAGCAACCGAATTATTTATGCAGATTAGTAAAACTTGCTACAAACTTTATCAATATCTTCATAACTTATTTTCGAGGGGATATTGGCGAAAAAAAATAACTTTCAATATTTTATTGGGTTTAACCTGTGGACTACTCGTAACATTTGTCGGTATGACAATGGATTTAGCCACAACTAAAAAATCCAAAGCAGTCAGAACTCCTGAAATTACATATATTACTTCTTGGTTAGGAAATACCATTGGTAATGGTAAATTGCGAGTACAAAATAATATAGAAGGAATGTATGTCAAAGATGATGGAACAATTTATACAAATAGTGCTTGGGATGAAGCTGGTAGTGAAGCAGGAATATATAAAGATGGTAAACCAATTTTTATCCTCGAAGATACACATGGTTGGAATCGTTTAGGGGGTAAAGCAATAACAGTAAATAGCAAATATATTTATATTTCTATGATTCAAGGTGGAGTAGATCAAACAAAAGAAGATTATCCTCCCCAAGGACAAACTTGGTATTGCGTCAGACGTTATGACTTAACAGGAAAACCTGCACCTTTTGAGAAAGGGAATGGCTGGGATAAAAGTATGTTAATTACCAGCAAAAGTCATGAAGTCACAGGAATAGCAACAATAAATAATCACCTATTTGTTAGCAATGCTGGGGAGAATATTGTTCGGGTTTATAACACCGAAACAATGGCAGAAATAAACAAATTTACCGTTAATAGTCCCGAAAAAATTACCATTGATAAAAAAGGTAGTTTGTGGATTATTCAAAATCAAAAAGGTGCTAAATTTGGAAAAATTGTCAATTATTCTCCAGCCGGAAAGAAATTACCTAAAGAAATTACAGATGTTGATAAACCATCAGCATTAGCCATTGATAATCTCGGTAGACTGTTAGTAGCAGAAAATGGGATTAATCAACAATTGGTAATTTACAATATTAATAATCAGCCAGTTCGGGTGGATACTTTTGGGGATAAAAAAGGTGTTTTTGGTGGTGTACCTGGAGAAGTAAAAACATCCAAACTCTACGGCATTACTGGAGTTGGTACAGATGCCAAAGGCAATATTTATGTAAATAATAATGGCTTTAATGCATCGGGAACAGATTTAAGAAAATTTTCGCCATCAGGAAAAATAGTATGGCAATTACTAGGATTAATATTTGTAGATAATGCAGATACAGATCCAAAAACAGATGGTGTAAATATATTCACCAAACAAGAAAAATATGTCATGGATTATAGCAAGTCTGCTGGTAAACAGTGGACTTATAAAGCCTACACACTTAATCCTTTTAAATACGCTCAAGATCCACGTCTACATACATCACCAGATGGAACTTTTGTGCGGCGGATTCAAGGTAAACCTTTTGTATTCCTGACAGATATGTACAATAGCTTTTTGCAAATTTATCGGTTTCAACCGAATACAGATGGTGAAATTGCAATTCCTGCTGGGATGTTTGTTGGTACTAATGATCAGAATAAACAATCTATTGGTGGCAATTGGCCACCCAATCAACCTGCAAACGGAGAATGGATTTGGCGCGATAGTAATGGCAATGGTGCATTTGAAAAAAATGAATATGATAGCAGTAAAGACTATCCCTATATCGGAGGTTGGTGGGTAGATAGCAAAGGAGATGTTTGGAAAACTTTGCGAACTGAAGATGGCATTCGTCATTATCCTTTACAGGGATTAGATAGTAAAGGAAATCCCATTTACACCTATAGTTCGATGAAAAAACTCAAAACTCCTAGCACCTTCAAAGACTTGCGACGGATTGAGTATTTTCCCGAAACAGATACTATGTATTTATCCGGTTTTACGATTGAACATCCGGCATTTGCTGATGATGCCAAAGTCATAGGATCAGAAATTGCTCGCTTTGATAATTGGAGTAAAGGAAATCGCACTCCCAAATGGCGCACTGTCGTTCCCTACGACACTACAGGTAAAGGATTAGTTGCTACCGCAGCTATGAGTGTAGCTGGTGATTATGTGTTTGCAGTGGGTGTAAAAACCGCAGAGGTATATGTTTACAAAACTGCTACGGGAGAACTCGTGAAAAAAATGACTCCAGGTGCAGAAGTTGGTAAAGAAAGTGGTTGGGTTGATATTCCCTATGGTATCCGTGCTTTCCGTCGTGCTAATGATGAATATCTTGTATTTGTAGAGGAAAATTGGCAAGGCAAGGTGCTTATCTATCAGTTTCCTATTTGATACAGCAATTCTCGTTCTCATAAAATACAATGGAGGCGGGGAAACCCCGCCCCTACTATTGTGTATCAATCATTGTTTTCGCTATTATTTTCTGCGTTGGTTTCTCTCTCAATAAGTTGTTCGTTATCTTCAATAATCACATTTTCAATATCCTCGACGGAAAGTTCTAAATTTTCCAAGGCTTCTTTGATTTTCTCATAGTGAGCCGGTTCAAATAAGAACTTGAATATTCTTTCTGCTGTTTTTTCCTCATTGTCGCTTACTTCAACTTGGTGCCTAACAAACTGATCAATAAAGTTAAAAGTTTGAATCATAATTTTTTTGTCATCTTGTTCATAAATTTTGATGATATATTTGTTTGCATTTATTCTATCATCAAATTTTGCTTTTAAATATTTTGTAAAGCCTACTTTAAACAAAGCCAATAAATGATATAAACCAACGTTAAAAGTCTCCTCATAAGGAAGGGGTACAGCAGCATAAATTACGCCAAAAACATACAATCCACATAGCATATTTTCAAATGTTGTTTCATCATTGAATATTTTTTCATAAAGACCATCTTTATGTTCTTTATGAGAGATAAAATTCAAGTTTTTACTCGTTTGTTTTTGTTGATTGTAGTTCTTTAAAACACTAGAAGGATCTTGCAAATGGTAAGCTAAATAGGTATTTGCAAACACAGAATTTGAAACTGTTTCTATATTTTCTGGAGTTTCTCTAAATTCATCACGTCGTTTTTCATACCAAAAATTAGTTTGATAGGATGCGTTTTGCAGCATTATCTGTATATCGTCATTAGCACAGAAATCTCTATCATCTACGGGATTTTGGGAATTAGTATACCTAGTAACATTCAAATCAAAATCTTTTCCGCCTGATTTTAATAAGCGCAAAGTCACCAAAGATTCACTATCCATCTGCTTGCGCTTCGTTGGTGAGGCATCTTTGTAAGCTCGATAAATGGCATAAACAGTTTGTGCGCCATTAATAATTTGCAATCCTGTTAATTCTATTTTTTCAGCTTTTCTACCAATACTAGGTAAGAAATAAGTAATTGCTGTAATACCATTATTGTAGTACCAAAAATAGGCAGGATTGTCCACCGCAGTTCTTTCTATATCTTCATTGAATTGTGATTGAAGGAGAGGATTTCTGACGTTTTTATAAAAAAGAGCAAATCCATATTTTTCAAATAAATCATAGATACTTTTGGGGCGAAGTAAAAACATATATGCCTCAAAAGGCTTCTCTATTTTAACAACTCCATTTTTTTGAACTATTTCTAGAGTAACAGGATTTTCTTCTGGATTTTGATAACTTTCTAGAGGATTTAAAGGTTCTATTTTTTTATATATTCTGTCAATATAATCTACTTTTATGCGATTTATATCAATTACTTCAAATTTAGTTTTTTCATCATTTTTTCTAAAAACACTAATGTTTTCATCCGCTCCTCCTTTATATTGAGAAAGTGTCAAAAATATAAATTTAACCTCTCCATTAGCTTTGAGGTGATTATCCAAATCCTCTAATTTTGCTTTGATTTTTTCATTAACATTTTGTTTTTCTCCTCGTAAAATAGTGTCAAAATCATTAAGTGCTTTCAGTATTTCATCCTTATCAGTTTCTTTTTCTGAATTATCAGCATTGTTCCATTTTGACTGAACGACATAAAAAATTTTATCTCCTTGATTGTTTGTGTTATCAAAAACAATGTCGCAAGAACTATCTTTGTCACCATCCGTAATAAAATCTTTGTAGTTAGATTTTCTACCGTAAAATTCGAGAAACCAAATTAAGAGGGCATAAGATTTTTGATTGTTTATAGCACCTTTATGTTTTTTATGTTTTTTTATGAATTCATCATCTTGATATTTTTCTAAAAGTATATTAAGGTTGCTATCAATTACGTTGTAAAATTCTTTCGTAAGCATATAAGTAGGTGAGCGTTGAAAATTGTCGTTATGGCAAGGCAAAAGGCAAGAGGCAAGAGGCAAGAGTGAAGAGGGTTTGGGCGATTTTACATTTCTTTACACAGTTTGGTTTTATTGTGTTCACCTACTTATCTTAATAAAAGTAAATTCTTTTTGAGTATTCAATTAAAGGTCATTAAATTGACAAGCCTAACTATTTATTATACCTTCATTTTCCGTCTATTCCATTCCTATACAACAAAAAGGTAAAAGTTCCTGTATATTTTCCCTGTAGATAATAATATCCAGAAACCGAGATTAACACCATCACCAATAGCGGTAAATTCCCTGCCTTTACTAGAGCCGATATTACCATATTGTAAGATTTATGTTAAATATAAGCTCCTTTACACTACAATAAACTAACTTGTCCATTATTGCGAATATAAAGAGAGCGATAGCCTGGATAATCTCGACTATTAGGACGAATTTCTAAAACCAATGTCCCAAAATTCGGTTTAGACACCACACCTTTTACATATCTTCCCCCATCATCCCAAAACATCAGAGAAAATTCGGTAAGTTCGTCCCCTCGTAGGTCAAATTGTAATTTTTGTCCCGGCTTTAAGGTTGTTTGTCTTATTTCTGGTAACTGTTCTAATTTCACAGATCCATAACTGTGATTCACAACTTTCACCCGAATATATTGTCCTGGCGTAAAATGTAGGGGTGCAGAACCACAACGAGAAGCACAAGTCCCTGCTAATGTTAGCCTATAGTTAATTGGCATTAACAGCAAGGCTATCGTCAATAATGTAGTATAAATCGCTAATTTCATGTTCATACTTTTACTGCTTTGTTGATATTTAAATATGCTGTAAAAATTCAATTTCAGGTAATAAGGGATCGTTGACAATTCCCACACCTGCAAAACCCCAACGTTTGAGCAAACTACCTATTTGGTTACTAGCAAGAGGTTCGACTGTCAAGCGGTTTGCTAAATCGGCAGCATGAGTATTTAGATAACTCATTGCCTCGAAATCTTCTTTAAACAATAATAAATATCCTGATGTATCATCATCAACGCGGGCTGTGAGATATTTACCATCACTTCTAGAACGAATAATATAATAAATCATTGGTGATTGGTGATTGGTAATTGGTGATTGGTGGAGTTAAGGGCGCAGGCCCTGCGCCCCTACTTTCTTAATTTAAGTCTTCTAATTTAATTCTCGGATCTGCTGCTTTTAAAATTAAGTCAGCGATTAAATTACCAATAATTAATAATACTGCACTCATTACCAAGCTGGCCATGACTAAATATTGGTCTTTGGCTAAAACAGCTTGTAGAGTTAATTTCCCTAAACCTGGCCAGTTGAAGAAATTTTCTGTAATAAATGCACCACCTAACAAACCTGCTAATTCAAAACCCAATAAAGTAATTAATGGGTTAATAGCATTTCGCAAAGCATGAACATAAATAACTCGGTTTTCTGGAAGTCCTTTAGCGCGAGCAGTTTGAATATAATCTTGGCGTAAAACATCCAATAATTGACCACGCATAATCCGTTGTAAACCAGCAAAACTGGTAATACTTAAAGCAATTAATGGTAAAATTGAATGCCAAGCGATATCCAGTATTTTACCTAACCATGTCAGGTCGGCATGATTAATACTGGTCATATTACCCACTGGAAAAAGTGGCGTAGTCAGTTGAGCAAAAAATAGCAAAAATAAGACAGTGATAAAACTGGGAATACCTTGACCAGCATAACTAATTATCTGTAAAACCTGGTCAGTGCGGCGATTTTGTTTCACAGCCGCGAGAATCCCCAAAGGAATAGCGATCGCCCATGTGATAATTAAAGAAGCGATCGCTAATAACAACGTGGCTGGAACTCTTTCCCATAACAGCGACGACACAGAACGTTGATAAACAAAACTTGTGCCAAAATCACCTTTAGTGACGATTTGCTGCAACCAAAATCCAAACTGTTCTGGCCAAGATTTATCTAAACCAAATTGCTGTCTAATTTCTTCAATCCGTTCTGGGGAAATTTTCGGATTTTGTCGCAGGGTATCTACATAATCCCCTGGAGAAAACTTCATAATAAAAAATGACAAAGCCGACGCTAAAAAAATCGTCAATAGCGCCTGTAAAAGCCGTTTCATCACATAAATAAAAGTTTCATTCGTAACTGACCTTATCAGCCAGTCTCGACTTGTCTCCAAGGAAATTTTTGTATTTGTCATTTATGATTGGTAATCGGTAATTGGTAATTGAATAATTTTCTTTCTTCTTTCTTCTCCTGAATGGGCGCAGGCCCTGCGCCCCTACTTCCTGATAGCGAAGCGTGGCGTTAGCCATACTCCTGAACTCCTGACTGACTAATATTCAACCAGTGAGATAATAGGGACATCAGGTAAATGTTTCCGTCCTTGCAAATCTTGTAGTTCGATGATAAACCCAAACCCCACAAGTTCACAGTCAATCTTTTGTACTAACTTTGCTGTTGCACTAGCAGTACCACCAGTAGCAATCAAATCATCCACAATTAAAACTTTGCAACCTGGGTTTAAAGCATCCTGATGTACTTCTAATGTATCCGTACCATATTCTAGTTGATATTCAATAGAGTGAACCGCTGCTGGTAATTTCCCTTTTTTGCGAACAGGAATAAACCCCGCACCTAATTTATAAGCCACAGGCGCACCAAAAATGAACCCCCGCGACTCCATGCCGATAATATAATCCACCTGAAGTTCAATTTCTGAACATTTTTGTGCTAAAAGGTCAATAGTATATCGCAATCCCGCTGGGTCGCTTAATAGAGTAGTGACATCTCGAAATAAAATTCCCGGCTTAGGAAAATCTGGTATATCACGAATCAGAGATTTTAAATCCATATTTGTGAGTAGTTAGTGGTCAATCAAGAAACAAAGGGTAAGAGGCGAAAAATTTCCCCAATCCCTGCCAAATCCTACCCTATAATGTCATAACCTAGAGACTAACGCCGCTTTCTCGGAAGTCAAAAGTCAAACCGAATACGGTACAGGCTTTCGGGATATTTATCATGGTTGGTTTATTTACGCCTTTGTGTACTAAGTAGGTGAGCGTTGAAAATTGTCGTTATGGCAAGGCAAAAGGCAAGAGGCAAGAGGCAAGAGTGAAGAGGGTTTGGGCGATTTTACATTTCTTTACACAGTTTGGTTTTATTGTGTTCACCTACTTAGTAGTCTGTCAAGAACTAATTGACGGGTAAATAAATTTTTCCTCTTCCTTCTTCCTATCCCTAACGGGACGCTTCGCTAACTCGCTCTTTGCGTCCTTCGTGGTTCATTTCTTCTTTATCCGTCAAAATTTATTTGACAGACTACTAGTACCGCAAAGTGCAAGTCAAAAGTCGAAAATTAAAAGTCAAAAGTCAAAAATCATAGGTCGTAATGTATATAATTGAACTGCCATATCGCGCCAGCGATTAGCCATAAGAGGTTAATATCAATCACTTTATTGGAAACGCATAAGGTATTTTTTAGAATGAATGTCTCCGCTAGTATCCCATCTTTAAACAGCCCAAACGCCCAGGGAACGCCGATGATTTTGGATACTCTACCAGATCCAGCGATCGCAGGCCAAGTATGTCCAGCCAGAACTAGATTGCAAATAGATTTAATGTTACTAGCCATTGAAGCCTTAGAACTAGGCGGTTCTGAAGCCATTTTATCCTTTGCGGAAGAATTAGACCTCCAAGGAATCATCAAAAATCGGGTAAACCTTTGGCGAATGCGAGCCTCTAACCCCATGAGGAGAGCGCATAGTCGCCGTCCCTTAGATATTTTAGAAGCCAAAGCTCTAGTAGTCATTGCTTGTTACATCGCTCGGCGGTTAACAGTCGTTATTCGGCAATTACTAACCATATATCAACAATTAGCCCAAAAACAGATTCCCCCAGAACAAAATTTAAGATTAGCTAATTACCTAGAAAGGTTTAGAACCCACTTTAAAAGTCGGATGAATTCCCGGCGTTCCGGTGTACTAGCATTAACTTCTGATGAAAAATTAGATGAACTAGCTATAGACTTATTAGGAAAATTACTATTCTGCACAGGTACGGCGGGAATGCAGCGGTACTGGATTTCTCTTTTTGACGGTGAAGTAGATTGATTACCTTTCCTGTTACAAATAGTGTAACACCATAAGTCACTGGGGGATAAATCTCCTCTTGTAGCTTTCATCCCCGGCTTAAAAGACATTAAAGCCTAAAAATTTTTAGGTTTTTTAGGTTTTAATTCCGGGGCTTTCAGCCCATTTTCTTGCAAATAAAATGAATATCCAACGTAAATATAGTTTACCTAATTGCACCCTGCTCCTAGAAGGGTTGAGTGACATGACACGGACAGCTAACTTTCAAGAACTACGTCCCGAACTATCCATATTAGTGAATGCAGAATGCCATTTATCTAATTATGATCAACCTATAAGTGGAGGTAGGGAATTTTTTGAAAGCTTAGTTAGAGCCGTTAGTGCTTACGCTCAAGAAGTTTTAAGCAATATACCCAATCCCCAAGGCAAAAAATTTGAACATCAAAATTCAGAGTTAGTTGAATTACAAAAAATTGACAGCAACAGACACAAATTAATTGTTCACTCCGAAATCACAGCAGACAATCAAGGGGGAAACAACAACCCCGGACAACCGCTGCAAATCGTCCTCAACACAGTCCAATTATTTGATTTAGTTGAAGCCGTAGATCAGTTTTTTGCTGATAGCCAGACTTTACCAGAATTATCCCTAGAACTACACCCAGTTCATCGCAGTTATGGTGGTTCTAGTCAAACCTTGCTTAAACAGGCAATCCCCGCTACCGTCGGCGTATCCAGCCTCGCCGTAGCCGCCGTAGCCTTTAGTTTAATTCCTGCACCCCAACTCCGTCCACCTCAAGTCAAACCAGAAATACAGTCCAGCACTTCCACTTCCACACCCACAGCATCAGTATCACCCTCAATTACACCCACAGCAGCAGCCACCCCTACAACCACACCCACAGCATCAGAAACCCCCGTTACCAAGGATTTGGAAGCACTTTTAAAGATAGTTCCAGAAATAACAGATCCATCTCAATTACGGGCATTAAATCGCCAAGTTTACAATCAAATTCATCCAGCTTGGACAAATCGCTCAGGATTACCAGAGGATTTAGTGTATCGTTTAGGTGTCGCTGCCGATGGTAGTGTCGTTGGTTATAAAGCAGTAAATCAGAAAGCTAGTGACGCAATCGAGAAAACACCACTGCCTAAACTACTTTATAATCCTGCTAATCGCGTCCCTAATGAACCTATTGCTCAATTCAAAGTCGTATTTACCCAAAAAGGGTTTCTAGAAATTAGTCCCTGGTTAGGATACGCTAAAACACCAGAAGTAACTGGCGAAAAAATTACTGATACCAGTAAAATTAAGGATTTAAATCAAAAGCTGTATAGTACAATTCGTCAAAATTGGAGTGTTACTCCTACCTTTGCTAAGGATTTAAAATATCGAGTAGCGGTGAATAAAGAAGGCGTAATAGCTGACTATGAACCACTTAATCAAGTTGCTTTTGATCATTTCCGGGAAACTCCTCTACCTCAGATGTTTCAATCAGTTTATGGCTCAAATGTAGCTGCACCTGATAATAAACAACCTCTAGCTCATTTTCAGGTAGTATTTACACCCAAGGGAGAATTAAAAGTTATGTATTGGAAGGGATACAAATAATTGTCAGTTGTCAGTTGTTTGGGGAAAAATTTTTTTCTTCTTCCTCCTGACTCCTGACTCCTAACCCATGACTTACGTTACGCTGCGCTATCACGGAAAGATTTTTCCAGTTATGATATTCAAAATTTTGGCAAATTTTTTCATATTAGTAATTATAGCTGTTTGGGTAGTGGCGATCGCTCTAATTTCTGTCCAAAATGCTACTCCTGTATCTTTACGGTTTTTGGTCTTTCAATCCATACAAATTCCCTTTGGGTTAATGTTAGCTTTTAGTGTGGCTGTCGGTTTATTAGGTACAGCAGTTTTGCAGCCTCTCTGGGGGTTGGGAGAGTCTCAATCTAGAATAGATGAAGATGCAGAGTTTTTTGTTGATGATGAGGATTTTTAGAGTTTTCTCACGCAGAGGCGCAGAGACGCAAAGAGGAAGAGATAATTATTAGTCGGTTAAAACCGACTTTTGCTTTTAGACAGGGAATTTATTCCCTGGCTGTCTCATATCTACTACAATAGATAATGATTAACAGTAAAAACTATGACTCAATTACTAGAAAAAGCCATTGCACAAATAAAGCAACTTCCTGAAACCGAACAAGATAGAATTGCTTTACTCATCCTCGAAGAAATAGAAGATGAAACTCGTTGGGATCAAGCATTTGCTAAATCTCATGATGTACTTGCCAAACTTGCAACAGCAGCATTAGCAGAAGATCAAGCAGGTAAAACTCAAGAATTAGATCCTGAAAACCTGTCAAGTCTAAAACAACAATTCAGTTTAATAAAAATTATAACAATGAGAATTATTGCTCGGAGTACCCTAAGAGAATATTGGCAAAAACATCCTGATATAGAACAGCCTTTAAAAGCATGGTTTGATGATGCTTCCCGTGCAAATTGGCAAATTCCATCAGATATTAAAGAAGTTTATGCTAATGTCAGTATTATTGCCAATAACCGAGTAGTTTTTAATATTAAAGGTAATAATTATCGTTTAATTATCCATATTCGTTATGAAATTGGCATTATTTTTATTCGCTTTATTGGTACTCATCAAGAATATGACAAAATAGATGCTACTATTGTTTAAGGAGGTTTGATATTATGAACTTAAAACCCATTAGAACAGAATCAGATTATCAACAGGCATTAAAAGAAATCGAACAAATTTTTAACGCTGAACCTGATACACCAGAATATGAAAAATTAGATATTTTAACGACTTTAGTAGAAGTTTATGAACAACAAAATTATCCTATTGATCCTCCATCTCCTATCGCAGCCATATTATATTATTTAGAAAGTCGTAATCAAGGAGTTTCTACTTTTATTGAAAATTTAAAACATCATGGAGTTAGTGAAGAAATAATTAATATAGCTTTAAATGAAATGACTCACTGATTATTGATTATCAGAAAGCTATGAAAAAGCCCGTCGTCAAGCAGCTAAACAAACAGGATTGATAATTTCTACATTTCCCGAAGAATATGTTTATGCTTTAGAATTAATTTTAGATGAAAATTGGTTGCCACAATAGCAAATACACTAGAAATTATGACACACCAATAATTACAAAGCCAAAGTTTGTAGTGAGGACTTTAGTCCAAATTTGAGGGCTGAAGCCCTCACTACGAACTACATGAGTGGGCTTATGAGGTAGATTTGTGTAGAGAAATGGTATTAATAAGGATCGGAATCAAACCTTCCCCGCTTCACACTTCTGAGATAATAACCCCGTGAGGGTAATTTATTTAAGTCGAAAGTATCACCTCTAGGAACTCGCCAGATTTTGTAGTCGTGATAGGTGAGAGGAGTCCCCTTTTCACAAATTTCTGGGAGATGATCTCCTAAGACAAAATAGGCTGAACCTTTACCCACAACTTTAGCAATACCATATTTATCAACTAGTAAAGATGTTTGTTCACTAATTGCTATCCCTAACGCTTTTGAAGATACACCATCTTGAATTTGTCGGGCAATAAAAACCATAATTCTTCCCATTCTTTTGCGTTCATCAAAGTGGGTATCAATGATAGTTCCGCGCAAATATTTCCACTGGAAAAAATTATAGGTAAAGGTAATATTCCCGTAAGGATCATCAAGGGCTTCATGAGTTTCAATACTATCTTCACAAGCACAGGAATCATAAACATATTCACTTTGAATCATCGCCCCGGCACTTGTACCCCCAATCGCACCGCCTTTATCGTAAACTGACTTGATAGCAACTTCTAATTTAGTGTTTTTCCAGTGGCGAATATATTCACATTGATCACCACCCGCAAAGAAAATTACGCCAGCATTTCTGACTTTATCAAAAATATCGGTTCTGTTCGCTTCTTGACGATTACGAATGATGAGAGTTTCTACATATTTGACACCTCTCATGGGATAAATTAACTGATTGTAATCATCATTACCAGCAGCCCGAATGACTAAAACATTAACTTTATTGTCGCTGTAACTACCACCCCTGACTTGATTAATCATCCATTGGATAGCGTCATCAACATCAGGACCACCTCCACCTAAGTTATGAACAGGACCAGCTAATTTAGGGAGTTTATAAGCTGGTTTGGCGGTGGGAGTCTGACTATCGGCGATGATATCCTCAAAGAACCGTTTTAACTTGGCTGTTAAACGATCTAGGATACGATTTATCATCTTCAATAAGCTGTTTTTTGCATTATGCAAACGCTTGGATGTATTTAGGAATGCCTTTATCATATTAAAATCTTGTCAAGCAAACAGCAATCATTTCTAACTTTCGCATTGTCCAAGGCTAAATTCCTAGCGTACAGGGTTTGTAGTGTTTTTTTATGGCAAATTATCAGCGTAATCTTTGATTCTCGTTACCAGACAATTTCTGCTCGTTCTTGCACTACTCTTTTATAAACCATTTCTGTTTGCTTACCTAATTTTGTCCAGCTAAATCTTTTTTCTAAATCTGCATAAGCGTTATTTACCAACCATTGACAATAATCTGGGTTTTTCAAAACTTCTAATATTCCCCAAGCTACAGAGTCCGAGTTATTTACCCAAGTGGTAATTCCCGTTTTTGCGTGTTGAACTACTTCCGGTAAACCACCAGTATCGGAAACTATGACTGGTACGCGAGAGGCAAAACTTTCTAAGGCAACTATACCAAAGGGTTCATAAAGACTGGGAAAAACTGCACAGTCGGCAATTGTTTGAAATTTATCTAAGTATTCATCAGTCAGAAACCCAGTAAAGTAACACTTATGCCAAATTCCCAAATCCCAAGCTTGACGTTTAAGATGGTCAGTATTACCACCACCGACGATAACAAATTTAACATTACCTTCCATTTCCCATAGTACCTTGGGGGCGGCATTAAGTAATATGGGTACGCCTTTTTCATAGGTCATGCGACCAAGATAATACACAATTTTTTCATAATCTGCGGCAAATCGTCGCCGAAAATCTTGAGCATGAAAATCTTGATGATGTATTTTCTTTTCTGGACGGATGCCATTATAGATTACGTCAATTTTATCATTAGTAATATGTAGTGTTTGGATCATTTGCTGACGCATATATTCACTACAAACAATGACTCGCCAAGCATTGTGAGCTAGTGCATATTCTTTATCATGAATATAGCGTTGGGTATCATTATGAATGCCGTTATAGCGTCCATGTTCGGTGGCGTGAATTGTGGCAATGAGGGGAATTTTAAAGGTATGCTTGAGAGCGATCGCTGCATCTCCAACTAACCAATCATGGGCATGAATCAGATCAAATGGACCTTTGTCGGTCAACAACTGACCACCATGTTTTCCCATGCTCTCATTTAAGTTTACCACCCAGTGGAAAAAATCGTTACTAGCAGGTACTGGGACACGATGGATATGAATTCCTTCAACCACCTCATACAAGGATGCTGGACCGAATTCTGGCGTGATTAGGTGGATATCATGACCTAGCTTGATTAGTTCCGGGTACAACTCAGCAACGTGACGAGCAATTCCCCCAACTATCCTCGGTGGAAATTCCCAACTCAGCACTAATATCTTCATTTGACTCCCCGATGATTGACAAAAATCTCAAAAGTTTAAAAACTATAATTATCTCAAAAAAAAAGGGAACAGGGAACAGGGAACAGGGAACAGAGAATATTTTGCCATAATATTCAAAAATATAGAACTCATATTTGATTCTTGAAAAAAATTAGGTATTGTAGGGTGCGTCAGACTGCATAAATTGTATCAATAAACAGATTTGTAATATCTGACGCACCCTACGTATCTTTTCATAAATCAAATATTATTGCTATATGTTTCATTTCTTATACATAGCAATCCTTATGAATTTTTTTTGTTCAAACTCCTGACTGGGCGCAGGCCCTGCGCCCCTACCTCCTGACTCCTTAAATTAAGTTACAAGAACTTGATACAGCTTGTTTAAGTAAAACTGCATATTCTTCACTACTAATATGATAAGCGCCAAATCTAGCTAAATGAGGATTCATCATTTGTGCGTCAAATATTCTAAATTTCCGTTGACGCAATCTTTCCACTAACTTCACCATTGCTACTTTAGAACCTTCGGAAATGTTGAAAAACATGGATTCACCAATAAAAGCACCACCAATGACAATTCCCAAAATTCCCCCAGCTAATTTATCATCAAACCAAGTTTCAAAACTATAAGCGTAACCATTTTGGTAAAGTAACTCATAAATCTTGACTAATTCTAGAGAAATCCAAGTTGTGTCCCGGTTAGCACAGCCAGCAACCACTCCTAAAAAGTCCCGGTTAATGGCGACTGTAAACCTTTCTTGGTTAATGACGCGCTGTAATGACTTAGGATAGCGAAAGCGTTCATCCAAAGGGATTAGAGTCCGTTCCTTACTTCCATACCATCCCAGGTTATTACTTTCATCAGACATGAGAAAATAACCTTGAGCATAACCCCGAACAATAGCAGCAACATCATATTCCATTATCTTCTTCTAAGATTACCCTAGCAAACAAATTCTATATAAAATATACAAAAATGACTTCAGTAGTTCCATCTATTACCTTACCTCCTTCGGAAAATCCCCAGCAAGAAGGTGAATGGTTACAACAAAACCTGTTACATTGGCTTGATGAAGAGTTTATTCCTGAAGCAATCAATCAAAATATTGCCCAGCGGGCATCACAGATTTTTGTGAGACAACGCATGGAGGGAGAAAATGATTTAGGTTCTCTGGTAATTGCCATTGTTACAGAGATGCAATCATTTGATTTTTCTAAAAGTTTTTTTGGAGAGTTTGCGATCGCCAACGCCGTTAGCGATCTACTCTTAGATAGCCTGGGAATTGATTATTGTTGTGGACAATAATAACTTGGTCATTGGTCATTGGTCATTGGTCATTGGTCATTGGTCATTGGTAATAGGGAACAGGGAACAGGGAACAGGGAACAGGGAACAGGGAACAGGGGGATATTGATATTTCTCTTGCCTCTTGCCTCTTGCCTCTTGCCTCTTGCCTCTTGCCTCTTGCCTCTTGCCTCTTGCCTCTTGCCTCTTGCCTCCTTCTACTGACCACTGACCATTGACAACTAACTCTACCAGCTAGACTTAACAACACCAGGTAAAAGACCTTCGTGGGCCCATTCCCGGAGTACGTTCCGAGACAAGCCGAAATCACGGTAAACGCCTCTAGGACGACCAGTTAACCAGCAACGGTTGTGCTTACGAGTAGGCGCACTGTTACGGGGTAGTTGTTGAATTTTACGGTGAACTTCTAACTTCAGCAACGGAGATTCTGCTGTTCTAAACTCTTCTAATAGTGCTTCTCGCTTTTCAGCATACTTAGCTACCATTTTGGCGCGTTTCTTCTCGCGCTCAATCATACTCTTCTTCGCCATGAATTCCCTAATCTAATGAAAGACAGCATTCTCTATTCTACACCTTTATTGGCGATTATAGAAAAAATGGTAATAAAGTAAGTAGGGTTTGCTGAAAAAGTTGTCTGTGAGGGCTAGGAGTCAGGAGTCAGGAGTCAGAATACACAATAAAATCAAACTGTGTAAAAAAACGTAAAATCGCTGAAAACTTCTTTACTCTTGCCTCTTGCCTCTTGCCTCTTGCCTCTTGCCTCTTGCCTCTTGCCTCTGCCTCTTGCCTCTTGCCTCTTGCCTCTTGCCTCTTGCCTCTTGCCATAACCACAATTTTCAACGCCAACCTACTTAGGGACTTCCAAGAAATAAATTATCCTGATTAACGAACCACAGAGGCGCAGAGGACACAGAGGAATAAGGGTTTGAGAGATTTTTGCGTTAGGTGGTTGAGTATTTTTTTATTTGGAAGTCCCTTACCAAGAATGTAAAGCCCGTAACTGAGGTGTTTTTTTGACTTGATGGGCTTGCATTCTCGTGAGGACATCATCTAAGATGCCTACGGCTTCAATAATATAATCACCCTTATTGAGCATGACACATTCTGCCCGTTCTGACATGGCAGCATCAGTAATTTCTGCCCGTGACGGCATTCCGTGTTTAACAAGATTTTCTAAGACCTGAGTTGCCCAAATTACCGGGATATGGGCAGCTTCACATAACCATAGTATTTCTTCTTGAATTTCTGCCAGCCGTTGATAACCAATTTCCAGCGCCAAATCTCCTCTGGCAATCATAATTCCAAAGGGTTGTTTCCCGGCGGCTTGAATAATTAATTCTGGCAAATTACTCACTGCTAAGGGTGTTTCTATTTTGGCAACTATGGCAGGTGTGGGAGAATTTTCTGGTAATCTTGTCGCTAATTCTTGTTGCAAAAGTTGAATATCTGCGGGTGTTTGCACATAGGAATAACCGATAATATCAACTTGATTGGCATGGGTGGTGATAAAATCTAAATCTTGTTGATCTTTTGTTGTTAAAGAACTCAAATGTAAGTCAGTGTCAGGAAAATTGATGCCTTTTTCTGGTAATAGTTTTTCACCTTTGAGACGGGCATGGGTGATTTTTAACCATACTCCCTCGGATGTAATTGACTCGACATAAGCACCAATGCGCCCATCATCAATCCAAACTAATGTGCCAATTTTCAGTTCTGTTAATACTTCGGGAATTGTGCAAGTAACTTGAAAAAATTCAGAATTAATAGTCGTGGGTAACTCATGGGTAAGGAGAAGAGATTCACCTTTAAATATTCGTTGTTTGGGACTGGGGGTAAGGACAAATTTAATTCTAGTTTTTGGACCACTTAAATCCATGAGAATTTTACAGGCAGATCCTAATTCTAATTCTGCTTGTTTGACATTGTTAATCATTGCTAACCATTCAACGGGGGTATCATGGGCGCAATTAATTCTCACACAGTTTGTCCCTTGCCCAATGATATCCCGCAGGAATTCGTAATTGGTAGCGGCTGCATTGGGTAACGTTACCATGATTCTGACGCGACGGTTATCAAGGGTGTTACCAAATAAATCTTCGGTATTTTGTTGAAGTAGGCGATCGCCTTCAAAAAATGCGTCCAAAGGTGGATGTATAATCATAGAATCCTTATCTGTGCCACAAACTGCCTGTAATGTGGCAATCACCGCATCTAAAGTCGGTAAAACCTTAGCTTCTATCCTCCCCAATGAGGACAAACCCCAAGGCATTAAAGCCGCTTGCAGTTCGCGTAAATCGTGTCTTCTTAGTGCCAAATAATAGGCAAGATTGAGACTACTATTAATAAAAGATTGTCGGTGAATTTGCTTTTTCCATCTTTGAAATATTTCTTTTCCTTCCTCATCAACAGATTGACGAAGTTCTTGTAATGTGGTAAGCAAAATACAAGGATCAGATAAATCCAACTCTATATTAGTAGACCGCATATTAATAAATTCAACTCCACTAATTTAAAAATCTTTTTTTAACGAACCACTTCAGGCACAGAGGTCACAGAGAGAAGAAAAATTCTTGACTGAATTGTATTGGACTATAACGGACATTTAAATTCACTTTTTACCTACTGTTAACTAATCCTTTCAAAAAAGTAAAAATCTTGAAAAATTCTCTCCTAACCTCTTTCCTCCAGAGGAATAAGGGTTTGAGAGATTTTTGCGTTAGGTGGTTGAGTATTTTTTTATTTGGAAGTCCCTTAGTTATTCCCCTGTTTCTGCTTTCGCAATTTCTAACATTGTCTTAATCACAGAATCAGGGTTGAGACTAATAGAATCTATACCTTGTTCAACTAAAAAACGAGCAAATTCTGGATAATCGCTGGGTGCTTGTCCACAAATACCAATTTTGCGACCATTTTGTTTAACAGTAGTTATGGCTTTGGCAATTATTCTTTTAACAGCTTCGTTGCGTTCATCAAATAAATGTGCCACTAATTCAGAATCTCGATCTAATCCTAATGTTAATTGGGTTAAATCATTAGAACCAATGGAGAAACCATCAAAGACTTGGCTAAATTCATCAGCTAATAAAACGTTACTTGGTAACTCGCACATAACGTAAACTTCTAAGCCATTTTCGCCTTTAACTAAGCCATTTTTTGCCATTTCTGCTAATACTCGTTTTCCTTCTTCGGGAGTGCGACAAAAGGGAACCATGAGAATCATATTGGTTAAACCCATTTCTTCTCTTACCCGTTTCATAGCTTGACATTCTAATGCAAAACCTTCACGATAACGGGGATCATAATAACGAGAAGCACCACGCCAACCAAGCATGGGATTTTCTTCTTTGGGTTCAAATTGTCTACCACCTAAAAGGTTTGCATATTCGTTACTTTTGAAATCTGATAATCGGACAATTACAGGTTTGGGATAAAATGCTGCGGCTATTGTACCTATACCTTGCGCCAATTTAGCAATAAAGAATTCGGCTTTATCTTCATATTGGGCTGTTAATTCAGTAATTTTATATTTGGCAAGTTCATCTTCTAATTCGTCAAAATGTAATAATGCTAAAGGATGGGCTTTAATATGATTAGCAATGATAAATTCCATTCTCGCTAAACCAACACCATCATTAGGAATTGCGGTTAAACCTAAAGCTTCTTCAGGATTACCCACATTCATCATTATTTTGGTGCGGGTTCGCGGTAAGTTATCTAATGGTAATTCTTGAATTTCAAAGTTTAACAAACCTGAGTAAACTTGACCTGTTTCCCCTTCTGCACAACTAACAGTAATCTCTTGTCCTGTTTGTAATATTTCTGTTGCATTTCCACAACCAACTAATGCAGGAATACCCATTTCTCTGGCAATAATTGCTGCGTGACAGTTACAAACAACTACAGGAGTATATTTATCCGTAAAAACCAGATAATTATGATGATCCGCAACAGTTATATTATAAACTTCAGCGTCTACTGCATCTGCAACTTTAATAACTCGTTGCATCCGAATATTACCTTGCAGAAGTTGTTCAAATTGACCTATTTCACGGAGTTGTTTATCAGAAATTAGGAGATTTTTATCTTCTCTAAGTTTGATTTGTCCTGTAACATTGTCACCAAATAGTTGATTAGTAGCAAAGAAACGAGTTTGAATAGTTCTTCGATAAACATCTCCTTTGACTCGTTGAGTATATTCTAAAATTCGCTCTAATTTTTCTACAATTTGGACATTGTAGATATGACGATTTCTGGTAACTTGAGGAACAGTATTGATTTTCAAACAAGCAATAATGACAGCTTGTAGTAAGTTCTCTTCAGAGATATAGATGTTAATGCGATTATTAGCATAGCAACCATCACCATCAATCACACCTCCTAAAAAGTGATAAGCAACTTCTGAAGTGTTTTCCAGGAGAATTTGAGTAATTTGTTGTTCTTTTTGTTTTAAGTCATAAGCTATAGCTTTAGAATAAATACGATAAGCTGTAGCTTGTCCTTTTACCTGTTTTCCTCGGATGTAACCTGAAGATACTGCTTTCTCACAAGGAGTAAAAGATTTACCATAAACAGCATTCATTTTGTCATTCATAGTAGCTATGAATGCTTGTTTTTCTGGTAAACATTTTTGAATAAACTGGACTTCCCCATGAGTTCGACTAGTGTAAATTGAACCGTCTGTGATGATTCCCCCAATCAGATAAGCTAAATCAGCTTCTTGATTTTTGTTGTCACCTAATGTGGGAATATTCTGAGATACAAGCACCATTTCCTGAGTATCTAACATTTCTTGAATCTCAGTTTTGATATATTCACCATTCCGCAGGTTGACCATTTTATGATCAGGAGTTAATCGCAGGATATTATCTGTGACTCTCCCACTTTGAGATACACTCACACCAATTGTTTTAGATGTCCGTTTCATGGCATCTGTAATGGGTTTCCATTCCATTTGATGGGTTGTGGTGTTGAGGGCTAAAGTTGATAATTCTTGATATCCTTGTTCATAAATTTGCTGAATGGTCATAAAACCTTGATTGGTGAGAATTTTTGTCTCTCCATCAAAACAAGTCCTCCCACCAGAGTTAGTGACAATAGCACTAGCTTTTTTCATAATCGGTTCCCAGTCGGGGTCTGTGCGGTTAGTAACTAACACTTCTCCGGCTTGAAAGAGATTAATATCAGGAACATCTAAAATTACTCTAGCTTGTCCTTGACCAATCATTTCGCCAACGCTGCGACCTGTTAATAAAACTTGACTTTTTTCTTGGAGTTGATAACTTCTGAGAACGGTTTTTGATTTTTGTGATTGAACTGTTTCTGGTCTAGCTTGGACGATAAATAACTCACCAGTTATGCCATCTTTTGCCCATTCAATATCCATTGGGGTGGATATTCCCCGAATTTGGGAATAATGATCTTCAATGATACAAGTCCATTCCGCTAGTTGGAGAATTTCTTGATCATTTAGGGCAAATTGATGACGTTCAAGTTGAGGAACGGAAATATTTTTGGTTAATTTTGATCCGCCTAGATCATAAACCATTTTAATTTCTTTTGTTCCCAACCGCTTTTGGAGAATGGGTTTATATCCTTTTTTTAAAGTTGGTTTAAATACTAAATATTCATCTGGGTTAACTGCACCTTGAACGATGTTTTCACCCAAACCATAAGCAGCGGTAATTAAAGCGGCATTTTGAAACCCTGTTTCTGTGTCAATGGAAAACATGACTCCAGAAGATGCTAAATCAGAACGTACCATTTTTTGGACACCGACTGATAAGGCTACTTCAAAATGATCGAAACCTCTTATTTGTCTGTAGGAAATTGCCCTGTCTGTGAAAATAGAGGCAAAGCATTTATGGCAAGATTCTAATACACCTTTGATGCCATGAACATTCAGGTAGGTTTCCTGTTGTCCCGCAAAACTAGCATCTGGTAAGTCTTCCGCTGTAGCACTAGACCGAACAGCTACATCAGTATTAATACCGTATTCTTCACAAAGATTTTGATAGGATTTAGCGATCGCTCCTTGTAATTCTAGCGGAAATGGGGTTTCCAACATCAATGATCTGGCTTTTTTCCCACATTCTTGCAAATTATCCATATCTTCGACATCTAAATCTGCAAAAATCTTCCTCAGTTTTGCCTCTAACCCAGCCGCAGTAATGAAGTATCTATAAGCATAAGCCGTAGTCGCAAATCCCGTGGGAACTTTTACCCCTTGAGAACTGAGTTGTTGAATCATTTCCCCTAAAGAGGCATTTTTACCACCTACTAGGGGAATATCCGCAATTCCTACGGTATTAAAGGGTAATACTAAAGCTTCTTGTGTAATTTGGCTATTTTCTTGGTTGCGTTTAATTTCCAACATATTCTGAGATTCCTTAAATAGCTACTGTTATTTAATTCAGAACCCATTCTGTTTATGCACGGACAGTTTAAAGATGTTGCGAGGATATAGAGGAGGGGACGGGATTTACTACCAGATGTCTCATCCATTTATGATTACTCTAGTTTAGAGTGTAAATAAATATAGAGGCAATATAGCGAAATATTACGTAATATATTGTTCTTGCAAATATTCTCACAATCCCCCCATCCTTGAGAGTTAAAATTCAGGAATGTACATAAGAAGTTTTATTTTATCTCAATTCATTACATGACTACATTTAGCCAACCGCTTGCAAAGAAGGACTTAAAACTATTATGCCTCAATGCCCTTGTTGTTCCGATTCACTCTTACACCATATTCGTGGTACTGAATCTTATTGGTTTTGCCGCAGTTGTTGGCAAGAAATGCCTGTATTAACCCAACGTCATACCGCTGAAGTCCCAAGACCCATTTTAGCAAAGTTAACTAAAAAAATCGCCCCCCCAGAATATCGTCTTGGTTCTTATTGTTTAATTCAACCAAATTCTTTTCAATCAAGATTAGAGGGAAAATTCTCTCGCTAAAGCTGGAATATAATTTATTTATTACCAAATAAAATTTCAAGAATGATTGTAGCTTGCTTCCCGAAGGGTACGCAGATGAACGCAGATGAATTAATGGATTTATTAGTTTTTACAATATCTATGTTCTACTGTTATTTATTACCAAATCTGACTTAAATCTAAAACAAATCCGGGTAATAAATTCTCACCAGTTAATGTTTGGGGATTGTCTAATTCTTCAACTACACAATTGGGACGATAAATAAATACTTTCCGTTGTTTTCTATCAATTAACCATCTTAATTGTGTACCATTATCTATATATTCTTGCATCTTTTCTTGCAGAATCTTTAAATTATCAGTTTCTGAACGCAATTCAATAATAAACTCAGGACAAATAGGAGCAAATTTTTTCCTTTGTTCTGCTGGTATTGCTTCCCATTTTGTGCGGTTTATCCAAGCTGCGTCAGGAGAACGCACTGCACCATTAGGTAAGGTAAAACCACCACTAGAACCAAATCCTACTCCTGTACCATTTTGCTTTGTCCAAACACCTAATTCACCGATTAAATTAAAATTACGTCCACCTGTTTCTGAATCTGTAGGAGACATAAGAGACTTCCAAATAAAAAAATGTCCCAAAACTAACGCAAAAACCCTCCCTATTTCTTCTCTCTCTGTGTTCTCTGTGCCTCTGTGGTTCGTTTGTTCATTTATTTATTGGGATAATTTATTTCCTGGAAGTCCCTAATTAATAAATCTCCAAGATGGTTACGTTCGATTCTCAAATCACGGTTTAACTGACAGAAATCAAAAAATTGATCATCATTCATGATGATATTGGGTTGCATTTTTAAAACCATTGGTAAGAAAAACATTGTTGCGTATCGTATAAGGGTTTAGCAATGCTAAACCCCTACATGATTTTAAAATTCTCCAGCTAATGCGGGAATACAACGTTCACACAGTAAAGGATGTTCTGCTGATTCACCCACATGGGGAGAATAGTTCCAACAGCGATCGCATTTGTGATAAGATTTCCCTTCATCCTCATAGTCTGCGGCATTAACTACCCCAATATCCCAATTATCTTCACCTTGAACTCGCAGGGTTTTCAATCCTTTTAATGTCTCAGGAGTATCTAATAATTGGACTTCAGAAGTGAGGAATAAATATCTTAATTCATCAATTCCATTCCCGCTAACATTTAAAGGTTCAATAGCAGCGCGTAATTTTTCATCACTAAGATAAATCAATGCAATAGCTTCTAAAGAAGAACCAATTAACTTTTCTGTCCGCGCTTGTTCTAAAACCTTATTTACATCACCACGAATTCGTCGCAGTGTTTTCCAAAATTCCGCTAATTCGGGATTATCCCATTTATCATCCACTTGCACCCAACCAGCTTGGAAAACTGATTTATATTGGGTTTCGTAGGGGATAAATTGCCAGATATCTTCCGCAGTATGACATAGAACAGGGGCGATCGCTCTGGCTAAATTCTCCAAAGCAACTTGCAACACCGTTTGACAACTACGACGACGGAAAGCATCAGCAGAACTGATATATAATCTATCCTTCGCAACGTCTAAATAAAAGTTCGACAAATCCACAACGCAGAAATTCTGCACAGTTTGGAAAAAGCGGAAAAACTGGAAACTATCAAAAGCGTCCGTCACCTCATTAAACACCTCACGAATGCGGTGTAACATATACTTATCCAAATCTGGCAAATCATCAAAAGCTACAGCATCTTTGAGAGGATCAAAATCATGCAAACTACCCAATAAAAACCGTGCTGTGTTGCGAATCTTATTTCTGACATCCGCTAATTGCTTGATGATGTTACCACCCAACCGCACATCACCAGAATAATCAACCGAAGAAACCCACAACCGCAAAACATCCGCACCATAAGCAGGTTGTTGTTTTTGGTTAGTCCCACCTTGAATCATCAACTGAGGGTCTACCACATTCCCCACCGATTTGCTCATTTTTCGTCCATTTTCATCCAAGACGAAACCATGAGTTAACACAGTTTTATAAGGTGCAATGCCATTAACCGCCACACTGGTTAACAAAGAAGATTGAAACCAACCCCGATGTTGGTCAGAACCTTCCAAATACATATCAGCAGGATAGCATAACTCCGGTCTTTGCTTGGCCACAGCCGCCCAAGATGAACCAGAATCAAACCAGACATCCATTGTATCTGTACCCCGGCGGTAACTCTTGCCATTATTGCAGTATTGTTCCGGTAACAACTCCTCAACCGACAACTCCCACCAAGCATCAGAACCCTTTTCGGCAATAATAGCTTGAACGTGGTTAATCGTGTCCGCATTCAGCAAAACTTCCCCAGTTGCTTCATCATAAAACACCGGAATCGGCACGCCCCAAGAACGCTGACGAGAAATACACCAATCGGATCTTTCTGCTATCATCGGCGTGATGCGGTTCTCACCTTGTGCCGGAATCCACCGCACAGATGAAATAGCCTTTAAAGCCTCATCCCGAAAACCAGCCACAGAAGCAAACCATTGTTCAGTAGCGCGGAAAATCGTCGGTTTCTTCGTTCTCCAATCATAAGGATACTTGTGAGGATAAGCCTCCTCCTTCAACAGAGAACCAGCCTCGCTTAAAGCGTCAATAATCGCTTGATTCCCCTCACCCAAAACATTCAAGCCAGAAAACTTACCAGCCTCATCCGTAAAATTCCCACTATCATCAACAGGGGCAAGAATCGGCAAACCGTAACGCTGACCAACAATATAGTCCTCTTGACCATGACCAGGAGCAGTATGCACCAAGCCAGTCCCCGACTCAGTAGTGATATAATCACCACCAACCACCACCGGACTTTCACGGTCAAACAAAGGATGACGGTAAATAGTCCCTTCCAAATCCTGACCAGAGAATTTAGCCTTTACAGTCAACTCACAATCTAAAACCTCTCCCAACCGTTCCACCAACTCAGCCGCAACAATCAGATATCTGCATTCCCTTTGCGCCTTTGCGCCTTTGCGTGAGACCTCCACAACCACATATTCCAACGCAGCATTCACAGCCACAGCCAAATTACCGGGGATAGTCCAGGGTGTAGTAGTCCACACAGCCACGCCCAAATCAGGCAAGAAGCCATCCAAACTAGCCTTTAACCCTTCAGCAACCTTCACCACCGAAAAAGCGGCGTAAATACTGCGAGAAACGTGACCTTCAGGATATTCTAACTCAGCTTCTGCTAAAGCTGTTTTAGAACTAGGACTCCAATGCACAGGCTTTAGACCGCGATAAATATAACCTTTGAGGAACATTTCCCCAAAAACGCCAATTTGCGCGGCTTCGTATTCTGGTTTGAGGGTTAAATAAGGATTTTCCCAATCACCCCAAATCCCATAGCGTTTAAAGCTTTCCCGTTGTTCGTCCACCGTCTTCAGTGCGAACTCTTTCGCTTTTTGACGCAATTGCAAAGGAGTGAGATTTTGCCGTTCTGCCTGTTTCATATTTTGCAGAACTTTCAACTCAATGGGCAATCCGTGACAATCCCAGCCAGGAACGTAGCGAATTTTACGACCTTGGAGCAAATGGTAGCGGTTAATAATATCTTTGAGAATCTTATTTAAAGCATGACCAATATGCAACTGGCCGTTAGCATAGGGAGGACCATCGTGCAGTATAAATAATTCACCGGGGTTGTTTTCAGCCAGTTGAGAATAAATGTGGTTTTCTTCCCAGAATTTTTGGATTTCGGGTTCGCGCTTGATTGCGTTTGCCCGCATATCGAAGTTAGTCTTGGGTAAGTTGACGGTATCTTTGTATTTTCCAGTTTCGGTCACAATCTCATGCCTAAATGTAGGTGTGCAGGTTATCCGATCAATTATAAGTCGTCGGTTGGGTTGAGAAAACCCAACAACGCTTATTGGTATTTTGGAGTTAATGTTGGGTTTCACTTTATTCAACCCAACCTACAGGACTGAACAAGTATAATGAGGTACTTTTTATTATAAATTAAATATATTATTACTCCTATCACCACAATGAAAAACAACGTAGCATTACAGAAAACTGATCAAGGCTGGAAATTTATTGATGAGTCTGAATTAGAAACCTTTGTTTGGGAGAATTTAGAAGAAATATTTCAACTAAAACCCTTAACACGCCAATTATATATAAAAGGAGAGATTTGTGATATTGTGGCAATTAGCAAAAATAATCAACTGACTATTATTGAATTAAAAAATACAGAAGATCGTTATGTTATTAATCAACTCACACGCTATTATGAAAATTTCTTAACGGGTGACAAGGCGGTTGAAGATGAGATGTGGCAATAATTTGAGAAAATAAGGGAGTAAAAAAATAGGGACAAAGAAGCCCCCGAAGCAAAAAATGTTACCACAATCATATCAAACAATTTTCCGAAAGCATTTGAGTGAACAGCAGTATTTGACACTAGAGATATTGTTGTTATTAATACAGGCTCATCGCCAAGTAAAACTGTCAAAATTGGCCAGCTTGTTTCCCCAACCAATTAAATATGAAAGCAGGAAACGTAATCTACAAAGATTTTTAGGAATAGGTAAACTCTGCGTAAAATTATTATGGTTTCCATTGATAAAATATTGGATTAGACAATCGTTAACACCAAAACAACTGAATCGAGAACAGCGCCGTTATTTTCATAAAAAACAGTATCAAAAATATGGTTATTGGATGGTAGCACTGGATAGAACACAGTGGAAGGGGCGAAATATATTTATGGTGACATTGGTATGGGGTACTCATGCCCTACCACTATATTGGGAAACATTAAATCATGTCGGAAATAGTAATTTACAAACACAGAAAAGATTAATAAAGACAGCAATAAAGTTGTTAAAAAAATGTCGAATTGTGGTGTTAGCAGACAGAGAATTTCATAGTCCAAAACTGGCTAAATGGCTTGATGAGCAAGGAGTTTACTTCGCTTTACGCCAGAAGAAAAACCTTTATTTTCAAGAAAAACCTGAACAAGAATATCAAGTTCTTAAAAATCAAGGATTTAAGCCAGGAATGTCGAGATTTTATGAAAAAGTTAAATGTGGTAAAGGGGATGAATTAGGCTTATTTAATATCGCTGTTTATTGGAAGAGAAAATATCGGAACTCTGGACCAAAAGAACCTTGGTATATCTTGACGAATCTACCAACTCTCCAACAAACTTTATGCCTCTATAGATGTCGATGGGGAATTGAGCAATTCTTTAAGGATTGTAAAACTGGTGGTTATAATTTAGAGGATACTAAAGTAAATGAAACTCGCTTTTTAGCTTTAGTATTATTGATTGTCATTGCTTATAGTTTAGCCACTATGCACGGTCAACGGATGAAAAAATTAGGTATAGAGACTTATGCCGGACGTATTCAACAACATCAGGACAAGTACCCACGTCAAAGTGATTTTAGCTTTGCTCTCTACGGACAACTATGGATTTATGGTATGGAATTATGGGCTGATTTAGCTCTGAATTTAATCAATCTCAAGCCTCATAAACGCCTCTTTTTTCAACGGGGCTTTCAGGCTCTATCCCTTATGAAACAAGCTCTTTAGCCGCCTTGTCACCCGTTAAGACTGTAACCACACTGATACAAATGAAAATGTGTCCAGAACTGGATAATCTTTTTTGGGCAATGGTTTCAATATTGTTTTGACCACTTCTGGAAAATTCTTTAAGCGCATAATTTGATAATTCTTTATCTAGATTTTTTTAGATTGTATCAAATTATGGTACTTTTTTTTAATCTTTTCCTAACATTCAACACTTCTGTCTTACTTTAAAATAGAAACTACTTACAATTGCCACAAATTATGATCAACCCCCAAATTTTAGAAGCTATTAAACAAATGCCTAATGTCGAAAGACTAGAGATAATAGAATTTGCCTTAAAACTCATGCGTGAAGAAATGCAAAATCCTCAAAAACTGAGCTTAACTGCTGCTGCGGAAATGATGCGTTCTTATTATGAAACAGAAAGCAGTTTAACAGAATTTGTTGATACTTATAATGAAGATTTTTATGAGTACCAAGATTATGCGTAGAGGTGAAATCTGGCTGTATAATGCTGATCCCACAGTAGGGGATGAAATTAGCAAAACCCGACCTTGTATCATTGTTAATAATGATGATATAGGTACTTTACGCTTAAAGGTTATTGTACCTATTACCGGATGGAACGAAGTTTTTGCACAAGTACCTTGGATGATACGTATTGAAACAACAGCAGAGAATAATTTAAGCAAATTATCCACAGCAGATACTTTTCAAATTCGTTCAGTTTCTCAACAACGACTAATTAAAAAAGTGGGAATAGTTGCGGAAGAAATTATGCAGGAAATTAGTAATGCTTTAGCTATTGTTTTGAATATTAAATGACTAAAAATACACCCAATTTACTAGACGTAGTAGCACTCACAATTGATTTACCTGAATATAATTTATTGCGTGGTCAAGTTGGTACAATAGTTGAATTATTAGCTGATGGTGCTGCGTTTGAAGTAGAATTTAGCGATTCCCTTCGGGATAGCTTCGCTTCACGCAATGGACAAACTTATGAATCTATTGGTTTACGTCCAGAGCAAATAATGGTGTTACATTTTTAGGATAAGGGAGGTGTTATCCAATTTTCATATTCTAAATTAGGGATATTTTGAAAGTGCTTAATATTGGCAGTGATTAAAACGCATTTATGATGAATTGCTGATGCTCCAGTCAGTAAGTCGAGGGGAGTAATTAATAAACCTCTCTGACGTAAATCTTGATAAATAATACTGGCAACATTAGCTGTATCTATATCAAGGGGTAAAATCTCGCTGCTATTGGCAAGAATTTCAAATTGCTGCAAAAGATTTCTAGCATCTTTATACAGCAATCCACTTTTGATTTCGTAATAGGTAAGAACAGAAAAAGTTAGATAACTATGAAATTGTTGATATTCACGGAATTTTTTGACAACTTGTGTTTCACCTCGCAGAAAATATGAGAGGATATTAGTATCTAGTAAAGCTTTTTTCACAGTTCAATTTGCCTTTTCAAGTCTAGTAATCTTTGTTCTGCAATCTCATGTTCGAGGTTTTGTAAAAGTATAGTTTCTTCAGCATTCGCAATACCAGCAAATTGCATAAAATCTATAGTTTTTGGATGCAGTAGTTGTTGACGCTGTGCTAATTGTTGGAAAATCAGTTGAGCAATTTCATTCTGTTCATCTTCAGGTAGCCGGGAGACGACAGCATAAGCTTGTTGTAAGAGATTAGTCATAGTTTTTTGTCGCCATTATCAAAAATTTTGGTAAGTTGATAAAACTAGATTAATTTTATCACAAACATTTTATCTTTCATAAGAAAACTTTATTTTTTGTAAATTTATTTTAAATAAAATTGTGTTTTGTACTACATAACCACCTGTTAATGAACGAAGAAAAAATACCTTTGGAGATTCTGTTAAAGTCACATTTCCACCTAAGCCGTAAGTTGCAAACTTTCTTTTTTTAATGCTAATTTTCGTGGAGATTGACCCCATTTTTTCTGATGTTCTTGCCAAGCTTCTGGCATTTCATCCCATATTCTACCATCTAATAACTTACCTCCAGCTTTAGAAGTTCTACCACCGATTTGCTTAAAGAAAAATGCAACCTCTGCTTTTTGGCATTGGTCACGAATGTCTTCAGCCCATTCAATATTCATTGGACGATGTTTTTGACCAGATTCTCCACCAACAATGACCCAATCAATATTTGTGAGGTCAAGATTTAATGAACCTAACAATGGTTCACAGGAAAGAAAACGCACATTTGCAGGAACTTGACGAAGTAAATCAATACGAGAAACATAACTTTGATTTTCCACTGATACACCTAACCAGATATTTTTATGAAAGTCTAGATGTGGTGCTAATTCAACTAATCTTTCAGGTCTTTTTGTTAATATTTGATATATGTGATGAGGCGTAGCATGAATCACTTTAAAGACCTTTTGAATAAAATCTAAAGGTACTTCTTCATGAAAAAGATCACTCATTGAATTAACAAAAATTCTACTAGGAGTACGCCATTTTAAAGGTTCTGTCAATCTTTCTGGATGTAGAGTTAAATCAAATCCATTTTTAAAATTATTAGGAAAGCGTTTAGTAATAGCTTCTGCGTAGCAATGCACACAACCTGGACTAACTTTGTTACAACCAGTTGTGGGATTCCAAGTTTTATCTGTCCACTCAATACCTGTGTTTATACTAGACATGATGATTTAACCTCAGTCAGTTATGAATTTTGTAAGTTATCTGGATTTGATGTTTTTAATTCGTATGTACTATAATATAACAGATTTTATGAGTATCGAAAATAATTTTCTCCTAACTTACAATTTTTTATTTTTGCAGGTTTACAATATATAAAGTCATCCACAATAGACTTATGACACTAACCCTCAGCTTACCACCAGAATTAGAACAGTATTTAATACAAGAAGCACAACAGCAAGGACTTTCTGTGGAAACATACACATTGGAACTTATCCAAAAATCTATTTTCCAATTAGAGAAAAATTCATCTCTTGAAGAAACACCCACAGAAATTGTCATTGAAGGTATTCATCAGGGAATAAAAGAAGCATTAAGTGGACAAACTATACCCCTTTCACAAATGTGGGAAGGAATAGATGCAGAATAATAATGAACCACTACTAATTGAAATTGCTCTTACTCCTCGTTTTCAAAGGGATTTAAGAGAACTGGCTAAACGCTATCGTTCAATTCGTAGTGATGTTCAACCTTTAATTGATCAACTACAAGCAGGTGAAATTCCTGGAGATAGAATTGCGGGAATTAAATATCAAGTTTTCAAAGTTCGTATTAAAAATAGTAACATTCAAAAAGGAAAAAGTGGAGGATATAGGGTGATTTATTATCTGAAAAATGCTCAAGGAATTATACTCACTACAATTTATTCTAAATCTGATCTGACAGATGTGAGTAATGAAATAATTGAACAAGCAATAGCTCAATATGAAGAAGGAAAGACAATTCTAGATGACTAAAAGTATGCCCCAATTACTAGACGTAGTAGCACTCACAGTTGATTTACCTGAATATAACTTGTTACGTGGTCAAGTTGGTACAATAGTTGAATTATTAGCCGATGGTGCTGCGTTTGAAGTAGAATTTAGCGATTCCCTTCGGGATAGCTTCGCTTCACGCAATGGACAAACATATCAATCTGTTAGTTTACGTCCAGAGCAAATAATGGTTTTACATTTTGAGCCAAAATCCCCTAATTTAGTACCGGAAATGGTTACAGCGTAAGTAATTGTGGGTTGGGTTTAACTTTGTTCTACCCAACCTTCCGGACTTTGTTCCCATTCCTCTTGACGACGCTTAATAACTGAATGACCAAAAATAGAGTTGAATTGTTTGAAGATTGCTTGAACTGTTGTAGTCATGGCTTGAAACCTTTTTAAACTTAATTAATTTGGTGGTTGTGATTATTAAAATGTTATTGTTTAGTAATAGATTAGGTTGAGAAAACCCGACACTACTCATCAGTAGTATACCATAAATGTTGGGTTTCATTTCATTCAATCCAACCTACTCGTTGCCAATATCATCATCAAAAATAATTTCCTCACCCGCACCCCACATCATGTCATACATACCTTGACGCACAGCGCGATAAAAACTTGAATATTCCCAATCTTTTGGTGCTGTTACCAAATCATGTTTCACCGGATTATAATGAATATATTCAACATGATATTGAAAATCTATTTCATCTCTAATTAAATGTTCCCAAAACCGATATTGCCATATAGCCCGTTGTTTTTTCTTTTTTCTAGATACGGATATTTCTTCTGGTGAAATAGTTTCACATTTACGACTAAAATAACTTTTAATTAACCGCCAACGGGTAGAAAAATCATGATAATTTTCTGGTAAAGTCCAAATACAGTGGACATGATCAGGTAAAATAACAACAGCATCTATAATAAATGGATGTTTCTGTATTACATAACCAAAAGCATATCTTAATAAAGAAACATTTTTTGGTAAACATAATATTTTTCGTCTTTTCTCTGTCACCACTGTAAAAAAGTATGTTCCTCCTGCCACTTTAGCGCGGCGATATTCCATACTATAAATATCCTGTGATTAAAGTTGTGTTTTATAATCTTGATTTTACCCCGTAGGTTGGGTTGACGTAAGGAAACCCAACATTAATTATAATAAGTAATGGGACAGAATTAATTGCACAACTTATTTTTCTGTCACTTGTCACCTGTTCCCTCTCTCAACAAGTGAATTTAATTTTGTCCGACTACTTATTCTGGTGGGTGGTTTTGGGTAAGTTGACGGTATCTTTGTATTTTCCAGTTTCGGTCACAGTTTCAATGTAGGTGTGCAGGTTATCCGATCAATTATAGGAGATGGTATGATTGATTGTAGGGTGCGGTGAGCGATCGCTTGTTGCTGAACTGAGGAAAGATTAGTCAGTAACCCAGCCCTAAATGGACTGGGCCTGTAAGAGAAATCAAGCAAGCCGTACTGACCAGGCCACCCTGAGCGGGCTTGCCCTGAGCGAAGTCGAAGGGAGTCGAAGGGTAGCCGTTATTTGAGTCACGACACCCACCGAATGCGTTCGCGCCAGCCTGCCGTAGGCATAGCTAGTTCCCTGCGCTGTCATTTGCAACTAAACAGTTTTAAGGTCAGTGAAACAGTGTTGCAAGTCTAAAAAGCTCTTATAACAGGTCGTTCGCGCAGCGTGCCGTAGGCATCAGCTAACATTACCCCAGAAATGGGAGGCTATGAGTGAGCAAAACATTATGCGTACAGAGTTGGGAAATTTGAATCGGTAATTGTCCCGTTGAAGTGAATTACAAAAGCACCCCAAATTTCCCAACTCCAAGGCGGTAATGAAAAAATATTCAAAGCGGTTAAAACCTGAGTTTCCCAGTTACCGAGTATTCTTATGGTGAAACTCGAGTCCTTTCTGCTCTAGGATCTTTTATTCCCGTAAAGTGGTGCAGAAACTTACTGGTAATCTCTTTGCTGTCTACACTGGGTATAACAGATGTTTTGGTTTTGCACTTCTTCTTAAATCCCGTTGACATTACTTAGATACAGTGGTTAGATGGGTTATCTCTTAAACTACCTTGAGTTGTGTCAATTGAACATCCTCCCACATATCGAGTAAATCCCTTTGTCAATAGGGGTTGAGATGCGCTAACCCTGCTGCGCCCCTACCTCCTAATTCCTAAATTCTTCCATAAGATGGTGTTTGAAAAGTCATGATTGCTGTATCAAATATTTTACCCCTCCCTAACCCTCCCCTTATAAAGGGGAGGGAACTAGATTTTTATTGTTACTGATGATTGTTGGGTTAATCCTGAAATTGATAAAACCTTATAAAGGGGAGGGAACTAGATTTTTATTGTTACCCCCCTTTAGGAGAACGGGGGGTAACAATGTGATGAAAATTACGGGATACCACTTTTCAAACATTCTCCAAGACCATCTTTGTCAATTTTGCAAGCTGCGTAAGTCCTAAATTATTTAAAAAAATGGCAAAATGTGATAGTTCTATGATTCTAGTTGACAAGTACAGCCGAAATTCCCCCATACAACCTTGCTGTTAAATCCCACCGCCCATGAAAACAGTATTACTTGATGATCGTCAAAATTCCTTAGTGCAATGGGTAAGCCAAGCAACGGGTATAAATACTTTCGGGGTAAAAGTCCGATTGCTAGGTAATGACCTACATATTCTCTGTGAAAACGCTGAATGTCCACAACGCTGGCAAACCTTATCGGAGTTATTGCAGGCACTACAGCAAACTGATGTAGATACCCTCACCAATGACGAACAACCGTCAATATACCAAGTATTAATTTATGGTCGAAAAAAAGGGGAACACCGTCCTGAATGGTGCCATCGGGTATATTTAAATCAACTGGAACGACATTTAGAACAGGCACTATTGGCACAGACAGAAACGCCTATAAGCCCTGGAGGCTCGCTGATTATCTCTAATGAAAGTTTGGCACGTCAAGGGGATGGGGATGCCATTGCTCGCTATTTGAGCGAACATCTCAGCCATTTAGGTATAGCAATACAGGTAAAAATTAAACCCTCTGCGGCGAAAAATAACTCTCAGATTGTCGCTAATCGTCTTTGGGTATTTTGTCAGTCTAGCTATAGCCCTGATTCATCATTATTGGCAGAAACGGTAGCCCAAAAGCTCAGACATTTGCAGCTTGTCGGTTATCAGGATGCCATTATTGTTGCCCAAGTTCGAGGGGAAACAGAGCCAGATTGGCGGGTAAGAGTAGATTTGACACCTCCAGAGGTGATGTTAAAAGAATGGGCGCGATGGGGAGATGTGCAAGCGATCGCTAGAATATTAACTGAAGAATTATTAGGCTTCGAAATAGCATTGCAAACTTCCCTCAAAGAATCTACCTTGCACATCTTCTGTACCCCAGCTTTTGACCCCTTAGAAACCGCACCCGCACCGGATAAAACGACCGCACTACAAGCCATTGTCCCCCTACTCGAAAGTATTGCTCCTCAAGCCATTATCTCAGCCGCCATATACGGACAAAAAACCACAGACAAACAACCAACTTGGATAGATTGGGTATCTTTACCAGCATCTGAGCATCCATTCCTACTCACATCTGCATTGGAGCTTGCCCGTGCAGGTGATCAACCAGCCATGATTTTTTTACTAGAGCGACTACTCAATCCCAACCTAGATTGGCGATTGAAAACAGGTGGTATCCGGGTACTACTAGTTCGCAAAGAAGATTTATTACACATAATGTGTGATGCTCCCGTTTGTCCTACACGCTATCAAGTTTCTAGTAAAGTGACTCAATTTATCCGCCAACTGAAAATTTCTGGTATTACTGGTGTCCGTGTTTATGGTCGTCGTGCTGGTGATAAAGAACCCGTATGGCATCATGGGGCTGATCTAGAAGAACGTTCTCGATTAGTTCCTGAAGCAACACCAGAATTTGCCGCTACATCAGAATATGTAAATTCCCTAATGATAGATGAAAACAGTGAAGAAATTTTGCGTCCCGATTTAACCAATGAAAAAGTAAAAATTTTTCTCAAAGAAGCATCAAAGAATTGGGTACTAAACACCAATAAATTAATCAGAAATTTACTTTTAAACAGTCAAATATTTACACCATCTAATCAGGAAATAGACGAAAATCCCGATAATCAAGGAATTGGCAGCGGGATGATTTGGTTAGCATTAGGATTACTTCTCGCCTTACAAAGTGATTTTATGTTAGGCTACGTCGTCGCACATACTGTTAAAAATTCACCAAAAGCTAGTAATAATATTGTTTCACCATTATCCTCACAAGCACAAGCATCCTCACTATCACCAAATAATCAGAAAACATCATTTTCAAATCAACCAGGGACAACAGAATTACTTAATAATGATCCCTCCGCCTTTAATGCTTCTGGATTTATTAATGATAATAATGCTCAATCAGGAAATTTGCCAGCCGGACCATTAAAAGAAAAAGCCACTTCTACAGCTATTTTATTAGCAGCCAGATCGCAAATACCCACTTTTAATGCTAGGCAATTAGATGAACAATTAGCTCTATATAAACAGCGGTTATCTACAAAAAAACGTCCACCAGATGTCTTAATTGTTGGTTCTTCTCGCGCACTGAGAGGAGTTGATCCTGTCGCCCTTTCTAAAGCTTTATCCTCCCAGAATCATAGCAATATTGATATATTTAACTTTGGCATTAATGGAGCAACAGCCCAAGTCGTTGATGTTCTCATCCGTCAGGTTTTAGAACCCCAAGAACTACCAAAAATAATTTTATGGGCAGATGGTTCTCGTGCCTTTAACAATGGGAGAGAAGATATTACTTTCAATGCAATTGAATCTTCACCAGGATACAAACAAATATTGCAGAAATCTCCAACAAAAGTCAAAGCTAATGAAGGTAATAAAAATCTAAAAGATCCCACAGAAAAAGTTAGTAATAAACCTAAAACAGCAGATACTAATATCTATCAAACCACTAACGATTGGTTAAATCAGTCTGTAGCTAATTTATCTGCTAGTTATAAAAGCCGTGATCAAATTAAAATTCTTCTCCAAAAACAACTTCAATATCTACCTTTTAGCTATCAACATTCCCCAGTTAAATCAAAAGTCCACATCACTCATGATTCAGAAATAGACAATAATTCTTCTCTCCAAGGAGTTGATTTTGATGGATTCTTACCTTTATCTATTCGCTATAATCCCACCACATACTATCAAAAACATCCCAAAGTTTCTGGAGATTACGATAATGATTATAAATCTTTCCAATTAGCAGGTAAACAAGATCAGGCATTCCATTCCATGTTAGAGTTTACCAAAAATAATAATATCTCTCTCGTCTTTGTGAATATGCCTCTCACTTCAGATTATTTAGATCCCGTACGCATGAAATATGAGCAACAGTTTCAAGAGTATTTATTAACCTTTACCAATCATCCTCAATTTATCTATCGTGATTTAAGTCAGCTATGGACAAAAGCAAATGATTACTTTTCAGATCCTAGTCACCTCAATCGTTATGGTGCTTATGAAGTATCCAATAAACTAGCTATAGATCCAATGATTAGCTGGCCAACAAAATGATTAAATAGGAAATAGAGAATAGATGAGAAAATATTCTTCATCCTCATTCCTAACTTACGAAAAATAACAAAATACTTGTATTCTTTCTTCCTCATCACAAATTCAGAATTATCAATTAACAAACAATGAAATTTATATCAATTTTTTATGGGTTGTTTCTATTGAGTGTTTTAGGCATCTACTGGACTGTTAATTTAGCAAATATAAGATTATGGATACTGTTAATAGCTAGTCTTTTATTTTACGCATCTTTGAATATTCAATATTTACCATTGCTTTTAACACTAACTTTTATCAACTTCCATCTAGGTTTAGAAATTGGCAGTAATACTTCACCAGGAAAACATTCTCAAAACTGGAATTTATCTAATGAGGAATGGCAATTTGCTCAAGCTGACTGGAATCAACGCCGTCTTAAAGTATTGTGGATTGGCATAGGTTTTAATGTTTTTATTCTTTTAGGCTTTAAATACATAAATCATTTTCTAAATTTAGTTTTTAATCAGCCAACAAGTTCACCAGAATCATTGATTAAGTTAGTTGCACCTCTAGGAATTTCTTTCTTTACCTTTGAATGTATTGCTTATTTAATAGATATTTATCGTGGCGCTCAGGCTGCTACTAAATTTATCCAATTTGCCACATATAAATTATTTTTTGCTAAACTAATTTCTGGACCCATTACTCGTTACCATAATTTAGCGATTCAATTTGATACCCTCAGATTTCCCAGCATTGATAGAGTTGCTGAAGGAATGTGGTTAATTGCTAGAGGTGCAGTTAAAAAAGGTATCCTCGCTGATAATTTGGGTATATTTGTAGATTTATGTTTTGGTAACTTACAAAGGGCAGGTAGTACAGATTTGTGGTTAGCTACCTTTGCTTATGGCTTACAGTTATATTTAGATTTCAATGGTTATGTTGATATTGCTCGTGGTAGTGCTTTACTATTTGGGTTGGTTTTACCGGAAAACTTTGATTTTCCTTACTTCAGTACAAGTATTGCTGATTTTTGGCGACGCTGGCACATTACATTAGGTGATTGGCTACGTAATTATCTTTACTTTCCTTTAGGCGGTTCTCGGCGCGGATTAATGCGTACCTGCGGAAATTTATTGATAGTCATGTTAGTGGCTGGTATTTGGCACGGTTCAGCTTGGGGTTTTATTATTTGGGGTCTATTGCATGGTGTCGCTTTAGTAGTTCATCGTCTCACAGTTCTACTAAGCGATCGCTTGACAATTCTTAATTCATTTTGGCAAAATCCGCTAGGAGTTATTTTTGCTTGGCTTTTAACACAAATCATGGTTTTCACATCCTGGATTTGGTTTCGTCTCCCCAACCTCCAAGACTCCGCTTTAGTGATCAAAAACTTTTGGGGTCATGCCGGTGATCAACAATTTTCAGAAAAAATCTATGTAGAAGCCTTAAATATAAGTCAGTACCAACTTTCTTATTTGTTAATAGGCATAGCTTTAATAATGTTCATAGCATATACTTTTAAGCGAGGCATGAAATTAGAATTTAGCTGGCCAATTAAAATTGTTTTTGTTCCCCTATGTTTTTATGCAGTTTGGTTACTAGCGCCTGAGGGTAGTTTACCTTATATATACTTTGATTTTTAGAGGTGAATTTTCTGCTGCAATTCCTGTAAATCTCATCACATTAGGAAAACATATAACTGATATAACTAATACTAATTTTAATTATCTTTACAAATTTAAACTTATCCTCTAATGTTGTATTCAGGTAGGCAAAACAACCTACCAACATCATAAGAAAATAAAGCAATCATAAAATGACAACTACCTTACAACAGCGCGAAAGTGCTAATGTGTGGGATCGCTTCTGCGGTTGGATCACCAGCACAGACAATCGTTTATATATCGGTTGGTTCGGTGTATTAATGATCCCCACCCTCCTATCTGCGATCGCTTGCTTCGTAATTGCATTCATCGCCGCTCCTCCAGTTGACATTGACGGTATCCGCGAACCAGTTGCAGGTTCTTTACTCTACGGAAACAACATCATTTCCGGCGCAGTAGTTCCTTCCTCCAACGCTATCGGTTTACACTTCTACCCAATTTGGGAAGCTGCTTCCTTAGACGAGTGGTTGTATAACGGTGGTCCTTACCAGTTGGTAGTATTCCACTTCTTGATCGGCGTATTCTGCTACCTCGGTCGTGAATGGGAACTTTCTTACCGCTTAGGTATGCGTCCTTGGATTTGCCTAGCATTCTCTGCTCCTGTAGCAGCAGCAACCGCAGTATTCTTGATCTACCCAATCGGTCAAGGTTCATTCTCTGACGGTATGCCTTTAGGTATCTCTGGAACATTCAACTTCATGATCGTGTTCCAAGCTGAACACAACATCTTGATGCACCCCTTCCATATGTTGGGTGTAGCTGGTGTCTTCGGTGGTTCTTTGTTCTCCGCAATGCACGGTTCTTTGGTTACTTCTTCCTTAGTTAAAGAAACAACCGAAAACGAATCACAAAACTACGGTTACAAATTCGGTCAAGAAGAAGAAACCTATAACATCGTAGCTGCTCACGGTTACTTTGGTCGCTTGATTTTCCAATACGCTTCCTTCAACAACAGCCGTCAACTACACTTCTTACTCGCTGCATGGCCTGTAATTGGTATCTGGTTCACAGCTTTGGGTATCAGCACCATGGCGTTCAACTTGAACGGTTTCAACTTCAACCAATCCATCATGGATTCTCAAGGTCGTGTTATCGCTACCTGGGCTGACGTAATCAACCGCGCTAACTTAGGTATGGAAGTAATGCACGAGCGCAACGCTCACAACTTCCCCCTAGACTTGGCTGCTGCTGATGTTGCTCCTGTTGCTTTGAGCGCTCCTGCAATCAACGGTTAATCGGTTTAGTTAAATAGAAAACGCTCTCCAATTATGGGTAGCGTTTTTTTGTTCATTTTTCACATTCGCGTTTAGTCACATAATGCCGATAGCGAAACATGGCTTCTAGCTGTGCTTGCACTAACCAACCACTCATAAATTCTATGCCATCACCACCGGGCATAGCATAAGTAATATTATCGGTTAATTTAGTTTTGCCGTTTTCTTCTGTAAATTCATGACGATGTACCCAGGACTCAAAAGGTCCAGATATCTGTTCATCGGTAAATAGGCGATATTTTTCATAGTCTGTGTGCCGTGCTAACCAAGTTAAAGGTAAAATACCGAGAAAAAGCCGAAATTCTGTAATTGCCCCGGCTTCTAGCCCACCTTCACGTCTAACGATTTGTACAGGTTGCCAAGGTGGAGTGAGTATTTGGACTATATCTGGTCTTTCGTGGAATTTCCAAACTACTTCAACTGGTGCGTTAATGATTGAGGAATGTTTAAAGTGCAACATGAACAAAAAACCTAAAATTGAGCCTTTAGATTCATTATTGACAATTGTATGAGGAAATAGGCTGAAAACCTCGGAATTGTCATCTAAAAATAGTTAAATTTAGTATAACGAGAGAATGCACTAAAAAGCTGATGCGGCGATAGGGAAGTGCTGCTGCAAGCAGTTCGCTAATTGAGGTATAAAAAAATATTTTATCAAGTTTTTGGAATTTACCCGTTGATATATCATTTATTATGCAATAATGGGAGTCGAGAAGTAATTCGGTGGACCTCGTTTGTTTTTAGTATTGATAGGCTTTTTCCCTTTGGTATTTACAGACTTTTCTCCGAAATCTAAATCTCTACACTCTTATGATTTTGGAGAAAATCTATGTCAATTTATGTAGGCAACCTCTCTTATGAAGTTACCCAAGACGGCTTAAGCGAAATTTTCAAGGAGTATGGCACTGTAAAGCGTGTTCAGCTACCTACCGACCGAGAAACTGGTAAAGTTCGCGGTTTCGGTTTCGTAGAAATGGAATCAGAAGCAGAAGAAGAAAAAGCCATTGAAGCACTTGATGGTGCTGAATGGATGGGACGTGATTTAAAAGTGAACAAAGCTAAACCAAGAGAAGAACGTACTCCTTTTGGTGGTGGAAACCGGGGTGGTGGGAACTTCGGCGGTGGAAGCCGTAACCGTTACTAATATCCATAGATTTAAGGCCGATAAATATCCGCCTTGAGGATAATTAGGTTTAACAAAAGCTCAGGAGTGAATTCCTGGGCTTTTTCATGGCAAATTTTCTGCACAGGATCAATATTGACTTAACCCGTATTTCTCACGAACAATGTAATCGCAATTTCTATAACCCGTATAGAGAATCGGTTTCCGGCATTTTTTACTGGGTTGATTTTTGATGCAGTGTGAAACTCCAGAATCCAGATTTTACAGGGTTTGAGAATTTTGGTGAAAAATCCAGGGTAAAATGGCATCAAAAGAGATATTTTGGCAAATTGGCACAAGTTATGGACAAATATTATCATAATTAGGGGTCAGCACTTGTCAGCATGATTAGTCATAAAATGTTACTTTAGAAAACTATAACTAAGTCATATTTTCCGACATCTACCCATGCCTTATCTTATCACTGCTGGGGAAATTCGTTCCCTAATTACTGAACATAGCAAAGCTAAAACTCTGTGGATAGATACAGAAGTTGCTGATTATAAAACTCGTAATCCTAGATTATCACTAATTCAGGTGTTGGATAATCCTGAGGATATGACTGGTAATAGTGTTTATTTGTTAGATGTTCTCGATAAATCAGATGTAATTGCTGATTTTGTGGAAAGGATTATGACTAATGATGCTATTGAAAAAGTTTTTCATAATGCTGGTTATGATGTGCAATATTTGGGAGGTAAAAGAGCTAAAAATATTACCTGTACTTTGGCAATGGCTAAGAAAATTCCTATTTATTTACTACCGTTACCTAATTATCAACTGAAAACTCTAGCAACTGAACTTTGTAATTTTCATGATATTGATAAACAAGAACAAAGGAGTGATTGGGGAAAAAGACCATTAACTGAAGCGCAACTAGAATATGCTTATCTTGATTGTATTTATTTGGCTCAAGTACATTTAAGATTATTAGAATTAGAGGCTAATTTTCAGGTAGATCCAATTAAGGAAGATTTAAACTTATTGACTGCTAGATATAGAGAAATTGAACAGCAACAAAAAATACTTAAGTCAGAATTTGAGCATTTACAAGAACGGGTAAAAAAAGCGATGTTAGTCCAAAATATTGCCGAAACATCGCATTGTAAACTAACAAGTTATGAGCGAAAAACTTTTAAAACTCAGTTTCAGGAATTGGTAAATTTAGTAGAAAATCAAGGTGTTGATTTAGATTTTACTATTACTTTAACTGAAGATATTCGCAAAAATTTGGGGGTAAATCTGGAAAAGTTAACTGTAAATGTTGATACAAATACTTATTGGAAAGTCACTCCTAAAAATCAGGAAGATCAGGAAGATTAAGAGCAAATATTGAAAAACTCTGTGAACTAACTTTAATCATACTTCCGAATACTGGTATGAAAATTTTCATGAAAGTGCTAACAAAATTAACAGAATTATCAGCGGGAATCTAGTAATAATCTAAATCTAGATAGTAAGGATTTTATTTTTAATATTTACTAATATGCGGTGATTGGCTGGATAAATTTATTCATTAATTCTCAATAACTTCAGGGAATTTTATAATTTGACTTGAATATTAATCAAAAAGCAAACATATTGCAGAAGTAAGTAATTTAGTGAATGATTTACTCCCAGTAAGATGGCAATTTTTGGTAAATTATGAAATGGCAGTTATTGACACAAAAACAGCGAGGAGTAAACAGGGCATTCACTATAGCAATGTTTACAATTTTCAGTGGTATTATTTGCGTTTCTTGCAGTAATAATCAAGATGTTTTAGTAACGGAAAGGGGAGCAAGTACCCCCAATCCACAGATAGGGAGAGCATCTAAAGCTGGGGAATTTTATGTTCAGGGACAAACTCAACATCTTAAAGGTAATTCCCAAGCGGCTATTGCTGCCTATAGTAAATCTATTAGTCTTAATCCTGAGTATGCACCAGCATTTAAGGGGCGGGGATTAGTTTATTTTGATACTGGTAATAAAGAGGGAGCGATCGCGGATTATAATCAGGCATTGCGTCTCAATCCCAAGGATGCGGAAGCATACAATAATCGTGCTAATGCTTTTGCTTCTATCGGAGATTATAGAAGAGCGCTTGCGGATTATAATCAAGCAATTAGCATTGCACCAAAATCTGCCGAGGTTTACAATAATCGAGGTAATGCCCGTGCTAACCAAGGTGATAAGAATGGGGCGTTAGAGGACTATACTCAAGCGATTCGGATTGATCAGGAATATGCTGTAGCCTATAATAATCGGGGTAATGCTTATGCTGCAAGAGGAGAACAGCAAAAAGCAATCTCCGATTATAATGAAGCCGTTCGCATTAATCCTAATTTTGGTGCTGTTTTTAATAATCGCGGTAACGCCTATGCCGCAATTGGCGATAAACGGGGTGCATTAAAAGATTTACAGCGGGCAGCAGCTATTTTTGACAAACAAGGAAATAAGGACTTATATCAACAAGCAATGAAGAATATTGAGGAATTGGGTAAGTAATTTATACATTACCGATATGAATCCAATCTTCAACTTCCGCAAATTTTTCCTGTGCCTGTCTTTACGTGCGTAGCTGTTTGTCAATCTCAAATTTAGAAATGCCCCAGGCTTTCAACGACCCGAACTCATTCCACAGGTCAGAGCGCAGTTTACCCAAGCTCAAAGCGATTAAATCAAGTTCGTTAGATTTCCAGTTATTTAGTTTTTCAGTCCCTAAAATAGCGATTCTCGTAACGGTTAACTGATTTTTTACTTTGAGTTTCATGGACTTGGTTTGCTACGTCTTTTACCATTATACCCCCATTGACTCATATTGACTACTATTTGTTTCATGAATATTTTGCTCTTCGGCTATTTTTTCCTTGTAAGCCCGAAGAAAGTAAAGTTTGGAGGAAAAGCAGTGCATGATAGCCATAAAATCCTGCATCAACTCTTCGTGCGGCGATAGCTTGGCATTGTTCACCACAACAATTTTGCAGCCGTGAAGGTTGCAAAACCACTCAACGAACTCAAAACCAAATCTGCATAACCTGTCCTTATGTCCCACGACAATTTCAGAGATTTGATTCTGGGCAACTTGAGTCATTAATTTAAGAAAGTTTTTCCGCTTCCAGTTCATGCCACTAGCAACATCCTTGACGACTCGACATCCTGGGTAAGTTTTGCCTAAAAATTCTATTTGTGTGTCAAGGTCTAACAACTGGGTTTTTGTGCTGACACGGGCGTAAAGAACCCGCTCTTTATCCGTTGGAACTGTTTTGATAAAGGCTGACTCTGGATATCTCCGGTGTCCCCCAGGGAAATACATTCTATTTTCCCTAAGTCAGCCCATTCTGCCGTCGTCTTAGGGTGATAGCCAAATTGTTTGTAAACTTGTTCTGGGGTTAGGTATTTCATCTTTCGGTTAAATACGATTAACCCCAGTATACTACGTTATTTTGAGATTAGAGAGTATGGCTGGGAAGAATAGGTCAGATTCTCTCATTGTTGTTTGAGCAATTTTATTAATAGGCGTTGCTGAATCGAGGTATGAAATTCCCAAATTGAATCTTTAAAACTCTTACCTCAGTGCGTCTTTGCGCCTTTACGTGAGACTAAAATTCATACCCTTAATCAGCAACGCCTATTAATAAATATTAAGTAGATCAGTAAGAGGGTTAAAAGAATTAAAATAAAAAGAGAAAAAAAGCACAACAGCGACCCAAAAAGCTAACGCAAAACCCCAGTAAAACAGGGAACAATCCCAGGAATGGCATAACATTTCCCTGTTTCTTGATAATTTCAGCTAAACTGTTCCTCAGCGTCCAAATTAAATAACATTTGCAGAGTTTGCATACATCGTCTTCTAGCTTCCACATCTTGCTGGGCGCGTAATTGCACCATCGGATCATGCAAAATCTTATTGACTATTCCTCTTGTCAAAGCCTCAATTACCTCTTGATGCTTTTCGCCAAATTCTGAACCCAAACGAGATAAAGCCTTTTCTAATTCCTGTTCGCGGATAGTTTCTATTTTATTGCGTAAAGAACTAATAGTAGATACAGTTTCTAAACTCCGCCACCAAATATCAAAAGCTTCAACTTCTTCATCTAAAATCTTCTCAGCTTCCTGTGCCATTTGGCGGCGGCTTTCATAATTTTGCGCCACAACTGCTTTCAAATCATCAACATTAAAAGCCTTGACATTGCCCAAATCATTGACATCTGCATCCACATTCCGGGGGACAGAAATATCAAATATCATCAATTTTTGACTGGGTTCTAACACTGTTTCTAACTTCACCCGATCTAAAATGGGTTCAGTTGAAGACGTGCTAGTAAATACCATGTCACTAGCGGCAATAACTGACATCATTTCTGGCAGGAGATGGATTTGAATAGGTTGTGCTGGGAACAACTTCGCCAACTCTTCAGCCCTGCTGCGGGAACGATTAACAATACTAATTTGAGTTGCACCTTTAGAAATTAGGTGTTGTACAAGTAACCGGGACATTTTCCCAGCGCCGAGAATAGACACACGATTTGTAGATAAATTTTCTACTTTCATCTGTGCCAATTCCACAGCAGCCGAACTGATAGAAACTGCACCAGTCCCAATACTGGTTTCGGTGCGAACCCGTTTACCCGCCGTTAAAGCTTGTTTAAATAAGCGATTTAAAATGGTTTTGATGCCATTAAATTGTTGTCCCAGTTTGTGGGTATTTTTAACTTGAGCGAGAATTTGACCTTCACCCAAAACCAGACTATCCAAACCACCGGCAACCCGTAAAATATGGGTGACAGCATCAACATGGAGCAACATAAATAGATGATGCCGTAAAGACATAATCGGCAGCTTGCTATGTTCTGAAAGGAACTGAGTCACTTCATGAATACCCTGAGTAGTTTCCTGACTAACAATATAAATTTCTAAGCGGTTACAAGTGCTGAGAATAGCAACTTCATCAACATGAGGATAACTGAGAAGTTGGGCGATCGCTCTTTCGATTTGAGGTTCAGGAATACTTAATTTTTCTCTAACTTCGACTGGGGCCGTTTTATGGCTTAACCCCACCACTGCAATATTCATTTCTTAAATAGATAATTGGTTAGGTGTCAGTTGTTCGTTGTCAGTTGTCAGTTGTCAGTTGTCAGTTGTTAGTAGACTATCAATAACTGATTGACGGATATAAATTGACCAAAAACTATAAAACACAAAGTTTTTAGATTTTCACAACCTGTCAACAGATTTTGGATTAACTCCACCAAACAAGTGTGGACATTGAGGATTTTAGATTGGTGTTAGGGAAGCGTACGCAGCGAGTATTTTTGATTAATTCCGCCCTGGAGGGGCGGGTAACCTGTACCGAAAATTCCCAATCCAAAATCTAAAATCCAAAATCTCAGATTTTTCGGTCAAATTTACTTTGACAGACCACTAATAACAAGGGACTAATGACCACTGACTACTGACTTAATTACTAACGCAGTTGGATATTCTTAGGTTCGTCCCACAAGTGAACTGTATCCACAAACCGAGCGGTTTTGGATTGACTAGAAATAACCAAGCTTTGGGTTCTAGCACCACCGTGGAAGAAGCGCACACCATCCATCAAAGTTCCAGGAGTAATACCGCAACCAGCAAATAGCACTGTTTCACCAGAAGCTAATTCATTAGCGTTATAAACTCTGTCTCCGTCAGTAATACCCATTTCATTTAAACGGGCTAGATTACCTTCTCTGCTTTCACCAATTAAGCCAGTTTGGACAACTTCTGGATCATAGATTAATTGTCCTTGGAAGTGTCCACCCAAGCAGCGTAAAGCCGCAGCAGAAATTACACCTTCGGGTGCAGCACCAATACCCATCAAAGCATGAATATTAGTACCAGAGAAAGCGCAACAGATAGCAGCAGAAACGTCACCATCACTAATCAGTCTAACTCTTGCGCCAGCGGTGCGGATTTCTTGAATGAGTTCTTTGTGACGGGGACGATCCATCACTACTACTACCAATTCTTCCACAGCCCGGTTTAAGCACTCAGAAAGAATTTTCAGGTTTTCTGTAGCAGACTTATTGATATCAACATGACCTCTAGCGGCTGCTGGTGCTGCGAGTTTCTTCATGTAGAAGTCAGGAGCAGCAAATAAACCGCCCTTTTCAGAAATTGCCAAAACTGCCATTGAGCCATTTTGACCATAAGCAACTAGGTTAGTACCTTCGCAAGGGTCAACAGCAATATCAATTTCTACAAGCTCATTAACATTACAGAAATTTGCCGCATCAGGTCTGGTGCAAATACCAACTTCTTCGCCAATGTAAAGCATAGGAGCTTCGTCCCGTTCACCTTCACCGATAACGATGCGACCACGCATATGGATTTTGTTCATCCGTTCACGCATCGCTTCCACTGCTACTTGGTCAGCAATGTTCTTTTCGCCCTTACCCATCCACTTAGAAGAAGCGATCGCCGCTTGCTCAACTACTTCTATAATCTCTAACCCAAGTGTATTTTCCACGAGTATCCCCTTTAAATTACTTTTCTTAGCGTCGTTTTGTTAGCTATTTCAGTTTTTAAGTTTACCAAAGTGCGGATACATATTAGAAAAAAGTCTGGAATAGCAACTATGTTAAGTTTTGCATCTAAGGCAACTCCGACTGTATCAATACAAATGTATTAATGCAGTTGGGGCAGAAATTACAGCAATAATTGAGTAAATGCGCCTAGCGAGTTAAAATAGATTTGGTGACAGCCTCTTGTACTGTTCCTTACGAGGCTTTTATGGCAGCAAATCTCAAACAAATAGCCAAGTATCTAGATAATCTTGGTTGGGACTACCGTATTGATGAAAAAGAAGACCGGATTATTACAGGTGTTGAAGCGGAAAATATCGAAGATTTTCTGATAGTTGTCCAACTGGACGAGGAAGGAAAATTTTTTCGGCTGTTTGCACCCCAAGTTTTAGCGGAAGTAAAAGACCATCCCCATAAAGATGCTATCCTCCAGACGATGCTGGCTATTTCCTGGGAAACCAAAATGCTGCAATGGGAATATGATCCATCCGATGGTGAAATCCGCGCTATCATCGAATTTCCCCTGGAAGACTCCATGCTCACCGAGAGACAATTTAACCGTTGTCTGAGCGGATTAATCCAAATTGTGGATACCATTGCCCTACCGCGTTTGCAAGAGGTAATGGAAACAGGAGAAGATCCGGGCAATCTAGACTTAGGAGAAAGATTATTGTTGAGTATTCAAGAACAAGCTCCTGGATTATTAGAACTCCTAGAAAAAGCTATGGAAGCGCGGAAAAAACGCGGTAGTTTTGCCGATGATTAAGGCGAATAACTACTGAAATCGCTAGACTGCAAAGTGATAACCTGATCATATACTGAAATTTTGTAAGGCGGGATTTTTATGACATCCTATGCAACCTCCTCTGCTAAAGCAGAAATGAGTGAACTCCGGCGGTTAAAAAGCTTGTTACCCCCAGAATTGCAAAGTTGGGTAACAGTTGAAGGCACAATAGAGGTTAATCCATCCCTGATTCGTTGTGAAGAAATTGGCAAAGACCAAGTAGAAATTCAAATTGACTTGGTAAAGTGGGATGCTCTCGCAATGGATCAGCGCAATTTGCTGTTTTGGCACGAAGTTGCTCGCATTCAAAATGACACAATTCCCAAAGATGGTTGGGAAATGGCAGCACTAGCTATTGGTTTGGGTGGTGCTGTAGGTGAGTTGTGGGTACAAGATGGATTATTGCTAGTATTAGCTATGGCGCTCTGTGGCGTGTCCGGTTGGCGATTATATCAAAAAAATAATGGTGGTAAACAAGTTAAAGAATTGCTGGATGCGGACGAAAAAGCGATCGCTCTAGCAACCCGCTTTGGTTATAGTTTACCTAACGCCTATAAAAGTCTTGGTAGTGCCTTAAAAACTTTGGTGGAAAACACTCCTAGTAAACGTCAGCGTTCTCGATATGAAGCCAGACTTTCTGCTCTCAAACGGAGCGCCAACAAAGCTAAAACTAAATCGAGGAATGAGGATTCTGGTCTGTAAAATCTTCATAGCTAGTAGACAACGGCGTAAATAAACCAACCATTCTCAATCACCCAAAAGCCTATCTCGTACTCGTTTTGACTTTTGACTTTTGACTTTTGACTTCCGCTCTGCGGTACCAGTGGGTTGGGTGTTGCCCACCCCACAAGGATATAGATTTATGTTCCTGACTTCTTCACGCCATATTAAAACTTTATCAAACTTTCTTATTTCGCTCATCAAAAATTTTTAAATAATCTAATCGCTGCAATATTTTATAATTTAGAAAGTCACAGATTACAAAAATACCGGAATCCCATCATTCACCTTCGCAACTAATAAAACTGCCCATTCTAACTTTTTAACAACTGTACTTTGGAAGACAATTATTTTTACAAATACCTCTAATTTAGTGTTAGAGACAAGTTATATAGCGATATGGACTTTTTGTAAAATACATTGAGGAAATCAAAAATCTCTAGACACAGGGTTTTCATGCTCTTGATTGTATCACATCCGATTTCTTTTCCCTTTGGGGAAATTCTAAATACATACCTACGGAGTTTAAATAGATCCGACATATTCACAACAGCAAAAACTTTATAAATTGCTGTTATTGTGAAGCTTTATTGGTGATATTTTTCTAATCTTTAAAAATCTACCAACTTGTGCTTCATCAGACAGATTAAAGGTAAGGTTAATTGTTTTTCTAAAGCAAAATAACGTTGAGAAAATTAGATTATATATGGCAACTAAAGTCCAGAGTTTTATGAGTAGCCAACCCATATCAGTAGATTTTTCAGTGACTTATTTAGAAGATGCAGCAATCTTGCAAGTTCCAGTGAGGTTAACTGTACTTGAAGCTGTCAATTTTAAACAAACTTGCCAAAACTTAATTCAAGCGGATGTACCACCTGGACAAATTTTCATTGATTTTCAAAATACTACTTTTATGGACAGTAGTGGTTTAGGTTCTTTAGTCAGTAACTTTAAAAATTCTCAAGAAAAGGGAATTCAAGTCACATTGCGTCATGTGACACCCCAAGTCATGGCCGTTTTAAATCTGACGGGACTAGATCAGGTGTTTCCCATTGAGTCTCTTTACAATCTCACATTAATAGCAACAGATAATTTAACAGATGCCGGAAAAAATAATTATCGCAAAGTAGATCCACTTCCCCAAACTCATCACTCCGTAGCATCTTGGATGAAACGGGCTATTGATATTGTAGGATCATTGGTGGGATTAGTAATTACATCTGTTTTATTTATTCCCATAGCGATCGCCATTCAAATTGATGATCCCGGTCCGATTTTATTTCAGCAAACCCGTTGTGGCTGGATGGGTAAGCGGTTTGCAATTTGGAAATTTCGCTCTATGTGTGTAGATGCCGAAGCCAGAAAATCCCAAATCAAAAACCAAGCCGAAGGTGCTTTCTTTAAAAACGACAATGATCCCCGAATTACTAAAGTAGGTAAATTTTTACGCCGTACCAGTCTCGATGAACTACCTCAATTTTGGAATGTTCTCAAAGGGGAAATGAGTTTAGTCGGGACTCGACCACCTACACCTGATGAAGTAGAACGCTACGAAGTCCCAGAATGGCAACGTTTGGACGTTAAACCGGGCATGACTGGTGAATGGCAAGTTAACGGTCGCTCTAAAGTGCGGAGTTTTGAAGATGTGATTCGTTTAGATTTACAGTATCAGCAAAATTGGACTTTAGTTTACGATTTAAAGTTAATTTTCAAAACCATTGCCATTTTGTTTAATAAAAACAGTGGGGCTGTTTAGATTATCTACTCCTAAACTAAATTTACAAATTTATCTATGTAATTTACCCAAGTCATCAATCGGCTTGGGCTTATTTTTATGAAAGGGAACAGGAAGCAACAGAGAACAGGAAAACTCAGCCGCTTCCAAGGGGCAGTGTTGCCACCAATCCAGAAAAATATGGCTTTGCAGCTAATTTGTCTCTTTTTTTCCGCCTTCCCCGTTCCCCTTGTTCAGGAAGTAATCAACTGTAGAATATGTTACTATTTAGAGAAAACCTATTCATACAATTGCAGTTCAGATATTTGTAAGCAAGTTGAATAAGTATTTGCTTCCATGAAAACATACATGAGGTTTAATGACTGAATCTTTAAGAGGGAATTTCCCATTGACAAAAAACGCTGTGAGCAAACCTAAAACTGACACAGAAGCTACAAGCAAAAATTTAGCTTTAACCATTGCTGAGGCGGCTTTAGACCGCAAGGCTGTAGAAATCGTCCTGCTTGATGTGGCAGAAATTTCTTACCTGTCCGATTACTTTGTGATGATGACTGGTTACTCTAAAGTACAAGTAAGAGCGATCGCTGACGCAATTGCCGGACAAGTAGAAATTGACTGGCAACGACGACCCCTCAGAACCGAAGGAAAAGCCGAGGGAACTTGGGTACTCCAAGATTATGGTGATGTTATCGTCCATATCATGATGCCAAGGGAACGGGAGTTTTATAATTTAGAAGCGTTCTGGGGACACGCGGAACGTATTCCACTACCAAACTCCGATAATGTTGGGGGTTAACCAATATGATGCGATCCTCTCTAGCGAATTGCCCAGTTCCTACGGAACAACAACCGCTGAATGAGTACGAAGAGCTAAAAAATGCTTGGCTATTTCGAGATAGTACCCTAAGTTGGGGTAACTACACCAAAAAATGTTTTGGATTTGGGCTTGGTCTTGGTTAATAGCCGGACCTGTGGCAGCAGCCAGCTTTCCTCCCCAAAAGCAGATTTTTAATTTTCTTCTTTGTGGATCTGGTGCTGCTAGTGTAACTGTAGTGCTAGTATTGGTACGGTTATATTTAGGTTGGTTCTATGTGCGCGATCGCCTTTACAGTCCCACCGTATTTTATGAAGAATCTGGTTGGTACGACGGACAAACCTGGACAAAACCCCAAGAAGTCATGAGCCGCGATCGCCTAATTGTTACCTACGAAATCAAACCCATTTTCCAACGCTTGCAAATTACCCTTGCCGCCTTGGCTCTAATGTATCTTATTGGTACTATAGTTTGGCATTTCTTGTAAATACTTATTAGTCATTGGTCATTAAGTAATTGGACAAAAATATTTACAGTCATTGCGAGCGAAGGGAAGCAATCACAACCCTGGCAATTGCTTCATTTCACTTCGTTCCATATGGCTAACGCCACGGAGCGCTAACGCAATGACATTGTGTAATTAATTCTGTCTCACTACTTAGTCATTGGTAAAACAACTGACAACTGACAACCGACAACCGACAACTGACAACTGACAATTCACAAAATAGATATAAACCCATGACAATGGGAAAACGAACTCAAGCCGCAGCACTGGAAGTCCGGTTGCTGCGTGAAGGTATTATCGAATCTCGGCATATAGTCCAGGCTGTAGTTAGTGATGACCGGGGACGGGTACTTTCCGTTGCTGGTAACGCTGAAACCGCCGCATTTGTCCGTTCTGCCCTCAAACCATTTCAAGCCCTGGCTGTCACCAGCACAGGCACAATGGAACGCTATGGTTTGAGCGATCGAGACTTAGCAATCATCACCAGTTCCCACAAAGGCAGCATGGAACAGGTGAGACAGGTATTTAACATTCTGTGGCGGGCAGATATTGACATCAACTCCCTGCACTGCCCAATCCCTAAAGACAAGCGTAGCTCTCTAGAATATAACTGCTCTGGTAAACACGCGGGAATGTTAGCTGTTTGTCAGCAACGCCATTGGCCATTAACTAACTATTTGGATCGTAAACACCCAGTCCAACAGTTAATTATTACTAAAATAGCCGAATTGTTGCGAATGCCAGCGGAAGAATTTCTCACCGCCCATGATGACTGCGGCGCACCTACCTATCTCATGCAACTCAGTCAAATGGCATCACTATATGCTGTTTTATCTTCCAGCAATAGCGTAGACATGGAACGCATTGTCCGCGCCATGAACCATCACCCCACAATGATAGCAGGTGAAGGGGAATTTGATACAGAATTAATGCGTCTCACTCCTGGTGAACTGGTTAGTAAGTCTGGGGCAGAAGGAGTACAGTGTATAGGCAGACTTGGTGAAGGCATGGGATTAGCTATTAAAGTTATGGATGGCTCAAAACGCGCCAAATATGCCGTAGCTATTCACATCCTCCAACAAATGGGTTGGATTACTCCCAGCGTTGCCCAAAGCCTGTCTGAGAAATTTATGAACCTGGGGAAATACAAGCGTTTGGAAGTAATTGGAGAATTATCGCTTTTGTAGTTGACAAACTTTTGACTTCGCGCTATATTAAAGGAGTCGAGAGAAAAGCGACACAAGCGACGCGGGATAGAGCAGCCTGGTAGCTCGTCGGGCTCATAACCCGAAGGTCAGTGGTTCAAATCCACTTCCCGCCACCAAATTGAAAAACGAATCCCTGTAATCTTCCAAGGTTGCAGGGATTTGTTTTATAAGGGAAATGCCGAAAACCCTTGAAGATGTAGCTTCCTAAGTCAGCTACATCTGTGCTTTAGACAAGAGATGAAGGCTAGAGGCAGAATTTATCCTGCATTGACATTAATTTAAAAATTTGAAATAATTTCAAATTTTAATCCATATTCGTGAGACAATCAGATTGTCAGCAAAGACATTAAAAACCTACCAGGGGACTCTCGGAAAGTTACGCCTGTCAGAGATGATTCTGCCAGTAATGGCAAACAGGATCAGGGCAAGAACCCAAATATTTATTTAAGGAACCCTGCCTGAAGCTGGGATAACTGAGAGATATAGACTGAAACTCTCTAATGATATTAGAGGCAGAGCCTCATCAACTGCATTCCTAGTCAGAGACTAGGAACGAGATGTGGTAGGGATTTGAGCTTAAGTTGACACTAATGAAGCTCTTGCTCTACCCCTACAAATCTAATTTTGTCGTGATTTTATATAGGGTTTGCTGAAAAAGTTGTCTGTGAGGGCAGGGAACAGGGAACAGTTTTAACTGTCTGGATATCCTCAATTTTCCAAATCTGAGAAAGAAAAATGCACCTATTTTGAGACACCATTAGCCAAAACCTTGCACTTTTTTGTGGTAAAAATCCGCGAAACCCTTTGTTAATAAATGGTTTTAGCTTTATTCAGCAAGCCCTATATAAAGTCTATGTCCCAACCATTTTGAGTATATAAGCCAGTACCGCAGGGTGAAATTAAAAATTCAGAAAAGTGTCCCAGATTAGGTGAAGCCTAACTCCTGACTTCTGCTATAGCTTTTCTCCTGTTAGCTATTGAGTGAAAGCGAACTTTATCCTAAAATAATCTAGTAGGAATTTGGTGAAGCGGTTTATTTTACTTGCCTCTTCTCTACTGAAAATGAATCAAAAGCAGTTAAAAGGAAGATAAGTCACCTGTGAGTAGCTCCTAAAGAAAAGCTAACAGCTTGATATTGGATGCTCAAAAAGGTAGGTTAGATGTTTTGAGTATCTTAAGAGTATGATGAAAAGTATGAAAGCTGAACATATTGATTTTCCAGTGCTACACTCAGAATTATTCTTACGTCATCGTCTACAGGTAGTAGAGGAATTGTGGGAGTCGGTGCTGCGTCAAGAATGCGGTCAAGAAATGGTGGATCTTTTGCGCCAATTGCGGGACTTATGTTCTCCAGAGGGACAAGCCACGAATGACTTAGCTGCCTCGGCTGTAGAATTAATTGAACAATTGAATATCAATGAAGCGATTCGTGCGGCGCGTGCCTTTGCGTTGTATTTTCAGTTGATTAATATTATTGAGCAGGAATATGAGCAAAAGCAGCAATTAAACCGCTATAGTGGAGAAACTGATGAGGAGGTTTTTCCCAGTATAATTTATTCTACGAACCAAAGAGAAGAAGAATTGCCTATTACTAAGGAAATAGGTAGTGATTTAATGACATCGGAAACTCCGCAAAAAGGGACTTTCGCGGCTTTATTTCCCCTGTTATTTAAGTTGAATGTTCCACCCCAACAAATTCAACGTCTAATTTCTCAACTGGATATCCGCTTAGTTTTCACTGCACACCCGACGGAAATTGTCCGTCATACTATCCGGGATAAACAGCGTCAGGTGGTTCATCTTTTGCAAAAATTAGATGAAGCCCAAAATCGCGCTGGTAGCTATCCTTGGGAAACTTTGGAAGTCAAGGAAAGATTACTGGAAGAAATTCGCCTGTGGTGGCGGACTGATGAGTTACATCAGTTTAAACCGACGGTTTTGGATGAAGTAGATTATGCTCTTCACTACTTTCAAGAAGTGTTGTTTGATGGTATTACGCAACTATACAAACGCTTCAAATATTCTTTGGGCGAAACTTTTCCCTGGTTACAACCACCAACGACAAATTTTTGCTCTTTTGGTTCTTGGGTAGGTTCAGACCGAGATGGTAATCCTTCGGTGACACCGGAAGTAACTTGGAAAACCGCTTGTTATCAACGAAAAATGGTGTTAGAGCGGTATATTAAGTCAGTTAAAGAGTTAGTGTCTTTATTGAGTGTATCTATGCACTGGAGTGATGTACTACCAGATTTGCTAGAGTCTTTGGAGTTGGATCAATCACAGTTAAGTGGGGTGTATGATGATTTAGCATTGCGTTTCCGCCAAGAACCTTATCGTCTGAAGTTATCTTACATTCTCAAGCGGTTGGAAAATACCCGCGATCGCAATTTGGCTTTATATAATCGGGAAACGCCAAACAATGAAGATGCACCAATGTACCGTTCTGGTACAGAATTTTTAACAGAATTGTTGTTAATTCAACGCAATTTAACAGAAACAGGTTTAAGTTGTCGAGAGTTGGAAAACTTGATTTGTCAAGTGGAAATATTTGACTTTAATCTGACTCAATTAGATATTCGTCAAGAATCATCCCGTCATGCTGACGCTATCAATGAGATTCTGGAATACTTACAACTCTTACCCCAGTCCTACAACGAATTATCAGAAGAACAAAGAATAGCTTGGTTAACTTCAGAATTGCAAACTCGTCGTCCCTTGATTCCCGCTGAGTTACCATTTTCAGAAAAAACCAATGATGTAATTGAAACTTTCCGAATTTTGCGATCGCTACAACAAGAATTTGGCATTAAAATCTGTCAAACTTATATTATTAGTATGTGCCGCGAAGTAAGCGACGTACTAGAAGTTTTACTCTTAGCCAAAGAATCGAGTTTATTTGATCCTGTAGTTGCAGTGGGGACAATTCGCATCGTTCCTCTGTTTGAAACAGTAGAAGATTTACAACGTTCTAGAGGCGTAATGCGACAACTGTTTGAATTGCCTTTATATCGGGCAATGCTGGCTGGAGGTTACGCCGCAATTAACACTTCGACTCCGCTCAGTGCAAAAGCTTCGACTTCGCTCAGTGCAGAAGCACCTCCATCTATTTCTACTTTGAATCCTAACTTACAAGAAGTAATGTTGGGGTATTCCGATAGTAATAAAGATTCTGGTTTTTTAAGCAGTAACTGGGAAATTCATAAGGCTCAAAAATCACTTCAGAAAATCGCCGAAAGTTACGGTGTAAATCTGCGGATTTTCCACGGACGAGGCGGTTCTGTGGGACGTGGTGGCGGTCCTGCTCATGAAGCGATTTTAGCCCAACCAGGTCACAGTATTAGTGGCCGGATTAAAATTACCGAACAAGGGGAAGTCTTAGCTTCTAAATATTCCTTGTTAGATTTGGCTTTGTATCACCTAGAGACTATCACCACAGCCGTAATCCAAGCCAGTTTACTAGGAACAGGGTTTGATGACATCGAACCTTGGAATGAGATCATGGAAGAGTTATCTCATGCGTCGCGTCAGCACTATCGTAACCTAATTTATGAGCAACCTGATTTTATTGACTTCTTCCACCAAGTCACCCCCATTGAAGAAATCAGCCAATTGCAAATTAGTTCTCGTCCAGCCCGTCGTCCATCTGGTAAAAAAGATTTAAGTAGTCTGCGAGCGATTCCTTGGGTATTTAGTTGGACACAAACCCGCTTTTTATTACCTTCCTGGTATGGAATTGGTACAGCTTTACAAGAATTTTTGGATGCAGAACCAGAACAACATTTGAAATTACTGCGTTATTTCTACCTCAAATGGCCATTCTTTAAAATGGTGATTTCTAAAGCCGAAATGACTTTAGCAAAAGTAGACATGGAAATGGCACGTCACTATGTTGATGAATTGTCAAACCCGGAAGACAAACCGCGATTTGAGAAAGTTTTTGAACAAATTTCTAGCGAATTCTTTCTTACCAGAGATTTAGTTTTAAAAATCACTGGACACCAAAAACTATTAGATGGTGATCCAGTATTGCAACGTTCTGTACAATTAAGAAATGGAACAATTGTGCCTTTAGGATTTATCCAAGTTTCCCTATTAAAACGCCTTCGTCAATCAAAAAACGCCCCCACAACCGGAGTAATTCACTCTCGTTACAGCAAAGGAGAATTACTCCGAGGAGCATTATTAACCATCAACGGAATTGCTGCCGGCATGAGAAATACGGGTTGATAAAAAGCAAAAGGCGTAATTTCTTCACTTTGCGCCTTTGCGCCTTTGCGTGAGACAAAAATATGATCAAAAAACGCATTCTTATTTGTACCTTTTTGGCACTTTCTTCCGGTTTTTTTACTGCTTTAATAGCTGGACAAATCACCGTAATGCAACATAGCCAAAAATGTCAAAACCAGGCTTGGGGATTTAAACAAATGTGTAGTGCTTTAGTGACTCCGGGTGCAAGTTGGCAAGGAAGCACTGCGGGACTGTGGACAGGGACAATTTTAGGGGCATTTATGGGTGGGTTGATTACACGCAAATCTAGCGATTGGTAGTTGGAGATATGGGTTTTTTTACAGTTCTGGTTCTACTCCTAAAGCGCGTAATTGGGCAATTAGGCGATCGCTTTTTTCCTTTTCATATTCAGCCCGTTGGCGTTCATATTCGGCTGTTTCATGACCATCAAGTAATAAATTACCGTCTAAATCCCACCACCGTAGCCAAGGTAACTCCATATTTTGATATGTTCCTTGCCAAATACCTAATTCTACGCCCATAGGTGTAATCGGATAATGACCTCGTTGATTTGGTGGCAATAAATGATATTGTCCTTCCATGAGATGATATACTTCCACGCTGGCTTTACTAACTTCGTAAATGCCATAAAAAGCAGGTTTGATCACTTGTTCATAAATCCAAAGTTTCCCCTGCCAAGGTGTTTTATCTCTTTCTTCTATGCCATTTCCTGATACAAATTCTAAAGCAATTAATGGGGCAATAAATTCTTGCCAAAGCACATAAGAACGTCGGACTTTACCATCTAATAATGGTGGCACATGAGGAACATAAAACCAATCTGGGGCTTCTGCACCTCGTTCTGGTGGTTCAGTTATTCGCCAATAAATACCGCTATCTTGACCTATAGCATATTGTCCATCAGCGTGGAGTTTTTGTAATACTGGAATGATAGATTGAGTTAGTAGAATGCTTTGAGGATGTTCCTGAAAATTCTTCACAAATAGTCCGTTAGATTCTGGTAGTTGAGTATGATCTGGAAGGCTGGTTTGTGTATAGGGAGGATCTGCGGTAAAGGTCATGATGTCCTCGTGTTTTATAAGGTTTATTGTAGGATGACAATGAACAAATTATAACAATAATTTAGAGGGTGTTTGAATTTACCTGAATTTACCTGAATTATCAGCGATAAAAGTCCTGAATTTACCTGAATTCTTGAATTACCAAAGTAGGTATCATCCAAGGGTGTGGGACAAACAACTTCACTGAAAGAACTTCAGAAACAGAGAACATTCAGGATAATTTATGAGAAAGTTAACTTCCTTTTTGGCTGCTATCCTTAGCTTTGTTGTGTGTCTAGGTGGAGTAAGTCCTGCTTTAGCTCAACAAGCTCCTCAGCCCGCATCTCGTGGGATAACCACCCTTTACATCACTCCAGAACAACAGGCACAAGGAGTGAACGTATATGGGGATATCTTGAAATATGATGTAGCTATACCTAATCCTGACCTAAGTGCGATGTTGCCTGAAAATTTAAGCGATTTTCCAGCAGCTTATCAACAAGTCCTCGAACAAGGTCGAAAGAACAACGGAATTAATGGCTCATTTACTGAAGGTTGGTTTGATTTCCAAGGTGCAACTGCTGTAACTCCTGGGACTAACACACTTTTCACTATTGATGCTAGTCGTGATGGCAGAATATACACTGTGGTAGCTGGAAGGCCTTCCAGTCAATGCCCTCTGAACATTAAAGAAACTGCAATTGCTTTCTTTGATAATGTAGGAGCAGCAGAATCAAAGGCTAATGAATTAGATGCAAACGGATACTTGGTCTATGTTTCTCCTTCAGATAATTTGACCATCAAGGCATTTTCACAACTTTTCTATGACCAAGCTACTGGCAAGAAAAAAACCAACTCAGCTTGTTTCTTAGTTTCAGGTGCTACTGAAAAAGTTACAACTGATTTCACTAGAATATTCCCTTTACTTCCCCCTCAATTACAACAATATGCACGTCAAGCACCATTTGAATTCTCCCCTAGAGTTGGAAAATTCATCTATCTTGTCAATGCCAGAAAGACTCTCACTCCTCGACGTTAGTGTGAAGTAAAACAATTTATCATCTAGCAGATTTTAATTAAGGAGGGGTTTAAGCCCCTTCTTATAACCACAAAACAGCATATAGGATATGGGATACTGTTTTTTAAAACAATCAAATCGTATAAATTAAACCCATGAAATTTCAACCTGTTTCCCATAGCTGGGTAGCTCTACACCCAAAACCCCAAGGAGTAATTCAATTTGTTGGTGGGGCTTTTTTTGGCACATTTTGGCCAATGCTTTTTTATCGTTCTCTACTTCAACGATTATTTAATGATGGTTATACAATTGTAATTTTACCATTCAATTTTACCTTTGACCATTATGCTGAGGCTGGCTTTTTAATCAGAGAACAATATGAAATCATGCCAGAACTGGTCAGAAGAGCAATATTTGCTGGCTATGAATATGAACCCTATTTGAGTGACCAAAACTTTTCCTGGCTAGGTCATAGTATTGGTTGTAAATATATTGCGCTTTTGGAAGCATTTAGTGCCTTACCTGTTGTTGGTGAACCTAGTGATCCTCAATATCCTCATAATATTGAAAAATTGAGGAAATTTATTGATTCAACAGTTAGATCAGCGAATACAAAAGGTTCTCAAGAAAATATTAATGGTAAGGTCGAAAGTATATTTACAGACCTCTTAATTCTGATTAATGATTTAGAAATAAAGCGTAAAGAGGCTGAACGATTAATTAAATATTACATTAAGCGAGAAGCCAATTTCGACCAATTGCAAGATAACATTAAAATCACTAGCATCTTTATTAAGAATCAACCCTCTTTACTATTAGCTCCTGTAAATACAGGTCTTGAGAGTGCTATCCCCCAACCTTTAGCAGGTATAGTTATTAGCTTAGGTGTGAATGTCAAACCAACCCCAGATGAAACCTATGCCTTAATTAAAGAAGGTGATTTATTTAATCTCATGGGGTTAACTGCGTTCAAAAAGGATAAACTTGCTGCAACAACTTGTGAATGGTTTGAAGATAAGTTTAAAAAACCACCTGAAGGTTTTAGAGAAAATTTAAAAGGTGGACATTTAAGACCATTGGGTATGCAATTGGGCAATTTTGTGATCAATTTTCCAATTCCCACTATTGGGTCTATGAAAAAACGAAATATAGAGTTTGAATCTCCTGTAAGTCAATTATTCCAACGTTTAGAAAATAAGCAAGGTAATACTCAAAAATAGCAAATAAGAGTTTATTTGCCTAACTCCTCATTACATCCCCAAAATAATTCCGATATAGTTGACAACGCGGCTCAACTTCATTACCCGTAAGCTTTACCAAACCCATATTTTTCAAATGATAAGCTGATATTATTTCCAATCGCACTGGTTGAGGAGAATTAATCACTGTTTGAAATGCTGTGATCAGTTTTGGTTGCTGTTGCAACTTCAACCAGTGTTCGCGTAAATAATGACGATAAATACCTGCATTCGTAGAGGCTTCTGATAACAACTTGTGTAGGGTGATATCTGGATAATTTTTGAGGTGAGAAAATGCCAATTTTAACAAATAAGGATGACCACCTACTAATTGTATTAAGGGGTCTACTAAAAATGAATCTTGTACTAATCCATATTGTTGGGGCAAATATCTGAACCTCCTCTTTAGTTAATTCTGGTAATTCTATGATTAATCCTATACTTAAAGGCAATTGATTAGTATTTGCGTGCATATAAATGTCCGTAGAATAGGCGATCGCTAACCGGAGTTTTTTCCAGTGGGAACGGTTTCTAGCTTTCTCATACCAAGAACGCAACAATCCAAAAAATTCTTCATAAAGTTCAGGATAGGAAAAAAGCACATCTACATCATCTATATATAGAACTAAAGGACTATCATTTGCTGCTAATAAATATGTTTCTAAATAAGTTGTACAACTTATTTTAGCACCCATCCCTTCTTCATCCCAATAGTCATCTAAGCGATTGGGTAGGTTGAGTTCTCGACTGAGATTCAGACAAAACCAGCGTAGAAATTTATTCAAGTTTCCAAAGTGAGTTTTCTTATCTGCCATATCTAAGCTTAAACTAACTATGCGATAGTCTTCCTTGGATACCTTCAGTAATACCCGCTCCATTAAGGAAGTTTTGCCCATTAATCTAGGTGCTTTTAACCAAATTAAAGAACCAGGTTGCAAGAGATTTTCATAGCAAATAAATTCGAGAAAATAGCGATCTATATATAATTTTGTATTTAGTAAGCTGTGTTTAGCTTGGCTGAGTAAGTAATATTCATCTGTAAATTGCTTGTGCCAACATTGCTTTTCCCAATATCGTTTTAGGGCTTCTTTAAAATTACTTTTTTTAACTTTCTCTCCTATAGCTTCTGTCAATAATTTCCAAAATTTGGGTGCAATATCTTGACTAAGATAACTGGTTGTGTAATTGTATTTGCTCGCTATTTGACTATATTCTTGTCGTTCCCAAGCTCCCTTAATGACAATTATTTCTACATCAGTTAATGATCTATAAAATTTTGTCAAAACAGCTTGGTTAGCAATTTCAATTGCCTGATATAATTTTAAATCCATGTTAAGTAAGTTGGCGTTAAAAATTGTCTTTATGACAAGGGAATAGGGAATAGGGAATAGGTTTTGATAATTTTTACTTTTTGTTACATATTTTGTTTTTTTGTGCTTTTCTACTTATTTTATTAATTAGCACCCCTTTGAAAAGCTTGGTTGTGGATTAAGTAGGTAAACAAAATAAAAATGAGGGGTATTGCGTTTTGTAAAATGGCTGAAACTCAATCAGAATATTGCATTGAGACAACTTTACATACCGTTACATACCTTTAAATTTTCCTGTTTACCTACTTACTTCAATTTTAATAGTATCATATAGTGCGATCGCCTGATCTTGTAGGGTGCGTTAATGAAATGTAACGCACCTTATGTATGTTTATTTACTGATTTTCGGTGGGTTACGCTGTTGCTAACCCACCCTACGTTTTTTGCCGTGGTTGATAGCCTTTCCCTTGTTTCCTCACCAATCAATCAACTTAATATTGTAATATTACTTACTCCAATCTCGAATTTCTAAGTTTTCTATTTTTCCAAAATCTCTGATATTATTTGTGATAATAATCAAATTGTTGGCTATGGCAATTCCTGCTATCAGAATATCAATATCATCAATTGGCGTTCCTTTATTTCTTAAATTGGCATAAATATCAGCAGAAATTGTGGCAGAGCTTGTACTTAGAGGTAAAACCGTATTGTATGAAATAAATTCCTGAAAAGAGGTGAGTTGTTTTTGCGCGTCACGATGTTTTAACCCACTGACAATTTCATAATAAGTGATAATGCTAATGTTAATTTTGTCATGGTCGTTAAGATAGGCTTGAAAACGCTCAACAACCAGACTGTGATTACGGAAGAAAAACGATAAGATATTAGTATCAATCAAGGCTGGCTTCATCACTTCTTCTCCCTAAAAATGCTTGCTGTCGGCGTGTATTTATTTCTGCATTGAAATCAGCAAACATTTCATCTGACATATTATGCCAACAACCAGCAAACTGCATAGTTGGGTTGGGGGAAACTTGGGAAATTTCTACACCTAATCGAAAATAATGAATAAAGTGATATAATTCTGCCAATTTATCTTCTGGGAAAAGATTTATTTCTGTAATAACTTTTGTGCGTAGGTTTGAAGAATCCATAGCAAATTAATGTAAATTAATCAAGCAATAAGTTAATTATATAGCAGAACTAGCGGAAAAATTGATTCTGGCTGAACCGATGATTTTTGACATACTCACCGACCTGAAGGTGCGGGGAAACACTTGACGCTTCACCGACTGACGCTACCGAAGATCCTGTAGGGTGCGTTAACGGAGTGTAACGCACCGACCTTATGATTAAATTCGGTGGGTTAGGGGTAGCGTAACCCAACAAATAAAGTTTTCTACCACTAAAATAGAAGTATTATAGATGCGATCGCTCAGTTACACTAATTTTAGTATTAAGACAATATGCTAAAATGTGGTGAGGTGAAAGCAAATGCCAACAGTTCTATATATAAGGGGATGGCGATTTTTCTTTTATTCAGACGAGGGAAATGAGCCGATTCATATTCATGTGCAGAAAGGAGACAGTGAATGTAAATATTGGCTAGACATCGATCTGTACGAGATTCGTGAGGCTTATTCATATCAAATGTCATCACGAGACACGCGGGAAGTCAAGAAGATCATCTTGCAAAACTTTGATGAAATAGTAGATGAATGGCAAACATTTAGGAATTGGCAAAATGGATAAGCAATACAACATATCAAATATTGACTTTAATGGAGAGTTGATGATTCTATCAGTAGATGGAAAAACTTATCAAATCCCAATTATTCAAGCATCTAAGCGACTTGCTCAAGCAACAGATATGGAGCGCAAAATGTATCGTATTTCGACCTCTGGTTATGGTATTCATTGGTACGCCATTGATGAAGATTTGACAACTAAAGGACTAATCAAACTAGCAGAGATCGCCAAGACAGCTTAAAGTGCGATAGTGAAGCACTGCTGCAAGCAGATCGACCCTCATCCTGAATCTATGAAATCAAGGGTGGGATTTGTTCTAACGAAACTAAACCATTCTCTTCAAAATCAATCTCCAGATGATATCCTGCCATCAAAGCCGTTCCCAATAAAGGTTTAAAACCAGATGCTAAAATAGGAACTACTTTTTCTCGATTGTCCCAAACAATTGTTGCTAAATGTATAGATAACAACGTCTCCCTACCATCGGCTAATCTAGCAAGCGTAGTGGAATATAACGGCAGATTCATCGCGCTGACGGCTTGTGGTGGTAAGGTAAGATGGTCGTTGAATCCAGTATCAATAATAAAATTAATAGAAAAATCTCGTTGTGTCGGTAAACGAAAAATTACTGGCACAATCGCTTTGCTATCGATCAATCTCCCGTAAATCATTTGACAGTACGCTCAATCGCTCCCCCAAAGCTGACAGCAACATCATAACCAATCCGCATCGTAAATAATCTGGCATTTGGTTTCTTTTGCTTTAACTTTAGTGCAGTTTCTACACCAGTTTTATCAATTCCGTATTCTCCGGTTTCCGCATCAATTACAATCATTTTGCCAATGTGATCATCACATTCCACTTGTTGACGAATGCCATTTTCGTAAAATTGTTTAGCCCTTTGAGCAACTTCTTCTATGGTCCAAAAAATAGCCTGCATGATCATTAAACCTCCTTTATGCTGTTTAATTATTTTAAATGTAAATTAATCAAGCGATAAGTTAATTATATAGCAGAAATAGCGGAAAAATTTATTCTAGCTGAACCGTCCCTGTTCCCTATTCCCTGGTAAAATATTTCAACATCTCTGAAAATACGTTACCATGACCACTGAAAATACCACGGGTGCTGATGCTATTGATAGAGCGATATCAAGGGGAATTGATTTTGATGGTTCTCCTATTCCCATAGTTAAATTAGACCTATATGAACAAGTTATGGGTTTAGAATCAGGCAGACAACGCAGCGGTGTATCCAATACCATGCGTTCTCGCATTGTTCGGATTGGTGCTAAACATATCCCCCAAGCTGAACTTGATCAAAAGCTGGTTGAAGCTGGTTTTGCACCTTTAAAAGAAAAGGAAATTGCTTTTTTCTACGGTGGTAAATAAAAGACAAAGAATTCCGTGCAAAAGTCAGATCCCCGACTTCTTAGAGAAGTCGGGGATCTGGTGGTTTATAGTAAACCTAAAGATATCTAGAATAAATTTCAGTTCTAGCCAGAAATTCTGCTAATTTATAAATAATTGGTTAAGCTACGAAGATTTTTGGATCAAGAAACCAAGTCAACCAGGTAATTTATCGTCATATCAACATTCACGTTTCAGGGGTTCTGGTAATGGATATTACGACGCTGCTAATTGTTTGGTTAGTAACGGCTGTTAGTTTGTGGATTATTAGTAAATTACCTTTAGGAGTGGAAATTGATTCTCCTGAAAAGGCAATTTTTTCTGCCGCAGTTTTAGGTATTATTACAGCATTAGTGAAGCCAGTTCTCAAATTTTTGTTTGTGATACCAAATTTAGCCACCTTTGACTTATTATCTGGTATCTTCACTTTCATGATTGCTGTTGCTTGTTTTAGTATTGCTGCTTGGTTAGTAGATGGTTTCCGGTTACGTTTTGGCATTTGGAGTGCAATTTTAGGTGCTTTTGCGCTTACTCTTGTCAATAACATTATCTACAAATTATTAGGTGTTTAATTGGTAATTGGTAATTGGTAATTGGTGATTGGTAATTGGTGATTGCTTACTATCACCTATTCGTTATATTATCAATACGAATCCCAAAAATCAATCTGGGATTAATCTCTGCAAAATCTGTTTCACAACTATCCCAGTCCAATCAATATCCGCTGCTGTTGTCTGTTTTCCTAAAGTTAATCTAATTCCTCCTAAAGCCGCTTTTTGAGAATATCCCATTGCTAGTAAAATGGGACTAGGGCTTAATTTTCCACTATTGCAAGCCGCACCAGCACTAATACCAATTCCGGCTAAATTTAACTGTCTTACTAATGTTTTACCGCTGATTTTTTCCCCGTCGGCTGCTTCTAAATAAAAACTGAGATGATGGGGTAAACGATGAATTTTGTCACCTGTGGGTATTAAACCGGGAACATCTGCTAGAATGGCAAAGAGGCGATCGCGCAATAGGATTAATCTCCCTGTTTCCGTCTCCAATTCCTGGGCTGCTAACTCCGCAGCTACTCCAAATCCAGCAATAGCGGGCGTTGCTTGCGTCCCTGAACGCAGTCCGTTCTCCTGTCCACCCCCACCCAGTAGCGGCATTAATTCCACTCCAGGACGCAGATATAACGCCCCTGCACCTAAACCGCCATATAATTTATGACTAGATAAACTCAATAAATCTACAGGTAATGTCTGCACATCTAGCGGTAAACGTCCAGCAACTTGCACTGCATCTGTGTGAAATAAAGCGCCGTGTGTTTTCGTGATTTTCCCCAATTCAGCAATTGGTTGAACTGTTCCTATTTCACTTTGTCCATAAATCACAGATACCAAAACAGTGTTATGTCGTAAAGCTGCTTTTAAGTCTTCGGGGTTGACTCTTCCTTGATGATTTACACCTAAACGGGTAATTTCCCAACCCCAATTTTCTAACATTTTCGCCGGTTCAGAAATGGCGGAATGTTCTACACTGGAAATGATCATATGTTGGGGAGTAGTGTAACATCGCGCCACTCCCATAATTGCTAAATTATCTGCTTCTGTTCCCCCAGACGTGAAAATAATAGATTCGGGAACTGCGTTAATTAATCCTGCAACTTGCATTCTGGCTGTTTCTAAAATCAAGGCGGCACGGTTGCCCCATTCATGTAAACTGGAAGGATTACCCCACTGTTGTGTTAGGATTGTTTGGATAATTGCGATCGCTTCTGGACGAGTTGGAGTAGTTGCACTGTAATCTAGATATACTTGCATAAAAATTAATAAATAATAATTACGTATTGCTATTTTTAGGTAAGAGTTTCACGCAAAGGCGCAAAGGCGCAAAGGAAGAAATTAATTCAGGGTGTGATATAAATACATTAAAATCCCTGTAATTTACTTTTATCAGATTACTGTGTTTATTTTCCCACAAATACGCTATTTTTCTTATATCTTTTTATTGCTATTCACTTTAGGTGGTTGTCAACAGGTTCAATCATCAAATCAGCGTTTAGCACCTTTACCTCAAGATCCTTTAATTCAAGTTTACTTTAATAATTCCCAATCTTCAGAATATCAAGAAACCTATCGTCAGCAAACCCGGTTAGGGGATGATTTAGAAAAGCAGATTGTTGACACTATTTCCCAAGCTAAATCTACTGTAGATGTAGCTGTACAAGAATTGCGTTTACCAAGAGTTGCCCAAATATTAGCACAAAAACAAAAATCTGGCGTAAAGATTAGGTTAATTTTAGAAAGTAATTATTCTCGTCCGTGGAGTAGTTTCACTTCCGCAGAAATAGCGAAGTTAGGAAAAAGAGAACAAGAACGATATCAAGAATTTCGGAAATTTGTGGATATCAATCAAGATAATCAAATCACACCAGAGGAAATTAGTCAACGGGATGGTTTAGCTATTGTTCAAAATGCCCAGATTCCCTGGATAGATGATACTGCTGATGGTTCAAAGGGTAGTAGTTTAATGCACCATAAATTTGTCATTGTTGATCATCGTTTTGTAATTATTACTTCTGCCAATTTTACCTTTAGTGATACGTCAGGTGATATTAGTAATCTTAGTAGTTTAGGGAATACCAATAATTTATTAAAAATTGATAGTTCTGAATTAGCAACCCTACTCACAGAAGAGTTTAATATTATCTGGGGTGACGGAGTAGGAGGAAAACCAGATAGTAAATTTGGAGTTACAAAACCTGTTCGTAACCCACAAACAATTACATTAGGGAATAGCAAAATTACAATTCATTTTTCTCCAACATCTCCTACTGAACCTTGGAGTAATTCCAGTAATGGGTTAATTGCTAAAACTTTATCTACAAGCACGAAAACCGTAGATTTAGCATTATTTGTATTTTCAGATCAACAACTTGCCAATATTCTCGAAGAACGTCATCATCAAAATGTCCAAATTCGGGCTTTAATTGAACCACAATTTGCTTATCGTCCCTACAGTGAAGCGTTAGATATGATGGGATTTGCTTTAAGTGATAACTGTAAATATGAAGTTGATAACCGTCCTTGGAAAAATCCCATTTCTACCGTTGGAGTCCCAATTTTAGCCAAGGGAGATTTATTACACGATAAATTTGCAGTCATTGATAACCAAACCGTAATTACAGGTTCACATAATTGGTCAGAAGCTGCTAATCATGGTAATGATGAAACATTAATAGTGATTGAAAATCCCACAGTAGCAGTACATTATCAACGGGAATTTGACCGCCTTTATGGTAAAATAAAACCCGGTTTACCAGCAAATATTAAATCTAAAATTGATGCGGAAGTTAAAAAATGTCCCCAAATCAAACAACCATCATCTTTTGTAAATTCGATTAACACTAAAATTAATCTCAATACCGCAACTCAAGCAGAATTGGAAACTCTTCCTGGTGTGGGTGAAAAGTTAGCCAAAAGGATAATTATAGCCCGTCAACAGCAAAGGTTTACTTCTTTACAAGATGTAGATAAAGTACCGGGAATTAGTGATAAGATTTTAGCAAAATGGGAGGGAATGATAATATTAACCTCAGATTAACGCATATACAGATAATTATGTTACCATTAATGATATGATGGTAGAGAAAACGGGTTAGTATTTTAGTAAATGCCTTAAAGTTAAAATATTGCTAGGATAACTTATGAAATTTTACGATAAATTGAATGGGGCGATCGCTCAAAATCAGAGTTTACTATTTGTAGGACTAGATCCTAATCCAGAAATGCTCCCTGAGCGATATTGCCAGAAATCACATCCCAAAAGTATGATTGATGGTCTGTGGAATTGGTTAGAATTTACTATTTCCCAAACCAGTGATTTAGTATGTGCCTATAAACCAACTCTGGGATTTTACGCAGCTTTAGGTATTCCAGGATGGGAATTATTAGAAAAAACTTTAAAAGCTATTCCTGCCCACATTCCGATTATATTAGATGCTAAACATAGCGATCTTAATACTAGCACAATTTTCGCTAAAACTGTTTTTGAAGAATGGCAGATTGATGCGATTACATTGAGTCCTTATGCAGGACAAGATCACGTAGCCCCCTTTTTAGTTTATCCCGATAAAGCCGTTTTTATTTTGTGTACAACTTCTAATCCAGGTGCAGTAATTTTGCAGCAATACCCTACAGCGGAATCCCCTTTTTATTTACAAGTAGTTAAAGAAGCAAAAAATTGGGGAACACCTGAACAACTGGGTTTAGAAGTAGGAACTATTCAACCAGATATTTTAGCGAAAATTCGCAAAGAAGCACCAGAAAGAGTAATTTTAGCCCGCAGCATTTGGTCTGAAGGTGGTAATCTTAAAAATTTGCTATCAGCGGGATTAAATTATAATGGTGATGGGTTACTTCTTCCCGTTTCTCAAGATATGTTAGGAAGTGAAAATCTATCTACACAACTGCAATCTTTAAGGGCGGAAATTAATCATCTCAGAACTGAAATTTCCCAAGAAAACTCCACTTGTTCCGTCTGGTTTCCTGATGTTTGTTTGTTAAATAAACACCCGCTTTTAGATTTAATTCTACAACTTTATGACATTGGTTGTATCATGTTTGGTGAATTTGTCCAAGCTTCTGGTGCTACCTTTCCCTATTATATAGACCTCCGCAAAATCATTTCTAATCCCCAAATATTTCATCAGATAGTAATTGCTTATGCAGAGATTCTTAAAGACCTAACTTATGATAGAATAGCCGGTATTCCTTATGGTTCTTTACCTACTGCTACTGGATTATCATTACATCTAAATTCCCCGATGATTTTTCCCCGCAAAGAAGTAAAAGCACACGGAACCCGCAAGGTAATAGAAGGTAATTTTAATCCTGGAGAAGTTGTTGTCGTTGTTGATGATATTTTGATCAGTGGTAAAAGCGTAATGGAAGGAGCAGAAAAGTTAAAATATGCAGGATTAAATGTCAATGATATTGTAGTATTTATGGACCATGAGCAAGGTGTAAAAGACAGATTGCGAGAAAATGGTTATCAAGCACACGCAGTTTTAACAATTTCTGAAATTACAGAAACTTTATATGCAGCAGGACGTATTAGTGAGGAACAATTTAAAACCTTATCTGAAATAAATTAGACATTTTAGATATTTATTTTCAAGATAGTGATACAAAACTAATTCAATAATTAGGATTTTGTGGTAAACTGTAGTTAGAATGGTTAGATATGGGAATCTTCAATAATTTCCCAACAACAAAACACCCGACTTCTCTAAGCAGTCGGTTATCTGAGAGGTTGTTTGAAAAGTATTATATCAAACCGGTAATCTCCAAAAACCTAACCCCCCTACCCCCCTTCCCTGCAAGGGAATGGGGGTTTTAAAGCCTCTCCCCTTGCAGGGGAGAGGTTTGGAGAGGGGTCAGTCTATACATTCAAAACTTTTCAAACACCCTCTGAAACTCTGGATGTTTAAAAATAAAGCTTAGTAATTTTTATCACCAATCAAAACAGGAACAAATTTCTCAATGAATGCCATACGTTTTCATCATTCCTTAGTTAATAAAAAAATTCCTATCCTTGTTGATAGCACTGATCTTGATTATTATTTTCAGGAGCAAGGATATCAAACTATTTTATTTGATGATTACGATTTTGCTAGTCAACAATTAGCATTTGCTGTAATTTCAGATTATAGTTATCATGATCGACTTATGCAACTATCTCGTACCTCCAAAAGTACGATTATCCACCTACTAGCAGTTAGATATGATATAAATCCTCAAATTATCGCTTATTCATTCGAGCAACTTCTCTCTTGTAATTTAACAGAAGTATTAGAGTTAAGAGCTAAAACTTATGAGCAAATTGCTGAAGTGGAAGATGAATTATATTTATCTGATCATAGAGGGACTAAATTAACGTGCTTATTGTCAGAAAGTTTAGAAGTTATAAATACTCAAGATGATTTAGAACCAGGATGGTTTTACTCAATTTCGGAAATGCTAGAAAGCGGAATAGTCAATATTAAAAGTGATAAATCAAGTTTTTCACTAGATGGAACTTTCTTTTTTGATGGCATAATTCACGCTTGTGCAAACCCAGAAGTGAGAGAACGTCACCAGGATGCTTTAACATATTTACTTGAGAAGGTCAATTCAAGTCAAGAAAAATATATTCATATCAAAGATAATACTATAACTCATCTCATTTTGGATGGTAGGGATGAAACTTCCATATTACTGGAAATGGATTATGGTTTAGAACGTAACTTGAGTTTTACTGAGATAGGATTTGGCTGTAACAAAAATATTGAAAAAAATCTGAATTGGCAGATAAACTCCATTATGAATCAAGGAGTATATGGAACGCACATAGGCATAGGTATGGCACAGAAGTCTCCTTATATTGATTTTATTTCTCAAAGCATCAAGATTATTTAATGCCGATATAGCGGTTCTTGGTTGAGTGAAATACAAGAACCCCACCCCCAACCCCCTCCCCGCAAGCGAGGAGGGGACTTATGATGTATCTCATTCAAGTGCATACCGCTATAAATTGCCATCCTATATAACCTGTCAAATAACTCCTCTTCTGTCACTTTCCCTAAATGAAATGATGTAACCCTTGCCATACAATAGTTTTAGTTTAAAGCAATGATTACATCTATCGGATTGGAAAATAAAGCCAGAAACCCAGATCCAGTAAAAGTTGTGTCAATTTTTATGCTTTTGATCTCTCAAACATTGGATCGAATAGGACAACACCATGAAGATAAGGAAACATAGCCTGAGTTGGAAGACGGTCTTGGTTTTTCGCAAAAACATACCAAGTTTGTCTGGGACGAAACCAGGGGATTGAGATTCCTACCAGTCCGGCATCTTGTGCTAACTTTTTAATTGTGGCTGGTCGAATTGTTACACACAAAGGGTATTCCCAACCATCTCCCTCCATGTCGGTATCTCCCTCCATAAAAGTAGCAACGATAAGACCATCAGGTTTCAAATGTTTAGCAAAGTTCTGAAAACAAAGATCTACTAAATTAGTCCTAGTATGAGTTAATACGGACTGTGCGAGGATAAAATCAAAATCGGTTTCAAATTCAGCTAAAGAGAACTTATCGTTATAACTAAAACACGGTTTTTTAATGCGAAGGAGATCCTCTCCAACTTGGAACTTTATAGCATCCTCGATTAACCACTTGTTGGGTTCTACTCCGTAATAACAACCTTCATCAAGGTAAGGTAGAAAAAGCCGACCTGCACGGAGCGAACCACAGCCAAAATCGAGCAATTTATGCTGAGATCGGAGACCTAGTGTACAAAGCAACCGAAATTGAGACGCTCCCATGAAATCGTACTCTTTTGCTGGTCCCACATAATCATTGTAGTTTTCTCCAGCCGTTATTTTTAAATCCGCCATTGGTATTCTCACATTAATAAAGGTACTTTGCTAGGATAGCAGGCTACGAGTTGATCATATCCAAGTAATTTCACGAATAAAACCGGATATTTATATTATGATTAATACGCTTTTTGTCATCAGCCTATTCTATTAATAATTCACCAGTAATAGTCATACCCAAACAGTGAAGATAATTGATAAATAAACCATAAAATTCAATGCTTATAGGCTGAATGTTAGTCACAAAAATGCAGAGCTAGTTAGAATAATGGGATAATACAAGGTATATTCATTGGCATAGTTGTATTGTGCAAGCGGACTGTAATATAAAGGGTTTTTTTGACTTAAAAACTGCAAATTAAACCTTAATTACCTGATCCATCTTTAATTATTAAAAAATGTAAACATTTTGGAAATTGATCTTGTTAAATCAAATTGATGCTGATACAGTGATATCAACGAGTTAAAAAACAACTCGCAAATTAGTAGCTAAAATTGCAAATTTTCAGGAGAAACTAAAATGAACGCTAAGAAAACACAAAAACGTAAACTTGAACAAGTTAACAAAGAAACCCGCAGCAATCTGGGTAATATTTACTGGTAAGGATTTGCTGAACATTACTTAGTAATGTAAGTATTTACAGGTTCTAAGACTAGTCTAAGCAGTTGGACAACAATTCTCATAATTGTTGTCCAAAATTGTTAATTTTTTCACACTTAATTAAGATATCTTGAAGACAATAAAGTTTTGTAATTCGTTAAATAAATATGCACATCTTAGAGTTTTATCAAGCTTTTCTTCAAAGAGAGATGCCAATTATTGTTGATAGTAATGAAATTCATGCTTACTCTCAGGAGCAAGGATATAAAACTATTTTTTTTGATGATTATGACTTTAAGAGTAAACAAACAGCCTTTTTAATCTTTTCAGATTATAGCTACTATTACAAACTTAAACAACTCTGGCATGATTCTCAAAGTACCATAGTACATTTACCAGCAGTAAAATTTGATGGGAGGTTACCTGTAATTGAATATTCTTTTAATCAGCTATTATCAGGTGATATTGAACAAGCATTAGCAATTAGAGATATTTTATATGATAAAATAGCTGAAAGTGAAAGTGAGCTATATTTATCAGACTCAAGAGGAAGCAAGCTCAAATGCTCTTTAGGTGAGAATATAGAAATAGCTAATGCTGATGTGGAACTGGAGTCAGGATGGTTTTACTCTGTGGCTGAGTTCTGGGAAAGTTCAGTAGTGAATACAAAAGCAAATAAATCCAGCTTTTCTGTAGATGGAACTTTCTATTTTGATGGCATATTAACCCAAACTACAACTCAAGAAACAAAAGATTATAATTGCCAGCCTTTGCAATATATTACAGATAGGGTGAAATTAAGTCAAGAAAAATATCTAGAAATAGAAGATAATGCCATAACTCATCTGATCATAGATGGTAAAGATGAGACTGCTGTATTATTAGATATGACTTACAACTTAGAAAGAGGTTTAAATCTCACAGAAATAGCCTTTGGTGCTAATAAAAAGATTGAGGAAACAATTGATTGGTCAATAAATTCAGTTGTTAACGAAGGTATATATGGAACTCATGTAGGGATAGGAATGGCACAAAAAGCTCCCCATATTGACTTTATTTCTCAGGCTTTGAAGTGGGTTTAATTACTGAGGATTTACTATTATGGCAGATATTGCTTTCTTTGATCTTCCTAGTTATACCCGGATTGATACAACTCTAGGTTTAATTCAAGAACTCGCTGATAGAGGAGAAAAAATAGATTATTATTACTTCGATGAATTTCGAGATAAAATTGAATCAGCAGGTGCTAGATTTCAACCACTGCCTAGCATGAAACCACAAGATTCAGATCCAACACTGCAATCGCGGTTGATAGAATATTGCTTAGATGCTGTACCAATTTTATTAGAAAATTTAAAAATCAACCGCCCCAAATTAATTGTTTTTCATGCTAAATGCTTATGGGCTGCTATCTGTGCGGATTTACTGAATATATCCAGCGTTTGCTTCCATACAAATTTTCTTCTACCACCTCATTTTTTGCCCCCGTTACCATTGTTATTAGCAGCCTACCCGATTAATGATATTGTTAAACATTTACAAAGATTTTACCGACATCAACGACTTTGGCAGCAATTAACCCAAAAATATACACTAAAGGCGATTAGCAAAAAAGATGTATTTCAACTACAACCAAATTCTATGAATTTGCGAGGAGATTTAAATATTGTTTATACATCGGAAATGTTTCAGATCCAGCGTTCATATTTTGATGCCAGTTATATTTTTACAGGACCTTGCTACAGTGAGAGAGCAGTTGATTCTCAATTTCCTTTACTAAAGAGTGCAGAAAAACCAATTATTTATATTTCACTAGGATCAGTGACATCATATAATTCTAAAACCTTTTTTTATCAACAATGTTTACAAGCTTTTGCAAATAGTGAGTATACGGTGGTAATGTCTGTGGGGAAATTTATAGATATTGCTGAATTGGGAAAAATTCCCCCTAATTTTATTGTCAGCAACTATGTACCTCAAATGCAAGTGCTTCAACAAGCTAGTGTTTTTATTACTCATGGGGGAACTAATAGCACTTGGGAGGCATTAATTCACAAAGTACCACTGGTTGTATTTCCCCAAGGAGGCGATCAATACTTAGTAGCTAATCGTGTAGAAGAATTAAATATCGGAGTATGGGTAAAACAGAAAAATATTGCTCCATTGAAATTGCGATCGCTTGTTGAACAGATTATCAAAGATGAAAAAATTCGTAGTAACATTGATCTATTAAGTGATTCTTTGATAACATCAGGTGGCACTCAAAAAGCAGTAGATAAAATTTTAGAATTTAAACAGAGGAATAGCATTTCTCATGTTTTGCAATAGCACAAATTTTATTATCTGCATTAACTCAGTAAATTCTAATTAAGAGCAAAATGAAACTGACAACAGAAGCACTAAAAAGTTATGAAGAACAAGGATTTTTGTTCATTCCAGAGTGTTTTAGCCGTGAGGAAATATCAGTAATTTGTGATCAAATTCCCAATGTCATGGACGATGAAGCAGTTGGTCGTGTTTTGGAAGATGATCAAAAAACCTTACGCACTCTCTATGGAGTTCATCTCAATAACAGAATTTTCCGAGATTTAGTCCGTCACCCTCGTCTATTGGCAGTTGCACAACAACTTTTTGCCAGTGAATTGTACGTTTTTCGCAGCAAAATCGTCATGAAACCAGCTTTTACCGGAGGAATGTGGGGATGGCATCAAGACTCTGCATTTGCACAATATTACGAACGAATTCCCTCACCACAAGGAGGAAATGCCATCCTTTTCTTAGATGAAGTCAATGAATTTAATGGACCAGTATATTACATACCTGGTTCTCATCAACAGGGAATACTCGAAGCGGCAAATTCTGCTTCGACTACTAATTCATCATTAGCGATCGCTCCAGAAACAATTGCCAAATTTGCATCTGTGCAAGGAATAGTCGCACCAAAAGGTCTCGCGGGGTCGGTTTTGTTCGTACACTATGATACATTACATGGTTCTGTTGCCAACATTTCTCCCTGGGACCGCCGAAACTTTGTCATCACCTATAGCAGTATTGAAAACAGCGCCCTTCCCAACAAAGAAAGACCAGCTTTTTTATCAAATCCCGATCTCACGCCATTAATAGCTCTGAGTGAGGACGAACTTGATCGCATATTTACTCAAAAATAAAATTAAATTATCAAGAATTTATACAAGAAATACAATTATGGGGATCACTTGGAGTCGAGTTGTAATGAACCGGGAAACGGCGAAGCTACTAGAGAATTTGCCGTTTTCAAAATGGCGAGTATTAGAAGTTTCAGGCAAGACTTGGGAAACTTTTGGGTTTCAAGAGTATGAAAATATCAACTATCCAGAATATGATATTTGTTCTGCACCCCTACCAAGAAAGTTTGATTTAATTATCGCAGAACAAGTTTTTGAGCATTTATTATATCCCTATCGAGCCGGTCGCAATACTATTTCTATGCTTCACCCAGGAGGGTATTTTCTCATCTCTGTCCCTTTTTTGGTGAAACTTCATAATTACCCAATAGATTGCACACGCTGGACAGAAACTGGACTCAAACACTTTCTCCATGAATGCGGATTTCCTCTAAATAACATTCAAACTGGTTCTTGGGGAAATCGCCAATGCATCATTGCTAATTTCTCTCAATGGGTCGAATATGATCCTGTTTCTCATTCCCTAGATAACGAACCAGAATTTCTCTACCACGTCTGGGCATTGGCGCATTTATAACATCAAGCTAGGGTCAATATAGCAGTTGCTAGATAGATAAGAATTTAGGCGTTGCTGATTTGAGGTATGAAAATGATTTTTGATGATTTCAAAACCCTTGTAGAGACGTTCCATGGAACGTCTCTACACCTAAATTCATACCTGGTTTCATCAACGCCAGAATTTACTGAAAATATTGCCAAGAAATTAACAATTCAGAACGATGAATTTTACAATCCCTGAAGAATATAACTTCCTATCTCGCTTTTACCGACTGGCATTTACAAATATTCTCTCTAGTATTGTTGTGCCATTGTCGGGTTTAATAGACCTAGCCTACTTGGGACATTTACCTGATATCCGTTACCTAGCAGGAGTTTCTTTAGCCACAATTCTTTTTAGCTACTTGTATCGAGTTTTGAATTTTTTACGTTCTTCTAGCAATGGTATGACGGCACAAGCTGTAGGAACAGATGATCCAGAAGCCATACTATTAGTATTACTCCGAAATGGTCTGATTGCCTTCGGGATAGGTATACTCATCCTGATTCTTCAGTACCCTTTACAAACAGTAGGGTTTACCTTTTTAGTCGGTGCAACAGAGGTAAAAGATGCCGGTCTTGACTATTTTCAGGCTCGTATTTGGGGCGCACCTGCGGTTTTACTCAACTTTGTCCTAGTTGGTTGGTTTTTTGGCCGAGAACTTAATATTTTTGTGGTGCTGATATCTGTAATAGAAAGCCTGACTAATGTAGTGCTGGACTACTTATTTATTATTCGCTGGGGTTGGGCTAGCACAGGGGCTGGTTTAACTACAGCTATTAGCCAGTATGTAGCATTATTTATAGGTTTAATTATAGTTTGCTTCCACATTGATTGGTCAATTCTATCAGGTGTAATCCCAAAAGTCTTGAATTGGTCAGCTATTAAAGCTACCTTCAAACTAAATAGAGATATGTTAATAAGAAGTTTGGCAGTAGTCTCTACCTTTGCCATTTTTACTGAACTCAGTTCGGCAATGGGAACAGAGATATTAGCGGAAAATACTGTTCTTATTCAAGCAGCAGCTTTGAATATGTTTGTTGTTCAAGGAGTAGGATTTGCCACCCAAAGCCTCACAGGAAACTTTAAGGGACAAGGTACATTACAGCAGTTACAACCATTACTAATTGTTAGTTTACTCACTAGCTTATTGCTTTCAATTCCCATTGCTATTTTATATATTCTTTTTCCAGAAACTATATTTGGACTATTAACCAACCACACTGAAGTAACTGAAAACATTTCTGACTATGTCAGATGGTTGTTACCATTCCAGGGGTTGTTTGCAGTTACCGTAATCTTGGAAGGATTCTTCGGAGGTTTAACCGAAGGGCGAACATTACGTAATTCTGCCCTCATTTCCTTTGGTGGAGGTTTCATACCTATGGCTATAGCTAGTTGGTATTTTCACAGTAACCATCTTTTATGGTTAGCGATGACATTATTTTCAATAACGGCTATTGTGGTATTTTCATTTAAACTATTAGATACATTTACAAGTGAAATAAAAATTCCTATCGTTTCCTCTACAACTACTGAAAGTTAAGATAACTTTGCTATTACTTGAAAACCTTCGCAGGAGGGTAATTATTAACTTAACTTACATAATAGAATAAGATACAGTCATAAGAGGATGTTTGAAAAGTTTTTAATGTATAAATAAACCCCTCTCCAAACCTCTCCCCGACGCGGGGAGAGGCTTTGAAACACCCCTTCCCTGGTAGGGAAGGGGGCTGGGGGGTTAGGTTCTTGGAAATTATTGGTTTCATCTAATACTTTTCAAACAACCTCTAAGCCCCCTCCTCGCTTGCGGTGAACCAGCGCTGTAGGCGGGTTTCCCACCGTAGGCGACTGGTGAACCCGAAGGGGGAGGGGGTTGGGGGTGGGGTTCTTGTATTTCACTCAACCAATAACCGCTATAACACCGATTCAATCATCAAAATTAAGTAGTAAACTGTTCAATAGTTTTACGAAGATCAGGATTTGATTGATGATTCCTACTATTTCCACTATTCCCCTTTTTCAACTTGCTTCTGGGGAGTTTCTTTCTCTCCAGGTATATAAATTTATTGGTGCTAAATCTGGTAAAAAAGTATATATCCAATCTAACTTACACGGTGCGGAAATTGTTGGTAATGCTGTCATTTACCAAATCATTGATTTCTTAACGACATTAAATAATACTCAGATAATAGGAGAAGTTTGGCTTGTACCTGTTTGTAATCCCTTAGCTGTTAACCAGCGAACTCATAATTTTTCTACGGGTAGATTCAATATTTATGATAGTCAAAATTGGAATAGAATTTTTTGGGATTATGAAAAACAACATGATGACATAGAAGAATTTGCCCGTTCTCAAATTGGTTTAGATATAGGTACAATTAAATATAACTTTTCCCAAAAAATTAAATCTAGTTTCGATAGTCTTTTAGATAAAATCAATGCCCCTAGTAGTGTACAACTAACTGATAAATATCGCTACAAGCTGCAATCTCTTTCTTTCGATGCAGATTACGTCATTGATTTACATAGTCACACTGGAGAAGGAATAGAATACCTTTATTATTTCCGAAATCGAGAAGAAAGTGCCAATTTATTTCTCCTCAATTATGCCATTTTATTTGATGAATATGATGGTGATGCTTTTGATGAATCATTCATAAAACCCTGGTTAGCTTTAGAGAATGCTTTATTAAAATTAACCGGACAAAAAATGATATTTGATAAAGAAGCATGGACTTTAGAATTAGGAACAGGAATGCAAATGAATCCAGATTCAGTAACTAAAGGAGTGAGCGGAATTAAAAATTATTTAACTCAAAAAGGTATTTTAGCAATACAGGAATTTACCCAATCAAAAACTATATCTCATCAAACCAACTTTCGTTCACTTAGTCAACTAAAAAAATATTGGAGTCCCGTAGGAGGAATGATTTTATCTAAAGCTGAATTAGGTACTTCAGTAAATCAGGGAGATTTGCTATATCAAGTTCTGACATTCAATAAAATTGGTGAATTACCCATAACTATTCATGTTCATGCAGAGAAAACAGGCTTGGTTTATGATACATCAATAAATAACTCTGTTAACGAAGGAGAATTTGTATTAGCGACTATGTAGTTTGTCATGGAAAACATTTAACACAGAATTATTCAATCTATTAATTCATCTGCGTTTATTTGCGTTTATCTGCGTTCAAATCTTGATTCTTAAATAAAATTACCATTTGTCTTGATTTGCATGAAGATAGATATCAGGATTGTCGGTTAATGGCAAGAAACCGTAATAAAACATTACACTAAAATAAATATCTGACTGGGATTTAGCGCCTAAAAAAATTATGACTCAAGCAACTACAAAAATTTGTATACTAGGCGGTGGCTTTGGTGGACTCTACACCGCGCTTCGTTTAAGCCAATTACCCTGGGAATCTACACCCAAACCTGAGATTATTTTAGTAGATCAGAGCGATCGCTTTGTCTTTTCTCCCCTGCTTTACGAACTCCTCACCAGAGAACTCCAAACCTGGGAAATCGCCCCACCATACTCAGAACTACTGCAAGGAACAGGAATCCAGTTCCACCAAGCTGCTGTTTCCACAATAGACATTAACAAGCAAACAGTTCAATTACAAGATAAATCAGAACTAAATTATGACCGCTTAGTCTTAGCATTAGGTGGCGAAACACCCCTAGATTTAGTTCCCGGTGCTGCCACTCATGCTTACCCTTTCCGTACTATTACTGATGCCTACAAATTAGAAGAACGGCTGCGAATTCTCGAAGCAGCAAAGCCCGAAAAAATCCGTGTCGCCATAGTTGGTGCAGGTTACAGCGGCGTAGAATTAGCCTGTAAACTAGCAGATAGAATCGGCGAAAAAGGACGTTTCCGCCTGATTGAACTCAGCGACCAAATTCTCCGCACTTCCCCAGAATTTAACCGTGAAGCCGCCAAAAAAGCCTTAGATAGCAAAGGCGTATTTATTGACTTAGAAACCAAAGTAGCAGCAATTGATCAAAATAGCATCTCTCTGGAGTATAAAAATCAAGTAGATACCATTCCCGTAGATGTAGTCATTTGGACAGTGGGAACAAAAGTTTCTCCAGTTGTCACAGCCTTACCCCTCAAGCAAAATCAGCGTGGACAAATCACCACCACACCGCAATTACAAGCCATAGAACATCCCGAAATCTTTGCTTTAGGAGACTTAGCCGACTGTCTCGACGCAGACGGAAAACAAGTCCCCGCCACCGCCCAAGTCGCCTTTCAACAAGCCGATTATACCGCTTGGAATATCTGGGCTACTATTACCAATCGTCCCCTCCTCCCCTTCCGCTATCAACCATTAGGAGAAATGATGGCTTTAGGAATAGATAACGCCACCCTCACCGGGTTAGGTGTGCAATTAGATGGTTCTTTTGCATACTTAGCCCGTCGTCTAGCGTATCTGTATCGTTTACCCACATTAAATCATCAATTAAAAGTCGGGTTTAATTGGTTAGTTAGCCCCATAATAGAAGCCATTTCCAAGTAATTAAATTAAAGATCCCCGACTTCTCAAAGAAGTCGGGGATCTGAAATGGTAAACTAGACAAATTCAGATATTATGGCTATGTATTTAGCGACTGCTGCGGACTAAAGTATTAATTCTTATGAAAAAGCCTAAAGTTATTTTTGTAGATGCTGTTGGTACATTGTTTGGGATTAAAGGTAGTGTTGGGGAAATTTACCGACAAATCGCCCAAGAATTTGGTGTAGAAGTTTCCGCCCAAATTTTAGATCAAAACTTTGTCAAAAGCTTCAAAGCCTCACCACCACCGATATTTCTTGATGCAGATATCAGAGATATTCCCCAGCGTGAATACGATTGGTGGCGGATAATTGCCTTAAATACCTTTGAAGGTGCCGGTGTTCTCCAAGAATTTACCGATTTTACCGCTTTTTTTACCGAACTTTATATCCACTTTGGAACTCCTGAACCTTGGTATGTTTATCCTGATGTAACTTTGGCGTTAATGAACTGGCGACGCTTAGGAGTTGAATTAGGAGTATTATCTAATTTTGATTCTCGTTTATATTTAGTATTGCAAGGTTTAAGACTCAGAGAATACTTTTCCTCTGTCACCATTTCCACTCAAGTTCGTGCCGCTAAACCAGATCCAGAAATATTTAAAATTGCTTTAAACAAGCATAAATGTTCAGCAGAAGAAGCATGGCACATTGGTGACAGCATAACAGATGATTATTATGGGGCTAAATCGGCAGGAATCAGAGGCGTTTGGATTAACCGTAATCCCACCGTCTAATACCGTAATTATACGGTGAATATAGGTTTGTGGTGTAAATTTTTCTTGCAAAAATTTTATATATAGCTATATTTACAAGTGATTACTGTTAACCTATAAATTATATTTTTAACTAGTTTGAGTAATGAAAAAATCTCTATCAAATATTTGGTATCAATTTCGTCAAGCTTTCTCAGTGACAGCAGAAAGTATTAATACAACCACCGCAACAGGTGAAGTAGTTTTAGAAGTAGCAACAGCCATTCAATCACAAGGTGCTAATTTAGAAATTTTGCAACTGTTACTGCAAAATTCATCTTCTTTATTAGATGTATTGTGTTCACCATTAACCCCAATAATAACTGGAGAATTATCATTCTTATCCCTGGGAGTGGCTGTTCTCAAATCTTATCGTGATCTTTCTCAAGAAACGCCTACTTTAGCAGATTACATATCTATTATTAGTCAAGTTGCCTATTTAGAAAGCATCCGGGATATTTTATCTTTATACCCTTCTTTAAACTATGATCACCCCGATAAAAATGAAGAATTAGGAAAAATATTAGCAACTATCAATAATATTGAATTAGATGAACAAACTGCTATCCAGACCATTGAATGTTTTTATGAATCTGAATTAGCAGTAGCATTTAATCAATTATTATCCACAAGGTTGATATCTGACTATTTGGGTAAATATCCAGCCAGACTTTTAGCAAAACGAATTGCTGCTATATTTAGCGATAATACCTTTGGCGCTATTCGTTGGGATGAAAAAACTAATTGGCAAAATGTGGAAGGTTTAGAAATGGCGAAAAATGTCCCCTTGACTTTGAAGAAACGATTTTTGAGAGACTTTTAATTTCTGGGGGGAGAAATTGTCCGGGGAAACCCCGCCCCTACTTTTTGTTTAAAATGGAATGATATGAGGATATATTTAGATATCTATAATTGTCTCAATCTACCGTTTGTTCTTGAATCTATGAAGTCTTATTTAGCCGCCGCTATTCAAATGACCAGTGTGCCTGATTTACAAAAAAATTTGGCACAAGCAGAAGAATTAATTGATTTGGCTGTGCGTCAAGGTGCAGAGTTGGTGGGTTTACCAGAAAATTTCTCTTTTATGGGGGAAGAAAAGGATAAACTAGCTCAAGGAAATGCGATCGCTCAAGCAACGGAAACATTTCTCCAAAAAATGGCACAACGCTTTCAAGTTACCATTCTCGGCGGCGGCTTCCCTATCCCTGTAGATAGTAGTGGTAAAGTTTATAATACAGCATTACTGATAAATGCCAACGGTCAAGAACTCGCCCGTTACCAAAAAGTCCATTTATTTGATGTCAATGTCCCTGATGGTAATACCTATCAAGAATCCAGCACCGTCATGGCTGGACTTGAATTACCTCCCGTTTACGCTTCCCCGGAGTTAGGGAAAATTGGCCTTTCTATTTGCTATGATGTTCGCTTTCCCGAACTGTACCGACATCTATCCAATCAAGGCGCAGATATTCTATTTGTTCCCGCAGCCTTTACGGCTTTTACTGGTAAAGACCATTGGCAAGTATTACTCCAATCTAGGGCGATAGAAAATACCTGTTACGTTATTGCTCCCGCCCAAACTGGTACTAATTATGACCGTCGCCAAACTCATGGACACGCCATGATTATTGACCCTTGGGGTGTCATTTTAGCAGACGCTGGGGAAAAACCAGGAGTGGCGATCGCCGAAATCAAACCCACCCGACTAGAACAAGTTCGTCGCCAAATGCCATCCCTACAGCATCGTGTATTTTAACCACACCCCGGCAGATCCCCGACTTCTTCAAGAAGTCGGGGATCTATTTGGGATCTATTTCCTAAGTCAGCAAAATCTTTTTTCCCAAAACACTTGACATTATCTGAAGAGAACTGCTATATTCTCTATAGTGAATTCGTTGGGGCGTAGCCAAGTGGTAAGGCAGTGGGTTTTGGTCCCGCCATCCCTAGGTTCGAATCCTAGCGCCCCAGTTATAGAAAGAGCAAGTTTTAACAGCTTGCTTTTTTTTATACTCAAAACAGTTGGAACATGGACTTTTATAAAATTACAAAAAACCTTGATTTGTAGGGGTAAACCAAAAGCTTATTGGTGTCAACTTAACGTAAAACATCTATCCCGCAAAGAACTCAAGTCGTCTCATTCCCAGTCAGAGACTGTTCTTCCCTCCCCTGCCCCCTCTGCCTCTCTTCTCCCCCTGCTTGCCTTCACCCGTCATTTTCGGGTTGACAGACTACTAGTGGTCATCGGATTAGCTTACCAACAGCAATTGAATATGTATTACACTGCACACCAAAATATCGCTTACCAGAAACTACCCGCATTGCTGATAAATTAGCCTCTGCAAGATAAATATTTCCACAATATTTGCAGAAAATTTATGTTCCTCACACTGATTAGACATATACCTGCTTGAAGGTATTAGCCAAGAACTACTTGCTGAATACTTTCTGTTAAGTATATCTGTAATCATAGGAAGAATAAGTATTGATTATTAACCAGAAAACACTGAGTATCAAATATCTCTAAAAGTTTTCTAATTATCATCTTCTTCCAGATATATTGTTGCAATTTGAGAGGAATATGATTGTGGCTACAAATGTGATAACATTGAAAAAATTACTTACTAGCTCTACACATAGGGTAATTGATATCAAAAAAATAGTTCCAATTGCACTTTATCATCGGTGGTTAATATTAGGGATTTCCTGCGCAGTCATGTCAGTAACAAGTCTAATAGCTGTCACTACTAAACCAACTTATCAAAGCTATATGCAAATATTGGTAAGTTATAATTCAGATAAATCTTTACCAAATAGTAAAATCGAAAAGATAACAGAAGACTTACGTAAACCGCAGCTATCATCCATTGACTACAGTAGTCAAGTTAAATTAATGCTGAGTAGTAAATTACTACAGAAAACTGTAAATTTACTTCATGCTGATTACCCACAAATGACCATAGAAGATATTTATAATAACAGCAAAATTGATGAAGTTTCATCTTTAGGACTAACTCAGTTACCAGTAGATACAGGAGTTAATCAAAATTTTACCCAAGTATTTTTACTCTCTTTTATAGACAAAGATCCTCTCAGGACAAAAAGAGTATTACAAGCTTTAGAGAAAGTATATCAGGACTATAATACCGATCAAAAAAATCAGCGGATTAATCAAGCATTAGCTTTTGTTAATAACCATATACCGCAACTGCAAAAAGATGTATTAAAAGCCGAGAAAAAATTAGAAAAATTTCGTCAACAAAATAGTTTAATTGATCCAGTTTTACAAAGTCAAATTTTATTACAGTCTTTAGCAGATATTCAAAAACAGCGGCAAACAACTCGCGCTCAACTGCAAGATGTCCAAATTAGACATAACAGCCTAGAACAAGCAATTGAGTCTTCCAGTCAAAATAACATAAATATGAATGATTCCCCGGAATCTAGCCAAAATCAAGCCTTAATTAGTGAATTTAAGCAAACAGAACAAGCCTTAACGCAAGCTCGTTTTCTTTATACAGAAAAACATCCTATCATCCAACAACTGAAGCAGAAACAGCAAATTATCAGTACACTATTACAACAACAAGGACAAAATAAAACTATTACTATCAATAGTAAATCAAAATTATCAAAACAAATCATTCCAAAGGTAGAAAATGATTTAACTCAATTAAAAATGAACGCATTAGGACTAATTGCTCATGATCGTGATTTAGCAGAATCCGAACAAGAAATTCGTTCTTTACTGAATACATATCCAAGTTTAATTACAGAATACAAGAGGTTAGTTGCCAATATAGAAATTTATCGCAAAACACTGCAACAATTGACGCAAGCGCAAAATTCATTAGGTGTCAAAATTGCTCAAGAAGGTTTTAATTGGCAAATTTTAGAAGAACCCGCTTTAGGAATACATATAGGTAATTTACGCTGGTTACTAATTTTTGGAGGAATATTAATGGGGCCAATATTGGGTTTAGCAGCAGCCTTAATTTGGGAAAAATTTAATAATGCAATTTTCTATACTCAGGATTTACAAAATTTGACCAATATTCAGTTATTGGGGTCAGTACCAAGATTAGGAAAACGTCAAAATAGTTGGACAAACCAACTAAAATCTATAGTTAGAGATAAATCTAAAAATGTAGATATTTCTCATCCAGGAATTATCAAAAATTTGCCGAATCATAAAACATTGGATATTATTTACCAGAATATTCAGATGTTAAATAATTCTCTACCTTTAAAATCATTGATGTTAACTTCTGCACTACCAGGAGAAGGAAAAACAACTTTGGCTTTAGGGTTAGGATCTAGTGCGGCTCGAATGCACCAAAGAGTATTAATAATTGATGCTAATTTGCGTTCTCCCAGTTTACATAAAACTCTAGGGCTGACCAATGATTGGGGTTTATCCTTATTACTGGTTGATGATATCAATACATCATTTAATACTTACATTCAGCCCATCCACCCAGCTATTGATGTTTTAACTGCTGGTCCCATACCAGAGGATGTGGTAAATCTGTTGAGTTCCGAGCGAATGCAAGAATTAATGGATTTATTTGAACTAAACTATGATTTAGTCTTAATAGATGCACCCTCTGTTTTAGATACAGTTGATGGCAGAATTGTGGCTTCTTTATGTAATGGGATTGTTATGGTAGGACGGATTGGTAAAGTTACTCCCCATAAATTGATGGAAGCTACAGAAATTTTAAGCAAGTTAAATTTAATTGGCATTGTTGGTAATGAAGTTTATGATTCTCCCCAAATATTGACACCTTGAAAAGAGGAGTCAGGAGTTTAGAAGAAGAAAGAAGAAAGAAAATTACCCAGTTTCCAGTTCTCAATCTGTCTGTTTAGAGAATTGCTGAACTAGAATAGTAGACGCTTGTGATCAAACAATTAGCATGAAATTCCAACTTTTATTAGGCAATTTGTTTTCTGAGATTAAAGGTAGACATTGGTGGATAGGTATCCTGATCTGGTTTGTATTACTTGCTCCTGCACAAGCATCTGTAATTCTGCGTGTGGCAATTGAAAGAGAAGTCAAACAGGTAAAAGTCGGTGCTTCCACAACCGCTATTGTGAAAGATAGTAGTGGTAAGACTCTTGGAGAACTACCGGGAATGAGTGCCTTTGCGGCTCAAGCAGTTCCTGGAGGAGTAGCTTTAGATAGATGGCAATCCGGGTTATTTTGGATAGAACCCACCAAGAAGGGATATGTTTATATTGGCGATCGCTGGTTTCGTGGTAGAACCCTAGTAGTCCCCACAGCCAATGGTTTAACCGCTGTGAACTGGGTAGATTTAGAAGAATATCTCTACAGCGTCATTGGTGGAGAAATGGACACTAGCTGGCCACAGGAAGCCCTGAAAGCTCAAGCCATAGCAGCCCGTACCTATGCCCTCTATGAACGTGAAAGACAACGGAGAAATCCCCTTTACGACTTAGGAGATAGTCCAGACCGTTGGCAAATTTACAAAGGTGTCAGTAGTGAATCCCCCAAAACCTACAGCGCAGCAGACACCACCGCCGGCAAAGTCCTCACCTACAACAACCAAATCATTCTTTCCGTCTTTCACGCTTGTTCCGGTGGACACACGGAAAACGTCGAAGATGTTTGGACTAGCAAAGAACCTTACCTGCGGGCTGTTCCCGACTTTGATCAAAATATCAAAGAATGTAACTGGGTAAAAACCTTTACCCCCGGAGAAATTAGCACCAGAATTTCCGGTGTCGGTAATGTCAAAGACATGATCATCGAAACTCTCTCACCATTTAAAAGTGTCAAATCCCTAAAAATTATTGGTGATAAAGGGACTAAAATTCTCCAAGGTGAAGAAGTGAGAACCGCACTCAGAATTAAAAGTACCCGTTTTATTGTTAATAAAGACGTAAATGGCGGTTTTGTTCTCCAAGGACTAGGTTTTGGACACGGTTTAGGAATGAGCCAGTGGGGAGCTTACGAACTAGCAAAACGTGGTGCAAACCACCTGCAAATTTTAGGATACTACTACAAAGGTGTAGCCCTGACACCCATTCAAGCAAAGTAGTATTTTGAGGAAACAGGGAACAGGGAACAGGGAATAGGGAACAGGGAAGGTAACTGTTCACAGGATGAATTCGGATACAAGAAAAAATAAGTAGAAAGACATGGTAGAGTAGAAGGCATGGAAAAAATCAGCCTCATCTGCCACATCTATAAAACGGAAATACCGGAAACGGATTGGGAACAGACTCCAACCAGTGTCAAAGGACGGATGGAGGAGATGGAGCAGTGGATACAAGAATTAGAAGAAAAACTAAATAGAACATCAAAAAATTCATCATCACCACCATCAGCAGACCCGCTCAACACCCAAAAGAAACCAGTCAAGAAAAAGAGTGGAAAAAAAAGAGGAGGACAACTAGGACACAAAGGATTTGCAAAGTTTCTGTATCCAGAATCTGATTGTGAAGAGGTAATAAATTATAAGCCAGAGTCCTGTAGTAGCTGTGGAGGGCAGTTAGAAGGAGAAGATGCAAACCCGTACAGACACCAGCAAGTAGAAATACCACCCATCAAACCCATCGTCATAGAACATCGGTTACATCAACTCGAATGCGGAGAATGTGGTAAAAGTACAAGAGCAAAATTACCAGAAGAAGTAGATCCGAATCATTATGGAACAAGAGTTGTAGCTCTTGTTGCGGTGTTGAGTGGACTGTATCGCCATAGTCAGAGAACGGTGAAAACAGCAATGGCGGAAATATTTGACATCAGACTCAGTTTAGGAACAATCAACAAACTGAGAATGGAAGCAAGTAACTCGGTAGAAAAGGCGGTAGAAGAGGCGAAAACCTACATCCAGAATGCGGCAGTAGTAGGTGCAGATGAAACCAGATTTAGTCAAAAAAACACGGATGGATATAACAGCAAAAATAGTCAAGCCTGGTTGTGGCTGTCTTAGTCTAAACTCCAGATAAGTAGGTGGGCGTTAAAAATTGTCGTTGGGGCAAGGGAACAGGGAACTCTTAACTGGGAACAGGAAGAGAGTTTTGAGTGATTTTACTTTTCTTCACATACCTTTAAATTTTTCTGTTCACCTACTTAGCGTGTCCGCAGGACCTTTACCCCAAGAGGGCTATCAAGAACGGTTTCGATAAACCTTCCAACCATGAAAAAACAAACTCAAGCCCCAACCTAGTAGTGGAAAAATTGCCCAAAAATATAAAGGGCTTATTACCAAATTTAACAAGACTAAAAAAATATTGACTGCAATAAAATTAGTCAGGTGAGATTTGAATTCTTGACGTTGGCGGGTATTCAGCATATGTTGCCTTTGCGTTTCTGCTCGCTGTATCGACCACTCTTGTTCAGCAGATTGGAGTGCTTCTGTTGAGATATCTAATTCTGATGCTATCTCTATAAGCTGTTCTCGTGAAAATTCTCTCTCCTGCTTGTGAGTCAATGCTATCTTCAAAATCTGTTGCACTTCTTCTGAATGGTAGGTCATATAAATACCCTGACGGGGGACAAAATAGGTTAAAAAGCTTAGGTTTCATATAGTCGCTGGGGAAGTACCAATGTACTTATGCCGCATTTGCAAAAGTGGGTAGCTTAAGCGAAGGGCTGCCTCACATCTTGCACTAACAAAAAATGATGCAATTTAATCACACAGTATAATCCTAAAACCCTTGATTTACAGTTCCAAGACCATAAAAATAAGGTAGCTTTATCGCACTTCTTTTTAGTTTATATGGAATTGTACGGAGAGGTGCAAGATGTAAGCTACTCATTTATCTGTTAGAAACCGAAGAATAATAGTACGAATTTCTGTCATTATAGCTGTACTATTTTCCGTACTCCAGTTTACCTAATGCCTGGATGCTCCTCTTTATTCCTGTCAATCAGGATGTTGAAAACAAGTCATCAAGTCCTTAGCGTAAGTTTCGGAATGGATGCTCATTTCACCCCGGCAGTTACAGTTTTGTTAATAAGTTGCAGAAGAAAGTACTGTGCAGTATTAATAAAAAAGTGATCACCAGGAAGCAGATGGAGTGAAAAAGAACTTAGTGTATGCTCTTTCCAAGCTTCCATATCATCACGATTGACCAATGGATCTTGTAAACCTCCGAAAACAGTAATTGGACAATCCAGCGGAGGTTCTACGGTGTAAGTATAGGATTCATTGATCATCAAATCTGCTCGTAGGGTGGGGAGCAGCAACTGCATCAATTCAGCAGATTCTAATACTTTTTTCGGAGTTCCATTGAATCTACGCAGTGCTTCCAAAAACTCAGCATCAGACAAATGATGTATTTTATTGTGTTCTATTACTTGAGGTGCGCCACGACCGGAGACAAAAAGGTGAACTGGATTTAGGGCATAGGTCTTACGAACGAAACGAGCTAGTTCAAAGCTGATTAAGGCACCTAGACTATGACCAAAGAAAGCAAAAGGGATATCTAAGTAAGGATGTATAGCATAAGAGATTTCCTCAACAAGTGGTGAGATTTGATGAAAAGGAGGCTCACTCAAACGAACTCCTCGTCCTGGCATCTCAATAGGAAAAACCTCAATAAAGTGTGGTAAATTATCTGCCCAAGTACGAAAGCTTAGGGCGCTACCACCTGCGTAAGGAAAGCAAAAAATACGCATACGCGCTTGTAAGTTATTTTTCCGATGTCTAATCCATTTATTCGTTTCTTGTGAATTTATCATAATACTCAAAAAATTAGATGACTTGTATGTAAGTAGGTGAACACAATAAAACCAATCTGTGTAAAGAAAAGTAAAATCGCCCAAACCCTCTTCACTCTTGCCTCTTGCCTTGCCATAACGACAATCTTTAATGCTAACCTACTTAACCGCTCAATAATCCGGGGTGAATCGTTCAATGACAAGCCTCAAATAGCGTAAATTCGTTCCCGAATAAGTAGTCCGCCCCTATTTATTGAGCAGTTACCCTTGTATACACTTATTAGAAGACTTTTTATTCATTTAAAGTGATAATACTCTCATTAAGACTAACATTCGTATTAATTAAATTACCATCTTCCATATAAATAATTCGTTCAGCCACATCTAGAATTCGACTATCGTGAGTTATTAGCAAAATTGTACAATTTATTTGTTTGGTTAAACTTAGCATTAACTCAATTACATCACGACCAGTTTTTTTATCCAATGCAGCCGTTGGTTCGTCTGCCAAAATCAATTTAGGACTAGCGGCTAAAGATCGGGCAATTGCAACCCGTTGTTGTTGTCCTCCTGATAGATTACGAGGGAAAGAGTTTAAATGCTTGCCTAGACCAACAGATTCTAAGATATCAACCGCCCTATCATAAGCTTCAGCTTTAGAAATTTCTTTGTGCAAAAAAATAGATGTTTGTACATTTTGAACAGCAGTTAAAAATGGTAAAAGGTTGTTACTCTGAAAAATGTAGCCTATTTTTCGTCGCACTTTAACTAATTGATAGTTGCTAGTTTGATATAATTCGTGTTCAAAAACCTTAAGGCTACCACTTTGAATAGTACGTAAAGCACCAATTAGCGTTAGTAATGTTGTCTTTCCTGAACCTGAAGGACCAGTTAGAATTATAAATTCTCCTCGATGTATATCGAAATTTATATCCGATAATACTCGTTTTCTTAGTGAACCTTTTCCTAGATAATGTTGAAGGTTTTTAATCGATACTACTGGTTCTTGCAAAAGCATATTTATTTAATCTTTAATAAATGGGATTAGAAAATATCGGCAGGATCGGCATCTCTCAATTTACGTACAGCAATAAGACCTGAAATTAGACACATTAGTATAGTCACTAGTAATAATGTGATACCTCTGTCAACAGTCATACCAATTGGTAGTAGTGTAGCAGATTTGGTTTGTTGATAACTAATCATTGCGATTAAGAAACCAGGAATATAACCCAGAATTGATAAAATCAAAGACTCCTGAATAATAATCCATAGTAAGCTTATATCCGTATAACCCATTGCTTTTAAAATTGCATATCCAGGTAGATGTTCTGATACATCCGTGTAAAGAACTTGATAAACAATTACTGAACCAACAATAAATGCCATCATGGTACTGAGTGAAAATATAAAACCTACGGCAGTATTACGTTTCCAATAATCTTTTTCAAAATTTATGAATTCGTCTTTGGTGAAAGCTAAAACATCACTCGGTAGTCTTGATCTAATTTCGCTTATTGATTGTTTTAGATTTGCATTAGGATTAAGCTGAATAGTTCCAATTTCAATTGATGCTGCACTCTTATTAGTTAAAATGTTGACAAAATTACTGTTACTAGTTAATAAATGACCATTAGCCGCAAAGGATGCTCCAAGCCTAAATAAACCCACAACCTTCACAACTTTTTCAACTTTCAGAAGAGAACCTTGCAGTTCAGAAAGAATTGTTTCCCCAGCATTAAAACTAGTTACAACTGCTCCAAATTCTGGTCTTGAGGACATATCAAATAGAACGCCGTCCGGGTAAGTAATGTTAGTCAAATTTTCTTGAATACCTGGTAAATCCAGTACATTATTACTAGGATCAATACCAAGTACAAAAATGGAACGATTATCATTGTTCCAGGGATTTTTCCAGTTGGCATATCCCAAGTGTATGGGGCTAACTGATTTAACTTCTGGAAATTCTAAAAGTTGATATAAATAGTATTTAGAAAAGCTCTTGAGAGCAACCAAAGCACTGGATTTGCTATGCAGAAGAAAAACATCTGCTTGCATACTTTTGTGCAAAAGTACAGAGCTGTCAAATAAAGCATCACTAAAGCCTAGTTGCATAAACATCATGACAACTGCAAATATAATGCCAGAAAGTGCTACAAGAAGTCTGACTTTTTCATATTTCAATTGTGATAAGGCTATAGAAAAATTTTTTCCCTTCATTTTCATAATTATCTAATGATGGATACCAGAGATTGTCGTGGAATTTCTTTATACATCAAATATTAAAGTAATCTCTCTCTACTCTATCCTTTTTCCACAGGATGAATCGAACAGAAGATTAATAACTATTTTGGATGAATTAAAACGTTAACTTCTAAGTTGGATAACTTGATAACTTTCTTGCTATTCTCTGGTTCTAAACGAATTTTTACTTCAATCACCTTGGCATCTACATCCAACCCTGGATCTGTGCCCAGAAATTTACGTTTCCCAATTTGCCAGCCAATCTCTTCAACCTTACCAAATAGCTTACCGTCTATAGCTGGACTAGTAATTTCTGCACTTTGTCCAACTTTTACCCGTCTAATATCAGTTTCATAAACTTCGGCTACTACATACATTTCATTAGTGTTACCAATATCAGCAATGCCTGTGTCACTAACAAGTTCGCCTGGTTGTGTATTAACTTTTAAAATCTGTCCAGCAACGGGGGTGCGTACATACGCTAACTCTAATTGAGATTTTGCTAGTTTGACAGCACCAATGGCTGCATATACCTCCATTTGTGCCACTTCTACATCTACTGGACGAACTTCAGCAACACTATTGAGCGTTGCTTTTGCTCCCCTAAGTTGCTTATTACCAGTAGTATTAATCCTATTCAATACAGCTTGGGCTTCTCTTAGCTGTTTATTACCAGTAGTATTAATTCTATTCAATACAGCTTGGGCTTCTCTTAGCTGCTGTTTTGTGGTTTCCAAGCTCAAGCTCTTGCTGTCAAACAAAGAATGGGAAATAGCACCCTCCTTAAATAGCTGCTCATTGCGTTTATACTCAGATTCAGCGTTTTCAAAATCCGCTTTGAGTCTCCTAATTGTGGCTTCCTGAGCCTCTTTGTCTCCTTGTAATTGCGCTGCAATTCGCTCAACTGTTTCAGTTTGAGCCGCCTTGTCTCCTTGAGATTGTGCTTTCAAACGTTCAATATCTGCCTGCCTCGACTGAATTTCTCCCGTTTTTGCTCCAGCTTTAATTTGTGCAAGACGAGCAGTCGTAACCTTCACCTGGTTTTCAGCTTGATTTAATTCTGCTTGACGAACTTTATAGTTGTCTAGAACTGCAACAACCTGCCCAACTTTTACTATATCTCCCTCCTTAATTATCAATTTTTCCACCCGTGGAAATTGATTTGCAGTAGGAGCAAATAGCCGAATGATTCTTTTTTTAGGTTCTATACGTCCCAGAGTACTAACAGGGTTAGACTTTGGGAATTTTTGGACTGATATTTGGGACTTACTAACTTCTTGTTTTGGCTTGGTTTGCCAAAACATTACAATCGGAATCGAACTAACAGCAATACCAATCAAAATCAGTATGCTGAACTTAATAGTAGGAGGTATAGACTTTAAAAAGTATTGAATTTTCATCTGGGTATGGTTTGCTGAAAAAGTCTTTTCGTTAGGACTAGTGGTCTGTCAGGGTAAAAATTAGAAGAAGATAAGAATAGTCTTGAATCTGGGAAAGTGATAGTTTTTTGATAGTTTTAACGCTTATTACTTGCACCTGATTCACCTTTTAAACCTTCAAACTTTTGATATGTCTAGGTTTTTGGTTTACTCAGCAAGTCCTAGTGGTCTGTCAAGCAAAAAATTGTCTGTATCCAATTTTCGGAATCTTTGATTTGGGAACCGATTAAACACAAAAACAAAATTGACAGACCACTAGATATTTGTAGTATTAAGCCTACAGTTACAAGTAGTGATCCTAAAGTAGTGGTATTTGAGACATTGACTATACATGAACTTTAGTGATTCAGATGGAAACTACACAACTTAAGTATATCAACCAATTGCACTGCTAAATTCATCAAATCAAGGAAATAATTAGTGTTTCAGACTCTATTTACCATATAAACTTAGGATCTCTATTTTATAAACACAAAAATTGTTGTCAATAGGCTCGAACCGTCTAAGTAAGTTAGCGTTAAATAATCAACATATGTAACGCTAACTTACTTATCTGCTATATTAAAACATTAAAAGCCTTCGATGTAACCTGCTAAATTAGCGATGTTTGGTGTTTCAAAAAGTTTGTTCAATGGTAACTCAACTTGAAATACCTCACGTATATGTAAAATCAACCTAATCGAAAGTATAGAATCACCTCCCAACTCAAAGAAATTATCTTCGATACCTACCGAGTCTACTTGGAGCATTTCTGACCAAATTGTAGCCAGTTTCTTTTCAATAGAAGTCTGAGGAGGGACAAAATGTTTTTCTATCTGGAAATTGATAGAAGTCGAATTAGCTAGAGCTTTACGATCCACTTTTCCGTTGGATGTGAGTGGAAATTCTTTCAAAACCGTAAATAGTGAAGGTATCATATATTCTGGAAGTTTCTCACGGAGAAAATTACGTAATTCCCGCTCGTCGAAGGCATCTTCATTCTGATGAAGAATATAGGCGACTAGCTTTTTATTGCCCTTGGTCTCTCCCACCGTGGTAACAATCCCATCTTGTATTTTTGAATGTTGTACTAGTGCTTTCTCAATTTCTCCTAACTCGATTCGATAGCCTTGGATTTTTACTTGAAAGTCTTGTCGGCCTAAAAACTCAATATTTCCATCTGGTAGATAGCGACCCAAGTCACCTGTTCGATATAATCGCAATCCAGTTTTGGGGTGGACAATGAAGCTTGCGTGGGTTTTCTCCTCATCTCGCCAGTAGCCCATAGCCAATCCAACGCCACCAATATAAAGATGTCCTGATACCCATACAGGACATGGTTCTAAGACATCATTCAATACGTAAAATTTCTGATTAGCCATAGGTTTTCCGTAGGGAATGCTAGACCAATTCGTATCAACTATTTCAATAGGATAGAGGATTGACCAAATTGACGCTTCAGTTGCACCTCCCAAACTAATCACCTTCACATCGGTTGATAGTTCTTTAATTTCATTTGGTAAAGAAAGAGGAATCCAATCACCACTCATCATCACCAGACGCAGAGATTCAGGTAGATATTTACCTTGAGACTGAGTGTATTCTGTCAACATTCCCATTAAAGCTGGAACTGAGTTCCATAAACTTACTTTCTCCTGTATCATGAGTGGTAACCAATGACTGGGATCTCGTCTACTGGAAGCATCAGGGATGACAACTGTTCCACCCGCTGCAAGTATGCCAAAAATATCGTAGACTGACAGGTCAAAGTTCAATGCAGATATTGCAAATACCCGGTCTTTATTTGTTACTTGAAAACGCTTGTTAATATCCACAATAGTGTTGACCGCACCACGATGGTTAATCATCACACCTTTCGGTAACCCAGTAGAGCCTGATGTGAAAATAACATAAGCTAAGTCGTTTGCTCCTTGTACTGTGTTTAGTGGTTGGTCACTAATATTTATAAAGTCGTTGTTGTCCACGCACAATCTCTGAACGTCTTGAGGCCATTCTAGAAAAGTATTAAGCCAAGACTGTGTGAGAACTAATTGTACTTGTCCTTGTTCTATAAGATACCAAATACGTTCTTGAGGTTGTTCAGGATCAATTGGCAAATAGGCAGCACCAGATTGCAAAATACCTAACACTGCCACTACTTGTTCCCAACCTTTCTGCATGACTACAGCAACTAATGTGTTTGGACGCGCTCCTAATTGCCGTAAACGACGACCAATTCTATTTGCCTGACGGTAAACTTCTTCGTAAGTCAGTCTGTTTTGGGGTGTAACTATTGCTACTTCTTTTGGTTGCAGGGATGCCTGAGAAGTAAACAAAGTATGCAGTAAATTTGCACACATTTTTTCTTCAGTAGCATTAACCTGTAATTGTTGCTGAAACTGAGCAGGTGGTAGTAGATATAGTGTTGGTTCTTGCCAAATAGCATCTTCATTGGCAAGTCGATGCAACAATTCACAGTAAGCGGTGAACATATCCTGTAGTAATCCTTCTGGGAATATTTCCTCTACCACATCCCAGTTAAAAATTAATGTTCCTGATTCTTCCCAAACCTGGTGATCTAACCATACTTGAGACGTTTGGGTGATACCGTATACCGGACGTAGGGCAATGGGAGAAGATTCTATATCGGGAATTGGAAGTGTTAGAGCACTGGTAAATACAATTGGCATCTTTGCCCTTGTCACCCCTCCCTGACGACGATTCAGTTCCCGTAATACTTGGATGCCACTAACATGCCGATGCTCTAGGTCATTCCACAGTTTTTCCTGGGTACGCCGGGCCCTATCTAGAAATGAATCCCGCACTGAGTAATCTAAAGCTAATAGCGTCAAGGAAGTAAACTCACCTACAATATCGTTCACCTCTGGATGCAAGGGGAGACGATTAAAGAAAGTGAGATTCAATGTAAATTGGGGATTCTTGCTCCAAAGAGCAAGCACCTCAGAAAAAGCGGTAAGTAATAATCCTGTTGGTGTTAATCCATATCTTGTTGCTTTGGTTCTAAGTTTAGTCCAGGTTTCTTTTTCTAAAGTTGAATGCAGTCGGCTAAAGTGGGGTTCGTTCAAGGAACTGGGATTTTTTGCCAGGGGTAATTCTGGTGCCGGTGGTAAAGTTACTATTTGAGTCTGCCAATAAGCTAGAGAACGTTGATAGTCTTCTGTAAATTTAATAGATTGTTCTGCTAGGACATAATCTCGGAAGGATAGATTTATAGGAGGCAAGAAAGCCTTGGGATCATCAAGAAGTTGCGATAACTCTTTGATAATGAGGATAAAACTCCAGGCATCAAAGGTGAGTGCGTCTGTACTTAAGTGCAGTCGGGCAACTTGCTGATCTAAAAGAGTCGCACGAAGCTCAAATAGTGGCCATTGATGAGTTTTGAATATCTGATGTGACATTTGCTGGCGAATAGTTTCAATTTGGGATTCTATTTCGTCAGGAGCTTTGCCACTTAAATCCAAAACCTCAATTTTATAGTCGGGAACATCCCGCCAAATTTTTTGTTGGCCATCTGGTAGCACAATTGCTCTTAGCATTCCATGACGTTTAATCAATCGCTGCCAAGCTAGGTGCAAGTTTTCCACATCTAAATTTTTGAATTCCAGTTCGTCGTAACTATGAGTTGAAACATTACCCATTTCAAACAATTCGTTACGACCAACCCAATAAGCCTCCTGAATATCTGTAAGTGGAAACGGCTCATACCATTCCTCTGGAATTGCGATCGCATCTGGATAGTTACTAAATTCTTGCTGTTTGCCTTGATGTTCTGCAATTACACTGGCAAAGTTAACTACAGTGGATGCTTGAAATAACTTTTGTAAAGGAATTTGTACTTCAAATGATTCGCGCACATTAGAAATTATCTGCATTGCTAGCAGAGAGTGACCTCCTAAGTTAAAGAAATCATCTTGAATGCCGATGCGATTAATACCAAGTGCCTGTTGCCAAATTTCTACTAGTACTTCCTCAATTGCTGTGCGAGGAGCGACATAAGTTTCTTTGAAATCGTTACTGCTCCAATCAGGTGCAGGTAAAGCGCGACGATTTATCTTACCTGATGGTGACAGAGGCAGAGTTTCCAAAATTATGAAGGCAGCCGGAATCATATAGTCCGGTAATTTACCTTTAAGGAAGTTTCTCAAATCTAGAGCAGAAACCGTGATGTTTGCTGTAGGAACTACGTAGGCGACTAAGCGTTTATCACCAGATAAATCTTGACGAACAATGACCACACTCTGATGTATCCCTTCGTTTTCACACAGTACTGTTTCTATTTCACCTAATTCAATACGGAAACCACGAATTTTGACCTGGTTGTCTATGCGCCCCATCATTTCAATGTTGCCATCTGTGCGATAGCGCGCCAAATCACCAGTTCTATAGATGCATAAACTCGACTTCTGGTTGAAGAAATTAGTGATAAATCTAGCTGTTGTCAATTTTGGTTGGTTTAAGTAACCTCTGGCAATACCTGCTCCACCAATGTATATCTCCCCAGGGACACCAATTGGTACAGGCTGCTGATTCCGATCCAGTAGATAAATATTTGTGTTGGGAAATGGACGACCAATTGGAACCATTTCTTCCAGGGATAAATCATCAACAGAATCTTCAAAATAAGAACTGTCGATTGTAGTTTCAGTAAGCCCGTAGGAGTTAATCAAACGAGTTTGGGAACCGCAAAATTGCAGAAAGTGTTTGTATTCTCTGACATACCAACTGTCAGAACCAATAGCTAAAACTTTCATAAAGTCTAGCGATTGCTGAGTTTTTTCTAAGTACTTAATCAAATTCCTGAATACAGCAGGCACAAACTCAGCGCAGTCAACTTTTTCCTGAACAATCAGGTTATATAGCCCTTCAGGGTTTAATAACAGATCAGATGGACAAAGTAAGAGTTTTGCCCCAGAACATAATGCTCTAGTCCAATCTCCTGTAAATACATCAAATGAGAAGCTGGCCATCTGGAGATGGCAGGTTGTCGCAGAGCGCAGAGCATATGTTTGTTCCCAGCCTCGGTAAGCATTGACTAAACTTCCATGCTGAACCATTGTTCCTTTAGGATTGCCCGTAGAACCTGATGTATAAATGACATAAGCTAGATTCGCTGATGTCGTCCCTTCAATATGGAGATTTTCCGCGTTTTCTTGAGCGATCAATGGCCACTCTGTATCTAAATAGATAGCATTGACGTTATTGTGAGGTAGCTTATCTGACAGATACTTGTAGGTCAGCAGAACAGGAACCTGTGTATCATCTATCATATAAGCGAGCCTATCTTGGGGGTAGTTAACATCTAATGGAACATAAGCTCCACCTGCTTTGAGGACACCCAATGTTGCAACGACCAGATCGACAGATCTCTCTAAGCAAATACCTACTAGTACATCGGGGCCAATCTTTAACTTCTGTAAGTAATGGGCTAGTTGGTTTGATCTTTGATTTAACTCTTGGTAAGTTAAATATTGCTCTTGATAAGCGATCGCTTTATTATCTGGTGTTTTTTCTACCTGAGTCTCAAACAACTGATGAATACATTCTTGGGGATAGCTAATTTCTGTAAAATTCCACTTTGTAAAAATCTGTTGATATTCTGCATTGGTCAGCAGAGGCAATTCAGAAACCTTTTGTTCAGGATTGGCAACAATGCCTTCAAGAAGTTTTTGAAAGTGTCCGGCCAATCGAGTAATGCGGTCTACATTATAAAGATCGGTATTGTACTCAAATACGCAAACAAAACCCTCTACATTTTCAAATACATCCAGCGACAAATCAAATTTAGCGGTATCACCAGCATTCTGTTCTAAAGTAACAGTCATTCCCGAAAAATCTAGATCTGGCATAGGGGTATTCTGGTAGGTAAACATTACCTGGAATAGCGGAGAATGACTGCTAGAACGTTCTGGTTGTAAGGCTTCAACAACCTTGCCGATAGGTAAATCTTGATGAGAGAAAGCACTTAAAGCAACCTCACGCACTTGTGCTAATAACTCACTAAACGTTTGTTGTTTAGAAAAATTTGTTCTTAGTGCCAATGTATTGACGAAGAAACCAATTAAATCATGAGTTTGAGGATTATTGCGTCCAGAGGTAGGAGAGCCGACAATAATATCTTCTTGTCCTGTATAACGATGAAGTAAAACTTTAAAAGCCGCTAGAAACGCCATAAATAACGTTACTTCTTGTTGACGACTAATCCCTACAATTAATTCAGATAAAGACTTTGGTAAAGTTAGCGAATAGACAGCACCGTGAAATGTTTGCACAGATGGACGAGACCGATCAGCGGGCAGTTCCAAAATAGGAAGATCACCTGCCAGCTTTTTTTTCCAGTAAGAGATCTGTTTCTCCATCAAACTGCCTTGGAGTTGTTGCTGCTGCCACTGAGCAAAATCTATATACTGAATTGGCAGTTTTGGCAGCGGGGATGGCTGTCCATTATTGAAAGCGTTGTAAAGTGCTGTAAACTCACGAACTAGTACACCTGAAGACCAAGCATCAAATACAATATGATGGAAATTGATGAGTAAAATATGCTCTTCATCACTTAGCTGCAATAGAGAAGCTCGATATAATGGTCCTGTAGATAAATTAAAAGAGCGACGGGAATCTTCACTGGCTAGTTGCTTAAACTGATACTCGCGGTCTTCTTCATTCAGGTGGCTGAGATCCAAAATCGGCAAGGTTAACGATTGTGGTGGAGAAAACATCTGAACAGGTTGTCCGTCCAGCAAAGTAAAAGTTGCTCGAAGAACTTCATGGCGATTAACAATCTCCGTGAAACTTTTTTCTAAGGCATCAATATTCAAATGCCCTTTCATCCTCACAATATTGGGAAGATTATATAAGGGGCTATTAGGATTAAACTGTTCAATAAACCATTGATGTTCTTGGGAAAATGACAATGGCAAAATGTTGGATTCCCTAATGACAACAGGAATAGATTTATTGGCATTGTCTTCAATTTTATTCCTTAGACGTTTAAGAATTAAGGCGCGGTTTTCAGGAGAAAACTGTAGTAGACGTTCTGTAATTTTATCCATGATAACCTTTCCTTTTTTTATTTGAGTATGTACCATTACTGCTGCTGAATTTCGGCAAATAATCTCTCGGCTTCTTCTGGCGATAGCTGTTCTAAATCGGATAGAAGTTTACCTATATCCTCTTGACTTGCTAGTTTTTGATATTCCTGTATTTGGGGCATAAGAATTGTGACAATCTCCCTAATATTAGAACCCTTGAGCAAATCAACTACGGCGATACTTGCTCCCACACTGATTTCAATGCGCTGCTTCAACTCAATCGCCATCATGGAATCCAATCCCAGAGCATTCAATGATTGTTCTAAGTTGAGACGAGATAAATCGATTCGCAGAACTTGAGATATTAATTCTTGGATGTGAGTTTCCAACAATGATGTTTGCTGTGATGCTTCAACCGCAAAAATTTGTTGAATAAAATGGCCTTCGCTAATGACGGTAGTATCACCTTGAGTAGTGCTTTTTTCTTGAGCTTCTGCCAATAAATCAGAAATGATTCTTACCGTTGTCCCCGTCGGGTACATATTAGCAACCAAAGCCCAGTTTGCCGGCACAACCGTAACTTGGGGTAAGTCATAATTGAGTAGCCGTGATAGGATTTCTATCCCATCCTTGGGTCTAATAATGCCAATGCCTCGTTGGGCATAGTAGTCAGTTAAATCTAGACGACTTGCCATTCCCACTTCGCCCCAAGGACCCCAATTAATACTTAGGGCTGGCAATCCTTTGCTTCTACGATAGTGGACTAGGGAATCCATGAAGGAGTTACCAGCAGCATAATTTCCTTGACCCATTGTTCCCACTACGGAAGCCACAGAAGAGAAGAGGACGAAGAAGTCTAAGGAAACATTTTCAAATAAGCGGTGTAGCACCCAAGCACCCAAAGCTTTAGGTCTAAGCACGCTATTGAAGTTCTTTAATTCCATATTCAACAAAAGTTCATCTCTGACTAGTCCTGCCGAGTGAATCACACCTCTAATGGGAGGCCAGTTCTCCTGTTGATAGGTGTCTAGAAATTCTGCTACTTCAGCTTCATTTGCCACATCAACAGCAGCCAAATGTACACTGGCTCCCATTGCCTCTAATTCTCGTACGACAGAGATTCGCACAGCAAGACGGCTATCGGCTTCTAGTTGATTCCACATCTGGCGAGATGGGAATTTATCACGTCCGACAAGGATTAAATGTCTAGCTCCACGTTCAACTAGCCAACGAGCAACCAAGATGCCTAAATCTCCAAGTCCTCCGGTAATCAGATAACTACTATCGGGACGAAACTGACTAGGAAAAACTGAAGTTGGCTTCTGAGTACTTACTAATCGGACACAATATCGCTGTTGATTTCGGAAGGCAATTTGGTCTTCATTATCTGGATTCCAAACTTCTGCCAATAACATTGAAATTTCATCATCAGAGTGTACTGGGTCAAGATCAATAATTCCTCCCCATATATTGGTATGTTCTTGATAACTAGCAACTCTTGATAAACCCCAAAGTGAGGCAGGAGCTAATGAGACTATTTCACTATCTGCTACAGGCTGAGTTCCCCGTGTTACCACCCATAATTTGTGGTGATTGCGCCAGCCACTCTGAACTAATGCTTGAATCAAGTGCAGTATTGTACCGCAACCTAATAATTGTTCTGATTCCAGTGCATCTACTGTCATTGTTTCTGATGCAACTGTATCTAGACTCCATAGATGTATCAAACCCCGACAGGGTAGATTGGAGTTGTCTATAGCATCTTGTAACAGGTTTTGGAACTCGTCTGGATAGGATGGATTGATAGAGTAGTGACCTGGTTCTAAGGCTTGGTAAGATTCTCCTGGAACAACAATGATACAGTTTTCGCCCCGCTCCCTCAATTGTGTAACGAGCCTCTGTGCTACTCCACCTTGATCTGCAAAGATAAACCAACTTCCTGGTTGTTCTTTAAAGGAGTTCTGTGGGGTATTTTCGTCATTAACTCTGGGTTTGGGCTGCCATTCCAATTCATAGAGCCAACTATCCAAATTTTGAGAAAGTCCTTTACCTGCACTTTCAATGGATTGGGCTTGAAAACCTAGAACTTCTGCTAAGAGATTACCTTTTTCATCAAACAGTTGTATTTCGCCCGTCAGAATCTTGTCACCCTGCTCAATCACCCGAGCATGAGCCCACATATTGGGACGAGGACGATTATAAACTCGCACACTTTGGATACTAATAGGCAGGTATACACTTGAATTATGTTGATTTATATCTCCTAAAGAGGCGATCGCAATTAGGACATGAAAACACGAATCAAGAATTATTGGGTGCAATTCGTAATCTTGGCTGTTAATTTCCATGAGGTCAGGCATATGAATTTGTCCCAAGGCCTCTGTTGCACCTAGCCAAATCTGTTCTATTCTCTGAAATTGAGGACCATATTGAAAGCCAACCTCGCCTAACTTGTGATACAAATCTGGCTTGGAAACCTCTTTTGAACAACGATTACGAATCTCATGGATATTAATACACTTGGTAACAAATTGTCGTAGATGCAGTTTAGCCTGAGCATGAAGTGTCCAATCATTTTGACTGTGCGTCTGACGTGTGTAAACACTAAACGATGCATCTTTTGGATCTAGCGTTAACTGAACAGTTAATAAGTCCTTCTCAGGTAAAAACAGTGCTTTTTTGAATTCAATGTTGTCAACTGAGTAAATACCTTCACCAAAAAACCTTTTAGCCACAGCAAGACCCATTTCCACGTATGCTGCGCCAGGATATACTACAGCATTTTGAATACGGTGGTCATCAAGGTAAGCCAAATACCGTTTGTTCAGATCTAGTTTCCACGAAGGATAGGGTAATTCCAAAGCTTGACCAAGAAGTGGGTGAATTTGTTTCCCTAAACGTAACTGTTCAGAAGCTGGGGATTCATGCCAGTAACGCTCACGTTGCCAAGTATACAATGGCAAATATACGTGTTGTCCATAAGCATAAAAACTCTGCCAAGAGACTTTACAACCTTGGGTATATAGCGCAGCCAAGGAGGTAAGCATAATTTGGCGTTCTGCTTCCTTGCGTCGTATAGAAGTAAGTACAGTAGCTTTCCGATTTTGACTGATGAAACATTCAGAAATGGAACCTGCTAGTACTGGGTGAGGACTAATTTCTAGGAAGAGGTCATAACCTGCCTCCGCCAACTTATTCATAGAGGCAGCGAAAAATACAGGCTGCCGCATATTTTGCCACCAATACATCTCATTTAGTTCTGGTCTATCCACTTTTTGGCCTGTAACTGTAGACCAGAGAGGAATAATTGGTGTTTGTGGCTCAATGTCTTGTAGAACTTCCAGTAATTCTTCTTTCAATGGGTTCATTGTGGAACTGTGATATGCCACATTCACACGCAATAAACGGAAGAATACCTTTCTGTCCTCTAAGACCTTACTAATTGTTTCTAAATCTGCTTCATTACCTGAAAGAGTCACAGAAGTAGGACTGTTAATAGCTGCAATTGACAACCTATCTTCATAGCCTACTAATAATTGTTGGGCTTCTTCGTAAGAAAGTCCAATCGCTGCCATTTTTCCAAGACCTGCCGTTTGTTGTTGTAACCGGCTACGATGAAAAACAACCTTTAACGCATCTTTTAAACTTAGTGCCCCTGCTACGTAAGCAGCCGCAGGTTCACCAGCACTGTGACCCACAATTGCAGATGGTTCAATTCCCCAAGAACGCCATAATGCTGCCAGAGCAACTTGAATAGCAAAGTTAGTTGGTTGAGCAATCTGGGTTTCTTCAATGCGAGAATGTTCCTCGTCACGAGTTAATTCTGTCAACAGTGACCAATCTGCGTAGTATTGTAAAATCGTGTCACATTCCTCAATGGTTTGCCTAAATATAGGTTCTGCCATTAGGAGTTGACGACCCATTGCCCACCACTGGGGACCCATGCCAGAAAACACAAAAACGACTTGTTGATTCTTAGGTATGGCTTGATTTCCAATAGCCATCTCTGCACGTGATTCACCATTTACAGCAAATTGTCATCAAACCCGGAACAAGAACCCCACCCCCAACCCCCTCCCCGCAAGCGATGAGGGGGCTAAGATGTACCTTATATGATTGGAAATCGCTGTAGGAACGCTGCAAGTAAATCCGCCATATCTGTGTACGATTTACCTACTACCCCCAAACGGTACTGATGATGAGTCCGTCGTAGGCTGGCAGTATAACAGAAGTTATGCAAAGATGTGTTATTGGTAAAAACCCCGTCTGTTAGAAGCTTACGGTAAGCTCTCGCTAAATCTTGGAGTGCTTGAGGACTCCGAGCGGATAGAGGCAGTAGATATCCCCAATTGGGGTCAAGGTTTTCTTCACCAGGAATACCTATCTGAGTAATTGGTGCTTCTTGCAATACAGCATGTGCATTAGTACCACCAAAACCAAATGAGTTCACACCTGCAATGGCAAATCCATCAGTTTCTGGAAAAGGAACTAGGCTCGTAGGTATCTTTAACTTTAGTGATGGAAAATCAATATCGGGATTAGCTTTTTGGAAATGTAAATGTGCTGGAATCTTATGATGCTTAAGAACCAACGATGCTTTAATTAATCCAGCGACACCTGCTGCTGCTTCGGTATGTCCAATGTTGGTCTTAACTGAAGCAATATAACATTCCTGTCCATCTGGACGTTCAGTAGATAGCACAGTTCCTAGTGCATTTGCCTCTAAAGGATCACCAACAGGTGTTCCAGTTCCATGTGCTTCCACATATTGCACTTGAGCAGGTAAAACGCCCGCTCGACGATAGGCTTCCCATAGTAGCGCTTCCTGGGATTCACGTCGGGGAACCGTAATTCCAGAACTGTGTCCGTCTTGATTCACAGCAGTTCCCCGAATTACCGCATAAATAGGATCGCCATCCTCCACAGCTTTTGATAGGGGTTTTAATACAACAATCCCTGCTCCTTCACCTCGAACATAGCCATTGGCAAGAGAATCATAGGCCTTAGAGCGACCATCAGGAGATAGCATTCCAGCCTTTGACTCTGCAATAGTATAATTTGGTTTGATCATCACGTTGACCCCACCCGCCAAAGCTAGATCACATTCACCATTAAGGATACTCTGACAGGCAAGGTGTACCGCAACTAGTGAGGAAGAACAAGCAGTATCGAGTGCTATACTTGGTCCTCTCAAGTCAAACATATAAGATAGTCGATTAGCTAACAAAGTCATCATTGACCCAGTCGCTGTATGAGAGTCCATTAAATGATAGTTACTCTCGGAAAACTGTAATATTTTATAATCGAGGGTAAATCCCCCCATAAATACGCCCGTATTACTTCCAGCTAAATACTCGGGTATTATTCCCGCATCTTCAAAGGCTTCCCAGCAAACTTCTAATAGTAAACGTTGTTGAGGATCTAACAATGCAGCTTCACGCGGAGAAATACCAAAAAATTGAGCATCGAAATCATATATGTTTTCAATGAATCCACCGCGATATGTTGATGTTTTACCTGGTTTTGTAGGATCTGGATCATAAAAACTGCGAATATCCCAGCGGTCAGATGGTACGTCAGTAATTGCATCTGTTTCGTCACACAGAACTCGCCAAAAGTCTTCAGGACTGTTAGCTCCACCAGGAAAACGACACCCGATACCAACAATTGCAATCTGGTAGCTTGTAGTAGGATTGCTGTTGCTGCTGTCACTATTTGAATCACTTAAGTTTACTTCATTGCAATTTGAACTTAATACCATATTTTTGATTTATAAGTCTGAATGATTAGTAAATAGTCTTGACAGACTACTAGTGCCAAAGTTATGAATATGCTGAATTTGGAAATTTTAAAACTAAATATTTCATACATTTAAGTTTTAAATAACTAAAATTAGCATTTAAATCATGGTCATAATTGCTCACAAATATGTGCAAATTTTGATGATAACTAGATATAAGCAATACTCAGGTTTTTCAGTAAGCTGTTACGCAGCTAAATTTAATATTTTGCAGCCTAGAGTCCTTGTAGTAAGGCTTTTAGGCAAAAAAAGCAAATGCGTAACAGCTTACCTGTTATGCCAAATTATTAGTTAAAAACCAAAACTGCGCTTTAAAATAAAGCCTTAAACCTACTAGAGAACCAATACTCTTATTTGAGTACAAAGTTCTAAAGATGAAATTTGCTGTTAAGATTCAGATTTTGATGTCTGTTGTGGCATACTCCACACACTCCCTTTCAGGTGAGTGTGGGCTTCTCGGCGACTCCTCTATGAAGACATTAACCGAGCTTTAAAGCCCTATACCCTAGGGACTTTTTAAGATAATTTTTAACTTTTTTGATAGGCTGCTTCTGGTGCATTTAATTGAGTTACACCTACTGTTGAAGATTATATCAAGTAGTTAAAAAAAAATCAACAAAGTGTTCATCCCGCACTTCGTGCCGCTTCGCTAACATCGCCCAACAACACTGATTAAGCTGCGCTTAATTTTGCTCGCTGGGCAATTCGTCACTTCCGCGTATTCATCTCATCACCTCCCTATCGGGTAGGTGAGAGGCTTCTACTGTTTAAGCTAACCGCTGGCGATACCATGATAAAGTCTGTGTGATAGCTTTGCTATGTGGGGTTGGCTTTGCTCCAAAAGCCTTTTCATACTTGGTGTGTTCGACAATAAAAGGCTCATCAAATTCATACATCACTTCTTCCAACTCGCGGATCATAGGGTCAAAAGTCGCCAAGATTTTAAAAAACCATTTGGGAGCTACACTGAATTTTGGAGTTTTTCCAACTTCTTTAAAAATCAGGTTGATAAACTGGCGCGTAGTTAGCGTCTCTGCATTTGGAATATGCCAAACTTCCCCCAAGGCCTTTTCATGCTCGCCTAATATTACCAAACTTTTAGCAAAATCATTGATAAAGGTATATGTGTGAGGTACATCAATATTACCTAGAACTTCAGCTGGTTTATCAAGTAATGCAGATGCGAAAACTCTTTCTCCCATTGAGGAACTCAGGACACCAGGTCCAAAAAAGTTAGACGCACGACCGATTGTGGCACGTACTTTGCCCTTTTTATGAGATTCCATCAAATTCATCGACATTTGAGCACGTATAAGCCCCTTGGAACCAGTAGCTCTATATGGCAGATTCTCCACAATCTTGCCAGACACTGAACCATACATATAAAGGTTATCAGCAAAAACAATTTTTGTCTCCGTTCCAGCAATACCATCAATAATACCATTCATGATAGGTGGGAACTTCTCGACCCATTCAGTATAAGGTGGATTAGCGCAATTGTAGACTGCGATCGCACCTTGGCAAATCGAACGAACACTGTTGGCATCAGTAGCATCACCTTTCACCACCTCAACTCCGTTGGGAACATCTGCAAATCCTTTACGGTTCACAGATATTACTCGTTTACCTTGACTGTGTAATTCTTTTAGCACTGCTGTACCTAGGGGTCCAGTACCGAAAACTATATGTAGTTCTTTACCTAACAAATCTTTTTCTCCTGATAAGTCCTTTTTTTGAGTTCTTTAGTAAGAACTCAAATGGGTAGTGGAAGCATACACAAACAACAACATCATATTGATTTATTCCAATCAATATCGGCTCTTGCCTCTCTTTTATGGTGATTGAGGATTGATTATAACAGAACTCTTACGGGATAAGGGTTCTAAACAATTATCCCCGTATTTTCGATGAAATGCTCACACAATATGGCTTCCAATGATTTTGAACCAGGTTTTCCATAAAAAGAACAGAAGAACCTCAATACCTTACCTTGTTCTCCCACTTCTCTAAGCTTCTGCTCAATCTTGTCCATAGCCATAGGTGAGGGCTTAGATCGCCCATTTTCCCAACGGTTAATAGTGGCATAGGTTACGCCTAGATAAGCGCCGAACTGTTCCTGGGTAAGTCCAGTCAACAGGCGAAACTCCCGAATTAGCCCCCCAATTTCGGTTTTTTTGACCAGCAATGGTTTTTTCAACATCTGGTTTATTGCTTGATGTAACAAGTATTATATCTTTTAAGATAATAAACACATTCCCAAAAAAAAGGCAATAGCAAAAACAGCTAAATTCAGGAAAATTTGCTGATTTTCTATTTTTCCTCATTTTTAACTTGTATAAAGTTGAAATATGCACTAAGTAAATACATTGTCATCTATCAAAAGTTAGATATTATGATTTTTCTCTGGTAAAAATAATAATGACTCAACTAATTCATCAGTGAGTTTATCGTCACTGGAACGTTTAAGTTGTTTAATATCTACGCGCACCTGTGAACCAGCTTCTACCTTTTCCAGTAGAAAGTCAGAATATTTTTCAATTGACTGTTTAGCTTGCTCCTTGGTTGAGTCGAGGAGGGATATTATTCCCTGCCCCTCTCAGTTAGATCCGGGCGTGCGATTTTCACCGCACCCGGCTCCCGATGGTGGACAGCCGTTACACCATTAGTAACCTTTTTTCAAATTACACTAACTCGGTGTACAGATGCCGCCAAGAATTTGTTGGGCGAAAGCTTTGAGGGAATTTTAACCTCACCTGAGTTCGATATAAATAATCATCCTGAAAACTAATTATATCGGGCTTTTCTCAATTAGCAATGATTATTGACAATAAATAAACAAGAGAAAACAATCCAAAATTGAATATTTTGGACTCACAATTTAATTGCATGAAAATAATTAAATTAATAAAGCTGGTAGAGAAGTTACTTCATGTTTATCTAATTTTAAAGAAGGTTTTTTATCTTGCCAAGTATAAGCAATTAAACCAGCAATAATATTAACCATAAAATTATAAATACTGCGATGACGAGAATGAACAACTTGGGAAATATTTTGATAGCCTGCGTGGCGTAGCCATAGTTGGTCATTGACAGTTTCAATTAAAGCTCTTTTTCTTAACATAAGTTTTTCCCACAATTCAACTAATTTATTCTTCATATTCTTCTTAAAAGGAGTAATTAATTTCACATCATTTTCCAATAGTTCCTGAAATAAACTTTTAGAAATATATCCTTTATCTCCAAAAAGTCTTCCCCATAAATTTTGTGCCAAAGTAGGAACTGGTTTCCGGTCATCAACATTTCCGGGAGTAACTTGAAAAGCTAATAATTCGCCTTGTTCATTAATAATTAAATGAAGTTTAAATCCAAAGTACCAATCCACAGAACTCTTGCCCCAGCCCGATAAGCCACGGAAAACTTTATTTCTTTTTGCTCTTTTATTATGACAAATAGGAATACCCATGCTGTCAATAAAAGAGATGCCACTACATTGACCTTTTCGACTATTAAGATAACAAATTAAAGGCAGTAAAGCATCAGGCATTAATTCAACAAAGCGATTATAACTCACTAAAGATGGAAAATATCTGTGGTAGTTTGTTAAAATGCTTTTTTGATAATAGTCCTGAAAATTACGATAACTTGATTGGTGAAAATGAACAATAATAGTCATGACTTCACTTAAACATAAGCGACTTTTTCTTTTTCTTTTTTGTGACTGGCTCGAAATTAGTTCTGAGTTCAATTTTGCTTCAAAATCCAAACAGAAATCATCTATTGCACAAAATAATTGTTCTAATTCCATTGTCCATTTTTCCTTGCTCAAACAACTACTTTATTCTTAAATCTTTGGTACAATCTTGAGTATGATTAGTAATGTTATTTAATGGTTTTTAAGAAAAATTTACAATTTATATTATTTATTCCCAAGAAATTGTCAATAACCGGAAATTATTGATAACCGCTAAAAATTCATTTAATCCTGAAACTCTTTCCAGTCAACACTTGTAAGTTATTCTCTTCCGTCGAACTCAGGTATCTTTACTCCCACAAATTTCTGCCCCTAAATAAGTCATAAATACGACTATGTTTTGCGTAGTTATTCATTTGTACTCCAGATGGATTAACTTGTGATTTTCATAGCTGTAACTACTTCACACATTCTATTTCACGGTATTTAAGTCACCAAGTACCCCTGTGAACGCTTACACAGGGAAGATAGAGATATTTATTATACCCAACACGGCTTATACTAAACACGGTTGGGACCTGGACTTTTACGAAATTACGAAAAACCTAGATTTGTAGGGGTAAAGCAAGAGCTTCATTGGTGTCAACTTAAGCTCAAATCCCTACCACATCTCGTTCCTAGTCTCTGACTAGGAATGCAGTTGATGAGGCTCTGCCTCTAATATTATTGAAGGCAGGCAGAGCCTTCTAGAATTCATTCCCAGTCTCTGACTGGGAATGAGATGACTTGAGTTCTTTGCGGGATAGAGGTTTTACGTTAAGTTGACACCAATGAAGCTCTTGCTTTACCCCTACAAATCTAGGTTTTTCGTAATTTCGTAAAAGTCCATCTCTCAACCGTTTTGAGCATAACAACCAATGACTAATGACCAATGACTAATGACCAATGACCAATGACCAATGACTAATGACCAATGACTAATTACTAATCACCTATTTGCTTATTCTGAAATTCCTGTTCGAGTAAATCTGTATCTGTGGAATAAACAGCATCTTCCTTACCAATAACTTTTTCTGTGGCAAATTCACGAGCAAAAGCGATTTTTTTCCGTAAAGAAGCATCCGCACCCGCTAATAATCTAGCCCGTTCTTGGCGTTGAAGATTGCGAGTAGAAATCTGATCATTGCGTCGCTTAATCCAGAAATACCGAATTAAGGGAATAGCAATAAACCCTGTACCATAAGCCAATAACAATCCATAAATACCCTGCACAAAAGCCACCAATCCGCCAATTTGAGCCGCAATTGTGCCATTTCTTAATAAATTGCCCAAAATTAAAGCTCCAACAAAATTCACTCCTCCTAAACTAGCACTGAGGAGAATTTGCCCAGAACTAGCTGCACTAAACTTCCAGGAAAATTCATGGAGATATTCAGATATTGAACGCCGTTGCTTTTTACTAGCTCTTACTTGTAACTCTGGGAAATAATAGACTATTTGCCCGTCAGAACTTACCTGGGGCATTCCATTAAATCTTACCAGCACAGGCAACATATAATCCTCATATTCTTGTTGATATTTTTCGCCAACATCATCCAAATAAGGAGCAATTTGTTCTGCAACCACAGCACCTTGATTATTACTAATCACAGCCCCAATTTCTTCCCAACGGCGTTCTTCCAAACTGGCATTAGGATCACCATCACCAAACAAGAATGAAAACACAGCCTCAAAAAAATTCATTTCACTACCTTCGCCCCGTTCCCTCCGTCTTTCTTGCCGGGTATCACCATAATTTGGGCTAAAATACCAGAATAAATCCGGAAAAAAGAAGAAATTATTACTTCTAGAACTACTGCGATTATCATCATCCCGATCTGAACTAGCAGTCATAATAATGATGATAGTCACAGTAATCAGCAAGATAGAAGCAACTAAAAGGATGCCAAAGGAAATCCGAATCAGATAAAATAGCACAGACCAAACTTTTTTCCACCATTCCTGCAACCGTATTTGCAAATATTTATTGCGTAAAATATCTCGAAAATTGCGAGGAAATTGATAAACAACATCACCTGATTCTGCAACCTGTAAATGTCCCCCAGCGTCAGCAGCAAGGGCTAATAAACTTTGATTGACTTCAGCTATATTTAATCCTATCTGGGTGGCTACATCACCAACCGTGACTCGGTAGCCTAGTTGTTCCACAGAACGCATAATAGCGGGATTGGGAGTCATAAATCTTCCCTTTTGTTATATTTTGGTTTACCTTTATTCAGTATAATTGAAGCGAAATTTCTTTTCTTTGCGGTTCTTAGTTGCCATCATACTTTTCACAAATTAGATAGGATTTATATATACACCTATGGTTCAGTACAGTCTCGCTCAAAGCCCAGAACTTATCCTTACAGTTCCTGGTAAAGATTCCGCTAAAGCCCGTGATAAAGCCATGGATCAGTTAATGGAACTCATGGAGGCTGGTGAATTACCAACGGAACTAGAAGAGGGATTTGGTCCGCAACAATTAATTGAGGTGAAAGAACCAACTACAGATACTTCTAGCCGTGAAGACGAAATTACCCAAGCAGTGCAAATTCTCAGTAATTTAGCTTCCCTGAAGTTAAAAGTCCAAGAATCACGCACCGAAGCCTTAGAAATTCGTCAAGCCATTGATGTCCTGTTTTCCGATAAATCTGTCACCGAGGAAGAAATAACCCATCTTAAAGAAGGTTTTAAAGTTCTCAAAAATTTTGCTCAAGCTAATCTGCGTTACCAGGAAGCGAGGGGAAAAGCAGAACAAGCTAGACAAGTTTTAGATCAAGCTCTCAAATCACCGGAGTAATATTAGATTCGATTCAAGATTTAGCAACAGCAGCAAAAATACCGTCTCTCTCCTCAATATCTTCGCCAAAAAAAAGAGTGCTGATGATGAAATTTGTTCTCTTTCTGTTGGACTATCTCTTCTTGAGGATTGAGATTTAATCATGTTCAGATAAGATATTTGCATAACCAAAGACTTCTGTAGTAACACACTATATAATAAAGGCAAATATGATTAATCTAATTTGGACGGCTGCTGTTGTACTCTTTGTCCTCTGGCTGTTAGGATTCTCGGTTCATGTCGGAGGTAGCTTAATTCATCTGCTTTTAGTTTTAGCTCTAATTGGAATAGTTTACAATTTACTAATTGGTCGCCGCATAGTCTAATTTTTGAGGATGCAAGGCTGTATCTGAGGTATCTGAGGTTTGAATACAAGCACTGAAGTTATAGCCATATTAATAAAAATCTCAAACTTATGAATAGAAATCCTCATGAACGAAGCAATTCTGCGCGAAGGCAAGAACTTCGCAGTGAAGAAGAAACTTTCCGATTGCAACAGGAGGAGGGACGACTTGAATCTAGCAAACGCAGATCTATATTTGCCTGGATTATCAATAGCATTTACCTTCTAGTGGGAATGCTGGAAATCTTGCTGATGTTACGCTTCTTTCTACGTTTTTCCGGGGCAAATACGCAAAATACTTTTGCCCAGTTTATTTACAATCTTTCTGATCCCTTCATTGCGCCATTTTCCACCTTGTTAATTAGTCCTGTTGCTGGAGGTGGAGCGAATGTTTTTGATATCAATGTCCTAATTGCAATCATCGTGTATGCTCTATTAGGCTGGCTCGCTCTATGGCTGGTCAAATTTCTCTATGGTCGGTAGAGAAAAGTTGAAAAATGAGAGGCTTTAATTTCATTACTATTGTTAAGCCCTAAGAGTGTCAAGAGTCCTAGAGGAATTTGCCACACCAATGGATGGGTGTGATATTATAGGAAACTGCTACACAAATTTAAAAACAATCACAATTTAACCGATCATGGCTCTGACGCAACAGCGCAAACAAGAACTCATTTCTGGATATCAAGTTCATGAAACCGACACTGGTTCGGCTGATGTCCAAATTGCAATGCTAACTGACCGCATTAACCGCCTCAGTCAACATTTGCAAGCTAATAAGAAAGACCATTCCTCCCGTAGAGGACTATTGAAGATGATTGGCCAAAGAAAGCGTCTTCTAGCTTATATCCAAGCAGGTAGTCAAGAAAAATATAAAGCTTTAATTACTCGTCTTGGTATTCGCGGTTAGGAACTAATTCTTATGGCTGCTGAAGAATCGGAACGTAGTCCATTGCCTTTCGAGCCAAACAAAAAGCGTCCAAAACCCGCTAAGGCTATTAGTCAACCCGTTATCAAAACCAAAGAACCTCAAGAAAAATCGCAACAGAAACGCCGTTATTCTAAACAAGAAATGGCGATTCCTGAAGTGGTCAGTCAACGCATGATTCGCCGAGTGGCTGGGTTTTGTGGTGTCCCCACATTTTTAGGTATTACTAGTTTGGTAGTTAGCTATCTACTAGTTACCTTGGCTGATATCCAACTTCCCCCTATCGCCGTTTTATTGGTGAATATGGGATTGTTTGGTTTAGGTGTGTTGGGAATTACCTATGGTGTTCTTTCCGCTTCTTGGGATGAGGAAAGACCGGGAACTATTATGGGTTTGGATGAATTTAGCACTAACTGGGGAAGGATGACCGAAGTTTGGCGTGATACCCAGAAAAAGAACGTCTAATAAGCAGCGTCAAGGTAATAACTGTAATATGGGGTAAGTTGGAAAATGATTGTTGAGGTGGAATTTTGACCGCTTTAACTTCAAGTTTAAAAAACTGTATTTTTCTGGTTTATACCCAATATTCAGCAAAAAGTACCTGGCGCTACATTTTTATTTATATATTTAACAAAAGATATTTTTGATCCGTTGAAATTGTTAAACAATCAGCAAAGTTTATTTCTTGGCCTAATAGACATCTCCAAAAAAGATGCTAAGTCGGTTGGCGTTGAAAATTGTCGTTATGGCAAGGCAAAAGGCAAGAGGCAAGAGGCAAGAGTGAAGAGGGTTTGGGCGATTTTACGTTTCTTTACACAGTTTGGTTTTATTGTGTTCACCTACTTAGTACAGGTTGGCGTAAATAACACAACCATTAAAACTTCCGAAAATTTGATTGATTACAAGGCTTGAAAATGGTTCATTCACTTACGCCGCAGTGTACTAGCCCATTCCATTTTTCGAGGATCTGGTTGTCAAAATAAGTCTTATTTTGTTGATCAGGCTGGTTTGGATCTGCTTTAACCCAAGTTTCTACGCTGAAATTATCATTAGTATTAAAGTTGATTTTGTCGGAATTAGGAATACTGCCATAATCATTAACTCCATCCAAAGTAAGTGATGATCGCGTAACTTTTGCTTCCCCAGATAATAACAAATCTAATGTACCGTTATTATCGTAATCTCCCCAAGCAGCAACCCCCTCATCGCTTGCGATGAGGGGGCTAAGATGTACCTTATATGATTGGAAATCGCTGTAATTGATCGTTATTATCACCGCCAGAAAGGATGTCATCACCTGCTCTCCCTTGGAGATTATCATCACCTTCATTACCTAATAAACTGTCATTGCCAGCATCTCCTACTAACTGATCATTACCCTCCTTACCAGTTAATGTAAGTAGGTTAGCATTGAAAATCGTCGTTATGGCAAGGCAAGAGGCACTCATGCAAAAGGCAAGAGTGAAGAGGGTTTGGGGGATTTTACTTTTCTTTACATAGATTGGTTTTATTGTGTTCACCTACTTATCTGCACCATCTCCACCAAATAGGCGATCGTCTCCTGATTCTCCGGTGAGATTATCATCACCTGCTCTGCCATCTAAAACATCATTACCCTCTCCACCTTTGAGGATATCACCAACAGCGCCACCAGAAATAATATCGTCTCCACTTCCGCCATCAATATCGGTGGTAATTGATAAACTATCTGATAAGTAGGTGAACACAATAAAACCAAACTGTGTAAAGAAACGTAAAATCGCCCAAACCCTCTTGCCTCTTGCCTCTTGCATGAGTGCCTTTTGCCTTGCCATAACGACAATTTTCAACGCCAACCTACTTAGTTCAATTACATCATTTCCCGGATCAGCCAGGGCTGAGATCTTGCTAACACCGCTAAATAATTGTTCCTTACCAAAGGCTTTTATTTGTACCTGTGAGGAAACTAAATTAACTATTCTATTTTTATACGAATCACAACTGAAACGAAGCCGTTAATGCTACCGCTAAAGCATCTGCCGCATCATCAGGTCGAGGAATTTCATCTAAATCCAGTTCCCGCATCACAGCCTCTTGCACTTCTGACTTATCTGCTTTACCATAATTCGTTAAAGCTTGCTTAATTTGGGGAGGTGCAAATTCCACATAAGGGAGTTTACGCTGTCCTAAAACTAACATCAGTACACCCCTAGCTTGTGCCACAACAATGGTATTTGCCATACGATAAAAGAATAATTTTTCAATGGCTACTAAATCCGGCTGTAAATCCTCCATGACGGTGTGTAAATCGTCAAATAATGTGCATAGTCGTTGACTCATTTCCATATCGGCACTGGTGCGAATTACGCCAAAATCAACCATCTGTACCGTTGTCTGTTGTTCTTTTGTTTGACTTTGCTGCCAATCAATTGCCCCAAATCCCACAGTTGCTAGTCCTGGATCTATTCCTAAAATTCGCTTTTTCATAAAATTCTTGATAACTGGGGTAATTGGTGATTGGTATTTCCTTCTTCTGACTCCTAACTGGGCGCAGGCCCTGCGCCCCTACTCGGTGATGATGAAGGATTGAATAAATGTGATGGTTTTCCCTTAGTGTGGAAACCAGGTGATGTAAATTTTTTGTTAAATATTGTTTGTACCAACTTTCCCTATTAGGTATGTTTATCGGTTTTCTGAAACAAGCCATTAATTCGCTACAGCTACAGTCCCAAGGTCGCACTTCCTATCGGGTTAACCAATGGTGCAAATGGTTGTCTCCTGGATTAGCTGTGAAACGCTGGTTACTTATCAGTATTGGGGGTGTTTTCTTAGCCAGTTTGGGGTTGGCTATTTGGGTAAAATTAACCCCGATTTTTTGGATACTGGAATTGCTGAAAGGTCTTTTGGGTTTCCTGGCTGACATTTTACCCAACTATATCAGCGGTCCGGTACTCCTGGTATCTGGTGTGCTGTTGGTGCTGTGGGGACAATCTCGCACTGTTGGTTCAATTACGGAAGTTCTCAGACCTATTGGTGATGAAGAGGAGTTGATAGATGTCCTATTGGCACATCGTCGTTTATACCGGGGTCCGAAAATTGTGGTTATTGGTGGTGGGACTGGACTTTCAACTTTACTCAGAGGCTTAAAAACTTATAGTGCTAATATTACTGCTATTGTCACCGTAGCAGATGATGGCGGTTCTTCTGGGAGACTGCGCGAAGAATTTGGCGTTTTACCACCGGGTGATATCCGCAATTGTTTGGCGGCGTTAGCAGATGAAGAAAAATTACTGACGGAATTATTTCAATATCGCTTTCGGGCGGGAGATGGTTTAACAGGTCACAGTTTTGGTAATTTGTTTTTAACTGCCATGACTGATATTACTGGAGATTTAGTCCAAGCGATCGCTGCTAGTTCTAAAGTATTGGCGGTGAGAGGACAAGTTTTACCTGCTACCCTCAGTGATGTCCGTCTCTGGGCAGAATTGGCAGATGGCCGCCGCATTGAGGGTGAGTCGAATATTCCCAAAGCTGCGGGAAAAATTGTCAAAATTGGTTGTATTCCTGAAAATCCACCGGCAGTTCCCGCGGCAATTAAAGCCATTCAAGAAGCTGATTACATTATTATTGGTCCGGGTAGTCTTTATACAAGCTTAATTCCTAATTTGTTAGTTGGAGAAATTGCCGATGCGATCGCCGCTACCAATGTACCCCGCATTTATATCTGCAATATCATGACCCAACCAGGAGAAACTGATGGATATAGCGTTGCTGAACATATTCAAGCCATAGATGACGCTTGTGGCAGTAGAAGGTTATTCGATGCCGTATTAGTTCATAAAAAAACACCCTCAGCCCAAGCACTTATCCGTTATGCCCAACAAAATGCCCATCCAGTCTTTTTAGACCGAGAATCTGTCACCCAATTAGGACGGCGAATAGTTCCTGCTAATATTTTATTTGAAGATGAATATGGTGCTGTTCGCCATGACCCCCAAAAACTAGCCAAAGTCTTATTAAAATGGTACAGTGGAGCGCATCACGGGAAGTAAAAACTGGGGACGGGGAAATATATTTCCCCATTACCAATTACCAACCTAAAATATTTATGACTTCTTCGATCATTTCTCAAACTGAACCACCCCTTCCCCCTTGGGAAACTTTACCGACAATGTATGATTTACCTAGCGAGAACCCAGAGGAAAAAGGCTTGCCAGACGACTTTCATTTTTTACAACCTTTACTTTTATATTTAACATTTCAACCCATAAACTGGAATCCAGAAATTGTTTATAGTGCGGCTGATCTGAATCTTTATTATGATCTGCAAAATCCTTTATGGTATAAACGCCCAGATTGGTTTGGTGTAGTAGGAGTCCCAAAATTATATAATGGTCAAGATTTACGTTTAAGTTATGTCACTTGGCAAGAACCAGCAAACCCTTTTGTAGTTGTAGAATTATTATCTCCTGGTACAGAAGATGAAGATTTAGGTAATAGGGAAAGTAAGATAGGTAAACCTCCCACAAAATGGGAAGTTTATGAACGGATTTTAAGAATTCCTTACTATATTGTTTTTAGCCGCTACACCAATGAAGTCCGCGCATTTCAGTTAGTAGGTGGTCATTATGAACCTATGAATATGATTGAAGGACGCTTACCAATGCCAGAATTAGGTTTAAGTTTGGGATTATGGCAAGGGACATTTCGAGATATTCCCAAGTCATGGTTAAGGTGGTTCACACTAACAGGAGAATTAATTCCTGAACCAACAGAAGAAGCGGCTGCGGCTAATGAAAGAGTTATTCTTGCTGAACAAGAAACAATAGAAGCAAAAAGAAAAGTTGAACAACTAGGACAACTGTTGCGTGATTTAGGCGTTAATCCCGATACACTGGATAATGCTTAGAGGTTGTTTAAAAAGTATTATATCAAACCAGTAATCTCCAAAAACCTAACCCCCCTACCCCCCTTCCCTGCAAGGGAATGGGGGTTTTAAAGCCTCTCCCCTTGCAGGGGAGAGGTTTGGAGAGGGGTCAGTCTATACATTCAAAACTTTTCAAACACCCTCTTAGACATTACCAATTACCAATTACCAATTACCAATTACCAATTACCAATGAATAAAATTTTCCTTCCAGATATAGAAGCAACACAGCAATTAGGTATTACCCTTGGAGAAACTTTGACTGCTGGAAGTGTGATTTTGCTAGAAGGTGATTTAGGTGCTGGTAAAACTACCTTAGTCCAAGGGATTGGTAAAGGTTTGGGAATAATTGACTCTATTGTTAGTCCTACTTTTACTTTGATTAATGAGTACCCAGAAGGGCGCATTCCCCTTTATCACTTGGATTTATACCGTCTAGAACCTCAAGAAGTGACAGGCTTGAATCTAGAAAGTTACTGGGAAGGCATAGAAGTAACACCGGGAATTGTCGCCATTGAATGGGCTGAACGAATGCCATATCTACCAGATAGTTACTTAAAGGTATGTTTAAACTATGGTGAAAATGGCAGCCGTCAAGCCGAAATTATTGCTGTAAATTAATTTAATTTTGAGGTACGAACAACGGACTTGATATAATTAAACATTCTCCTGTTAAACAAATATTATGGATTGCGGGAATTGGTGTTACTAAATAACCAAGAAAGAAGATTGGCAACTGTAGCAGCGCCAAAGGAAAATAGGGCAATAATGGCATCACGAGGTAGCACCCCATCTAACCAACTACCTTGGATACTAGAAACAGGAAAATCTTGATCTAGTCCAATTTGAATTTGTTTGGTTTTACCAGAAAAACGTGCTTCTATACCTTTTTTATCAGATATTATTTGCAGATTGCGGATAAGTTGAATATTTAACGGTTTATTAGTGTCTTCTCCCATCAGAAACTGATTTTCTTTAATTTCTCTATCCTGTTCTGCCATGCGAATTTTACCTTCGACAATGGTAGATATTTCTAAATCATCTCTCAGGTTGCCACCATTTTTATCTACGTGAGTAAATGTGACATCTTTAGTTTTTATTTTGCCTCTAAACCATTGTTCTGATTCATATTTTGGCGGTTTTGATAGAGTAAGATAAATATCAGTATTTTCTTGAATTTTAAAGGTAAATTCTTTATTATTGGGGTTGACAATAAACTCTAATTGTGCTTGATCATCTTGTGATTTTGGTAATTTTAAACTAGGGATTTTATAGCCTTCTATAATAACTTTGATAGGCTGTTCACCTAAATATATTTCTAAGGGATTGGGATTATTTTGAGAATTGGGAAGCAGAGAAAAAGCTAATTGTTGACGATAAAAATCATAATTTAGTCTAGCTATTCTTGTTTGTGGTTGTAGTCGTAATTCCTTGAGATTAATTTCGCTTTCTATATTAGAATTGGCTGGAGTAATAATTATTTTACTTTCCCGTTCTGTAAGTTGGATTTCTAAGGAATTTAATTTATTAATTTCTGGTAAAGATTCACTTTGAAAACTGCCAGTAAAAGTTAATTTTTGCTTACCTTCGGTTTCTAGTTCTTTAATATTTTTAATATTGCCGATAAAAAGTTTAGGTTGATTATCATCATAAGTAAAACTCATTTCTTTAAAAATAAGATTACCTTCAAATATATGACTTCCAGGGACAATAGCCGCAATAGTAATAATACATAAAACCACAAGCAATATTATCACCAAGAAAGATGATTTTTGCTGGATTAGATATTGTTTTAGATTTGGCAATTGCTGGAGAAAATTATGATTAATATTATTAAATTTTGTCCGAATTAAACCAGACTTAGTAATAATAAAGTTCTTAATCTTACTAAATCTGGAATTGTGAGAAGATTTCTGTCTGTCTTTTTGCCGATATCCCATGATTTATTTTAACCAAGTTGGGTTATGTTCAAATACAATTTCCTTTTCAATGCGATCGCTGGGTTCATTAATTCGGTCAATAAAAGCAATATAATGTAACTTATAGCGTCCCGTAGGAGCTTTACTTCCATCCCATATAAAACTAATTTCACCACTATTGGGGGTAGTGCGAGATGTACTATATACAGGCTTTTGATCTTTTTTATCTGTGAGAGGGACGATTTTTACGCTGGTAAATTCGACTCGATCTTGAGAATAAAAAACAAATTCATATTTACCAGAAGTTTTTCCCAATGTAACGGGAACATAGACATTTTGAGAACCCAGGCTATAGGATGCTACAGCACGAAGTTTATTTGCAGGTATCTTAGCTTGTCTGAGAACGTAAGTATCCCAGCTAAAGCCAAAATTTGCACCATTGTTAGATAATAGTAAATCATCTAATTGATAGTGATAACTATCATCTAATGATTTGACTATCACTTGAGGATTTTTACCATTCTTGATGCGGGGAACTAGTAAGGTTAGGGTTTTCTCATAATTGGCAATATTGCGGGTAGCAATGGAAATTAAACTCAAGCTATTACCGCTTATCGGTTCAAGTTTGACACCTTCACAACGGTTGGGTGGTTGGCGGCGGATATAATCTGTAGAACTGGGATTTCCTTTTGGACAATAGGCAACAGCAGATAGAGGATTAATGCTGAGAATTAATAGGCTGGCAAGCAGAATTTTATAATTCATAACTCATTGTTTGGCTAAATTAATTTTCCAAATGGATAGTTGTTTTTTAACTACAGATATAGGATAGGCAAAATCTTGCTTTTTACCTGATTTTTGGGCATAAACTATGCCTATAATGCGATTTTCTGAGTTTATCACAGGACTGCCAGAGTAACCAGGTCTGAGTGCGGCTTCAGATATTTTTAATTGTTGGTTCTGATAACTGATTTTTCCTGATTTTACAGTCCATGATTTATCTTCACCTGTTTGGGCATCATTACCGATAATTTGAATAGGCATTGCGGGGGTCAGGGTACTAGAAATTGATAAAGGTTGGATATCTTCTGGCAGTTTATCGGTAACTTCTAAAATAGCTAAATCAAGTTCATCCTCTGTAGAAGTCGTTTTGAATAGTTTGGCATTTCGTCGCATTCGCACGCGGTCTGATGGTGGTGAACTGAAAAATTCCACTTGAATATTTTCACCCTGTTCATTGCCATCAAAAATCACATGACGATTAGTGAGGATTAATATCCGGTTAGCATCTCGCTGGATAACTACACCAGTACCAATCTCAATTCCCTGACGCTGCATGGTAGAAAACTTGGCAGTGATGCGTACCACAGAACGCTTAACAGATAGATTTGGGTCATTTTTGGGCAACCATTGCCTATCATCATCTACACTGGCAAGATTATTTGTTTTTTCAATCCATAAGCGACGTGCTTCTGTATTGTTGTTACGGGCATATATATAATCGCGGTCGAGTTTTTCTGACTTGTCAAAATATTTTATGGCTTCTTTCAACTCACCTTGGTCTTGCAATACTAAACCTAAACCATTATTTGCAAGAGTATGGGCAGTTGTTGGCGTTACCGAAGTATCTTCTGGTAATGATAGAGCTTTTTGGAAAGCAGCAACAGCCGCATTTAATTTATTCTGGTCACTCAGGGCAATGCCAAGATTGTAGTTGGCATTAGCGTATTCAGGGTCAAGTTCAATAGCTTTTTGGTAAGCAGCAACAGCCTCTTCTAATTTCTTCTGGTCACTCAGGGCATTGCCAAGACCATTGTAAGCAATAGCTAATTTAGGGTCAAGTTCAATAGCTTTTTGGAAAGCAGCAACAGCCGCATCTAATTTCTTCTGGTCACTCAGAGCAATGCCAAGATCATTGTAAGCACTAACATATTTAGGGTCAATTTCAATAGCTTTTTGGAAAGCAGCAACAGCCGCATCTAATTTCTTCTGGTCACTCAGAGCATTACCAAGACCTTTGTAAGCACTAACATATTTAGGATCAAGTTCAATAGCTTTTTGGAAAGCAGCAACAGCCGTATCTAATTTCTTCTGGTCACTTAGGGCATTACCAAGATTGTAGTAAGCAATAGCTAATTTAGGGTCAAGTTCAATAGCTTTTTGGAAAGCAGTAACAGCCGGATCTAATTTCTTCTGGACATAAAGTGCATTACCAAGACCATTGTAAGCACTAACATATTTAGAATCAAATTCAATAGCTTTTTGGAAAGCAACAACAGCCGCATCTAATTTCTTCTGGTCATACAGGGCAATGCCAAGATTGTAGTAAGCAATAACATATTTAGGGTCAAATTCAATAGCTTTTTGGAAAGCAGCAACAGCCGCATCTAATTTCTTCTGGTCACTCAGAGCAATGCCAAGACCATTGTAAGCACTAATATATTTGGAATCAAATTCAATAGCTTTTTGGAAAGCAACAACAGCCGCATCTAATTTCTTCTGGTCACTCAGAGCAATGCCAAGCTTGTAGTAAGCAATAGCTAATTTAGGATCAAGTTCAATAGCTTTTTGGAAAGCAGTAACGGCCTCATCTAATTTCTTCTGCTCATACAATACATAGCCAAGATTGTAGTAAGCAGTAGCATCTTTGGGGTCAAATTCAATAGCTTTTTGGTAAGCAGCAACAGCCCCATCTAATTTATTCTGGTCATACAGGGCAATGCCAAGATTGTAGTAAGCAATAGCTAATTTAGGATTAAGTTGTATAGCTTTTTGGTAAGCAGCAACAGCCCCATCTAATTTATTCTGGTCATACAGGGCAATGCCAAGATTGTAGTAAGCAATAGCTAATTTAGGATTAAGTTGTATAGCTTTTTGAAAAGCAGCAACAGCCACATCTAATTTATTCTGGTCATACAGGGCAATGCCAAGATTGTAGTAAGCAATAGCTAATTTAGGATTAAGTTGGATAGCCTTTTTATAAAACGCTAAAGCCTCTTCTTGTTTACCTTGAGCATTTAGGACATTACCTATACCAACATAGGCTTCTGCATCATTAGGATTGAGTTGTAGGGCTTTTTGGTGTGCTGCTAAAGCCTCTGGTAGTTTTCCCTGTCGTCGTAAAGCATTACCCAAATTGTTATAAGCTTTGCCATTATTGGGTTCAACCTGTAAAACCTTACGCCAAATCGTCTCCGCTTGGGAATTGTCACCCACAGATTCGGCTGTTTCACCTTGTTTAAATAGCTGTTGGACACTATTTTGAGCAAATACAAGCTGGGGTGTGGTAGTTAGAGATAAGGTGAGCAATAAAATACTTAATATCCGATCTCGCATAATAATATTATATATTTGCCAGAATTTGATGCTTTAATCTTAATTTAAAACAGAGAATTTACGCAGCATATACGCAATATTATCATAATAACCACAATAATGGAACAGAATTATACTAAACAAGGTTAGGAAATAGACTTTGTAAGATTACAAAAAACCTGTAGGTGTAGGGGTTTCAATGGTGTCAACTTAATTTAAAAATAGCTGATCTGTTGGCTTCCACAACCGCCAGGGAATAAATTCCCTGTCTCATAGCTCAAGTCCGTTAAAACGGACTCATAAATTTTCCGAGTGTTTAGAGGATGTTTGAAAAGTTTTGAATGTATAAATTGACCCCTCTCCAAACCTCTCCCCGACGCGGGGAGAGGCTTTGAAAACCCCATTCCCTGGTAGGGAAGGGGGCAGGGGGGTTAGGTTTTTGGAGATTATGGGTTTTCTCGTTAAGTTAACACCAATGAAGCTCTTGCTTTACCCCTACCGATGGAATCGAATAATTAAGCGCAATCTACAAAGATTTTTATCTACCTTGTCACCCCTTAAAAGTTAAAGCTTGTCCACGAACTTGTGTATTTAGCTGACCATGATTATAAACAATTTCACCACCGACAATTGTTGTTACAGGCCAACCTGTTAAATTCCAACCTTCAAAAGAACTCCAACCACACTTGCTGACAACTTCTTCCCGTTTAACTTCATGGTAATTTTTTAAATCTACCAAAACTAAATCAGCATCATATCCAGGAGTGATTTCACCTTTATTGGCAATACCATAAGCTACCGCGACAGCTTTAGACATCCATTGCACAACTTGGGCAACAGTACATTTTCCATCCATAGCAGCAGTTAACATTAAAGGTAAAGAAGTCTCTACACCGGGCATTCCTGAAGGGGTATTTGGGTAAGTTTGGGCTTTTTCCTCTAGAGTGTGGGGGGCGTGGTCAGTGGCAATAAAGTCAATGATACCATCACGTAAAGCTTGCCAGAGAACTTCATTATCATGGGGCGATCGCAAAGGTGGATTCATTTGCGCTAAACTACCAATAGTGTTATAAGCATTAGTATTCAAAAGTAAATGTTGTGGTGTTACCTCTGCCGTCACCCAACTTGGTTTATCCTCACGCAGTAACTCCGCTTCCTCTGCGGTTGACATATGCAGAATATGTAACCGGCGTTGGTATTTCTTAGAAAGTTTTAATGCCAATTGGGTAGCCAATAATGCCGCTTGATTATCTTGAATTTGGGAATGAACAGCCATATCTGTAATCCCCGCAAACTCATGTTTTCGTTGCTTAATTCTGGCTTGATCTTCCGCATGAACAGCAATTAAACGGCTTCCTTGGGCAAAAATCGCCTCTAGAGAGTCTTCCTGACTCACCAACAAATCTCCGTGCATTGACCCCATAAAAATCTTAATTCCCGGTGTTGGCTGGGCAGAAAGTAAATCTGGTAAATTATCCGCCGTAGCCCCAATAAAAAAGCCATAATTAACTAAGCACTTCTGGGCTGCCCGTTGTAACTTATCATCTAAAGCTGATTGAGTAATGGTTAAAGGTCTTGTATTCGGCATTTCTAGAAAGGAAGTAACTCCCCCCTTAGCGCAAGCACAACTGGCAGTAAATAAGTCTTCCTTATATTCTAGACCCGGTTCACGAAAATGCACCTGGGGGTCAATCACACCAGGCAACAAAGTTAATCCTTGTGCGTCAATCTCACAAGTGGGTGTGGCATTAGTAATTTCTTGTCCTACTTGGGTTACGTGCCTTCCTTCTATCAACACATCGCCAATCATTGACTCACCATTGGGTAAAATAATTTCAGCGTGGCGAATCAGTAAACTTTGTGGATTTGACATGGATTTAAGATTTTTCAGGATAAAGGAACTATTTATGGATGATAGATAACTTTTTCTTTAAGGTAAACTTAATTGGCACGAAGAATCAGCGATTTTGGTTTTGTGTTAAAAAATGTTTATAGTTAAGAAAGCTAAAAACCTGAATGTTTGTAGCTGATAAAAGAAAAACACTAGATTTTTTACTTTATTTACCTACCATCTGCTCCATCTCGTTAAGATTAATAATATCAAGTCTCTCCCTCTGAGTTCAATACTAGTCTCATAACATACTTCAACAATTTCATGCAAAATCAAGCGTCTGATAAAAACTCTAGCCAAGAACCCGATAACTCCTGGATAGTAGAGCTAGTTAAAACGATGATATTGAGTATCTTTCTAGCTCTAGGAATTCGTACCTTTGTCGCCGAAGCTCGTTGGATTCCTACTGGTTCAATGGAACCAACCCTGCATGGTGTAAAGGACCAATGGCAGGCAGACAAAATTATTGTTGATAAAGTAAAGTATAGATTTGCTGAACCGGAACGGGGAGATATAGTAGTATTTTTACCGCCCCAAGAAATACAGAATAATCCTGAACGGGAAGCATTTATTAAAAGAGTAATTGGTTTACCTGGTGAAAAAGTAGAACTGAGAGAAGGCAAAGTATATATCAACAGCAAGCCTTTACGGGAAGATGTCTATCTATCCTCTACTGCACAAACGTTCGTTGAAGCTTGTAACAGCAGTGGACTTAAGCCTCCTTTCTTGGCTCAACCAGAAATTATCCCACAAAATTACTACCTCATGCTCGGTGATAATCGTCCTAACAGTTATGATGGTCGTTGTTGGGGTGTTGTTCCCCGTAGTAATATTATTGGTCGGGCTGTAGTTCGTTTTTGGCCTCTCGATAGAATGGGTGCAATTGATAAATCTCCTGCCTATTCATCTCCACAACCATAAAGCAATGTCATAGAGAAGAATTCAGAAGGTAGGGGCGCAGGGCCTGCGCCCTTTGTCAGGACTTCAGAATGAAAAAGGAAGTGTAAATTTTTTATATAACTCAAGTGCAAACCCCATATTTAGCAAAGATCTTGCTATATCCAATCAAGTCACTGGATGGTATAGAAGTAGAACAAGCAACTATTCTCTCCAGTGGCGCACTTCAGTATGACCGAGAGTTTGCTTTTGTTGATGCACAAAATAGGTTTGTCAATGGGAAGCGTTATCCCCAAATCCTGATGTTGCGTTCTGAGTTTTCCCTAGAACAAAGGCTGATAAAGCTGAAGTTTCCTGGTGAACATTCAGAACAGGTTTTTCATTTAGATGAAGAACGTCCAGCATTAGCCGCAGTTGTTAGTGATTTTTTGGGTTTTCCTGTGCAATTACAGCAAAATACAACAATGGGTTTTCCTGATGATACAGATTCATCAGGAGCAACGGTAATTAGTACAGCCACCTTAACAGAGGTTGCATCATGGTTTCCTGGTATCAATGTTGATGAAATGCGGCGGCGAATGCGTGCCAATATTGAAATTGATGGTGTCCCAGCATTTTGGGAAGATGGCTTATTTGCTGCTAGTGGTGAAACAGTAGCCTTTCAGGTGGGAGATGTCCGCTTTTTAGGGATTAACCCTTGTCAACGTTGTGTAGTCCCCACGCGGGATGCTTATACAGGGGAGGCTTACCCAAACTTTCAGAAAATCTTTGGGCAAAAACGTCAAGCAACTATGCCGACATGGGTAAATACAGCGCAGTTTAATCATTTTTATAGATTAAGTGTAAATACAAAAGTTCCTGTGGCGGAAGCAGGGAAAATGATTACCCTGGGCAATAGTGTCGAAATATACTAATAAAAAATTAGTAACAAAAAATCTAAATTTTTCTCTGAAATGATTGTTTTTAAATCTTTTCAGAGGATTTTTTTGATAGGTTGAAATATGCAATGTGATGTGCGGCGTTGGGGCGTTTAGTTTAGTTGCTTTACTTAACTGATTTTTAATCGTTGATTTAGATGCGTTTGGCTTGCCTATCATAAGGCTTATGATAAAAAATCAATCTTAGGGATGATTTATAAATATGATAATTGTTTAATAGTTAATCATGTGTTTTTTGAATACCAGCACGTAAGTTTTTTTACTTATTCTGATCTTATCAGAAATTTAACTTTTCCTTAATCTAGATATCTTAGAAGATTTATGAATCCACTAGATACTAAAACACCCTTAATTTTTTCTGGAAATTTCAAGTCATCTCGATCAGATTTGATGAAATCTCCCTTCATTGCTGAAAACTGTTTGGAGCTTATTTTTGACAGAGTTTTTTATAGATTAAATAATTTCTTATCTTTAAAAGCCGATCTATTTTTAAAGGTTGAAGGATTTAATTTAGCAGGGTCTATCAAACTAAAACCTGCAATACGTATGCTAGAGGCTCTCGAAGAAAAAGGAGAAATATCACCAGATCGTACCCATATTATTGAGTCTTCATCTGGTAATTTAGGAGTGGCTGTTAGTCTAGCTTGTTCAATTAAAGGCTATCGTTTTACCTGCGTCACTGACCCAAACATCTCGCCCAGAAATCAGCAATATATAAAGTTGTTTGGAGCTAAACTTATCATTGTTAAAAATCCAGATAAAAATGGAGGATTTTTAAATACTAGAATTGATTTAATTAAGCGATTACTTAAAGAGAATAAGAATCTATTTTGGCTTAATCAATATGCAAATTGTGAAAACAAAAATGCACATTATTTAAGTACAGCACCTTCAATTTTTGAAAGTTTTCCAGAAATTGATTACTTGTTTATTGGTGCGGGTACTACAGGTACATTAATGGGATGTGCTGAGTACGTTAGAGATAACAAGCTGAAAACAAAAGTTGTTGCAGTTGATGCCTTTGGCTCAGTTACTTTTGATTTACTTTCTAGTAAAAGATACATTCCTGGACTAGGTACAAGTCGAAAACCAGAACTAGTTGATAAAACTCTGATTGACGATATTGTCGTAGTTAAAGAAGAAGACACGATAAAAATGTGTCGAGAACTACTAAGCAAAAAAACATTCTTGGTTGGAGGTTCAACTGGAACAGTTTTAGCAGGTATCAAAGCTTATGTACATAAACTTGATACGGCAAAAACTATAGTAGCAATAAGCCCTGATTTAGGAGATCGCTACCTAGATACAATTTATGACGATCAGTGGGTTTCAGAACGTTTTCCTAGTTGCCTTGAGTCAATAAGAAATTAATAAATATTGATACCATGAAAATAAACACAATAGAGCGAAATTTCACAGTAATCTCCGGGTCGATAGTTAATGAAATACTTCAAAATAGTTACGCAGATGTAATTAATTTAGTTCAAAGAGCCTATCTTACTCATGGAGAGAAAAAAACCCTAAACCCAGACAGTTATTTTTTGAAATATCCAGAAAAGCCAGAAGCGAGAATTATTGCTTTACCTGCACATTTGGGAGGAGACTTCAATATTTCAGGAATAAAATGGATTGCCAGTTTTCCTAAGAATATCGAGCATGGAATTCCTCGTGCATCTGCGGTGATTATTCTTAATGATTACGAAACAGGATATCCAATAGCCTGTCTTGAAGGATCAATAATCAGTGCTTCTAGAACCGCTGCTTCAGCCGTTTTGGCAGCCCAAAATCTTATCAAACCAAAAACAGTCAAAAAATTGGGGATTGTTGGATGCGGACTAATTTCTCGTTATGTCTTGAAATTTTTGCTTAATACTGGTTGGACAATATCTGCACTAGTTCTGTTTGATTTAGTTGATGAGTACAGTGTAGCGATGAAAGAATATTCTCAAAAGAGAGGAATCGAGGAAGTTAAAATCGCATCGACCAAAGAAGAACTGATTTCATCTTGCGATTTGATTACTTTTACTACAACTGCTAATGCGCCATATGTTGACGATATTAGTGTCTTCTCTCACAATCCAATTGTCTTGCATTTATCTTTGCGAGATTTATCATCAAAGATTATTCTTGAGTCAAACAACATTGTAGATGATGTAGATCACTGTTTAAAATCTGCGACATCCTTGCATCTTACCGAGCAAGAAGTTAGAAATCGAGATTTTGTTACAGGAACTATCGATCAACTTATTCAAGGAAAACTCACTTTAGATATACAAAAGCCAACAGTATATTCGCCATTTGGTATGGGTATCCTCGATCTGGCTGTTGCTTCCTATGTATATCAAAGAACAGTCTTGGAAGAAATAACTGTTCCCATTCCAGATTTTTTTTACGAACCAACACGAGTATAAATAACCAACAGGAAAAAGCAAAGTGTTAATAATTGAAAATATCGTTAATGAAAATCCACCACTTCAGAAATACCAGTGGCCTCTGGTGAATTCATTCAAGCAATTCGATATCAAACTGCTAAATTTTCTGAATGATTCTCGCGAAGGAAAAAGACTAACTTTAGCCAATTTTTTACATGATACAGAGGGTCATGGTGCTTTTATTAACGATCATCTCGGAACAATTTATAGTTATTTTTACGGCTATCCGGATAGTCCTTGCTATCTGAATTCTGATATTGATTTAGAATTATCTATACAGGAAGCTAAGTTGATACTTGAATTTAGCTTTATTCATGAATGGCTTAAGATACCTGAAGCATCTTTTTTCACAAATCAAAAAGATGCGTTTAGTAATTTAAAAGACCTTGCCATCAATAACTCTGGAGTCTCACACGAGTTGTTTGACTTTATTGAAATAGAGGCATCTAAAGAAGCAATCTTAGAATTTCTCTGTTTAGAAGTCTTACGCAATGAAATTGTGGATGATGAAGTAGCTCTTATAGTTGTTGGATTGCAAGGCAACATGAAAAAAGTCATGGCATCTAATCTTTGGGATGAATGTGGCAACGGAAATCTACGAAAATTTCATACTTACTGGTTGCGTCAACTGATTGATAGCTTGTTGGGTTGGAACGACTTTCTTGAATATAGAAGTAAAAAACAACCGTGGTTTACAAAGATTAGTTCAAATAGCTTCAATAGTCTTCTCTTCAGGCCACAATATAAATTCCGTGCCTACGGACACTTCTTAATTACTGAGGCTTGGGTAGAGTCTCACTTTGTCAAGATTATTAACGGCTTAGAGCGAGTCGGTCTTACCAAAAGTGATATTCAAATCTATTTTTCTGCACATACTAAGATAGATCCACATCATACAAAAGAAGTTATTAGTGCAATGGAATACCAAAGTCCTGTATTGACTCTAGAAGAGATTAGAGAAATATTTATTGGTGCATACCAAGCAATCGAAGCTAATTTACAACAATACAAACAAGTATTAAGCTACTTAAAATCTTTTTAGCAAATCCCTAACTCATATCTTGCACCTCACCGTAAAATCATCGTTATAGGCGATCTAGTCTCAAGAAAGTTACATTACTTTTCTAGGTTTTTATCGCTAATTTAAGGGTTTTAGTTTTTGTATTTAGTGCTTAAATAAAATCAGGTTTTTCTGGTGCAAGATGTGAGCTAAGGGAGTGACAAGCAACTCAAGAATCTAGTAGGAATTATTTTCAGTTAGCTGGCTTATCACCTCTTTAAAGTAAAGCCTTGTGCTTTGTTAGAACAATAGGACACAAACTAGATTTTGTGTCGGAACCGCTATACAATTCAGAACGACAGTAAACTTAGGAAAAAAATGGATACAATTAAGGCGTTTATTGGAATAAGCCCAGTCATTTTGAGTATATCAGTTATTTTATTTTTCAAACGAAATACAGTAACTGGAGCCTTAGCTGGAATTTTGCTTGGATCGCTCATAATCATGACAACAGATTGGTTTACCCTAAATTCAAGCAATTTATCTACAGCTATCTTGACTACTGCAATTTTGACAATAAGTGCTGCCCTAGTAATTGTCCCAGGCTTATATTTAAATGCAGTTCTACAAGGGCAAGGTAAAATAGAAAGTCTGTCTGAGATGATTAAAATATTTCCGATAAATAAGGCTCATAAAGCACTTTTATTATTAATTGCTTTCCTTCCAGCTATTGAATCTCTAACTGGGTTTGGTGTGTCACTTTTTCTATCAATTCCTTTATTTTTTAGTCTATTTCCAGATTATAAAGCATATCGTCTATCAATTATAGGCATGAATATCATGCCCTGGGGAACTCTGGCTCTTGCAACTCTTGTGGGTTCATCTCTGAGTGAAGAGCCAATTAATAAGCTAAGTGCTACTACTGCATTAGTCAGCCTTTTTGTATTTCCAACTTTCGGTTTGATTGGAGCATATATTATTGATGGCATAGAAGGGATCAAGCAGAATATTATTCTGGCGATAACAATGGGATTAGGTTTATCTCTAATGCTATATGTTTTTAGTTCATTAGGCTTAAGTGAACTAGCAGGAGTTCTCTCTGGACTGACGGTGGGTATAGTAACAACAATTATTTTAACTAGATACCACAAAAAAACAGATCCCTCGTCCTTTAAAAAAATAAATTTATTTGAACTATTTAAACTATTAACTCCTTATTTTATTTTACTTATTTTAATATTAGCATCAAGATTAATCCCACCTGTTTCTGAGTTATTATCATCCATAGCTATACTAGAAACATCCCGAATTAAACTGGCAATATTTAAAAGTCCGGGAATAGTTGTAGCTATTGTCGCTGGTACTTGGTTTTCCTTGGAAAAAGTAAAAATATCTCATTTAGGGATTATTCAAAAATCTAAAACAGCCTGTTTAAGCTTATTTCTTTTTGCTTTTCTGGCGCAGCTAATGCAAGAATCTGGAATGCTAAATGCGTTTTCTTCATTTGTGGCAAGTATTTCCCAAAGCAAAGCAATGTATATGTTTATTACTCCGGCTTTGGGTATGCTTAGTGGCAATATTACAGGCTCTAATGTGGGCGGAAACGCATTAATGATGACACTTCAACACAATATAGGTAAGTCACTAGAAAACGGATTACTTTTTGCTGCTGTACAAAACAGTGCGGCAGGATATGCCGTATTTACTTCCTCTGCAATCATTGTATTAACAATGACTATTTCCAAAAACTTTGAACATAACTCTGTAGTTAGCGAACATCAACTTGTATCATTCGGACTTAAATCGGCATTTTTTGTCTACCTTGCTCTTGTATTAGGTTTCTGGACTACCAGTTTTATACTGAGCCGTTGATATACTTGAGAAATTCAGGAGGTAGCGGAAACAGGGAAAATGATTACTCTCGGCAGTAGTGTCGAAATATACTAATAAAAAATTAGTAACAAAAAATCTAAATTTTTCTGATGACAGGCTGCTATTTTCAGTGGAATAAACGCATAATGGAAGTGTGACTGATTTATTAGCCCCTTTACAATCCCTAAAACACGGTAACTGGTTCAAGTTAATTTGCGGAGCCAGTTTCCAACATCTTCCTGCGGTCAGAAATCTCACGTTAGCGTACACTTTGGCTGGTGCTGACTGTATAGATGTGGCAGCAGATCCGGCTGTCATTGCTGCTACTCAGGAGGCTTTATTGGTAGCACAAACCTTAACAGATGATGCTCAGAAGCGAGGCTTTGCCTTTACGGGTGATTTGCCTTTGTTGATGGTCAGCCTCAATGATGGTGAAGATCCGCATTTTCGGAAGGCTGAGTTTAATTATCAGGACTGTCCTAGTGATTGTCCTAGACCATGTGAGAAAATTTGTCCAGCCCAAGCAATTTTATTTAACAATACCAAAGATGATTTTTCTGGAGTGATTTCTGAAAAATGTTATGGATGTGGCCGTTGCATTCCTATCTGTCCTTATGGTATAATTTATACAAAATCTTATGTATCAACGCCAGGGGCAATCGCACCATTGATTATATCAACTGGAATAGAAGCTATAGAAATTCATACTCAAGTAGGGCGGTTGGCACAATTCCAACGGTTATGGGACGCAATGACACCTTGGGTAGACCAATTAAAATTGGTAGCCATCAGTTGTAACGATGGAGAAGGGTTAATTGATTACCTACAAGCTATTTACAATTTGATTGTCCCCCGTCCCCAGTTTCTGATTTGGCAGACTGATGGACGTTCTATGAGTGGTGATATTGGTGATGGTACTACCATAGCCACAATAAAATTAGGACAAAAAGTTTTGACAGCAAACCTACCGGGATATGTGCAGTTAGCAGGCGGCACTAATAGCTACACCGTTCCCAAATTGCGGGGAATGGGACTGCTTAATGATTTTAGATTGCCGATTTTAGATTTTGGATTAGAAGAACACAATCTAAAATCCAAAATCCAAAATCCAAAATCCAAAATAGCCGGGGTTGGCTATGGTAGTTACGCTCGTGTATTGCTGTCACCCATTCTTGACCAGTTGGAAAACAAGGAGGTGATTAACACTGATAGTCAAGGCAATATTCCCTTAGAAGAAGAACCGGAATTACTGTGGGAGGCTGTAAGGCTTGCCCATACTCTCGTTTCCCAGATTAAGTCTGGGCAGTAACGCTCCAACCATGTCTCTAAAAACGTCAAGTCACCAATAGAAAGCATGACGATTACAGAAGATCTCCAAAAGTTGTTAGATATTTTGCCTCAAGACCTCCAAGAAAAATTAGAGAATCATCCGAAAGGGGATATTTTAGTTGAGGTAGTCTTGGATTTAGGCCGTCGCCCTGAAGCTCGGTTTCCCCATGCAGCGGAGTATCTGAGCGAAACACCGGTCACTCAAGCACAGATAGATGATTGCATTCAACGAGTTGGAAATTTTGGGGGGGATAATCGGGCTGGAATTGAGAAAACTTTGCATCGGATCAGTGCTATCCGCAACCGTAGTGGTAAGATTATTGGCTTAACTTGTCGTGTCGGCAGGGCAGTATTCGGAACAATTGCCATGATCCGCGATTTGGTGGAAACTGGTCAATCAATTCTCATGCTGGGTCGTCCTGGTGTTGGTAAAACTACAGCTTTAAGAGAAATCGCCCGCGTGTTGGCGGATGATTTGCATAAACGAGTGGTGATTATTGACACATCTAACGAAATTGCTGGGGATGGTGATGTTGCTCACCCAGCCATTGGTCGTGCAAGACGGATGCAAGTTTCTAAGCCAGAGTTACAACATCAAGTCATGATTGAGGCTGTGGAAAACCATATGCCAGAAGTCATTGTCATTGATGAAATTGGTACAGAACTGGAAGCTTTAGCAGCCCGGACAATTGCCGAACGCGGGGTGCAATTGGTGGGAACTGCCCACGGTAATCAGATTGAAAACCTGATTAAAAATCCTACTCTGTCGGACTTGGTTGGGGGAATTCAGGCTGTGACGCTGGGAGATGATGAGGCTAGACGGCGTGGTTCGCAAAAGACGGTTTTGGAACGCAAAGCTCCGCCTACTTTTGAGATTGCTGTGGAAATGTTGGAACGGCAACGCTGGGTAGTTCATGAGTCTGTGGCTGATACGGTCGATACGTTGTTACGTGGTCGTCAACCTACTCCACAAACTAGAACTGTTGATGATCATGGCAAGGTTGGTATTGTTAGACAGTTGGCTGTAGTCAATGGTGGCAATGGTAATGGTCACGTTACTAATGTGGAAGAATCTTTCCTCTCTGCTAAACCTAATGGTTGGCGTTCTTCTGGACAAATGGTGGCTTTACCACCTTTATCTCTGGATAGAGAAAGACCAACGGGACGCAGTGAATTTGACCGGTTGTTGGATGAATCTTTCAATTACTCGGAAAGTTTTGATTTTGCCAGCCGTAAACAAGCAGGTCCCAATGGGGAAGATTTACCATTGCATATTTACCCCTATGGGGTGAGTCGTCACCAATTGGAACAGGTGATTAATGTGCTAACTTTGCCAGTGATATTGACCAAAGACTTAGATAGTGCAGATGCTATTTTGGCATTGCGATCGCACGTCAAAAATCACGCTAAGTTAAGACAAATGGCTAAGGCTCGTCATGTACCCATTCATGTGATCAAGTCCAGTACAATTCCCCAAATTACTCGCAGTCTCCGCCGCTTACTGAATATTGATGATCCGGATATTGGCGATGACCGAGAATTACAACTATTATTACACAACGGTAGTGATGATGAAATGGACGCTTTGGAGGAAGCTAGACTTGCTGTAGAGCAGATTGTCATCCCTAAAGGTCAGCCTGTGGAGTTACTACCCCGTTCTTCCCAAGTGCGAAAAATGCAGCATGAGTTGGTAGAACATTATCGCCTCAAATCCGATAGTTTTGGCGACGAACCTAATCGGCGGTTAAGAATTTACCCGGCGTAGGTTGTTGATAAATTTCCCCTGAAAGGATTGTTTTTACATCTTTTCAGGGGATTTTTTTATTGTTTATTTGTGAGAATCAGGATGTCCAGGATTTAAGGATTTACACCGATTATTTTTGATTTATTCTTCTGCTTGTTTTAAAACTTGTTCATATAGTTTCGTATTTACCCAATATTGAGCTATATATATAGCAGTATGCACTTGAGTGAGATACAGTCAGCCAATCGCAAACTCTGTAGGGGCGCAGGGTCTGCGCCCTCGATTATATTGCATCAAGCGTGATAACCGCTATAAATCATGTCATCAAGTAGGGGTTTTACTTGATCAATAAGCGTTAGCCATACTCCCGAATGGGCGCAGGCCCTGCGCCCCTACCTCCCCTACCTCTCCTACCTCCCCTACCCCCCCTACCCCCCTACCTCCCCTACCTCTCTTCTCCCCCTGCTTGCCTTCACCCGTCATTTTCGGGTTGACAGACTACTAGCCCTCACAGATAACTTTTTCAGCAAACCCTAATTATTACCACCTAAAAGAAACAAACTAATTAACGTGCCACTATTCCAAAGACTGTGGAGAAGCATAGAAGAAAGTAGATTGCGCGATCGCGTGTAAACTATTCCTAAGACTATTCCTAATGCTGTCAGCGGGAGTATTTCTGATAAACTGAGGTGAGCAGCGGCAAATAACAAACTACTGATCAAAATTGCCCCCCAAACCGAAGTATAACGAGTCAGAGATGGTAATAAAAAACCTCGAAATAGAAACTCCTCAAAAAATGGTGCAGCTATAGCTGCGGTAAAGAAAAATATGCCTAATGCAGTATTATCCCGGCTTTCTAGTGCCATTTGTAAAAGTGGATTACTGCCACCTTGTCCTTGCCACAATTTTTGATTAATCAGTGATACTACTACCACAATCGGTAAAGCCGTGCAATAGCCACCGAATCCCCACAAAACCCAATTACCAAAGAAATTGAAGCGAAACCAGTTGTTAGGAAGAGGGAAAAAACGCCTAATGGAAAAATATAGAACTGACAAAGAACCAAAAGCCACTAACATATAACTAACTAAAACCACAGAAGCTTCAATTCTGGCATTTCCTGTACCACGAGGAATAGGTAAAATAGATAATAATTCGGGGATAAATAATTGTCCCATTAAGAAAAATCCGAGGACAAAAACCTGAATAATTATTTCCCAATTCCAAGGAGTTGACCAAACTAAATCACCATTTGTAGCTAGTATGGATGCTTGACCTTTAAGCAATCGTTGAACCAATAAGAAAAGCAGCAGAATTAGCCCTAGAAAAGCTGTCAAGGTGGGGATAGTCGCAATTACCGCTAATTTTAACAATGCTTGGGCTGCCGCTGCTTGTTGGGCAATTTTCAGAGAGGATAAAGCTTCCTGACGTTGTTGAAGTTGATATAATTTTTCTAACGCCGTAGAACGAAACCAACTATCTAAATTTTGTTGAATTAGCTGTTCAGCTTTAGGAAATAACCGGGGAGGTTGACTCCACATTCCGCTTAATACTTGGGCAGTTTCTTGATATTTAGAATTGATATTTGATGATTGCTGTAATTGATTCCAAGTTTTAATAGCATTGTCTGTTTGCTGTTGCTGTGCTTGTAAAATTCCCAGCCGCAAATCTACTTCTGCTAATAATTTTTCTTGTTGTTGGATAGATTTTTGTAAACTTTTTTCTTCTGCGGAAACTGGAATTGCTGGCGAAGATTGCAGTTTTACTAATTTTTTATTAGTCGCCTCTAAACTAGTTTTGACAGATTCACTCGCTTCTTGATATTGCTTTGTCGCGCTCATCTTAGGATTAGCACCGAGAATAGATTCTTGAAGTGTTTGAATACTTTCGTCGCTACTGTCTTCTGGTTGCCATGCCTGAGCTTGTAAGACAATATTTGTCTGGTACAATTCTAGACGACTCTGGAACTGAGGTTTTTGCCAGCTACTTAATAAAGATAACCCTGACAACATTATCGCTAACAAAGTTAGCCCAATTAACAGCAACCGTTTAATTGTCATCTATCCCCCTTGAACTTACAAGTACAGGAGCATTAGCCCCTTGGCAATTATAAGCCAGTACCGCAGGGTAGAATTAAAATTTAAAAAAAGTAGCTTAGATCAGGTTTATATGGGCTTTGAGCCATTGTTCTAGGTCGGTAATGTCCACAAAGTCTAATAATGCTTCTCCCAGGTCTTCTAGTTGTTCTATTGTAAGATTGCTGATAGTTTCGATGTAATTACCGCTCAATTTCCCAAATCGCTTGGATAACTGACGGAATAGTAAGTTTGTTGCTTCATCTTGTTTACCTTCTTGCTTTGCTTCTTGATATACCCTAGTTTGCTTGATATCACTGACTAAAAACATCGCTTCTATCTCCTGACGGCTTAATTGTGAAAATTTGGACACCAAGACAGTCTCCAGCAACTCTATAATACCTTGTCTTTCTCTGTTGTTGACAATCTCTGTTTTTGTTCTTTGCATGAGGTTTTGAACTAATTCTGGTGCTTTTGTTTCTTTACTCAGAATTAATTCAATTAATCCCATACCAATTGAACCGGGTGGTAGCTCATCTAAATAAATGCGTTTGATTCTCCCACTATTAATTAATTCTTGTTGATAATTAGTTAATACCTCTACATCTAAACTACGTTTAGCAAATAAAGCTATGGCTTGCCAGTCTTGCTGTGGTTTGTATTGATTGAGATAAATGTTGATTTCTGTGATTAATTCCCAGTAAAATTCTGGTTTATTTTGGAATTGAACTTCTACAAAATAGATGGGTTTTTCCAAACTATCTGGCATGAAAATACCATCAAATCGAAAGGCTTTTTCTTTAACTTCAACAGATGTGAAATTATAACCTTGAGCATTTTCCGTCGGTTGACCGAGTAGTTCAAATAACAGGGTATGAAAAGTGAGGAATATTTGATAAAATATTGTATCTGTGTGCATATCCTTTAATTACTGGTTTGTGTGAGCTTTGAGCCATTGTTCCAGGTCAGTAATGTCCACAAAGTCTAATAATGCTTCTCCCAGGTCTTCTAGTTGTTCTATTGTAAGATTGCTGATAGTTTCGATGTAATTACCGCTCAATTTCCCAAATCGCTTGGATAACTGACGGAATAGTAAGGTCGTTGCTTCTTCCTGCTTTGCTTCTTGATATACTCTTGTTTGCTTGATATCACTGACTAAAAACATCGCTTCTATCTCCTGACGGCTTAATTGTGAAAATTTGGACACCAAAACAGTCTCTTGTATCTTAGAGGTGACTGTATTGATGTAGCTGCAATTTTACTGGTTTATCCTGTTCATAAATAAACTGTTCTTTCATTAACAAAGCCATTTCCGCTTTTTGCAATTCCACTCCTAGATACATGGCATGGGAAACTTGTAAACCCGGACAATCTGTGAATATTTGCTGGGAAAGTTTATGTGCAGATTTACCAGAATAACAATTAACTACTTCTCCAGAACCAGGGGTTGTATGTTCAACAATAATTTGATGATTCTGAATAGTAATAATAAAACTACCAGCAGGATCAAAATAGTCTTTTTGTTGAGATATTTTAAGATATTGAGATGAAATGACATTGGCGACATTTTCAAAACAATCATCATAAATATGGGCGCTTTGACTAATAGTAATTAATGCCCCCATTTTTAATGTATGAGCAGTTCTTTTAAGCAAAGAATTATAAATATACTTTTGTAAAGCCCTTAATCCCATAGCATTTGCTGGCCAAGCTGAGAACATATCATTACTACGAAAAGTTGCAGTTAAAGATAGTTCATTATCAACTATTCTCACCCAAACATGATTTAGACAAGGGGGATTGTCATTATCATCTTGACTAGCATCCCATAAGGACATTACAGCCCTCGCAGAATCAATATCATTGGCTAATTTTTCAATGACTTGTTCAATTTGATCACGTCCAAACCAAGAACGTAAACGTTGCCCATAAGTATATTTTACTCCTTCTCGATTGGGTGCATCATCTAAAATTTGCGAAATATATTCTTCTAGAAAACTTCTATCTATGGGTAAATAATTGGGTTCGGGAAAATAGAAATCCTCCGGTTCTTCGGTGACAACTGCCATTAAATCTATCAATTCTTGCCATTTACCATCATAGCCAGTGGGTCTAATTGTACCAGTGGTTTTAATTCTATGAATGATTTTTACCCAAGTTTCAGCAATTGTCTTACCTTCAATTCTGTGTCCATAGCGTGTTCCTGGTAAAACAGTTGGTTCAATTGTAGTCATAGGAAATTCTACAGGTATTCCCCAAGGTGCAACGGTTTCTTTTTGGGCGTAATATTGAATTTTTTCGACAGCATCAGCAATTGATGTAGCGTCTTGAATTTCTACGGAATGGCGTAATTTTTCCAAGGCATTGATATCAATATCAATATCAATATAACCAGAAATAGGAGAACAAATTACCCAAGATTTTCGCCCAGCGTCGCTAATACTTTCTGCCACACCATGACGGAAGAAATCACTTAAACATTGACAACCACCGGCATTTTTATCTTCTTTGGTAGCGTTGAGAATAACTAAATACCGCACATGAGGATTTAGCAATAAGTTGCGAATTAGTAAGTTGATACCTCTAGTAGGTGAGTATAACTGTCCGATTACAGCATATTCATTTGATTGTAGATGTTTAGCGATCGCTTGTTTCACCATCCATCCTGTAATCACTGCGGTTTGACCACTACCATAAATCAATTGGTTTGGTTTGTGTTGTGCTGTGTAATAGAATTGGGTGATTTGACCCATATTAAGATAACCACTCACTGAGTTTTTATTCAGGATACAATAATAATCCATTCATCTTTCAATCTTTCCTTAACCCATCTTTTCAAATACTTTGAACATCGGCAGGTACATAGCCAACAAAATTGTCCCTACCATTCCCCCCAATACCACAATCATCACGGGTTCTAAAACGCTGGTAAGTGATTTAACTGCCTGTTCTACTTCGTCTTCATAGAAATCAGCAACTTTCATCAACATTCCATCTAATTGACCGGTTTCTTCACCGATACTCATCATCTGAATTGCCATACCAGGAAAAACCGATTCTTTGAGCAAAGCCACACTAATCATCCCCCCCTGTTGAACTTCTTCACGAGCAGCATCAATAGCGTTAGCAATAACTTGGTTTCCAGATGTATCTCGCACAATTTCTAAACAGGTTAAAATTGGTACTCCAGAACGAGTTAATGAACCAAAAGTCCGACTAAAACGGGCAATGGAAGATTTTTGAATTAAATCACCAAACAAAGGTAATTTCAGAGCAATACCATCAATATTTAACCTACCAAGAGGGGTTTTGTAATACTGCTTATAGGCAAACGATAATGCAAACAAAATCCCAATAATCACTAAAGACCAGTAACTTCGCAATATTGAACTACAGTCCATCAAAAATTGCGTAAGTGGTGGTAATTCTATACCTATATCTTTGAAAATGGCGGCAAAAATGGGAATTAGAAAGACTGTCATCCCTACAAAAATAGCAGTTGCCAAAAACCCTACTACCACTGGATAAGACATAGCCGATTTAATTTGGTTCTGCAACCGCGCCATATCTTCTAATAGTTTAGCTAAACGATTTAAAACCTCATCTAGCACACCCCCAATTTCTCCAGCTTGTACCATACTCACATACAAACCATCAAAACAATCAGGATGTTTACGCATGGAATCTGAGAGGTTAACTCCAGTTTGAACATCAGCACTAATTTCAATTAAAGCCGCTTTAAGTTTAGGGTTACCACACTGTTCAGAGAGTACACCCAAGCCTCTAACTATGGCTACACCTGCATTTACCAAAGCAGCAAATTGACGAGAAAAAACCGCTTTATCTTTTACAGAAACCTTAACAAAGGAATTCTGAATTTTCTGGATATCAAACCGAGAAGCCAAGCTTTGAGATTCTTTTAACTCTTGAACAACAAAACCTTGATTTCTAAGATTAGTCCGAGCATCAGTCAAGGAATCAGCGGTAAATTTTTCAGTTCTGGATTTTCCTTGAGAATCACGAATACGAGCAACGTAGGTAGGCATAATATTAATTTAAAATTTTAGAATTGGTAATCGGTAATCGGTAATCGGTAATTGGTAATCGGTAATTGGTAATTGGTAAACATTTCCCCCTGCTCCCTGCTCCCTACCTATTACCTGTTAACGCAATTTAGCTCCTGCTGGGGCTGTCGCACCAATTAGACGCTGGACTTCATCTGGTTTAGAGGTTTTAGAGATTGCCGCTTCAAAAGAAATAGTTCCAGCTTTGTATAAATCAGCCAAAACCTTTTCTAGAGTTTGCATTCCCAATTTACCACCAGTCTGAATAGCTGAGTAAATCTGTGCTGTTTTTCCTTCCCGAATCAAGTTAGAAATAGCGGGAGTAATCACCATGATTTCTTGAGCCATAACTCGACCATATTCATTAGCTTTGGGATTTTTCTTAGGTACTAAAGTTTGACTAAAAACTGCAACTAAGGAGTTAGATAACTGCACCCGCACCTGAGTTTGTCTTTCTGAGGGGAAAACGTCAATAATCCGGTCAACGGTTTGTGCAGCAGAGCTTGTATGTAATGTACCAAATACCAAGTGACCTGTTTCTGCGGCGGAAATTGCCAAAGCAATTGTTTCTAAATCCCGCATTTCTCCTACGAGAATAATATCTGGATCTTCCCGTAAAGCTGCTTTCAAAGCATTAGCAAAACTCTTCGTATCTTCCCCTAATTGGCGTTGGTGGACTAGACTTTTGATAGGTTCATAAACAAATTCTACAGGATCTTCAACCGTTAAAATGTGTTCTGCCCTAGTCCGATTAATTAGGTCAATCATTGCCGCTAAGGTAGTAGTTTTACCAGAACCAGTTGGACCTGTAACGAGAATTAATCCTCTAGGTTTTTCCGTCATTTCCCGAACTATATCGGGCAAACCTAATTTTTCAAAGTTAGGAATTTTAGAACTTAATGCTCGTAAACAAGCAGCAAAAGCACCCCGCTCTTTGTAGACATTCACCCGAAACCGAGCTAATCCTTTTACACCATAAGAACAATCTAATTCCCAGGTTTGCTCTAAGGTTTTGCGCTGAGTGTTATTGAGCATACTAAAAATTAACCTTTGGCACTCATCAGCAGTTAAGGTATGTTCACCAATAGGTGTTAGATGTCCACTAATCCGAAAATAGGGAGGCAAACCAGCAGATAGGTGTAAGTCTGAGCCACCCATATTAATTAGTTGCTCCATCAAGTCTTCAATCATCATTTCCATAGTCTTGTTCCACTCCCGTTAATTAACAATAAAAAACTGCAAACTCTCAATTCAAAATGTGTGGTTAATCTGTAAATCGAGGTGTCATACAGTAAGGACAATCTAACCATTCTGGTTGTAATTCCCCTGTACAAGTCCGACAAGTCAGACCACTTTTGCGTTTAGCCTTTAATTCAGCTTCTAAACCTGTGTCTGTAAATGTTACCCGTTCTACCTCTTCTAGGGTAGTTGCACCTTGGCGAACTAGGTCTAAACTGTATGCCAGTAAGGTTTTCATACCCTCTTCAACAGCCACTTCTTTGATCCTTTCTGTAGGTGCTTCCTTGTTAATAAGGGTTTGTAATTCTTCAGTAATCCGCATCACTTCATAAACACCACAACGCCCCTTGTAGCCAATGCCATTACATTTTGGACAAAGATTTTTACGGCTGACTATTTCTTCTGGTGGGATAATATTGGCTTTATAGAAAGTCACCTGAGCCTCTTGGGAAGCTGATAAACCATAGCGAGCGAGTTCTTCAATGGTGGGACTATAGGCAATCCGACATTCAGAACAGACACGACGAACTAGACGTTGTGCTAAAACACCAATGAGAGAACTGGAAACCATGAACGGTTCAATACCCATTTCTCCTAAGCGAGCGATCGCTCCCGGCGCATCATTAGTGTGTAAAGTAGTTAATACCAAGTGACCGGTTAATGCCGCCTCAATCGCCGTTTTTGCAGTTTCCTTATCTCGTGTTTCCCCCACCAGTAACACATCTGGATCTTGACGTAAAAAAGCCCGCAAAGCCGTCGAGAAATCCAACCCCTTTTCCCGAATTACCTGTACTTGAGTAATCCCCGGTAAACTGTACTCAATCGGATCTTCTACCGTACTAATATTAATCCCCGGATCATTCTTTTCTGACAGTGCCGAATACAACGAAGTCGTTTTACCCGAACCAGTTGGTCCTGTCACCAAAATCAACCCAAAGGGCTTACTCACCATATCCTGAACAATTTTTAAGGTTTCTGGGTCAGTAATTAACTTATCTAAACCCAATTGAGTAGAGGAGTTATCTAAAATCCGGAGAACAACCTTTTCTCCATAACGACTAGGTAGAGTATTTACCCGAAAATCCACCTTTCTCCCCGCAAATATCCGGCGGATACGTCCATCTTGAGGTAAACGTCTCTCCGCAATGTCCAAATTAGAAATAATTTTAAATCTGGCTGTTACTGCCGGGATAATTTTTTTCGGCATATTTTCAAATGCCTCACGTAATACCCCATCCTTACGGAAACGAATCCGTAAATATTCTTCCTGGGGTTCAATGTGAATATCCGAAACACCCTCACTTAAAGCCTTCAACAAAATCCGATTCACAAGTTTAATAATAGGTGCATCATCAGCACCCTTCATCGCCTTATCTAAATCAACATCATCATCACTACTTTCCTCTATTTCCAGATTTTCTAAATTGTCTAAATCCCCCTTAACATCATAATTTTTTTGTTGATCTAAGGTCTTTTGGCGGGCAGCTTGCTCATTTAAGTATTGATTAATAATGCCCAAGTAATCTTTCTGCGTAATTACCCGCCGCTGAAAAGACAAACCTTTAGGACGCAAAATTCGGTTAAGATCATCAGAAGCCTCTAAATTATCTGGGTCAACCATCGCCATTAAAATATAAGGTGACGGTTGGTCATCATGTCTTGACAATGGCACTAGATAATGGCGACGACATAGCTCCACAGGAATGAGTTCTTGAATCAGCATCCCCACATTTGTTGTATCAATTTCGTTGATTTCAGTATCAAGCGACTCAATACCGTATAAAATTTTAAGTTCAAATAAGTGTTGTTTTTTGTATGCTGTTACCTGTTCAGGAGCTAATTTTCGGTCAGTAATTGACTCTAATACTTCTGTCAGTAGCTTGCCAGTCTTGCGGCTCATAGCTAAAGCCTGTCTCATTTGTTCATTATTGATATAGCCAGATGCTACTAGTTTATTAGCAAAGGGCGAAAACTCAGTTCTGATAGTTATCGCCGTACTGCGCCCTTGTGGTGATGAGTAAGTCATAAGCAAATGGGTTAGGGTAGGGGAATCTCTTCTTTAAGTATTCCCTCACGGTGGTACATACTTCTCATTGATACTGTATTAAATTCTAGCCAACAACCTTTTGATGTAAAAATTTTTATATTGACAATTTATCACCATAAAATAACAGGAAGATCACATCCTACTGAAATATTGGTAACTAATATAACATCTATTGTGTTACTAAACACGGGATTGAACCCATAATTATCTCACTCGCTGAATGCTGAAGGCCGAATGCTGATAGCCTGTTAAATTTCTGCTGTTAAAAGCATCTAGGATGGGTAGATAATAGTAAACGAAAATAAACAGGTAAACTATTTAAAGAAGAATTCAGGAGTCAGAATTCAGGAGTCAGAATCAATCAGTCGGGGGTTCAGACCCACAAACGATTGAAGACCACCAAATCCTAGATGTGGTGGGGATCTTAAACCCGGTTATTCATCCGCCACTCGCACAGAATTCAGAATGGATTCTGACTCGGTGACTCCTGAATTCTGTTCGATAAACCAGGAATTGGGCGAATCAACTAAAGATATAGCAAGTAGTTGCTAAAGTTACCGAAAACGCCTAAGTCTACCGCAAACCATTCTTCTCAGCACTTCAGTGACTGAGTTTTCCACTTACCACATATTCTTATGAAAAGTGACTCCCCGTCCGAAATTAACCCCCAAGACTCTAGCAGCGAAGCTAATGAGCAAGTAGCAAACCAAATAAATGAACAGGGAGATAATATACTCACTGAAGAAAATGGTAGTGCTACAGCCAATCCCATTGAAGTAGATATCGCTGTCTTAGCAGATTTATCTCAGCAAATTGAAACTCTCAAAGCTCAATTAGAAGACCGTAGCACTCAATATATGCGAATTGCCGCAGATTTTGAGAATTACCGCAAACGAACTGCCAAAGAAAAAGAAGAAATTGACTTACAGGTAAAGCGCAACACAATTACGGAATTGCTACCTGTCGTTGATAATTTTGAACGAGCGCGAGCGCACCTCAAACCCCAAGGCGATGGTGAAATGACAATTCATAAGAGCTATCAAGGGGTTTATAAACAATTGGTGGATTGTCTCAAACGTTTAGGTGTAGCACCCATGCGCCCTGAAGGTCAAGAATTTGACCCGAATTTGCATGAAGCTGTGATGCGAGAACCAACCGACGAACATCCAGAAGGAACTATTTTAGAAGAGTTAGTTCGGGGCTATTATTTTGGCGATCGTGTACTCCGCCATGCGATGGTAAAAGTAGCTGCACCGAGAGAAGATATATCTGTGGACTCAGAAGATTTGTCCAATCAAGATAACGGTTAGCCATACTCTCTAATCTCAAAATAACGTAGTATACTGGGGTTAATCGTATTTAACCGAAAGATGAAATACCTAACCCCAGAACAAGTTTACAAACAATTTGGCTATCACCCTAAGACGACGGCAGAATGGGCTGACTTAGGGAAAATAGAATGTATTTCCCTGGGGGACACCGGAGATATCCAGAGTCAGCCTTTATCAAAACAGTTCCAACGGATAAAGAGCGGGTTCTTTACGCCCGTGTCAGCACAAAAACCCAGTTGTTAGACCTTGACACACAAATAGAATTTTTAGGCAAAACTTACCCAGGATGTCGAGTCGTCAAGGATGTTGCTAGTGGCATGAACTGGAAGCGGAAAAACTTTCTTAAATTAATGACTCAAGTTGCCCAGAATCAAATCTCTGAAATTGTCGTGGGACATAAGGACAGGTTATGCAGATTTGGTTTTGAGTTCGTTGAGTGGTTTTGCAACCTTCACGGCTGCAAAATTGTTGTGGTGAACAATGCCAAGCTATCGCCGCGCGAAGAGTTGATGCAGGATTTTATGGCTATCATGCACTGCTTTTCCGCCAAACTTTACTTTCTTCGGGCTTACAAGAAAAAAATAGCCGAAGAGCAAAATATTCATGAAACAAATAGTAGTCAATATGAGTCAATGGGGGTATAATAGTAAAAGACGTAGCAAACCAAGTCCATGAAACTGGACTTTTTTATCATACAAAGAACAAGGTTCAAAGCCTCTCCCCGCAACGGGGAGAGGTTTACCAGAGGGGTTTCATATTTGGTTAAACTATGAACCGTTTGCAGTATAGAAAGTTTTGGTATCGAGGTCACACAAAAGTTTGTAACCAAATTATTGTGAAGGCTTATGATACTAAGATGGACGACAAAGGTGTGGTGTGGTTGCGTTTTGGAGGATTAACTCCATGTAAAACTCTCAAGTTACCAACGACTTTACCAATAAAGTGTCAGCTAAGGCTAATTAAGCGTAATAGCAGATGGGAAATACACTACACAACTGATATCCAAAAAGCTGGAAAAAAGACCGATGGTAAAATAATTGGATGTGATAGAGGTTACACCGAAGTTTATGCCACATCTTCTAGGGAACACCAAAAAATAAATTACCCAATTTTGTGGGATGGGCATCCTGCCCGTCCTTGATGGTTAGCGGGCAATTCGTCCCGCACCACAAGAAATTTTTGGGTATTTTTTAAATCGGTAGCATCTGTGTAAGCGATCGCTTATAATGTGTTTTAAATAAAGGTTGCATAAATTCATTGCCTGTAGCTAAGACACAACCACTTGTGAGTAATTACGGTAGAGCATCTTACTAAAAATAATTCAAGTATGGGAAAAGTTATTGGGATTGACTTAGGGACTACAAATAGTTGTGTCGCTGTTTTGGAAGCTGGGCAACCAAAAGTAATTGCCAACTCCGAAGGTGGACGTACTACCCCTAGTATCGTAGCCTTTGGTAAAGCTAACGATCGCCTAGTCGGACAACTAGCCAAGCGACAAGCTGTAACCAATGCCGAAAACACAGTCTACAGTATCAAGAGATTTATCGGTCGTCGTTGGGAAGACACAGAATTAGAGCGCGGTCGTGTCCCTTATAATTGTATCAAAGGCAGGGATAACACCGTTGATGTCCAAATTCGCGCCCAAAACTACACACCCCAAGAAATATCCGCTATGGTCTTGAAAAAACTCAAGCAAGACGCGGAAAATTTCCTGGGGGACGAAGTAACAAAAGCCATAATTACCGTACCAGCATATTTTACAGATGCTCAAAGACAAGCCACAAAAGATGCAGGTACTATTGCTGGGCTAGAAGTATTAAGAATTATCAACGAACCCACCGCCGCCGCCCTAGCCTTCGGTTTAGACAAACAAGATCAAGAACAATTAATCCTAGTATTTGACTTAGGCGGAGGCACATTTGACGTATCTATCCTCCAACTAGGAGATGGAGTTTTTGAAGTTAAAGCCACCTGTGGTAATAATCATCTCGGCGGAGACGACTTTGATAATGCCATTGTCTGCTGGATGGTGGAGCGATTCCTGGCAGAAGAGAAGATAGACATTACCCAAGACAAAATGGCACTCCAACGCCTGCGAGAAGCCGCGGAAAAAGCCAAAGTGGAACTATCCAGCCTGGTTGTTACCTCCATTAACCTGCCATTTATCACGGCTGATGCCAGCGGACCCAAACATCTGGAAATGGAACTCAGCCGGTCCCAATTTGAAGAACTCACAGGGAGTTTAATCGAGGGGACAATCGCCCCCATAATGCAAGCTCTCAAGGATGCAGAAGTCAAACCACAAAATATAGATAAGATTATTCTAGTCGGGGGTTCTACCCGCATTCCTGCCGTTCAAAACGCCCTGATTAAATTTTTCAATGGTAAAACCCCGGATCATTCCGTCAACCCTGATGAAGCCGTAGCCTTGGGTGCAGCTATCCAAGCTGGGGTTTTGGCAGGGGAATTAGACACCCTGTTACTTTTAGATGTCACACCTTTATCTTTAGGGATTGAAACACTAGGAGAAGTATTCACCAAAATTATTGACCGAAATACCACCATACCCACCAGCAAAGCTCAAATATTTTCTACAGCCGTTGATGGTCAAAACTCCGTAGAAGTTCATGTCCTCCAAGGAGAACGCGCTATGGCTAAAGATAACAAAAGTCTGGGCAAATTTCTCCTCAGTGGCATTCCCCCTGCGCCTCGCGGCGTTCCCCAAATTGAAGTCGCTTTTGAAATTGATGTGAATGGCATCCTCAAAGTTGCGGCGCAAGATAAAGGTACAGGTAGAGAACAGAGCATCCGCATTACAAGTACAGGCGGTTTAAGCAACAACGAAATTGAGCAAATGCGGAAACAAGCTGAATTATTCGCCGAGGAAGATCAAAGACGTAAAGAACTGGTAGCACTCAAAAACCAAGCTAATAATCTTTTGTTCACCTATAATTCAACATTACGGGATAATCCCGATTTGGTCAGTGAGCAATTGATGGCTGTGGCTAATCAGAAAGTTGAACAACTACAAGCCGCAATGAACAACTCCAATCTGTCCCCAGGGAAGTTTAAAACACTTTTAGAGGATTTCCAACAAACTATCTTTGCTATTGGTACAGATGTTTACAACCAGGCTAGTGAGGAACATTCTAAATCAGAAGATGTCACGCAAATCAATCTCACAGAAGAATATCATTCTTCCTTACCCAATACACAAATACCACAATTCAACGTTGATTTAGATGAAGAAAATAACTCACAAGTTGATTATGAGACCATAGACTAAGTAGGTTGGCATTGAAAATTGTCGTTATGGCAAGGCAAAAGGCAAGAGGCAAAAGGCAAGAGTGAAGAGGGTTTGGGCGATTTTACGCTTCTTTACACTTACACAGTTTGGTTTTATTGTGTTCACCTACTTAGTACCGCAAGGCGGAAGTCAAAAGTCAGAAGTCAAAAGTCAAAAGTCAAAATGAAGACAGTATAGGCTTTTGGAGGATTTAGAATGGTTCATTCACTTACGCCACAGCGTACTAGAAATTTACCATGCCAAATATCTGCTTAACACAGCCATACCATATACCTAGCCAAAAGTATAGGTTGGGTTTTCCACATTTAATAGTACGGCTAGTACCTATAATCAATAGGTGGGTTTTCCACACTTCAATAGCACAATAATATAGCAGGAACGATTTAATGTAATTTGTCTTTACGAACGGCGGAAAAATCCCAGACAAAACCCAGGTCTAGGAAAAATAAGGACAGATTTACTCTTTTCCAGACGCTTAAGCAACCACTTTAAACATACCCTATGATCATTATTGTGGACACTAATGCCAAGAAAATAATAATTATTAACAAAAATTAAAAAAGAGCATGACTAACGCTAATCCCCGCTATTTGCACTCCTAAAAGTCTGTATTCTTGTTAAAGTGTTACCTTGAACCTATTAGCTAGTATTTTCTGTAATTCTGCTTCCTTCTAAATTTTAACCTTGCTATATGGCCCGAGACTATTATGAAACCCTGGGTGTCTCTCGTGACGCCGAGAAAGAAGAGATTAAACAGGCTTATCGCCGCCTAGCCCGAAAGTATCACCCAGATGTAAATAAAGAATCTGGGGCAGAGGAACGATTTAAGGAAATTAACCGCGCCTACGAAGTGCTATCTGAACCAGAAGTTCGCGCCCGTTATGACCGCTTTGGTGAAGCAGGTGTTTCTGGCGCGGCTGCGGCTGGTCCTGGTTTCCAGGATATGGGTGACATGGGTGGTTTTGCCGATATCTTTGAGAGCATTTTCAGCGGCTTTGCTCCAGGTGGACAACCCCAGCAAAGACGGCGGAGTGGACCAGTACGGGGCGATGATCTGCGCTTAGACCTGAAATTAGATTTTCGGGAAGCGGTATTTGGTGGAGAAAAGGAAATTCGGATTTCCCATTTAGAAACCTGTGAAGTTTGTACTGGTTCTGGCGCTAAATCAGGAACTCGCCCCCGGACTTGTAGCACCTGTAGCGGTTCAGGTCAAGTTAGACGGGTAACAAGAACTCCTTTTGGTAGCTTTACTCAAGTATCAACTTGTCCCACTTGTGATGGCACAGGAACAGTGGTGGAAGATAAGTGTAATGCTTGTGATGGTAAGGGCGCAAATCAGGTTACAAAGAAACTGAAAATTAATGTTCCCGCCGGTGTGGACAATGGCACAAGACTACGGATTTCCCAAGAAGGAGATGCGGGTCAACGGAATGGTCCTCCAGGTGATTTATACGTTTACTTGTTTGTCAATGAAGATGAAGAATTTCATCGTGAGGGCATTAATGTTAACTCGGAAATTAAAATTAGCTACTTACAAGCGATTTTAGGTTGCCGATTGGAGGTAAATACGGTAGATGGACCTGTGGAGTTAATTATTCCCTCTGGAACTCAACCGAATACAATCATGAAATTAGAAAATCGTGGTGTTCCCCGTCTGGGTAATCCTGTGAGTCGTGGTGATCATCTGTTGACGGTGTTAATTGATATTCCCACGAAGATCATCCCAGAGGAACGAGAACTACTGGAGAAGTTGGCTAAAATTAAGGGAGACAGAACTGGTAAGGGTGGTTTAGAAGGTTTCTTAGGAGGCTTGTTTAAGTCATGATTGGGTCTTCTGTATTCACCCCTGATGCTCAACTCGATTTACGTGGTACTCCTTGCCCGATTAATTTTGTGCGGACAAAATTATTTCTGGAAAAGATGCCTCCTGGCGATTTGTTGGAAGTCTGGTTAGATCCGGGTGAACCGATAGAACAAGTTCCTGATAGTCTGACAATGGCTGGTTATCAAGTGGAACAAATTACAGATTGTACTGGCTATTTTTCCCTGGTTATCCGTCGTCCGGTTACTGTGGCATGACAGGGGAAAATATTTCTACTAAACAGTTATTGGGTACGGTGTTAGCTGTACAGGCTAATTTTTATCGGGTGCAGATGGATGAGGAGGTCAGGAGTTCAGAAGAAATCAGAAATCAGAACTCAGAAACAAATTTCTCCCCTGCTCCCTGCCCTCTGCCCCCTGCCCCTATCCTCCTCTGTACGCGGAGGACGCGCTTGAAAAAGATTGGTCAGCAGGTGATGGTGGGCGATCGCGTGATTGTGGAAGAACCAGATTGGGCAGGGGGACGGGGGGCTGTGGGTGAGGTTTTACCTCGTCATAGTCTATTGAATCGCCCAGCGATCGCTAATGTCAATCAAATTCTCCTGGTTTTTGCTGTTGCTGATCCTCCCTTAGAACCTGTACAATTAAGTAGATTTTTAATCAAAGCTGAGTCTACAGGCGTTGATGTGCTGTTATGTTTGAATAAATGTGATTTAGTCTCTTTAGAAGAAAAACAGCAAATTAGCGATCGCTTACTGGCTTGGGGCTATCAACCTTTATTTATTAGCGTTCAAAATAGCATTAATATTGACCAAATAGCCACATATTTGCAGGATAAAATTACTGTGATTGCTGGTCCTTCTGGTGTGGGGAAATCCAGCTTAATTAATAGTTTGATTCCCGATATTAACCTGCGCGTGGGGGAAGTTTCCGGTAAATTAGCTCGTGGTCGCCATACTACCCGTCATGTAGAATTATTTGAAATGCCTACAGGTGGATTATTAGCAGATACTCCTGGTTTTAATCAGCCAGATTTAGATTGTAGTCCCGAAGAATTAATTCACTATTTCCCAGAAGCAAGAGAACGCCTAGCAGCGGCTCATTGTCGCTTTAGTGATTGTATCCATAAAGATGAGCCAGACTGTGCTGTTAGTGGTGACTGGGAACGATATCAGCATTATTTAGAATTTCTGGATGATGCGATCGCTCATCAAAGCCATATTAACCAACAAGCTGACCCCGAATCAAGTCTGAAATTAATATCTAAAGGTAAAGGTCAGAGTCAATACGAACCCAAACTAGAAAGTAAAAAATATCGCCGAATTTCTCGGAAAACCCAATTACAAGATTTACAGAACTTATATCAAGACAGTGAGGATTGATTCTAGATAAATTTCATATCCCCGACTTCTTGAAGAAGTCGGGGATATTGGGATCTTGAATAAACAGAATTTCCTAACATTCAAAATCCCACCCCTTCTTCCATCCTGTAAATCCTTAAATCCTGGATATCCTGATTCAGACAAAATAAAAAATCTGTGCTATAATGAATCCAGACACCAAAACCAGATTTTTGTAGAAAAATATTTTCCGCCTAACGGCGGTGGGTTAAGAAGGGAAAAGAAAAAAAGAGAAGAGAGCAAAAGAGCAAGAGTGTAAAGGGCTACTAAGTCCTCGCCGCACCACTACACACAAACCGAAAACCAATATCGTGGTCGTTGTTGTTGTAGTCGAGGGAGATGTAGAAGCGAGCAGCAGAACGGAAACATCCAGGACTGTCGTTCCACGAAACACCGCGCAGCAGCTTTGCGCTCCGGCTTGGACTTGTCAAAGCACTGCCATCTGTAGGCGCATTTATATAATTATCTTTATAGTCATCTTGACACCATTCCCAGACATTACCGTGCATATCGTACAAACCAAAAGAGTTAGGGGGAAAAGTTCCTACATCTGTAGTGTGCTGACGATATTTTCCTTTTGGTGCAGAAGCATAGGTATAATCACCATCATAATTTACCAAATCTGGAGTAATACTTTCACCAAAATAAAATGGTGTGGTAGTTCCGGCACGACAAGCATACTCCCATTCTGCTTCACTGGGTAATCTGTATTTTTTGCCTGTTTTTTGACTTAATTTTTCACAGAAAGCAACTGCATCATTCCAACTAACTCTTTCAACTGGGCAGTTATCGCCTTTGAAGTTGGAAGCGTTAGTTCCTATGATAGCTTGATACTGTGCCTGTGTCAATTCATATTTTCCCATGTAGAAACTGGGAACTGTAACTTGGTGTTGGGGACTTTCACTTGAGGATCTATTTTTTTCGCTTTTCGGTGAACCCATGATAAATGTTCCCCCTGGGATTTCCACCATGTCCAACGTCACACCATTTCCTAAGTCTTCTGTAAAGTATTTCGCGCTTGCGTTGCGTCGGTTGGTGATATTTCCCCGTGCGTCTGTGGTGACAACTTCAAAACTAAAGGTTTTAAGGTTATTGGAAGGTATTGGTGGTTGAGGTTTTGGTGGTTGAGGTTTTGGTGATTGTAAAGCTTTTTCTATTGCTGCTATTCTTTGCAAAATCTCATGGGAGTTTTGAGGACGATCTTTATATAAACGCTGCATCATATCATCTAATAAATCTGCCAACATAGATGATATTTGTGGTGCATGATTCCGCCAATTTAATGTTTCATTATAGGAATCATACATGATTGGATCAAGTGGTTCTTTACCTGTGAGTAAATAAACAAATGTCCGTCCTAAAGCAAAAAAATCAGATTGAGGTACAGCATTATGATTAATTTGTTCCGAGGGTGTGTAACCTGCGGAAATTATTCCTGTGACACCACCTTGTTGTTTAAATACTGTAGATGTTACCTTCCTCACAGTCCCAAAATCAATTAATACCAATTCGGCACTTTCAGACCGCAACATAATATTAGGTGGTTTAATATCTCGATGAAAGAAGTCTTTATTATGTACCTGTTCTAAAATAATAATTAGATCTTTTAGCCATTCTATAGCTGTAGTTTGGTTAATAGGACGCAAACCACGTTTTCGCATATATTTTTCTAAATCTTCTCCCACAACTTTTTCCATTACCAAACAATGAATTGGATTTTGGCTATTGTAGGGATAATATTCAAAATAAGCGTCTGATTCTACTTGAGGAATACCGGAATGATGGAGTTGACTTAAAACATCAGCTTCTTGTTTAAATAATTCTACGGCTTTAGGGTTGTTATTAATCAAGACTTTGAGAACTTTAGCCTGATTGGTTCTGACTTCGTTAATCTCATAAGTCACACCAAAGCCACCCCGTCCTAACTGACATTGTACCCGATAACGTTGTTGTAGCAAGACTTCCGAGCCACAGGCTTGACAAAAAAGGATATTATCGGGATTTTGTGGCTTTGGGCAGTTAGAATTGATGCACAGGCTCATAATCTTGGTAGTTAGGACGTTTATAGGACATTCTACCTTGATTTACTGAAAATCAGTAATTTAGGATTTATGCACTGTAAAAATTAATCATTTTATGTATTGAGGAAAAAAGGCTATTTCCGAATTTGATTGATGATTATATTGATCATGAACAGACAAATATGGGAAGCTTGCAAATACGCCAGGGAATGAATTCCCTGTCTCATAGCTCAAGTCCGTTAAAACGGACTAAGGGATTTCACAAGTAAGTGTAGACGCGGTTTCTAACCACCCGTTGAACTTCCGCGAAGCGGTGCTAGACCAAAATATTTTTCTATTAAGTATTAGCCGAGGATTCATGACCAATGACCCATATAGTCTTAAAATATTCTTAATTTCCCCACACAGACTTTTTTGTCTGTAACCTCCAAGTACCACACATAAAAAATATTATGTCTATAGGCTACGTCGCGCTTGTACTTCACGCACACCTGCCCTTCGTTCGTCACCCCGGAAGTGATTATGTGCTAGAAGAAGAATGGCTGTATGAAGCGATTACTGAAACTTACATTCCTTTATTAAAAGTATTTGAAGGCTTAAAACGAGATGGCGTTGATTTTAAACTCACCATGAGTATGACTCCGCCTTTGATTTCTATGCTTCGTGATCCTTTATTGCAAGAACGCTATGATGCTCACTTATCACAACTAGAAGAGCTTATAGAACTAGAATCTGAGCGCAATATTCATAATGGTCATCTGCGGTATTTAGCAGAACATTATGCAACTGAATTTAATCAAGCGCGGGAGTTATGGGAACGTTATCAGGGTGATTTAGTTACAGCATTTAAACAGTTCCAAGATAGTAATAACTTAGAAATTATTACCTGTGGTGCGACTCACGGCTACTTACCATTAATGAAAATGTATCCCCAAGCAGTTTGGGCGCAAATTCAGGTAGCTTGTGAACATTATGAGGAAACCTTTGGTCAAGCGCCTAGAGGGATTTGGTTGCCAGAATGTGCTTACTATGAAGGTGTGGAGCGAATGCTGGCGGATGCTGGTTTACGTTATTTCCTCACCGATGGTCATGGTATTTTATACGCTCGTCCCCGTCCGCGCTTCGGTAGTTATGCCCCGATTTTTACAGAACCTGGTGTAGCGGCTTTTGGTCGAGATCATGAATCTTCTCAGCAAGTATGGTCTTCTGAAGTGGGTTATCCTGGTGCAGCCGAATATCGGGAATTTTATAAAGACCTGGGTTGGGAAGCTGAATATGAATATATTAAGCCCTATATTATGCCCAATGGTCAGCGAAAAAATACTGGCATTAAGTATCATAAAATTACCGGACGGGGCTTAGGTCTTTCCGATAAAGCTCTTTATGATCCTTACTGGGCAAAGGAAAAAGCGGCAGAACACGCTGCTAACTTCATGTATAATCGTGAGCAGCAAACTGGGCATTTACACAATATCATGGGTCGCCCGCCAATTATTGTTTCCCCTTATGATGCGGAGTTATTTGGTCATTGGTGGTATGAGGGTCCTTGGTTTATTGATTATCTGTTCCGTAAGTCATGGTATGACCAGAAAACCTATGAAATGACCCATTTAGCCGATTATTTACGGGCTAATCCTCAGCAACAAGTATGTCGTCCGGCTCAGTCGAGTTGGGGCTTTAAGGGTTTCCATGAATATTGGTTGAATGATACTAATGCTTGGGTTTATCCACATTTGCACAAAGCTGCGGAACGGATGATTGAAATTTCCCAAATTGAAGCTGAAGATGAATTACAGGAAAAAGCACTTAACCAAGCTGCGCGAGAGTTGTTATTAGCACAATCTTCTGACTGGGCGTTTATTATGCGGACAGGAACAATGGTTCCCTATGCAGTCAGAAGAACGCGATCGCATTTAATGCGTTTTAATAAGCTGTATGAAGATGTGAAAGTTGGTAAGGTTGATAGTGGTTGGTTGGAAAAAGTCGAATCAATGGATAATATTTTCCCCAATATTAACTATCGTGTTTACCGTCCAGCATTTTAATTAAGTAGTTCCCATATCCCCGACTTTTTCAAAAAGTCGGGGATCTAAACCCGCAGAATTCTGACTGGGGGTTATTTTTATATACATCTTGTCAAATTGCCACTAAATACTATCTGGGTAAATTACGGCTGTGGTAAGCATCAATAGCATAGACAGGTACGCGTTGGGCATAGTCCATATCTACACCAGTAATAGATTTAGCTAAAGCTGCAAACTTATCAGAAGCCCAGTTGCGTTCGTGAATGGGCTTGCTTTGTTCACCCATAAAGTAGGCTAGAGAACCGATAACAGAAACTGCTACCCAACCAACAACCAATAGAGAAATTAAAATAGTCATTCGAGAACCTCGTTTTTTACTTTTTGTAACCTTATGTAAATAAATATAACAGATTGTTAACAGAAGTTGCAAATTATTTTCTGGTGTGTATGCCCCTAAAATAGGTGAGGTATTCCTCACTGTAATTATTTTGTAATAAAACAAGGGGGAGTGGGGGAGTGGGGGAGTGGGGGAGTGGGGAATAAAAATTACAGTTACTCAACTTCCACTTCCACTTCCACTTCCACTTTTTCTTCTTTCTGACTCGGTGACTCGGTGAATCCTGCTCCCTGCTATAAACTAACCTAACTTAGCAATTTCACCTTCCATGAATTTAGCAATCTGACTAAGTTTTTCCGGTGAGTTGGTTTCCATGTACACTCTCACCAAAGGTTCTGTTCCAGAAGGACGCAGTAACACCCAGCTACCCTCTTCTAAATACAGTTTAATACCATCTTTCCTGCCCACCTCTTTCACCGCAATTCCTGCCACTTCTGAGGGCGGATTTTGGGTGTAGGAATCAATCACTGCGACTTTGTGATCTTCCGTGAGGTGTAAATCCAAGCGATTGTTATACAAAGGTCCATCAGCTTCGGCTATAGCTTCTTGTACCAACTGACTTAAAGGCTTACCTTCATAAGCGATCGCCTCAGCTACTAGCATATCTGCTAAAACCCCATCTTTTTCGGGAATATGCCCAATGATACTTAAACCACCGGATTCTTCTCCACCGATCAAAACGGCGGTTTCCCGCATTTTCTCGCCAATGTATTTAAAACCTACCGCAGTTTCATAAATTTGCAAGCCATACTTAGCAGCAAAATTATCTAATAAATGCGTAGTTGCCACAGTCCTAACAATTGCACCGCTCTTACCCTTGTTTTTAATCAAATGCCGTGCTAGAACTAACAGCACTGTGTTGGGAGTGAGGACATTACCTTGTTCATCAACAATACCAAAGCGATCGCTATCACCATCGGTAGCCAAACCCAAATCCGCATGATCAGCCCTCACGGCTGCCACCAACTCAACTAACTGTTCCCCTTTGGGTTCAGGCATACCACCGCCAAACAGCACATCCCGCCAATCGTGGAAACTTTCTAATTGACAACCACAGTGTTGCAAGACTTCATCTAAATATCCCCGTGAGGTAGAATAAAGGGCATCATATTTGACCTTTAAATTCGCACTTTTAATTTTTTCCACATCTAACAAGGTGTAGATAAAATTTAGATAATCGGGCTTCGGATCAAAAGTAGAAATTGAACCAGATGGGTTACTACCGGGTAACTCGTCCGATGCCGTTTCTATATTGGCGACAATAGTATCAGTAATTTCTGGAGTTGCAGGACCTGCATAATCGGGAATATATTTAATCCCACAATAGGGTGCAGGATTATGACTAGCAGTAAACATCAAAGCCCCTGCGGAATTGAGAAGACGCGCATTGTAGGCAATTACTGGCGTGGGACAATCCCGATCAGTAATTTTCACATTCCAGCCCAAATCCGCCAAAACTGCGGCAGATGTCCGGGCAAACTCGTCTGCTAAAAACCGCGTATCGTAGGCAATTAAAACAGGTTTGTCTTTACTATAGGCAGTTTCCAGATAACTAGCGATCGCTCTCGTTACTTTCCGTACATTAGGAAAAGTAAAATCATCGGCAATAATTCCGCGCCATCCATCAGTACCAAACTTTATCTTACCGGAATTGCTAGGGTTACTCATATTGCCACTCTCTCCCGTGCATTATTATTGCTATTTACTATTAGGAAACATCCAGCAAAGCTGTGGAACAGCCACTAAGCCGCAAGTATCCCCAAGGTAATTTCTCTCACTCTACATGAGCAATGTCAACCCCCGATAGACCCTTTGTTAGTTACCACCTTTGGTCTTTATTTGCCCCCAGCCGGGGACAGGAACATTGGCATTGCCAAATGAGAAGAGGATTTATCAAAGCGCGACAGCATGAACCCCAAGTCAAAGCCTTATTGGCAACAGCTACCCCACCCCAGCGCATTGGCATTCTTGCCCAAAAAGGTGTGTATGAGTTTCATCGTCATCTTCATTGGTTAACCCAGGTTGATGGTGTGGAAAAAGTGGCGAGGTTATTGAGATTGAGTCAAACCCATGAAACAGTTAAATATCGGGTATTACAAATTTTAAGAAAATATCAAAATGCCCCTTTATTATTAGGTAAGCGGATTCTAGAATTAACTTCAGGTGATGAAGGTTTTCCCAAGCCGATTGTGATTGAAAAACAAGATTACTGCTTTCGGTTATATGCCGCTATGGATTGTATATTTATTGAGTCTGATAGCACCTTACATATTTTAGATTTTAAAACAGGTAGATCGGCTTTTGACCACAGACAAGCATTAGTTTATTTACTTGCAGCCCGTTATCTTTATCCTGGTAAACCCGCAGTTGCATCTTTTTATAATTTGGAAGTTTGTAAAAAATCGGAATTAATTACTATTAGTAATAGTGAGTTTAAATCTTTAGAATCTGAGTTAGCAAATATTGCCCATCAACATCAAGAGGATTTACAACAATATGAAGCTAAAAATAGCAACTTTAGTCAAATATTTCCCCCAAATCCTGGAAACCATTGCCGTTTTTGTGCCTTTAGTTCTATCTGTGAATTCGCTGATTTAAAACTACCAAAATCTTATGTGATGCCAATTACAAAATCTCACCCTTCTCCTACATCTTCGTGAGTCGTAATTTGGTGATTTGGGCTTTGGCTGTCAATGTAGCTGTCGGTGATTTGGTGGTACGGTCAGAAACGGTAAGTTCTACCGAGATTGTCTGTGAAGCGGACAAACCTCTTAGAAGTCATTCTAAGGGACTTCCAATTAAAAAAATACCCAAAAATTTCTTGTGGTGCGGGACGAATTGCCCGCTAATCATCAAGGACAGGCAGGATGCCCATCCCACAAAATTGGGTAATTTATTGTTTGGTGTTCCCTAAGACCGCGATGAAGCAGGAAATAAACACTAGGATGATCGCTGTCCAGATGTGTCTAGACTTTGGTAATTTTCGGTAAGTTTTAGAGAACGGTTGTGCTACTGGAGAAAAAATTTCCATGCCAAATTGGAAAATAAACCTTAATTACGGGTATTATATGGTTGAGGCATTCCTCATGTTGATAGTCTAAAAGTCCACTTTTTAATTTTCGGAGCTATTCAATGTCAATTTACGTTGGTAATTTGTCCTATGAGGTTACAGAAAATGACCTCAAGCAGGCATTTTCAGAATATGGAACTGTGAAAAAAGCTCAACTGCCTACTGACCGAGAAACCGGACGCGCCAGGGGTTTCGGCTTTGTAGAAATGAGTTCAGACGCAGAAGAAGAAGCAGCCATTAATGCACTTGATGGTTCTGAATGGATGGGACGCAGCTTGAAGGTTAACAAAGCTAAACCCAAAGAAGATCGTGGTGGTGGTGGTGGACGAGGTGGATATGGTGGTGGTGGACGGAACCGTTACTAAGTTTTAACATCCACAATCAATCATAATTTTATCAAAACAGACACATATTGTGTCTTTTTTAAGTCCTATAGCGGATTTTATCTGAGTGCTGATATTGTAGTTAAGGAACAAGTCAACTTTTTAATTTTCGGAGTCATTCAATGTCAATTTACGTTGGTAATTTATCCTATGAGGTTACAGAAAATGACCTGAGTGGGGTTTTCGCAGAATATGGAACTGTTAAGAGAGTCCAACTACCTACTGATCGGGAGACTGGTCGGAAAAGAGGTTTTGCCTTTGTAGAAATGGGAACAGAGGCAGAAGAAACAGCCGCAATTGAAGCACTTGACGGTGCTGAATGGATGGGACGCAGCTTAAAAGTTAACAAAGCTAAACCCAAAGAAGATAAAGGTTCTTTTGGTGGTGGTCGACGTGGTGGTGGAGGCGAACGTTACTAAGTTTTGCCATTAAAACTCTAATTATCATATTTTGAGGACAGAGAAAATCTCTGTCTTTTTTAATGTATACAAAAGCTTAAATTCATGCTATAGCGGTATGCAATTGAATTAGATACATCCTAGCCCCCTCCTCGCTTGCGGGGAGGGGGTTGGGGGTGGGGTTCTTGTATCTCACTCAACCGAGAACCGCTATATTGTACTATCTCTCAACTTTTCAAGAGATTTATCAAGACCTCAGCAAGCCCTATTTATTTTTAACAAAATCTCTTAAAGAATGATAAGTCAATCCCACCAAAATTAATACTAAAAGCAATATTCAATTGTTCCAAAGTTCCGACTAACCAGCCAACAGTATCAGTGGTGGAAGATTCATAGTGATTAAACAAAATTGCAAATTTTCTTTCTAAGTATGGTTTAACTTTTCCACAAATGAGGACAATTTTTAATAATAAGCCCATTGTTGGGACTGTTCCTTGATTACTAATTAAATCTAAGAAAACAAAGTGCTGTGGTGATGATTGGTTATTAACAACTAAAAAGTTTAATAAATTACTGCAAGTTCTTACCAATAACAAATCATTAATTTTTTGCTCATTGGCTTGAGGTAAAATATCTTGTAAATATTTATATAGTTTTTGGTTGAATTGTTTTTTTCCGTATTGCTTGTCCACAGAAGATATCAAATATTCATATAAATCATCTTTAAAATTACGAAAATTTTTTGCTTGTCCGCCATATTTTATGAACTGTTGGGCAGATTCATGATATGTATTCCCATGTTCAACTTTACCAATAAAATGTTTTAATGTGGTGTATAACTCACTGTCAGTTAACAATGTAGGATTATCTATAGGGCGTAAGATTCTATCGGCCTCGGCAGTTGAGGTGTTTTTCAACATCTGAATTCGCCGCACTTTATAAGTTACATATTGTGATAAATCAATTTCAAATTTTTTTTGTACCTGTGATTGAAAATGTCTAACAGTTTCTTTTTGTTCAATAGTAGAGTTGTCGTTCATTAAACAATGTTCATACAGATAAGGATAACGACGAATTAAGGTCATCAGTGGCTGATTATCTTGCCTCTTAGTTACAGGATGAGTCTCATTTACTACTTGAGTAAATCTCTGTAAAATTAAATACTGTTCGCTGCTGACAAACTGTTTGATTAATTCCCGTAAACGAGTGATTTCGCGGCAACGTAAATTGCTAATTTTATAAGTAGGAGGTATAGCATTAAATAAACTTATCAAATCAGCAATTGCACTATGTATCAGGGGGTTCATGTGCCAGTAGTTGATGAGAATATGGCAACACCGATTCAGGAAAAACTGAAATTCTTCAGATGCGTTCTTAGATGCGGTAATTTTGTCTAAAATTGAGATAATTTCTGGTTCAGGATAATTCGCTCTTTCAATAAATAATGCCCGGAATCTGTCCAATATTTGGTTGGGAGATTCTTTTCGCACTAAGTTTACTAAGTGTTGATAGATTAACTGTTCTTCATGGTAACAGTCATGATAATGGTGAGCATAGTCTAATTTTCGGTCAATTAGTTTCGCCGAATGTTCTTGGGGAACTGTTTTGTCTGAGTTAATATCAATTCTGTTTCTCACTTTTCATTACCTACAGCCTGGAATAAGTATATTTTTTATACGTTTTATTATAAATGGTAACAGTATAAACACGGTTTTAGAATTATTTTTTAATTTGTACAGGTTAGTCTAATGCTGCTGAGAACATTTTACCACATAACACAGGACTTCACTGAGAGCTAAACATGAGGCAGATATAAATTTTTACTACCTAATCTTAAATTTTTAATCAAGAAACATCAGTGACTATGATCACCAAAAAAGAGTAATCCTAAAATTTGGTATAAATTGGAGAATTTTGTGTAAGTAGGTTGGCGTTGAAAATTGTCGTTATGGCAAGGCAAAAGGCAAGAGGCAAGAGTGAAGAGGGTTTGGGCGATTTTACTTTTCTTTACACAGATTGGTTTTATTGTGTTCACCTACTTATATGAATGTAAAAACGCAAGCTACTACCCTCTTAAGTATATTATTACTCATCCTTTGGTGGAGTGCTAATTGCTAAATAGGCAACTTTGGCAGCGGCTTGTTCAGCGGCTTTAATAGAACGCCCTTTACCTTGTCCTAGCATTTTTTCATATAGCCAAACTTCAGCAAAGAAGCGTTCATGATTGTGGTGGGGTTGACTGATTTCTAAAACTCGATATTCTGGAAGAACCTTAAATTGTGCTTGAGTCCATTCTTGTAAGGCTGCTTTATAATTGAGTCTAGCAGGGTCAAGGCGGATTTCTGTGGTTAGTTGTTGGAAATGGGAATCTAACCAAGGACGAATCAGGTTAAGGTTGTTGGTACTCAGGTACAGCGCCCCTAGAACGGCTTCAAAGGAGTCTGCTAATCGTGATTCTTGACCAACATGATCAGCGGTGGCGCTACCGGCTACTAGTAAATATAATTCTAAACCATATTCTCTTGCTAGTTGGGAAAGAATGCGATCGCTCACCAAGACCGAACGAATAGCAGCAAAATCACCGACTGAACAATCAGCATAATGTTCCCATAATACTACGGCAGCCACTAGGCGTACCACTGCATCGCCAACAAATTCTAGCTGTTCATAATTGGCAGTATCAGAAACAGTGGGATGAGTGAGTGCTAAATCTAACAATTCCCATTTAATAGGTGCATTTAGTGACAAACCTAACTTTTGGACTAAACTTTCAAGCTGCCGTTGACGGCGGGGATAAACGCTGGACATTGAGTAAGTTGGGAAAAAAGGGATAATAACTATTAACTTAGCATTAAATTATAGGGTATAAATAAAAGTCTGTTTTTTGTGCAAAAACTTACTACATCAGCATTTTCATAACTTCAACTAGCTGCGGAATCTGGAATTAGCGGATGATACCATACAATAAAAACATAAAAGAAGAGATAAGCTGACGTTTATTCCTGTTTTATTACTTGCATTAGATAAGCATTTAGACTTTCGGGGGTTTCAGCATAGCCATTAAATGCTGTAAGTGCTTGTTCATTGGTAAGTATAGGATGTGGACTGGTATAGTCATTATTAAAAGTGAAACTTAATTTTTCTGCAATGAACAATTTACTTTTACAAGAATCTCTTAAAATTAACCTTAAAAATACTAACACAAACCATATTTCATATTTTCCTCGGAAAACCTTATAATGTTCACAATTAGTAAATTCAGTCATTTTATTATTTAAAATATCTGCTGGAATTTCTGGAGCATTTGGAAACTTTTGTTTGATTTCTTCCAAATCATAATTTGCCGAAACTGACTCTAAAGTTAAATCAATAAAATTTTCAAAATCTTTAGAAAGATTATCAGATAAATTTACACCTATTTCTCTCCCTGTAGAATTTCTAATTTCTACCAAACAAGCATACCAAGCATTAAGCAAAATTGTAGCTTGATGAAATTCTTCTTGTCTATCTTTAAAAAGAGTCATACAAACTTGAAAATCTGGATCACTAACCTCTGATAAATGACATTCATTTTTGATAATTTCTTTGAAAACATTTACTGAAACATAAAAATTTTCAATTGAATAACAAGATGTTTCAAATATTGGTGGGTTATGAGGTGGTAAAGGTTCATTAAAATCTCTATCAATGAAAAATGCTTTTTTGTACTTATCATATTCTCTATGAATAGTAATAAGTCGGTAAACTTCTAACACTTTCTCTCTACCCCCACAATGGATAGCGTGATAATTTTTAATAAAACGCTTGATTCTTGGCACATAATAAGCATTATCTTTACCTTCAAAAAAACAAAATAAACCATCTTTACCTTGTGTTGTATGCAGGATAAATTCTTGATAGGCAACCTGGGGTTTTTCTCGACTCAGTCTGAGTATTTCTGTGTATAACATTAGGCTATAATCGTTTCTGAAGGTTGAATATATTGATCTAATCCAATAGCATATTTATCCAGTTCATTATCAAAAATAAATGGAGAATGGGTTACTGCTAAAAGTAATTCACATTTTCCTGAATTGATAATATCTGGAAGTAATTGTTTTTGCCATATCATTGATAATGATAATTCTGGTTCATCAAAAAGTATAATAAATCTTTTGTCACTTTCAGAAAGGTATATTTTGGAAAATGTAGAAATAATTTGCTTTTCTCCAGAAGAAAGTTTACTCAAGTCAATTTCAGAATCAGTTTTTTCTGATTTGATAAATATTTTGATGGCACTTTCATCATAAAATACTCTTTTATTGATTAAATATTTATTACAAATGTCTTTAAATTTCTTCACCAAATCATCTAATTCTTTTTGTTTATCATATATTTCTACTAACTTTTTTAAAATATAAGTTAGTGATGGATTTCCAAATGATTGATTTTTAACACTATTTCTAATTTCATTTTTATCAGTTTCCGATAATTCTTTACCAACTCTTGCTAAAATAATTTCAATATCATTTTCATTAATTCTATTTAAAAAATTATTGTCTGTGTGAGCAAATCCTTTTACTAACTGACTGAGAATTTCCGAAGTGATTTTAGAAAATCCTTCTTTTAAGAGTTTATCAATTTTACTTTCAATTTGAGTAAAACGTTTTTTAACATCATCCATTCCAAACTGGATAAGTGTATTTTCTTGCTTCAAAATCTCATCATTGTAACCTAAATTATATAAATCTTCTTCAACCCGTCTGTATGTTGGAAAATACATAATCTCACTACCTTTAATACCGGATTCAATTTCCTCTTTACAGGTTCTAAAAAATTGGTTTGATAAATTTTCCTTATTCATTTCGGCTTGCTCAAAAACTCGAAATAGATGAGTTATAGGATATTTTCTGAACTTGGGATTATATTCAAATTCCATTTCTAATTTTCTTCTATTACCTTTGACTTGTATAAATCTAGTTCTTAACATCTCAAATTGAGAATAACCAACCTCATTAATAAATTCCTTAACTATTGGATTATCATAAATTCCTTTAGTCAATTCATTTACACTAGCTTTATCTATTTTAATAGGATTTCTGTCATTAAATTCTAAAATCAATTCATCAAAACTGAATTCATCAAGTCTAAAAAAATTTCTTGTCAAAGTATAATAAAAAAGATTTAAAACTTGAGTCTTACCAATTCCATTTTCACCAACTAGTATCTTTATATTTTCATCAAAAGGAATGTGTATATCATCTGTTCCAAAAAGACCATACACTGAAAAAGATTTTATATTACTTGTGTTCATTTTATTGTCCATATTAATAACTATAGCTATATATTATGTCATAAGTTGTCAAATAGCTCTATTCAAAATTTCATTAGCTAAAATGTTTCAGTCTCTCTCATTTTCTGTAGTAATTGAAAAAACGAACTATGGAAAATAAAATCCAAAGTCCGTTTTCAAAGAGAGTCGGTAGTAAGCCGGGTTCTGTTCTCTTGCGAGGGCAGTTATCTATCTGGGATGTTTGTTACCAAACACCTCTAGCGGCTCTTTTCAAGCGGAACTGGTAAAAGACCAACCGTAGTTCCTCCGGCCTTGCTTCCAACTGGGGTTTACCGAGCCAACGCCTCTCGACGCTGCTGGTGCGCTCTTACCGCACCTTTGCACCCTTACCAACCAATAAATTGACTGGCGGTATCTTTCTGTGGCACTATCCTCACGATCGCTCGCACTGGACGTTATCCAGCAAGTCTGGTCTTTCGGAAGCCCGGACTTTCCTCAAACCAGTCTTAATGACTAATCTGCAACTGCCTACGCCTACTCTCTTCTTTCTCTATTTTACATTTGATTGCATACTCTGTACTACTACCTGAAAATCACTTTTTCTTATTCCAGGGTAGCGCGTAAGTCCAAGGGAGTTTTTTAATAGTAAAAGGACAATTAATAATTGACACTGGAGGAACATTTATTCCTGGCGCAATACCGACTCTCATTTCGGAAATCCGCAGCACAAGTTGTAATGAAAATTCCAAATTTTTTTTGCCATCTATAAAGTCTTTGTATAACTTCTTATCATTCTTCTTGATGGCAGCAATATTAATTAAGGGAGAAGCTGGTTGATATATTCCTGATTCTTTATCTCTTTGAAATACATCTTCTGCGGTGACATTTTCAGAAATTGTCTTTTTAGGAGCAATGATTGTCGGGACTTGGGGTATAGCTAAATCGCGGGTTAAGTCAGGAGATTTGCGAATCACTCGCCGGGACTGTTTGGTATGTTCAACCACGAAAGAACTATTATCCCAATCAACATATACGGCAATGCTATCTGATTTATTTTCAATACTCATTGATAACTCTTTGAGATCAGTTTCTACTTTATCTAAACCATAATTACCTGTTTTGAAGGAAATACCCACGGTGTCTTGGAGATTTTGTTCTTTTAATTGATCATCAACAGCACCATTTTGGAAATCAACTTTTACTATATTGTCTATAGATTCAATCATGCGATTAAATGTCCAATAGACAGTCAGTATGTAAATCATCAAAATAATCAGATTTTGGTCGCCACTTTGCATTTTTATAACCCTGATTTTCTACCATTTTCAAAATTGTAACATAGTCTAAACTATGATTTTTTTGATTTATGTGATTTATGTGATGAAGTTGTATGATGCAATTGAATGTGATTTTTACAGGTGTGACTCTAAATCATCCAAATCATAAAAATCATAAAAATCACAAGAATCATAAAAATCACAAGAATCATCCAAATCATAGGAATCATAGTTCAGACGTTTTATATTTCTTATTAGTAAGTCTTTTAAAGTTCAAACTAAGTAGGTGAACACAATAAAACCAAACTGTGTAAAGAAACGTAAAATCGCCCAAACCCTCTTCACTCTTGCCTCTTGCCTCTTGCCTTTTGCCTTGCCATAACGACAATTTTCAACGCCAACCTACTTAGTTTCACCGAAATTGATTAGTAACCCAATCTCAAGATTATATGCTTCTAAGTAGTTAATTGCTTGTGCAAAATGAACGTCTTCTAATTTAGTTACTGCTTTTATTTCAACTGAAATAACACCTTCGACCAAAAAATCTACTCGTCGTGTTCCTATTTGTTCTTTTTTGTAAAAAATTGGCATTTCAAATTCTCTTGCAAAAGAAATACCCGCCAATTGCATTTCAATTACAAAAGAAGGGAACAGGGAACAGGGAACAGGGAACAGGGAGCAAATAAGAAACACTCATTTGCTGAGTTTAAAGCTCAGTCAAAAAAAGGATATTTTTAAAAGATGCGTAGCACGAAAAAAACAGTGTCATTATTTCAATCTCATGTTTTTAAACATGAGTTTTTCCTGTTCCCTGTTGCCCGTTCCCTGTTCCCTCTGAACAATGCTCTTTGATAAATTACTTCTTGAAAACCATTACCCAATGTTTTATGCACAGTCATAGAACATCCAATGATTTTGGATGTCAGTTCTGAGTATCTATGCTTTTCATTGATCATCTTTTCTTGACCCTAACTTACCCTACCTTACTTGATTATTGTCTAAACTATAATTATTTTGATTACTTTGATTCAATGATCACCATATTAAATCATCAGGCGTTGCTGAATCGAGGTATGAAATTTCCAAATTGAACCTTTAAAAATCTTACCTTTGCGTCTTTGCGCCTTTGCGTGAGACTAAAATTCATACCCTTAATCAGCAACGCCAATCATCATTATCACCAACATCACTACAAATCATAGTTTAGACAGATGCAGGGAAAGAAAAGCAGTTCATAAATTAACTTGCGTGTTCCCAGTCGCTGAGTGATTCAGACTGTTGATTTTTCGCTTTAGTTTTGCGGACTGGTACTTTAGGAGTCCCAATATCAACAGGAGAAAAAGACTGTTTCTTTTTAGTAGACTTGCGTTCTTGTGTATTTTTCATGACTATTTTCACTTTCTGAAAACTTTTAACCACATTTACATAATCAACTTTAATTGATCAAATCCCGGATAAAAGATTGAGGTGATTATGTAAAATTCATCAATCCATAACATCCTATAATTTAGTAGGATCTGCTACAGAAAAACCTTGTTTTCTCGGTTGGATATTTCCTAACTTTACTTGAAAGTTTATTTGGTCACGCATCTTACCAGTTCTGGCTTCTAGCTTCCAATTACCGGGGCGTAAATGCCAAAATATCGCATTGGTTGATTGTGTAGATAAATGTTGATCATTTAGCCACCAGTCTATAGACTGATTTAATGTTCCACTAGCTTTAAATTCTAGTTTTTGCTGTCCCTCTCCAGATGGATACAGCAGAAATAAATCCCCATTACGAGGAGAGATAATGTGGAAATTATCAGGATTAAAATGCAATTGTGGCTGTTTTGCTAACCATTGATCATACACAGGTGATAAATGAAAATCCGTAGATTTTTGATATGCAATTTTATCTTTCACAGAGAAATATTCTTGAACTACGGAAGTACAGCTAGGTGTAGGTTTTAGCCCTGTGATGGCACAAATTGGTAATTTTACCATGCCCTCTGGAGATGGAAAATTAGCGGGTGTTTGATGTTCATGCAGATGTAACATGATTCTGTTCCACAAAGGTGCAGCCCCTGTGACACCGGAAACCTGACGCATGGGTTCACCGTTGAAATTACCCACCCAGGTAGCCACAGTATAATCACTGCTAAAGCCAACTGTCCAGGTATCACGATAATTTGAAGATGTACCAGTTTTGACAGCGACGGGAAAGGGCAAATTTAACACTGAGTCTACACCAAAAGCTGTGGATCGGGCATAGCGATCGCTTAACATATCAATAATTAATTGCCAATAATTGGAAACTAAAGATTGAGAATTTGAATTTGGGGAACTGTTTAATGTAGTTACTAATGGTGTTATTTTCCCCATGTTAGCCATAGTTAAATAAGCCCTAGCTAGTTCCCACAAGTTCACCTCACCACTACCCAAAGTTAAACCCAAACCGTAATATTCAGCATCTTGATTTAAATGTGCAAAACCCAACTCATGTAAGCGATTTAAAAAAGTTTCTACACCCACTCTTTCTAATACCTTTACCGCAGGTACATTTAAAGAATTTGCTAAAGCAACTCTCACTCTCACCGGACCGAGAAAGCTGTTAGTATAGTCTGTGGGACTATATAATTTCGCTCCCGGAATTGCATAATGGGCAGGTACATCTGGCAAAATCGTATGAGGATTAATTACTCCTTTTTCTAAAGCTAATTCATACACAAATGGCTTTAATGTAGAACCAGGTTGTCGTAAAGCTTGTACTCCATCATTTCGTCCTAATTTCACATCATTAAAATAATCAGGCGAACCAACATAACTTAAAACCTCTCCAGAGGAGTTGTCAATTATCACTACTGCTGCATCATGGACATTATTAGCCTTTAAAGAGGAAATTACTTGTTGTACTTGTGCTTCCACAAATTGCTGTAAAGGGCGATTTATTGTCGTGCGAATAGGTGATGATTCCTGATTAGGTGTATTGTTTTGTTTGGCTAACCAAAATAGAAAATGTGGTGCAGCAATAATTCCCTGTTGACGAGGTTGAAATATTATTTTTTCTTTATATATAAGTTGCGCGTCTGCATCAGAAATATATTTTTCCTGTACCATTCTATTTAAAACATATTTCTGTCTTTGCTGTAATCTTTCTCGATGTTGATAAGGATTAAAATAAGTGGGATTATTAGGAATTGCTGCTAAAATAGAAGCTTGGGCTAAGTTTAAATCACTAGCAGGAATAGAAAAGTAAATTTGCGCCGCAGCTTCTACACCATAAATATTTCCCCCCATAGGTAAACGATTAATATAAGCAGCAAGAATTTCATCTTTCGTCATTCCCGCAGCTAATCGCCAAGATAACCAAACCTCTTTTAATTTTGCAGTCATTGTTCGCGGTGAATTATCCAACATTCTCGCCAATTGCATGGTAATTGTGGAAGCACCGGAAACAATTTTTTTATTCTCAATTGCTATTTTTATCGCTCGAAAAATTGCTTTTAAATCTAATGCACCATGTTGATAAAAATGAGCATCTTCGGCGGCTAATATTGCTTTGATGAATTGTGGTGAAACTTGATTTAATTTGACAACTGAGGTATTTTCTTGATCACTGGTTAATATAGTTCCTAATGGTAAATTGTTACGATCTGTAAACTCTATTGCTAATTGATGCTGGGCAATATCTAGACTACGAATAGGGGCAAAATAAGGACATAATCGGATTAATAAACAGATTACAATGCAAGGGACAATAATTTTATTCAGTTTGTAGTTTCGCTTTATCTGCAATTTATATGATTTTATCTCACGCAGAGACGCTAAGACGCAGAGAGTAAGAGTTTTGAGGAAATGAGTTAGTAAATTCATAATAATGTTAAGAATTGTATGCTTTTTGGGAAATAGTTACGTTACATTAGTTATCTATATATCATTCCTGTTTTTTAATCGAACCACGGAGGCACAGAGAACACAGAGGAAGAGAGTTGTTTACATTTTATTTAATATGATGATTAGAAAAATCTTTAAGTTCCTGTTTATTGTCACTCTCGTGTTTGGAATGACTGGTTGTAATTTTATGACTATTCAACCAGGTAAGGAAAAGTTACCACCTGTTGAGTCATTAATTACGCCAAAGTTACCAGATTGGATAGAACAAATTAGTCCTTTAGGAGATGCAAAACCTACCAATCAAATTCGGATTCGCTTTCAGGAAGCTTTAATTCCTGTTGAAAGTCTTGATAGTCCCCAACAGCAAAGTTTATTAACTAAATTTGCGATTTGGCCTCCTTTACCGGGACAATTTCGCTTTTTAACTCCGCGTATGGTGGGTTTTCAAGCTGATAAAGCTATACCGAAAGCAACGCGAGTTAAGGTTACTCTTAAAGCGGGTTTAGCAGATTTGAAAAATCATCGGTTAAGTCAAGATTTGGCTTGGACTTTTAATACTGAATCTATTCAAATTACTAATTTACCAGGAGTTAACCCGATTGAAAAAGCCGTAGTTGAACCAATGGGTTTACAACCAAAGTTGCAATTTACCTCTAATTTAGAATTAGATTTAGATTCTGTCCAAAAGCATTTACAGTTAATTCCTGAAGGTAAAACGCAAGGTGTGGGTTTTAAGGTGGAATTAGCGAAGGAAGAAACACCAGAAAGTTTAGATCCTTTTGAAAAATTTGACCCTTCAGTCAGAAATTGGGTTTATAATCTTATTCCTGGGCAAAATTTAGAGAAAGCTACTTCTTATCGGTTGACTTTTTCTCTTGGTATTCTTCCTGCTAATGGTAATTTACCCAGTCAAAAAGAATTTGTTAGTAAGTTAGCAACTTATTCACCTTTAGGATTTGTGGGAATTAAACCCTATGGAGAACCAGATTCTGGGGGAACTTATGGGAGATTTACTAAAGGTAGTCCTCAGTTAGAATTTAATAACATTTTATTGGCAGATTCCGTTAAGGACAATATTAAAATTAAGCCCGTACCTAAAAATATTGATACTGTATTGCAAGTTTCTGAAGAAGATAGAATTGTCAGCATTAATCCCTATTCTTTAGAACCATCTACTACTTATACAATTAATATTGAGAAAAATCTTAAAGATAAATTTGGGCAAACTTTAGGTAAACCAGTAACAATTAAATATGATACTGGTGATGTGGCTGGAAATATTTCTGTACCATCAGATTTAAATATTTTCCTCACAGATAAAGATTTGCAAATTAATATTGATACTATTAATTTACCAGAGTCAAAATATCAAGCTGCTTATCGCATTGTTAAGCCTACAGATTTGGTTTATACAAATACTGCTAATGATTTATTACCCGAACCTTCTAAATGGCAAGATTTCAAAATTAGGGGTAAACAAAATCAGTCATTAACTATCAATATTCCTCTGAAAGAAAAATTAGGTAATCGTCAGGGAATGTTAGCTTATGGAGTGCAAGCACGAACTCATAAATATCAAGAAGACGGTAAGCAATTGTGGAAAGAACCGACAACTTATGGCATGGTACAATTAACTAATTTAGGTGTCTTTTCTCAATGGTTTCCAGAATCGGGTTTAATTCGGGTTCATCATCTTAGTGATGGTTCACCAGTTAAAGCGGTAAATATTGAAATTTATCAATCAAAATTAGCAGAAAAATCTCGTCCTCAACCTGTACCCTGTGCAACTGGAAAAACTGATGAAAAGGGAATTTTGATCATTGAGAATAATCAATTAATACAATGTTATCCCAAATTAAAATCTAGCGGACTACAATTATTAGTAATCGCCAGTGAAAATCAAGATTGGGCATTTGCGAGAACGGAAGAATATAGTGGTGCTTATGGTTATGGAATTGATGCCGGTTGGGAAGCTGATAAACCAGAATCACGAGGAATTATCTTTTCTGATAGACAATTATATCAACCCGGAGAAAAAGCTGCTTTTACTGCTTTTGCAGATTATTTAGAAAAAGGTAAAATTCAGGAAGACAAAAATTCCGTTTATCAATTAACTTTAGTTAGTCCTAATGGACAAAATACAGATTTAGGAACAAAAACAACTAACCAATTTAGTACATTTTCTTTAGAGTTACCAATTCCTCAAAATCAGCCTTTAGGCTTTTATACTATTAAAGCTAAAGGTAACAAGGGACAAGAAATTTCGGGAGAGTTTCGAGTAGCAGAATTTAAACCCCCAAATTTTAAAGTTGATTTAAAACTCAATCAAGAATTTGCAGTAATTGATGACAAAATTGATGTGCAGGTAGGAAGTAATTATTTATTTGGTTCACCAGTTGAAGGGGGAGAAGCTAAATATTTTGTCACTCGTAAACAGACTAATTTTATCCCTAAAGGTTGGGAAGAATTTAGTTTTGGGAGACAATGGTTTTGGCCAGAAGAAAGTCCCAATGTGACGAATGATGTTTTGCAAACTAGCACTAAATTAGATACGAATGGGAAAAGTAGTCAAACTGTAACTGTAGCTAAAGATTTACCATACCCCATGACTTATCGGGTAGATGTGCAAATTAGTGATATTTCTAATTTATCGGTTGCTAATTCCCAAAGTTTTACCGCTTTACCCAGTAACCGAATAATTGGTTTAAAAACGAATTTTGTCGCTGACGCTGGCAAAGATTTTCCTATAGAATTCATTGTCACTGACGCAACTGGAAAAGCTTTAGACAATCAAAGAATACATCTGGAATTACAACAGATGAAATATAGCAGCGTCACCAAAATTGTTGAAGGTAGCAAAACTCCACAAAATCAAGTTGAATATCAGACAGTTGGGAAAACAGATATTACATCTGGGAATACTCCCGAAACAGTCAATTTAAAACCTACTGTATCAGGTTCATATCGGATTCGCGCTAATTTCAGTAATAGTAGAGATGAACTTACAGCCACAGATTTACAAATTTGGGTGACAGGAGAAAATCAAGTATTTTGGGGTGGAGAAGAAAAAGATAAATTGGAAGTTAAATTAAATAAAAAAGAGTTTAAACCTGGAGACATAGCTACAGCTTTAATTCAATCTCCCTACCCAGAAGGAGAATTATATTTTGCGGTGATTAAAGATAAACCTCTCTATCAACAAGTAGTTAAAATTAAAGGAGGTGCGCCCCAAATTCAGTTTACAATTACCCCGGAAATGTTACCTAATGCAGCAGTAGAGGCGGTATTAGTCAGACAAGGTAAACCACTTAATCAAGTAGAACCGGGAAGTTTAGAAAATTTAGCCAAAATTGGGTTTGCAGCTTTTAAAGTTAACCTAACAGATAAATATTTAAAGGTACAAGTTAACCCAGTTGAAAAATCTTTAGAACCGGGAAAAGAAGCAAATGTAGAACTGGAATTAAAAGATCATCAAGGAAACGCTACCAAAGGACAATTTACTGTCATGGTGGTGAATGAAGCGGTATTACAATTAACTGGTTATCGTCCGCCAAATTTGGTAGATACTGTTTATGCAGAACAACCAATTTCTACCCGATTCAGTGATAATCGTCGTGATGTTAAATTAGCACCATTAGCTACAGGTTTACCCAAAGGTTGGGGTTATGGTGGAGGTTTCTCCAATGGTTTAGCAAATACTCGGATTCGTGAAGATTTTCAAGCTTTAGCTTATTACAATGGTTCGGTGATTAGTGATGAAAATGGTAAAGCAAAAATCACCTTTAAATTACCCGATAATCTAACAACTTGGCGGATAATGGTTGTGGCTACAGATGGAAATCTGCGGTTTGGGAATGGTGACGCAACATTTATCACCACAAAACCATTAATAACTAATGCTATTTTGCCACAATTTGCCCGGAGTGGCGATCGCATTTTGGCAGGTTTATCCGTCACCAACACCACCACAAACACTGGAAATCTGACTATTAACGGTGAACTTAGCGGTTCTCTTAACTTCGCCGAAAATAACCCCAAAACCACCTCATTACAACCAAAAGCCGAATCAGCAACCCAAGCTTATCGTTTCCCAATGGTAGCGGGTAATTTGGGCGAAGGTAAAGTCACATTTACCACTCAATTAAATAATATTGCTGATGGTTTTACTGTCCCCTTGGAAATTAAACCTTTAGAAATTACCGAACAAGTTGTGGAAACTGGTGTAAGTGAAAGACAGGTAAAAATTCCCTTGAATATTGCTAAAAATACCTTTCGTGAAGCCGGAGGTTTAGATATTCAATTAGCCAGTACCTTAATTCCAGCAATTAAAGCCCCTGCAAAACAAGTTTTAGAAAATAATGATTTACCATTTGCAGAACCAGCCGCAAGTCAATTATTAATTGCTGCAAATCTGCAAACTCTCACCCAAAAATATAATCAAACCTTTGCCGAATTTAATCCTCAACAACAAGCAAAATTAGTAATTGCACAATTACAAAAATTGCAAATAGCAGATGGTGGTTTTGCAGCATTTCCAGGACAAGAAAAATCCGATCCTCTGGTTTCTGCTTATGCTGGAGAATCTTTAGTTATAGCTAATCAAAACTTTCCTAATTTAGTGGATAGTAAAATCATCTCTAATCTGAAAACTTATCTGCAAAAAGTTCTCGCAAATCCTGGACAATACGACTTTTGTAAACAGAAACTTTGTAAATCTCAATTACAACTAAATTCCTTAATTGCCTTAGCACAATTAGGAGATAAACGCAATAGTTTCTTGTCAGATATTTATCAACAACGTGATAATTTTGATCTAGTTACTCAAATCAAATTAGCCAGATATCTATATCAATTTCCTGAATGGCAAAATCAAGCCCAAATCATGCGGTTGGAGTTCCAAAAGAATATCTATGAAACTGGACGTACCGCAGTTGTGAATTTACCCAAAACTTGGAGTTGGATGAGTTCAAACACTGTCACCCAAGCCCAAGCTTTACGGTTATTTATTGACCAAAAAACCAACCCAGAAATTATTGATAAATTACTGCAAAGTCTGCTAAATTTACGCAGAGAAGGGACATGGGAATCTAGTTATAATAACGCCCAAGCCCTCACAGCTTTAGTTGCATATAGCCAACTCCAACCCACACCACCTAATTTTATAACTACGGTAAAATTAGCAAATCAGAAATTAGGAGAAACCAGTTTTAATGGCTATCAAAATCCTAGCTTACAAATGAATATTCCTATGAATCAATTACCTCAAGGTAAACGTGATTTATGGTTACAAAAATCTGGAAGAGGTAAATTGCATTATTTAGTCGCTTACAAATATCGTTTACAAGGAAATCAACCAGGGAGATTTAACGGTTTACGAGTAACGCGAGAAATTAGTAAAGTTAATGAAGAGAAAACTATTCAAAAAACCGGAATGTATGCTTTTGATAAACCATTAACCTTACAACCTGGACAAGTATTTGATATTGGTTTAGAAGTAATTACAGATCATCCTGTAGATCATGTAGTCATAAAAGACCCATTACCCGCAGGATTTGAAGCTGTAGATGGTAGTTTTCAAACAGCGACACCAGCATTACAAGCAAAAGCCGATAATTGGCAATTAGGATATAAAACAATCTATAAAGATCGGATTATTTCCTATGCAGATCATCTAGAACCAGGAGTTTACAGTTTACATTATTTAGTTCGTTCCGTTACCCCAGGAACATTCATTTGGCCAGGTGCGGAAGTTCATCTTCAATATGCACCAGAAGAGTTTGGACGCAGTGCAGATTCTACTTTAGATATCTTAGAAAGGTGAGTTTTTTTATGATGAATTAATTCTCTTTTCTCTGTGTCCTCTGTGCCTCTGTGGTTCGATAAATTTCCTCCAAACCACAGAGTGCAAAAACCTTATTGTACAATCTGATTCCGGCAATATTCTTGCGTCGGTGTCACCGAAACAACTTCCACCTCTACAGGTTTTTCTGGAGTAGGATTAATAATAAACTCACTTGGTCCTTGATGCGGTTTTAGAGGATTTCCCCAGTCATAGGTATAACCTAAACCAGACCAAGGATAATATTCTTTTTTGGCATTGGTGTAGGAATTGGTGTATATTGCCTTAACAACAGGACTACTATCAGGAACAGGTAAAGGTAAAAGATTACAACTAGAATCGTTAATTTCTCCATCAATACATGGTCTAGTTAAATCTTCGGCTTTTACCCACATTTCCACAAAATGAGTTTTAGTGGAATATTTATTTAAGATTAATCCTAAATACTGTTGTAACCGCAAAGAAAGTTCAATATTATCAGGAATATTGCTATCAATGGGTTGATATTTTTGACAAAATTCTTTTACTTGTGGTACTGCTGTAAACCAAGTTTGATAAGGCAGCAATTTCTTTGCACCTATTGGCCAATCTGTACTTGGGTTACTTGTGTATTTCCAAGTTGACATCAAATATTCTACCTTGCCATTATTTTCTCTCCATTTAACTTGGGGATTATTTGGAGATAAAGCCCACAGATTATTAACTACTTCATCTGGTAATGGTTCTTTGGCATCTTCAATACTATCTGCTAATGTTTTGGTGAGAACATTATAGGTTTCTGGTTGATATTGCAATAGATAGTCATAGACATTTTGGGTTACTTCTAATTGGGCTAATTCTGCTTTGAGAATTGGAGTATTGTTGCTAGTAACTTCTGCTGCGAATACTCTATTTTGCCACCCGAAAACTAAAAAGGCACAACAAAGTAAGCCTACAAATAATTTCTGCTGCCAATTTCTCATGATTAATCACTTGGTACTTGGAGTTTTGTATCAAAACAGATTCTACATGAAGATACTATCAGTTTTGTAGTAAGAATTGTTAATAAATAATTAAAAATACTGAATTACGTATTATAAATATATAGGAATCCGGTTTGATTCCTGAATTTTCCGTTGAGTTAGGGAACAGGGAACAGGGAACAGGGAACAGGGAAGAAGGATTTCAGTATGTACCGAGTTCTGTTCAAAAATCAAATAGGAGTCCTATAGAACTAATATTTGATTTTAAAAAAGATACGTAGGTTGTGTTAGCGACAGTATAACGCGCCATGATCAATGAAAAAGACGGAAATTGGCAATGAACAATAACCAATCAATTAGACGCTTACCCAATCAACGTTGGCAAATTGCAGCAACAAATCCCGAAGCCAGTTTAACATTAGCAAATTTAATGAATATTTCCCCCATTATTAGCCAATTGTTAATTAATCGGGGGATGAGAAACCCAGAAGATGCAAAAATATTTTTAGATCCTGAATCTTTAAATTTACCTTCTCCTCTGGAAGAATTCCCTGATTTAGCTGCAAGTGTGGAATTATTGGAAATGGCGATCGCCAATCAAGATAAAATAGCTATCTGTGGCGACTATGATGCAGATGGTATGACTAGCACTGCTTTACTACTCCGCAGTTTACGCGCGTTAGGTGCTGATGTTGATTATGCTATCCCCAGTCGAATGCACGATGGTTATGGCATTAATAACCGGATTGTCCAAGAATTTCATGATGAAGGGGTGAAACTAATTCTCACCGTAGATAACGGAATTTCTGCCGTTGAACCAATTACCAAAGCCAGAGAATTGGGTTTAAAAGTCATTATCACAGATCATCATGATATTCCCCAAATATTACCTCCAGCCAATGCAATTCTGAACCCGAAACTAATCGCTGAATCTTCTCCCTATCGAGGTGTAGCTGGTGTGGGTGTGGCTTATATTTTAGCCGTTTGTTTAGCCCAACAATTAGGAGAACTCAAAGGTTTAGTACAGCCACTTTTAGCCCTATTTACATTAGGAACTATTGCCGATTTAGCCCCTTTAACGGGTGTGAATCGTCGCTGGGTAAAAAGAGGTTTAAATATCTTACCAAAATCTACATTACCAGGAATACAAGCATTAATTCAAATTGCTGGAGTTCAAGCCACTGAAGGAGAAAAAAACCAAACTTCTAAATCTTTAAAACCTGAAGATATTGGTTTTAGATTGGGACCAAGAATTAATGCTATCGGCAGAATTGGTGATCCCCAAATTGTGATTGATTTACTCACAACCGATGATTTTAGTATTGCACTAGCCAAAGCTATCCAGTGTGAACAAACTAATACTCAACGCCAACAAATGTGCGAAGAAATTGAAAAAGAAGCCATTTCTATTGTTGAAGATTTATATGTAAACTCTTTACAAAAAGATCGGGTATTAGTTGTTATTAAAGATAATTGGCATCATGGTGTCATTGGAATTGTTGCTTCCCGCTTACTAGAACGTTATGGTGTTCCCGTCTTTATTGGAACTTACGAAAATGACAGCATAATTCGGGGTTCAGCGCGGGGAATTCCTGAATTTCATGTATTTGCAGCTTTAGATACTTGTCGAGATTTATTAGGTAAATTTGGAGGACACAAAGCTGCGGGAGGATTTTCTTTACCAACGGAAAATTTACCAGAATTTAGATTGCGGTTATCTGCATTTGCAAATCAGTGTTTAGAACCTCAACACCTGAAACCGCTGTTGAAAATTGATACTCAAGTTAATATTCACGAAATTAATCAGGATCTTTTTCAACAGTTAAATATTCTTCATCCCTGTGGTATTGATAACTCAGATCCAATTTTTTGGACTGCGAATGTTCAAGTGATTGAACAGAAAATAGTTGGTAAAGGTCACATTAAATTAACTGTATCCCAAACTATAGACAATCAGCGTCAAGAAATTAAAGGCATAGCATGGCGTTGGGGTGACTATTTTCCCTTACCATCAAGATTGGATATTGCTTACAAACTCCGAGAAAATAACTTTAATGGTAAAACTACCATTGAAATGGAGTTAATCGGTGCAAAACTCCCAAATCACGTTCTTGAAATTTTCACTAATTCATCAAATCAATCACGGGCTAGTTTTGAATATAAACAGCGTCAATATACCTGTGGAATCTATGAAAATGGGATGAGTAGGGAATTAAGAGTTAAAAATTCTGAAGGTAAGGTTTTAGTTATGCAACCAGAAGATAAATTTGGTCTGTTAGGTTTCAACCGCGACAATGCAGAACAGGTAAATCTATCTCAACCCATCTATGAAGGAATTGTACAAACTGCAATTCAGGCTTTATCAACTTCTGTGCAGAATTAAAGATTTAAAACTTTTTTAAGCGGGGATTTAAACCCCGATGATCCTAAATGGGTAATTGGTGACAATACAAACCATTACCCATGACCCAATTTACAGGTTGCCGTTGCGAAATGCTAGAAGGAAGATTACTATAGGACCGGAAACCACGATTAGTCCCACGCAAGTTAACTGCAAGACAACTTCCCAATTGATGTTAGCTAAAATCTCCATTTTTTCCTCCCAATGATTTTAATGGTTTAAAAAGATTTAATAATTCAATCGTAAAACCCGCAACTTATCATATCTGTTTAGGGGATCGAAAATTTAATTTAGTTCACAAAATTATAGAAAAAGTCATAAAAAAGTAGAATATAGCAGGAGGTGGGGGCGCAGGGTCTGCGCCCTTTGTCAGCAGTCAGGAGTAAAATCCTTTTGTTGTCAGAGTTTCATGATTGATATCCTAATCACCCTATACAGGGGTATAACAGGAAGATTAACTATACATGAGTATAACAGGAAGATTAAAAGGTTAAAAATATGGCTACTTGGCAATGTATATCTCAGTGTGGCGCTTGCTGTAACTTAACACCAGCAGATCGTCCAGATTTAGAAGAGTATCTTTCACCACCGGATTTAGAACTTTATCTTAGTATGGTCGGCGAGGGTGGATGGTGCGTAAATTATGATCATGGTGCGCGGGAATGTAAAATCTACTCCACCCGTCCCCGGTTTTGTCGGGTGGTAGCAGAGACATTTGAAGAGATGTATGGAATTGAACCGGAAGATGTGAACGATTTTGCCATTGATTGCTGTCGTCAGCAAATTGAGGGGGTTTATGGCGATCGCAGTTTAGAACAAATCCGTTTTGATCAAGCCGTCGGGTTTTGATTTAATTCATATAATTATTCTCTCATTGTGTTTTTGAGCGCAGTAATCAATGGGAGATTCATCTTTATGTACCTAAATTTTGCTACTGCTTACAAAGTTTCTATGCTATCCCATATATCTAACAATAATTTCAAGCTAGATAAATGATTCATTGATTCACATCGCTTTTTTAACGCATCTAGATACTTTTTACCCTCTACAACCTTTGGATCTTTTTTAGTGTAGGACAAACCAAATTGTTGGAGATATTCTTTGAGATAACGTTCATGAAATTTCGCTTTTGTCCTAAAAATATATCCAGGTGGAAAGGAGGACATTTCTTCAGGATCATTTACCAAAATATCGTAATATGCCTGAAACTCCGATAAAACTGGAGAACTTCCACTTGAACTATATTCGTTAGGAATTTCTGCATTACCTAATGCCCATGTTTCAATACAGCAATGCTGAATTATTATATGAATCTCTGTTTTTGAGCTATCTATATTGTAGCCTGACTTTAGATCATTAAGTTTAGATTTAACTTCATGAAAACGATCAATATAAGAATTTTCTTCGGAGTCAATACATATAAAAAAATGATTGACATTACCGAATTTTTCTATATCAATTAAACAGGCTTCCAGTCGAGAAACTCCTGGATATTGCTTAGGCTTACTCACCATATTTGGATAACCATCACCTGCGATAATTCGACAAGTATTTATTGTCATATCTTCAGGTCTAATAACAAAAGTTAAGCTAGGAAATAAATGTTGTAACCATGCTTTATATACTTTTGGTTCTGTCTTTCCCCCCTCTACTAAAAATAAAAGATTCACTCAGAAACTTCCTCACTATCAAGTAAATTAACTAATTGAGTAAACTTATCCAAACTAGAAGCTGTGTTAAGTTCTGGAATATTTAAAGATTTTCTAACTTTGACTTTATTTCCAGATTTACTAACTATTTGCCAAGTTTTCCAAGGAATATTATTGATAATATATGGATGATGGCTAGTAAGTATAAACTGTACATCTGGGGATTTATCAAGGATAAAGTCTGTTAGTTCAGCCATACAGTTAATCCCTAAACTATTTTCAAATTCATCAATTAAAATCACGGATTCTTCAGGAGCAGTAATTACTTCAATTAAAAAAATTAAAGTACGAAACATACCGGATGAAATTCGCTCTTGAGGAATCCAGTCTTCTAAACCATTTTCTTGAATTTCCAAGAATAGCATAAAATCACCATATGAATCTCTCTTACTACTAACTCTCACATCTTTTACTTCTGGAAAAACATCAATGTAACGTTCTTTAATTTCATTGAAAACATCTGTAAAAACTTTCTGTAAATAAAAAGCCTTTAAGACTGGCGGAAAATCAGCAACAAATTCTTTATAATTCTGAATTTCTAGTATTTTAGAAAAATTAAAACCAAGTCCAATCATTGATTGTTGACGAGTTTCAAAGTTAAATATTAATCTCTCAAATGCTTTACGAACTGGAATAATTAAATCTTCTTCTGAAAGAAGAGTAATTGCACTTTCAGTTCTTTTCAATTTAGGTAATTTTTCGTTATTGAATTTTGAATATAAGTCAGTGCGGAGAAGTATCTCTAATTCAGAATTATCATCATATCGAACTAATTTTTCATACACAATTTCGGGTTGCTCTGATTCATTTACGTTGAGAAACATTTCTTTGTTTTTAGTTGAGGAACTTTTTAATTCCCATCTATAATTTTGTCCTAAATGAGAGAAGTTAATACTCCATTCCAAATCATCTAAATTGCGATTTATACCTTTTGCAACATCACAAATTAAATTAAGTGCCTTTAAAATTCTTGTCTTTCCAACTCCAGAACCACCAACAAGTAAATTTAGATCCTCAAATTTAACTTCCTCAATGTGCCAATTTTCTTTATTGTTACTGAACTTAAAACTCTGTATTTTCATATTTCTTACTTTTTTTAACAAATAATTATATAGAGAATTTAAAAGAATTTCTGACATGAACATCTTCAATTCGCTTTATGTCTGGTATTTTAGCACTCAAAATTATGATCAGAGATTTTGTTTTAGATGACTTTTTAATATCATTAATTAAGCGCGTATTCTCATCAATAGTCTTTATGCAAAAAATAAATACTGCTATTTGCTTGATATTGCCTCTTGACGAGTATACTCAAAACGGCTAGAAACTGGACTTTTTTATCATACAAAGAACAAGCTTCAAAGCCTCTCCAATTATAAAAGCTGCTCCTTTTCCCTCCCTTGTAGGGGAGGGTCAGGGAGGGGTGCGGGGAGAGGTTTACCAGAGGGGTTTCATATTTGGTTAAACTATGAACCGTTTGCAGTATATAAGCAGAGCGATCGCAGTTTAGAACAAATCCGTTTTGATCAAGCTGTCGGTTTTTGAGAAATCCAGTTGCAATTTATGACAACAATATGAGAAAATGAAAAGAATATGAAAACAACCTAGAGACAATATTAGCGCCTGTGAAACTTGATACTCCACCTGTCAGCATTTCCCAATTATCGGAAACTGAAAGCCAGTTACATCAGACTATAGTTAAGGATCATCCCCAACCTAAAGAATCTGTATTTATGGTCTTTGGGACGACCTTCATTACAATTTTTCTCGCAGAAATTGGTGATAAAACCCAACTTTCCACCTTATTAATGAGTGCAGAATCTCATGCCCCTTGGGTAGTTTTCTTGGGTTCAGCAGTAGCATTAATTACTACTAGCTTACTGGGAGTATTATTAGGTAGTTGGATATCTACAAAACTCAGCCCGAAAACCGTCGAGAAATCAGCCGGGGTGATGTTGCTGTTAATTTCCCTGATGCTGGTGTGGGATGTGATTCAGGGTTAATACTTATAAATATTGTGAATTAGGGAATTATGAACTGGCATCTTTTAGGACTAAGCTTTGTAACAGTGTTTTTATCAGAATTGGGTGATAAAAGTCAGTTAGCAGCGATCGCACTTTCTGGACAGGGACAATCTCGAAAAGCTATATTTTTTGGTACAGCGGGTGCTTTAGTATTAACAAGTCTCCTGGGCGCATTGGCTGGTGGTGCAGTGTCCCAATTTTTACCTACACGCATTTTAAAAGCGATCGCAGCCGTCGGTTTTGCCATCCTCGCCATCCGTCTATTATTACCTAACAGTGACGAGGAATAATTCAAAAAGTAAAAAACTCTGATTTTAAGCTTCCCGCCAACACCAATTTAAAAGCACACCTCCTCCAACCACCTTCAAAACTTCCAACAGAAAATAACCGCCGTGCAATAAATTCATTGTTGGTGGCATTGAATCACGAGGGAGTAAGCTAAAATTAGCCCCCAGAGCGCACATTTGGGGAGTTAGGAAATAAGTATCTAGAAATACGATTATTAACAGAAGTCCAGATAAAGCAATGATACCCAAACGCCAATTAGATTGAGTTTTGCTAATAGCTAACACAGCAGTTAAAACCACAGCAGCAGACAATAATTCTAAGCGATTAAAATTCCCAAAAACCACATAACCGACTGTAGAAAAATTTGCCTCATTCATCATCCCAGCAACAGCAAGACTAGGCATAATTACCCAATCTAACACCAGACTAGCACTCAGCCAAAAGCCCAGAGTTAAGAGAATGGCTGTTTGCCAAGTTGACTTTTTCAAATTGGGGTTAGAAATAGCGTTCATAAAAATAATTGCTTTGTTGTATTCTTAGAGTCTAACTAAAACAATGATTTTGACAACAAATATCAATTAACTGTTACAAACCAAAAAATAGCGTTATTAAAGCGGTTTCAGACGATTTTGTAAACAAATTTGAAGTTTGATTAACAAATAATTCAAAAATCTGCAAAACTTAATATCTTTGCGTCCAGAAAATCCAATTCAATAGATTGACTGTTTTAGTATTTAAGATTTGCTAATGCTAACCAAAATTCTATATCTGCTGTAAGCATAAAGATTCTTATCAGATAGTTTTTAATTGAGTTTTGTAGTTTTTATAGATACTTGTATTTTTAAATTAAATCTTGATTTTTTCCTTATTTTCCAGAGGAAAAGCTGCATCGGAAAAATCAATAGTTTCCCCAGATACAGGTAAACATTCATCACTGAGATTTTCACAAAATATAATTTCTACAACATCCCAATTATCATTTTCAGGAATTATAGCTTGATAAATAAAACCATCTTCTGATTTTCTAAAAGCATCATATAAATCAATATTACCAGAACGAATATTTTTTAATCTTCCTTTTGACATGGGAGAATAAAGCCAAGTTTTATGATCTGGTGTTTCATCTATCCAAACAGCTAAAAAAATCTGTCCTGAAGCATTTTGACAGCTAAATAAACAGGGAAAATCATAATATTCATAGATTTCAATAATTTCTAGGTTTACTAGCGGTGGGTATTGTGGTAGTAATTTCATAGATAAACCTCATGTTTAGTCAGGAGAAGTAATATTAACAATTTCAAAATTTCGCCAAGGTTCTTGATTAGCTGGAAACCACCAAGTATAATGATCATTACCTGTTTTCCTGGAAGGTGTGTTTAATATTACTCCTAAATCAGAATTTATATATGCTAATGCTAATTGTTTTTTGCGAAGTGCAGGAATTTTATTACGAGCATTACAAACTCCTACTTCTGAGGTAAAAACAGAGAGTCCACAAGTTTGACATTCTGTGATGTTTTTAGGACAAGGTTGATCTATATTTTGTTCACGCCATGATCTAAAATCATCAGATGTAGGAGGGTCGTTATCTACCAGACGGTAAATAGTTCCTGAAATTGGTTGAGCAGCTTCAGAAGGGCAATTTTCAGGAAAATGCTGAGGCCATTTCATGTTATTTCTTTTATTTTAATACATTTTTTAAATGATATCACCACCGCCAAGAAATTACGCTAATAGCAAAATTCAGCTAAAACTGAATCAAGATTGATATTTATTCAGTCTGTTTTAACAGACTTTCGCTATGAGACTGAGAATTAATTCTCAGGCGGTTTTGTGGGATAATGGAAGATGTATATTAACAGCAAAAAACCCTCAATAAATTAACCGAAGGCTGATTAAGAAAAAATTCATAAGTGGATAAATTTTATGGATTAGACTGGTTCTTCTTACCGACAAATAGTATTACTATGATACAAGTAACAGTAGCTAATACAAGACTTCCGAATGCGTTACTAATTTTCATTCCAAAAATGTCATTGACAGTATCTGAGTGCGGAACAAACCAAAACGCTGCATAGAAAAGTGCAAATGCAAACAAGAATCCGCCAAATAACTTGTACAAGGAAACTCTTTCACTAATATCTTCTGCACTGTATCCCTTCAGAAAGTCAAAAATGTTATCTTTCATTTGTAAGAGGTTAATAAAATAACAAGCTAAATTCTAAGTTAGAAGGCTTGAGAATGTCAATTTCTTTATCAATAACTATAAAATGCACACAATTACAAATAAATCCATATCACAAATCATCAGGAGTTAAAGCAGTAAGTTTACTGATTCTTGCTAACATTCTCGGACCAATCTCTTCATTATCATGAAAAGCAAAGACAAAATCAGCCCAATCAGGATGTGACAGAATTTTGTGTGAACCCGATTGACGTTTGATTTTCCACCCAATACGTAACAAAGCAGCTAAAACGCGCTTTGCTTTTTGACTAGACCATTGACTCATGCTGCTGCAAAAGAAACACTAAATAAATCTGGTTTTACTTCCCCATGTTCCAGTTTATCAGCCAAAACACGCAAAGCCAAAGCCTGAACCTTAGCCACCGCCTCCTGTCTTGTGTTTCCATAAGCCAACACACCGGGAAAATCAATCACTTCCGCAATAAAGCGTCCATCTTCCTCTTGTTCAATCTCTATTTTCAAGTTCATAGCCTGTAACGGTAAGGTAATAAAAGCGATATTTGAGTAAAACAATCAAAATATATGACCTCCATAGATTCTAGCAAACACAAAAGAGCCAAAGCCCTCAAACCCGGAAGCGTGCGCCCCGCCAAAGAACTCTGTAGCGAATGCGGACTATGCGACACCTACTACATTCATTACGTCAAAGAAGCCTGCGCCTTCATTACCCAAAGAATAGACGAACTAGAAACCACCACCCATAACCGCCCCCGCAACCTCGAAAACGAAAACGAACTATATTTTGGAGTTCATCAAGAAATGATGTCCGCCAGAAAACAACAACCCATCGAAGGCGCACAATGGACAGGAATAGTTAGCAGCATCGCCATAGAAATGCTCAATCGTGGCTTAGTCGAAGGCGTAGTCTGTGTCCAAAACACCAAAGAAGACCGCTTTCAACCCATGCCCATTATCGCCCGCACAGCCGAACAAATACTAGCAGCCAAAGTCAATAAACCTACCCTATCCCCCAATCTTTCTGTATTAGAAGAGATAGAAAAATCAGGAATGAAACGGTTATTAGTGATTGGAGTAGGTTGTCAAATCCAAGCATTACGAGCCGTAGAGAAAAAACTCGGCTTAGAAAAACTCTACGTACTCGGAACACCATGCGTAGATAACGTTACCCGCGCCGGACTGCAAAAATTCCTAGAAACCACCAGTCGTTCCCCCGAAACAGTCGTCAGCTACGAATTTATGCAAGACTTCCGAGTCCACTTCAAACACGAAGACGGTTCAGAAGAAACAGTCCCCTTCTTCGGCTTAAAAACCAACGTCCTCAAAGACATCTTCGCCCCATCATGTATGAGTTGCTTCGATTACGTCAACTCCCTCGCTGATATCGTCGTTGGGTATATGGGCGCACCATACCAATGGCAATGGATAGTAGTCAGGAACGATACAGGCAAGGAAATGTTAGAACTCGTCAAAGACCAACTCCACACCCAGCCAGTCATGTCCCAAGGAAACCGGAAACCAGCAGTACAGCAAAGCATACCAGCTTATGATCAAGCAGTGACATTACCCATGTGGGCAGCGAAATTAATGGGTGTGGTGATAGATAAGATTGGCCCCAAAGGACTGGAATATGCGAGATTTTCCATAGATTCCCACTTTGCGAGAAATTATTTGTATGTGAAGCGGAATCATGGAGAGAAATTAGAAGCTCATGTACCGGAGTTTGCGAAGCGGATAGTGGAGCAGTATAAGTTACCGGAATAAGGTCTCACGCAAAGGCGCAAAGACGCAAAGGGAAGAAGCGTCTTTGTCCTGAGTTTATAGGTTGTTCGCAATGCGGGAGATTCCGTCTTTGATGAGAAATGATCCGAAGTTTATGAGTAAACCAAGGCGTTTATCAGCGAGACGAAGGTAAGTTAATAGTTGTTTTTTATGCACCGGGTGAACTGTTTCTACAGATTTAAGTTCGATAATAACTTTGTTTTCAACTATTAAATCAGCCCGAAAACCTATCTCTAGATGAACATCTTCATAAACTACAGGTATGGGTTGCTCCGCTTTCACCGCCAATCCTCGCTTTCCTAACTCATATTCCAGAACAGACTGATAAACAGATTCCAACAAACCTGGTCCCAACCTTGTATGAATCTTATACGCAGCATCAACAACTTCCTTTGCCATCTCATTCTCATTCATATCCACCTTCTTCCTTTGCGTCTTTGCGCCTTTGCGTGAGGATTATTCTATATTTATCACCGCCTCAATAGCCGCTTGTAAAGCTATAGATACATGAGTCCAATGAGTCCCCCCTTGGCAATAAACCACATAAGGTTCTCGCAATGGACCATCTGCTGATAATTCCAAGGTACTCCCCTCGATAAATGTCCCCCCAGCCATTACCACTTGGCTTTCGTAGCCTGGCATATCGTCGGGTATGGGTTCTAGATAAGATCCTATGGGTGAATACTGTTGAATGGCTTTGCAGAAGGCGATCAGTTTTTTGGCTGAACCGAGTTTAATCGCTTGAATCACATCTCCTCTGGGCGCTAATGGTGGGGGGTTAACTGGATAACCCAGTTTGTCAAATACATAACCTGTTAGGTATGTTCCTTTCATCGCTTCCCCTACCATCTGCGGGGCTAAAAATAATCCTTGGAATAACAGGCGATTTTGATCAAAGGTTGCTCCGCCTTCGCTACCAATTCCGGGGGCTGTCAGTCTACAAGCGGCGGCTTCTACTAGGTCTGCTCGTCCGGCTATATAACCACCTGCACTCACGACTGTACCCCCAGGATTTTTAATCAATGAACCAGCTATTAAGTCAGCACCAATATGGGTTGGTTCTTGGGTTTCTATGAATTCGCCGTAGCAGTTGTCTACAAAACAAACTGTGTGAGGATTTTGCTGTTTGACTATGTAAACAATTTTCTCTATGTCGGCTATGGAAAGGCTTGGTCGCCATGAATATCCGCAGGAACGTTGAATCAATACTAACTTTGTGTTGTCAGTAATGCTAGTGCTTAAGTTTTGCCAATCTATTTTTCCTTGATCAGTTAATTCCAATTGGCGGTATTTTATGCCAAAATCAATAAGAGAACCTTGGCCTTGTCCTCTCAAGCCAATTACCTCTTCCAAAGTATCGTAGGGAGAACCGACTACTGCTAACATTTCATCCCCAGGACGAAGAACACCGTACAGCGCACAAGCGATCGCATGAGTTCCCGAAACAAACTGCACTCGCACCACCGCAGATTCAGCACCCATCACTTGGGCAAAAACTTTATCTAAGGTTTCTCGTCCTAAATCATCGTGTCCGTAGCCACTTACGCCTGCAAAATGGTGTGCGCCTACTCGGTGATGACGAAAGGCATCTAATACTCGTTTAAGATTATGCTTGACCTGAGCGTCAATACCAGAAAAAATTTCTAATAGCGCCTGTTCTGCTTCCCGCAGCTGTTCAAAGCTGTTCATCGTTTCCTCATTCAAAAACATAAAATAGATATGCGGATTTTAGGATCGCGCAGACTAGGCTGAACAATTTCTATTCAGGTTACTGCATGACAATTGCTACTTCTAAACCTCACATTAACTGGGTTAATACCCTATTTTTCGTTGCATTGCACGTCGGCGCTCTCTTTGCCCTAGTTCCTAGCAATTTTAGCTGGCAGGCAGTTGGTGTGGCTTTATTGCTCTACTGGGTAACTGGAGGTTTAGGTATTACTTTGGGATATCACCGTCTTGTTACTCACCGTAGCTTTCAAACACCCAAATGGTTAGAGTATGTCTTGGTGATTTTTGGCACACTTTCTTGTGAAGGTGGTCCCATCGAATGGGTGGGTACACATCGAATTCACCACTTACATTCCGATACTGAATCTGATCCCCATGATTCAAATCAAGGTTTCTGGTGGAGTCACATGGGTTGGATGATTCATTTCGCTCCCGCTCACGATCAAGTTCCTCGCTTCACTAAAGACATTATTGATGACCCAGTTTATCAGTTTTTACAGAAATATTTCATTTTCTTACAAATTGCTTTGGGCTTGGTCTTATACTTCTTAGGCGGATGGCCAATGGTGGTCTGGGGAATTTTTGTCCGCATTATCTGGGTTTATCACTGTACTTGGTTGGTAAATAGTGCTACTCATAAATTCGGATACCGCTCTTATGATTCTGGTGACAGATCAACTAATTGTTGGTGGGTTGCTATTCTTGTATTTGGCGAAGGTTGGCATAATAACCACCATGCTTTTCAATACTCTGCTCGTCATGGTTTGGAATGGTGGGAAATTGATATGACTTGGATGACAATTCAGTTATTGCAATTACTGGGTCTAGCAACAAATGTGAAACTGGCAGAGAAAAAGGCATAATACAGATTTCATGCTCAAAGTCAATAGTTTTATAGTCAATCTTTGGCTGAAAACTATTGACTTTTTGTGTGTAAATGGGGCAATTTAAAATTTAAAAATTTTAATTGCTAACTAACTATCCTAAGTGGTTGTTAAGTTGCTATAATCTCAGAAATTAATGTTACAAAACTTTGCAGCAAGTTACGTTTTTTAGTAACGTTGTGTTGCAGTCTGTTGTTTTTCAGGTATTCATGACTACATCAATCATCAAAAGTCAGGAAATAACGGTCTCCACAGACCTGGGCAAAGACCAAATAAAACTAAAGCATATTATCAAAAGTCTGCCCAAGGAATGTTTTCAGAAAAATAGCCGCAAAGCCTGGACAACTGTAATTCTCAGTTTATCTATGGCTGCATTGGGCTATTATTTCATCGCAATTTCCCCTTGGTTTCTTTTACCCCTAGCTTGGATTTTTACAGGAACTGCTTTAACAGGTTTTTTTGTTATTGGTCACGATTGTGGTCATCGTTCATTTGCAAACCGTCGCTGGGTAAATGATTTAGTGGGACATTTTTTCATGATGTTCTTGATTTACCCTTTTCATAGCTGGCGGATTAAACATAATCATCACCATAAACATACTAACAAGCTAGACGAAGACAACGCTTGGCATCCTATTAGAACAGAGGTTTTTGCAGGTTGGTCTAAGAATAGACAATCTGCCTTTGAGTTGTTTATGCGTCAACGTCTCTGGTGGGTAGGTTCGATTGGTCATTGGGCAGTTGTGCATTTTGATTGGCGCAATTTTCAGAAAAAAGACCAAGCTAGTGTCAAACTTTCTGTAGCTGTAGTAGTTGCTTTTGCAGCTATTGTCTTCCCAAGTTTAATTATTACAACTGGTGTTTGGGGTTTTATTAAATTCTGGTTTATTCCCTGGATTGTTTACCATTTCTGGATGAGTACCTTCACTATTGTTCACCACACTCTTCCAGATGTTCCTTTTTCAACTGCTGATAAATGGAATGAAGCCTTAGCACAGTTATTTGGGACAATTCATTGTGATTACCCTCAGTGGGTAGAAGTTCTTTGTCACGATATTAATGTTCATGTTCCCCATCATATTTCTACTGCTATTCCTTCCTATAATTTACGGTTGGCTTACAGTAGCATCAAAGAAAATTGGGGTCCTTATCTCCATGATGAATATAAGTTCTCTTGGAATCTGATGAAAGAAATCACTAATCAATGTCAACTCTACAAAACTGATATTGGTTATACTACTTTTGACGCATACCGGGCAGCGAAATAATTATCCATGAGTGATGAATTTAGAAAGTATAAATTTGTTAATTGCTTACTTGTACTTTCATCACCAGTTCCTTTAGTTTGGCAATTAACCACGAATGTTGAGTAAAATTGCCAATATTTCTCTGTTTAAATTCCAGTGGTAACTAAATATTACCCCACACTTAATTGATAATTTACAATCAACCAATCCAGTGCAATTAGATACAATCCAGTTTAATCAAGACCCTAGTTCCCAATCTGGTGAAGGTAAAGAAAAGTTACCTTTTACTCTTCAGGATTTAAAAGCTGCTATTCCCGCTGAATGTTTTCAGCCTAGTGTGACTAAATCGCTTTATTATTTCTTTCGTGATGTTCTGATTGTGGGACTGCTGTATGCAGTTGCCAATTACCTAGATTCTTGGTATTTCTGGCCAATTTTTTGGGTAATGCAAGGAACGATGTTTTGGGCTTTGTTTGTAGTTGGTCATGACTGCGGACACCAATCTTTTTCTAAGCATAAGTGGTTAAATGATCTAGTTGGTCATATTACCCATACTTTCATTCTTGTTCCTTATCATGGTTGGAGAATTAGCCACAGAACTCACCACAAAAATACAGGCAGTTTAGAGAATGATGAAAGCTGGTATCCTGTCTCTGAATCAGAGTATGATGAGATGCCTTTAGCGCAAAGAATAGGGCGTTTTTATCTGTTCTTATTGGCTTATCCAGTTTATTTATTCAAGCGTTCTCCTGGTAAAGAAGGTTCTCACTTTTCACCCAGCAGCCCGCTGTTTAAGCCTTCAGAAAAATGGGACATTATCACCAGCACCACCCTTTGGATTAGTATGGTGGCTGTGTTAGGTTTATTCACTTATCAATATGGTTGGATGTGGTTGTTAAAATACTACGCTGGCCCTTATATTGTCTTTATCATTTGGTTAGATTTGGTGACTTTCTTACACCACACTGAACCCGGAATTCCTTGGTATCGTGGGGAAGAATGGACTTTCCTGAAAGGGGCAATTTCTAGTGTTGACCGAGATTATGGGATTTTTAACCACATTCATCATGATATCGGTACTCATGTTGCTCACCACATTTTCTTGAATATGCCTCATTACAATTTGTTGAAAGCGACTGAGGCAATTAAACCAATTATGGGTGAGTATTTCCATGAATCGAAAGAACCAGTTTGGAAGTCTTTGTGGAATTCCGCTATTGGTTGTCATTTTGTTCCAGATACAGGTAGTAAGGTTTATTACACTTCTAAGAGTCAGAATGCAAAATAGTCGGTAGATTTTTTAAATCTAGTAAGTCCGCTAATGCGGGCTTTTTTTTATTTTAAATTTTCCTTAAAAGTGAAAATAGGGGATAATTATTCTCAAGGATCGGCATACTGAATAAGGGAGAAATTAAAAAACCACTCTTGGGACGAAGGTAATAAAGCGAAAATGAGACGTAAATCTGCTAATAATAGACCAACTAATCCGTCTAAACCCTCTATGTTCCAATCCCCGATGTTTAACTTCGTCACCATTGCCATTTTTGGAGCGGTGCTGATTTTGGGAATTGGGATTGGGATTGCGTTTAGTTCGACAACTACATTGAGTTCATCAAATGTGGCTTCCCGTGAGTTCATTGATACTAGAGCGCCAAATCCTGAGATTTGTGTGCAGTATGGATCTAGTGCAATGGTGATGGATGCCAGACTCTTTGTAACTCTTAATCCCTTTAATGTCTTTGTTGCCCAGCCAAATATCCGTCCTGGATGTGTTATTCGTCAAAATAACTGGGCTATTTTAGAAAATAAAAAACTTGTAACATCAGACCAGGTAAGAGAATGTAAGAATCGTCTCAATACCTTTGGGTTTACAGGGGACTTAAATAGTGAAAAGCCAGATATTAGATGTATTTATCAAAATGAATCGGCTCAAAATTTCTTTTTATCTCAACCGGGGGCTGTGGGAAGTCCTCAAGATACGGAAAGATTTTAAATATAGTCACCGAGTCAGGAGTCAGGATTCAGGAGGAAGAAGGTTAAAGATTTTTCTTTCCCTTTTCCCTTTTCCTCTTTCCTGACAAATTTGAGTTTTCTCTGCCTAAATATACTTAATCACGACCATTGATAGCAATAAGCAAGCGTAAGATAAAGACGAATAAGTTGATGTAGGTAAGGTACATTGACAAAGCTGCTGGCAAATATTCATCATTGCGATAAGTGCGAGGCAAGATGTAGAAATCAACTACTGATGCTCCAGCGAAGAGAAATACACCTATACCAGAGATACCAATTTCTAACCAACTGGGTGTGTAAACACCAAACAAGGCAAAGGCAAATTGGAGAAGACAAACCACCAATAAGGCAACAATGCCCAAACTAACGGTTTTTGTCAACGCCATCCCATCTGCTTCCGAAAGATTAGAACCGATTTTTCGGGCAGCAATGAAGGTAATTCCACAACTAAGAGCAGCAATACCAATACCTTGAATACCTACCCCTTGGGTTCTCAAAGCCACAAATACCAAGCCACTCAATGTGTATCCAGATAGTAGACTGTAAATACCCAATAGAGGTAAAGCTAGGGCTTTGTTACCTTTGGATGCGACATTTTGGGCAACGAAGAATAAAATTAATTCGAGAATTACCGCCCCAATAAAGGTAGGAAAAAAGAGTCCAGGGTTAGTGCGGATAATGCCTAAACCACCATAAGTTCCCAATGCAGTTAGGACTAATCCACCACCGACGTAGGGGAGGGCGTTAGCGATGACATTGGGTCCAACAAGTCCATGAGTTTTCGCCTCACGGAAAGCTTCACGAAAATTACTGGTATTACTCATGTCTAAAAACTACCAAAAAATATTGGAACTGAGGAAAATAACCTGCTGATTTCTATTGTTACAAATTTTTGGGTTGAGAAACCAGTGGGTTAAGCTAAAATTTTTGGCTGGGTAAAGGTTGACCAAATTCAATAATGGGAATTTCTTTAGGGTTATTTGGGGAACTGTTTTTGTTTTCTTCAGGTGTGGGCAACATTGCGGGAGGAAGGGGGGAATTGATTATGGGTGAGGGGTTTTGAGAATTTAGGGGTGGGACGGTGATTAAGGGTTGTTGGGAGTTAGTGGTGAGATTTGTGGATGGTGGTAGGCTAGTGGAGGGTGTGGTTAAGAGACTGTTAGCAGGAGAAAAGGTAATATGAGGATTTAAGACCCAGCGCGTAGGTTTTTGTCGAGAAAGAGGTTGAAGTTGTATTTGATTGGTTTGTAATTGAGTTCCTGGTGCGAGGTCAAGAACTATTCGGGTAATATTGGCGTTAAGTTGAGAAATACGAATTCTCTGAATTGCTCCTGAATATTCTTTTTGAGTGAGGACTTTACCCAATTTGGTGTTAGGCAAATCGAGAACTATTCGTGGTGGTTGCATTAGTTGGAAATATTGGGGTGTTGCAGTTGCGGAGAGACTAATTTTTAATTGCTGGGACTTGGGGTGAAATTCCCAGTTGTTAAGTTGTGCGATTGGTTGGGCAATACTGATGCTAGGAGTGAAAGCAATCAAGCCAAATAAGCTTACCCTGATAGATAGAAGAATTTGATTAGTTCTAGTTTTCATAATTTGGTTGTTTGGGGTTGGGATATTTAGCATAGACTACGCAACATTAGAAAAATTGACGTGACGGTAATTAAATTGTCTGATAGCGTAGCGTGGCGCAAGCCATATCAGGATTTTAAGGATTTACAGGATGGGGGACTCGGTGATTAATTGTCTGAATCAGGATTTACAGGATTTCAGGATTTACAGGATGAGGGATCTGTTTGCAGATGAGGTTGCTAATTTGACGGTGATTAATTGTCTGAATCAGGATTTCCAGGATTTCAGGATTTACAGGATGAGGGATCTGTTTGCAGATGAGGTTGCTAATTTGACGGTGATTATACTCAAAACGGCTTGATTGTTTGATTCTAAACGTAGGGGTAAAGCAAAAGCTTATTGGTGTCAACTTAACGTAAAACATCTATCCCGCAAAGAACTCAAGTCGTCTGATTCCCAGTCTCTGACTGGGAATGAATTCTAGAAGGCTCTGCCTTCAATGATATTAGAGGCAGAGCCTCATCAACTGCATTCCTAGTCAGAGACTAGGAACGAGATGTGGTAGGGATTTGAGCTTAAGTTGACACCTATGAAGCTCTTGCTTTACCCCTGCACATCTGGGTTCTTTGTCATTTGGCAAAAGTTTAAATCTCACCCGTGTTTAGTATAATTGGTAGCGATCGCTGTGGGAATTTGTCTGAATCAGGATTTACAGGATGAAGGATTCGGTGGTTAATTGGTGGCGATCGCTGTCCCTAGATCCCTAGATCCCCGACTTCTCTAAGAAGTCGGGGATCTGAAATAACTCTAATCGCACCAAAATAAGGTTGTTAATTTGAGGATAATTAATGATGAGCGATCGCTGTGGGAATTTGTCTGAATCAGGATTTACAGGATGAAGGATTCGGTGGTTAATTGGTGGCGATCGCTGTCCCTAGATCCCTAGATCCCCGACTTCTCTAAGAAGTCGGGGATCTGAAATAACTCTAATCGCACCAAAATAAGGTTGTTAATTTGAGGATAATTAATGATGAGCGATCGCTGTGGGAATTTGTCTGAATCAGGATTTACAGGATGAAGGATTCGGTGGTTAATTGGTGGCGATCGCCCCTACTAAATTCTTCAGGGAAATTGAGCGATAGCGAAGCGCTGCTGCAAGCAGTTCGCTTCACTCGCAGCAATTCTCATTTTGAAAAAAAGATAGCGAAGCAGCAATTCTCATTTTGAGAAAAATAAAGTATTAGCCCCGATTTTGGAATTCAAAATATAGTACAAAGTAACTATTTTTTAGCCATTGCCTCTGGCTAAAAAAACAGTCGGGTTGAAAAATAAGTATGAATACTCAATAAACTAGAGAGATTGCTTGACAACGAATGGGGAAAATCCAGTTTATCGTTCGGGTTTTAGAATAGGGAATCCAAGGGAAATAAAAATTTATAATTGTTGTCAGATGATGTAAAATCGGTGAGTTAAAAATCTGATAGTGCATCAAATTACTCAAACATGACTCCAAAGACAGCGACACTAGAAATTCCTGAATTAATGCAATTTTTACGTCAACAATTACATGATTTACCTGATGAAAGAAAACCTGGAAATAATACGAAATATCAGGTAGAAGACGCAGTGATGGCAGCATTTTCAATCTTTTTTACGCAGTCAGCGTCTTTTTTAGAGCATCAAAGATTAATGAAAAGCAATAAAGGAAAAGATAACGCAGAAAGTTTATTTTCAATTAAGAAAATCCCCTGTGATAATCAAATAAGAAATTTGTTAGATCCAGTTCCAGCCGCTACTATCTTTATGACTTTTCAAGAAGTCTATGAATGGTTAAATAAAAATGGAGTTTTGAAAAAGTTTGTCTATTTAGATGAAGAAATTTTAATCGCTTTAGATGGGACAGAATATTTCTCATCTAAAAAAATTAGTTGCCCTCATTGTAATTGTCGTAATCATCGAAATGGAACTACAACTTATTTTCATGGCTGTGTCACACCCATTGTAGTTTCTCCTAATCAAAAACAAGTAATTAATTTAGAACCAGAATTTATTAAAAAGCAAGATGGGCATCAAAAACAAGATTGTGAAAATGCAGCGGTTAAAAGATGGTTAAACAAGAATCATCAAAACAAGTATGGTTATGCTGCAACTCTTTTAGGGGACGACTTGTACTCTCACCAACCTATTTGTGAACTAGCTCTAAAACAAGGTTATAATTTTATTTTTGTTTGTCTGGAAGCGTCGCATAAAACTGTATATGAATGGCTAGACTTCTTAGAAAAAAGTGGAGAAGTTGCAACCGTTGAAACCAAACAATGGGATGGACGAAAAAATTTAATTTATCGTTATCGTTATGCTTCTAGAGTTCCCTTAAAAGATGAAGACTCCAGTCTCGAAGTTAATTGGTGCGAAGTAACTGTTATTAATGAAAAAACACAGAAAATCATCTACCAAAATAATTGGATTACTAATCATAAGATCACTGAAAATAATGTTGAAAAAATTGTCAAGGCTGCACGCAGCAGATGGAAAGTTGAGAATGAAGGGAATAACGTTCTTAAAAATCACGGTTATAATTTAGAGCATAACTTTGGTCATGGAGAAAATCATTTGTGTGAGTTATTATTGTCTTTGAATTTATTAGCTTTTTTATTTCATACTGTTTTAGATTTAGTTAATTATACCTATCAGAAAGTTCGTGAGTTATTAGTAACCCGAACTTCTTTTTTTAATGATATGCGTAGCCTATTAAAATTTATTTGGTTTAAAGATTGGTCGGATTTTTTCTCATTTATTCTCAGGGAATATGTCCCATTTAAAAAAATAAATTCTGGTTGAAAAATGTCAATATATTGAAAGAGGAGGAGAAAGTTATTTATTCAAAAAACTATAAATTTGCTTAGAATTTCAGCTAGATTGGTAAGTTGAAATCAATTCTTCATGTCTAGATTTTTAAAGATTTTTAAAACCCTATCTATCTCCAGCGTCGGATGATAATTATCTATTAAAAAAGAATAATTTAATACAGGGTTTACACTTAAATTAAGAGAATTTTATCTTATTTTTTTCAAAATGAGAATTGCTGTTTTTTTTCATGAGTTTTTGTTGTTAATCTAAAGTTAGTTAATCAAAAATTTACTTAAAAAAGGAACTCGTAAATGATTATCGTCATGAAAGTTGGTTCCCCACAGGAAGAAATAAATCGGATTACCACAGAATTATCAGGCTGGGGACTAACTCCAGAAAAAATTATTGGTCAACATAAGGTGGTCATTGCTTTAGTTGGGGAAACGGCTGATTTAGACCCCCCCCGCATTCAAGAATTGAGTCAATGGATTGAGAAAGTATTACGAGTGGAAGTACCCTATAAACGAGCCAGTCGTCAGTTCCGTCACGGACAAGCCTCTGAAGTGGTGGTGAATACTCCTCAAGGTGATGTGGTGTTTGGTGAACATCATCCTTTGGTAGTTGTGGCTGGACCCTGTTCTGTGGAAAATGAAGAGATGATTGTAGAAACGGCGCTGCGGGTAAAGGCGGCAGGAGCTAAGTTTCTGCGAGGTGGCGCCTATAAACCCCGCACGTCACCCTATGCTTTTCAAGGTCATGGTGAAAGCGCTTTGGAATTGTTAGCAACCGCGCGGAAAGTCAGCGGGTTGGGGATTATCACCGAAGTTATGGATACGGAAGATTTGGAGAAAATTGGCGAAGTTGCCGATGTGATTCAGGTGGGGGCGAGAAATATGCAGAATTTCTCCATGCTGAAGAAAGTGGGAGCGCAACCCAAACCAGTGCTGTTAAAACGCGGTATGGCTGCCACTATTGAAGATTGGTTAATGGCGGCTGAGTATATTTTAGCGGCGGGTAATGCCAATGTAATTTTGTGTGAACGGGGAATTAGAACTTTTGACCGTCAGTATACTCGCAATACCCTGGATTTATCGGTTGTACCAGTATTGCGAAAATTGACCCATTTACCCATCATGATTGATCCTAGTCATGGTGTGGGTTGGTCTGAGTTTGTCCCTGCTATGGCTATGGCGGCGATCGCAGCAGGTACGGATTCGTTAATGATAGAAGTACATCCCAATCCAGCTAAAGCCTTATCGGATGGACCCCAATCTTTAACCCCAGACCTGTTTGATAAATTAATGTCAGAATTGGCGGTGATTGGTCAAGTCATGGGAAGGTGGTCAAATTAATGCCGCCATTCGCTTTTTAATGTCCAATCCCAGACAATTCAGGGCGCAGACCCTGCGCCCCTACAGTAAGATATCACTACTTTCTAGAACCGTTTCATCTAGGCTTTCTTTAATCCTACGGATTGGTAAATTAGCAATTAAAGCTGTTGTCCGTTGGCTGCTTTCTAGGCAAAACTCTAAACCGTCTGTTTCTATTTCGACATAGCGACAAACGATTTCCAGGATTTCCCGACGCATTTTTTCTAAAGTTTGGGGGTCTAAGTCCGCACGGTCATGGGATATTACCACTTGCAAACGACGTTTAACGTCATCGCGGCTGTTATCGGGACTACGAACAAAAAATTTTTCTAAAATTTCAAGAATCATTGCGGGTATGTGTAAGGCAGAAACACTGGCAAGTAAATTAAACAATCTTTGACCACAACATCTTTCTCAACCGAGAGAAGATGTTGTTATTAGATGAGTCAAGCTCCAGAAATTCGACAGTTTCCCCTTCCAATCTCCGAGCAATATTCTCAAAAGCGGTGGCAGCTAAAGAGGAAGTGTCTGATAATACTAAAGGTTCGCCACGATTGGTAGAAACAATCACCCGCTCATCGTCGGGGATGATTCCAATTATGGGGATGGCGAGAAGTTCCTGAACATCTTCTACAGACATCATATCATTTGCCTGTACCATTGCCGGTCTAATCCTGTTAACTATTAAGTTAATTTTTTTGACACCTTGGGCTTCGAGTAATCCCACTACCCTGTCAGCATCACGGACGGCGGAAATTTCGGGAGTGGTAACAATTAGGGCTTCTTTAGCGGGTGCAGTCGCATTTTTAAACCCCATTTCAATTCCTGCGGGGCAGTCAATCATCACATACTGGTACTTTTGCGCTAAAGCATTTACCAGTAACTTCATTTGGTCGGGTGTAACGGATTCTTTGTTGCGATGTTGGGTAGCTGGGAGAAGTACCAAATTAGGTTGTCGTTTATCTCTAACTAAAGCTTGTTCTAAACGACACTCCCTTGCCAAGACCTCTACTGCTGTATAAACAATACGATTTTCTAGTCCTAGAAGTAAATCTAAATTTCTCAGCCCAAAATCTGCATCAATTAAGGCTACTTGTTTGCCTATTTTGGCTAAAGCCATCCCTAAATTAGCTGAAACTGTGGTTTTACCGACTCCCCCTTTACCGGAGGTAATGACAATAATGCGAGTCATGATAATGCTTTATGAAAGTTCAGGGAACAACAATAAAATATTTTTATTGCTATTGATTGATTCTAATTTAGTAACCTAACAGAAATTAATTACATATCCAGTATATTGCAGGTAAATGAGGTACAAATATTAATTATCAAACCTTGCACCGAAAGGGTTTTACTGCTGACTGTTAAAAGCTGCTGTAGATTCTTAACTGGGCAAGAATTTTAGATCAGATTTTGTGTAATTAATTGCATTCGACTACTTAATTGACTGCGGGAAAAATCATCGGCTTTAACAATGCGAATTCCTTCAGGTGTAATATGTGCAACTTCAGGAAAGAAGCCGGTGAGGGTTTTTTCTGGGGATCTAGCAACAGCATCAGCTATTCGCAATTGGGTTGCTTCCATTTGCAAAGCCATGATCAGAGATTCCCGATTCCCACCGGCACCAGCATGGGCAACTCCCCGCAATCGTCCCCAAATGAGAATATCCCCATCGGCAATGACGATACCACTAGGATTGATATCTCCCAAGATGATTACCGTACCGGGATGACGAATTTCCACACCTGATCTGACCGTCATTTGCAGATAGAGGGCATCTGCTAGGGCGCTGGGAGTCAGTTGAATATCCGAGGTGAGGGATGTTTGGAGTTGGATTTGTTCTACGGAATAACCCAGGGTACAAGCGGCGATCGCAGTTTGTCTTCGACTGGTAGCTACAGATTTTAGTTGAATTTGGTATGTATTTAAAGTTTCTGCCAAATCTTGCAATTGTCTGTTATCTAACAATCTATCTTTGGCTACTAGATGCAGGAATGTATTTGGTTTCCGTAAGCGATCGCCCGCATTGAGACGCTGTTTCATTTGTTGCCAAATTTCCCCCCAATTAAATTCTGATGCCGGTACTTGCAACTCGGTGGGCAAAATTAATAATAGTCGCTCTCCTTCAGTTTTTAACTGAACTTGAATATTATGATCTACCTTTTGTTCTATTAATTCTAAATCAGTATTTGGTAAATTAGCTAAAATAGCACCAGTCTCCCCCTCATTAGGAATATTAAATTCTGGATTTTCAGCAGCAGAATTACCCTTTAAATAAGCAATTACAGAATTTAACTCTGAATTAGTAGGGATAATGGGACTAGATTCTACTTTATGATCAGCAAAATCTGTATTTATCTTGCCAGAGTTAGAATTATTTACCTCTTGATCAACTTGATAAAAAACCGATTCTGATTTCAGAAATTCAGACTTTATTTCATCAGGTTTAGCAGAATCAGCAACATCTACATTGTCTGGGACAGAATGAGAATTATTTACCTTTTTATCAACCTGATGAAAAATTGATTCTGACTTAGGAAATTCAGAATTTATTTCATCAGGTTTAGCAGAATCAGAATTCATGCAGCACTAGCCAAAATACACTAAAATTTGAGATTTTCATAAAAGATTGAGAATTGGTAATTGGTAATTGGTAATTGGTAAGACTCTTGCCCCTTGCCTCTTGCCTCTTGCCTCTTGCCTCTTGCCTCTTGCCCCTTGCCTCTTGCCTCTTGCCTCTTGCCTCTTGCCTCTTGCCTCTTGCCTCTTGCCTCTTGCCTCTTGCCTCTTGCCTCTTGCCTCTTGCCTCTTGCCTCTTGCCTCTTGCCTCTTGCCTCTTGCCTCTTGCCTCTTGCCTCTTGCCTCTTGCCTCTTGCCTCTTGCCCCTTGCCTATTCCCTATTTCCTATCAATCTTTGATAAACTAATCCTAAAGCATCAGTATTACCGACATTACCGGGAAACAACACCACTGGCAAATTAGGAAACAGGGGATGATCAGATGGGGTAATTACCATTGAACAACCTGCTAAAATTTGACCGAGTAATCGGGCTGAAGTTAAAGCCAGTCCCGTACTCAAGACATCGTTAGAAGTAATACCCCCCTTACTGATTAGGAATCCTAGATCAGATGGTAAACCCTGGACAATATCCATAAGTAAAGCTGAAACTGTATTGCCAAAATCTAATCTAGTTTTGACATCTTTAAAAGCCAATTCCTGACGGCTAGTATAAACTACTGGCGTTTTACCAGCACCATGTACTACTTTGACATTTTCGATAATCTCGATTAGCAGTTTAGCAGATTCATTTACCCCATTCTCAAGTAATCTGCCCACATTCACTTCTATACCTACCGTCCCCTCAACTTTTAATAATGATTCTAACTGTTGAGTTGTCTTTTTAACGTGAGAACCAACAATAATTACACCGGGTTTACCACCGCGCACATATTTTGCCATATTTTCAGCAGCAATGGGTTGAGGTGGCAAGGCAGCCAAAGCTGTTAAAATACTAGCAGCAGAACGGAATAAAAAGCGTTTTCCCCGACTTGCGGCTGTTAATACATCTACCGCAAAGGTATTCAGATCCTCTTGATTTTCCCCGTCTACAACAGCACACTGATTATTCTCAAGTTGTAACAAGCTTTCTAAACTACTAGCACGGATATCTGCGAGTGAAAATCTAGTAACATTATCTTCTTTAATCCGCCCCTTAGTTTTTTCTTCTACATATTTAGGCAGATAGCTGTAATTATACCCAAAAACAGAATCACGGGCAAATTCTGTTTCATGTACAGGAGTAGGAACATCATCAATAATTAGATAATGAATACTGTCGCGGGTAATTCTTCCCCCTTCAAAAAATGCTGGTACAAGAAAATGAGCATCAAAGGGACCGAGTTCTTCGGCAATCACATCAGTTTCTATGGGATAATGTCCCCGTAAGGTAGAGTCAGAACGACTAACTACAAGAAAATCGGCGATTTTTTCCGCTGCTAAGGCAAGTTTCAGGTTATGACAAACTTCTCTAGTTACAGATGCGGCTGCTTCTGGGGTGAGGGAACGAGTATTTGTTAAAATGAAGAAAATGGGAGCATCATCTTTTAGTCCTAAACGTAAGGTTTCTACATCCCAACGCATTAAGAGTAAACAACTATGGACGGTTTGTGAACCAGTGGGATCATCATCAAGGACAATTATTTTAGGTTGGTTATTCATAAATAAGTAGGTTGGCGTTGAAAATTGTCGTTATGGCAAGGCAAAAGGCAATACTTCGACTTCGCTCAGTAACCAGAGGCAAGAGGCAAGAGTGAAGAGGGTTTGGGCGATTTTACGTTTCTTTACACAGTTTGGTTTTATTGTGTTCACCTACTTATGTGAATGGTGGTAGATATTCGACATCTAAAATTTGATCAATTGTGTAAGGGCAAATTGGAGGAAAGCAATTTAAACCGTTTTTCTTCTTTGCTTGTCGGGCTGCTGTATCAAATGTTTTACCCCTCCCTAGCCCTCCCCTTATAAAGGGGAGGGAACTGGATTTTTATTGTTACCGCCCTTTGCAAGGGTAAAGGGGGGTAACAATGTGATGAAAATTACGGGATACCACTTTTAAAACATTCTCTAAGGCAATCTGCAATGATTGATTAAGAAGTTGAGCATATTCACTAGCTTAACTACTAACTTGTAAGGTTTGCAGATTAGCTAAATTATTTACCACTAAATCTTGGTTATTAGCAAGCAGTTTTTTATTATCGCGCAAAATCCGTTCACTTCTCAAAGCGCGGACTAAATCTTCTCGAATTAAGTAGGTTGACGTTGAAAATTGTCGTTATAGCAAGGCAAGAGGCAAGAGGCAAGAGGCAATAGTAAAGAAGTTTTCAGCGATTTTACGTTTCTTTACACAGTTTGGTTTTATTGTGTTCACCTACTTAGTTGTAGTGCAGATATTACCTGTTCTCTGTCGCTAATGTTACTTCGGGTGTTACCGGAGTTAGGAAATCAGTTTTCATCTAGGATTTGTTCTAAGGAAGCAATGGGGGTAAGGCGGAATATGTCAAGAGAAAATTCTGAGCGATCGCTGACTAGTTTTCTTGCTTCTTGATGCTATTTATTGTATTTTAACTTAGTTTTGGTTGATTATCAGAATCAGGATGTCTGGTTACTGAGCGAAGTCGAAGTACAGGATTTCAGGATTTTCAGGATGTTGGTTATCATTTTTCTTTTGGGGATTTGATTATTCATTTTTGATTGAACATACATAATTTACCTTAAATTTCATCACTTTCTTTGTCTGAATCAGGATATCCAGGATTTGAGGATTCTCAGGATGTTGGTTATCATTTTTCTTTTGGGGATTTGATTATTCATTTTTGATTGAACATACATAATTTACCTTAAATTTCATCACTTTCTTTGTCTGAATCAGGATATCCAGGATTTGAGGATTCTCAGGATGTTGGTTATCATTTTTCTTTTGGGGATTTGATTATTCATTTTTGATTGAACATACATAATTTACCTTAAATTTCATCACTTTCTTTGTCTGAATCAGGATATCCAGGATTTGAGGATTCTCAGGATGTTGGTTATCATTTTTCTTTTGGGGATTTGATTATTCATTTTTGATTAAACCTACATAATTTACCTTAAACTTCCATCAACACCCACCAATCAAATCCTGTACATCCTTAAATCCTGTAAATCCTGATTCAGACAATTAATTAAATCTCATCAACACCCACCAATCAAATCCTGTAAATCTTCAAATCCTGGATATCCTGATTCAGACAAATTCCCAAAAATCAAATCCTGTACATCCTCAAATCCTGGATATCCTGATTCAGACAAATTCCCAAAAATCAAATCCTGTACATCCTCAAATCCTGTAAATCCTGATTCAGACAATTAATTAAATCTCATCAACACCCACCAATCAAATCCTGTAAATCTTCAAATCCTGGATATCCTGATTCAGACAAATTCCCAAAAATCAAATCCTGTACATCCTCAAATCCTGTAAATCCTGATTCAGACAATTAATTAAATCCATCAACACCCACCAATCAAATCCTGTACATCCTCAAATCCTGTAAATCCTGATTCAGACAAAATGAAAAATGTGTGCTATACTGAATCCAGATACCAAAATCAGCTTTTTGGAGAAAAATATTTTCCGCCTCACGGCGGGGGGTTTAAGAAGGGAAAAGAGAAAGAAGGGCAGAGGGTGAAAGGGTAAGAGTATAAAGGGCTACAAAGTCCTGAACGAAGACACGACCCGAAAACCGCAGCGGCCGTAGCGATAGTCACGCAAATCCCCATGGCGATGCGCAGACCGACAATCCCCAGCGCGGTTGAGCCAAGAACCGCCGCGCAAGAGCCTAGAGGTTGCGCTTAGAACAGTCGAGGCACCACCATCCGTAGGCGCATTTATATAATTTTCTTGATAATCATCTTGACACCATTCCCACACATTCCCGTGCATATCGTACAAACCAAAAGCATTAGGGGGAAAAGTTCCTACATCTGTAGTTTGTTGGCGATATTGACCTTCGGGAGCAGAAGCGTAGGGATAATTACCGTCACAGTTTACCAGTTCTGGAGTAATACTTTCACCAAAATAAAATGGTGTAGTAGTTCCGGCACGACAAGCATACTCCCATTCCGCCTCACTGGGTAATCTGTATTTTTTTCCTGTTCTTTGACTGAGCTTTTGACAAAATGCAACTGCATCATCCCAACTAACATTTTCAACAGGACGGTTATCGCCTTTGAATTTAGCAGGGTTATTTCCCACAATAGCTTGATACTGCGCCTGTGTCAATTCATATTTCCCCATACAGAAACTCGGAACTGTCACTTGGTGTTGGGGATTTTCATCTGAACCTCGTTCTGCTTCATTTGCGGGTGAACCCATCATAAATGTTCCCCCTGGGATTTCCACCATTTCCAACAAAACACCATTTCCTAAGTCTTCCGTGAAGTATTTTGCACTGGCGTTGCGGCGGTTGGTGATGCTTCCAGTTGCGTCTGTGGTGACAACTTCAAAACTGAAGGTTTGAAGTGGGGGAGTAGTAATTTTTGGTGTTGGTTCTGGTGTTGGATTTGGAGTATTTGGAGAAGTTGTAATTTTTGGTGTTGAGGTTTGATTTTTATTTCCAGAAAATAAATTTTGTCCTACAACTGCGATAACAGCACCACCAACAACTAAACTCACAGTTTGAATAAAATCTCGACGAGTTGTATTTTTCTGCTTCTGAGAAATTGGTTTTGGTTGATATTTAATAGGTTGAGGTTGTAGTTGAGGTTTTGGAGGTGGTGGTTGTAAAGCTTTTTCTATTTTCGCTATCCTTTGTAAAATCTCTTGGGTATTTTGAGGACGATCCTTGTATAAAGTTTGCATCATCTCATCTAGCAAATCTGCCAACATTTTTGATATTTGCGGTGCATAATTACGCCAATTTAATGTCGCATGATAAGAATCATACATTTCTTGATCAAGTGGTTCTTTACCCGTGAGTAAATAAACAAATGTCCGTCCTAAAGCAAAGAAATCAGATTGCATTACAGCGTTACCAGTCAATTGTTCCGAAGGTGTGTAACCGGGAGAATTAAATCCGGTAACTCCACCTTGCTGAATCATGACTGTGTTTGTCACCTCTCTAACTGTGCCAAAATCAATTAATACTAATTGAGTATCTCCAGCCCTCAACATGACGTTAGATGGTTTGATATCTCGGTGAAAAAAGTTTTTATTATGGACTTGTTCTAAAATAATCAGTAAATCTTTCAACCATTCTATTGCTGTAGTTTGATTAATGGGACGCAAACTATTTTTTTTCATATACTCATGTAAGTTTTCTCCCTCAATCTTTTCCATTACGAAACAATGAATTGGGGTTTTGCTGTTGCGAGAATAATGTTCAAAATAAGCGCCTGGTTCTACTTTGGGAATACTCGGATGATTAAGTTGACTTAAAACTTCGGCTTCTTGTTTAAATGCTTCTATGGCTTTCTGGCTATTATTAGTTAAGACTTTGAGAACTTTGGTTTTATTGGTTCTGACTTCATTGATTTCAAATGTATCACCAAAACCACCACCTCCTAGCCTAACTACTACCCGATAGCGGTTTTGTAGCAACAACCCTGAACCACAGGTTTCACAAAAGAGGAGATTATCTGGATTTTGCGGCTTTGAGCAGCTAGGATTGATGCACAGGCTCATAATCTTGGTAAGTAGCACATTTATCCGATATTCTACCTTAATTTACTCAAAATAAGCAGCACATTGGTAGGGTGCGTCAGACTGGATAAATCCTGCAAATAAACAGATTGTTGATATCTGACGCACCATAGAACAGATTTTTAGAGATGCAGGAGTTAGAAACCGCGTCTACACAGACAAAACTCACCTGCGTGGGTTAAATTAATATTTTGTGAAGCTGGATTGAGGGCGATCGCCTATGATAGAAAGTATATAAATCACAAGTTAGGTTAAAATCAACAAACTTTACCTAAAATATACTATGCTGAAATGTTCATGCACATCATCGTGAATTTGTACAGCGCGCAAGTCCTAACGCCATATTATTTTTGACTTTTGACTTTTGACTTCCGCCTTGGGGTACTAGCGTTATATTGGTAAACCCAGCCAAAAAATCAGGAGCAGATTTAACTCCCAAAATAATTTTTGTAACAATTGTCACAATTACTTAAATCTGCCCTGAAAATGAATTAATCAAGTTGATAGTACATTTATCAAGCATAAATAGTTAATAAAACTTTAACTATCTATTGAGGCAAATCACAGCTACTCAGCGAAGAAAGTGCTATGGTGAAGGGAAATAATTGGGCATTTACAAGTGACACTCACCTAAGTATTACATACTTGGATTGTTCTGTAAAAAAACTGATCAACTCGAACCGTATTTGTTAACCGACAAATAAAATATCTAACTGATCATTAACAAAAAACCAAAGGTAGATGAATTATCAAGGTTATTAGGATAAAAAAACTAGCAAACATCAGAAAATTCTGATTGATAAACTGTCAAAAACACAACTATTTCAGCTAATATACATGAACCAATCTGCGAAACGTTACTCACCGCTCCAAGCTGCCCTGATTGGTGGAGCGATCGCCACAACTGCTACTATATCTGTATTTGGTCAAGCTTGGACACGCTGCGTTCATGCTGCTTTACAAGATAGTCCGAAAGCATTAGTTGACCAAGTTTGGCAGTTGGTGAATCGTGAATATGTTGATGGAAAATTTAACCAACAAGATTGGCAAGCGGTCAGGCAAAGTCTATTAAGTAAAGACTATACTTCTAAAGACGAGGCTTATGTAGCAATCCGCGAGGCTTTACAAAAGCTAGGTGATCCCTACACCCGGTTTATGAACCCCAAACAATATGAATCCCTGACAAACCAAACATCTGGGGAAGTGTCCGGGATTGGGATTCGGATGCAAGTTAACGAAAAAACCAAACGCCTCACGGTTATAGAAGCCATAGAAAACTCTCCAGCCCTCAAAGCTGGACTGAAATCAGGCGATGAGATTTTGGCAATAGATGGCAAATCTACCCTAAAAATGACAGTAGAAGATGCCTCAAAATTGATTCGTGGTCAAATAGGTACTTCTGTCAGCTTAGATTTAGAAAGACCAAATAACAAATTCAACGTTAAATTAACAAGGGCAACTATAGAAGTTCCCACAGTCCGGTATACCCTCAAACAAGAATCTGGTCGCCGAGTAGGATATATTCGGTTACAAGAATTTAGCTCCCATGCGGCGGATCAAATGCGGGTAGCTATTCGCACTTTAAAAGCCCAAAAAGTTGATTCCTACGTTTTAGATTTGCGAGGTAATCCTGGTGGTTTATTAAATGCGAGTATAGAAATCGCCCGGATGTGGCTAGATGATGGTCATATCGTCAAAACCGTAGACCGCAAAGGATCAAGCTCTCAAACAAAAGCCAATCAGACAGCAATTACCAAGCTACCTTTAGCAATTTTAGTTGACGGTAATTCCGCTAGTGCTAGTGAAATCCTCACTGGCGCACTCAAAGATAATAAACGGGCTGTAGTTGTTGGTAGTCAAACCTTCGGTAAGGCTTTGGTACAGTCAGTCCATGAACTAGGAGATGGTTCAGGTTTAGCTGTGACTATTGCCCATTACTATACACCAAATGGTACAGACATCAATCATAAAGGAATTGCTCCCGATATCAAGCTGGACTTGACCCAAACTCAAGAACGCCAATTAGCTTCTAATCCGAATTTAATTGGTACAAATAGCGATCCCCAATATACCCGTGCTATTGCTGTTCTTTCTAATGGCAAACTAGCACAATCAGTGACAAATCAAAATCCTCAGTCTATTAGTGTCAATGCGAAAGACTTGAAGTTTTAGCATTCATTGTAGGTTGGGTTCAGCCCACAACCCAACCTAAGAATCAAGAGTTAATGAATAAATTGCCTATCTTCTTCTGCTACCGAAACCGGAAGAACGACGACTGGAAGAACGTCCACCACTACCAAAACTACTACCAGAATTGCGTCGGGTAGAGCTAGAGTTACCAGAAGGACGAAGGGTACTACCACCAAAACCAGAACCAGAAGCTCGTCCAGTGGAGGTGCGGTTTGCGGTTCCTGAAGAGGAATTTCTGATGTTTCCTGTGGTGCGGAAAGCCGTGCGATTTCTCACTGCTGCGGGTGGTTCATTGTAGCGAGAACGGTAACTAGAAACAGCCGAGTCATAGTTAGAACCATAGCCACCGTAACCATTCATGATTCCACCGGGCTGATACACGGGGGGAACATAATATTGAGGTCTAAATAACATACTACTAATAGCTTGTCCCGCAACATTACCAACTAAAGCTCCGGCAAAAGGGGCCCAAAAACTACTTTGCTGACGGACAATTACAGTTTCCGGTTGTCCGGTTTGGGGATTGTTTCTGGTTTCAGTGACATTATGGACGTACTCAAGTTTGAAGTCTTCAGTCATGTATAAGATTGGCTGACTATTTTCTACTTTTAAGTAAGTTTTCTTACCTGCTTTGATTTCATCATCAGTCAATCGTGCCATTTGTAGCTTTTCTGTGGCAAAGCTGGGGGGATTGTTATTGAGTAAAAACAAGGTATACTCACCATTGGCATCGTTGTATGTACCCTGTTGTACTTCATACTGACCATCATTTAACTTGGTGGGAGTAGCGGTTTGGCTAACGTTCTTACTTGAGGAATTAGCGTCGTTTCCTCCTCCACAAGCGACAGTTGTTAAGCACAAGGTCAAGGCTAAACAAACAATCGTAAATTTACGTAGTATGCTAATCATCATCGTGTTTATGTTTGTTTTCGGGTACTCATTACAGAGTGAACTACCCACACTGACCTGACGGTACAGTGTCGGCTTCCTGTCCAGCAAAAAACACAGTAGTAGACTTCTTGCGTCCTCTATTACTGCGACTTACTTCTGGGCGACAGGCTTCTTGATGAAGTTGTTCATGGGGGAAACCCCCAAGACCACACTTCATCGCTTTATCCCCCGTTCCAGAGGTCAAAATTCGTAGTCCCTCATCTCTGAGGTTTATCGCTGCATTAATGTCTCTATCATGCTTGGTCTGACACTTCTCGCAAGTCCAAAATCTTATATCTAGTGGCAAACTTCCCACTTGATTAAGGCATACATGACAAGTTTTTGATGACGGGAAGAATCTATCAACTTCTTGATAAATTTTGCCTTCATTTTCTGCTTTGTATTTAAGCATGGTACAAAACATTCCCCAACCAACTTGTTGAATAGATTTGGCTAGGCAGTGATTTTGCATCATGCCCTTAACATGAAGATTTTCTACCACAATAACTTGGTTTTCGTTAACTATCCTACGAGATAGTTTATGGAGAAAATCTTCTCTACAATTAGTTATCTTTCTATGAACTCTAGCAACTTTCTTTCTAGCTTTATTTCGGTTGTTAGAGCCTTTTTGTTTTCTAGATAATTGCTGTTGTTTTAATTTTAAGTTTTTCTCATGCTTATTAAGTATTCTGGGGTTATCAAATTTAGAACCATCACTGGTAATTGCAAAATGAGTTAGCCCCAAATCAATACCTATTGCTTTGCCTTCTGCAATTAACTCTGGTTTATCTTTGCCATCTTCAAATAAAATTGCAGCAAAATATTGTTCACTACAATTTTTGGTGATGGTTACGGTTTTAATTTTCCCTTCAATCTCTCGATGAATAATTGCTGATACTTTCCCTATTTTTGGTAGGATTAATTGATGATCAGCAATTTTAACATTTTGAGGATATTGAATAGACTGCTTACCATGCTTAGATTTAAACTTGGGGTATTTAGCTCTTTTTTCAAAGAAATTGTTAAATGCAACTCCCAGGTTTAAACAGACTTGTTGCAAGCACTGAGAATAGGTTAAAGATAGCCACTCATGTTCTTTCTTTAGTTGAGGAATTATCTTTTTAACTTCGTATCCAGACAATCCTTTACCTGTCTCTTTATAAGTTTCGTTCATCAAATTCAAAAAATAATTCCATAGCCAACGACAGCTACCAAAAGCTTGTGCTAATGATTGCTGTTGTTGGGCATTTGGATATAATCTGACTTTGACAATTTTGAGCATATTAGAGTGAAAAGTATTTATTACGAAATAGTGTAACACAAGATTTGTGAATTGCCTCCATGTTTTTCTCCCTTGCTGTCGCTTTGGTCGAAAAACCGTCTAATTCCCACCAGGAGATTGCGGGAAGGCTGGGAGCCGCGTCTCTTTAGAGCGCGGGGGAAAGCCTACTCGTGCGGTTTTAACCGCGTCCAATATTCTCAACCATGATGCGGGTCATTAATATATCTTTCTATAGTATCAGCAGCAACGTTTCCAGCAGTTGAAAAGAAATAGCTGCTAGTCCAAAGTGACGGTAGCTTTTTTAATTCTGGGAACTCTTTTCTTAGGTAATTAGATGAGCGTCCTTTAAATGCTTTAACTACCTGAAATATTGCATCAGTTGGATGAATCTCTACGAATAAATGAATGTGATCTGGTGCAACTTCTAACGCACGAATATTCCAATCTTTTTCAATAGCTAATGCCGAAAATATCTCAAAAATCCTATCCCTGATTTTCCCGACAAGCACTTTTTTTCGGCGTTTAGGTATCCAGACTAAATGAATCACGCTCAATCCGACAGCGTGATTATAATGCCGATATTCATAAGAACTTTTTTTCATATATTTTAGCTATTGACTTCCTTTAAATTGTAGACTAAGATAGTCATATCGTCAATCATATCAACAAAATAAACCTGTGCAAATACGCTGGAGATTCAAGCTACAACCGAATATTGGGCAACAAGCCTTAATGTCTGAGTGGCTTGTTACTTTGCGGAAACACAGAAATTATTGTTTAGCAGAACGTCAGCGCGGATTTGAAACTAATAACCAAAAATCAGATGAGTCTGTTATGTACCAATATGGCGCATTTTCAGACTTAGATAGTCGTATTGAATATGGTTCTTATTGCCCATTAACCTGCCCTATCGTTAAGCATGGCGTAATGTCCTCTGGGCTAACAAAAAATAGTAAGAAGCATGGTTTAAGCTGGGGTAGTCCGACTGATATTCAAAGTAAGAGAACAACTGAATTACGTTCTGAATCTGAATGGTATAGCCGAATTAATTCAGATGTTTTACAAGGTAATTTAGCTAAATTAGATATTGCTTATAACGGATTTTTTCAACACAAAAGGGGTTCTCCTGCGTTTCGTAAAGCAGCTAATTTTAAAACTTTTCAATTCAAGCCAGGACAAGTAAAATTAACCGTTAATCGTGAATCCAATCAGCCCCGATGCTATTCCCATGCCTACTTTCCTGGACTGGGGACTATGCGCTATTTTGATAGTCGGACTATTCCCGTAGATGCTGACATTAGGACGGTAACAGTAATTAAAGAAGCTGACGGATGGTACATGAGTGTATTACTCAATTTACCTGAATCGCTACCTGAAGTCACAGAAATTGAAACTGTCAAATCAGCGGTGGGTATTGACGTAGGAATTAATAAATTAATTTCTTTGTCGGATGGTTCATTTATTGAAAATCCTAAATTTGCAACTAACAAAAAAGTCCGTCGTCAATTAAGAATCAGACAGCGCCGGGTTAACCGTAAAGTCAAGGGTTCTAATAATCGTAAAAAAGCCGGGAAAAGAGTCGCCAAACTACATAAAAAGATTGCAGATAAACGGAATGATCATCAATGGAAAGCAGCCAATAAAGTTGTTAACACCGCTGAGGCAATTGTCCAAGAGGATCTAAATGTTAAGGCGATGAAGTCCCGCTGCAAACCTAAACGGCAGAAAGGGCGATTTATGCCTAATGGTCAATCTGCAAAACGTGGGTTAAATCGCTCCATTTCTGATGCCAGTTGGGGCGAATTATTTTCTAAGATTGCTTGGCTGGCATTGAAGTCTGGTAAGCCAGTATTATCCGTTAATCCTAAATTTACTTCTCAAGAATGTTCGGCTTGTCATCATATTAGTAAAGCTAATAGAGATGGCGAAAAGTTCATTTGTGAACATTGTGGTCATATTGACCATGCTGATACTCAGGCTTCTCGGACAATTTTACGAAGAGCTAATTTAAAATTTGTCAGCAAAGACATTAAAAACCTACCTGCGGACTGCGGGAAAGTTACGCTTGTCAGAGATGATTCTGCCAGTAATGGCAAACAGGATCAGGGCAAGAACCGTACATCTAAGGTAATACCTGAAAAGCGGATATTATTCGAGCAGTTGTCTTGACAATTATTCGATTAAGAATCCCCGCGTCTTTAGACCGGGGAGTGTCAAGCCATTCATCTCACGCTGCCCTATGCCTTAACAAATCATTTACAGAGGAATCAATTCTGGATAATATTCCAATAATTGGTCGCTGGAAAGTTCATCACCTAATTGGGCTGGGGAAAAATGTACTTGGATAGCGCGGAGTTTATGTTTGTAGTGTAGATTAATTAGAGCTTTTAGGGCTGCTTTCAAGGCGGAGATGTTAGCCAAATCGGTTTCTAACTCTGGAATTTCCCCCTCAGCCGCGACTGTAATCATGACAATGATGTTTCGGGTGACGGGAAGTGATAAGGGCTGATTTGAGGAATTCAAATCCAGATTAGCTCCATATCTTTGGGCTGAGTCTGTGAATAGTTCATTGACATAATCTCCTGCTTCCCCTTCATTCCAAAAGACATCACCTTCATTGGCCGCAGAGAACAAATATTCATCATATTGGAGGAAAGTTTGGCATAGTTCCACCAGTTCTTCTCCTAAAACTTCTAGCTCACCGTCAGCATTGATGGCTGTTCTAGCGGCACTATTGAGAACACCTAAGATTGGTGCTACTTCATCTCCCTTTAAATGCAAAAACAACCGACAGACAATATAGCGAGTTCTGCCCATCATGCGATTAAACATTTGTTTTCTCCTGTAATTTCGGTAAATGTTGACAACTGTATATTAACCAATGCAGTAAAATTCTTTGATAAAATCTGCAATCACGGAAAAATCAGGTATGATGTCTACCCTGGTATTGCCAACTTTGAGAGTTGGAGTTGGTAAAGTATCGAGAGAATAAGTAAAAATTAAATTTTCAAAATGACGATGAAAATTGGTATTGTAGGACTGGGACTCATTGGTGGTTGTTTAGGTTTCGATTTACGATCGCAAGGACATTATATTTTAGGTGTCAGCCGTCGTGAATCAACCTGTGAGAAAGCAATTAAACTTGGTAGTGTTGATCAAGCGTCGGTGGACTTGAGCTTGTTGGCATCAGCAGAGGTTGTATTTATTTGTACCCCTATAGGACTGATAGTCCCCCAAGTGAAAGAATTAATAACTCATTTACCAAAGACTACTATTATCACTGATGTTGGTTCAGTTAAAACACCCATAGTGGAAACGATTTCTCCTTTATGGGAAAATTTTGTTGGTGGTCATCCCATGGCGGGAAAAACTGATGTCGGGATAGAAGCAGCACAGCGAAATTTGTTTGTCAATCGGCCTTATGTATTAACGCCAGTGGAGACAACACCTGGTGATGCTGTGATAATTGTAGAAGAAATTGTGCGATCGCTCGGTTCTATTATCTACCATTGTCAACCAGAACAACATGACCGGGCTGTGAGTTGGATTTCTCATTTACCTGTAATGGTGAGTGCCTCCTTGATTGCAGCTTGTTTAAGTGAGAAAGATCCAGAAATTGCTACATTAGCCCAAAATTTTGCTAGTTCGGGGTTTCGAGATACAAGTAGGGTTGGCGGTGGAAATCCAGAATTAGGGGTAATGATGGCGCAATATAACCGCCAAGCATTATTACATTCCCTTCATCAATACCGCGAAAATTTAGACGAATTTATTCATATAATTGAGCAGGAAAAATGGGAATTGTTAGAGGAAAAGTTTAAATTCAATCAGCAAGCGCGTCCTGATTTTGTTGGAGTCAGGAATCAGGACGAATGATCGAGAACTTGAAAAAGTGCTTGATTTGAAATATAAATGAGGGCGCAGTCCCTGCGCCCTACGGTTTTATTGCGATTTATACATTAAACCGGAATAATAGTACATCACCTTCTTGGACAATATACTCTTTTCCTTCACTTCTGACTAAGCCTTTTTCTTTGGCTGCACTCATTGAACCATGAGTTACTAAATCATGATAAGCTACAGTTTCTGCCCGAATAAATCCCCGTTCAAAATCAGAGTGAATGACTCCTGCGGCTTGAGGTGCAGACATCCCAGCATTGATTGTCCAAGCGCGGGTTTCTTTCGGTCCACAGGTGAAATAAGTCCGCAAACCTAAAAGAGTGTAAGTTGCCCGAATTAAGGATTTTAACCCACCTTCTTTCACACCTAAAGATTCCAGAAAATCAGCTTTATCTGCTTCTGGTAATTCGACTAATTCCGCTTCTACTTGAGCAGAAACAATGACAACTTGGGCATTTTCAACCGCCGCAACTGCTCGCACTTTTTCGACAAAATCATTACCTATAGCTAAGTCTTCTTCAGAAACATTAGCAGCGTAAATAATGGGTTTATTGGTAAGTAATCCTAAGCCCTTAATAATTTCCGATTCTTCGGTATTTAAACCAACTTGACGAACAGATTTACCCTCATTTAAAGCGACAGCTAATTTTTCCAGAATTTCTATTTCCGATTGTGCATCCTTGCTGGTACGAGCAAGTTTACGAGTTCTTTCAATACGTTTTTCAATTTGGAATAAGTCCGATAAACCAAGTTCTAAATTAATGATTTCAATATCTCGTGCTGGGTCAACAGAACCGGCTACGTGAATGATATCATCGTTTTCAAAACAACGCACAACATGAACGATCGCATCAACTTCCCGAATGTGGGATAAGAATTGATTACCCAGTCCTTCTCCTTGACTTGCACCTTTAACTAAACCGGCAATGTCAACAAATTCAACACGGGCAGGTATAGTTTGCACTGAGGTGGCAATTTTGGCGAGAACGTCTAACCGGTCATCGGGGACTGAGACCATACCAACATTCGGTTCAATGGTGCAAAATGGGAAGTTAGCGGCTTCGGCTTTAGCGTTAGCGACTACAGCGTTAAATAGGGTTGATTTTCCGACGTTGGGAAGTCCGACAATTCCGGCTCTTAGCATTGCAAATTTTAGATTTTGGTTTCAAGTATCAGGATAATTCAAACAGGTAGAGGATGGTTGGATTTAATTCACAAAGAGACTTCCAAATAAAAAAATGTCCCAAAACTGATGCAGAAATTCTCTCTCTGTGTACTCTGTGCCTCTGTGGTTCGTTTCTTAGGATAATTTATTTCTTGGAAGTCTCAAAAAGACTTTCATCCGCAGGTATTTTGGGAATTATCCATAACCCAATGATACCAAAATTTTCAGACAATGACACGCAATTCTATATTAGGGCAAGGCAATACTGAATGTGAGTTGTATATAAATATTTATTAACGGAGAATTAATTAGTCTTTATTAAACCTTAAAAACCATAGATATCCTAGTATTTATTTAGGAATACATAGTTATAACGTCATATTTAATACAGCTTTCAAGCTTATCAAAGTTTAATATAAGTAGGTGAACACAATAAAACCAATCTGTGTAAAGAAAAGTAAAATCGCCCAAACCCTCTTCACTCTTGCCTCTTGCCTCTTGCCTGTTGCCTTGCCATAACGACGATTTTCAATGCTAACCTACTTAGTATATAAGGTTTTGGTAACAAATGCTTTGTCTAGATGATAGAGATCAGAAAATTAAAGATTAAGCAGTTTATTTTACCTTAGCCCTAAAACGAAAGAAACCATAAGAACCTACTGGTGTTCCCACCCCCGTGGACTGGGGTATTCCCTCTGGTGCTGTTGAACCACCAATTTTCACGACAATTGCACCATTTGTATTAGTTGCAGCACAGGTTGTACTGGGGGTGACACCAGCCGCGAAAAATTCACCTGCATCTGTATCTGTTCCTGCACCTGTTAACCTCAATAAATAAGGTTCGGTCAAAGGTGTGGCCGGTGAAGGTAAACCATCATCATCAGTAGAATTCCAGCCCAAAACAATACCGAAATCTGCTGTCGTCGCTGTTATGCCAGAATCTGAAGGAATAGCAGTATCACTATTAAAACCTGTAGGTACAAACTCAAGACCATCTGGCACCAAATCGCAGATCTTCGTATTCACTGCCGGCGCATCACCTCTAGACAGGAAGTAAATGGTATATTCTAAAATATCCCCCGGTTGAACTTTACTACCATTAATTTTCCCCCGTAGATAAATATCACTGTCAGGCCAATTAGTATCAGTGTCTTCCGGCGTTGGCGCTGAGTTATCAAATCCAGTAAAGTCAGTGGTAATACCGTTAAGAGCCGTAATTCGTTTAACCAACAGTAACTTTGCCGGTAGTGGCACAAAAAATAAGGTAGGGTCATCATCACCTTTATTGTCAGAAGCGTTACCCGTTTCTATACCGTCGTTAGCAGTCTGTTGAAAAATATCTCCAGGTACTGTTGCTTTAGTAACGCCAGTAGTAGTTGGTACTGCATCTGTTAAGGTAGTAACAGTAACTGTTGGATTAGCTGTATTAAAATTAGCTATCGCTTGGTTACTAATCGTAACTCCAGCAGTATTAACTCTAGCTCTAAATTTAATAGTGACTGTATCACCTATACGCAAAGTACCAGTATTAGTCAGATTAACATTGCTAGTGCCATTGTAACTAGAATTAATTACCAAGTCGTTTCCTGTAGTCTTGGAAACAAGAGTCGCCGAGTTAGCTTCATAAGTTAATTGGGCTGGCAGGGTGTCTTTAATCACAAAGCTATTAGCAACCAGGTTACCAGGAGCTAAGTTGGAATAAGTAACAGTGTATTCAACAATATCATCTATTGTCACCGAGTTACTACTATCATTATCTGCTTGAAATGCTACTTGTTTAGTTCCGACAACGTTGAGACCAACAATTACGATTGGAGCAGTATTTTGGCTTGGACCCATGAAATATGTCCAAGTATCTATACCCTTCTTATCACCGTACAAGCGTCCCCATTCATGCCGTCCATCTGTACGAGTATTAACCCCTTTAGTAGCATCACGGGGAATAGTAACAGTTTGCGTTCCCGTGGGATCTAAATTAACAGGTGTACCATTTTTAGTTGTATAGTTACTATCGTCGTAGTATATGGTGCTGTCGTCTATCATCACCCCATCAGCATCCTTCCCGGAAAAAGCTCCTGGAGGGTTTTCCATGAAGATTCTCATCCCACGTGCATTGCTCTCAACGTCTAACAGGGGAAAGTGATATTCTCCAGCAGTATTGTAAACCTTGGCATTATAGTTTCCCACCGGTAGTGTAACACCAGCTGCATCTTTTACGTCCCAGATCACCGAATAGTTACTGTTATTGATTAATAGAGATCCCGTCAAAACGCGATCATTGTTATCGCCATAAACACCATTTTTGTCAGTATCAATAATGATTTGATACTTACCAATTTGATTGGTAGTAAAACTAAAATTTCCTCCCACCCCAACCGTAGTAGTGTTAGTGTTTCCAGTACCTGTGAATTTAAAGTTAGTTGGAGCTTGAGGGAGAGTTGCTGTGAGTGGAATCACTAAACCCGTTAATGCCACAGAAGCAGGGGTATTAAAAAAAACTCTGTGGGTAATATCTGTAGTTGTATCTGCAACTGTTGGTGGTTGAACTACCACACCACTAGGAATAGTAAAGTTCAGCGCTTCAGTGGTGGCTGTAATAGAATGGTAATTAGTGATATTATTACTATTGCCTTTGTCAATAAATCCTCGACTGTTGCCAAAAAAGATAAAATTCCCAGGGTCCATCGCTTCTAGCTCAACTCGATAGCGATACCCATCTTTAGTTTGCACAAAAAGTTTGGAATAGATTCCGAGATCATTAGGATTGGAACCGCCGGAATTACCTCCCATATTCAGGGAGAGATAGTTGGTAAATACCCGCCCCGGTTGAACAACACCATTGCTGGTGACAGTAATATCCCAAGCTGCTACTGTACCATATTGAGTTGCATCTGTGGGAAATGCGGCATTATACGTAAGAATAGGAGGATTAGCCGTTGAATTTGACGACGGACCATGAAACTCAACTTCATAAACACCAGTTTGTGTGGCTACTATTTGACAAGGAGTGTAACCACCAGCAGCAGGGAGAGGACCAGCGGTCTCTTTAGCGTAAGTATCAATAAAGCCAAAACCAGTAGATAGAACATTGCAAGCACCATTTTGAGTTCCATTGGGACTTCTATAGACAATATCTTGTGTACCACCACCATAACTTGTAGGCACACTAGAGCCAAGGTTGATGACTTCCCCTTGTTGCACGTAAACTTTTAGGAGTGTTGTTCGGGGAATACCAGCAAGGCTGACACCGGATAACCATTCGGTGTAAGGTCTGTATCCGGAATTCTTAACTAAGTCTTTACTACCTTCAGCGCTTACAGGTTGTAGGCTTTGTCCCCATATACAGATAATAAAAGCCAGGCTAGTAATTAATTTCTTTGAATAGTTTCTGGGAGGGCGTTTTATTTTATTTAACATAAGTTTTGTTGTTCGTTGTCCGTTGTTCATGACCACTGACCAATAACCACTTTTATTCCAATTGCAAATCTTCTTCTTGGACAATTACTTCCATACCGCGAATATCTTGGAAAATAAATTCTGCACGACGGTTACGAGCATGATCTAATTTTCCGTTTCCGGGTGTTAATAGTTGACGTTTACCAAAAGAACGAATTGTCATTCTTTCTGGGGCTATTCCTTGACGAATTAGATAGTTTCTCGCAGATTTAGCTCGGTTTGCTCCCAATCGCATATTATATTTATCATTAGCACGATAATCTGTATGTCCATAAATTTCTACAACAATTGACGGATTATCACGTAATACCTGGGCAATTTTATTTAAAACTCTCGCACTGGCAGGACTAATATTATATTTGTCTAGGGCAAAATGGACGTTTTTAGGAACTTTAAGTTTAGTAGGTGTGGGTGGTTTTTCTGGTGGTTTTTCTGGTGGTTTTTCTGGTGGTTTTTCGGTTACTGGTGTGAGACATTGGAGGCTAGAAGTTGCTAACTGATTTAAGGGGTCGGGAACTGGGGGTGATTGTGAATTAATAGCACGAATTGAGGCCGGATAGGTAGGCTCAGATGTTCCATATTGGGGTAAAGTTGCGATCGCACTAATGCGATCTCCTGGTTGTAAATTAGCCAAATTCATGGTAAACTTACCTTGAGTATCAGCTTTGCTACTAGCCAAAAATTTATTTAAACCGCCATAACCATCTTTTCCACCGACTAAATAAACATCAACTTGAGAATTTGGTTCAGCCATACCATCAATTCCCACGGTAGAACTCAAACCTGAGAAAAATTCCTTACTCAAAAATTGCGGACTATTAATAGCAGCATTAGCCGTATCTAAACGACGGTTAGATGAATTGCGGGGTGGGTTTGGACCATCTCCATTTTCCCAGTTTTGCACGTCAACATTATGAAAGGCATTGAGGTCAATACTCAACCCTTCCAAATTCCAAAACTGATTATTGAGAATAATATTTCTATCACTTTGAGGATAGGAAGCAATGACAATTCCTGCGCCGGCTTGATGACTAATTTGATTATCATATATTTGATGATCATTGCCCATGAGATAAATAGCGGCTCTTCTAAATCTGCGAGCATTGGCTTTAATTTGATTCTGGAAAATGCGAATAGAACCTTCAGATTTAAATAAAAATATCCCACTACCATCATTACCACAAATCAGATTTCCACTAATTTCCGATTTATCAATAATGCCATCTAAACGAACTGCGTCGGGCATTCCGGCTATCCCATTAGCGATAATAATATTTTCAATAGTTTTCAGTCCTTGGGCGCGAATCCCTGTAATAACTGCACTACCATCATGATAGGAAATCCGATTACGACGAATCATTGTATCCACACTATTAAATACATATACCCCAAAAGCAGAAGTCATAACTGGCATTTTTGCTTCTGGAGTAATTCCCAACCAGTTATCTTCAATTACCACATTTTGAGGTGGGGGATTATTTTCAGTTTCGGCAATATTGCCTACATAAGATTTTAATTTAAATGTAAGAGGTAAAATGAAAGAATGGGCAATAAAAATATCTGCGGGAGGAGTGCTTTCGGTATCGCGGTGATAGGAGTTAAAACCATAAATACTCAAGCCGCGAATTGTCACATTATCCGCAGTAATAGTCAAGCCTCGAAATACTTCTGCGTCACTAGCAGCGGTAATACTTACTACTGGTTGAGGAATCTTAATTTCCGTCGTCGGTGATTTTTCTCTATTGTATCCTGGCTGGGTTGTACCATCAATAATTAAACCAGGAGTAGCCAGCGGTGGTAAGACTTCTTGCAAATAAATTGTAGTTTGTGCTGGTGGTAAATTAAAGCTAATTTGTGAATATTGACTAGGGGTAATTTGAGCCTTTTCAATATTACTTAACTGCTCTATTTTTAAACTACCATTGACGAGAGAAATGGCTTCTCGCAAGGTTAAAACATCATCGGCTATAATAGCACCATCTTGATTACCATTGACTACTATTTTCAGTCCCTTATCTGAAGTTTGGGCTAAAGCTGTCAGTGGTAGCAAGATTAATAACAATGTCGAAAAATTCAACAATTTAGATAATTTTTGCCGTCTTAATTTGTTGTGGTTTTTTGTCAGTTGTTCTTTGTCAGTTGTTAAATGACCACTGACCACTGACCAGATAAATTTTAATTTTAATAGTTTCATATTCCTGTATTCCCTGCTTTATTTGCTTTAATCGCAGATTCCTGTTGTGGTTTTGGCGCAACCTTTTGTTGTCCGAAACCTTCAAATAGTTCATTAAGTTTCAGGGTTAAACCTAAATATGCACCACCAGCGGAACGAGTTCCTGAAAAGTCTCGGTCGTCAACTTTACCAAAGGCATAACCAGCAGCCAGACGTAAATTAGGATTAAGATAATAGCCAGTTTCTAAAACAAAACCCGTCTCTGTATAATTGCCTTGAGTAATTAACCTAGTTTCCCCCACCAGATCCATACTATACCCTAAACGATAGGTAGCCCGGAGTTGAGATAAATTTACTGAACTGGTCCCTACTAAATCACTAGCTAAATAGGACGTACTATTGCGTAAAGCATATTTGCTATAAAATTCCCATTGCCAATTAGGAGCATAAATACCCTCTATAGCGAAAGTATGATCTTCCGAACCTGTGCCACTTCCTATTAGGATTGTGTCAGGAATAGTGGCGGGATTTTGACGGTATTCATAGCGAAATAGGGCATTAAATTTATCACTATTAATATCACGATAAGCTAAACCCATTTTGACATTAATGGTATCTCCTAAACTCAAGGTTTGATTAGCAGAACTAGCTTGTTGGTAACGGGCCAAGGCTGTGAGTGAGGGGGAAATTTTACCAGTGATACTACCGGAAATTACTGTATTTGTGCCGCCAGCAGAATTGCGATATTCATATTTAGTGCTGGCTTGAAAATTAGGATTATCTGTATATTCTAAACCCACGCTGTAGCTATCACCACTATTAAAACTAATCGCCGAACCTGCTTGACCAAAGGCAAAGGGTTGAGAAAATTGTTGACCAGTGGTATTCTTGCTAAAGAAGCTGCCAAATACGTGTTCGTAAGCCACACTTAATTTTAAGCCCGGTGCAATAGTTAAGCGATTTTTTAGACCAACTGCACCCTGTGTAGTCCTTTCATTAGCACTACCAATAATGGAATATCGTCCGGTTAAGGAGGTATCTTGACCGAGTTTTTGTTCACCATTGACATTTAAACCGGTGACAGAATTACCGTTAGATTGACCACTATTAAACAGTTGATGAGTTAAACTAACGTTGACACCGGGAATGGCTGCCCAATTGAGGCCAAAGGTGGTACGAGCGGGGTAAACGCTGTCCTGTTGCTTTGAGAGACTCAGTTCATTTTGGGCTTGGAATGTAAGACTTTTAGCAATGGGGACAGTTAAACGCGATCGCAATTGTTGAGAACTGCTACTAGGCGCACCAACAGACATCCTATCTTCACGCTGGCGATAAATCCAATCTACATCCAAATTAGTCTGACCAAACCGTTGTTGCACACCCGCATTAATGGTCGTCAGAGAGTTATCAACGGGAGTTCCGGGCGTGGCTTGGGTTTGAGGACTAAATAGCTCTTCAAAGGTATTCCGGGCTACAGGAGCAATACCAAAGTTATCTTCATGGTCATATTGCCACCGCAAATTTGTACTTGTCGTTATTCTACCTGTCATTTGCACGCCATAACGAGTTTGCCCAGGAACAAAACTAGTTGTAGCATTATTAGCAAATCCTGTATCTACAGAAGAGTAATAACTGCGTCCTTTCAAACTGGAGAAAAGTTGCCCTGCCACTTCTAAGCGATAAGCTTGGCCACGTACCTTACCCAATACTTCCGAAGTATTGCGGGAATGGGCATATTCAGCAGTGATTTTACCCGCATTAGGTAAAGAAATTTGGGTATCTGCACCATAGACTTGAAAATCCCGGAGTCCCTGATTTTCTTGTAGGAAAGTTGTTCCTAACCAACTTTGTTGTTGAGAATCTCCACTTAAGTTATATTGCAGACGACCTGCATAAATATCACCATCGGAATTTTTCGCATCATATTCATAGCTAACTATAATTTTGCGGACTAATATCTGTCCATACTCATCCACAGAAGTTCTCAGAATCGGCTGTTTAAACAACACAGTCCCACGATCATAATCAAAATCGTAGTCTGTTCCCCGCTCAAGTTTTTGCCGTTTAACCACTGTCCCCGGACGATTGAGTTCTTCTAATTCTAAATATACGTTTTCACTACCTCCCACCAATATGCGTCGGGAGAGAAAATAATAACCACTAGTTCCGTCAGGAGCAATAGTATCCCGTTGGAAGCCTTTCACATATTGACTATAAAAACCTGTAACAGCCAGGTTTCCTAAATTATAATTAGTTTTAAACCCGTTTAATTGACGACTGGTAGATGTAAACTGCTGTGATGGTCGTGCTAACTCCTCCGTATTATAGTCACCCCACATCAAATAATCCGGGTTAGCACCAGGAACTTTTGAGGATCTCTCTAAGCGGGCAAATACACTACTAATAGAAGGAGTAACAATCTCAGACCTAGAACTATCACCATAAGCAGGATAATTTTGATTACTAGAAGAGCCAGACGCAAATAAATTAGTATTACAGTCGCAATCTTCATTCAAACTGCGAGAACTATTGTATGCACCAGTAAACAACCAATCTCCAATAGCACCAGTGGCAAATATGGCCGAATTAAATCCGACTTCTGTGCCATTATTCTTATCAGTTGGCAGAAAATCACGATATCGGCTGTAATAATCTGTACCTTTTGCCCCCAGTCGTAGATCTACTACCCCAGTTAGCAAACTCGGACGTAGTGCAGTTTCAAACTGTAGCTGGGTAAAGCCTTCTAGCCCAGTGGTTGTAGCACTAATTCGCACTGTTTGTGCCTTAGTATCCGAAAGTAAGGTAGCTACAAATATCCCTTCTTTCGCTTCTATCTGAAATCCTGGTTGGTCTGGTTTGAAGTCTGCACCAAGAAACTTTCCGGCTGTGGGTGTTAATGTAATAACAGCATCCTGCTCGGAACGATTACCACCTTTATCTAACAGTTGTCCCTGAATTACCGCAGTAGAACGTCCGTCAGCTGGAATCCGACTAGCTTGACTTTCTAATTTTAATTCCGTTGCTGAACCTTTAATAGAAACCTGGACTATTTCTGGTGGCTCTACTCTTCCCACTAACTGAGCAGAAATGGTATTTTTACCTTCTTTTAAACCCACACCATACCATGTTTGCGTTACTAAATTGGTACTAGGACTTGTTTCTGTCCGTCCAATTAAGGAGGAATCAACTAACTCCCCATTAACTCGTAATTCTATCTGACTACCAATACTAAACTGGACAATGACGGAAGTAGCAGGACTACTTAAAACCTCATCAGCACTAGGAGTGAGAATTTTCACAACTTTGGTTGTTTGGGAAACTTCTGTAGTTGTGGTATTTGGATTTAAAGACGCTGGGACAGGAGCATTTTCTGTAGTTGTGGTAGTAGTTGTATTTAAAGACGCTGGGACAGGAGTATTTTCTGTAGTTGCGGTAGTAGTTGTATTTAAAGACGCTGGGACAGGAGTATTTTCTGTAGTTGTGGTAGTAGTTGGATTTAAAGACGCTGGGACAGGAGTATTTTCTGTAGTTGTGGTAGTAGTTGGATTTAAAGACGCTGGGACAGGAGCATTTTCTGTAGTTGTGGTAGTTGGATTTAAAGACGCTGGAACAGGAGCATTTTCTGTAGTTGTGGTAGTAGTTGGATTTAAAGACGCTGGAACAGGAGCATTTTCTGTAGTTGCGGTAGTTGGATTTAAAGACGCTGGAACAGGAGCATTTTCTGTAGTTGTGGTAGTTGGATTTAAAGACGCTGGAACAGGAGCATTTTCTGTAGTTGTGGTAGTAGTTGGATTTAAAGACGCTGGAACAGGAGCATCTATAGCCTTTTTGTCCGTTGGATTTGTAAAATTTAGAGAACCAGCAACAGGAATATTTTCCGCTTTTTCTGCTGCTGTATTTATAGGTAATTGAGTTAAAGGAACAGGAGAAACCTCGGCCTTGACTAAATCATGAGATGCCGCAACGCTAAAGGCTACCGCCACAGTCCTAATTAATATGTTGATGAAACTAGGATGGTAATCTAGCTTAGGTTTCATCTTGTTTTCCCCTCCTCCTGGAATGTAGGAGTAACCGCAAAATTCATTCTTACCATGCTACCAGGCGCTATTCGCACCAAGCGAGATTGGCTATTACGTTCCCTGAATTTTCGATTAGGAGCTAAAGTATATCCCGGTAAACTGCTCAAGTCTAATACCCCTGTATGCGCTCCTGGTAAGACATTCACCAAAGAAAACAAACCATTAGGATCTGTGATCAGACGATTGCCATTTTCCAGATAAATCACCGCATTGGGGATTCCCGATTCTCCTGGTTGTTGTTCTCCATCAAAGTTTTTATCAACAAATACCCGCCCGATGATTGTCCCACAATCACTGGTAATTCCACCACGAACTTTCAAATAGTGTATAGCTGGTCCATCTTTCACCGTTAAATTATTATCACTGCGAGTTGAACTAGCGATCGCACTATTTTTTCCTGTCCCCCGTTGAGCATCATTGGTCAGTTGCACAGCATAGGCTATATTGATACTTTTATCAACAGCAACAGTCGTATTTATACTAAAACTGACAGTATTGCCATTGTAACTAGTGATAATATCCAGCTTTTTACCATCTAGCTCGGCGCGGACTGAATTAGGCAAAAACCTGAACCCCACAGGTAAAGTATCCTTAACTACTAAATTATCTAGTGGTATTTCCTTGGATGTATTTTTTACTGATACACGATAAATTGCCGTATCTCCTGGTTCTGCTGTAGCCCGATCTCCAGTCTTTGTGATCCGTATTTGATTTGATTGACACAACCTCGACTTAAAGTTAAACGCTAACAACTGAGTTGCCGCATCAGTCACCAAAACCTGTTGATCTGTAATCGTCGTGCTGTTATCAAGACCAATCGGTTTACCATCCAAGGAGGTCGCCCGATACGCAACAATATTATTTGTATTACTTAATATCTCCAGTTTAATCAGTTGCTCCGCATAGATGGAATTAGTCGGTGGATTAACTACAAGAATATAGGTTTTGCCAATGTCAAGTTGACCCTTAGTAGGATCAAGTAAGAAGTTATACACACCCTTGTATTGTATAGGCTCATTGCCAATAAAATAAGGGTTGACATTTTTGGTGTTTGGTGATAGACCTGCTGGTACACCATTCTTAGGCACATCTGGAACTTCCGTCGTTGTCAAAGAGACTAATTCTCCTAACTCTGTACCAGTCGGACCGCCCAGGGGTTCATAAATACCCACCGAAAACCCCGTATAGTCAGGTAACAGCGCCCCTCCACAGCCATAAATCCGTCCGAGAGGGTCAGTCAAAGAATTATCCGCCGGGACAACACTAGAACTGCCAGTATGGGTTACAGAGTTACCAGTTACAGGATCTGAATAACTGTAACTATAACTAGCTTGATTGTAAAAATTAGCTCTTTTTCCACTTACTCGTCTTTGTGCAACTGCTACAGGTACACTAGCCTGTAATATACCTCCTAACAAAAGACCAATAGTTAGCTTTCTCCGCCAACCACCTTGAGCAGTTAAATAATTTTTGATTAGCCAATAAATATTCACGGATAAAATTCATCTCTTTTGACTTAAAATTCATCTTTATCTCAGTATTTTTGTGGATGCGTAGGATGGGATACCCGACGTAGTGGTAGTTGTTTTGATCTGAAGAGGATAATTGACTATCCTTTTTAAGCAAGTATTAAAGAATCCGAGTGTCTTTAGACCGCAGATTGTCAAAATCCCCCAGATCATTAGCGAACTTGAGTTTTATAAGTCGCTGTCACAGTCGCCTTACCCACCACAGATGGAACTAGAATCCGAATATGAGTGTAAGCACTTGCTGGTGCAGGTTCAGTTACTTTTTTCCCGTTGCGAGTTACCTGAATGGTGGGGTTTTCCACAAATGTGAGTTGATTATCAATGCTGTAAGTAATTTTGGCATCTTTAGCAGAAACCTTTGTTGAATCCAACACATACACCATTTCTTTAGGAATGAGTTGATTAAGAGTCACATTTTTAATGGGTTTATCACCCTTGTTACTTGCCGTCGAAGTATATTGCAATAGATCCCCTGGTTTAACTGAGTCCTTACTCTGTACAGGTTCCCAGGTTTTAACTTGCTTACCTTGTTGATCTTGAGCAATAACTCGTTTTTTGGCTGTCAATCGTAATTCCAGTTGAGGCTTCTGATTATTACTTTGAGCAACCGCACTGGTAGACTCCCATATAGGTGCTATTTCTGGAACCTGATTGATAAAAGGTACGGTAACAACCAGAGCAAATGCACTTAAACTAGCTATAGAAAACCGTCTCATTTTTATACTTCCTATTAAGTAGGTTGGCGTTGAAAATTGTCGTTATGGCAAGGCAAAAGGCAAGAGGCAAGAGGCAAGAGTGAAGAGGGTTTGGGCGATTTTACGTTTCTTTACACAGTTTGGTTTTATTGTGTTCACCTACTTAACTCAATATCAGTCATCAACAAGGGAATAGGTTGGGTTGCACTGTCGCGCAACCCGACGCTCATAATCGAATCACCCCACCCTAACCCTCCCCTTGTGAAGGGGAGGGAACTGGATTTTCTTGTTTCCCCCATTTCCAAGGGGGGATTAAGGAGGGTAATTTAACTTGTGTTTACACGATTTTCCGGTTTCCCCTATTTCCAAGGGGGGATTAAGGAGGGTAATTTAACTTGTGTTATAGCTTTTCACCCTTATTCCTCAAATCACCCCACCCTAACCCTCCCCTTGTGAAGGGGAGGGAACTGGATTTTCTTGTTTCCCCCATTTCCAAGGGGGGATTAAGGAGGGTGAAAATGTGATAAAAATCACGGGATACAACTTTTAAAACATCCTCTAATAGCTGATACTTTTAAGAGGATGTTTGAAAAGTTTTGAATGTATAGACTGACCCCTCTCCAAACCTCTCCCCTGCAAGGGGAGAGGCTTTAAAACTCCCATTCCCTTGCAGGGAAGGGGGGTAGGGAGGTTAGGTTTTTGGAGATTACGGGTTTGACATAATACTTTTCAAACAACCTCTAACCTTCTGACCATGCTTTGCAAGAGTCAAGAGGCAAGAGGCAAGAGGGTTTAGGCGATTTTACTTTTCTTTACACAGATTGGTTTTATTGTGTTCACCTACTTAGTTCACCTTCCGTTGGAAAGTAAACCGTCCTGATCCTTGTGGATTTATAATTTGGTTCACAGTGTTAACATACTTGGTAACATCTGTCGCTGCTGTTGTACCACTTTGGTTAACAGAGGGGAAGAATTGAATTGTGCCACTGTTAGAGTCGGAAGCCTGTGGATTGGTAACATTACTGGTATCAATGATACTGTCGCTATCATTATCTATCGCCCAGTTGTTTTTACCATCATTAGCAGCAGCGCTGAGAGCGCCATCCTCAGTAATCACAATATTTCCAGCTTTCAAAGTCACGTTACCAACACCAGCTTGAAGATCAGAAATATTCTTGTAGCGGATTTGGTACTCAATAATGTTGCCAGGAAGTGGTGTTCTAGGTACGTCATTAACGGTACTATTCGGGTCAATTTCCACACCAGCATTCGCATATTTTGGTGTGCTTTCAAAGTTATCTTGACCAGTTCCTACTGCTTGATCACTAGTTCCCTGTAAAATCCGTGAGAATTTGACCAGTTGCAAGAAGCCAGTATATACCCTATCAATCGTAACGTTTGTTGCACTACCAAGAGTAGCGGTGATAGGTACTGGATAGCCCCATTCTGTATCGTCTGTATAATCAGTCAAGGTATCTGTTGACAGCTTCGTACCTGCTGGCAGATTTACTTCCACACCATAGCCAACACTAGCACCAGGGGTAACGTTAGGAATGGTAACTGGTGTTGCCGCAGTAGTAGCAAATGATCCACTACCAGTTTGACTATAGGTATAGACAGCAGAAAGACCATTATAGGTAATAGTTACTGTTGTCCCAGTTGGTAAATCCAGCTTATTTGCTGGCACGGTTGGTTCTAATGTGACATTGCCAGCAGTGGTACCATTATTTTGGACTGTATTACTGAAAGCAACCGCTTGTGGGTCAATTTTAGAACCAGGACTTGTCCCCGCAGGAATAAAGGAAGACTTGTTAGTGAAGTCAGTTGCAGTTGTTCCGTCTGGACCAATAGCACTGGGAGCATTTAAAGGTCCATTGAGTACAGAAGCAGCTGTTATTGCAGTAATTACGAAAACGTTGTCTTCACCACCATCCCCAACACCAGTGTTGTCGTTACTAGCGTCAACTCCTTGGGTGGCTGGGTCGTCAGCAACACCATCGCTGATACCACCAATTACAGCGGCTACATCTGTAGGTAGAATACCATCAGTGGATGCCACTCCTGGTTTCATATTACCTAAAACACCATTGTAGTTACTGGGATTTTGGTCACCTGATTCGTCATACACTGGTAGTCCACCGGGCGTTTGACCGACTACCTGAGCAATGTTACTAATCCTAAGGGGTGATGTTGCGCCTGTTGCTACGCCTAGCTTGATAGAGAAGCCACTAACAGTGGTACCGACGGGAATAGAACTAGTAGTAGTAGTATCTTTAACGAAACCGACTCTTTTTACGGTTGTAATATCGCCTGGAGCAGTTTTATTCCACGCAACAGCAGCATCAGTTGGCTTAACTGTATTAGCTGCAAGGGTAGAATAAACGGCTGTCCACCCAGCTGGGGCGGTAGGTGCTTCTGCTAATACCGTACCAGCAGGAATTACGTCGGAAACTAAAATGTAATTGCCGGGAGCATCGTTATTAAGACCGATAACCGTCATTGAATAACCTGCAAGTGGGTTTGGTGTGATTCCTAGTCCAGTTACGTCATTACTTTCAACTCGTAAACTCAAGCCGTAAGTAATTTTATCGTCAGTGATATCATCGAGTGTATCTAAGGGTGAACCCTTACTGTAATCCGTGCGAGTTTTCAGCAAGGTAGCTAAAGCTAGGTTCTTTGTCAATGAACCAATTACACTCTGCTGTTTCGCACTGGCTTCCCGTGTGCCGTTAATTGGTGCACCATCTATTTCATTAGCAGGAAGAGGAGCAGTGTTATCTACGGTGTAAACGTCACCACCGTTGTTAACACGGAGTACGTTTTGAGCGTTACCAGGTGTATCACCAAGCTGCACGGTAATAATGTCACCAGTATTAGCACCAGCCTGGACTTTAACTGGGACTTGAACTAAGATTGTTCCACCAACTGAGATTGAGTCTGTGATAACTTGACTACTAATTATCTCCGTGTAACTCGTGCCGTCGGTACTATATTTTAAGTTTCCATCAACAACACCAGGTCCAGTGGTTGTGGCTAGGTTAGGTATGCGGAATGTGGTGGGGTCGTTACCAACGTTCTTGATGGTGAATGTGTAGGTAAGGATATCACCAACTTTAATTTCATCTGCTGGGGTGTTATCTGTTGGTACACCAGTGTTTGTTACCGTGATACCTGCTACTTCTGCCACCGTTACGGTAACGGTGTTAGATGTAGCATTAATAGTTGTTCCAGGTTTGTTAGGATCTTCGTAGGTCGCTGTTGCTGTGTTACTAATGACTTGTCCAGCTTTTGTTCCGTCAGCAAGCGCAGGAGCAACGAATGGGAAGAAGCCGTTAGCGATAAAGGCTGTCGCTATTAAAGAACGGAATAATTGAGATTTTCTACGAGTTGAAGACTTTCGAGTAGATTGCATGTTGATACCTCTCTGGGCTAAGTTGAATAAACTATAGGTTTAATAAGACCGTAGTAATATTGGGGGTTTTTTATCCTCAATAAAGACTAATTGGCAGAAGTTTGCAAGGTCAAGGCTAAGAGGTTGTTTGAAAAGTATTATATGAAACCCATAATCTCCAAAAACCTAACCCCCCAGCCTCCCTTCCCTACGTTAGCGCAGCGTGCCGAAGGCTGGGAAGGGGGGTTTCAAAGCCTCTCCCCGCTTAGGGGAGAGGTTTGGAGAGGGGTTTATTGATACATTAAAAACTTTTCAAACATCCTCTAATACTTGCTCGGTATATGACTATCGTTGACTAGCCTTACAGATTTTTTTGTTTTTACCCTGAATACGGTCTAATTGATTTGTATTTACCTCTTATCCCACTATAAATCATCTTTAGTTACTTTTTGTAGAGTGACTGATGCTTGAAATGACAACATATTACTTTTTTACAAATAGAACGTTTTAAGTATCAATATTATTTCTGGTAAAAGAAAATGAATTTTTAGGGGTAAAAGCACTGTTAGTATTATCACTTATTATCTAAATAAAGGTATAAATAAAATTAATTTAAGTATCTCATTTATCAGTATATTTGCAATGTATTTGATAAAATATGTAAATATATAGTGTAAATAAATACAACCACTAATTCTTGCTTAGTTTTTTAATAATAAGATAATAATGTAATATATTTATCTCACAAATAAATTAATGGAGAGAAATTAAATATGCAATCACTGCATTAGGATTTACGCTTTTTACATAAATTTACAAAATCTTTATAAAATGTACTGCTAGAAAATTCACCGAAGGGACTTCCAAGAAATAAATTGTCCCAAAAAAATAATGATAATCATTATGAAAAGAGAGAAAATAAAAAATTATCCCAATAAATGAACAAAAGAACCACAGAGGCACAGAGAACACAGAGAGAGAAGAAATAAGTAGGTGAACACAATAAAACCGAACTGTGTAAAGAAACGTAAAATCGCCTAAACCCTCTTCACTCTTGCCTCTTGCCTCTTGCCTCTTGCCTCTTGCCTCTTGCCTCTTGCCTCTTGCCTCTTGCCTCTTCACTCTTGCCTCTTGCCTCTTGCCTCTTGCCTCTTGCCTCTTCACTCTTGCCTCTTGCCTCTTGCCTCTTGCCTCTTGCCTCTTGCCTCTTGCCTCTTGCCTCTTGCCTCTTGCCTTTTGCCTTGCCATAACTCTTGCCTCTTGCCTCTTGCCTCTTGCCTCTTCACTCTTGCCTCTTGCCTCTTGCCTCTTGCCTCTTCACTCTTGCCTCTTCACTCTTGCCTCTTGCCTCTTGCCTCTTGCCTCTTGCCTCTTGCCTCTTCACTCTTGCCTCTTGCCTCTTGCCTTTTGCCTTGCCATAACTCTTGCCTCTTGCCTCTTGCCTCTTGCCTCTTGCCTCTTCACTCTTGCCTCTTGCCTCTTGCCTCTTGCCTCTTGCCTCTTGCCTCTTCACTCTTGCCTCTTGCCTCTTGCCTCTTGCCTCTTGCCTCTTGCCTCTAATTAAACCCGATAAAAATAGTCGGGTATGTTTGACGTGGATTTTGCCTCGTGTTAGTATGATTCCAAAGTTGACGGATACCCAGGGAAAGCAAGATTATGACTCAGGCGATTACAAACCTCAACCAAGCGAACACTTCTATCCTCAAGGCTTTGAAGTGTAAAGAGTGTGGAGCAGAATACGAACTCAAAGCTACTCATGTCTGTGAGTTGTGTTTTGGACCGTTGGAAGTCAAATATGATTACAATGTTCTCAAGAGCTTAGTTAGTCGAGAAACTATTGAAGCTGGTCCTAATTCGATTTGGCGCTACCGTCACTTTTTGCCCGTTGCTACAGATAATTTTATAGATGTAGGCACAGGGATGACTCCATTGGTGCGTTCCCACCGTCTCGCCCGTCGCCTGGGTCTAAATAAACTTTATATTAAAAATGATGCCGTCAATATGCCCACCCTGAGCTTTAAGGATCGGGTGGTGTCCGTTGCCCTCAGTAGAGCAAGAGAATTAGGTTTTACGACTGTTTCTTGTGCTAGTACAGGTAATTTAGCCAATTCTACCGCGGCGATCGCAGCTCATGCCGGTTTAGATTGTTGTGTATTTATTCCTTCTGACTTAGAAGCTGGTAAAGTTATCGGTAGCTTGATTTATAGTCCAACTCTGATGGCTGTGAAAGGCAACTATGATCAAGTTAATCGTCTTTGTTCGGAGGTCGCCAATACCCACGGTTGGGGTTTTGTGAATATTAACCTGCGTCCCTACTATTCCGAAGGTTCTAAGACATTAGGTTTTGAAGTTGCAGAACAACTAGGTTGGCAATTACCAGATCATATAGTTGCTCCTTTGGCTTCTGGTTCTCTGTTTACCAAAATTTATAAAGGTTTCCAAGAATTTGTCAAAGTTGGTTTAGTAGAAGCGAAAGATGTCCGTTTCAGTGGCGCTCAAGCGGAAGGTTGTTCCCCAATTGCGAAAGCTTTTAAAGAAGGTAGAGACTTCATTCAACCAGTTAAACCGAATACAATTGCTAAATCAATTGCTATTGGCAACCCGGCTGATGGGGTATATGCTGTAGAAATAGCTCAAAAAACCAACGGTAATATTGAATCAGTTAATGATGCGGAAATTATCGAAGGTATCAAACTCTTAGCAGAAACCGAAGGCATTTTTACGGAAACCGCAGGGGGTACAACCGTTGCAGTTCTGAAAAAACTAGTAGAAGCTGGCAAAATTGATCCAGATGAAACTACAGTAGTTTATATTACTGGCAATGGTTTGAAAACCCAGGAAGCAATTCAAGGTTATATTGGCGAACCTTTGACAATTGATGCTAAACTAGACAGTTTTGAACGGGCTTTAGAAAGATCCCGCACACTTGACCGCTTAGAATGGCAAGAAGTTACAGTTTAATCCTTTCACTACCAATTAATTGTAGGGGTAAAGCAAGAGCTTCATTGGTGTCAACTTAACGTAAAACCTGTAGCCCGCCTGGGAATGATAGCGTAGCGTGGCGTTAGCCATATTCCCAGTCTAATAGCAGAAGTTGTCTTTTGATGACTAAATAACCCGGAAATTTTTGAGTAAACTTTAGTTTACTTTCGCTATTAGCCCGGAAATTCATTTCTGGGTGGGTGTGGAAGCCAACAAATAAGACATCTGTAGCTTAAGTTGACACCATTAAGCTTTTGCTTTACCCCTACCAAGCAAATCACTCACTAACAATTAACGTTTAAACAATGGCTGTAAAAGTTTTAATTCCCACTGCTTTGCAAAAATTTACAAACGAACAAGCTACTTTAGAATGTACTGCTAGTAATATTTCTGCATTATTAAATTCCTTAGAAGTAAGCTGTCCTGGAATCAAAGCGCGTTTGTGTGATGATGAAGGCAATCTCAGACGGTTTTTGAATTTCTATGTCAATAGTGAAGATATCCGCTTTTTAGAAGGGGCAGAAACAGTCCTCAAAGATGGAGATGAAGTGAGTATTGTTCCCGCTGTTGCAGGTGGTTGAAATATTTATTGGGGTTTAGGGTATGGGGTTTTGAATGTCCCAAATTACCCATTACCCAATCTTATGGTTCTTTTAAGGAAAATGCTATTTGCGAGCGATCGTTTCCCCAGTAAAGGTAACACTTTCAAAGTAAAAGATATTTGTCTATATTTTTTACAACTATCAGATAATCGTTATATAGGACTCCTATTTGATTTTTGAACAAAACTTGGTACACCTTCATATTCTCAAATCCTCTTGCCTCTTGCCTTTTGCCTCTTGCCTTCCTACGCAGGAAAATATGGCTAATGCCACGCTTCGCTATCAGGAATCAAACCGGAGTCCTATATATAAATAGTTGTGGCTATGCTCTGGTATGTCAAAATGGAAATAACTGACTACCCCAAAATGAGCAATGGCAGAAGAAACTAATCAAAATCAAGCGGGTGATGTGGGTTCTAATCCTGCTATAACCGCCCCAGAAAAGCCCTCCGCAGACGCGAAAGCCGCCAAAAAGGAAAAGCCCCCAGCGTTGGAAGATAAGCCTTTTGAAGAGTTTATGCAGCAACATTACCTACCAGCGTTACAAGAGGCAATTACTAAAGAAGGTGTGCCAGATGTGAAGCTGGCTTTTGCCAAGCAGAAGTATTCTATTATTGGTTTTAATTCAGCAGAAGAATGTTGGCAAGTTATCGGTTCTTGGCAAGGGGGACAGCGCCAGTTTAACGTATATTTCCCTGAAGCCAATATTCAAGGTAAAAAGGGATTTTCCTGTAATGAAGGTAAAAAACCAAGTACCTTGGAATCGTTTTTAATTGATGAGCGTAAAATTACCCTAGATTTATTGGTATCTCGGTTAGTGTATCGCTTAAATGGACAAAAGTGGCTAGGTAGAAATTAGCTTAAAAAAACCCACCCTTACTAAGTTTAGGGGTGGGTTATTCGGTTATTTATATATGGATTTGGGAAAGTGGCAAATTAGAACATACCCATGCCGCCCATGCCACCCATACCACCCATGCCACCCATACCGCCCATACCGCCCATACCGCCCATACCGCCCATACCGCCCATACCACCCATGCCACCATCAGGGGACCCAGCGGATTGTTTTTCAGGCTTTTCAGCAATAATGGCTTCGGTGGTTAGTACCATACTGGCAATAGAAGAAGCATTTTGTAAAGCGGAACGAACCACCTTTGCGGGATCAATAATACCAGCAGCAATTAAGTCTTCAAATTCGCCTGTAGCTGCGTTATAACCGATATTCAAATCAGTTTCCCGAACTCTGGCAACAATGACAGAACCTTCTGCCCCAGCGTTCTCTGAGATTTGCCGCAGGGGAGCTTCTAAAGCTTTTTTAACAATATCAGCACCAATTCTTTCTTCGGGGGTGAGGCTGTTTTTAATTGCTTCTATCTTGGTAGATAGATAAATTAAGGTTGCACCACCACCAGGAACAATACCTTCTTCTACTGCGGCTTTGGTAGCGTTGAGTGCGTCTTCAATCCGCAAGGTTTTGTCCTTGAGTTCGGTTTCTGTAGCGGCACCGACTTTAATTACGGCAATCCCACCGGCTAACTTAGCAATGCGTTCTTGCAGTTTTTCGGTATCATAGTCGGAATCAGTTGCGGCTAACTGTTTACGAATTTGCTCAATCCGAATTTGGATTTCTGGTTTAGCAGCATTACCAGCCACAATGGTGGTATTTTCCTTGTCAATGTGGATTTTCTCCGCAGTTCCCAACATTTCCAAAGTGGCAGTATCTAAGCTTAAGCCAATGTCTTCAGAAATCATTTGTCCATCGGTGAGAATGGCAATGTCTTCTAACATAGCTTTGCGACGTTCGCCAAAACCAGGAGCTTTAATCGCAGCGATCGCTAATACACCACGCGCTTTATTCACAACCAAGGTTGCTAAAGCATCACCGTCTACATCTTCGGCAATAATCAATAAAGGTTGACCTGAACGGGCAACTTTTTCCAAAATGGGGACTAAATCTTGAATGCTGCTGATTTTTTTATCAGTAATCAGGATGCGGGCGTTTTCAAACTCTACTGTCATCCGTTCGTTGTTGGTGATGAAGTAGGGAGAAATATAACCTCTATCAACCTGCATTCCTTCTACCACTTCTAGTTCAGTAGTAAAGGATTTAGATTCTTCAACGGTAATAACACCGTCTTTGGTCACTTTCTCCATCGCCAGTGCTATCATTTGTCCAACTTCCGCATCATTACCAGCGGAAACTGTGGCAACTTGGGAAATGGCACTTCCTTCTACAGGTTTAGCGATATTGGCAATTTCCTTTACCAGCGCCTCAACGGTTTTATCAATACCCCGTTTTAAACTGATGGGATTTGTCCCCGCAGCTACATTCTTCAAACCTTCCTTAATCAAGGCTTGTGCTAGAACTGTGGCAGTGGTAGTCCCATCCCCAGCTATATCCTTAGTTTTTGATGCTACTTCCTGAATTAGTCTAGCGCCAGTATTTTCTAGAGGATCTTCTAGTTCAATTTCTTTAGCAACAGTGATACCATCGTTAACAATTTGGGGAATACCAAATTTTTTCTCTAATAGGACGTTACGACCTTTTGGACCTAAAGTGATTTTCACCGCATCTGCCAGGGCGTTAATACCCTTTTCTAAAGCACGCCGTGATTCTTCATTAAATGCAATAATCTTAGTCATGTTTTATTTTTCTATTGCTTCCATTAGACAATTTAGCACTCACTGACCAAGAGTGCTAATCCCTTTCCTCAATTTAGATTAACAATCAAAATCCCAAAATTGATTAATATTAACAGTTGATAAGTAGGTGAACACAATAAAACCAAACTGTGTAAAGAAATGTAAAATCGCCCAAACCCTCTTCACTCTTGCCTCTTGCCTTTTGCCTTTTGCCTTGCCATAACGACAATTTTCAACACCAACCTACTTACTTATGTTTGACCATAAAACTAATGATTATATTGGGAGCAGATGAACTTAGCAAACTCCCTTAAATCCCTTGGCATTGCTGACCCTAGCGGCTCCGGCTGGTTAGCTGTAGTATTTACGTTTCTATTAGCTTTAGTTGTCACCTGGCGTTTAATTCCCACAATTCGCAAATTTGCCTTAGAGGTAGGTTGGGCAGATCAACCCAACGCCCGACGATTGAATCAAGAACCTTTACCTAATGCGGGAGGTTTGGCAATCTACGCGGGTGTCATTGCGGCTTTGGTCTTAGCTAGTCTCTTGCGACCGATTGAACTGCAAGGGGTTTTAGCTCAGGTCTTAACGATTCTCCTCGGTGGTTCAATTTTAGTTTTAGTGGGCTTTATTGATGACCAGTTTGGCTTACCTCCGTCTGTGCGGTTATGGGCGCAGGTAACAACAGCACTTCTGTTGGTTGGTAATGGCATTAGCATCAAGGTTGCCTTTGGTACACCCATTGATTCCCTCTTGTCTATGGCGTTAACGGTGCTGTGGGTGGTGGGGATCACTAATGCTGTTAACCTCATGGATGGGATGGATGGTTTGGCTGGTGGCATCAGCTTTATCACTGCTATCAGTTTGTTAGGCGTGTCTGCCCAGTTTGATAATCGCGCTGCTGCTACTTTGGTTTTAGCGGCTTTGGGAGGGGCGGCGCTGGGCTTTTTACGCCATAACTTTCACCCCTCACACATCATTATGGGTGATGCTGGTGCATACTTTTTTGGCTATGTGTTAGCAGCAACCAGCATTTTAGGCAAACTCCAATTAAATACAATCTATGCCCTAATCCCGACGGTTTTATTTCTGCTGTTGCCAGTTATCGACACTACTCAAGTGTTTGTTCGCCGGCTCATGGCAGGCAAAAACCCTCTGAGTACACCAGGTAAAGACCACATCCATCATCGCTTGTTGGCTTGGGGACTATCCCAACGCAATGCAGCTTTTATCTTATGGTCAATTACTTTAGGTTGTAATTTACTGGCTATGAAAGTCCAGGGTATGAGTTTATCTGTGATGCTGGCTACTGCTGTCGGTATTATTTTGCTGTTAGGCTTTACCCTTGGACAAAGAATGTTGAATAATTCGTGAATAGGATATAGATCCCCGACTTCTTTGAGAAGTCGGGGATCTCTTTGAGAAGTCGGGGATCTGAGTATTATAAAACTACATCACCATACCGCCATCAACATTAAATACTTGTCCTGTGATATAAGCTGCGGCGGGATCTGCTGCTAAAAAGCGCACCATGCCAGCAATTTCTTCTGGTTTACCAAAACGCCCCAGGGGGATATATTGCAGGATACCATCGGCTTTGATATCGCTGGTCATGTCAGTGGTAATAAAACCAGGAGCAACGGCATTGACGGTAATGCCACGAGAAGAGAGTTCTTTAGCTACTGTTTTGGTAAAGCCAATTACTCCGGCTTTGGCTGCGCTGTAGTTGGCTTGTCCAGGGTTGCCCATTTGTCCCGCGACGGAAGCGATGTTAATAATCCGCCCGGAACGTTGTTTGAGCATAATTTTACTGATAGCTTTTGTACATAAAAATACTCCAGTTAAGTTAAGGTCTATGACTGCTTGCCATTCTGCTAATTTCATTCTTAATAGCAGGGTGTCACGGGTAATACCTGCATTGTTGACTAAGATATCCACGCGCTGGAATTTTTCTAAGGTGGTTTTAATGAGTGTATCTACTTGATTTTCTTGGGAAACATCTGCTTGGAGGGCGATCGCTTCTCCTCCTGCTGCTGTAATTTCTGCGACTACTTCCTCTGCTGCTGTGCTGGAACTAGCGTAGTTAACTACTACTTTTGCACCTTGAGATGCTAATTGGATAGCGATCGCTCTACCAATTCCCCGTGATGCACCTGTGACAATTGCAACCTGATCTTTTAATAAACTCATCTATTTTTCCTCAATTTTGTGGAGATACCGCGCTAATTATCTTATAATTTTAAGTTAGACGGAGGTGAAAAATTTATTGATGCAGTTAGTTAGTCAAGAATACATCGAAATTGCTGCTGATGTCCGAAGTGGAAAACCCCGAATTGCTGGTACTCGTATTGCGGTGGAGGATATAGCAGTTCTACATTTAAAACTAGGGTATTCTCTAGTAGAAATTGCTGGTAAATATGACTTGTCTCTGGCATCTGTTTATGCAGCAATGGCTTATTATTTTGATCATCGAGATGAGATTGATGCACGCACTGTGCAAGAGGATAAATTGGTTGAGGTACTGAAACAAAATTATCCTTCACGTCTTCAAGAAAAACTCAAACAGTTGAGAAATGAGTGAAAAAATTCGCTTTCATTTAGATGAAAATGCTGATCCGGCGATCGCGCTTGGGTTGCGTCGTTATGGAATTGATGTGACAACAACTAATAATGTGGGATTACGCACTCAATCTGATGAAGTCCAATTAGGGTTTATTCAGAAAACGCAACGAGTGCTGTTTACCCAAGATACAGATTTTTTGATTATTGCGAGTCGCCAGCTTGATATTTACCTCTTTATTTGCAACCAAGCAAATACTTCTTCAACTGTGATGATTAAATTCACACCTTCTAAAACTGGTAATCTATCTTTTCCAGTTAACAAATCTGGTAAAGTATTAGGCTGATAAACTAAAATTGAACGCTCACTTGGATCAAGCAACCAACCAAGTTTAGTACCATGTTTAATACAATGTAAAATATTACCAGTTACCTTAGTCTGACTTTGGCTAGGTGAAAGGATTTCAATTACCCAAAGAGGTGCAAAATTAATCCCACTGCTAATAATATCACCGCTTTCATCTAATGGTATTTGATCAGTAGCAATCACCAGAACATCGGGAACTACAGAACGATTTCCACAGCTACAACGCATTTCTGGAAAAGCTTCATAGTCACTTGTTGCTGTGTCAATAACTGCTATTAATTTTTTTTGTAATAAACTGTGTTTACCGCCACCCATTGGTTTTTGAATTACTTCTGAATTAATATATTCCCAAGCTGGTGATTCATCAATAAAACCCAGCTTTAAAAATTCTTCTATGGGAATGATTTTTGCAACTGTTGTTGTCATTTATTTAACCCCATAATTTAATTTTAATTTTAATTTTATCACTACTCTCAATAAAAACATTCACAAGAACAAGATCCCCGACTTCTCTAAGAAGTCGGGGATCTGAATCTTAACTGTTATGATTAATAGATTCAGCTTTAGCAACTACAGGATTAGGAAGAGGTGGAGGTGTAGGGATTTTCGATTCTAGATGGGTTTTGCTATTAGTTTGATTCAAAAGAATCATAGACAATAAACCATCTGCTAAACCATTATTACTACCATTATTACCACCAACAATGATATCAGGAATAATGCGAACACTGCGATCGCCCACAATTTGCATTAGCTGCATCGCTGTGTAACCTTGCAAACCCAATGCTTGTACCCCTGTCCGATAGGTTTCTGCTTTCGCGTTACCTGTCGCCCGGATACCTTCAGCTTCCGCTATGGCTTTGAGTTTAGTGGCTTCAGCTTCACCTGTTGCTTGCTGAATTTGTGCGTTAGCTTGCAACTCGGCAATTGTGACACCTTGTTCCGATTTTACCAACTCTTGCTGAATATCTGCGATCGCTGTTTCCCGGACTAACATTTGTCGTTGGGTTTCTGCCATTTGCTGAACTTCGTAAGTTTTGCGTTGTTCCTCAGCAATTTTCCGGTCTGTCAGCGTGTGCATTAATTCATTCGGTGGCGTAATCAAACCAATCAACGAATCCACTGCTTGCACATCATAAGCACGTAAGGCAGATTTAACGTATTCAGAGGCTTCAACTTGACGCTCACTTCTGGCAATCAAGAAATCCAGGATAGTATATTCTTGAGCCGAGTTGCGGAAATAATTCCCCACAATGGGACGCAAAACCTGATCAATGACATTTTGCATCGAACCCAAGCGGGAAATCACTTTCGGAGCATCTGACGCACCAATGTGAATAATTTGGAATATCTCCAAATCAAAGCTAAAACCATCAAATGACAGAAGTTTCAGCGCCGTTAAATTCGTATCATACCCATGCTGACCGCTAATTCTATCAGTAAAGTTTAAGACAATGTTTGTTGTCGGCACTAGCTCAACTTTCATCACTTTAGTATTGAGCGGGTGCTTCCCAGGATATAAAGGCTCAACCCAAACACCCTTATGTCCTTGATTGACCAAATTTCCGTGAGTGAAAGATGCCCCGCTCACATCTTCCTGTTCTTCACCAACAAAAGAAATCACCACACCCACATAGCCGATAGGGATTTGAGTCATCGGTACTTGTTCAATACTTACCAACCAAGGATTGAGATTCCACGAACCCGATAATAACACCTGTTCTTGTAAACCCCGTTGTCCTCCAGCGTCAATAAATTTTTGACCATTTTGAAAATTATTATGTCCGGTAATAGCACGCCCAGCAATTTCACCTGCGGCAATTGGTGAACCATCCAAAGTAGTCACAATACCAACTTTTTCCGCTGCTATTTCATAGATTTGTAACTGTTCTGGACGCATACCCTCTTTACTGGCATTTGCTGCTGTAATCACTTTAAACAGCGCTGTATTGATGCGGTAAGTACCTGCGGTGATAAAAGCAATTTGCCGTCCTTTCTCCCCACCTTTGGTTAAGAATTTGCGAGCATCTTGAAAATTATCACATTCGACAATTTTGCCCAAAATCCGTTCTGGAGGGTTAGAAGCCCCATCAGCGGCGACAATCAGAGCGATTTGACCTTGGGGGACAACAATTACCGATTCTTTTTTAACTGCATATTGCCAAGGCCAATAACCCCAGTGCCAACCAGGGGCGAGGGTATCTGCTTGCAAACCCGCTTCACCATTGAGGGCAATTAATCTACCAGGAGGTAATCCTTTACCTGACAGGGTGAACTTTTTCACCACAATTCCCACTTCCCGTTCACCGATAACCACCAGTCCACCAAAGAAGAAACAACCGCCAATAATAATCACGGGAATAATGATTAAAGGCTCAATTCCCATTGATTGATAGGGGATTGGACGAGTTACTGATTGAGTAACTACAGGTTGATTTTGAGTAGAGGGAATAGAAACAGAAGTTAATTCTTTGGCTGTCAGTGTTTTTATGGGAGTGGCATTAACAGCATTAACACCACCTGCTAAGGCTAAGGCTGCAATTGCAGATGTAGCCAAGCTGACAAACTTATTTTGCTTACTTTTATCAAGAAAAAATGGAAAGCTTTTCATATATCTGCCTCTTTGGGCAATTAATCATCTAAGGTATCACTTCATCAGGAGGGAATGATTTTTCTTAAACTTAATGTAATTTTTTAACCCAATGTTAGCACCATAGCGGTAAAATCTGCTACTAGTCGCTTACTTTGTAGCCAACGTACACCTAAAAGAATATCTTGCAGTTCATTTCCACCCAACACTGGGATGATCAACTCTTCTTCATCTAAAAATACAGTTCCTTGATAAAGATTAAACTGAGCTTCGCCGTATGCTGTCTGCATATCTTCTTTCTGGTTTTCCTGTAACCATCCTAAGGTTATAGCATCCTGATCATCAATTGCTAACCAACCTGTAAAACCTGTATCTAGTAATGCTTGTACTGGAATGATTTCACCATCAGCCGTAACTAACCCAATTTCAAAAATGAGTTCTCCCCTACTATTAAATTCCCCTAAAATCATATTTTACCACAGTTGCCAATCTCGTTAATTCTCATCATTAAGCGCATAGTAGTACCAAATTTTTCCCGTGCTTTCTGTCTGGCAATTGTTTCATCTGGATCAATTACATAATTACCACTTACTGGTTCAATAACTATAAACCAATCATAATGATCCTGAATTAATTCAGGTTGGACTTTATTGAATATGACCCGACAACCCTGATAAAATAAGCTATCTTCAGCATTTCTTCTGGTTTTTTCCTCATGAGAAATTTGCTTTTCTGGAAATACTCTTCCTCGACGTGGTTGGTAATGAGACGATAATTGTGTCATTTTTGAAATATCCATAATCCACTCTACTTAATATCATATTAAAACTTGCTCTACATCTCTATATATATAGGAATAATATTTGATTTATGAAAAGATACGTAGAGTGCGTCAGACTGCATAAATTCTATCAATAAACAGATTTGTAATAATGGAGTGGGGAAAATGAATTTCCCATTGGGGTGTGAGTTGATGGCCCAATCCCATCCAAACGGAGGTGGTTGCCCACTCTCCTACACCATCTAAGCACAAAACGGCAGCACGCTCAAAAGGACTGGGAAAAAAAGCAGAAGCCGCATGGGCTAAATAGGTTTCCAACAATCGCTCAAACTTGACTAATGGCTTGTCGTAAAAAACAATTTGATCGATATATTGTAACTTGGTTCCTGCTTGTTTTAGACAGTAAGCGATCGCTCCAATAGGAAAACTAGCATCGTGCTTTCGTCTTGAAAAACGTTCTTCCTGGGCTGCGGCAACGATTTCGCCATCGACAACCATAGCGGCAGCGCTATCGTGGTAGTAAGCTGAAATTCCTAAGATATGCATTTCAACACCTTTTCGGCGGGTATAATTTGACTCTCTTCCCCGTTATTACTATTGGCAATCTTATGGGCAATCATTTGATAAAAACGAACCATTAAAATGACTCCAGATAGGAGTGGACTCAAAACCATACCTAACCAGATACCGATACCTCCCCAACCTAAAATGATTGCCATGAAATAGCTTCCTGCCAAGCCAAGAACCCAGACAACTAAGTTCATTAACACTGGAACGAACGTATCTTGCAACCCTATCAAAGCCCCAACAGTAATCATTTGAATACTGTAAAAAATTTGGAATAATCCCGACAAAGCGAGAAAAGAAGTTGCTGTATTAATTGCTTCGATATTCTCTGGATTGTTTATATTTAAATAAATTCCCGCAATTTGATATGGAAGCAACCAGAAAATGAGTGCCGCAGCACTCGCAAAAATGGCACCAATCGTAATCCCAATTGATGCTGCCCTTCTTGCACATCCCATTCGGGTAATGAAGGTATATCATTCACAGGGCTCCCTAAACAGACCCACACTAAGCCGTAGCGTTCCTGGCAATGATAGGTCTTAGCGATCGCACTTGCTGGGGGTATCATGTCAGGGTGAGCCGGGATCTGTACGCATTTACCTGCTTGATTGTATCTCCATCCGTGATATGCACAAACCAAAGTATTATTCGCAATTTCTCCCATAGACAGAGCAACACCTCGGTGGGGACAGTGGTCTTGCCATACCTGTATGGGTGAATTCTGTTCATGACTGCGCCATAGTACCAATTTAACTCCCAACAAACTAGCTGTGGTGATACTTCCTGGTTTACAATCTTCTATCTTTGCGACTACGTACCAGTCGTTGATTAAGATTAGGTCGGCATTTGTCATAATTGTCTCCTAAGTTTTACCACTCTATGTCACCCTTGTGAAACGATAATTAAAATAAACATTAAAAATAGGACAATGCGATTCAATAATGTGAATACGGTATTCGTCTTCCAGGTGGCGTTGTAACCACTCTATGCCCAACCTATTAGTGACATGACTTTTTTGACCAAAAATATCCCGTCCGCAGCGCACAAAATCTGCTGCATCAAAAGTTGGTTCAAACTCTGCAACGACAAAGCGCGACGGCTCTCCTGTTTGAGGAAACTGGAAATTTAAGTCATACTGTGCGTCCAATAATTGTGGCTTCGGTGCCGCGGTCTACTTAGCTCCTGCCTGAAAATATTCCTTGAGCAGCTTTCGATACGCCCAAGTTTCAAAATAGCGGTTGCGATCTGCCATTGGTGCTTCAATAATCTCATTGCCAATCACCAAAAAAACATCACGAGGATTGGCGGCACAAAAACCACTTTCTACTTGCCAAGCTGGTGTGGAGAAGGGGGCAGAGAAATCTACAGGGTTGACTCGACGAACTTTGACTCCTTCTGCTTCAAGAATGTGAATAAATTCATTTAGTTCTTTGTGTGCTAATGCAATCATCTCTGGTGGATAGGGAATTCCTCCTGTCTCAGAGAGTACCTTTTGGGCAGATTCCAATTCTTCAAGAGGGAATGTCCATTTGTTGATTGGTTCTAGGGCAGAACCATTAAGCCTTAGCGGCTGGATGGGTGGTTTTATGATTGTAGCTGCATCTATTTGGGCAATGCTAAAACGTAAGTAAAGAAAAACATAACAACGCGTTCTAGCAGAATTTTGTACTGCCTATATTTTTTAAATCTTCAATCCTCCAATGTCGATGATATAAATCAGTTACCATATAGGAGAGAGAGCGAAAAATTTCGGGGGAGATGGGGTTAACAGAGTTTTGAAATCTTAGGAACGCAAATTTAATAACCTGCAATTCTGATGTAACCTGGAATGGTGCGTTACGCTGTCGCTAACACACCCTACTTTTGCACCTTATTTAATTCACATTCCTAAGTCGGTGATGGAATTATAGGTTTGGGATAGGCGATCGCACTTTTTCCGTAGGTTATCAATAATTTTATCTTTTTCCAGCACTTCAAATGAGAACCACTGGAGTAACATCCATCCTGGTTTAGCCCGGCGTAATTCCCCTTCAAATACCAAACCAAATAATAGTTTACCCTGGTGATTACCTAACGCTGGTTTATTACCTTTGAGTGAAGATAAGGGAATTACTAAATCAAATTCAGAAGAGTCGAGTTTGGGGTTATAACCAACAGTACCTTTACCAATCCATTCTACTAAATTATCGTTGTTTCTGAATGCTGCTCTGAATTGTAAGGATTTATTTTCATCAGGTTCAAGTTCTTCGTCTTCTCCAGTATCTGGATTAAATTGTTGTACTGGCAGTCCTAATAATTGCATCAGTGCTTTACTAGCTTTGGCGTGACTATCCCCAGTTTCCCAATGAATATTATTGACTGCATCATCTAAGTCGTTACCATCTGAATCTTTATTTTCATCATCTACTACTACATATTTCATTTGTTTGTATACCAGTTTCTTACAACCAGTATGCAAAATTGACCCATAAATTATGCGTTTCCATTGGTCTTTAGCTGCTTCACCAAAATACTTTTTACCGATGGTTTGTTTATTAGTAAATGTGAATCTCCATGATTTCTAGAACCACTGGCTAAATCCAGAAAGAATGCTGCTTGATAACCTTTGGGTTTAAATGCGTTTAGTGCTGATGCTTTGGTTTCTGTTGTTTCTATTTCCCCAATACAAAAATCTAATTTTGGATGTAACCTGCTAATAATATATTTCGTAATACTACTTTAGGTGCATTTGACCATTTATTTTCAGTACAATTCCACACTGACCATTCAGCAACGGTGGCGATTGAACCTACCGAACCATCTTCGATATAGCGGGTGTTTGTGAATGTTATTGTCATAATTAAAAATCCATGTATTCTAAACTTGATAATCCTGCGTTAATTGTGATAGCGGCTTCTTCAGGAATAATTACCGGAGTTTCATTGGATATGTCCATGCTTCTAGCAATCTGTTCATTTTTAAATGTCAAGGCATAAATAAAGTCATAATCCTTATTGGTTTCGGTAATAAATCCCTCTTTCAATGTTTGTATATCCTCCATTTTCTCGTCACCAATTACTCTGGCACAACAGATATCGGGTTCTGTTTGGGATGCCAATAATCCCAGTATTAAAATAAAATCACCGAGTTGATTTCTTTTAGCCATTTTGATAGCAATAATCACCAGGATTGCTGCTGCTAAAATATAAGGAGCGCAAGCTGTTAATAAACCCCATGCCCCCGCAAACATTCCGGTATTATTGAAAACTGCTGGTAATAGGTCTTTGACTGTTCTTAGTAATCCCCCAGTAATATAACGAATTGCTTCACCTCCGGGAATATCTAATCGTTTTAAGATTATAGAAATCGTAGTATTTTTTAAGGCTTCAACGAAAACTCCCGGTAATTGCACTCCCTTTAAAATAAATGTTGTCAGAATACTTTCGGTAATCTTTTTCAATACTTCAATGGCGTTGATTGTTGTCGGTATATCCACAGGAACAATTGCACCATAAGCACTAGAAATATTCCCAAATTGTGATTTAATTGTGTCTTCTTTATAGTTATTTTCTTCTTTATTAGATAACAATTTCCCGGCTTTTCTAAATAGTTTTTTGATACCGTTAATTGTTGGATTAACAATCTTGCTTTTCAGAAACTTCAACAGTCCTGATTTATCTTTGTGTTCTTGTCTCGCTTCTGCCCTCGCTGTCTTGGATTCATCTTTACCTAAAGCTAATTCTTTGATTTTTTGTAAAGCATCAGCAAGTTTTTCTTTGAGTTTATCTAGGAGTCCTTGAAATATATTGACAATGTTGAGGTTGTCCTGGGGGAAATCAGCGAACTGCTTGCAGCAGCGCTTCGCTATCGCCGATGGAAATTCCTGCTCTGTTTTCTCCCTAATTGCCACAAAGTGATTCCTTACTTCCTGTGGTACAGGGTCTTCTTGTTCATCAAATTGGGATAATAAACTATCATAAGCATTGAGCATTAATGTTTTTAAATCTTCAATTTGTTGAGAAAACCAATCTTTATTTACTTGTTCTACAGATTTAATTCTGTCATAAACTGAATCATCGTTATCATAACCACTACTATTAATATTCTTCCAATTAATCAATATATTATTAACTTCTACGGACGCTTTATAAGTTTCGATATTCGCTGGGCGTTGTCCAATTGCATCAAGTTTTTGTTGTCCAACAGCACTTGGATTACCGTGTACTTTAGAGTTGAAAACTTTGTTTACACCATAACAAGATTGCAAGATTTCCGCAGAAGCATAGCCAACTTCATCGTCTAATTCTGATTTAGAAAAGTAATTAATAATCGCTTTTAGTGAAGGTAAATTATCTTGCGAGTAAACTACTGGTTGAATTGAATCAAACCAATCCTCTTTATTTGACAAAGCTTGCACAACTTCTGTGGGGACTCTTAACCCACCCTTGTTTACCCAAATTCCATCGGTTATTTGACTTAAAACTTCTTCTGGTGTCATGGTCTATCAATTTAATTTAGTAAATAAAAATATGTTAAGGATGCTAATGCTATCGCTTTGAGGTTGTGTTGTTGTTAGTTAATATCATGACCACTGCATTCGTTAAATGTACAGGAATCAACCCTTTAAAATCAATTGAACTCACTGTTGAGCAATTAAATATACTATTGAATGAACCCCGAATTACTGGAGTTCTTGATATTTCAGGTTCAGGTAAGTTAATTGTTAGCTGTGAAGACGGTTTGGCTAGGATGATTGGGTTTTCTGATAATGAAATAATTTGGTTTGACAGTTATTCAGAACAGGATTAATGAAAAAGGGAATAGGCATGAGTCAATCTATTCCCATCACTTCATCATCTATTAACTGAAATCTAGCCATTGTTTAATTTTAGCACAGGCTCTAATAAAATCAACTTTTGTATAGTTCAATGAAGATGACAAAAATCATTGATGCTATCGCTTTTTAATGTTGGTGTTTTTGAGATTTAATGATGAATAAAATCAATTTTGCGGGTATTGAAGGCAAGGTTTTACAAGTTAGTCCACATGGAAATTATATTGTTGTGGAACTTAGCGATCGCATTACCATTGTGGGTACTTATTCAAACAAGTTTCATTGGCCAGAATCCACCGATGAAAGCTCAGGATTCACTAGCTTTATTACTTATATTGGTTTGAAACAATTGGAGTTCCCCAGATTTAGAGATTGGGTAATTGCTAATAATGGGTATTTCGAGGGAGACGACGGCACACCCCGACAATCGAAACGAGTCCGCAGATTTCCACTGGAGATTAAGGTGAGGGGTTTACTCGCTGAATCTGTTGTTGAGTTGATTCATGGGGAAATTGGATAATGCTGGAAAATACAGGTGACAATTACCTATTAAGGTGATTGAGGATTGAAACCAGCAATAACAAATAGCAAACACAATAGCGTTATTGATTATCGGTAATGCTATTGCTGTTGTTTTCTGAAGATGGTTATATTATAGAGGATTTAAAGATGATTGGACAATTATTTACCACTGGCATTGGTATTTATCAAATGTATCCTGGCACTGAAAATAAATGGATTGCCCAAGTTGATTTTGAGGATGAAAGTCATGCCCAATTAGGTGGTGTAAAGGGGACTTTAGCAACTAAATATGGTGATAATTTATTGGAGTCTGTGAAAACAGTTAAACAGGATGCCCAGAATTTGGGAATTAGAATATTGTCATTGCCTAATACTAAATTCAAACTCTATGTTAAACGATTGTTTGTTGATAAAACTGAGGTATGGAAACAAATTGAAGGGGTAGCCCAAGAACTCGATTTAGAAGTTGTGTCTTGTTTACCTGAATAAGTGTTTGATTTGCTGGTTAAATCTAGTGGTTTTTTCTTGGCAGATAATTTTATGAATATCCCTGATTTCTTGATAAGATCATAAATCAGGGATATAACAGTATTATTTTTGCTGTAATTCTGCATCAATTAATGTTTGAAATTCCTCCAAAGAATTAACATTAATACTTGGTAAAAGTAAATTTTCCAGGATGGACATATTATCAATTTGCTTGATATTATAGATTATCTTTTCTGGAAGATTATCAAATCTAGTAGAGAGGATTTTGATAATGTCATCTTGACGAGTTATTTTAGCTCCTTTTTCTTGGGCATTTTCTTCAATAGTGCTGAGGAATGGCATATTTAACTCCTTTTCGTAATCATTTAATTTGGTTTGAAATTCTGTTTGTAATGGTGGTGGCAAAGTCATCATTCTATCAATAAACTTCACTAAATTAATAATATCAACTTTAGTTAAGCCTTTTTGATACAATGGTCTGACTAAGTTCCATTTCCATTGTTCTCTTTGCGTTAAGTCCTTAGTAGTGACTTTGGTTTTCAGATGTGCCATTACTATTATAGCAAACAGATTGTTACTTGCAGCTAGTTCTTCCCATTGATAGTCTAGCAGTTTCACTATACTGAATTTGATTTTAACTTCACTATCTCCTAAACCGTATTCATAACTATTCGGCCGCCATTTTGCATCTTCATCTCCTAAGATAGCTAAACTAATCACTGGTTTATTAAATAAATCAAAGGAACGATAATTGTAGATAAACATTCTTTGTGGAAATTCTTTATCATACTGACTTTGGACTTCTATATGAATCAAAATCCAAATTATTTCATTATTCAATAACCAGACTTGAAACAATTTATCCGCATAACGTTTTTTTGTTTGACTAGATGCGGTAATTTGTTCTAGTTCCTTATCTAAGGAAATAGGAGTTTTACTCCAGTCAATTTGTTCGTATATTTTTGGATAAAAGAATTGTAGAAATGATTCAAAATATTGTCCTATAGCTTCTTTCCATGTTTGATCATAATTTGCTGTAATATTGGTCATGATTACTATTTCTCTCTCTGGTTTATTATTTATGTACCAGATCCCCGACTGCTTTTTTCCATTTTCTCAATAAATGATGAATTTAGTTAATAATTCGGGAATCTGATATGATTAATTTTTATGTAAAGCCGAGTCAATTAACTGCTGAAATTCCTCCAAAGAATTAACATTAATACTGGGTAAAAGTAAATTTTCCAGGATGGACATATCATCAATTTGCTTGATAGCATAGATCATCTTTTCTGGAAGATTATCAAATCTATTGGTGAGGATTTTGATAATGTTTTCTTGGCAAGTTTTTCTAGCCCCAATTTCTTTACCGATTTCCTTGCCATTTCCTTGCCAATTTCCTTACCTTTTTCTTGGGCATTTTCTTCAATAGTGCTGAGGAATGGCATATTTAACTCCTTTTCGTAATCATCTAATTTGGTTTGAAATTCCGTTTGTAATGGTGGTGGCAAAGTCATCATTTTATCAATGCACTTAACTAGATTAATAATGTCAAACTTAGTTAAGCCTTTTTGATATAATGGTCTAACCAAACTCCACTTCCATTGTTCTCTTGCAGTTAAGTCCCTAGTAGTAGCTTTGGTTTTTAGATGTGCCATTACTATTATAGCAAATAAATTATTACTTGCTTCTAGGTCTGACCATTGATAGTCTAATAGTTTGACAATACTAAATTCCATTTTAACTCTACTATTACCTAAACCGTATTCATAACTATTTGGTCGCCAACTTTTGTTTTCATCTCCTAATATTGCTAAACTTATTACTGGTTGATTAAATAAATCATAAGAACGATAATTATAGATAAACATTCTTTGTGGAAATTCTTTATCATGCTGACTTTGGACTTCTATATGTATTAAAATCCAAATTACTTCATTATTTAATAACCACACTTGAAACAATTTATCAGCATAGCGTTTTTTAGTTTGACTAGATGCGGTAATTTGTTCTAGTTCCTTATCTAAGGAAATAGGAGGGTTACTCCAGTCAATTTCTTGATGAATGTCTGGATAGAAGAAGTGCGATTCGTTGTTAGCTGAATCACGGTAATCAGTCCGTACATAAGCTAACCAACCCAATCCAATCATGGAAAAAAAGGTTGAACTCTCGGTCTGATATGGGTGTAAGTCCCATCTACCAGACTCAGGTATGACTCCCTATCTGCCCACGATGACCCGACTCGGTATCGGGAGGTCGAAGCTGGGAACAGGACGCAATCAGACATCTGTTGTGAGATGACACTTGGCGTTAACGGGGAGTTCCTACGGTGAAACAGAGCCTAAAAAAGCAACCTAGTCCAAAGCAGGACACAACAACAACACCTGACTTTACTGGAGCTAATTCCCGCCGCATCGTTCTTCAATAGCGGTAAGAGTCTAGGGAATCCAGTGGTTGAAGTGGCTACACCTAACGGAACTAACAATCTAGCCGAGGGAACGAATAAAAACGGATTGAAGGTCTAAGGGCGGTCGAACCCTATAAGTAGGCTGGACGAGCAGCGGAATTCCTTCAGTTCGGGTAGGACAGACCGTAATTGGTCGGAGGTGTTCAGAATACACAGATTGGAGCAGAGCATGATTAGACACAGAGAAAACTCTAGTGAATCCTGGAAAACGTTACCTTGGAAGCAATTCCGTCGTAACTTATTCCGCCTACAAAAACGCGTGTACAAAGCTGTTCAAGTTGGCGACAAGCGCAAAGCTAAGTCCCTACAAAAGCTGATTCTGAAATCAACCGCAGCGAGATTACTGGCTATCCGTCAAGTAACACAGCTAAATGCTGGGAAAAAGACAGCGGGAATAGACGGCAAAACCGCGCTCTCATTCGAGCAAAGGTTTGAACTAAGTGAAAAACTTAGAACCGAAGGTAACGACTGGAAACACCAGGGATTACGTGAAATACCCATCCCCAAAAAGGACGGAAAAACCCGGATTCTCAAAGTCCCCACTATTGCAGATAGGGCATATCAATGCCTTGTCAAATACGCACTAGAACCAGCACATGAGGCAACCTTCCACGCTAGGAGCTACGGTTTTAGGACGGGACGCTCGGCACATGATGCCCAGAGATACCTGTACAACAACTTAAACTCTAAAGCTAATGGAATAGATAAACGAGTTATAGAACTCGATATTGAAAAATGCTTTGACCGGATAAACCACACCGCCATAATGGATAGACTCATCGCTCCTTATAGTATAAGACAGGGAATATTCCGATGTCTCAAAGCCGGAGTCAATCCAGAGTTTTCTGAACAAGGAACACCCCAAGGAGGAGTGGTAAGTCCACTGTTAGCTAACATCGCCTTAAATGGGATTGAAAGTATTCATAGATATCACCGTATATCTAGCTACAGAATTACAGACAATACCTCAAATGGAGATATTGTCGAGCCAACAATCCGTTACGCGGATGACATGGTGATAATACTCCGACCTCAAGACGATGCCACAGAAATACTTGACAAAATCAGTCAGTTCCTAGCAGAGCGGGGAATGAAAGTCAGTGAGAAAAAGACAAAGCTAACCGCCGCGACAGATGGATTTGATTTCCTGGGCTGGCATTTTAAAGTCCAGAAAAACGGAAAGTTTAGATGTACTCCCTCAGTGGACAACTTCAAAGCTTTCCGCAAGAAAGTAAAATTCATCGTCAACAACTCGAATTATGGTGCTACCACAAAGGCTGAGAAATTAGCCCCTGTAGTCAGAGGTTGGAGGAATTACCACCGCTTCTGCAAGATGGATGGGTCGAAGTTTTCCTTATGGCACATCAATCACAGAGCATTCAAGGTATTTAACAAGGAAACTAAGCAGAATCGCCATAATAGCCAAGAGCTAATAAAGAAAGCATTCCCAACAGTTCCTTACTCCGAAAACAAACACATCAATGTCAAAGGTGAGAAATCACCCTACGATGGAGATTTAACCTACTGGAGCGAACGCAATAGTAAGTTATATGACAATAACACCTCTAAAGCCCTCAAACGGCAAAGCCATAAATGTGGTCATTGTGGGTTAAAAATGCTCAGTGACGAGAAGGTACATTTACATCATATAGATGGAAACCACCAAAACTGGAAAACTAAAAACCTTCTAGCAATTCACGAAAGCTGCCACGATTACATTCACATGAGCAAAAGCGAAAGCTAAGAACATCGGGAGCCGGATGCCGTGAAAGTGGCACGTCCGGATCTAACTGAGAGGGGCGGGGAATAATATCCCCCCTCGACTCAACCTTGTAAGAATAATTCCAAATATTCCCCTATAGCTTCTTTCCATGTTTGATCATAGTTCGCTGTTGCTTCTGTCATATTTGCCCCGGTTTTTGGGATTATAATAAATCCCCAACTTCTTTATGATACCATTAATTTTGTTGTCAATAGTATGATATTGTCTGAGATTTATATACTACAAAATTTAGTATAATTAATAATGCTCCTGGCGATCGCTCATTCACTTGAGAACCCGAAGCATTATCAATATTATCAGCATTGTAAACATAGGTAATCAGCCCCCTATTGGCATTGATAGCGCAGCGTGGCGTAAGCCATAGTCTTGAGTTACCCGGAAGTTATCGGTAGGGGCGCTATCGCGCAGAGGGGGCGTTGTTTTCGAGGTTTTGTTATGGCTATCAACATTCTTTCCAAAGCTGACAAGAAACTTTCTCAACTCAAGGATGGAATTCGAGTTTTGGCTTGGGAACAGTACAAGATTGATAATCGTGTTAAAGGTGAGGAAGGTTATAAAATCTTTGAAGCAGAATGGTTAACTCATGAGATTCATAAGATGAACCAAGCCAAGTTTGACAAGTTCATTGCAGATTTAGGTTATACCGTAGATGATTTGCTTGGTGAAAGAACCAGATATTATCAGAAACGTAATCGAGCTACTGGTATTGGTAATGAACCAGCTAGTTTTAATAACGAACCTGCCAGTGTTGATTATGTTGAAGGTAATCAACCAGATAACATTCCATACTAATTAGTTTACAGTCCTAGTCTCCTTTGGGGATTAGGGCTTTTTTTTAATGTTATCACTTGGCGTTTTTGATTATCTAACATGAGGAATTATGGCAATTAACATCCCCAGTAAATTTGGTAGCGGTTTACCTCCTGAACCCAATAAGAAAAAGGGTATTGACTTTGATAAACTCACTGAAAAACTTCGCTTTGAACGTGATAATATTCAACCCTATTTAACTAATCATCAACTTCTATTCTATCATCATAATTGTGATTTATTTGTAGGTAATTACTATCACGGTAAAAATCATTTCCTGAATGTGAACTTCACCAGCGATGAAAGTGAAGAATACCCACCACATCGTAATGATGAATATGATGAAGTTGGTAAGATTTTAGCTAATTTGTAGTTCTTTAGTCCTGGTTCTCTCTGTGGGAATCCGGGCTTTTTTTATTCACATTAATCCTTGGGGGCTATCGCTGAGGGGAGTTGAGTAATTTGGAGAATTTCATGAATCCTAACCCCAGTGATTTGAAATTAGTTAGCAAAGTTAAATCCGAAACTTTAGCTGATTTAAAAAGCTTTTGTAGAGAAAGCGTGAATTTAATGACTAGCGATGTTAGTAGTTACGCTCAAGGCAGATATCGCCTTTGGTTATTTCATGAGTGTGATTTGAGAACTCCTGGAACAATTACTAATGCTTATCATAATGATGATAGACTTGGGAATTTCTGTCAGCGAGTTTATCCCGGAACTAATATCGGCTTGTTAACTTTTGGTGGCAAGATTGGTAATATTCAAAGTACCGGATTGATTATACCACATCGGGATCATAGTTATTCTAGACCAATTGCTAGAACCGTGAATCTTGGTAGTTGTATATTTAATTATGATGGCAAAGATTATCAACTTAATGATGGAGATATTATTGAGTTTAATTGTAAGAAACTTCATGGTGTTACTAAAATCTTGAGTGCAGAAAGATTTAGTATCAATCTTTGGCAGTTGAATCAAGAAAAAGGTTATTTTCCAATAGTTTAGTTACAAAAATAAATAACTCCAGTTTAACAAGATTGGAGTTATTGTTTATTAATCTGTGGGGGCGCTATCGCGGAAAGGGGGCATTGTTTTTTGGTATTTATCATGTTTTATCAAGCCCCTGAAATCCAAGGTAGTATCCGCAATCTCCGTCAGTATTATCGTGAATCTATGCGTCAGAACGTATGGAGTTATGACATATATATTGATGACATTTTGGTGAAGAGTGAAGATTGTCATTGGTGGTCTAACACCCGTGAAGAAGTCATTACAGCAGTTAAAGAAATCGGCGAACAACTCAAGCAAAAGGAGTTAGTTAAACGAGAATTAGCTACTGTTGGTAATAGCCTGTATGTTAAGTGGTGTACAGATATCACTAGAGCAGGTAAAGCTCAAGGTATCACCGGCTATTATGGGATATTTGAAAAGCGTCATCTCTATTGTTGTGCTACTTATCAGAGTTTAGATGCTGCATTAGCAAAATTGGGTGAAATTGAAAGTAGAAATGATGCTGAAAAAGCGTTATTTGATTCTTTCAGGAATGATTAATTTATACTTATTAACCTCAGTCATGAGATTGGGGTTATTTAATGCTATCGCTTGTTGACGATGGTGTTTTTGTAATATTATTATGTCAGAATATACTGAATATCATGAAGCTCATGGAATGCCCGTTTCTGTAACAAAATATGAACCGGAAGATTGGGAGTTAGAGGTTCAGGAATACGAACAACGAGATAGTGAAATGAAGACAAATTTAGCAATAGCTCTCAATAATATGTTATCGGCAAAGTTTCAAGTTGAGAATCTGAATAATCCTACTATATCGTATGAAGTAAGGATTGAATTGATTAGTAGATTTATTAACAACACCATTAAATCTATTCAGGAAGTTCAACAATTAACTGACATTGAATAAACCCATGAGTCTCTAGTTTATCTAGGGACTTTTTTTATTGCTATCGCTAAAGAGGATACCAAACTTGCCCGGTTAGACGAGGATATTCAACGCATTACTGGGGAATTGGCTAATAAACATTCTGAACAGATTGCAGATATTGAATCTCAGATTGCTAATCACCGGGATGCTATTGAAGAATTGGAGAAACAACAGGCTAAATTATTGAGCGATAGCGAAGCGCTGCTGCAAGCAGTTCGCCGCATCATCACACTCAAGAAACAGTACCATGAACACCGGGAATCAACATTGTCTTTAGACCCTGGTTTATCGGTGTTTTTGAATGATTGAATACTATCGTTTTCTAGTGTTGTTGAGTTCAATGCTAAACAATGGAATTAAGAAGATATCGGTTTAATCGCAAAGTAGGTAAAATTTACTTAGAAGTTGGTAATCAACTGAGTGAAATTGGGTCTATTTTGAAGATGATTATATTATGGGCATCTACACCAATATTTGGTAAGCCATTTGCCCATTTACCTGCACAGAATTGGGTGCAAATAACGTTTCTTGATATGCAAGGAAATTGGTGTTATGCACTGTTGAATAGTGGAACTACTGATGCTTTAAATCCTTGGTTACAATACAGAAAACAAGTGGAATCAGAACTGGAATTATGTGGAGTAATCACCACCATTAGTTTTAATTTAGTTGAAGGTGAACATGAATGTTTTGATTATTCATTTTCGGGAGTTCGGGGAAAACCAGGACTCGAAGAACGGATGAAAACACTGATTGATAATAGTGGTCATGTTTTGGTGGATACATCGGTAAATTTATTGACGTAATAGTTGGGAGATAGGGGAAACCTAAACAAACATAAATTGCTTTATTATTTAAATCGAAGGATTAAGAAACAGTTAGTAAAGATTGGTTTTTTTTAGAGGAATAGACATGATACAGGATAGTGATCGAAAAATTGTTTCAGAGTTTCGCTCTCGACTAGAAGCGATAATTCCCATTTTGGATTTACGGGTATTTGGTTCAAGAGCGAGAGGTGATGCTACAGAAGAATCAGATTTAGATGTGTTTATTAAAATTACTGAATTAGATAGATCATGTCGAGAAAAAATTAGCGATTTGGCGTGGGAAGTAGGTTTTAAATATGATCTAGTTATTTCCACCTTTGTAGTTACAGAAGCACAGGTAGAAAGGGGAGCTATGGGAGCTAGTCCCTTACTGTCTAAGGTGTTACAAGAGGGTATTGCTATATGATAAATCAGCAACTAAAGTTATTAATTGAGTACCGTTTATCCGAAAGGGAAGAAATGTTAAGAGAGGCGAGTATTTTATTAAAAAGGTCAAGAGACAGGTGTGAGTTATTGATTTTTTCTTTCAATTGGTATTAAGGTTTCCAAATTAAACAATCTAACACCTATATCTATGACGAAAATTCCTAGCATTTGGAATATTATAAACATAATAAACCAAGATTTCAAACCACCGGGAATGTTGGTTATCATGGTAGATATTCTCGATAAATCCTCTATTTTATCTTTGTTATTCTCAAATTCTTGCCAGTTTTCATCATCGTTTCGTTGATAAACTTCTAATGCCTTGATTCTGCTCATCAATGAAGAATCATCCCAGAACAGCATTTTTTCTATTTGTTGCATTTTGCTAGAGTTTTCCATGACATGAACTTCTAATCTAATTAATGCCTCAGTTGATTGTCTGTCAATAATGGGATTTTCAGTTAAGGATTTCACAAGAAATTCTAACTCATCAGTAGAGCGTCTTCCAGTTCCTAATTTGATTGTTTCGGGAATGGCCTTGAGTAAAATTCTATTTCTTTCATTTGAAGCTTTAAGTTTTTCTTCTAGCTGTTTTCTATTACTAATATCAATCGCTTGATTGATGATAAAATTATTTTCTCGCTTAGACGAAACTAACAAACAAGTATCATGATCATAATACTCCCAGTTTATCTCTGTACCCACTGGAGCATTTACCAACTTCTGGATTTCTTGTCTTTGTTCATGACATCTACTGCCTACAGACATTCCCTTAAAAGATTCTTTATCTAAGTTCATCAACTCAGCTAGTATGCTCCGGTCTACTTACAATTGGAGTTTGGCTGACAGAATAGCTCAATACAACCAGCAATTTATCCAAGGTGACTATTGTGATATTAGGACTAAAGTAGAAGCTTGTCCATTAACTTGTTTTGTCAGTAAAAATGGAGCAAGTTTCACAAAAAGATTACAGATAAAAGGACTGCTTATCAATGGAGTGTTGCTAATACAATAGTTTCTAGAAAGGTTGATGCTATTGCTTTAGAAGATTTAAATGTCTCCGGTATGTTGAGGCGTTGCAAAGTTAAAACCGATAAAAAAACTGGAAGATTTTTAAAGAATGGGCAATCTAGAAAAAAAGGATTAAACCGTTCTATTTCTGATGCAAGTTGGAGTGATTTGATTTTAAAAATTGAGTATCTCGCTGTAAAGCAAGGAAAAGTTGTAATTAAGATTAATCCTAAATACTCCAGTCAAGAATGCAGAAATTGTGGGCATACTGATAAGTCAAACCGTGATGGTGAGAAATTCATTTGTACTGAATGTGGGTATCACGAACACGCCGATATTGGTGCTGCAAAGACTATTAGAGATAGAGGTTTGGAAACTTGTATTGAGCGAAGTCGAAATATAGTACGTGGGGACTCCGCGAAACTTGCTGTTTAACAGCTAAACGCCCAGAAGATGAGCCAGTGCGGTCTTGGGGTTTCCCCAAGTAGAGCAACTGGCGGTATCAGCACGCACTTTTGTGCAAACGTACTGAGTCTGGGAACCTGTGTGAGCAGGATATTAGGATTGTAAAATCTTAAGAATCCCCGTGTCTTTAGAGCGGGGAGTGTCAAGACAAAAAAATGCAATAATAAAGTAAGGATTTTGCTGATGAATTACCCCTGATTTTCCCTGACTCTCAAGTATAGTCCTTTCAAGGTGACTAACGGAAATACGTCATTTCATTACTATCATCTTGAATCTTCCGCTCATATTTTGGTTTTTTTGAAGGTTGAAACAACCAATCTTCCTTCAAAATTTCACCACCTTGAAAGGGCTACTCTCAAGTATTACCATAAACTGTAGAACCAAGAATTTAAAGAAAATTGTGACTAAAATTATTGCTATTTTCAATCAAGCCGGTGGGGTGATGAAAACCAGTCTGACGATGAATTTGGGTTATCATCTTTCCCTCAAACATAAAGTTTTATTAGTGGATACTGATCCCCAGGCATCCCTGACAACTTTTATGGGACTTGAACCCCATGAACTTGAAGAAATCGTTGCTGACTCACTACTCACACCAGAGACTAAATTACCAATTCACCACAATTTACACGGTATGGATTTAGCCCCGGCTAATATTACCCTCAGTGCGGTAGAATTACAACTCTCTGCGGTTATGGCCAGGGAACTACGACTCAAACAAGCTTTAGAACCCATTTTAAATAACTACGATTTCATTTTGATTGATTGTCCTCCCTCTTTAGGTATCCTCAGTATTCTCGGACTCTGTGCTGCTACTCATGTTTTAGTCCCAGTTCAGACTCATTACAAAGCATTCAAGGGAACGGAGTTATTATTGGATAGCATCAAACAGGTGAAGAAACATATCAATCCGAAATTAGCGATCGCCGGATTTGTGCCAACCTTGTATGTGAATGCCAACCAAGACAAAGTGATTTTGGAGGCTTTGGAACAGCAGTTATCACCACTAGCCAAAGTTTATCCGAAGATACCCCGTGCCACAGCCTTTGCGGATGCAGTAATGAATAGTCAACCATTGGCTGTGTATGACCCCAAACATCCAGCGATCGCAGTTCTGAAAAAGATAGCATTGGGGATGGAGAAACTGTAATGGTCAAGAAACCTTTAGAACTCCCAAAAATGCGTGGTGTGGAAGATTTGTTGAGTATGGATGTGGAATCAGAATCACCAACTGCCACCGTTAATATTGATAAAATTCGTTTACCTGCTCAACAACCCCGACGGTATTTTGACCCTGAGAAACTCAATCAACTGGTGCAGTCAGTTAAAGAACACGGGATTTTACAACCTTTGTTGGTGCGTGCTGTTAATGGTGAATTTGAGTTAGTCGCTGGTGAACGCCGACTCCGGGCGGCCAAAGCAGCGGGGTTAACAGAAGTACCGATTATCACCAAGGAATTATCTGACCTCCAAACCCTGCAAATCGCTTTACTGGAAAACCTGCAACGGGAAGATTTAAACCCAGTTGAAGAAACCGAGGGGATTCTAGAATTATTAAGTATTGAACTTGATGTAAATTCTGCTGAAGTTATCTCAATTCTCAATCAAGCAGCCAACGCCAAAAAACGGGGATTAGACCTGACGGAAAACGTTTTCCGTCAACTGGAAATTGTGGAATCAGTGTTGTCGGGTGTTGGTAGATTCAGTGCTGAAAGTTTTCGGACCAGTCGTTTACCATTATTGAATTTACCCGATGATGTATTGGAAATATTGCGGCAGGGGAAAATAGAATACACCAAAGCCAGAGCGATCGCTAAACTCAAAGATGACGGTGAACGTGGGGAACTACTGGATAAAGTTATCAATGAAAATCTATCTTTAAGTGAGATTAAGCAGTTAGTAAAGGAATTAACCCCAGGGAAAATCACAGCCAAAGAAACATTGAATGCTAAATATTCCGAGATTGGTAAACGGTTGAAGAATGCTCAGGTGTGGGAAGATGCTAAAAAAACCAAAAAGCTAGAGAAATTGTTGAGTGATTTAGAACAATTGTTAGAATAGAACCCCAGAAATAATCAAAACAGGAGAGGCACTATGGCGAGAAAGTCCAAGGATTTTAAAGATTTGATGAAACAAAAACAGAGTTCCCAAGATAAGCAGAAAAACCTGGAAGCACTTAGAAAGAAGATGGTAGAGGGGGGATTTGGGGAATTGGCTGCAAATATACCGATAGAACCCAAGGGCGCTCCAAAAATGTCAGAAATTCTCCAACAGTTCGTTGCTCCGTACTTAGATAATGTACACACATCAAAACGACGTAAATCATTATTTAGTTTGGCTGTGATAGCCTGGAATGCGGCGGTGATGCCTGAATCTCAACAAAAAACAACACTTGATACTTTCTTGGAACAACAGTTATCAAATCAGGATACAGAAACTCAACAGGCGATTACACAAATGATTGATGAACTAATTGCTAGGAAACATCAGCATTTCTCTGATAATAAATATTTTATTCTGGACTTTCAAATTACAGAAACAGGACAAAGATATGATATCTCTGTGGCTTCAACTTTGTGGGAAAATCCTCAATGAATTATGACTGTAGCACCTATGTCACACAATTTTCTTAGAAAAGAGTAGATTTGTTTGTGTTTGCCGCGAAGAAAAGCGATTAATTGTCATTCCCAGTCTTGTTGAGATTCGCTAAATGTTCTAGGTGTCTTGTTTAAATTAAAATCAGCCGCCATTAAATCAATACCATCAATAATTTTACTAGGTTCGGCAATTCTCAAAGCCGTAAAACATTTGTCTCGATAATTGGGGTGATTCTGGAAAAAGGATATCGCTTTTTTTAAAGGTTCAATTACAGGATAAGCTGATTCTGCTTTCTCAATAGCTGCTTGAGGAATGGGAGAATTGAGCCTTTGCATAGCCAAATCAATTAAATCTCTCGACTCTACCGAGGAATCATTCCATCTGTCAGAATTAGCTAAAAGTTTTTCCGCAAAACTATCAATTTGATTTAAGCATGGGACAGGCGACCAACTGGGATAATCTGCTTCTCCCAATTCAATCCGTCCTTCCATAATTATCTCAAATTTAATCAGAGTTTCATCAACTACAATGGCAAATCTTACTCCGTACTGGTCAGCTTTAATTTCTCCGGGTAGGTTGAGAGTATGTTGAGTGTTAAAAAGGGCATTATATTGATTTTCAGCTATTTTTTGGCGTAGTAATCGGTAGCCAGTACCAGTGGAACAGAGAAAATCTATATCCTTGCTTAATCTATATTCCCCATGATTTAAACTAACCAGAGTCCCACCGCCAAAATACGCGCCACACTCTAATAAAAAATTAGCCTTTAATTGATTAAGAACAATTAAAATTTTTTGATGAAATTCCCTTTCAAACATTTTTGCTCCTAACCATGAATGATAATATTGAGCTAATTGTTGCACAAATAAGGATTCTATTTGGCTCAAGTCGCCTAAAACTCCCCGGTAATGCCACCCGCGTTCATATATTCTCAGCATTTCTAAAGGAGTAAGATTTTCTATATTTTCTCTTTGCCAACATAATTTTTCTAGAAACAGTAATTTCTCTGGAGTTTTAATTTGAGGTTTAATTAACATTGGGGGTATACTGGATCTGAGGATTTTGAACTAGGGAATAGGAAGAAAATTGAAGCAGGAGTCAGGTTTCGCATTGATAAATAATTATTATAATTGTCAATTAAAGCAATATTGTAATTATATCCCATATATCTATTTATCAAAAACATTAATAAAATCCTAACAATCAGTAAACCAAAAAGTTTTTCCCGGAAGAGCGATCGCTAAGTATTTTATAGTGTGTGGTACTTGAAAATACATAATATGCTAATCAGTAGACATCAATATATATCAGAAATACTTATATACTACTAATTAACAAAAAAAGATACTAACCTGAAGGAAGATAAATTCCTTCAACCACTTGATATTTACGTTCAATAGCTTGAGATAAAAAGGCTAACATCTGTTTGAGTACAAAAAGTGTTCGATAAATTAATCGACTACCTTTCCTCTTTTTACTGATTTTGAGCCAAAGGAGATTTACCCAAATATTAATTAGGAGAAAGGATATACCAACGAATAGTAATCTCAAGACTGGATTTTTGTTATTCGTCTTAATTCGACAAATATTTTTCAGACGATAACTAGTTTCAATGCCAAATCTTTTTCGATAATCTTGATAGATATAATTTAAATTTGTTTTGACCTTATAAGCAACATAAACAAAGTATTGAACTCCATGCTTTTTACGTTTTCCCTTTCTATATTTACAGACAATCCATAAATCAAATGTGACGAAATCATCTTTATCTCTTGTAATAGTATAGGTAGTTTTATAACTTTTTTTACCCTTGAGAAATTGTTTGATTCCTCCTTTTTTTCCAGTCTTGATAGCAGGCATAAGAAAGGGAATATCTAATGCCTGTAACCATCTGATTACAGGAGTATTAAAAAATCCCCTATCCAAATAGAGTTTTTTTATATTGATTTTTAGGGATTCAAGTTCTGCTAATAAATAAGTAATTAAAGCCACACTAGTATCTAATTGGCGAACACCTATTATTGCCAGGGTTACACGCTTATTATTACTAATCAAGAACAAGTATTTTTCAATACTTATTATGGAGGATATTGCTATGCACCACTTTATATTTTCTGTGAAAAACATTTATTAGCAGCTAAACTTAGGGCTTCCAATGTAGATCCAGCAGAGGGAGCATTATCAGAATTACAGAGAGTAATTAGACAAATACGTAAGAAATGGAATAATGTAGAGATTTTAGTACGTGGAGATAGCGCCTATTCTAGAGAAGATATTATGGAATGGTGCGAGTCACAAATCAAAGTAGATTATGTATTTGGGATGCCGCAAAACAGTCGTTTAATAAAGATGACCACTCTAACTCAAAGTAAAGCCAAGCAAGAGTTTAAGCAAAAGCTATCCACAGTAGTTTCCTTTTTAGAAACTCTATTTGTTCCAGATATTGAACTTCCTGAACTAGCATCACATCTGATAGAGAACTCAACTTGGTATAAAACTATTGACTATCAAACCCATAAATCTTGGAGTCGTAGTCGTCGTGTAGTGACTAAAGTTGAGTATGGGGCAAAAGGAACTAATATCCGTTTTCTTGTCACCTCAATTCCTACTAATAAGATGCCCCCAAGTGAAGTTTATACCCAGAAATATTGTCCTAGAGGTGAGATGGAAAATCGCTTTAAGGAACAACAATTAGAATTATTTAGTGATAGAACCAGTACCCATACTTTTGCTGGTAATCAACTACGTTTGTGGTTTTCTTCAATAGCTTATGTTTTGATGAATGCTTTGCGAAATAAATGTTTAGTTAAAACTGAATTACAGAATGCTCAAGTTGGGACTATCCGCACCAAGTTGTTGAAGTTAGGAGCTTTGATTACTGTGAGTACCCGGCGAGTTTTAATTGCAATTAATAGTTCTTGTCCCTATCAGCATATTTATGCTACTGCTTACCGTTATTTGCAGTTGTTACCAAATCCTGGTTAATTCTTTTGGGACGATTATTACGCTCATTTTTAGCTTTAATTTACAGTAGAGATAAAAGTTTTCTTTAACTCTTTTTTATCATGTCTAATTTTAATACTCAATTATTTATATCAGTATATTCTGCCTAAATAGCTCTTGATATTTAACAAAATTCATCAAATATATACTTAGAAAATTTCCTTTTTTCATCTTTGCTACTTATGTATCAAATAAACTTCATTTGTTTTACTCTTTATCAATTATTTTTTTCGCTTGTGAGAAATCCGGGCTAAGGCATTGATTTCTGAAAAAAGCTATGAGATAATACGGAGGAATGTATCTGTCTAATAGGGGATAGTTGAATATGATGTGATCTACGAATCAAAATGAAGCTATTACGATTTGTTTGACGTGGCGGGAATTAGTTGGAAGAAAACCACGTTAAGTTTTGGTGAAAAAATACAGGTTCTGCTTCAATCACAGGAATTTTCATGTCTAAATTCTCCCAAGATGCAGACTAGGAATAAAAAAATTCTCTTGTGTTTACTGCTCTTGCACTATCAAAGTTTTTGGGTTAAAAGTGCTAACTACCTACTCCAAGTATTAGCCTTTAGCCATTTGTTAAAATCCTAATCTTCTTTTTACATGAGGTAATTCTAATGAGTAACACACAGCTTTCGGTTGGTGAACGCGTACAGCAGTTTCTCGACTTGGATAGAAACATCAGTATAAGTTTGTTAGATAGTCTCATCCTGCGTGGAATGATGAGTGTGAATGAAAAAGCGGATCAGCTTCTTAATTTGGGTTCCTCAGTTATTGCCTTCAAACGCGATGAATTAATACTTAATGGAGAAGCATATCTAAACGAATTTTATTACACAAAAGACTATCTGGGGAAACTATTTGGTGTCAATAATATAAACTCTTTTTACGAAGTAGTTGACGCTGACAACCAAAAGATATTATTTCTCTTTGAAATTGACACTGAGGCAGTATCTCGGAATGGTTTCAGATTTGTTGTGACTAGACAAAATCTTGGGACTATCATTTCATTAAAAATACAACAAGTATATGCCACCGGACTAGGAAAGTCTTTGCTTATTAGTGTTTATTCTCCTAATTTTTCAGCCCTCTCTTACGACAATATAGTTGATCACTTGAGAGTTTCTAGTAGGAATTTTAGTTATGTTTATCAGAAGGGTTATGTCCAAAATGGAACAGTTTTCTTAGATACAAACCTGAATGGAATTCCTGATCCTGGGGAACCGACAACCACTACAGATCGGAATGGTGTAGGTAATCTGTTTCTTACTGATGATGAATTTGCTCAGATTGACGTTAACAAAAATGACAAAATTGACCTGAATGAGGGGCGGATAGCCATGATTGGGGGATTCAATTCTGCTGCGGAAGTACCCAATGAAGGAATTCTGACGGCTGTTGCAGACCCCAACATTACAACCGTCACTCCTCTTACCAGCTTAGTTGAGCGTATGGCTCGGCGACTTTTAGCTGATCCAACCATTCCCGATCCCGTCAAAACGACTAATGACTTAATTCAAGAGCGGTGGTATCGCTACCTTGAACCCGCTTCCAATGTCCAACTGGTGGGTTATCATCCCGATCCGAATGATCCCCAAAAACCGTTAGAATATCCAGATCCTACCACGATTAGCATATTTGACCCCAACCTAGAGTTTGAGTTTGATAGCAATGGTTCATTTGATATCCAAGATCGAACCTACGCCGACATCGAAGCATTCATACAGGACGACACCTTGGATGAAGGCATTGTTAATCTTAAGACTTTTCTCAGTCCAGAAGCTTATGAGTACTTAATCGGCGCACAAATCGAAACCATCACCGAACTTTTTGGATTAGCTACAGAGCAACCTATTAACCAAGTGCTTGACCTGCTAGCCGATTCACTCCTCGATCCTAAACTGAACGATGCAAACAACTTAGGGATTAATAACCAATTCTACCAGTTGGTTATGAACTGGTTTGACGCAATCAACTCAAGCCTGGATTTCGACAAGCGCGATTTCATGGCAACGGTGATATCAGAAGCATCGCGCAATCTTGCCATTGAAGCTTACCAAGCCGTTCTAGACGATCAAGAACCAGATAGCTTTCGCGATGTTTATCGAGTGAATGGGAAAGTACAGCGGCTTATGGAAGTTGTTGAAGATAAGCTCAATCAAATTTATGAAGGCGAGTTTGATAACATAACCGTCCAAGAATACAACGACCTCTTCTCTTCAAAAGCTCTACAAGAAGACTTCGATAACTCAACCTACACTGCTGACAATATCTTCCCAGTTGACACCAAAAGCTTTACCCTCTCAATTCCTGAAGATGGTGAGTATGTGCTTCAAGTGTCTGACTTCCCCTTCATCAAGGGCGACACCGATGATACGCTCAAATCTGTTATCGTCAGTCCCCTTGAGGTCTTTATTGGGGCAAGCAAAGGCAGCCTCAAACTCGAAGGTCAAGAAATTACCGAAGAGACCGAGATTGCTGTAGAAGACATTCACGCAGGCTTACTCACCTACACCGCCGCCAAAGGTAGCCTTTCCACAAATTTCTTTGATTTTCGCGTCACAGATGGCAAGTTTTACTCGGAACAGTCCCAACGCGCTATCCTTGATATCGAGATGAAACCTTTCAGCTTGACGCAAACCTCCACAGATTTTACTAATCATTTCCTACAGTTTAACGGCAATGCCAAGGCTGCTAAACTGGAAGTAACTCTCACAGATAAACAACTCCAACCCTTTAGGGTGCATGAAATTGGAGTCTTTACCGTTGATGATGAACAGGGTCGAGTGGAGGGACTAATGCCGGGAGATGCGGGCTATATTCAGGCAGCTTTGAAAAAAGCTCAGGTAGTTTTTTCCATATTACCCGATAGCTTTGTAACGAACCCTACACGAACACTATCGAAGCTGGGCAATCAACGGTTAGGCTTCTACTTGGTTCAAAACGGTACGACAGATGAAGTTCTAAATAACCCAAACGCTGCAAATAAAGTGTTGTTAGGTTCTCCCACACCTGGACAACCCCCAAATTCTTTCAGCCTCCAAAACGTTGGAGAAAACCTATTCCAACTAGAGTTCAAGACTCAGGGCGATCAATCTTCGCTTCTCAAATTGTCCTTGAAACCCACGGAAATAGAGGAATCTATCGGAATTACCCTTCAAGGTCAGCACGAACGGGAATTAGTGAATTTGTATAACTTTATTGGGCAGTCTGTACAGGCAGTTTTCCCTGTTGTGGCCAGTGAAGCTGCCTTTGCCAATACAGTTGGTTTCTATCGTGTTGAAAATCCTCAAGGTGCAGTGCTTGATCCGCTAACGGGAATGTTAGTCAAGCCAGGTGATGTTAATTACACACAAGTGGCTCTCCGCAGTAGCCAAAATTACGGGATTCACTTTGCTTCCCAAGCTGTAGGGACTTCTGGTACTTGGGAAGGTGGCTATCTGTATGCCCCCTTCATTATTGCCAACGGCACGATGGAACAGGCATTAAGCAATCAGGATAGCGCCCCTCTAGCCTACTTTGCCTATATTGGAGCCAATTCTGACAAGGTGGATCATATTCGACTGCTGGGCAACAACACCTGGGGATTTGAAGATCTGCATGGTGGCGGTGATTTTGACTTTAACGACATTGTGATTCAGGCTAAATTCAACCCTGTTGGCAGTTGATTACCGTTCTTTTGTTCTAGTGTGGTAAAATCCACTAGAGAAGACGACTCTCTAGATTAGCTAAACCTCGTCTAGGTTGAGACGGTTGAGACCCGTAGTTTTTCCTCATCGGGTTTGAGATGAGTTGTAACCTAGGCTGTTGACTTTGTGTGTTTTTGAGGGATTTTTCGGAAAATTATTCGTGTTATTTTTTGTTTGTGGGAAAACCACTGCAACAGCCGTTTTCCTGCAAGAACACACGACATATTTTTTACATGAAGCCTTATGGGGTAAAGCGTTCAAAGTCAACAGCCTAGTTGTAACCCACAAACGATTAAACGATTTCCATCACCGTTTGTGGGTTACGCCCTATTTCTCTGCCTACCTTTATCGCACTTTTTCCGTTACATATCTCGTACAGTGCCATTAATCGCTCGCGAGTTCGACCCGGATTTCTCACAAAGAAATAGAAAAAAGGGGTCAAAAACTGCGAAAATGTATATGTAGAAAGCTTTTCAGCAGTGATAAAGTATGACCCCACTAACAACAGATAGTACACCAAAACAGTTCAAGTTTGAAAGAGAAAAACTCCCGCCAATAGTAGTGAATTTCCAGGGTGGTAAAGTAACATCGGATGCAGGTTTAAGTTTAATTGCGGAAATAGACCGAAAATTACAAATAACATCACGGTTAGCTAAGTGTTTCCAAGACTACAGAAAGCCAAATAAGACATTACATCCCATAGAAAGCTTATTAACACAACGGATATATGGCTTAATCATGGGATATGAAGACTTAAATGACCATGAAGAATTACGTCATGATCCAATGTTCGCACTGGCATTAGGAAAAAGTATTGGTCAAGGGAATGAACCATGTACATTGGCAGGAAAGAGTACATTAAATCGGATAGAACATTGTCCTGAAAATGTAGAACAAGGAGCAGAAAGTCGCTACCATAAAATTAGTCATTCTCAAGAAGAGATTGAGAAATTATTTGTAGACATATTTTTAGAATCTTATTCATCACCACCAAGACAAATAATCTTAGATTTAGATGTAACAGATGATTTAGTACATGGAAATCAAGAACAAGTATTTTTCAATACTTATTATGGAGGATATTGCTATGCACCACTTTATATTTTCTGTGAAAAACATTTATTAGCAGCTAAACTTAGGGCTTCCAATGTAGATCCAGCAGAGGGAGCATTATCAGAATTACAGAGAGTAATTAGACAAATACGTAAGAAATGGAATAATGTAGAGATTTTAGTACGTGGAGATAGCGCCTATTCTAGAGAAGATATTATGGAATGGTGCGAGTCACAAATCAAAGTAGATTATGTATTTGGGATGCCGCAAAACAGTCGTTTAATAAAGATGACCACTCTAACTCAAAGTAAAGCCAAGCAAGAGTTTAAGCAAAAGCTATCCACAGTAGTTTCCTTTTTAGAAACTCTATTTGTTCCAGATATTGAACTTCCTGAACTAGCATCACATCTGATAGAGAACTCAACTTGGTATAAAACTATTGACTATCAAACCCATAAATCTTGGAGTCGTAGTCGTCGTGTAGTGACTAAAGTTGAGTATGGGGCAAAAGGAACTAATATCCGTTTTCTTGTCACCTCAATTCCTACTAATAAGATGCCCCCAAGTGAAGTTTATACCCAGAAATATTGTCCTAGAGGTGAGATGGAAAATCGCTTTAAGGAACAACAATTAGAATTATTTAGTGATAGAACCAGTACCCATACTTTTGCTGGTAATCAACTACGTTTGTGGTTTTCTTCAATAGCTTATGTTTTGATGAATGCTTTGCGAAATAAATGTTTAGTTAAAACTGAATTACAGAATGCTCAAGTTGGGACTATCCGCACCAAGTTGTTGAAGTTAGGAGCTTTGATTACTGTGAGTACCCGGCGAGTTTTAATTGCAATTAATAGTTCTTGTCCCTATCAGCATATTTATGCTACTGCTTACCGTTATTTGCAGTTGTTACCAAATCCTGGTTAATTCTTTTGGGACGATTATTACGCTCATTTTTAGCTTTAATTTACAGTAGAGATAAAAGTTTTCTTTAACTCTTTTTTATCATGTCTAATTTTAATACTCAATTATTTATATCAGTATATTCTGCCTAAATAGCTCTTGATATTTAACAAAATTCATCAAATATATACTTAGAAAATTTCCTTTTTTCATCTTTGCTACTTATGTATCAAATAAACTTCATTTGTTTTACTCTTTATCAATTATTTTTTTCGCTTGTGAGAAATCCGGGTAATGCCTTGATTCTGCTCATCAATGAAGAATCATCCCAGAACAGCATTTTTTCTATTTGTTGCATTTTGCCAGAGTTTTCCATGACATGAACTTCTAATCTAATTAATGCCTCAGTTGATTGTCTGTCAATAATGGGATTTTCAGTTAAGGATTTCACAAGAAATTCTAACTCATCAGTAGAGCGTCTTCCAGTTCCTAATTTGATTGTTTCGGGAATGGCCTTGAGTAAAATTCTATTTCTTTCATTTGAAGCTTTAAGTTTTTCTTCTAGCTGTTTTCTATTACTAATATCAATCGCTTGATTGATGATAAAATTATTTTCTCGCTTAGACGAAACTAACAAACAAGTATCATGATCATAATACTCCCAGTTTATCTCTGTACCCACTGGAGCATTTACCAACTTCTGGATTTCTTGTCTTTGTTCATGACATCTACTGCCTACAGACATTCCCTTAAAAGATTCTTTATCTAAGTTCATCAACTCAGCTAGTTTTTTATTAACCACAAGATACCTGAGAGTTAAGTCAATAATTGAAATAAACCCTGGCATGGCATCTATAAATTCTATTTGATATGCCTCTTGTTCTGGATTCATAATTTTAATTGAAAAACTTAATTTCTATTTTATTCCTAATATTTTAAATTGGCATAAATTTGGGCATAAATTTGATTTTGAATATGTTATCAAAACCAGTGATTACACTCCATAAAAATATTAATTTGTCAAAGTTAAAATCTAATCAATCCACAACGACACAAACCGGAAATCTTGACCACTAAATAACCCCCGGTCACTGAGTTTTAAGTCTGGGATCACCAACAATGCCATAAATGAAAGTGTCATGAATGGTGCAGTCAGTTTTGACCCTAATCGTTTTGCCCAATTATCAAGTTCTGCATACTGTTTTGCTACCTCATAACCATCACCACCACTCATCAACCCTGCCACAGGTAAAGGTAATACATGAACTACATTGTCTTCTGCTACTGCAATACCTCCCTGACAGTGAATCAGGGCATTTACCGCTGCACAGATTTCCGTGTCGGTTGTTCCCACTGCCACAATATTATGGGAATCATGCGCCACACTAGAAGCGATCGCCCCCCGTTTCAATCCAAAATTCTGCACTAATGCCACCGTCGGCGGTGTGTCTTGATACCGATTAACAACCGTGATTTTTAGAATATCTGCGTTTAAGTCAGCTATAACCTCACCGTTTTCAATATGTGCTGGTACACACTTTTCCCCTGTGATTAATTGTCCATCGGTAACGGTGATCACTCTGACTGTTGAACCCCTAGCGGGAATTGCAAAGTCCCCCGGTGTTTTTGGAGTAGTGATAAATTTATTGATGGGTGTAAGAGGAACTGATGGTAATAAAGTTGACCCGGTTTTTGCTGTTAAAACACCTTGACAATAAGTAGCCAACACCGTGAAATCTTGTAAATTATCAACAACAATCAAATCTGCACTGTCCCCAACTTGTAGTAATCCCACATCCAAATTGTAATGTTTGACAGGGTTCACACAGGCAATTTGCAGGACATTCATCACATCATGACCTAATGCCACAGCCCGTTTTACCAGTAGATTAATGTGTCCTGTAACTAAATCATCAGGGTGTTTATCATCGCTACAAAACATACAATCTGCTGCATGGGAGTCAATCAAACTGTGCAGGGCATCAAAGTTTTTAGCTGCTGAACCCTCCCGGATCTGTATCTTCATTCCCAATGCTAATTTCTCTACAGCTTCATTTAGTGTGGAACATTCATGATCAGTGGTAATTTGAGTAGCATATTTACGTAATCCCGTACCAGATAACCCCGGTGCGTGGCCATCAATGGGTAGTCCCAGACTTTGCGCTAGATGAATTTTGTCCATCATTTCTGGATTGTCTGCCAAAACACCAGGAACGTTCATCACCTCACTCAGATAGGAAATACCATGTTTAAACAGTTGACGGAAATCGTTTACCGTCAGTTTTGCCCCGGCGGTTTCCAACTCGGTGGCGGGGACACAAGCAGGAAAACCAAAGGCTATTTTCAAGGGAGTCTGGGCGGCATTGTCTACCATAAATTCCACACCTGCCAAACCCAATACATTGGCGATTTCGTGAGGGTCAGAGACAGTTGCCACTGTACCATGCACCGTTGCTAATCTAGCAAATTCAGTGGGTACAAGCATCGAGCTTTCGATATGAACATGAGCATCAATAAAACCAGGAAGAATGTACTGTGAGTATTGCCCCTGGTCCTGAACTATGGTTTGAATGCGTCCATCTGTGATGTGAATAGTACCGGGGAAAATGCGACGGTGGAGAACATCAACAATGTTGCCAGAGAGTGTCAAGTTATTCATAATATTACTGATAAATCACAACCGTAGATAGACTTTTAATTACAGAAAAATGTTATTAATTAGAGTAACTGAGACTTTCATTGATTTATAGCAACCGCCAACGTGGTTAGGACATTAATTGATCATTAAATTCCGTCCACAAAAAGGTTTTACTCTGACCCCTGACTCCTAACTCCTGACTCCTGACTCCTGACGATTACCTGTAAACCAAGCACTGCAACTACTGTGACTAAAATTATAGCCATTTTCAATCAAGCCGGTGGGTGATGAAAACCAGTCTGACGATGAATTTGGGTTATCATCTCTCCCTCAAACATAAAGTTTTACTGGTGGATACTGACCCCCAGGCATCCCTGACAACTTTTATGGGACTTGAACCCCATGAACTTGAAGAAATCGTTGCTGACTCACTGCTCACACCAGAGACTAAATTACCAATTCACCACAATTTACACGGTATGGATTTAGCCCCGGCTAATATTACCCTCAGTGCTGTAGAATTACAACTCTCTGCGGTTATGGCCAGGGAACTACGACTCAAACAAGCTTTAGAACCAGTTGCTAATAACTACGATTTCATTTTGATTGACTGTCCTCCCTCTTTAGGTATCCTCAGTATTCTCGGACTCTGTGCTGCTACTCATGTTTTAGTCCCAGTTCAGACTCATTACAAAGCATTCAAGGGAACGGAGTTATTATTGGATAGCATCAAACAGGTGAAGAAACATATCAATCCGAAATTAGCGATCGCCGGATTTGTGCCAACCTTGTACGTAAACGCCAACCAAGACAAAGTAATTTTGGAGGCTTTGGAACAGCAGTTATCACCACTAGCCAAAGTTTATCCGAAAATACCCCGTGCCACAGCCTTTGCCGATGCGGTGATGAATAGTCAACCCTTGGCTGTGTATGACCCCAAACATCCAGCGATAGCGAAGCGCTCCGTAGGAATCGCAGTTCTGAAGAAAATCGCCCAGGGGATGGAGAAACTGTAATGGTCAAGAAACCCTTAGAACTCCCGAAGATGCGGGGTGTGGAAGATTTGTTGAGTATGGATGTGGAATCAGAATCACCAACTGCCACCGTTAATATTGATAAAATTCGTTTACCTGCTCAACAACCCCGACGGTATTTTGACCCTGAGAAACTCAATCAACTGGTGCAGTCAGTTAAAGAACACGGGATTTTACAACCTTTGTTGGTGCGTGCTGTTAATGGTGAATTTGAGTTAGTCGCTGGTGAACGCCGACTCCGGGCGGCCAAAGAAGCGGGGTTGACGGAAGTACCAATTATCACCAAGGAATTATCTGACCTCCAAACCCTGCAAATCGCTTTACTGGAAAACCTGCAACGGGAAGATTTAAACCCAGTTGAAGAAACCGAGGGGATTCTAGAATTATTAAGTATTGACTTAACGGGTGACAAGGCGGTTGAAGATGAGATGTGGCAATAATTTGAGAAAATAAGGGAGTAAAAAAATAGGGACAAAGAAGCCCCCGAAGCAAAAAATGTTACCACAATCATATCAAACAATTTTCCGAAAGCATTTGAGTGAACAGCAGTATTTGACACTAGAGATATTGTTGTTATTAATACAGGCTCATCGCCAAGTAAAACTGTCAAAATTGGCCAGCTTGTTTCCCCAACCAATTAAATATGAAAGCAGGAAACGTAATCTACAAAGATTTTTAGGAATAGGTAAACTCTGCGTAAAATTATTATGGTTTCCATTGATAAAATATTGGATTAGACAATCGTTAACACCAAAACAACTGAATCGAGAACAGCGCCGTTATTTTCATAAAAAACAGTATCAAAAATATGGTTATTGGATGGTAGCACTGGATAGAACACAGTGGAAGGGGCGAAATATATTTATGGTGACATTGGTATGGGGTACTCATGCCCTACCACTATATTGGGAAACATTAAATCATGTCGGAAATAGTAATTTACAAACACAGAAAAGATTAATAAAGACAGCAATAAAGTTGTTAAAAAAATGTCGAATTGTGGTGTTAGCAGACAGAGAATTTCATAGTCCAAAACTGGCTAAATGGCTTGATGAGCAAGGAGTTTACTTCGCTTTACGCCAGAAGAAAAACCTTTATTTTCAAGAAAAACCTGAACAAGAATATCAAGTTCTTAAAAATCAAGGATTTAAGCCAGGAATGTCGAGATTTTATGAAAAAGTTAAATGTGGTAAAGGGGATGAATTAGGCTTATTTAATATCGCTGTTTATTGGAAGAGAAAATATCGGAACTCTGGACCAAAAGAACCTTGGTATATCTTGACGAATCTACCAACTCTCCAACAAACTTTATGCCTCTATAGATGTCGATGGGGAATTGAGCAATTCTTTAAGGATTGTAAAACTGGTGGTTATAATTTAGAGGATACTAAAGTAAATGAAACTCGCTTTTTAGCTTTAGTATTATTGATTGTCATTGCTTATAGTTTAGCCACTATGCACGGTCAACGGATGAAAAAATTAGGTATAGAGACTTATGCCGGACGTATTCAACAACATCAGGACAAGTACCCACGTCAAAGTGATTTTAGCTTTGCTCTCTACGGACAACTATGGATTTATGGTATGGAATTATGGGCTGATTTAGCTCTGAATTTAATCAATCTCAAGCCTCATAAACGCCTCTTTTTTCAACGGGGCTTTCAGGCTCTATCCCTTATGAAACAAGCTCTTTAGCCGCCTTGTCACCCGTTAAGGAACTTGATGTAAATTCTGGTGAGGTGATATCAATTCTCAATCAAGTTGCCAACGCCAAAAAACGAGGATTAGAACTGACGGAAAACGTTTCCCGTCAACTGGAAATTATGGAATCTGTGTTGTCAGGTGTGGGGAGATTCACTGCTGAAAGTTTTCGGACCAGTCGTTTACCATTATTGAATTTACCCGATGATGTCTTGGAAATCTTGCGGCAGGGTCAACTAGAATACACCAAAGCCAGGGCGATCGCTAAACTCAAAGATGACGGTGAACGTGGGGAACTACTGGATAAAGTTATCAATGAAAATCTATCTTTAAGTGAGATTAAGCAGTTAGTAAAGGAATTAACCCCAGGGAAAATCACAGCCAAAGAAACATTGAATGCTAAATATTCCGAGATTGGTAAACGGTTGAAGAATGCTCAGGTGTGGGAAGATGCTAAAAAAACCAAAAAGCTAGAGAAATTGTTGAGTGATTTAGAACAATTGTTAGAATAGAACCCCAGAAATAATCAAAACAGGAGAGGCACTATGGCGAGAAAGTCCAAGGATTTTAAAGATTTGATGAAACAAAAACAGAGTTCCCAAGATAAGCAGAAAAACCTGGAAGCACTTAGAAAGAAGATGGTAGAGGGGGGATTTGGGGAATTGGCTGCAAATATACCGATAGAACCCAAGGGCGCTCCAAAAATGTCAGAAATTCTCCAACAGTTCGTTGCTCCGTACTTAGATAATGTACACACATCAAAACGACGTAAATCATTATTTAGTTTGGCTGTGATAGCCTGGAATGCGGCGGTGATGCCTGAATCTCAACAAAAAACAACACTTGATACTTTCTTGGAACAACAGTTATCAAATCAGGATACAGAAACTCAACAGGCGATTACACAAATGATTGATGAACTAATTGCTAGGAAACATCAGCATTTCTCTGATAATAAATATTTTATTCTGGACTTTCAAATTACAGAAACAGGACAAAGATATGATATCTCTGTGGCTTCAACTTTGTGGGAAAATCCTCAATGAATTATGACTGTAGCACCTATGTCACACAATTTTCTTAGAAAAGAGTAGATTTGTTTGTGTTTGCCGCGAAGAAAAGCGATTAATTGTCATTCCCAGTCTTGTTGAGATTCGCTAAATGTTCTAGGTGTCTTGTTTAAATTAAAATCAGCCGCCATTAAATCAATACCATCAATAATTTTACTAGGTTCGGCAATTCTCAAAGCCGTAAAACATTTGTCTCGATAATTGGGGTGATTCTGGAAAAAGGCGATCGCTTTTTTTAAAGGTTCAATTACAGGATAAGCTAATTCTGCCTTCTCAATAGCTGCTTGAGGAATGGGAGAATTGAGCCTTTGCATCGCCAAATCAATTAAATCTCTCGATTCTACAGAGGAATCATTCCATCTGTCAGAATTAGCTAAAAGTTTTTCCGCAAAACTGTCAATTTGATTTAAGCATGGGACAGGCGACCAACTGGGATAATCTGCTTCTCCCAATTCAATCCGTCCTTCCATAATTATCTCAAATTTAATCAGAGTTTCATCAACTACAATGGCAAATCTTACTCCGTACTGGTCAGCTTTAATTTCTCCGGGTAGCTTGAGATTATTTTGAGTGTTAAAAAGAGCATTATATTGATTTTCAGCTATTTTTTGTCGCAGTAATCGGTAGCCAGTACCAGTGGAACAGAGAAAATCTATATCCTTGCTTAATCTATATTCCCCATGATTTAAACTAACCAGAGTCCCACCGCCAAAATACGCACCACACTCTAATAAAAAATTAGCCTTTAATTGATTAAGAACAATTAAAATTTTTTGATGAAATTCCCTCTCAAACATTTTTGCTCCTAACCATGAATGATAATATTGAGCTAACTGTTGCACAAATAAGGCTTCCGTATGGCTCAAGTTGCCTAAAACTCCCCGGTAATGCCACCCGCGTTCATATATTCTCAGCATTTCTAAAGGAGTAAGATTTTCTATATTTTCTCTTTGCCAACATAATTTTTCTAAAAACGGTAATTTCTCTGGAGTTTTAATTTGAAGTCTAATTAACATTGGGGTTATACTGGAGTTTAGTATTTTGAATCAGGGAATAGGAAGAAAATTGAAGCAGGAGTCAGGTTTCGCATTGATAAATAATTATTATAATTGTCAATTAAAGCAATATTGTAATTATATCCCATATATCTATTTATCAGAAACATTAATAAAATCCTAATAATAGGAAAGGATAGTAATTTATTGGTACATTTATCAACAAAAATGTTATTATTTAATAATAGTAAAGTGCTGATATTAAGATTCAACAGTTATCATGGGATACCCAAAATACTGGAAAGAACTAGCCAAAACCATCAAGGAAAAAACTAATTGGTGTTGTCAGAAATGTAATCGCCTTTTACCTCCAGATCAACCAAAGGAATCCCGTACATATCTACAAGTACACCACTGGAATCGTGATCCATCAGACAATAGACCCGAAAATCTAGTAGCTTTAGGTAGCAAACCGAGATACCTGTAAAAACCTGCAAGATGGTCTGGAAACTCTTGCTGTGTCTAGGTTTCAGCCTTAGCGTACTATTCTCCCGTTTTGGCAGGGTAGCAACTGAAAACCTTTATTCGTAATACTTTCAGGCTATCTTGCCCCTGGTGACAGCAACGCTAGACCCGGTGAATTTATGGGAAAACCACTGCTAAATTTTCTTGGGAAAAAATCAGGCTGTGGAAAACCGGAATTGAGAACACCGTGCAGAATTTTCTTGGGGGAAATCTTGATAAAGAGCGAACTGCTTGCAGCAGCGCTTCGCTATCGCCTCACCGCAGCCCCCCACAGAAATTACCCCATCAACACCAAATAAATTTTCTTGAGGGAAAAGGGTAAACTACACTATTACTTATCAGAATATAACTAGCTAGAAGGAATCTTCGGATAAGTAAATGAATGAATCCCCGGAAATTGGTGAAATAACTGTTGTCAATTCCCTAGCTTTGACTGCACCCACTCCCCTAACTGAACACCCTGCTGCTGTCTATCTCTCCAATTTGTCCGCCGGTTCTCGTCCGGCCATGGAGCAATCTTTGAATGCGATCGCCAAAATCCTTACCAGCAATGAATGTGATGCGCTGACATTAAATTGGGCTGAACTGCGTTATAAACATACAGCCTTATTACGGTGTATACTGATGGAAAGATATGCACCAGCCACAGCTAATAAAATGCTGAGTGCATTAAGGAGAGTCTTGAAAGAAGCATTACGACTTGAATTAATGGATGCTAGAGATTTCGCTAGGGCGGTAGATATCGCTAATATCAAGCTGTCTAAGGAATTGAAGGGGCGTTTTTTATCTGAAACTGAAATTAATGCCCTGATGCAAACTTGTTTTGATGACCCCACTCCCATTGGTTATAGGGATGCGGCACTGATAGCAATTTTGCGGGGTGCAGGATTGCGGCGGGGGGAATCGGTAAAATTAATGTTGAGTGACTTCCATTCTGGCAGTGTTAAAGTTCGCAGTGGTAAGGGTGGTAAAGACCGCACTGTTTATTTACCAGATGGGGTGTTGCCAATTATCGAAGACTGGTTAGAAATCAGAGGAAGAGAAGCGGGGGCTTTAATCTGTCACATTAATAAAGCCGGGGCAGTGACTTTACGACAACTGACACCTCAAGCGGTATTATTCATTTTAGAAAAACGGGGTGCAGAAGCTGGGGTAACAAACTTTTCTGCCCATGATTTTCGCAGGACTTTTATTTCTGAGTTGTTAGATTCCACTGATATTGTTACCGTCCAGAAATTAGCCGGTCATGCTTCACCGGAGTTAACATCAAGATATGACCGCCGAGGTGAGGAAGTTCAACAACGGGCTGTACAGGCAATTAATGTTCCCAAACGGAAGTGATAATATTTTATTAGTAGTTAGTTTTTAGAAGTAAAAAAAATGGCTAAAGGGTTTGGTGTAAAGCCAGAAAAGCAATTAGGATACATCTTACAGTTAATACCAGAAGTCAAAGCTTATGCTGTGAGATTCAATTATAATGACTTTCATGAAAAAACTGGAGAGGAATTTATTGGCGTAACAAGTATGCTTCATGAGGCTCAAGTCTGGAAGAAAAAGGAGCAAGCTAAACAGTCAATTGAAAAATATTCTGACTTTCTACTGGAAAAGGTAGAAGCTGGTTCACAGGTGCGCGTAGATATTAAACAACTTAAACGTTCCAGTGACGGTAAACTCACTGATGAATTAGTTGAGTCATTATTATTTCTACCAGAGAAAAATTAATATTATCCCTTACTGTTTGACTGGATAATACAACCCATCACTAACCTGAAATTTCCAGCCTAAACTGCTAGGGTCACGATTCCTGGACCAACTGATAAATTCTTGCTCACTCTTGCTTTCCCGTTCCGTAATCAAACTTTGTGGAGTCACCCCCAATCGTTGCGCTAAATTTTCATTAGCAAAAGAAGTTATTTCTACTGGTTGCTGTTGATACTGATATCCTGAATATCTTTGTCTGGAGTTACCACCGCTATATCTACCAGAAGCGATGCCTCCGGCGAGCGAAGCTATCGCTTTTTCAATTTTCTCCAACTGTTTACCAAGGACTTCTAATTTAGTGGCCACCTGTTGATCTTGCTGACAAAGGTGCGTTTCCAGTTCCCCCAGCTTCTCCTCCACCTGCTGTAATTCGCTGGTTGCTTCCAGTTTTACACTGCTATCGAACTGCGCTATCAGTTCCTGTAATCCTTGCAATAACGCCGTTGTGTGACCGTCGCGGTGGATTTTTGCTAGTTGCCGTACTACCGGAATTAGTACAGTCGGCACGCGAATCATTTCACTGGGTAGGGTCTTGTTATTCATGGCGATATCAGTTTTGATATCAATTGTAAACCAAATTTTCCTCTAAGAATTTCCGACTCCCCGGTGTCGGTTCGCAGACAAAGTGAAAATTGTCGCGGACTATGTAAAAATTTGTCGCAGACTAATTGAGAATGACCTTATGTTACCCTTATCCTCTCGTTCTACACGGCGATGCTCCAAAGGAGCCGCCGTAGGCATCGCTACTTACAGAATTATTGCTCCAAAACCTATACTGTAATGAGTTGCGAACTTTTATCCTCATTTGGCGGAAAATTTCAATTAGTCCGCGATTTTGGTAGGAATTTTTCATCTACTCCGCGACAGATTTTCACTTTGTCTGCGACAAGGTAAGTTAGAACCCTGATTATTCCGTTGAAATTTTTTCAATTAGTCTGCGAACCGACACCAGCAGATACCAAAAGATTGCACAAGCAGATTGCCATTGTTGACCTAATTGCTTTACAGTTTGTTTAAGTGTTTCAATAATAACCGAGTAATTTATGATCAAGTTTATAAAAGTCCTAAAAGTCCGATTTTTAATTAGTTTTGCAATTGGGCTACTGATTTGTTCACCGGCACAAGCACAAACTTTAGAATTAGAACCAGAATTACTTGCTAGAAATATACCATCGGTTCATTTACTGTTGGGTAATCCCAGTCAAGCCACAACCAACATCAATAACCCTGATAATGACTTGATGATAAAACCCCAGTATGTACTGTCTTACAATCGCAGTAATGGTACTCCTAATTGGGTAAGTTGGCAGTTAAATAAATCATGGTTTGGGGATGCCCCACGTCAAGATAACTTTAGACCAGATAACACATTACCTGAAGGTTGGGAACGCATCAAACCCACTGCTTATAATGGTTCAGGGTATGATAGAGGTCACATTACCCCATCGGCTGATAGAACCCGTAGCATTGAAGATAATACAGCAACCTTCTTAATGAGTAATATGATGCCCCAAACACCCGATAATAATAGGAATACTTGGGGGAATCTGGAGGATTATTCTAGGGAATTAGTATCACAAGGTAAGGAACTTTATATTATTGCTGGTCCGGTTGGCAGTAAAGGTAAATTGAAAAACCTAGTCACAATTCCCCAATCCACTTGGAAAATTGTTGTAGTCCTAGATCCTGATGCTGGACTCAAGGGTATTACTGCTAATACCCGTGTTATTGCTGTCAATATCCCCAATGATGAACAACTTGATAATAATTGGAAGGTCTTTAGAACCAGTGTGGATACCCTAGAAAAACTAACAGGGTATGATTTTCTCTCTAATGTTTCTCCCAATATTCAACGGGTGATTGAAAGCAAAGTTGATGATCTTTAGGTTTCGATAACTTTTGTGGAAACCCCTGCTATACCATCAGGGGTATTACCGGTAATGTAAACATCAATTTCTCTATTACCTATTTTGTAAACTTGTAAATCTATTAAATTAGTTTTTAAGAGATTCACAAGATTCTGAAACTTTTTCACAGTGGCTTTTTCCTCGTCTTCGTGCCAATCTTCTGCGGTTACAGAGTTTCTAAAGAAATCATCAATTTCCACAAGTTTAACGGGTGTCTCCTGAGAATGACCCGTTTTTTTTAATACTGTAGCTTCATTCAATACTGCGGATTCCCATGCGAAAACCTCAAATGGGTACTCTGATTCACTGGTCATCAGTAACCCGTCGGTGGCTTGTTTTAATATGTTTGTGATGTTGGTCATTTTAGCGTTCACGAAGTGTAGTGTAACTATCCCTAATAATTTAATTTTCTCTAATCCCAGTTTCTCAGTTTTTAGTGTTCCCCACAATTAATGAAAAGTGGGGTTGTTACTTCTAGGACTCTGGTTTATTTTCTAACCACTGTTCTAAATCAGTGATAGAGGAGAAATCCAAGAGCGCTTCACCAAGTAATTCTAACTGCTCAATTGTCAATGTCCGAATTGTCTCAATGAATGATGATTCAATTTCACCAATTCGCCGATTTAGTTGGCGGAGAATTAGTTGTTGTTCTCCTTTTAATTCACCGCGTTCCATTGCTAATTCTTCTGTTGGACTAATGAAAGGCATTTGATTTTCCTCCTCTAAATGTTTAATTTTAGCCACTAATCCTCGTTGCAATTCTTTGGGTAATGACATCATTTTATCAATGATTTTAAAGAGTTTAACAATTTTTTCTTTTGTTAAGCCTCGCTCGTAAAGTCCCCTAATTAATGTCCATTTCCATTGTTCCCGTTCTGCTAAATTCCCCGTGGTGGCTTTGGTTTTCAAGTGTGCCATTACTATGATAGCAAAGGGATTATCACTTGATTCTAGTTCATTCCACCGTGATTCATAGTCTAGCAGTTTAGCAATGGGAAACTTCAAACTTAATTCACAATCTAACATGGCTTGATGATAACTGTTAGGTCGCCAAGTGGAACTTGTGTCTCCTAAAATTGCCAAACTCACAACAAATTGGTGATAAAGGTCAAAGGCACGGTAATTATAAGTGTACATCCGTTCTTCAAAGTCAACATCATATTGACTCTGAATCTCAATATGAATTAAAATCCATACTTGTGTTTTATCCAATAACCAAACTTTGTACAGTTTATCTGCAATCCGTTTTTCAGTTGATGATGAAGCTGTAATTTGCTGTAGTTCTTTGTCTAGTGATTCCGGTGGTTTTGTCCAATCAATTGCTTTGTAAGCTACAGGAAAGAAGAAAGATAAAAACTATCAAAATATTCGTTTAATGCCTCTTTCCAAGATTCATCGTAATTCGCCGTGATTTCATTTTTGTTCATAAAATGCTATAATAGAAATTGTTATTACAACTTCGGTTTCTTTACTTTAATTTGTTGATATTTACCTAATATTCTAGCCTAAAATAGTTACTTTTTATCAATACTCTATATTTAACTAAAGTAAAAACCTATTTTTAAATACCGAGAAGTTTTGATTAATTTAGATATTAAAACGGCAATGTTTACGAAAATTGATTCAGTTACCATTATTAATAATGTTACCTTGTTGGTATTCTATACAGAAGCCCATTGTTGGCAGTTCCGGTTAATTAGTGCTGGTGGTGAGGTATTTGGGGAACGCAAACTTTATTACACCCCAGAAGCCGCTGAGAAAGCGGGCAGAGAATGGATTTTTCAGGGTAGTTGATTTTTGGAGTTTATTCTTAGAGGATAAGGCATTAATTGATTTTTTAATGCTGATAAACTTTATTCAGTAAGATATAGGTAAATAATTAAATAAAATTATGCACAAGCAAATCAAGAAAATAGTTTTTCTGGTCACTTCAACTTCAATAATGAATTTATCATTACCACAGGTAAGTATTGCCGCACCGAAAGGTTTTAAGACCCCCAGTGGTAATATGTTCTGTGAGCTAATTGAAGGTAGTGATACCAATACCAACAGTTTGCGTTGTGAAATTGCTAGTTCACTCAAGCCTAAACCTCCTCAACCTTACCCTGGATATTGTGAATTTGACTGGGGACGTGGTTTTTTATTACCTGCAACAAGTAAACCGGAAATTCTTTGTATCAGTGATACCATTGCTGACCCTAATAAATCTGTCCTTGGTTATGGTAAAACTTGGAATAATGGCGGGTTTAAGTGTGTTTCCCAAAAAACCGGACTGACTTGCACTAACTCTAATAATATTGGGTTCTTCCTGAGTCGGCAAAAATGGCGAGTGTTGGGTATCTCAAAATAAATGCTAAACATTGGATTGCATATCTTTGAGCATCCGACGGGCTAATTTAACATAGGTTTTCGCTGTGGTGTAAGGTATTTCTAAATCCTCAGCTATTATCTGTAATGATTCCCCCATTTCCCGGCGTGCTAAAATTGTTGCCCAAGTTGTAGCAATTTTTTCGGTGCGTTCTCCTCCTATCCGTTTACGTTGTGCTGTGAATATTGTTGTCAATTCCTCAATGCGTTCTGGTAGCAAATTTGTTATCGCTGTGGAAGATATATTTGATTCTGGGTTTACCCAGTCCAAGCAGGTTTGTCCGAGTCCAAAGGTAGTTTTGTGGCCTGTTCCACAGTAGGGAGCAAGTTGCACTAAAGCATAAAATAGTTGGGTAAATTCAATGTTATTTAAAGCAGTTTTAGTTAATCCTAGAGAAATTGCCCCTGTAAAACCAGTGACAGAACCCCGTTTACCTGCTGCAACTTTGACTGATTCTAAGCGATGTTTGTGAATGATGACGTTTTCATCTATCCATTCTAGAAAACCATCTTGTTCTATGGGCATTCCTGAAAAATCATTCCAGCGTCTGAGGTAACTATGGAAAAGATTGAAGGGAACAGGAAGGGGAAAATGATGCCCTTTACGGCGAAAACTGGTAGGGGAAATAAAACTCAGATTAATGTTTTTATGGTTGATAGATGATTGTAGTAGTTTGTTGTAAGTAGTTGGTGGATTAACAATACTTATCTGTTTTACTTGTAAGCAAGCATCCCTTAATTTCAAAGTAGTTGGCGGTTGTATTAACCACTGACTCAAGAACTGAACTACTGGTTGAGAAATAGCGTTTATCTGCCAACGATATATTTGATTTGATTGCAGTTGTAGTTGTTTTCCGGTGGGAAGTAATTGACCTTCTAGTGCAGAAATGCTAAAGGGTTTTTCTGACTCACCATCATGTAAATATGCTGAAAGCGTTGGGTTAATTTGCCGCACTTGATCCAGAAACCAAGCATGAAGTCCAATGGTATATTGCGAATATAGAGCGGTGGAATCAGTTACTTCTAGGTCAAAAACTAAGCTAACTAATTCGGTATCATCTGCCCATATTAAAGGGGTGTTTTTTGATGGGTTTTTACGGTTGCTAGATGTAGCTAGTTCTGACATTTTTTTTAATGCTACATGATTTGATACTCAATATTTTACAACCTTTTAGTCCCCTTGTGGGGATTAAGTAATAAGAAACTTGGAGATGTAAATAGCGATCGCTGTTTCAGTCCCCTTGCCGGGATTAATTATGTGGAAACCAAATTGGTGATCCTCGCAGTAGAAAAACTGATAAGTTTCAGTCCCCTTACGGGGATTAATTATGTGGAAACGCAAACTGAGATCGTGGATAGATATTATCCAGGGTAGTTTCAGTCCCCTTGCGGGGATTAGATATGTGGAAACAAGAATACCCAGTGCAATCAGAGCTAAGATGGCTAACTGTTTCAGTCCCCTTGCGGGGATTAGATATGTGGAAACTACAAAAGTGCCGCTTACTGCTGATGTACCCGTAGTGTTTCAGTCCCCTTGCGGGGATTAGATATGTGGAAACGCAAGCGCAGAAGCAGTTACTTCACTAGAGGTAAGTTTCAGTCCCCTTGCGGGGATTAGATATGTGGAAACGTTCGGTTACGACATTGTGACTAGCTCCACCAAAGATGTTTCAGTCCCCTTGCGGGGATTAGATATGTGGAAACTCATATCTGGTGATGCAACAATCACATTTTCCTGAAAGTTTCAGTCCCCTTGCGGGGATTAGATATGTGGAAACCCATCATAGGCATCAGTTCCCATAGCCAAATTGCTGTTTCAGTCCCCTTGCGGGGATTAGATATGTGGAAACCTGCTGATCATCCCAAGTTTCACCCAAAGAAGTATTGTTTCAGTCCCCTTGCGGGGATTAGATATGTGGAAACCCGCTTTCGGATCATCCTCCCACTTCACCCCAGCCCAGTTTCAGTCCCCTTGCGGGGATTAGATATGTGGAAACTTGGTTCGGCACTGGAAAGTGTGAAGATTAACTTCATTGGTTTCAGTCCCCTTGCGGGGATTAGATATGTGGAAACGTTTATCTAACTCCTTGAGAAGATTATCTACATTAATGTTTCAGTCCCCTTGCGGGGATTAGATATGTGGAAACCCCGCCGTCTGAAACATAAACTGGGGGCGGAATCCAGAGACGATTTTGGCGGACCTCTCAAAAAACCTTATTTCAGGCTTTGGGTCAAGCACAAACTGAAACTAATGAAACGCTGAAAGTATTTAGTTGTCAAGGTTCTGGCTGTTTGGCGAATCTCCAGGGTTTTTGACCCCGCTCTAGGTCTGCCAAAAATTTAAGCTGATGTATCAATTATATAATGATAGCCTGTTCTTGTCTAGGAATTTCCGAACCATAAGTAATAGTTCTTTTCACACTCCCAGCATCCAGCACATACATTCTAATAGAATCCTCATCAGACTTGATCAGTTTTTCTATCTTGGCTTGCAACTGAGCAAATTGTACAGCAGTCAAAAAACACTCAAACACACTGTATTGAGTCCACTTACCATAACCACTGAGCATTTTATGTAAACGAGTCCGGCGTTTATTGGCAGCTTTATTGTCAGGTAAATCATAAATAATCAGATAAAACAGTGTTGTCATCTTAGTGATAAAGGTTTGTAGGGAACACCCTCTTGTAAATGACGACTTAGTAACCGTGCTTGTAATTCTATTGCTCGTCTGTAGGTACAACGATAATCAAACACAGGATGTTTAAATTCATCATTCATTTTTTGGTCAAAAGCTTTCAGAAAAGTTTTCCTTGCATTGTCTTTTAACCGATAAGCTCCCAAACTTTCATTAAAATCTTTGGGTTTGATTTCGTGTTTATGCAATAATGACAACACCAAATTATCAGCAATCAAAGCCCGAAATTCCTCCATCAAATCCAACACCATTGCCGGTTGACCATGATGAACTTCGTGGAGATAGCCAATATAAGGATCTAATCCTGCTACATGAACACCAGCCATGACTTGACCTTGTAATAAAGCATAGGCAAAACTGAGTAAAGAATTTACAGGGTCAGTAGGTGGACGGCGATTTCTACCATTAAAAGTCCATTGTTTACCTATCATGCGTTGCCAACAAGCAAAATATTCCTTAGCCGCTAAACCTTCCACACCACGAACTTGATCTATATTTTGTTGAGTTTTAACTAAAACTTTCCGTTCTTTAAGCGGATTATCCTTTTCATTATGTCGGTACAAGACATTATATTGATTATGAATCTTTGCTGTGACAATTGCCTTAACTAATTCCAAACGCCGCACAGGATCATGATAAACTGCATACTGTGCCAATCTGAGTTGACCATTACGAGAAGACTTAGGTAAAGCCGAACCCAAGTATTTACCAAAACTAGAAAGATAATGCACTGGCATTCCCAATTCTAAAGCATAGACAAAAGCATCACCGGTGACTTGGGGATTACCCATCAAAATAACTTCGTCTACAGTTTGAGCCGCAACCTTTTGTTTTTTCCAAGAACCGTCTTCTTGTTTCAAAGCGACTTGAAAAGCTTCATAATCTTTGCTTAAAACAGCATCGGGTTGAATGATATAAAGAGTAGTCATAATTTAATATTCTTGACGTTGTAATTGTTTGACTTCAAAGGGTAAACAAATTCCTTGCAGACTACATGATTGACATTTTTTGGGATGATCAATAGGTGCTGGCATTTTATTTTGACTTGCAACATGAGCGAGGGCGATCGCCTGTTCTGTCATTTGCCTTAATTGCGGTGTAAATGCCACAGTTTGTCTTCTGCGATTGGCATGATAAAATATTTCACCATAGGTAATTGTGCGACCCGTGCGTTCTTCCAAACATAAAGCCGCAGCACAAACTTGAAAATGGTCATTTAGGTGTTGTGCCATCTTGCCTTTTTTGTATTCCACAGGCACAAGTTGACCATCGTATTCCTCAACAGCATCAATAATCCCGGAAACTTTGAGGCGTTCTGACCACACCCATTGTTGTTGATGAATTAAGGTTTCTCCTTCCTGAAAAGTGCCTTCTTCGTTAATATTGCGGTGGACATGACGACCTAAGATAATATGTTCATTGTCTGCCATTTCACCTAACACATATTCTAGGTAAAATCGTCGAGGACAATATTCCCAGGCATTCAAGTAAGCTAATGGTAAATAATCTTCATTCATTTTATTTGGTAATTGGTAATTGGTAATTGGTAATTGGTGATTGGTGATTGGTGATTGGTGATTGGTGATTGGTAATTGGTAATTGGTGATTGGTGATTGGTAATTGGTGCGTCAGATTTTGGGTTTAAGTATTTAAGCAACAATCTTTGATTCTGACGCATTCTACAGTGTTCATTTTTAATTCTTAATTTTGACCTGTCCCATACCCATAGCTGTTTTACGTCCAACTCCAGAAAAGACAGCGAAGTTAGCTAAAATAGTGGCAATTCTGGCTTCTTCGGGGTTTGGAAACCGATATTTTATCCAGCCGACAGTACCAATTTCTGCTCCTGCTTCCATCTTCAAAGCATGGGTTTTCAGTTCAAAAGCAGAAACTAAACCTTGCCATTCAACTTGAGGAAACTGTAATTCTGCGGGTGCAAATCTATTCCAACGACGTAGTAAACTGTTAAATACTAAATCAGGTAATGGGAATGGTTGGATATTTTGATTCTGTTTAAAACTGGTGGGAGAGAGAAATTGCAAAGTGATATCACTAGAGACTGATGTATTTGCCAATATGGTGTAATCAGAGGAATCTACTAGAGGATGAGTCCCTGGTAGTGAATAAATACTACGAATTACAAAGGGGCATTTTCCTAAATAAATAGATTTATTGTGGGAAGATTCTATACCCTGTAGCAAAGGTTGAATTAAATTACTATCTAAAAGAGAGATCCGAACAACAAAATCATCACCTAGTTGTATACCTTGTTTGCGACGATAACCAATTAATCCTGATAAACTCAAAGGTGATTCTTGACTATCATGAACTGCCGTTGCTATTTGTGCATCTCCTAAACTTAACCATTGCATAACTTGAGCATGAATCGCTCTACCTAATGTAGTGGGAATAGTGCTTTCACTAGCAGCACCTAATTGAATTACTAAACTTTGTAAAGTCATAATTTTAGGAAGATACAACTGTACTTGCGCCATAAGCTACTCCCACAGGTAAACAAGTTTTATCGGGTAATTCATAATAATCTCCAGTTAGTTGAGCTTGACTAACTAAACTTGCTGGGGGCATAACAATTCGGTTGTAAAGCAATAATTTGGTTGATGAGGACAAATCCAAAGGATTTAAAGGATGCTTGGTAATATATTGTCCTGATTTTTCTTTGATATCTGTAATTTCCCTCTTTTCAATTCTTATTTTAGATGACCATTTACCTAATCTAATCCACCTGGGAATTTTGATAGTTTCATGAGCTATAATATAAGTCTTATAGTGACTACCTACAGCCAATTCTTTAGCCCTTCCATAGTTAACAGGGTAATTGCGTTTTGCTCCTTCACCACCAAATTGTGCAGATTTACCATAATAGGAAACTTGGGCGGCTTTAAAAGTGTTTACTTGATATGACCAAGTAATCGGTAAAGCCGGAAAAACATAAATCCCAGCTTCATTTAGATGTAAAAGATTTTGTTCTTGACTAGAATCTAAATAACTGGGTTTTTGGGCATTTATACCTTTTAGGCGATAAGGTCTAGGAATATACGCAGTTTCAAAAAAGGCAAAACTCAACGCCCAATTGTGCAGATATTTCTCAGTTTCGTAGAGAATACCCATTTCCCGACTTGCAAAAAAAACATTATCATGCAAAGTTAAATCACATTGGTAGAAAATCATATTATTCAAAAGTTGTTAATTTAAAAATTGTAGGTTGGGTTAAGCAAAGCGAAACCCAACATTACCGACAAGCTTGATTTTTTAACTCTATTTACCTTTGCCTTTTTTAGCTACAGCACCGTAAGTTTCAGCATAGGTTTTGGTTTGTTGATATAGCGTTGTTAGGGTATTTTGCAAAGCGGTTTCATTTTGATAAATAGCTAAAGTTTCACCTAATAAATCAGTTAATTGAGAACCCATAATTACTTGAGTTTTCCGTACTGGTTCTTGATTGAGTAAATTAGTTGTCACTTCTGCTGCTTTGGCAATAATATCTACAATTGGTGCATTGATATCTGGTTTCAACGCATCATACAATGCCTGAGTTAAATGTAAATTACTAAAGATTTCACCATCACATAAAACAATACCAATAATATGATTTGACATTGTTCCTGTCCGTGATTCCTGTGCGCCATAACGACGGGTTCGCATTAGATTTCCTAACACATACAAAAAGCCTTCAAATGTAGGATCACGCAGGGTTTCTACAGTAGGGAATGTGACTTCTGGGAGAACATGATCTAATTCATTAATTGATGATCTTACTTTGTTATTGTCGGTTCTTTTAGGATCATCATAATCTAACATCATTGTTCCTGTTTCACTTAAAGCATTAAAAGTCAAACTCTTATGGGAATCTTCATAAGGAGTTAAAGAAAAAGCTGAATCAGAATAAAGTTTAGAACGTTCTGAACCGCTATCACCAACAGCAAAACCATAAATGATACAATCTGGACATTTACCACAAAATTGTTCTGAACCGTATCTACAAAAATTTTCAGCTTTCTTATCTTCTGAGTTGATAAAATTTAATGAACGTAAAAGTTCTCTCCCCACTAATCGCTCAGGACTAACTTGTTTACGTTTAAACATAACTAAACGACTCATGGATTGTTGATTTTTAGGATCTAAACCAGCTTGAGTTCGCGCAGTATTGAGAACACCATCGGTTTGAAATACGGAAAAAGATTGACTATGGCGTAACATGATAAAGTGGATATATTTGCCAGATGCTAACCGGGGAAAAGCAGGATGAAATTCGGATTTTAGGGTGGTTAAGTTCATGTTTTTTATTCCTTATGATTCAGGTTTTTCAGTATTTTTTGATTGCAAAGCTAACCAACGATAGGCAAATTCAACCCCGGATTTAATGCGGTTGCGGTTTTCTTGGAGCAGTGCGCGATCGCCTTTATAAAGTCCCAGAAATAAATCATTAACACAGGTACTTGTAAACTGATGAATTGCCGTTAATTCCTGCTCTTTACGAGTTTTGTAATCCGTAGATTTATCTACCAAATAAGGTTTATAAACCCTCTGTCTTTCCAAAGCATCATATAATTGTCCTGCTACTTCTAAAATCAAATCTTCCTTAGTAATATCTTCAGGAACTTTTAGAATTATCTCTAATGCTTTAGAAATTGGTAACAGAATGGCATGACTTGATTCACTCACATTCACTTGATAAAATTGGCGATATTCTGTCACCAAACGTTTAATTAAATCCATTTTATCCTCCATATTTGGATCTCCTTTTACCCAGGTTTGGGCATAATTCCAAATTCGTTTAACATCTTCTGTTCCTGGTTCTTTTTTAGTGTTACGAAATCCCTCATTAGCAATTGCAAAGATATTTAAAACATCAGTTACTAAATCCCTGACTGTGCCATTCAATGCTTGCCAACGAGCATCGGGTTTTTTACTACGGTTATCCAAATGCAAACTGTAGGCTATTAACAGTCGGTTTAATGCAGGTGATAAATCTTGTATTCTGAGATTTTGAGGTGTACCAAACAACTGCCAAAATCCTGCTGCACCATCTAAAATTGCAGATTCAGAAAACTCTTGATCACTGGCATAAAGTGGATCAGGACTGCTAGTAGCAACAACTTTTACACCTAATAGTAGAGGTAAAGCTAAGGTCAAATAAATAGGCTCTACCCAAGCATCGGTAACTGTTTTTCCTCTGGTGGTAGTGTAAGTCATAGCCATAAACGGCAAATCTTTGGTCGAATAATTCCTTGAAAATCTCCCTGCTTCTGATTCTTCTCGCCAAGGTAAATTTTGCAGTCCGTCGTGGTGCATCCCAGCATCTAACCAATGTTTGCGGACTTCCCAAAGATTAACTCGTTTAAATTCTTGGACTAATGCTTTTACAGCCCTAGCAACTTGGGGAGAGTAAACATAAGCTGGGAATATATAAAGAAATACTGGTTGTTGTTCTTCTAGTTTCCCTGGTGGTGCAGCCCAAATAGCTTGACGTAAGAGCATTTCCAATGCCCAAATTTTAGATATACCTCGTTTAATGCGTCCTCCACCCAAAGCATTTTTGTTACTATATTGTTGAGGTTTAAACAACACTACAGTATCTAATTGTTCTTCGGCTTGTGATTCACCACTACTCAAAGAACAAATAGGTTGATTGGTGACTTTAGCATTTGAATAGGCAGCTAATTCATTCTCAAACTCACTGGCCTGATGGTTAGGGCAAATTTCTAGGTATTGACCTAAATATTTAATAAAAGCCTCATGGGTGGGATTCGCTGTTTCTTTGAGTAATGCGTTTTCAGTTGCCCAAGTTGCTAGTTTATTACTTAATTCTTGCAGATACTCTCTTATTTGTTGTTCATCTAAAGTTGCATGATCCGCAATATAATGAGCCGCAACTTGATACCAACCATAGTTTACCCCTCCAAATTGTACCTGTGTTTGTTCTAGGGTGATCTGATTTTGTAATTCTAGGGTTGTTAAAATCCAAGTTATATAATCCTGAGAACCTTCAAAAAACTTTCGTTGTGTCAGGATAATTAACTCTGCTAATCGGTCAGCCCGAATATCTGCACCTTTTAATAAAAAAGTTCGTTCTGTATCATTGAGGGTTAATTTGTCTAATCGTTTGGGTGTGGCAGGAACTTTAGCATTGGCAACTTTAACTTGCACGACTTCAGGAAGCAATCGAATCAAATCACCAGAACTGAATAATTCTAAAGTTTGTGGGGCAATTTTTACACCCTTACCATCACGAACAAAACCAACATCACCACTTTGAAAATATGCGGCTAATCCTTTTTGATTATTTTCTTCATCTCCATAAATTAAGTTTTCCCAAACGGCTGTTTGAATCTCCGTTAAGTCTGGTATATCTGAATCAGATGGTGCTAAATAAATGACACCTTGGGCAAAACATAGAATTTCTTCCCAACCTAATTGACGCGCAAAATTAACAACTGCATTATGAATTTGGTTGGTAATTAATCCCCGACAATCTCGCAGACGATGATAAACTAACTTTTTGGGGATATTTAACCAATATAAATGATCTCGTAAGCGATCGCCTTTGGTACTGGTAACAATTTCTGCTGGGTCTGATATGTGTACCGCAACATCGCCAAAAGCGAGTAAATGGCGCAAAACATCATTTAAACGACGGTCATCTATAGTAAATTCTCGTTGATCATTTTCCCAATTAGAAATTACAGGATTGCTGTCAACACTGAATTGTGTATTTTGCGCTAAAAACGCTATCTCTAATAAATATTTTGACCATTCTTCCCAAAACTCTTGAAAGTTTAATTTAGTCCCTAAGTCTCGACATAAGTTAATAATGTCATCAATTTCGTGAGCTTTTGGTGGTGGTTGTTCTTCTCCCTGACCCCGTACATATTTATTATAATCATGTAAGGTCAATCCCAAACATAATAACTTTTTTTCAACAGGATTTAATTGTAAATTTTGAGGTAAATGAACACTTAAATTCCATGCTGTTAATAGTCCATTTAAAACATGAACTAATAAACTTTGGTCAGGTTTATTTGCCCAGCGTTTAGCATTCTCTTGAGCGTATTTATCTCCCTGTTTAACTAAATTCTGATAATGTACGATTTCTGAACCACCCATAGCCGGAATGAGTCCAAATTCCCTTTCCATTGCTGGTAATATTGTATCAATAAATAGCCGTAAAATTGGATCTGTATCTTCTGATAATGTTTCAATCAGTAATGTTTGCAATAGAGTAGGCATAGTTTAAAAAATGTAAGGTTTACTTCTTTCACAAGGTTTGATTTTCCATTTAATTGCTTCTAATAACAAAGCATCTTGATTAAAAGCACAAGCATGAAATTGTCCGTCTGCATCTTTGAGTCGGTATAATCCAAAGGTATGACTTAAATAAAGATTCCGAGTAATTTCCCAATGACTATTAGCTTGAGAGCGATTTACCTGTACTAAAAATGCCAATAGCTTTCTATTTCTTAAACAACGACTAACTTCTGTTTGTGGGTGTCCGGTAATACTCAGTTTATCAATGAAAGAAAGAGTACATTGTTTGAGTTCGTCGTTCAGGCGATCGCATTCCAACCCAACGGGAAATCTGGTATCTGACCAGCGTTGGATTTTGAGGTAAACTTGAATATATTTATCAGGAAATTCTGTGTGGGGATGATTAGCCTGTTTTGCAGCTTTTAAGAAATCATCTCTATCAACTATTTCAACTTCAGCCCAGGGTAATAACTTCAATAAATCATAGGTGTAAAACCGTCCTTGATCCCACACTGCGGCTTGTAAATCAGAACCACCCCTAAATCGTAATAGTTCCTCTTGTACTGCTTTACCAACTCCGGTTTTATCGTTACTAAGAGCATACCAATGTCCGCGTTTTTTATCTAGTTGTTCACCGTAAACAAGACGTAAATCTTCAGCTATTTTATCTTGTAATGGTTGCATTACTCCTTGTTTTTTATTACTCATGCTGAATAACATTCCCTGTGCTTGTAATGCCCCCCAATAATTGCGGTATTGTTCAAAATCTTTGGTAGGATTAAAAACTTCTTCAATGATTTCTCGGAACTGAAGACGGTCATATTCTGAATTAGTTAATTCTTTCTCTAACCTAGATTTAATCCAAGGAGTACGACTAGATAAAAGCACAAAAGCTTGATAATCAGAAAATCCTGCATGACGACCAAGACGACCTAATCTTTGAATAATGGTGGCTGAATCACTGGCTTCAAAAATTAGTAAATGAATTCTAAAATCAACACCTACATCAACTGCTGAAGTTCCCACAACTAATACAGGTTTATCAGCATCTTTCAAGGCTGTGTGAGTTACAGACCTTTCTTGTCTATCAATACGTCCACTGACTTCACAAACGATAATATCAGGTATTAATTTTTGTAATTCTCTAACTGTTCTACTTACCAAAGCCACAGAGTTAAGAATAATTAAACCCCGTCCTCTACCTTCTATTTGTAGAATATTACGAATATTTGGAGCTTGTTGAGTCAGCCAAGTTAGAGAATCACTATCTTGTTCTAATGGAATAAACTCTAAATTTACTGCTTGACATATTTGACGATAACCAGAAGTAGGTTGACTAACATAATCCCCAGCTATTTCTTTAACTTTAAATCCAGATTGTTTGAGCTTTTTAATAAAATCTGGTTTGGGAGTTGCAGAAGTAAATAGAAATTTCATCGGTCGTCTTTTAGGACGATTATGACGAATTAATAACAAACTGTTGAGAATAGCTGCTTCCTGATGTACGCCAAAAATATGAAACTCATCAGCTATATATAAATCAAGATTCCTAGCTAAAATAATTGGTAATTCTGCTCGATTATAAGCTGGGTTATGATAACGAAAATGCGTAACTAAATGAAAAATATCAGGGTTGGTAAGAATCACATATTTTTGTTTAAAGATAAATAGTAATTCTTTAAACTTGTTACTCTTTTCTCCCTGTTCAACCAATTGAGCTAACTTTGCACCATAGAGGCTATCCACTCCATCAATTCCCTGTGGATTAAACTGCTCAAAATAACCATAAATCTGTCTTTCTTGGTCTGTTACTAACTCAATGGTTGGGTATAGTCCAATTACCCTCAACCAATTATTGAGCAATGATGCTAAATAAGCAGCTAATGATTTACCGTCTCCTGTAGCAGATTTATTAAAGATAATGTCAGCGTCACTGTTGGTAATTGCAGCATAAGTTTCTGCTTGATGGGAAGATAAAGGACAATGATCACCTTCTCCAAAGTTGGGTGCTTGTTGTTTAACCTTGCAGGTTTGGATACATTGCAAAGGACAAGTACCGACCCCCGGATTCAATTTTGAGTATTGGGGAAGTAAAGAAACTTTCACGGTAGGGTAATATGTAACTTGGTATTAGTTTATTACTCGCGCAAATAGAGATGTCATCAAAAAATGATAATAACTCTAATCAATTGGGTTTTATGTTGGAGTTATTGAAGCTGCTGGCGGAAAAACCCTGTAAAAAAGCCGAGTTGGAAATCTTGTTGAGCGATCGCGGTTTTGAAGCTGGTGATTTATCACAGAAAATTGCTCGTGCCATTGGTAAACTCCGAGACTGCGGTTTTGAAATTAAGGCTGCACCCAACCGTCCTTATGAGTTAGTGACATCAGTGTTTCCCGTTATCTTATCTGAAGAACAAAGACAAGCATTAGCAATGGCCTCTGAGTTATTGGCGAGTTTGGGTTTTTCTGCGGAAGCTGGGCATATTCACCGCATTGGTAACTTTCAAAAACCTAAGTCCCCTGGACTAAGAACAGACTTTCATCCACCTACAGATTACAGTGAAGATAAAATCAATGAAGTTGTGCGTCAGTTACAGCAAAGATTTCAGCAGAAACGCCGCTTTGTGGTTTGGTATCGCAGCAGAAAAGGTAAAGAAACATTCTGGGATTTAGATAAGTCCGAACTGAGATTACATAACGGTGTTCTCTATTTATTTGCTTTAGTTCCCGACTTTCGTAGTTCTCATCTTGAAACCAGACCCAATGCTGAACAGAACATCACTTTGAGAGTAGACCGCATTACTAGAGTTGGTGGAGTTTCCCAGACTCCCTGGACTTATAGTAAATTTCCTACTCTAGATATTACCTACCGTCTGACAGGAGATTTAGCGAGTTATAGACCCCGCAGACCCCACGAAACAGTTATTTCCTCACTAGAAACTACAGAATATGTTGATATTTTAACTCAGGAAGACTGTATATTTTGGTTTCGTCAAAGAATGCTACAGTACGGTGCTAGTGCTAGGGTTTTAAATCCTGATTGGGTGGCGAAAGGGGTTAAAGATGCTTTAAAAAAAGCCTATGATAATTACTGTGTTGAATAAAAACAAGAGGTTTTCCCTGACCCTGTGGGGGCGCGGAGAAGGATGTCTTGACAGTGAAGGAGTTTAGCGATCGCTTCTGGTATCACCGTGCCAAACCGGGAAAATTGTACGCTAAGGCTGAAAGCCTTATCCATCAAGGATTTGAGCGATACTTGTTTTCCTTAACTCGCAAAGGGCGCAACTTGTCAAAACTGGTTGCCTGCTTCAAATTCCAGACATAATCACCAGTAAGATTGATATGCTCCCAACCCAAAGGTGATAAATGTTGCAAATATTCTTCAGGAATATCCATACCCTGTTGTTTCAAATGCTCAACAGCCTTTTCTATGTACACCGTATTCCACACAACAATCGCCGCCACCACCAAATTCAACCCACTAGCCCGATAAAATTGATCCTCATAAGAGTGATCGCGGACTTCACCCAAACGATTAAAAAACACCGCCCTTTTCAGAGTATGTTTCGCCTCACCCTTGTTGGGGTCAAGCCGGGATAAGGGTAAAATGGGACACGTTGTAAATAAATGTTGCAGAAACCAATTTAGTGATTTACTAACTTGCCCGAAAATGGTAAAGAAACATTCAACTTTTGCACACTAAAATCAACTTTTTACGCGGTTCAGCTTCTCAAACTTGCTCATAAATAACCCTTTTTTGGGATGTTTTCATTTTGAACAATCAAGTTCAGATGGAAGCTGAAACAACGGTAAATTAAGAGTTTTGAGAATTAAGCACACAAAACTTTACAATGTGTCCCATTTTGCAGATATCCCGTCTGAACCCCTATTACCCATTTATATTTCTGAGATTTGAGAGGTTATGCAAATATTGGGACGATTTGAGAATAAATATGCGCCGTAAAGGCATGGTGGTACGAAGAAGGCACTGGTCTGCTAACCCGTGGTGGGGATTGAATGGGAGCGCCAAGTCAATAATTCTTTCATATGAATAACTATCGACGCAGTAAGTAATAATCAATTCTACAAGAGGTCTATTTTAAAAAAGGAGGTTATTGTTTAGAAGGTACTCAAGTTAGAGGTAATCGATTAATAGCTTTGATTATTTTGATAGCAATTGCCTGTACTAAGGAGTTTCAGGTAATTTTAGACAACATTAGAAGATAAACTATCCAATTTCTTTGGACAAAAACGACTTTTCCTCCCCTCCTCTGTAGATAGAATATTTTTTAATACGCACCCTATTCCCTCTCACCTGTGCTTCGTGAGAGTTTTCCCGTCAAAACTGCATAAGGTTAGGGAGTCGAGAGTTAAGAATCAATGTCAGGTGATACTGTTGTAGATAGTTAAGTACAAATATCTATGGGTTTGAGATCAAGATATTGGCAGTTGGTAAAAATTGATGCAGCGGGACGGCGACAGATTCAGGAAATTACTCCAGCTAAGGCGTTTTTTCTTGATATGTTTCCAACTGCTACAGTTAATGATGATCTCCCAGATGTAGAAATTAACAAAAAACTGCTGCAATTATCCCAAAATATACCTGCTGATAGATGTTTGTTAGCAGAACGTTGTCTACTCTGTTTTATATCCTGGCAAATTGAGCAAGTTTGCTTACAATTAGAAGCTAAATTTGGGACTGTTCATGGTTTCAAATGTGTTGACCTACTGCTTTGTGTACTAGATGATGATGGTAAATTAAAACCCGTTGGTGATTATCAGTCCTTCTCTCGCCAAATTTTACAGAGTTTTGATCCAGAAAAAAGCAATTTGACAACCTGGACAAATACACGAGTTAAACAAAATCATAGACTCAATCAATTTCTCCTAGAATGTGGAGTTTATTTAGTCAGTGATTGGGCAATTCTCAATGATACAAAACCTAAACAGTTACAACGAATTTTTACGGAATTTTACTCTTTTACTGCTGGTGAAATTCTCCAAGCTCAACAACTTTTAGAAAGTTATCATGATATTTATAGAACTGCTCGTTTAGAACAACGTGGGAAGAAAAGAGAAGATAGTTTAGAACAACCTCCCAAGAGAAGAGGAGGAAAATGTACTATACCTACAATTCAGCAATTACAAGCTATCGCTACTCTTTTGCAAAGTAAAATAGGTCAAAATCTCAGCAGTGAAATTGTAATGGCACAATTACAAAAACTGGCTGAACAATTACGACAGTATCGAATTCATGTTCGGGGTGGTTCTTTACTAGCCGAATCTTTAGATGTTGTTGCTGGAGATGGTTATGGTGAGGGAATTGCAGGTTATACTAATACTACAGAAGTAGTAAATGATGGAGATGAACAAACAGAATTTTTGCAATTATATCGCTCACAATTTATGGCTAGTTTACAGCAAGCTTTAGCTATAGTTACTCAAAGAAGAGTAGAACAATTACAACGAAAAAAGGGTGATAAAGCTAAAAAGTTTTTGTTTGCACTACAGTTATTTCACTGTCAAAATTTATCAATGACAGAAATTGCTGCAAAGGTGGGATTACGCGCTCAAGATGCTGTTACCCGTTTTTTAAAGTTAAAAGATTTTCGTGCTGATGTTCGACAAGAGCTTTTAATAATGTTGTGTAATTCTGTCATGGAATTAGCAAAAAATTATTCCCACCCAGATAGTCTACAAACCCTAGAAGGAAAAATTCAACTTGCTCTCAATGAACAAATTAATCATGTTATTGAAGCTGCTGAAATTCAGGCACAAACAGCAAAAACTCTCACTCCAGAAACCAGTATTTTTAACCAGCGTCTTTGCTGCTATCTGGACGATATAATTAATTAATGAGGAAGTATGAATAACTTGTCAGATAATCTCACAAATAATCATCAGCCAATGTCCCTTGAATTTGAAGTTTTACCTATAAATGCTATTAATCTTGATGCTGAACAAATTAGTGAAGCGGTAGAAAACAGCCTGGAAATAAAAAATCAAGCTCAACAATGGCAAACTTATATTAATACTTTGGCGTTATTGGCTTTTAAAGAATGGTTGACAGAAAGAGCAGATTCTCTCACTGTTAATGAGGATAAATGTACAGTATTTCAACCAGCTATAGCTAATGTTATTCCTGCTGTTGCTAATTTGCAAGTAGGTAAATTTAAACTTTGCTTATTGACTAATGATAGCCTCAATGATGATGAAATTGTTGTCCCTAGAGCCGTTGTAGATTTACCAGAATATATTGCCCATTTTTATGTATTAATAGAAGTCTTAGAAGAACAAGAAACAGCAATAGTTTCGGGCTTTTTATCCTATCAGCAATTGATGGAAAAACAAACAGCAGCTAATTTACAACCTGAAACAGACTGGACTTATCAAATTCCTGTGAGTTGGTTTGCACAAGAACCAGATTATTTATTATTAAACTTGCGTTGTTTAGAAGCAAATGCCATTACTTTACCAGTTACCAACAACCAAAGAACGCAAATTTTAGCATCAATGCAAAATGAGTTAATGGCATTATTACCACAATTGCAATTACCTAATGTTGAACTTTGGCAAGTATTAACTTGGGAACAAGGAAGTGCAGTAATTAGTAATTTAGAATTACTCAACTGGCTGGATAATTTGCAACTGCAAGGACATAATTATTCACTGCAAGATAGTTTCAAAGACTTATTCAAACTGTTAACCCAACCATCGATAAATGTAGGACGGTGGTTATGGGATGAATTAGATGAATTAGCAGCGGAACTTTCTTGGCAATTATTACCTACTATTGCACCTATACGAGCCTTGCGGAGTCCTGTAGAGGAATTTCAAGTAATTACTAACCAACTCCAAAGCAGGGGTTTAGAAATTCCCTCTCAAGCGCGGGGTGCTTATCATGATTTGTTGTTGGCAGGATTTCCCCTGCGATTGTATGCTGTAACTTGGCCAATATTATCTGAATCAGATCCTTCGTGGACATTATTATTGGTTTTGGGTACATCTGCACAAAACACTTTACCTGCTTATTTAAAACTGCGAGTCAGTGACCAAACTAGCATTTTAGTAGAACAAGGAATAAATCAAGAACAGGGTGATTCTTATTTGTTTACTCGTGTTGTTGGTAATTGGGATGAGAAGTTTTTGGTAAGTGTAAGTTTAGTAGATGGTGTTGAATTGACCTTACCTCCGTTTACATTTTATCCTGGGCGGTCATATTAAGTTTATCCGGTTACGTTTTTTGTAACGGATGATTATTTAACGGATGAAATTTGGTTGAGTTGACACTCTGCGGTCTGAAGACACGCAGATTTTTTAAGACTAAGACTTGCTTAAAAGGAATAGTCAATTATTCCCCTACACGCTCAAAACAACTACTTACGGATAAGTGTTGCAATTGCGCTTACTTTTATACTCAACACGGCTTAATTACTTGATTCTTCGGGTAGGGGTTTAGCAGTGCTAAACCCCTACAAATCTGGGGTTTTCGTGATTTTATAAAAGTCCATGTCTCAACCGTTTTTAGTATATATTTTTTTTTGGCTTTCTGAGTCCATCGAATTTTGGCGGTATACACTCTGTATCTTGCCTTTGCTTGTTTACCCAGGCTACGGTCAAAGCCGAGACGAGATAAATCAGGGGTTTCTCCTTATCAAAATACTTCTTCGTGCAGATGGTTATTCTTACTCGCCCCTTGATTATACCATCACGGCGAATAAATTCGCCGTTGGAACTTCCTCCACTGTAAGATAGCCAAGTGGCTTCCCTGCCTTTCGACGATTTTATTGTGAAATTATCTCAAATTTTTTCTCAAATTTTTTCTCAAATTTTTGCATAAGCTCCCTAAGTGTGAGAGATATAGATAAATATACAAGATAAATATACAGCAATCTATTCTCACCCTGCTTAGAGGAGTGTCTACCATGCTTTACCGTTTTAAATCCCTTTCTCTTGTGACTTTGGTGCTTTCCCTGTCTTTCCCTGTCGGTGTTGCTGAATCAAGGACAAAGGAAATTATACCAACTACCTTGACTGCACAAACAGAAACTACAGAACCACGCAAAGATGAAGCGTTGGGGCTGAATAACTCCAGCTTTCTGAACCATAACTCAAGAATTAACCAGGTATTGGCACAAAAACCAAATAATCAAAAAACTCAAGCAGAAAAACTGCTGCAAAAAGGTGAAGAACTGCTGTTTAATGAGCAATCTCAAGCTGCTTTGCAAAGTTTTCAACAGGCATTGAAGATTTATCGCCGAATTAATAACTCCCTGGGAGCAGGTGAGTCAATTAGATTAATTGGTAGAGCTTACTATAATTTGAAAGATGAAAAGAAGGCAATGACTTACTTTGACAGGGCATTGCAAATCGCTGAAACTATCAAAAATCGTGAATTAAAAGGAAAAACATTACTTGCATTAGGAGTCCTGTATTCTCTAAAAGAACCTAAACGCGCCATTTCCTACTATGAAGAAGCTTTAAAAATTGCCAAAGCTATTAATAATTTTGACTTGCAAGCAAGAGTCAATTTCAATTTGGGTAGAGAGTATCAAATAGCTTTAGGAAATGATGATCGCGCCGATAAATACTATCAAGAAAGTATGATAAATGCACAAAAAAGTAAAAACCATGATACAAAAGTATGGGTACTATTCAAGCTAGGTTCTATTTACTCTTTGAGGAATGCAGTCACAGGAATAAATTTATTAGAACAAGCTTTGGTAATTGTTAGACAGAATAGTAATTCTACAGCAGAAAAGCAGATCCTTCGCAAATACGAACCCTCTCTTCTTATTGCACTTGGCAGAAGTTATTTCTTTGGTTTCGCTAACGCACTAAAGAAAGATCCAGAAGCACTTATTCAAAAACAACTTCAGTATTATAAAGAAGCTGTCACAGTTGCCAAGGAGACAGGGGCAATTATTAAACAAGGAGAAGCGTTAGTTGAAATTGCCAAGACCTACAAGGGGACTGAATCATCAAAAGCATTAGCAGCACTGGAGCAAGCTGCAAAAATATTCCAACAGGAGAATAATACTAACAAACTTCAAGATACCTTGTATACTTTGGGTAGCGTTTATCAAGAAATAGGACAATTAGAAAAATCTCTAACATACTATCAGCAAGCTTTAGCTGTTGTAGAGAAAGTAGTTACTCAATCTCCTCTAGATATTGTAAGCAAAAATTGGGCGCAAGCAGATATTTTTGATGGTATAGCCCGTGTATATCTGACTCTTAGTAAGTATGAAAAATCAATTGAATTTTATCAGCAGTCGGTAGATGTCTGGATCTTAACTCTTAAATATATTGAAGGTCTGAAACAAGATCAAAAAAATCTCCCTTTTCAAAATCTTTATGTTGATAATACCAAACGTTTCATTAGAGGAGGCTATCTTAGTATAGCATCGAATTATAGCTTTTTAGGGCAATTTGATCAAGTACGAAAAAATATCCAGTTAGGAGAAGCATATTCTGATTCTAGTTCTGATTCTAGTTCTGATTCTAAAGACCAGAATTTAAAATCTGCATTAGCTGATTTAGAAAAGTGGAGATCGTTGAGATTGGGATTTGCAGTAGAAGCCTATGCCTTAAGCCAGGTTGGTATTGCTAATGCTGAACTTGGAAACAATGATCTGGCATTGAAAGATTTTCAACAAGCAATTAAATTATCTGAAAATTTTCCTGCAACTCAAGCAAATATATTTTTTAGTATTGGGTTATTCTATACAAAACAAGGTCAATATGATTTAGCCATAAGTTTTCATGAAAAAGGTGTAGCAGCTGCCCAAAAAGCTAACAACAAAGTATTACAAGCATTAATTTTACATGAAATTGGCATAAATAATTTCGATATAGGCAATCTACCTAAAGCGGTCGTTGCTTTATATGAAGCTATTACAATTTATGAATCTGTGCGGATTGACTTAACAGATAAAAGCCAAATTTCTATTTTTGAGGGTCAATCTACAACTTACACTATATTACAAAAAAGTTTAATTGCCCAAAATAAGTTTCAAGAAGCATTAGAAGTAGCTGAACGTGGTAGGGCGAGAGCATTTGTAAATCTCTTAACATCACGCATTTCAGGGAAGCAGGTTAATCAGTTAAATGTTCAACCACCAACTATTGAAAAAATCCAGAAAATTGCCAGAGAGCAAAATGCGACAATTGTAGAATATACAATTTCTCATCAATCAGGAAGGCAAAATTATCCAAAAACTTGGAATCGATCTGAGATGTATATCTGGGTAGTTAAACCAACAAAGGAAATTAGCTTTAAACAAGTAGACCTGACAACATTAAAAACACCACTTGTTGATCTTGTCAAAAATAGCCGTTTTTCTATGGGTGCTGGAGGACGGGGTGTTAACATAGTACCTACAGGTGAGCCAGTTCAAAAAGAGAATTTACAAACCCTACATAAAATATTAATTGCTCCTATTGCCTCTCTTCTCCCTACTAAACCAGAAGAAAAAGTCATTTTTATTCCCCATGAATCGCTGTTTTTAGTTCCTTTTGTGGCACTGCAAGACAAAGACGGTAAATACTTAATTGAAAAGCACACAATCTTAACTGCACCAGCAATTCAAGTTTTAGATTTAACAAATCAACAACGGCAAAAAGTCCGGGGTAAAGATATCTTAGTGATGGGTAATCCAGAAATGCCAAAAGTGGGAATTCCTCCTGAACAACTTGACCCCCTTAAAGGTGCAGAAAAGGAAACTTTGGCAATTGCTAAATTCTTCCAAGATAAATTATTGAAAACTAAAGCTATCACTGGGAAAGATGCCACAAAAGCTGCTTTTAAACAAAAATTATCATCTGCCAGAATTATTCATTTAGCAACACATGGACTTTTAGCTGATACTGATAAAAGTATTCCTACCGCCATAGCCCTAGCACCTACGAAAAATGATGATGGTTTACTCACTCCTGCGGAAATTATTGATTTATCTATTAATGCTGAATTGGTGGTTTTGAGTGCTTGCGATACTGGTAGAGGTGCAATTACTGGTGATGGTGTTGTTGGCTTATCTCGTTCTTTGATTACTGCTGGTGCGTCCAGTGTCATTGTCTCTTTGTGGGCTGTTCCAGATACACCTACAGCAGAATTAATGACTGAGTTTTATCAACAATGGCGACAAAATCCTGATAAGGCTGTGGCGTTAAGAAATGCTATGCTCAACACTATGAAAAAAAGACCTGCTCCAGTAAATTGGGCGGCTTTTACTTTAATTGGTGAGTCTAAGTAGTCATCATGAACTGCATACACCAGGACACATTAAAAAAACTTCTTATTCCCCTCCTTGCACCCCCCTCAATCCCCCCGCAACGGGGGGAAGAAAAGGATAAACTTTTGATATGGGAGGGGTTAGGGGTGGGGTCTTATTTTCAAGTTAGTTGGGGTTAAGAAAGCCGAACATTTGTTAGGAAATCTTTGTTGGGTTTCCTTGCGTCAACCCAACCTACGTAATGTTTTTTATTTTCAAAATATGATGAATTATACAGCTTTTTATCTCACAATTCAACAGGTTGAACAAATATGTTTATTTCAATTATCTTGGGGGCAAGGACAAAATTTGAGTGTCGATGTTGCCTATCCAGAAAAACTAACTACACTATACCAAGAATGGCAAAATATTTATCTGAGTTTTTATAAAAAAGCACTGCGGGGAAAAGTTGCAAATATGGGTAGTCTCGCTGCTCCTCCCATTGATTGGCACGCTCGATTAGTACAAGCTGAAGCTCAATTTTTATCTGAATTTCATCACTGGTTACGCAGTGCAGAATTATTTGAAATTCGTAAACAAATTGCTCAAGCTAGTAAACAAAATCAAACCCCCTATCTTGATGTTTTTATCACTTGTAGCACTCTAACTTTAGCCAAGTTGCCTTGGGAAGTATGGGAAATTGGTACAGAATTTGCTTTAGAGTCTAGTCAGATTCGCATTGTCCGCACTGCTAAAAATCGTCAAGGAACAGCTACAGCTACTCAGGGTAAATATCCACATAAAGCTAGAATTCTAGTAATTTTAGGAGATGACACAGGTTTAAATTTTGAATCTGAAAAACAAGCTATTGCATCTTTAAAAGATTATGCAGATGTTAAATTTATCGGTTGGCAATCTAACAAGAATATTGATGACTTAAAAACTGAAATCGTCCAAACTATTTCTTCCCAAAATGGCTGGGATATTTTATTTTTTGCAGGACACAGTAATCAAACTAATTTGACTGGTGGTGAATTAGGTATTGCTCCTGGTGTAGCTTTATCAATTTCTGAACTTGAACCGGCTTTAATTACTGCTAAAGATAGAGGATTACAATGTGCTATTTTCAATTCTTGTAATGGTTTGAGTATTGCTGATAAATTAATTGATTTGGGTATCAGTCAAGTTGCGGTAATGCGTGAACCTATTCATAATCAAGTAGCAGAAGTATTTTTACCCCGCTTTTTGCAAGCTTTGTCTGAATATAAAGATGTTCATGAATCGTTGATTTCAGCAGCACAATATTTAAAAGTAGAAAAGAATTTTACTTATCCCAGTGCATATTTGATTCCTTCGTTATTTCGGCATCCAGGAGCAGATTTATTTCGTCTTCAACCTGCTTTTATGGATGAAGGAATTAAAAAGTTAATTCCTAATCGTCGAGAAATAATTGTACTTTCAGTTTTATTGATTATTAGCTTGCTGTTACCAGTTCAACAATTTTTATTACAGCGTCGAGTATTATTACAAGCTATCTATCGTCAACTTACAGGACAAGTTGCAACTGTAGCAAGTCCCCCAGTTTTATTGGTAGAAATTGATGAAGATTCCATTAGAAAGGCTAAAATTTCTAACCCTAAACCGATTGAGCGTAAGTATTTAGCAAGTTTAATTGATAGGTTAACGGCTAATCAAGCCAAAATAATTGGTATTGATTATTTATTAGATAGACATCAAGGAGAAAGCGATCGCATTCTTGCTAACTCTATCAAAACTGCTGTAAAATCAGCAAAACCGACATTGTTTGTTTTTGCTGGAACTGCAAATCAAGATGGTCAATGGTTACGGGTATTACCTAATATTGCTAATCTTAATTGGAGTCTAGAAGGTGAAATTGAGATTTTACCTGGATATATGCAACTATTACCTGATCATAATTCTCAGTATAATAATTCTCAGTCTTCAGACCCGGATTTTTCTAAGTTATTAAATCCTGGTGCTACTTCAATTTCGAGTTTTTCAGGTTTATTAACACTTGGATATCAGTTACAACAATCTTCTGATGCACCACAACCAAAATTAGACAGTCAAGAGGATTTTTTTCAACAAATAAACAATTCTCCAGATCGTAAAGTGCAAGATAGATCCCATTCTCAAACGATTACAAGGTTCAGTTACTCACTGCATCAAATGTGGATGCACCCAATTATTGATTTTTCTATTTCTCCTCAATCAGTATATCAAAATATTCCCGCTTGGCAATTATTGGAGAATCAAAATATTCCTAAAAATCTCCAAAATTTACAAGATATCATAGTCATTATTGCACCGGGAGGATATGAAGAAGCTGGATTAAATTATGACGGTGAAGATAATTTTTTAATATCAAAGTTTCCAGCTATTAAATATTGGCGTGATCAAGAAAATCCCATTAATCAAAGCCAAATATTAACAGGTGGTGAATATCATGCCTATATGGTACATCATTTACGTACTAACAGATTAGTTATTCCCATTCCTGATTTTTGGATGATTGGGATAGCTATATTAATAGGCAAAAGTTTAAGTTTATATTTATTACCCAGAAAAAAATCTAATCAACCGCAATCTTTAATCATAATCACCATAGTTACAGGTATTTATGGTTTAATAAGTTTACAATTATACATTTCTGCAACTGCAATTTTATTACCTTGGTTGTTACCTTCTGTAACATTGTGGTTTTACATTCTATCTGCGATTTTGGAGAAAAAATCTGATGAATAAATCTTTTTTATCTAGGGTAATTTTATCATCTCTAGCTTTCAGCACTTTGGCTATCTTACCTAATCAAGCGGTTATTGCCCAGAAAAATCCTCAGAAACCTGCTTCATTTTGGAGTAATATTTCTCAACTGCTATTTTCTAATAAACCACCTGTAAAACCACGTAAAGGAGGTAGTCGTCCTATAGACTCTATCTGCATAATTTCCCCAGATGCTCCTTCTGAAACTAGAATTATTTGGAGCGATCGCCCTTTATTTGCGTGGCAAGGTAAAGCAAGAAAAATACAACTGACTGATCTGAATAATAATACTGTTATTTTCAGTGAGAATGTGGAAAATACTCAACAATATACTTACACGGGTGAACCACTGCAACCAGGCCAAACCTACAAGTTAGATATATTTATTGGTGATGGTCCAGCAGTATTGGTGGAATTTCAAATTATGGAGAGTGAAGAACGCGATCGCATTACCGCAGCACTGAAGACGCTAGAGAATAAACTACAAGCAAAAAAAAGTCATCATGAGGCGATCGCTTTTGCTAAAGCTAACTACTTTACTAAATTGGGTCTGTGGTCAGATGTGTTACAGCAAGCATACTCAGTACAAAAACCCTCTCCTGAGTTGGATAGGATGCTCAAAGAAATTCCTAAGCAGTTATGTACACAGCCAAAGTCAGATAGATTGTAGGGGATTGTAGGGTGCGTCAGACTGCATAAATCCTGTAAATAAACAGATTGTTGATATCTGACGCACCTTACCAATGTGGCAGTTGCGTAAGTCTTGTGAAAAAACCTACAGCAAATTGTCATCAAACCTGGAACAAGAACCCCACCCCCAACCCCCTCCCCGCAAGCGATGAGGGGGCTAAGATGTAACTTATATGATTGGAAATCGCTGTAATATCCAGATCCTCGACTTCTCAAAGAAATCGGGGATTTATTTTTTGAAAAAATTTTCTTTTTTGCATAACCTCTAAAACCTCAGAAATACATATAGTTGTGAACCAACAGTCAAGTTATAAATTCACATTCATGATCATGAATTTGACTGTCTATGTATTTATTGTCAATCAGCGAGAATTTGATGGAATCAAAAAATTATCTGGGGGGAATTGCAGATTTTAATAATCAAGGAGGGGATGATGATCCAATAGTTCCACCTAATTAATCAGGTCTCGTTCTTTTAAACACCTGATAAATCTTATGTCAATAAAATGAGTTAACTTAATTATTTTTGAGGAAATACAACTATGAAACTTTGGAAATTAGCAGCAAGCATTCTGGTATTTAGCACAATCATTATTAGCCCCAAAGCCAACGCTCAAAATTTGTTAAAACCTCAGCAACTAGCACCATTACAGAACTCAGTAAGTCCCAATTCTAAAGATGTGGACACATACTTTACACAGGGTTTTAAAAAAGTAGAATTGAAAAATTTTCGAGGAGCGATCGCTGATTTTAACAAAATTCTCGAAATTGATCCTAATAATGCTTATGCCTATGTTGGGAGAGGATTTAGTAGATTTGGTTTAGCAAGCTATCAAGGCGCAAAAAAAGATTTTGATAAAGCCTTGGAAATTACTCCCAATATTGCTTATGCTCACTTTTTTAGAGGTTTTACCCTAGTGATGTTAGAAGATAAACAAGGAGCGATCGCTGATTTACAAAAAGCATCTACATTGTTTAAAGAAGAAGGAAAAGACGAATTTGCCCAAAAAGCAGATAGCGCAGTTAAACAAATAGAAGCTAGTTAGAAATTATCCCATAAATTATTCAAAAATCGTAGGTTGGGTTGACGCAAGGAAACCCAACATTTCTACATTTTGACATAAATCATGTTTCTGTTGAGTGAATATTGCATAAGCTCCAAAAGGCCAGAGATATATAAACTTTGATACAATAAATCCCCTATTCAACCATGAAAAACTTCAAAATCAGTTCCATTAGCTTAATTCCCCAACTAGCATCTAGTTGGATCATGCTTTTGACGACTGTTTCCATACCTGTTAACACCGTTCAAGCAAATGATCTATACCTAAAACCATCAACAGCAAATATAGATACAATATCTAATTCTGCTAACCAAACATCAATATATAAGCAATTACAAAAAAACCTCATTAATCAGAATAAACCAGAAGCTGCATTAGAAATTTCTGAACGTAGTCATAATGGTGAATTTTGGGAATTATTAACCTCACATAAATCAAATAAAATAGCCATTTCTCTATCTTCAGAGCAAATTAAACAAGTTGCTAAACAACAAAATGCCACAATTGTTCAATATTCAATTATTAATGATGAATTTGTAATTGCAGGTAAAAAGCAAATTCAAGAATCAGAACTGCTAATTTGGGTAATTCAACCTACAGGTGAAATAGCTTTTCGTCAAGTTAATCTAAAACCTTTATGGCAAAAAGAAAATACATCTTTAAATGATTTAGTCGCGGGAAGTCGCAGTAGAATGGGAGCGCGAAATAGAAATAATAAGGGAATGATTAAAGTAGAACTGACAAAGGAGTTTAGCTCAAACAAAGAATTACTAAAACTGCATGAGATTTTAATTCAACCCATTGCCGATTTATTGCCAAATCAGCCCGATAAACACATTATTTTCATTCCTCAAGGGGACTTATTTTTTGTTCCCTTTGCAGCATTACAAGATAAAAAAGGTCAATACTTAATTGAAAAACATACCATTGCCACTGCTCCCTCAATTCAAGTTTTAGATTTACTTTATCAACGAAAACAGCAAAATCAAGGATTAGTTAAAGATGTGTTAATTGTAGGTAATCCTATCACGCCTACTAAACCATTTCCAGGATGGGAAAAGCCCCAAGAACAACATCCACTTCCAGGTGCAGAACAAGAAGCAAAACAAATAGCTGAGATTTTTAACACCAAAGCACTGATAGGGAATGCAGCCACAGAAACCACAATTGTCCAAAAAATGCCACAAGCGAAAATTATTCACTTAGCGACAATTGCATTACCAAATAATGAGCAAGGATTGGACAGTGCATTAGCTTTAGCGCCCTCTGGTAAAGATGATGGTTGGCTGACATCTGGAGAAATTATCAACTTGAACCTAAAAGCGGAATTAGTGGTATTAAGTGGTAATGATACAGCTATAGGCAAAGTTACCAATGATGGTGTAATTGGTTTATCTCGGTCTTTTTTTACCGCAGGTGCTACCAGCGTGATTGGTTCTTTGTGGTGTGTCTCGGATATGGAAACAGCATTTTTGATGACTGAGTTTTATCAAGAATTAAGTAAAAATCCAGATAAAGCTGCTGCTTTGCGTCAGGCAATGCTAATAACTATGAAGAAATACCCAAATCCGATGAGTTGGGCTGGTTTTACTTTAATTGGCAATTCTCAATAAACTGTTAATTTTCTCGCAACAATTGGTATAAAATCCATGTCTCATCGCCAAATTCGGTTAATTGCATTTATCACTTTCATCCTAACGGTTTTACAACCTGTGGTTAATTTGCCGATGTTATTCCAGGTATCACAGGTATTAGCACAAACGCCTGCAACGCGAAAGGCAGAAGCAGAGAGACTCTTTCAGCAAGGTATTAAGCAGTTTCAAACAAGTCAATTTACAGCAGCATTACAGTCTTGGCAACAAGCGCTAATTATTTATCGAGAAATCAAAGACCGTCAAGGTGAGGGTCAATCTCTAGGTAATCTGGGAATTGCTTACAATGCGCTGGGAGATTACACCAAAGCTATTGAATACCAATCCTCCCGTTTAGCTATTGCCCGTGAAATCAAAGACCGTTTAGGTGAGGGTAATGCTCTAGGTAATCTGGGAAATGCTTATTTCTTGCTGGGAGATTACACCAAAGCCATTGAATACCACACCTCCCATTTAGCTATTGCCCGTGAAATCAAAGACCGTTTAGGTGAGGGTAATGCTCTAGGTAATCTGGGACTTGCTTATTCCTCGCTGGGAGATTACACCAAAGCCATTGAATACCACACCTCCAGTTTAGCCATTGCCCGTGAAATCAAAGACCGTTTAGGTGAGGGTCAATCTCTAGGTAATCTGGGAAATGCTTATTCCTCGCTGGGAGATTACACCAAAGCCATTGAATACCACACCTCCCGTTTAGCTATTGCCCGTGAAATCAAAGACCGTTTAGGTGAGGGTAATGCTCTAGGTAATCTGGGAAATGCTTATTTCTTGCTGGGAGATTACACCAAAGCCATTGAATACCACACCTCCCGTTTAGCCATTGCCCGTGAAATCAAAGACCGTAGAGGTGAGGGTGCTGCTCTAAATAATCTGGGAGGTGCTTACGATGCACTGGGAGAATACACCAAAGCCATTGAATACTACACCTTCAGTTTAGTTATTGCCCGTGAAATCAAAGACCGTAGAGGTGAGGGTCAATCTCTAGGTAATCTGGGAAATGCTTACTTTTCACTAGGAGATTACACCAAAGCCATTGAATACCACACCTCCCGTTTAGCCATTGCCCGTGAAATCAAAGACCGTAGAGGTGAGGGCAATGCTCTAAATAATCTGGGAAATGCTTACTATGCACTAGGAGATTACACCAAAGCCATTGAATACTATTCCTCCAGTTTAGCCATTGCCCGTGAAATCAAAGACCGTAAAGGTGAGGGCAATGCTCTAGGTAATCTGGGAAGTGCTTACGATGCACTAGGAGATTACACCAAAGCCATTGAATACTATTCCTCCAGTTTAGCTATTCTCCGTGAAATCAAAGACCGTAGAGGTGAGAGTCAATCTCTGAATAATCTGGGAAATGCTTACGATGCACTAGGAGATTACACCAAAGCCATTGAATACCACACCTCCAGTTTAGCCATTGCCCGTGAAATCAAAGACATTCAAGGAGAAGGAGCTAGTTTAAATAATCTAGGTGCAACTTTCTATAAATCTGGCAACCTCCCACAAGCAGAAACAACTCTCTTTACTGGCATTGAAGTATGGGAATCTATCAGAGGAAAATTAGGGAACAATGATAGCTACAAAGTCTCTATTTTTGAAGAACAAGCTCGCACTTACCGCATATTACAAAAAGTTCTCATTGCTCAAAATAAAACCAATGCAGCTTTAGAAATTTCTGAACGAGGACGTGCTAGGGCTTTTGTGGAATTATTGTCTTCACGTTTATCTAACACAAATACCAGTCAAACCTCACAACCTGCTGTTGATAAACCCACTATTTCCTTATTACAAAAAATTGCCAAACAACAAAATGCTACCTTGGTTCAATATTCTATTATTACTGATGATTTGAAAATTGATGGTAAACAACAAACCAAAGAATCAGAACTCTATATCTGGGTGATTAAACCCACAGGTGAAATTGCCTTTCGTAAATCTGATTTAAAACCTCTGTGGCAAAAGGAAAATACCACTCTGAGAGAACTCGTTGATGATAGTCGTGAATCTATTGGTGTGAAAAGGAGAGGGGGTATTGTAGCTAGTCTAGATCCTAATGCTGCCCCAGTCAAAGGAAGATTTCAAAGACTCCATGAATTACTAATTACACCTATTGCGGATCTTTTACCCAAAAAGGAAACTGAAAGAGTTGTTTTCATCCCTCAAAATGAATTATTTCTTGTTCCTTTCCCTGCACTGCAAGATGAAAAAGGCAAATACTTAATCGAAAAACATACTATCCTCACAGCACCATCAATTCAGATATTGGATTTAACCCACAAGCAAAAACTCAGACAAACCACAAAATCACAACCAAGTTTAATTGTCGGTAATCCTACCATGCCCAAGGTAATACTAGAACCAGGGCAACCAGCCCAACAATTAAAAGCCTTAATCTGGGCAGAAAAGGAAGCTAAAGATATTGCTTCTCTGATGAACATTTCAGCCTTAACGGGTAATAAAGCCACGAAAACAGCAATTTTAGAGAAAATGTCCCAAGCCGGGATTATTCACTTTGCTACCCACGGTTTACTTGATGAGTATCGGGGTATAGGAAGTGCGATCGCACTTGCACCATCTGGTAAAGACGATGGTTTACTCACTGCTGACGAAATTCTTAACCTCAAACTGAATGCAGATTTAGTGGTATTAAGTGCCTGTGACACCGGACGCGGACGCATTACGGGTGATGGTGTCGTCGGTTTATCACGTTCTTTGATTAGTGCCGGTACTGCCAGTATTATCGTTTCTTTGTGGGCAGTTGATGATGATTCTACATCCTTTCTGATGACGGAGTTTTATAAAAATAGAGAACAAAAACTTGACAAAGCCACCGCATTAAGAAAAGCCATGCTGACAACAAAAGCAAAATATTCTTCCCCTCTCAATTGGGCTGCTTTTACCTTAATTGGGGAATCTGAATAGGTTGGTGATTGGTAATGGGTAATGGGTAATTGGTGATTGGTGATGGGGTGAAATTATCCTTAATCTCCTGACTCTTGACTTCTTGATATGCAGATTTTTATTCAATGTCATAGCATAAACTTTGTAAAGCGATTACTGATTGTTTTAGTCCCTGATTTGAAAGCGTGTTTAGATATTGTTCAAGTGTTTTAGGAGGATTCTTGAGACTATTTATATGTATTTTAACTACTTTGTAAATTTCTGTTGGGTTAAGGTCAATCAAATGCAGAATGAAATCATCTGGATGTTGGGACTCAATACCGTATGGTGAAAGAGCTTGAGCCGGAAAATCTTTCAAGTTAAAAGTGACTATCACACTAGCATTGCAACGAATTGCTGCTGCCAGCACATGACGGTCATTTGAATCTGGAAGTTGTAACCCTTCAATAAGTGCTTCATAACCTGTAACCAAACAATCTCGAACATGACTGTTCATCAAATTTTTAGTTCTGTTCAGTTGTTCAATCGTCAGATCAGAACGATTGTTTAAAACATTTTTAATCCATTCTGAGTGAATTGCATCTGTCCACCGTGCTTTAAATAGGTCAGTAACCGCAAGTCGCATAAGGAAATCTCTTAATGGTGCTGGATATAAGACACAAGCATCATATATAACTGTAAAATTAGACACTATTATTGCTCTGTTATTTTTTAAATATTAACCTTGGTACTGTACGTTCGCTCATTTTAAATCTGCAAGATTTAATTAGGCCTTACAGGGCTTGTAATCTAGGCAATTCAACTGGTTCAGCCGTTTTCATCTTGCATAGAACTTTTGCCATTTTATGATTTATGCTATCCCTGTGCCTTAAATAATCACCTCTGGAAGCCTTCTGTAATGGTCATAAATTTTACTAGTAATTAACAGGTTACTTAAAAATAGCCGTTTTCCTTTTGCATTAAGGCTCTAATTCCCCTTCCGATTTCAAAATGAGCGAACCGACAGTTGGTACTCATAACAAATTTACTTGACTATTCATAACCCATATCTAGTTCTTGAGCTTGAGCAGTAAGCTCATCAAGAGCTTCCATCCGTAAAGCATCAATTTGATTTTTGTAATTGAGTAGATCCAGATAACGCACCCGTCTCCGTGTTCCTACCTTACGGAATGGGATCTCTCCTCCTTCCAATAGTCCTACCAAATAGGGACGAGAAACATTTAAAATATCAGCAGCTTCTTGTGTTGTGAGTTCTGCGTGTACAGGTATGAAAGTAACAGCATTACCTTTAGCCATTTGTCCCAGTATGTCAACAAGCATCTGAAAAGCCAGTGATGGGATCTTAACCGTTTGACTTACACCGTCATCTAGCTCAACTTTAATACTATGAAAGGCATCCTTATTCCCTATATAAGCAGCCAAAGTTTGACTACTTTTTTTTGCTAAAGTAGCATCTTCTTCCGTAGGTACTCCAATCCTGCTAGTTTGATATGTACTGAGTGTCATAGATATCAGCCTCGTCTAATATCGAATTGCATTCCATTTACCCATTCCTTATGAAAAATATGGATTGCAATTACCATTCACTATATACTAACTCTAATTCAAAATAAACGCAATGAGCGAAATGAGTGAAATAAAAGTCCGGTTAATGTCCTGACTCCTGTACGGGTTTAGCACTGCTAAACCCCTACTGACTCCTAACTCCATAATTTTGCATATCCTTCCCTTGGTGAGAGATAGATGTTTATGTGCAATTCTAGGACAAAAACTCAAAATTAAAGTAAACACTTATGAAACGCATTACATCTAGCATTTTCCTCACCACCTTGATTTTATCCAACGTGGGTATATTTCCCATCCCACCACAAGCAATTGCACAAACTCAAGAAAATGGTGATTTATTTTACCTTTATAAAGGACAACGCATACCATTAAACCAAAGACAGGATGCGATCGCTGTTTCTTTTAAACAACTCGGTAGAACCCGTAGTCTGTCCGCTCCTCCTTTATACCTGCAACTTCAACAAGACTTACAAAGCGGAATTCGCAGCACCACACCACCAAAAGTCACTCCTTTAGGTGAAAATTACGCTCTGGTAAATTTGCCTAAAGACATCCAAAATGCTGAAGTTGTTTTACAGCAACGCATTCAACAACAGCCTTATGTACAAACTACTTTACCAGTTCTTACCCGCAACGAACATCAAGAAATCATTGTTGTACCTAACGAAATTATCCTCAGCTTTCAATCGCAACTTTCCCAAAGTCAGAGACAAGCAATTTTACAACAAAACAATCTGGAAATTGTCCGTCCCCTACGCTTTAACCGCGATCGCTATCTCGTAAAATCCACAAGTGCCTCTGGTACAAAAATTCTCAGTGTATCTAATCAACTTAATAGCGTCAAAGGAGTAACATCTGCTACACCTAATTTTATCCAATCTTTGACTAACCACAATCTAGAAACTGCTACCAAACAAATCACAAATATGCAGAGAACTGGAGATTGGTTACAGACAACAAAACCAGAAAATACCAATCGAAGCAACCCATCTCAAAACAGTTCTCAATCTAGAAGTATTGCTGCAAGAAGTACACCAAAAAGTAATTTATTAGGATTAGCTTGGCATTTAGATAGTAGACCTTTACAACAATGTTTGCAACAAAAAATATCAAATTGGAACTCACTACAAACCTGTCTACAAAAACCGATTGTCAGTAAAAAATCTACCCTATCCCGTACAGATATTCGGGTGACAGATGCCTGGAAACGCAGTAATGGTGGACGTGGTGTGGTTGTCGCAGTTTTAGATAGTTTAATTCAGTGGGATCATCCTGATTTGATCAATAATATTTACACCGTCAAAGCTGCTGATAAATGTCCAGGAGAAGTTCACGGTTGGGATTTTTCCTCTAGCAGTAATAGTTTAGATCCTTGTAAAAACGGTGATGCTGATACTCGGATTAGTCCCACAGAATTGGCAATTTTGGGGTCAACATTTCAGGATACTTTTCAACTATCTGATGCTAAATTAGTGCAGCAATATTCTACAGAAGCATTAGAGATAAAACGCAAAAATCCCGATTATTCCTTAGAACAAATTGCTAACGTTCTGCGTTATGTTTTTCGGACTTATAAAGTCGGTGGAGAATTTCATGGTACTTATGTCAGTGGTGCGATCGCTGCTAAACCCCAAAATAGCAAAGGACTCTTAGGTGTAGCACCCAACGCGCAGATTTTACCAGTCCGGTTATTTGGGTTGAATGGTAGTTATAGTCCTGCTGCTTATATTGAAGCCATTGGTTATGCAGCTAATCGCGGTGCTGATATCATTAATCTCAGCTTAGGTAGTATTTTACCAAGTCCGGGAGAAGAAGAAGCGAACTGCTTGCAGCAGCGCTTCGCTATCGCTGATGTTCTCAAAGCCAACCCTAAATTAGTCATTGTCGCTGCTGCTGGTAATGAAAACACCAACCAAGTCACATTTCCTGCTGCTTATCAAGGAGTTGTATCCGTTGGTGCAACCAATATTACAGGTAATCGTGCATCCTACAGTAATTATGGTCAAGGATTAGATTTAGTAGCACCAGGAGGGGACTTAAATACACCGGGATTATTAGGTGGAATTCCCACCACGGGAGGCACTTCTTTAAATGCTTTTTGGCAAGGTATACCTAATCCTAGCACTCGTTGGTCTTCTGTGGTTGATGGCAGAGGTAAATATTGGTGGGTAGAAGGAACATCTTTTGCTTCACCAACAGTAGCAGGAGTTGTGGCTTTAATGAAGGGGGAAAATAAAGGAATTAGTAGGGAAAGATTGGTGAGTATTTTGAAATCTACAGCTAGTTATCAAGGACTGACTATTTCTCGACAAGATGCCGAACTTTATCGTTTACAACGCAGTGAGGGAGAAATTCCCGCATCTGTGAAAGAACAGCAATATTTCTTTGGTAAAGGACTTGTTAATGCTGATGCAGCAGTGCAAGCGGTGAAAAAGAGACGTTAAATAATTGGTAATTGGTGATTGGTAATTGATTATTAGCGGGCAATACTTGTACTGAGCGCAGTCGCAGTATGCCCGCACCACAAATAATATTTGGATATTTTTTTATTTGGAAGTTCCTAATTAACCAGATATGATCCACAAGGGTAAATTAAACGTATTAAGATATACTTAATGACATCTATTCTCAAATCATATTATTTGTATTTATTATTACAGGCTTAACTAAAATCTCCCCAGTCAGAAATCTGACAATGATTTGATTTTGCATATCCTCCAGTAAATGAGAGATATATGTTTTAAAGGTATCGGCTCAATTCTCTTTACTCTCTCAGGAATTGGTATAAAATCCATGTTTCATCGCCAAATTCGGTTAATTGCATTGATCACATTTATTCTGACGGTTTTACAACCTGTGGTTAATTTGCCGATGTTATTCCAGGTATCAGAGGTATTAGCACAAACACCAGCAGACCGGAAAGCAGAAGCAGATAGATTTTTGCTGCAAGGTAATGAGCAGTATAAAACCAGTCAATTTACACCAGCATTACAGTCTTGGCAACAAGCACTAATTATTTATCGTGAAATCAAAGACCGCAAAAGTGAGGGTGGTACTCTGGGTAATCTAGGAATTGCTTACGATGCACGAGGAGACTACACAAAAGTCATTTATTACTATCAGCAGAGATTGGTTATTGTCCGTGAAATCAAAGACCGCTTAGGTGAGAGTCAATCTTTAGGTAATCTAGGAAATGCTTACTTTTCTCTAGGAGACTACACAAAAGCCATTAATTACTATCAGCAGTTTTTGGTTATTGCCCGTGAAATCAAAGACCGCTTAGGTGAGAGTGCTGCTCTGGGTAATCTAGGAATTGCTTACAATGCACGAGGAGACTACACAAAAGCCATTGATTACCAGCAGCAGAGATTGGTTCTTGCCCGTGAAATCAAAGACCGCTTAGGTGAGAGTGCTGCTCTGGGTAATCTAGGAATTGCTTACTTTTCTGTAGGAGACTACACAAAAGCCATTGATTACTATCAGCAGAGATTGGTTCTTGCCCGTGAAATCAAAGACCGCTTAGGTGAGGGTCAATCTTTAGGTAATCTAGGAAATGCTTACAATGCACGAAGAGACTACACAAAAGCCATTGATTACCACCAGCAGAGTTTGGTTATTGCCCGTGAAATCAAAAACCGCTTAGGTGAGAGTATTACTCTAGGTAATCTAGGAAGTGCTTACAATGCACGAGGAGACTACACAAAAGCCATTAATTACTCTCAGCAGTTTTTGGCTATTGCCCGTGAAATTAAAAACCGTTTAGGTGAGGGTCAATCTTTAGGTAATCTGGGAATTGCTTACAATGCACTGGGAGATTACACCAAAGCCATTGATTACAACCAGCAGTATTTAGCTATTGCCCGTGAAATCAAAGACATCCAAGGAGAAGGAGGAAGTTTAAATAATTTGGGTGTAACTTTCTACACATCTGGCAACCTCCCAGAAGCAGAAAAAAACCTCTACGCTGGTATTGAAGTATGGGAATCTATCAGGACAAAATTAGGTAACAATGATAGCTACAAAGTCTCAATTTTTGAAACACAAAAAGCGGCTTACCAAACATTACAAGAAGTTCTAATTGCTCAGAATAAAACCAATGAAGCTTTAGAAATTTCTGAACGGGGACGTTCCAGGGCATTTGTCGAGTTATTAACTTCACGCCTATCTACCACAAATACCAGCCAACCCTCACCACCTGCTGTTGATAAACCCACAATAGCCTTATTACAAAAAATCGCCAAACAACAAAATGCTACCCTCGTTCAATATTCCATTATTTCTGATTATTTTAAAATTGATGGTAAACCACAAACCAAAGAATCAGAACTTTATATCTGGGTCATCAAACCCACAGGTGAAATTACATTTCGTAAATCTGATTTAAAACCCCTATGGCAAAAAGAAAATACAACTCTTGCAGAACTTGTTACTACCAGTCGTGAATCTATTAACGTCAGAGGCAGAGGAGGTATTCTAGTCAGTGGTGCAAATCCTAATGCTCCCCAAGCCAAGCCAAGATTTCATAGACTCCATGAATTACTAATTACACCCATTGCTGACCTTCTCCCCAAAAAAGATACTGAAAAAGTCGTTTTCATTCCTCAAAGTGAATTATTCCTTGTTCCTTTTCCTGCACTGCAAGATGAAAAGGGTAAATACTTAATCGAAAAACATACTATCCTCACTGCACCATCAATTCAAGTATTAGATTTAACCCACAAGCAAAGAATCGCCAGTAAAAAATCAGGAATTGGCAAAGGGGAAATATTAGTAGTTGGTAATCCCACCATGCCAAAAATTCCCATCACCGATGAACAGTTAACATCTCTCCCCGGTGCAGAACGGGAAGCAGTAAAAATTGCAGAATTATTGAAAACCCAAGCAATTATAGGTAGTAAAGCCACTAAAACAGCCATTGTCCAAAAAATGCTCAAAGCCAGAATTATTCATTTTGCGACTCATGGCTTAGTTGATGATTTTAAAGGATTTGGTGTACCTGGTGCGATCGCTTTTGCTCCCAGTGGAGAAGATAACGGTTTTCTAACATCGGGGGAAATTCTTGATTTAAAACTCAATGCCGAACTCATAGTTCTCAGTGCTTGCGATACAGGAAGAGGACGCATTACTGGTGATGGTGTCGTCGGTTTATCGCGTTCTCTAATTACTGCCGGTATACCCAGTATTGTAGTTTCTTTATGGTCAGTTGGTGATGATTCCACATCTTTACTAATGACTGAATTTTATAAAAATATGCAACAGAAGCAAGATAAAGCCACAGCATTAAGACAAGCAATGTTGACAACAATGAAACATAAAAATTATCAAAGTCCCTACCATTGGGCAGCTTTTACTTTAATAGGTGAAGTTGAATAAATGGGGACTGGGGACTGGGTAAGAAGATTTTAGATTGGAGTTAATTTAAGAATAATCCAAAATTGAATCACCAATCACCAATTACCAATCACCAATTACCAATTACCAATTACCAATTACCAATCACAAAAAGGAGGAATAAATCATGTCAAATATCAAACGTCGTCATTTTCTGCAATTAGCCGGTTCTACCTTAGCAACAGTGGGTATAAGCCAATTAGATATAATGCACCAGGGACATCGCTATGCTCAAGTTCTGGCTCAAAATACACCCCGCAAACTAGCATTACTGGTGGGAATTAATCAATATTCTGCTCCCATTACACCTTTAGAAGGTTGTGTAACTGATGTCAAATTACAACAAGAGTTATTAATTCACCGCTTTGGTTTTAACCCTAAAGATATCCTCACATTGACAGATCAAAAAGCTACCCGTCAAGGTATCCTGACAGCTTTTGAAGAACATTTGATTAACCAAGCAAAACCCGGAGATGTGGTAGTATTTCACTTTTCTGGACATGGTTCAAGAGTCATAGATCCAAATCGAGATCAACCAGATGGATTCAATAGCACTCTAGTTCCTATAGATAGCAAACTACCGGAGGGATATCCAATTACTGGTGGTGTGGTATCAGATATTATGGGACACACCTTATTTTTACTCATGTCTGCCTTGAAAACAGAAAATGTTACTGTAGTTTTAGATTGTTGTCATTCTGGTGGTGGGACAAGGGGAAATTTGCGGGTGCGATCGCTTTCTGGTGGTGAAGACCTTAAACCTAGTTCAGTAGAACTTAATTATCAAAAACAATGGTTAGGACGCTTGGATCTGTCACCAGAAAAGTTTATTGAACTTCGCAGAAAAGGGGTGGCCAAGGGAGTTGTTATTGCTAGTGCCAAACGGGATGAATTGGCTGCTGATATGAGTTTTAGTGATTTCCATGCAGGTGCTTTTACTTATGCTTTAACCCAGTATTTGTGGCAACAAACCAATAATCAATCTATCAATAATGCCATCGTCAATGTTGGTCGAAATACAGCAGCTTTGGCTTATCAGCAAGGAAACTATCAAAATCCACAAGTAGAATCGAATCTCAGCCAAGAAAACACCAACACACCCATTTATTTTACACCCCAACAAGCAATCTCAGCCGAAGCTGTAATCACTAAAGTCGAAAACAACCAAGTACAATTATGGTTAGGTGGACTAGATTCACAAACTCTAGAAGCATTTAAAAAAGGCGCTATTTTTACGGCTTTAGATAGTCAAGGTAGGCAACGAGGATTAGTGAAACTAGAGTCACGACAAGGATTAATCGGGCAAGGGAAACTACTTTCCACAAAGCAAAATTTACAACTACAACCAGGAACATTATTACAAGAACGTATCCGTAGTATTCCCAACAATCTAACTTTAAAAATTGGTATTGATCAATCTTTTGATAATAACATTACCCAGCAAGCAATAAAATCTCTGCAAGCACTTGTGCGTATTGAACCCAAACAATTAGGTACTTCAGAAGTGCAGTACATTTTTGGACGCATGACTCAAGCCAAGTATGAAGAGTTAGAGAAAAATAGAGTCAAAAATCTTCCCCAAGTAGGTAGTTTAGGCTTATTCTTACCCAGCCAAGATGCGATTATCCCTGCTTCCTTTGGTGAAAATAGAGAAACTGTCCAAGAAGCAATAACCAGATTAAAACCGAAATTTAAATCCCTGTTGGCAGCACGAATTATTAAGCAGGTATTAGGTAATACGAATTCATCACGGCTAAATGTGACTGTTTCCATGAATATTGCTGATAGTCAAAAAATAATTGCTGAAACTTTTGCTATTCGTGGTTTTAACAAAGTTCCCGCAGATTCAAACCCAACCGTACCAGTATCACCTGTCAAGTTTTCTGAGTTAGGGATACCTCAATTAACCGTAGGAACACAAATTGATTTCCAAATAGAAAATAAGGAATCTAGTCATCTCTACGTGAGTATTTTAGTGATTGATGCCGAAGGAGAAATGACGGTTATTTTTCCTAATGATTGGTCAGCTTCAGAAACAGCAGCACTGATAAAGCCAAAACAGAAATTAGTAGTTCCTCAAGCTGGTATTGATGGCTTTAAACTTACCATTGGTGAACCCTTGGGCATTGCTGAAGCACTTGTTATTGCTAGTACCACACCTTTGCGAACTTCCCTAAAAGTATTACAAACAATTGCCAAACGCAGCGGTCTGGAAAATCGTAGAAGTCCTATGGCTGTTAATGATGATCTATTAGAGGTGACAGATAGTTTGCTCAATGATTTAGATGCAGGTACTCGTAACGGTGATAATGTAGCAACAACCGAACTCCCAGATAATGTTCGTGGTATTGATACGAGAAAGCTGGCAGCAATGGCGATCGCTTTTGAAGTTTTGAGGGGTTGAAAAACGTCATTGATGCCTACGTGTTGCGGCTCGCAAACATAAACGCTCCAGAGAAATAAACGTTCCTTGCCAGAAAGTATTCAATTTACCTTATCAAGATTTGAGAAGATTTGGATAGTAGACGGGCCCCTGCTCCCCGGAAATTTTTCGCTCTCCTATTTAAAGTAATATGTACAACCATCTATACAGTGCATAGATGGTATTGTTTTATGTTTATACTAAACAACACTCAAGTTGACTTTGACAATAATGTCGTTGTAATCTTTATCTCCGCCTCCTACTAAATCTTCAAAACCAAAGACGTTATTTCCTAACAGACGAATGTGATCCACCTTATCAGTATTAGCTCCTAAATAGGCAAAGTAAGCTTGGTCAACTTGTCCATTTAGAACTTGATCTATAGTCCGACCATTAGTAAGAATAAAGGGGGCAAAAATACTTCCTCCTGTTAATGTCTTATCTGTAAAAGTCCCAGTTGCTTGGTTATCAACTCTGAGATCAATTCCCGCTACACGATTTTTGATGGCTGCTTGAGCATAACCTGAGTCACCAGGACGAAAATCAATAGTACCATTACCATCAACATCAATACCACCATTTGCATCTGCTACTTTATAAAAGCCGACAAAATTATTAAAAGCAGCTTCTCTATTGACGACAAAATCAGCTTTAACATCGTTGGTTATGCCGCGTAAATCAAGGACTTCTCCTTGTTGCGTTCCTTGCAGATTTGTCCCCAAGGGTAATGAGTCATTGGTTGATTTAATGTTGACTACCAAATCTTTGAAGTTAGTATTATTATTAGATCCATCTTTCCAAGCCAAGGAGAAACCATCAGCACCTAAATCTGTAATTTTTTGGCTTAATAGGTCAGAGAAAAGTATGTCTGTAGTTGGAGTAATTCCATTTTGAACGCTATCAATTGTGCCGTTTTTAACTAATAAGAATCTTAGGTTATTCCCGGAGTTGAATTCCAATAAATGCGTCAAATTATTGATATTAAACCCATTGGGGAGATTAGTAATAGCAGAGAAAATTACCTTAGAGCGATCTAAAGCCGCTTGGGCGTAACCTGCTGTTCCTGGAGCCATCCCTTGGATGTTACCTTGAGCATCATCAACTGTGAATACTCCCAGTTCATTGACAAGATTAGAACTTCTTTCTGTCAGGGTAACTTGAAGTTTGGATTTAGCAATACTATTAGAGATGTTAAAGATATCATCAGAAATTTTTGAAAGTTTTATTGTTGGTTGTAGAATTAGCGCATTATTAAAGTTTTCCGCAGAATCAGAAAATAAAATGTTTACGCGATTATTTGATGCGTAGTAATCTTGGACTGTAATTGAACGGTTGGGGTTTAATCCTAACACTAAATTATTATCAGTCCGTGTTTCCGAAATACTAGAGGATATAAATGTTGATAAGTCAATTGTCAGAAATGTTGAATAGCGTAATAAAACTTTACATATTGAAATAAACTTAGCCTATAAGTGCTATTTTTCATCTTATCCAAATAAGTTTTCTAAACCAATGAACATAACTTATTTCCTGACACATATAGGACTGAAGATAACGGAGTTTATCTAATAAAGTTTTGCCAAATTCTTGCGGTATTTCTATTAGTTGCAATATCAAATAAGCGATTAAACAGCACATTATCTGAATTCTAATTCCATTCTCATTCTTTGTCATAAGTCTGTCTAACTTGAGGTGCATTTTTAAGAATTTCCATAACAATTCAATTTGCCATCTTTGTATGTAAATTTCCATAATCTCTTGATTACTAACTTGCTCTTCTCCTTCATTTAATAAGTTTGTTGCTAAACGAAATTCACTCTTAGTTTCTATATCACAAAATGCTACTACTCTAATTTCCACTTCTCTTTCATCTTTGCCAACTTTACAATTACCATTTTCTAGCATTTCTAAAGTGACATTATTTTTAATTCTTAAGACAAAAGCTTTATTTTTTTGTTGTTTTAATTCAGATATTCTTTCGGAGGATGCAAATCCTCTATCCATTATCCCTACTCCTTTTGACGGAATTGCTTCTACTGTTTCTTGTCCATATTTATGGTCATGTCCTTGCCCAAAATGAATCACCATTCCACCAACTTCTGATGTCAAACTATCTAACCCACAAAATAGTTTTACTTGATGATATCCTTGACTCCATAATAATTTACTTGTTAATGTAATAATTGTTGAATCTATAGGAAATAATGCTTGGGTTTCTTCCTTTCCTTTTTTCTTTCTCAGTTGATTGTTTAATTCAGTTATTATCTCCAAAAATACTTGAGTATCTCTCTTTTTACTTGCCTTGGAAAAATTTGATATTTTTAAATCTATCCCTTGATTATTTAGTCTTTGAAATAAATCTCTCATACTCACTATACTTTTATCCATGACATACTGTAACCACACTGATACAAATGAAAATGTGTCCAGAACTGGATAATCTTTTTTGGGCAATGGTTTCAATATTGTTTTGACCACTTCTGGGAAATTCTTTAAGCGCATAATTTGATAATTCTTTATCTAGATTTTTTTAGATTGTATCAAATTATGGTACTTTTTTTTAATCTTTTCCTAACATTCAACACTTCTGGTCAATTGTATCTAGGTTATCCGAACCCAATATTATGTCATTTTTGACAGTCTTCCCAACAATGGTAACACTCGGTGTATCAGCAGTGGCAGCACTTTTAGCAACATTGTAGCCTCCAAATTTGTTCGCCGCACTGTTGGCAACAATGTAATTATTTCCTTGCCCAGCGATTACCGAGGAAACGTTGGTAAATGAGTCGTATGTCAATCCATTTGTTGCAGTTCCCTGTGTGAGATCGATTAACAGGTCTTGTGTTTGTCCAGCATAACTAATAGTATTAAGTGAAGAGTCAACTCCACCGGTGAAATCGGCTCCAGCAAGATGTCCAATGAAGGTAGTAGGACGACGACCACCGTAAATAAATGCAGAGGCTAATCCAGTATCTATAGTTACGGATTTGTTAGTGGTCACACCATCAGAGACAATAAGGGTTGATACACCGCTTGATGTAACATTGGTTGTATCGGAACTGAACACAATCTTAGCACGGTCAATATTGCTAGTAACACTGGTTATACCCGTTCCTGCATAGGCAACCTCTGAGAGTCCATCTACCACCAAACTTGATTGACCTGACGCTGCTTGTTGTATTGTTGTTGCTTTACCATTTAGGTGGGTTGCTAAAGTGCTTGGATCAAGAGTTCGCTGGAATAATCCAACATCATTGATCACATTGATCCGATAGAGATTGGCAGTTTCGACTTTCCCGCTTTGATTAATCCCCGTCAGTGAGTAGTATTTTAGTCCATTACTATCCGTTTTTAAGTCATTTACAGTGGGCAGAACCCATTCAAAAGCCGGGTTGAGATTTAATTCATTGCTAATATTATCCCCAATACTGCCACCATCAATAATGCGAGTAGGACTATTGAATGTATTCCAAAGTGTAGCCGGTTGTTTTGAAGGTTTAAACCCAATGGAATTACTGACACCCTGATTACCCAAGACAAACTCGTCACCGTCATAGGTGCTTAATACACTGTCTTTTTTGTTTGGATCTTGGATGTCATAATAGCTGCCATCACCGATATTAATAAGCGGTACAGTGCCATTGTAAGCAACACCATCGTTGATAGCTTTGGCAAATTGTGTGTAGTAAAACGGACTTTCTATGTCCGCTGCATAGTCTGACAACTTTCGGACTTCATTGATATAACCAGGGTTAAAGGCCTTGTTAATGTATGGAAATTCAGGATTGATTTCACCGCCCTTGTCCCCCCCAGATCATGTTCACTTAAGGAAGGAAAAGCCCCAATACTCGTATTGAGAAGAACTGTAGCCCCCGACGAAAATTTTGGCTTTGTTTTTGAGGCTACCGAGGCTAGTGTTTGAAAAAACAATAGCTGCAAGATGTTTCCTGCCAAAAATGAATTAATAGATAAGATATTTGCCGCAGCAATCGTCGAATCGGGATTTTGACTGAGTAATCCCGATTGGGGAACAATGTCATGAGTATTTACAAAATTAATCTGATTCACCCCTCCGGGTGCAAGTTTTTCAGCACCCGGCAATCCGAAGGTAAATAACTGGATCTGTTGCTCGGGAAAGTTGCTAGAGAGGTCATTAGCGAAGATTTGCGCCATTGCAGCGCCTAAACTGTGTCCATCAAGCAGAACCTGCTCAAAACCGCCTTTTGTCGCATATTCCTTGAGAGCATTAGTTAGCGGTGCGAACTTCGCGTAATGCTGAGTAACAAAGTCTTCATAGTCAGTAACATCAGCTAACTGATCAGTACCACGAAAGACAACAGCAAGGGTAGTCTTTCCCCCAACAATACCCCTGAGAATCAGAGCGTTGGCTTCGGGGATGTCGGGGGAGTTGGTGGATTTAATCACATCATTGTCATTGTAAGCCTGATAGAATCCATTGACAAGGGAATAGTGCAATCCATTTAGTGACAAACCGATATCCGAAGCTGGGATTTCCAGTTCTAAGTTCGATACCTTGTGCCAGCCTCGGCCTACCGCAGCATTCCCGACATTTTCACTGTAGGCGGGATTATATCCAGTTTCATAGGTAAGTGGCTCACGTTCATGGGTGAGAGGTGCTTGCGGTCCATAGACTTCTTTTGCTAATAGTGCCATTTCGGAATAGACACTGTTATGGTCTAATCTAACTTCATTGGTCACTGCTGGAATTGTTGTAGTTGATGTGAGCATTAGGTTAGTCCTGGGGTTACTGAAAGTTGATTACAGATAATGGGAAATTTGCGGTGTATTTATGGTCGGAAGGCGATTCTGAAAGTTTAATAACATCAACTTTTCCAATGTGAGAGAACTTCCAAAGTATGATTGAGAAACCTTTCTCGACAAGCACTCCGTTGAACCTTACCACTGGAGGTTTTTGGTAAACTTGCTGTTTTCAGCAGCAAAACTGCATGAATAGGTAAGCCATATTGCTCAGTTACAGCCCGACGAATTGCTGTAATCACTTCTTCGGGATTAAGTTTCCGAAGAAAACTACGCTCTATTTCCTGGACAATTACGAGTTTTTCCCGCTGCTCAATTTCCACTGAAAATGCAGATCCACAATCTGGACGTAAAGCTGGGTGGCTTTCTACTACAGTTGTTTCAATATCTTGGGGATAGTAATTGCGTCCCAAAAATATCATCAAATCTTTAAGTCTTCCTGTCACAAACAATTCACCTTCTTGGATAAATCCCAGATCACCAGTCCGAAGAAAAGGCCCTTCATTTGTGTTTGCTACATAAGCACGGAATGTTTTCTCAGTTTCCTGCGGTTGATTCCAGTAACCCTGAGCAACACTAGGACTAGATACCCAAATTTCTCCAACTTGGGTAGGTGGACAAGGAGTTAAAGATTCAGGATCAACAATCAGAATATTTTGGTCTAACCAGCCATGTCCACAACCAACAATACAGTTAATTTCCGGGGTATCCTCTATCGCCAAATTAACTTGATTGTTTTGCAGTCTTTCTGCTGAGACGGGATAGACAAGTGGTGGTTGAGCTTTTATACTTCCCGACACAAGTAAAGTGGCTTCGGCCATTCCATAACAAGGATAGAAAGACTCTTGACGGAAACCAGAAAATTTAAAGGTTTCAAAAAATAGCTCTAATGTCTTAGCGCGGATAGGTTCAGAACCAATAAAGGCAACTTCCCAACTACTCAAATCCAAACTTGCTCTTTGCTCAGGGGTAGTTCTGCGAATACAAAGTTCATAGCCAAAATTTGGTCCACCACTAGTAGTAGCTTGGTAGCGAGAAATTGCTTGAAGCCAACAAAATGGTTTTTTAATAAAAATTTCTGGAGGTATCAGTACACAAGGAATCCCTGCATAAAGAGGCTGTAGCACTCCACCAATTAAGCCCATATCATGGTAAAGAGGCAACCACACCAAGACTCGATTGTTAGGTTTAAATTCAAAGCATCTATAAGTCAATTCTAAATTATGGAGTAAGTTGCTATGACTAACCATGACTCCTTTTGGCATTCCTGTTGAACCAGAAGTGTACTGAAGAAAAGCTAGACTATTTCTGTCTATAATTGGTTCTTGCCAATCTGAAGCTAAATTAGTAGGAATGGTATCAGTTTCCAACCAAGTCAGCGTATTTAGTATCTGATTTGTAATAGTTTTATTTTTAATATTAGCTAATACAGATGTGGTAGTCAGTACAATTTTAGCTTGGGAATTAAAGACAATTGACTCTAATCTAGATAAGTGATGATTCTGTCGGGGTGGATATGCCGGCACTGCTAGGACTCCTGCATATAAACATCCGAAAAAAGCAGTAATAAATTCTAAACCAGATGGATAAATTAGTAATATGCGATCGCCTAGAACAGAGCAAGATTGTAACTTAGCTGCAATTGCTCGCGCTCGTTGATCAAGTAACCCGTAGGTCAATGTATCTGTCTCTGTTTCACCATCTGCAAGAAAAGTGTAAGCTACTTTATCAGGATCATTTTCAGACCGCAAGCGCAATAGTTCCAAAAGACTTGAACATTTAGCTGCCAAATTCTGTTGATCAGCATAGTAGTTGCTCATAGAAACACCTCTGATAATTTATTAAGAGTACACATCAATACAGTTGAAAATTTAGATTATTTCTTCACTTAGATAGCCATCTTCAACATGAAATCTGCGGTTAGCAACATCTAAAATTCGGTTGTCATGAGTAACAATCAAAATCGCACATTTTTGCTCGTATGCCAGTTGACACATTAAATTAACTACCTCCCTTCCAGATTTACTATCAAGAGCCGCAGTCGGCTCATCAGCTAATATCAATCTAGGACGTGAAACTAAAGCTCTAGCAATGCTCACCCGCTGTTTTTGTCCCCCAGATAGATGATGAGGATAATGTTCACAAAAATCTCCCAAACCAACTGTTGCCAGTGTTTTCTTCGGTTCTTCCAACAATTGAGATGGAGAAAAAGAATTGTGCAGTTCCAATGCCATGCGGACATTCTGTTCTGCTGTTAAAAATGGCAGCAAGTTATAATGTTGAAAGATATAACCTATATAGCGACGAGTTTGAGTTTGCATTTCCTGACTAGCATTATTCATCTCTGCTCCCAGAAACATCAAACTGCCTTCAGTAATACTTCTTAGTCCACCTATTAAGGTTAATAAGGTGGTTTTACCTGATCCTGATGGACCCGTCATAATTAAAACTTCACCAGGTAAAATTTCCAGACATATATTAGATAAAACTTGCCTTTGAAGATTGCCACTGCCAAAGTAATAGTTAAGACCTTGAATTTTAAGAATTGGTTGTTGTTGCTGCATGGCTCTCAAAAACTTCGAGAAAAGTGATAACGGCAATTGCAAATTCTTTGGGTGTTTCTAGATGAGGAGAATGCCCACAAGAGAACAGTTTTAGAGTCATATTCGGAAATTGTTTAATAGTTGGTAAACAACGACCAAGCTGCACAATTTTGTCCTGAGATGCCCAAGTAAACAGTACAGGACATTTGATGCTAGGAGCAATATATCTGAGATCAGATGCTGTATTACCAAAACTTTGCCAAGCCTGAGTGAGAATTAAAGCAATTTCCTCCCCTGAAGCAATGATTTTTTCTCTTTGTTCTCTGGCTTGATCACTTGGCAAAACAAGATAGCGATAATAATCATTTAATCCCTTTTTGTACCACCAGGATTTTTTTAATCCTTGAGAAAATAGATTAGCCATAAAACTTGTAAAAATGCTTTTTACCCTATCCATTGGATCAAGCCCTCCCGGATTTGCTAAAATTAGCCCTTGGACTCTTTCTGGATATAAAAAAGTATATTGAAGAGCAACTGACCCACCAATTGAATTACCAATAAATACGAATTTACCTAATTTAAGTTGATCTATAAACAGGGTTAATATATTAGTATATCTTTGCAAACTGACTGGCTGATAATCATCATCTGAATTACCATGAGAGGGAAAATCAATGGTAATTACACGATAATTGTGAACAAGGTTAGTTTGTAATTTTTGAAAATCAGCAGCCCCATGACCAATAGCGTGTAAACAGATAATAGTTAAACCTTCACCTTCATCATTGTAAGTTAGATTAATTCCGTCAACTTCTATGGATTTACCAGGAGTAGTTGCACCCAGAGAATTTCTCAACCGAGAATAATTCATACTAAATCACCTTATATCATCACAATGAGTATTTTCAGCTATTTTACAGACTCTTTAACCTTTACCTAAAAAATATCAGCCGGGTCTCCATCTCGTAACTTATTAGTTGCTATCATCCCAGCAATAGAACACATTACAGTTGTGAGGAATAAAACTATAACAGCACGCCCAAACTCCATTTGAGTTGGCAACCTGACAATAATTACAACAGCCTGATAGAGAAGTACAGAAAAAAGAAATCCGGGGATATATCCTAAAAGAGAAAGGATAATAGACTGCTGAATAATTACTTTGAAAAAATATTTACTACCATAACCTATAGCTTTTAATGTAGCATAATATTCCAAATTGTCTGCGACTTCACTATAAAGAACTTGGTAAACAATAACCAAGCCGACAATAAAACCCATAATTGTGCCGATGGTAAAGATTGAACCAATAGGAGAACCATTTTTCCAGTAATTCTTTTCTAGTTCCATATAGCTTTTCATTGAAAGCACTTTAACACCTCCAGAAAATTTTGCTTTTAGTAACTTAAGCACCTTGTCTGGATCGGACCCTTTCTTAATTTTTATCAGCCCTGAACTTACTTTAGATAAAGGTCTGTTCATCAATTTGGAGAAATTTAAATCACTAGCAATAGCAATTCCATCGGCGGAAAAAATTGAACCACCCATACTAAACAAACCACTCACTTTTACCCGTTGATTGTTAATTTCAGTCAGAATCTCTTGACCTTGAGTAAATTTATCAACAATCGGTCCATAAGCTGGCTTGGAAAGTCGATCAAAAAGAATCATATCTTTACGCTTGAGCATCTCACTATTTTGATTAATTTCTGTTAAATCAAAACAAGGTTTATCAGGATCAAATCCAAAAATTAGGATTTGGTGATTGTTATCTCCATAAGGGTTTTTCCAATGTCCAAATCCAATGTAAAGAGGTGCAACAGAATCAACTCCTTCAATCTGCAACGCCTGTGTTAAATACCTTTTAGTAAATGTTTGATGTAAACCAGCATCGTAAAGGTTTTCAGTTCTAGGACCCGTGAGAACTATATCAGCGAGGAAATTCTCATGGATATCTATTGCCGTTTTATAAAGCGCACCCTGAAAACCTAGTTGCATGAACATTAATAATGTTGCAAAGGCAATACCTGAAATAGCAACCACAAAACGAGTTTTATTATATGTTAGTTGAATCCAGGCTAAGGGTATATACTTGTACATAAGATTTTTCTAAATTTAGTATTTAATCAATACATCGACCTTAAGATTAGTGAGATTGAAGGATTTTTTGCTACTTTTTTCATCAAGTAATACTCTAACTTTGACGACTCTAGCATCTGCGGCAATCACAGGATCATCGTTGAAATTTTCTTTTTTAGCCACTTTAAATCCAATCTCATTCACAGTTCCATGTAGAGATTCTGAAAGAGCAGAACTTTTAATTTCTACCTTTTGTTTCAACCTGACTTTCTCAATGTCTGTCTCATAAACTTCTGCTAGGGCTACCATGTTTTTAGTATCTCCAACTTCGACAATTCCCGAAGTAGCTAATTCTCCAGGTTTGGCGTGGATTTCCAAAATTTGACCATCAATTGGTGAACGCACAAAGGTTAATCCCAAATTTACACGAGATTGTTTAACTAATGCTTTCGCTGCTTTTAATTGAGCGGCGGCAATTGCTACATTAACAGGACGGACTTCAGCCGTAGCATATAATGTGGCTTGACTCTGCTCAAGCTGTCGAGCTACTGTTGTTCTAGTGCGATTGAGATTTTCTTGAGCTTTTTTAATCTCTTCCTTCCGACTATCAATAATTCGTTTTAAATTAGCCTCTGCTTCTTGTAAACTTTTTTGATTAGTATCTTTAAGCAAGCAAAAGCTTTCCATTTGAGAAATAGAAACTGCTCCATTAAGATAGAGAGATTGATAGCGATCGCAATCTTTTTGCGCTTTTTTCAACTCTGTTTTAATTCGTTCAATACTTTCATTCTGCGTTCTTTTTTCACCTGCTAATTGTGCTTCTAAAGTACCTATCTCTGCGTTTTGTGTCGCAATTTGTCCATTCAGTTCAGCCCGATTTTCTAAAACTTTTGCTTTTTGGGCGGCGATTTCACCTTTTTTTGCCCCAGCTTTGATTAACTCTAGCTGTGCTGAAGCAATTTGCTCTTGAGAATGGGCATTTTCCAAAGCAGCCACCATTGAACTATTGCTATCTAAAACAGCAATAATATCCCCAGCTTTTACCAATTCACCTCGTTTTACTCGTAGTTCCTCTACCCGTGCGCGTTCCATGCCAAAGGTCGGTGAAATCAAAATAACTTCACCTTTTGGTTCCAGATAACCATCAGCAGTAATAACATTTGCTGAAATATCTGCCTCAGTTTTTTTATGTTCAGTGATTTTTTGCTGATAATTTAATACTTGATAACCGGACGCTAACAGAAGTAATACAGTTGGTACAGAAACCAAGATTACCAAATTCCAGATTTTAAATTTAGAGTTAGGAAATAAAGGTATCTTGTTGATGACTCGCATATATTTTGTCCACAATTAACTGACTCAAATTACCAATATCTTTCACACTTTCTAGTTCATCATCTGAAGCGGTAATTCCATATTGAGATTCTATCGCTAATAGCATCTCAACATAAGAAAGAGATTCTATTTCACCACCTTCTAAAGGAGTTTCATCTGCTAATTCAGCCGATGACATACTTAAAGTTTGCGCCAGGATTGTCTTTACTTCTTCTCTAGTAACCATGTTTAAACTCCTTTAATTAACTGATGAGATAATAGCCTGAATCCTATCTTCATGTTCTCTCATAGTTTCTTCAAACACTATTTGATCAGCGTGCCGATATTTTTTGATTGTAGTGGCAATATTTTCTTGACCATATTGTGATTCCATTTCTTTAAGCGCTTGATCTACCCAGCTAAGATGCCATTTTTCATCCTCCATGATCTTTTTCAGTGTTTCCTTTATAATCGGATGAATATTGGTAGCTTGCAAGTTAAGTCCATATTGTCGAATAGCACGGACTTCAAATACTTGGGTTATGGCTAAAACTTCCATCAGAGAATGGGGAACACCAGCAGCTTTAAAATACTTGTCTTGGTATCCATTATTCAGCTTTAGAGGCATATAACCAAGTTGGGTTATACAGTCTGTCCAATATCGAGCGTGCTGGCTTTCATCAGCAAAATGTCTAGTTATATCACATTGAATTTCTCCATCAGGAATAGTTTGTGCTACTTTGCCAAAAAACAATGCCCCTTGAATTTCCGAATGACGATAAAAGCTGAGTAACCAGAGTTCATTTTCATTTAACTGTACATTAGTCATTTGTGCTTCCTCTTAGTGAATTACAGAAACTTTCGTCCCCAATTAGTTGTTAATAGAAAATGGCAAGTTTTTATCACCAGTTCTTGAATATCAGGAGTTTGATATTCATCCAACATGGCCATTAATCCCGCGTTTTTAATATCTTTGGCAATAAAAAGCTGTTGAGCGAATGGTTGCATACTACCAGCGGCTAATTGTGTTGATCTACTACCAAATGATTGGATCTGCCGCATCATGATATTAAAAGTTTCTAGATTAATATATCTAGGTTTGCTAGTTCGCCGCTTTACAAACTGTTCATCCTGATTAAAAACTGCTAATCCTATATCTATAATTTCACCCAAACTTGGGGATTTATCTTGGGAGTGTGCAATATTAAAAATTCTCTGGTTTTTAGTTGAAGAAAGAGAGAGAATTTTAAAAATCGCATCAGTGACAAATTCACCTGTCACCAAATAAATTGGTGTCTGACTGTTTCCTGGCATTAAGGTTAATAGACCATGATAAACCAGTCGTAAAGTGTTGTGAAAAACATTGTACTGAGTGACATTACCATCATCGTCGTCAGCAATAATCGTCGCAGAACGAAAGATAAAACAGGGGAGATGAGCAAAGGTTTGAATAGCACTTTTTTCAGCTTCCCACTTTGACCATTCATAATAATTGGCAAAGCCTAGCTCATCACTTAATAGCTGTTCTTTAATTACTCCGGGTATTAAACCAGAACTGTATACAGTGCTTAATAAGCCTATTTTTTCAATGTTTGGGCAATTATCAGCAAACTGTAATAGTTTATTTGTCCCTTGATAATTAACTCGATTTGCATCTTCTTGGCTGACATCAAATCGGGTAATAGATGCTGTGTGAATAATCGAATTAACTGACTTTGGATCAACCGATGTGAATGGTTGTTCTTCACTAATATCGCTGGGAAAATAGGCTATTCTCCCATTAGTAAACCCAAATTCATGGTCGAGGGTTTCAATTTTATTTTGCAAGTCTGTCTGATCTTTTGCCCTAACTAAAAGTATCAGCTTTTCATCAGTGAATTTGAGATATTTTTTAGTCAGACATTTTCCCAGATAACCATTACCACCTGTAATTAGGATGGACATACTTTTATATGATCAATGAATGTAGATTAGGCCAGTTTTCTTTCTGTTCACCAAAGTGCTGAATAAACGCATAAACCCAACGCTCAAGACCGAAGGCGACACAGGCTGAATGAATTGTTTCTCCATTCATGGAAATAGAGAAATTTTTCCCAAAATAATCGCGGTGAAGGTTGGTTGAACCAATAGAAAGATCCTGAAAAATCATTTCTATTTTTGTGGGTAAAACTATTTGGGCAATATATTTAGGATTGCTTTCAGGCTGAAAGAAAGGATCAGTTGCTATATCCCATTCTATTGGTAATCCTATAGCCTTAAAAAAGTTCTTTAGTTTCTCCCGTGCGTTTTCAAGAAACTGCTCCACAACGTTTTGATTACCAAGACAAACTATCTCTCGCATATGAAAATTCCATTGGCGCTGGAGTGGTTTATAATGCGATTCTCTCCGGAAACAATTATTAACAGTTGTAATATAAACTGGTGAATCAAAATTCTTGTTCTGCAAGTACACATAAATGTGATAACAAGCCGCAGGAGTGAGAATTTCGCGGATAGGAGTGGTAGCAGTCAAATTAATTTCCCCTGCTAAAGATAGGGGTTTACCTTCTATAAATCTTCTTAAATTATCCTCCTCTTGAGAGAGACAAATGGGAAAAGTAACCAAGTGTGGAAAAGAGTCAAAGTAATTTATTTTTTCTAACTCTTGAGCCTGAATAAAGGTAGAAAAAAGATGGTCTTTGGCATTAAATTCTGTAGTTGCCCATCTGATAAATAGCTGATCAATTGCCTGATATAGTTCTAGTAAATCACCACTAATCACAGACAAACCATTATCATACCAATGATAGTTTTCAAGTACACCCATGATTTTATTCACGAAAAAAAGTGTTGTAAATAGTGTTAATATTTTCAAAAACACCCGCACGAATTTTGCCTATTTTACCTCCAATACTTTCAATAAACATGATCAGTTCTAGACTATCTAAAGATGAAATTATGCCTTCTTTAATCAGGTTACTTTCATCTTTTATACTGTTGGCTTCTCGCTGACCTTTTTCAGCAATCCACTCCCGTAACTTTTCTTTGATGTCGTCAATATTCATAAAACTGGTGCCTTTTCCAAAAAACCAATATTCTGAAAAAATCTGATACAACTGGAACTTATTTCTTGACGATGTTTCTGATTAATTGGATTTTTATAAGCTGCTTGACGAACTTCAAAAGGTTTATCAAAACCAGCATCTCTGTAAACATCTGGATTATAGTATTCAGCCCAAGTTACGCTAAAATACATGGTTATGTATTTCTGTATTTTTGCCAGTGTTTCTGCTGACCAAGCTGGAGAATACTGTTTGAATAAAGTTTCTACAACTTGTCTTCCAAAAATAAGATGACGGGTTTCTTCATGATGATGGATATTATTGATCATCCGTGCTATCGGATTTAGGTTCATATCCGTAGCCATAATCCGATTATAAACATCTACAGTTTCCTCAAAAATCAGCACTTTAGCAAAAAACAAAAAATCATCTTCTCCAGGGGCATATTCATCTGCTGGAAAATCAATTTTTTTATCTGGATATGGTCCTTTTGCATATCGGTTGCAAAATCCTCCAAAGTAAGACATATGTTGATTTTCTTCAGCCAGAAAAATATGAATGTATTTGTTAATGATGTCACCTGTTTCAGCTATGCCATGATCTTGATAAAGTCTGGCAGCTAGACCTTGGATTAGGGCTTTTTCGCCATGAATATTCAGAGTAAAAAAGTTAATAGCTTCCCAAAAACTTAGTTCTTTCTGTTGTATTTCACTAAGATTAGCGTAATATTCTGTCCCATATAAAGATATGAGTTTAGGGGACATAAACCATTCAGATTGACGATCAACAGTATCAGCCCAATCAATAGCAGTATAGGGATTGGTGTGATCAATAACTGAAGTTTCGTATATTTTGGCGATAGTAACAAGATTCATGATTAATTATCCACAGTATTGAAGAATAACTGATTGCCAGGTAAGACCGTAACCAACCATATATAGAAGTACATACTCTCCAGGTTTGATTTTTCCTGATTCAATTAACATTTGGGTATTGACAATACAATCTCCACTAATCATGTGACCCATCATCGGCAAAGAAGGATGAAATACCCTGGTGATATCGTAATCAAGAAGGCTCGGACTACAAACTATCTTCCAAGCATTGACATTAATATTTTGGACTACCATCCAATTAATATCTTTCAACTCCAACCCTGCTCGTTTCACATTCATTGTGATGCAATCTATAGTATTAGGGAAGAAATTACCAATAGTTGCATCATCATTTGTGTTTGCCATTCCCCCATTTGTGATCGCATGATGTTCAACGTACCGAAACCCTCCAGGTATCGGCTCTGTTGAGATAATAAATGCAGAAGCTCCATCAGAAATCAAACTATATGATTGTTCATATAATGAGCCTTGAGGAAAACGATCTGCTGTTACACAGAGGATTTGACTCCATTGAGGTGTATCTCTAAGTAAAGCAGCCGCAAGTTTAAAAGAGCCTATCATTCCCGTACAGGCTTGTTGATCTAAGCCAATAACCCAAGCATCATTTAGTCCAAAATCACTTTGCAAATGACTACCAGGAAAATCTGTGAGGTCTTTTATATCTTTTGTTTCCTCAAATGTTGTTCCTATGTTGGCATTGATTGGTAAAGCTGTTGAGTAGATGATTGCTCCAACTTGATTTAAGTATTTTGCGATGGGCTTAACTGCTGCTACTGCTAAGTCATAAGCAGTAGTGCTGGGAGAGCAAATGTGATGCTTATCGAATCCTGCGGATCTAAATTTTTCAGGATCTTTAATTACTGTTCTATTTTCTTCGACTGTTTGTTCAACAGTTTGCTCTAAGTCACCCAAAACATAGGAAAAATGTCCTACATATATGTTTCTCATTGGTTGCTTATCTCATCACTAGTGATGTTGTTTATATCTGATTTAGAAGTAAAGTATTTTGGTGTGAATCTCCCTGTCCTTTTCATGTATTGTCGATAATATCCGTCTTGTTTCTGTAAGTTTCTCTCTTCTCGCTGTGCTGTTAATATTAGTCCTACTATTCCATAAACTAACATCAGCAAGCTAATAATATGAGGAAAAAAAACGAATGTCCCAATTAAAGATAGGATAAAAGAAGTGTAAAAAGGATGACGGATTTTTTCATACGGTCCGTAAGTCACAATATGATCTGATTGATCATTATCCTGATGCCATAAATTGAGGGGTACTCTGTGAGTGCCAATTGTATAGGCTATGAGAGAATTTGAACTAATAGCTAATGCAGTAGCTATAATATCAGTCTGCATTGGCCAATAACTTTGGTATTGGAAAGATGAAACTACCCCAACATAACCCGCAATCAAAAGCAAAGCAGAAACAAAAAAAGGTAAAGCTGTAACTAACCACCGAATATTTTTCTGTCCTGGCTTAAAGAAGATGATTGGTAATCCACCAATCAATAGGAAATTGCAGATATACAGAAAAAAGACACTATCATTCATAGTATATTTATCTCCTTCACATACTTGTTTAATTAAGTGAGAACACAGAATAATCTTATTTGGTTATAGTGTGTCATTTTCATGGTTTCAACTTCCCGAAATATGTCATTCCCAGATAACCAGTGCTGATAAAACCAGATGTCCATATTGTCACCGCTTGTCCTAGAGTGCTGTAATGAGCAATATCTATACCTGCTCCGCCTAGGAAAATATCCTTGCCAACATTACCAATAAAGTTGTCATTATTCGCAGTTCTTATATGGATGTCATTGCCAGTGGTACTTATTATTTTTGCCATGATTTTTTCTCCAAATCCTACAAATTGGACGTTACTGGGGGTCATCGTGCCATTGAAAATTAAGCTACTCCTATATTTCTTACTTTATTAAGAGTATAAATTACTCAAATCAGAATGTTAACATATAATATATAAGAAAAGTATAAAAATTTTATAAGGAGAACGAAAATTTTCGGGGGAGCCGGGGTACATAATGCGGTAGGATGACAGTATGCTCGACTCTAACTAACCAACCTGTAATCTACCAGTTACAGCAGTTTGAGGGCAAACCCGCCACAAGAATAAATCTCAGAATGATTTCTGGCACTGGTTTTCATCATGTTCATTTGTGGCACGGTTGATTGCGATTTGCTGTAAAAATAGTGTTGCTGGGTATCAATCCCATGATATGGTGGCGCATACTTGTCAGAAGCGACAGCACGACTGAATGATGTATAAATATAGATAAATAAGAATCTAACTTATAAATGTGAGTTATTTACTATGTCAATGGACCAATATTTTCAAGAATTTTTGCAAGTTGAAGCGGATAAGCACAACCTTTCCAAGGCAGAAAGGGAAGTGTTGGTTTTGGCTTTAGAAGGTAACGATATTGCAGGAATCGCAGAGCAGCTTCAAGTCAAAGATTCAGCTATCCGCCAGCGATTAAGTGCAGTGTATCAAAAGTTTCAGATTGACGGAAAAGGACCAGTCAAGTTTGCCAAGCTCCGGCAGTTTTTACTCTCACAATATCAAAAACACCAAGCTCAAAATACTGCCAGTATGTCTTCTCCCTCGGTCAACTTCGGTGAAGATCACATCTATGCACGCCAAGATTGGGACGAAGCACCAGATGTTACTATTTTCTACGGACGTATTGAAGAACTGGCTACTTTAAAGCAATGGATTGTCAAAGACAAGTGCCGACTAGTAGTAATCCTGAGTATCATGGGTGGTATTGGCAAAAATACTCTGTCAGCGCAGTTGGCTAAACAAATCCAGAATGAGTTTGAGTGCGTCATTTGGCGATCGCTCCACTATGCTCCACCCATCCAAGAATTATTAACTGACCTGCTCCACTCCCTGTTGCACCAAGAAGAAACCAACATACCAAAAGATATCGGTGGGCAAATCTCTTTACTGATTGAGTATCTATCCCAACACCGCTGTCTACTGTTGCTAAATGATGTAGAAACTGTTCTGCCTAGTAGCCAGTTAGTTCGACATTATCCACAGGAATATGATGGCTATGGAGAGTTATTAAAACGCTTAGGAGAATCAAATCATAATAGCTGCTTAGTGCTGACCAGTCGGGAAAAACCAATAGAAATTGCTGACTTAGCTGGAGAAACACTACCTGTGAGGGAATTGTATTTGAGAGGCTTGCATCCAGATGATGCTAAAACTTTTATTTTGCCAATCAAAAATTTTGCAGTTTCTGACCAAAATTTATTAGAATTAATTGAATTATATGAAGGTAATCCTTTAGCTTTAGAAATAGTCGTCAAAACTATTAACAAAACATTTAAAGGTGACTTTAATAATTTTTCAAAGCACAACTTATCATTGATAAATAATATTATCAATGAATTTTTAGAATCTTTTGAAAACATTTATGAGTTAGAAAAAAATATTATTTACTCGTTAGCGGTAAACAACCAGGCAGTATCTCTTGCCGATTTACAAGCAAGTCTAGTCTTTGCAGTAGATTTATCGGAATTACATACATCGTTGAATGTACTCTTACAGCAATTACTTATTGTTGAACAAGATAATACAAGAGTCGCTAAATTTACTTTAAGCAATAGAGTAAAAAAATACATTACTAATCAATTTATTGCTAAGTCTTTAAACCAGATAGGTCATCAAAAATACCTGGAAGGTGATTTTATTAGCGCCAAGTGTTCTTTAGTGTGGTCACTCAGATTTAATTCGGATGTTGCAGCCGCACATTATAACTTGGGGTCAACTTATGAAAAGCTACAAGAGTTGGATCGTGCGTGTTTCCACTACGAAATGGCTAAACAGTATAAATCTCGTGCTGCTGATGCAGCTATCAATAATTTAGCACGATTAGAAATTATCAATGGAAATAGTGCCATTGCTATTGACTTGCTTTTACAAATTTTAGATCGTGTACAGGATACTTTAGTGAAATATGCCTTGTACAAAAACCTTGGCTGGGCATATCTCCAACAAAATGAATACACTTATGCTCAAAATCACCTTGGTAAAGCAATTGAATTAGATAGTTCCCGTCCTGATGCCTATTATTTATTGGCACAGGTACAGGAAGCTTTAGGAGATAAGAAAAGTGCTTTGATTGTATGGGAAAAAGGTCTCAAAAATGACTCCAGAAACAAAAAACAAAAAAAAGCACCTTGGAGAGTTCCTGAATTAGATGTTTGGCAATCTCAAGCATATCAGCACCTCAATTTAATACTGTAGCCAAAAAAAGCTGGTAAACTTCTACGCTCCTTACGCAATAAAGCTCATCAATGGTGGTATTTTTTAGACCACCCGCACATACCCCCTGATAATAATTTAGCCGAGCGAACGTTACGTTTACCCTGTACTAACTACGAAAAGTCAGTGGCGGTTCTCGTACTAGGTCGCGGTTTCAAGATACTGCCAATTTATTGACGGTTATTCAAACTTGTCGTCGTCAGGGACGTTCCGTGATTGAGTTTTTTGATTCCTACGGAGCGCTTCGCTATCAAGCCATTAAAGCTACGGTTAATCCTAATGTGCAGACCCCAGATTGAATCCCTCAAATTTAGACCTGAATCTTTACGGATTTTGTTATTTTTATTCTCCATAGTTAAGCTTTGTGCTAGTAGTTGGATAATGTAAAATTTATCGTTGGGGGAAAGTTGAAGAAGTTGTTGTTCAAGTTCTGAAATAACCATATTTTTATTTAGGTATCGGATAATTTATTTTTAGCATATCTTCATACAGAAATAGTATAACATCTCTGCAATTTGTTTTGGAGTAGCACGAACTCTGATAATTTATATTAAGTAAATCATTTATTTTCAAATATTAATTACCCCGATATTATTATATAATAACATTGTCTTGGATTTATGTAATTACTATAATTATGTTATAATTACCAAATATAAGTTAGGTCAGGGTTTATGGATAGAAGTCATTACGATAAGTTAAGCAGTGAACAGAAATTAGCATTTTTAGAAAGTGTGATGGAACATTTAACCATAGATGAAAAAGCCAAATTGGTTAAGAAATTATTACCTGTTAAAGATGATAATAGTTTTACGGTAACAATGGGGAATTCCCAAGTTCATGCTAATACTGTTTACCAATTCAACCTTAACAGTAAAGATGAAATTGCAGATTTATGGGAGGCGATAACTGACAAAATCAGAAATAACCCTGACAATAAGGTTGAGTAGATATGCCAGAACCACAGAACCAAAATAAATCACGTCATGCAGCAGCAGACGAAGAATGCTGCGATGAAATGGCAGAAAAATACGGTTGGAAACTTGTTGACGTAGAAGAAACTGGTAACGATATACTGCCAGTAGACTGTGTATTTGAGGGCGATACAGAATTTCCCAAATCATATTACGATACTGAGGAAAAAGATGATGCGTAGATGGATTGTTTTCCGGGCTGAAAAACGTCAACCAGGTTGGCAAGATAGGAAATATGCTCACACGGGTTCTTTAACCAAAACTCTAGGTGAACACTATGATTGTTCAGATACACCACTACCCGAAGTTGGTTATCGTCCCCCGGAATTTATTAAAGTTGAGCAGTTTGTTGATGCCGAATACCCAGAAGCCAAAACCCATCATCGTTTAAGTGATTGGGAAGTAACCAGTGTTGAAACCTATACTCCTGATATTTCCGGTATGGGATTTGATATGATTGTGATTTGTTATTGTAAGTATGTACCTATTAATGCAGCACTTCAACCAATGCCAGAACGACAGATGCCAGTAAAGCAAACAGTAAATGTTTAAGATTCAGAACTTCCAGGTATTTGCTTGGAAGTTTTTTTTATGGGCAACAACAATAGACAGGGATTTTCTCAGTATTTAAGTTTTTCTCTAAGAATTTCTCAGTAGTTTAGTTGAGGATAATTAATCCCACATCTAAAAATTATTTGCTTTAATCATTTTATATTATTTAATACGCATCATACGCATCACAAAATTAAGAACTCTTAGTTACTAAATTTACTAGGTTCTTGTTGTAGAATTACTCAAGAAAATTCTTAGAGAAAATTTATTATTTATGAGTTTTCTTAGAGTTTTTACTGAGTGTTATAAACTCCCTGATATTTTGTACACTGTTACCGTTGTGGATCATATTTGCAACTGCGGTAACTATTTTTGTGGCAACTCCCAAAGAGCGGTTTTTCCATTGACCATCAATTGGTAGAGTCGAAGGCGGGTGTATTCAAAGAAGCATTACAAGCTTTGGTGAATGAAATTGGAATTGAAATTCGCATTGCTCACTATCCTCCTTATACATCTAAGTACAATCCGATTGAGCATCGGCTGTTTCCACATCTAAGTCGGGCTTGTAAAGGTGTTATTTTCGACAGTGTTAACACTGTTGCTAAACTGATGGCAAAAGCTACTACTCAGAAAGGGTTACAGGTTTTTACGACCATCATTGATAAAGCCTACGAAACCGGTAAGAAAGTTGCTGAGGGTTTTAAAGAAACATAGATAGATTTTCGCATATCAGCTTTAGCTGTGCAGCGGCTTTTTGAATTGGGTTCTCAAAACTGGTAATGCGTTGATGTAATAGCGGTAAAGCCCAACTTCCAGACATCTCTGGGATGACGGCAATTGTGCTGTAACCTTGTCCCAAGGTTACGGGTTTTGCTCCTGACATTGGTTGTTCTTGATGCTCATAGGTTCTATCCTTTAACGTCGGTGCATCTATTCTTGTCCAAGCTGTATGATCTCCCGCTAAGATTATTCTTTCTGTGGGATTGAGTTGTTCTATATACAATTTCATTAATTCTGTTCTTGGGGGATTGCCATCCTCTATTGCCTCATATACACTTGACCACTTTCTTCTAAACACTGGCGATAATGCTAATTCTACGAAGGCATAAATACTCCGGGTGATTAATGCTGCATCCATCAAGTCAAATAAGGCATCTTTGGCTTTGCCCAAAATATTGTATACACTTGTGCGAAATTGTCTTAGCTGTTCTAATGGCATTGTCAATCTGATAACTTTTTTACATTTATCAGCATTGAACATTCTGCGGTCAGTTTTACATCACTGACCGCTTTTTTTCCGCCAATTCTTTATTCTCTATAATCGGTAGTCTTTTTAACTCATTGTTTCTCAGTAATTTTAACTTATATTTCTGTTTTTAGTCTAAACTCCAGAACTAACAGCAGAAGAGATAAAAATTATAGAAGGATAAACACGAAAAATCTCAGATCCCCCGACTTCTTTAAGAAGTCGGGGATCTAAAAAGAAGATAAAGCTAATCAAATTAAAATACCAATAAAATAAGGGTGGGCTATTTGTCCACCCTCATTAGTTTTAAATGCTCTATACAATTTACACTAAACCACCAGCAGCTTGAAAACGAGCGCGAGCGCGTTTAAATGCCTGTGTTGCTTGGAATTGTGCTTTTCGGTCATCTGCGCTAACTTGATTTAAGCCAGATTGTGCTGTATTAAAAGCAGTGCGGGCTTCTTCAAGGTTAATTTTGTCGCCACGTTCAGCACTATTGACTAGAATTGTGACTTCATCTTGATCAACTTCAGCAAAACCGCCTAAAAGAGCGATCGCTTGCCAACTAGCATTTTTACTAGCTCGGACACGCATTACGCCTGTATCCAAGGCTGTCAGCATGGGAGCGTGTCCACTGAGAATACCTAACTGACCAGTAGTGCTAGGTAAAATTACTTCGTCAGCTTCAGCATCCCAAACAGTTTTGTCTGGGGAAATTACACGAACAGTTAATGTCATTTGTCAGTTGTCCTTTGTCATTTGCCTTTTGTCAGTTGTCAGTTGTCAGTTGTCAGTTGCATAAAAAACCACTGACTACTGACTAATGACTAATGACTAACCCTTGAGCTTTTCAGCTTTAGCTTTAGCTTCAGTGATATCGCCTACCAAGTAGAAAGCTTGCTCAGGTAAAGCATCTAATTCACCAGAAAGAATTTGTTGGAATCCTTTAATGGTGTCTTCCAACTTCACATACTTACCAGGAGAACCAGTAAATACTTCAGCTACGAAGAAAGGCTGAGACAAGAACCGTTCAACTTTCCGCGCCCGTGCCACAATTAAACGATCTTCCTCAGACAATTCATCTAAACCCAAAATGGCGATGATGTCTTGGAGTTCTTTATAACGTTGCAAGGTGGATTGTACAGCCCGTGCAGTTTTGTAGTGTTCATCACCAACGATGTTGGGTTGCAACATGGTGGAAGTAGAACCCAAAGGATCAACCGCAGGATAGATACCTTTAGAAGCCAAACCACGAGACAATACTGTTGTACCGTCCAAGTGGGCAAAGGTAGTTGCTGGTGCGGGGTCAGTCAAGTCGTCCGCAGGTACATATACAGCTTGAATAGAAGTAATAGAACCTTCGGTGGTGGAGGTAATCCGTTCTTGCAAAGCACCTACGTCAGTACCCAGAGTAGGCTGATATCCTACCGCAGAAGGCATCCGACCCAATAGCGCGGATACTTCAGAACCAGCTTGTACGAACCGGAAGATGTTATCAACAAATAGCAATACGTCTTGCTTGTTGACATCACGGAAGTACTCAGCCATTGTCAAACCAGACAAACCAACCCGCATTCTTGCTCCGGGTGGCTCGTTCATTTGACCATAAACTAGAGCAATTTTGGATTCGTTGAGGTTATCTTTATTGATAACTCCAGATTCCATCATTTCGTTGTAGAGGTCATTTCCTTCCCGTGTGCGTTCACCCACACCCGCAAATACAGACACACCACCGTGTTGGGTAGCGATGTTGTTGATCAATTCCATCATGATCACGGTTTTACCAACACCAGCCCCGCCGAACAGACCGATTTTACCACCGCGTTTGTAGGGAGTGAGCAAGTCAACAACTTTAATCCCAGTTTCAAACACAGAAGGTTTGGTTTCCAAATCTGTGAATTTAGGAGCGTCACGGTGAATAGGTAGATATGCTTCGGCGTTTACGGGACCTTGCTGATCTACAGGTTCGCCTAAAACATTGAAAATCCGTCCCAAGGTGGCTTTACCAACGGGTACTGTAATCGGAGCGCCAGTATCAACTACTTCTAACCCACGAACTAAACCGTCGGTGGTACTCATAGCCACCGCCCGTACTTGGTTGTCGCCTAGAAGTTGCTGTACTTCAACGGTTAAGCTGATGTTTTGTCCAGCTTCATTTGTGCCTGTGATGGTTAAAGCGTTGTAGATTTGGGGTAATTTACCGCCGGGGAACTTAACGTCTACAACCGGACCAATTACTTGGGTAATGTAACCTATGTTTGTTTTTTCTGCGGTGGTGACCATGCTGCGCCTAAATGATTGAAGCTAGTTTTCACAAGTGGGTCGTTTAAGACCCCAGATCAAGCGATATCATCTTTTAGGTTAGCACTTAACGACTCCACCTTTGCCTTAAATTCATTATTAAGAAGAGATCCCCGATTTTGTGAAAATCCTGGAACTGCAAAATAAATTACTTCCACAAAAAACCGCAAAAAGAGAGTATTGGGGATTGACAACGGATTTTATATTTGTTATCATGGAGTTGATAAGGAAGATATATCAAACAAATATAAATAACCCGGTAGGGGTTTAGCACTGCTGAACTCTCATATTATAAGGGTTTCAAGAATGTCAAGAAAGATATGGGTAAGGCATAGTGCGGGGAGAGGTTTGGAGAGGGGTCAAATTCTTTTCGTCAGTCTCCCCACTTCAAAACCCCTAAAATCCGGTTTTAGCTTAACCGACAGAAGCCCCACGACTGACCCGAAGGGCAGCGTGGGATGAATGGCGCGTGAATTAACGACAGTTTTTCAACCTATCTTCCGCACCCTCAACTGTCACAATCGGTTTTTACTGTTTTTTATGATGAAATGAGGATGTATTATATACAGAATCTCAATGAATTAACGGATACATGATGCCGACAAGGCATAATTTATATCCAGAAATCAAGAGAAAATCAAGTGATAATACTATGTGACACCCCAGGGTGCGGAATGTGGGTTTCAACCAAAGCGACAGCAAGGGAGAAAAACATGGAGGCAATTCACAAATCTTGTGTTATAGTGTTTTATAGTGTTTTATAGTAAATTTCTTTCGCTCTAATATGTTAAAAGTTGTCAAAATCAGATTATATCCAGATGCCCAGCAGCAGCAGTCATTAGCACAAGCTTTTGGCAGTTGTCGTTGGTTATGGAACTATTTTTTGAATTTGATGAATGAAACATATAAAGAAACGGGTAAAGGACTGTCTGGATACGAAGTCAAAAAGATAATTCCTCAGCTAAGGAATATGAATTAAATAAAGTGCAAAAGTAGGGTGTGTTAGCGACAGCGTAACGCACCATTTCAGGTTAAGTCAGAATTGCAGGTTATTAAATTTGCGTTCCTAAAGAAAGAACATGAGAAGAACTTAAAAATAAAACAACAGCAATTATCCAGAAAACAAAAAGGCTCTAATAACCGCAATAAAACTAGAAAGAAAGTTGCTAGAGTCCATAGAAAGATAACCAGAAATGTTGAATAGCGTAATAAAACTTTACATATTGAAATAAACTTAGCCTATAAGTGCTATTTTTCATCTTATCCAAATAAGTTTTCTAAACCAATGAACATAACTTATTTCCTGACACATATAGGACTGAAGATAACGGAGTTTATCTAATAAAGTTTTGCCAAATTCTGGCGGTATTTCTATTAGTTGCAATATCAAATAAGCGATTAAACAGCACATTATCTGAATTCTAATTCCATTCTCATTCTTTGTCATAAGTCTGTCTAACTTGAGGTGCATTTTTAAGAATTTCCATAACAATTCAATTTGCCATCTTTGTATGTAAATTTCCATAATCTCTTGATTACTAACTTGCTCTTCTCCTTCATTTAATAAGTTTGTTGCTAAACGAAATTCACTCTTAGTTTCTATATCACAAAATGCTACTACTCTAATTTCCACTTCTCTTTCATCTTTGCCAACTTTACAATTACCATTTTCTAGCATTTCTAAAGTGACATTATTTTTAATTCTTAAGACAAAAGCTTTATTTTTTTGTTGTTTTAATTCAGATATTCTTTCGGAGGATGCAAATCCTCTATCCATTATCCCTACTCCTTTTGACGGAATTGCTTCTACTGTTTCTTGTCCATATTTATGGTCATGTCCTTGCCCAAAATGAATCACCATTCCACCAACTTCTGATGTCAAACTATCTAACCCACAAAATAGTTTTACTTGATGATATCCTTGACTCCATAATAATTTACTTGTTAATGTAATAATTGTTGAATCTATAGGAAATAATGCTTGGGTTTCTTCCTTTCCTTTTTTCTTTCTCAGTTGATTGTTTAATTCAGTTATTATCTCCAAAAATACTTGAGTATCTCTCTTTTTACTTGCCTTGGAAAAATTTGATATTTTTAAATCTATCCCTTGATTATTTAGTCTTTGAAATAAATCTCTCATACTCACTATACTTTTATCCATGACATACTGTAACCACACTGATACAAATGAAAATGTGTCCAGAACTGGATAATCTTTTTTGGGCAATGGTTTCAATATTGTTTTGACCACTTCTGGGAAATTCTTTAAGCGCATAATTTGATAATTCTTTATCTAGATTTTTTTAGATTGTATCAAATTATGGTACTTTTTTTTAATCTTTTCCTAACATTCAACACTTCTGCTCCCCAATCAAAGGGTTCTATTTCTCCATAAGTTAAATGAGAAAGAGAGTTAACTTTGTCTATAACATCGAGAGTAATTGCGTCTGGTGTAAACCATTGGGCTGGGGGTGGATGTAATTTACCTTTAGGTGGTTGACGATTTTCTTTATCTAAATTCCACTGTCCTCCAATTGGTTGTTTGTCCTCCATTAAAATTTGAAAACTTCGTCTTCCTTCTCGATAAAAATCTTCCATTAATAGGCGTTTGCGACTTTTCGCCCAATCAGTGAATTCTTCTGTACTCCATAAAAATTGATTATTAGGAATTAAGGTGATTGGACAAGGTAATTGTAAATTTTGAATTATTTGGATGAATGGTTGATCATTGGGTGTCATTACCCGCAATTCGGTAATTTGATTAACTTGAATCCATGCTTGGAGTGATGTTTGAAAATCTGTGGCTACTTTGTATGTGACTGCATAGTTTAGTTGTGCTAATTCTGCTGCAAAGTGGCGCATTGCTGACCAAATTAACACTAATTTTTGGCGATGATATGGTCTGATTTGAATATGCTGTAATGATTCGATGAAAATTACAGGTGTATTTATTTGATGATTACAGCTTTTTAAGGCTGATTGTTGTAGGGAAAGTTGATCGCCTAATATCCAAATTCCAATCATAGATAATTTTATATTTTATGTCAATTTAAGTTTTTTGATTTTGGGATTTGAATCTCCCTGCAATAAATTCTCTTTTTTCTAAATGTTTGGTTTTACGTTTGGTAACTCTTTCTCTCCACATTTGGAAACTGGATGATTTCATTTCCCTTCTCATCAGAGCAATTACCTGTTTTTCTAAGAGTCCAAATTGTTTTTCTATCACATCAAATGGTGTCCGATCTTCCCAAGCCATTTCGATAATACGATCTATGGTTTCAGTATCTAAGTCAGGTAGTTTCATACTTTGAGAATTTGAATAAAAATGCCACAATTATAAATCTATATTGATTATACTATCACAACTCTCTTTTCTCTTGTTTTCTCTAAGGAGGTAGAACCTCTAAGATAGCATTCCCAGTCTGGAGACTGGGAACGAGAAGACGAGAAATAAATCGCCAGAATGCTCTAAAATAAGAGTAGGTACAAAAAACTCTGTACTCTCCTCCAGTCGCTTCATCTTTATTACTTATGACTTTCTCGTCAGCACGACAGTATTTTTACCAAGAGATTCAACAACCTGATGAGGATATCAATCTCGCAAAGGCAGCCTTATATATTGCCCAGGAAGAATATCCAGATATTGATACTGAAGAGTATTTAAATGCTATTGATACAATGGCAATGGAGTTAGAGGAACGTTTGCCTTCTTTTCGCTATCCTCTACGGGTTATTCAAAGTATTAATCAATATTTATACGAAGAATTGGGATTTGATGGTAATAAGCTTGATTATTATGACCCCCGCAATAGTTTTTTAAATGATGTCATTGAACGGAAAACGGGTATTCCGATTACTTTGGCACTGGTTTATATGGAGGTAGCCAAACGGATTGATTTTCCGATGGTTGGGGTAGGAATGCCGGGACATTTTTTGATTCGTCCAGACGTGGAAGATATAGGGATTTTTGTGGATGCTTTTAATGGTGGTGAGGTGATGTTTGCCCAAGACTGTCAAGAAAGACTTTCACAAATTTATCAGCAAGAAGTGACGCTCAAACCTGAATTTTTAGCGGTTGTGAGTAATCGGCAATTTTTAACACGAATGTTGACTAATTTAAAATATATTTATCTTCAAAAGCAGGATTTAGAAAGGAGTTTAAGAACGGTAGAACGGATTTTGCTGTTGTTTCCAGAAGCCAGTTTTGAATTAAGAGATCGGGGTTTATTGTATTATCAATTAGGGCAATTTTCTCAAGCGGCGGAAGACTTACAAATTTATTTAATTAAAGTTCCTGATGCTAGAGATGGAGATGTAATTCGTCAATTACTTGCTAAGTTGAATTAGTTAGTTGTATAATTTCCTTAAGAGTCTATCGAGTCAGGAGAAGTTGTTATGCTGACCATTGATACTAATAAAACACTATATGAGCAAGATTTTTATCTGTGGATACAAACTACACTTACACTTTTGAGAGAAAGAAAATTAGAGCAATTAGATATTGAGAATTTGGTTGAAGAAATTGATAGTATGGGAAGGAGGGAAAAGAAAGAACTAAAAACTCGCCTAGTTGTCCTAATTGAACATTTATTAAAACTACAATATTGGACAGAGGAAAAAGATTACAATGCTAGGGGCTGGCGTAATACTGTCGTTGAACAAAGACGACAAATAGCCTATACTCTAGCAGATAGTCCTAGTTTAAAAGGTATTTTAGATGATGTATTTCTAGATTGTTATACAGATGCTAGAAATGATACAATAAATAAATATCAACTTCCCCCAACTTTATTCCCTGAAGAACCATCTTTTTCTTTAGTTCAGGTTCTCAATGCAGATTTTATGCCCTAAGTCTAGAGTATAATTCAAGATAGTGCGTTACGCTATCTGGGCGCAAGCCTCGCGCCCCTACTTCCTGACTTTCATACTTTTTTCCTCAGTCTAACTTTAATCAGCAATTCATCTTTAATTCGGTTCAAAATTGAAGTTTCATTTAAAGTTGATAGAATTTGACTAACTACTGCTTTTGGTCCATCTGGTCCCCAGGTTGCACCATTGGCTAAATAGGCTTTGGTAACTTGACCGATACTGTATGAAGATACTCCAGCTACTCCTGCTTGGGTTATAGCTATGGATAAATAGGGTCCAATTGTCATGCCGGCGGTTGCTGTTGCAGAGATACCCAGTAGGGTTTTTAAACTACTTAAACCCAAATTTGCTAATAGTTCACTAGCACCGATACCACCCATACTCAGGGCGATTTTTTGGAGTAATTTCACTGCACCGGTTTCTGTCATGGGGATACCGTAAAGCTTGGATAAGCCTAAAATTAAGGAGATATCTATAATTACAGCACTGAGTATATCCACTACTGTAACAGGATTGAGTGCGATCGCCAATGCTTTAGTAATTACTGCTTTCCAAATTAACTGATTCGCATTTTCTTCTCTAATTATCAGTTTACGTTGTACCAATTGCTGATTAACATCATCAGCATAAAGCATCGTATTTAAAGCTACTAATGCCTTACCTTCATGGTGGAGAATTTCCAATATTTTCAACTTTAATTCGTCAACTTGTGATTGTCCTTTTTGGAGTTTTATACCTCTAGTTCCATCAGGATTTTGTACCGCCATTCTGACTAATGGTGAAGCTGCGGACATAACGATTTCTGCTGGTGAAAGTAATTCCCGCACTCTATCATCTCGAATTTTTTCATAAATTGTAATTCTGTCAGTTTCGGGATATTGATCAACTTTATTAAAGACTAAAATAATCGGTTTACCTACTTCTCGTAATTGCGATAATGCTATTTGTTCAATCTTTGTCATATCTCCCGAAATTACAAATAAAATTAAATCTGCTTGCTTGGCAATTTGTTCAGCTAAAGCTGCGCGAGTTTCACCGTCTACTTCATCTAATCCAGGAGTATCAATTAATTCAACTTGGGATTGACCATTGCTGGGTAATGTGACTTTTAAAGTCCCTAAAGCTTCTTCACTAATACTCCAATTTACTGTTTGTGCATCACGAGTAACACCATGTAGAGGTCCAGTAACAAAGACTTCTTGACCAACTAAAGCATTGAGAAGGGAAGATTTACCCCGTCCTACCATCCCAAAAGCGGCAATTTGAACTACCATGCTTTCTAGTTTATCTAGCATGGTTTCTAAATCATGAATTTCTGCTTCTAATCCAGATTTTTCCACAGAGGAAAGATCAAGATTGTTAACTAAGTTTCGGAGTGCATTTTTGGCTTGTTTGTAGTTAAGTTCGGCTTGAATATCGTCAAAGGTAAAAATGGCATTATCCAATTCTTCTTCCCAATTGGGGATGGATTCAGGTATAGTGTTCATTTGAGAAAGCGAAAAACAGGGAGTAATTAAAAGTTACACTAGCACAAATATAGTATATGGGATTTTTCAAGTAAGACATATTAATCAGATTTTACTCTGTGGGTGCAGGTTATTTCCAAATTTATGCCTTTAGAAGATGTCGAAGAAGCCATGAAGCGGATAACGGTTAAGTTCAAGGTGTAAAATATTTTGGTGGTTAATATCCAACCTTGTATATTTAGACAAAGTAGTAGAGTGATAAGCTTTAGTTTAGTATAATGTCAAGGAGAGTATTGTGTGAACTTAACTCTTTTGTCCTTATTTATACAAACTATAAATAGTTTAGAGGTTAATTTATATGAAATTGATCATCAAAAATTTAGGTCCGATTAAAAACAATACTCAAGCCATTGATTTAGCCAAGGATTTCTTTATTTTTGTTGGACAAAATAACAGTGGTAAAAGCTATGTTGCTCAATTATTATGGGCGATTTTTAATGAAGATATAATTCATAAATTTGCACGTACAAATGTAGAAATAATTGATAATCAAATTGTTGAAAATATAAATAATATCGAAGTTAATCCTGAATTATTGGCAGTAATTTTGAATAGATATAGTTCATTTTTGCAGGAAGAAACAAAAAAAGAGATATTTAATACAGGCAAAAATTCCCAAATACTCAATAATATTGTTATTGCTTTTGACTATGAAATATCTGAATTAAGAGAAGGAGAAATTGAAGGAACTGTCAGAATAAAAGATGCTGATGACAATAGATTAGAATATATAGAATTTAAAAAAGATCAAGGAGATTTAATATATAAATTTATAGAGAAACAATTACCAGAGAGTATTAAAGAAATAATTCCTAAAAAATCTTTAGACAGGGATTTACTGGATGAAAAAAAGTTTCTTCTAATTGCAACAATAATTAGAACAATGTTGAAATATGAACATGAGACTTTTTTCTTACCAGCTAGTAGAATTTTCTTTTCTACATTCTATCGTTATATTTATGAGGTTGATAGAAAAAGACGGGAACAAGATATTAAAAAACTTGTAGATTTACTAGAAAATCGCCGCAATAGGTCTAATATTCAATCATCTGATCTTCAAGAGTTAGATGTTTTTAAAAGAAAATATACAGAACCCATGAATAAGGTTTTTGAAAAACTTTTCTCTCTGAATCTTGAAGAAAATATTGAAGGAAATTATATCAATCTTGTCCAACAATTACAGAAGATTATTGGAGGTGAGATAAAACTTATTAGTGTAGAGGGAATTGGTCTGATAGAATTTTATTTTAAAATTGATTCTGTTGATGAACCTTTGCCCATGTATTTAGCTTCTTCTTCTGTTAATCAATTAACACTTCTTTATTTATATTTAAAATATTGGGCATTAGAAAAGAATAATTTTTTAATGATAGATGAACCAGAAGTAAACTTACATCCTGAAAATCAAATTAAGTTAATCAATATATTAATACAGTTTATTCAAAGTCAAACAGGAAATAAAGTATTAATAACAACCCATAGTTCTATGTTAGCTAATGCTATTAATAATTGTATCTATCTGGATGTTCTTAAAAATCAACATGGAGTTAATGTCAAAAAAATTATAGAAGAAAATAAATTAAAATATGTTGATTCATCTATTTCTATATCAAAAGAAAAGGTAGGTGTTTATTTCTTCACAGGTGATAGGATAATTGATTATGAAAGCAGTGATTATGGCATCTATTTTATGAACTTTCGAGAGGTTGAAAACAATTTAGATAACTCACTTCGCATTCTGACTGATTATATTTATCTTCAAGAAGATGAGGTTGAAGATGAGTAAAAGTAATAAATATTATTTAAATAATCCTAAAAAGCTAAGTGTTCCTTCTCTGAGGGATGAATTACATAGAAAATTAGCTGAAACACAATTTATTGAAGAGGTTACTAATGATCAAATCGAAGTTGAAGAAAAAAATTCTGATGCAAAACTTAAAAAGGTATCTATTGAAGAATTAAATTATTCTGATGATAAATCAAAAGTAGACAGAATCTGGAAAATCAACTTAGAAAAAGAAATATTCGGTATCTCAACTAAAGACAAAACTCCAGAATGTGCTATTTTGGTTTTACAAAAATATGAAAGTAGTTATAAATTAAATATTATTTTAATTGAATTAAAATCTAGTATATCTAATAAGGACTTAGGGAAAATTGGAGAAAAATTTCAATGTGCAATGTCAAGAATATATATGTTACTTGTTCTGAATAATCACTTAAATTCAATTCAAAATTATCACGAATCAGAAATATATATAGATTTTAAAGGAATTCTATCTTATCAAAATTTTTCTGATAAAAGTAAATTTACGGAAAAAAATAACGAAAAATTATATTCGCAAATGTATGACATTTTGCAGACTCCTGGTAAATCACGTCTATTCACTTGTCAAACAATTTTAAAAGATCAAGATAAAATTAATATTAAATGTTTTTGTCAGCAAGACGAGGTAATAAAGATAAGTTTAGAATCCTTATTATCCAAATAATTCATCCTACTTCCTATTCTCTCCTTTCCCCCGCAGTTCTAATCAATTCCCCTATCAAAGCCACAATCGCAGTCGTAGAAATTAACATCACACTTAAAGCATTAATATCCGGTTTGACTCCCGTTCTAATCCGGCTAAAGATTTCCATTGGTAAAGTATTAGTACCACTTCCCGCAGTAAAACTAGCAATTAAAAAATCATCCAAACTCAACACAAAAGCCAATAAACACCCAGAAATAATTCCTGGCATTAATTGAGGTAATAAAACTAAAATAAAGGCTTGTGTTGGTGTCGCACCTAAATCTAAAGCTGCTTCTTCCAAATGGGGATTAATATTATTCATCCGCGCAGACACTACCAAACCAACATAGGATAGACAAAATACAATATGGGCGGCGATAATAGTCCATATACTCAAAGGAATAGCAAAAGCTGCTAAACATACTAGGGTAGAAACTGCGATCGCAATATCAGGAATTAATAACGGTAAATAAGCAATTCCCTGATATAATTTCTTACCAGGAAAGTCATAGCGTGCCAACCCCACAGCCATTAATGTTCCCATAACGGCGGAAACTCCCACAGCACAAAAAGCCACCACCAAACTATTATATAACCCCGATAAAATCCGCTCGTCACTAAATAATTTTCCGTACCATTCCAGGGTAAAACCTTGCCATGTAGCACTGTAAGGTGACTGATTAAAACTATAAAAAGCCAGTACCAGGATAGGTAGATACATAAACACAAATATAATCAGTGCAAAAACCACCTGCCATGAAACACGCGGTTTATTTATTTGTTTGTATATATTCATGCTGCTTAATAAATGCAAATATTTGGTTATCGTATTATATTATACTTATTTTTTGTTTTTAGTCAAGTTAAAAAATCCCAAATCTAACTAATTATTCTGTCTAATTTATTTCTTAAGGATCAGGCATTTACATTACCTGAGATAGACAAAAAATATCAAATATAAAACATAAGATTTGGTAGTAATCATAAATAAGGGTGGTTTTGATCTTTTTAGCTATTTCTGCGTTAGTTATTTCATTTATTCATCAACTAACTAGAAATAGAAATCTGATATTTTAGGAGATTGACATGAAAATTGCTCAGGTTTCCCCACAGTGGGAGAGAGTACCCCCACCAGCTTATGGTGGCATAGAATTAGTAGTGGGGTTATTAACTGATGAATTAGTCCGTCGAGGACATGAAGTGACATTATTTGCATCAGGAGATTCTTTAAGTTTAGCCAAATTAGTATCAGTGCATCCCCGCGCTTTAAGGCTAGATCCTACAATTAAAGAGCCGGCTATTTATGAAATGCTGCTATTAGCTTCAGTTTATGAACAAGCAGAAAATTTTGATATCATCCATTCTCATGTAGGACTAGGAGCGCTAGTTTATGCCAATTTAGTCAAAACTCCTACAGTTCACACTTTACATGGAATTTTTACTCCCGATAATGAAAAAATCTTTAAATATGGCAAAAAACAGCCTTATATTAGTATTTCTAATTCTCAAAAAGAACCCCGGCTAGGATTAAACTACGTAGACACTGTTTATAATGGCATTGATGTTAGTAGTTATGAATTTTATCCCCAACCAAATGAACCATCTTATTTAGCTTTTTTAGGGAGAATGTCCCCAGAAAAAGGACCACATTTAGCAATTGAAATTGCTAAAAAAACTGGTCGGAAGTTAAAAATAGCAGGTAAGGTAGATTTAGTAGACTTGGAATATTTTGACCAAAAAATTAAACCACATATTGATGGTAAACAAATTGAATATTTAGGGGAAGCCAATCATCTGCAAAAAAATGCCCTTATGGGGGGTGCTTATGCAACTTTATTCCCCATTACTTGGCGAGAACCCTTTGGATTAGTCATGGTAGAATCAATGGCATCAGGTACACCTGTAATTGCCATGCGAATGGGTTCAGCAGAGGAAGTGATTGTTGATGGTGAAACAGGTTTCCTTTGTAATAATGTGGCAGAATGTATTCATTCTCTTGACAAAATAAGTAACTTAGATCGTTACGCTTGTCGTGAATATGTGGACAAAAATTTTAGTGTTCAGCACATGACTGATGGTTATGAAGCAGTTTATCGCCAGCTAATTGCCGAAAACTTAGCTCAACAAAATGGTTTTTCCCGCAATGTTTTAGTTACTGGCGTTGCTGATTAAGGGTATGAATTTTAGTCTCACGCAAAGGCGCAAAGGCGCACTGAGGTTTGAGTTTTAAAGATTCAATTTGGGAATTTCATACCTCGATTCAGCAACGCCTAGTTACTCTTAGTAGGGGTGGGGTTTACCCACCCAGTTTCCCCTACTCTAAACCCCTTTTTCATGTCTGACTTCAACAACTGTATGCACATTCCCACGAGGGGTAAAATCTGTTTTCACAGTAATTGCTAAAGGATCACAAGCTGCAACTAGATCATCTAAAATTTGATTGGCTGTTTCTTCATGGGAGATATAGCGATCGCGGTAGCTGTTAATATAAAGCTTGAGTGCCTTCAACTCTACTACCTTTTCATCTGGAATGTATGTAATATAAATAGTCGCAAAGTCAGGATAACCGGAAAAAGGACATTTGCAAGTAAATTCCGGTAAAGTAATATTAACGTCGTAGCGTCTGCCAATGCGGGGGTTAGGAAATGTAATTAATTTCCCTTCCGCAATTTCGCGTTCACCATATTTTATTTCTTGACTTGCTGGAGATACAGTTTCAGGTGCAAGGTTACTCATTATGTTAATAAACAGAAATGCAGAGATTGACAATTATTAACTTAACAGTTTTTAACATTTCTCCCCAGCTTCATGAGTTACCTACTCAATTTCTTTTTCCCAATCTGGACAACTTTCATCATCCCAACCATGAGGGTGCATACCACAGACTAGTAAATTACCACTGTAAACTTGTCCGTGATAGTTACTACAACCAATACAAGCAGCATTTTTTTCTAGTGTAGCTTCTACTGCATAGGGAAAACCAGCATCTATATCTTCGGATATGTCCCCTAATTCCCAATAAATTTCCAAAAATGGTTCGGTCAAGTCCTGTAAAAACTGTTCGTGCAAAGTAGCGAAGGTATCAATATCAGCCACCAATGCGTTTTGTACTTCTTCAGTAATCTCTTCCGTAATCTCAAAAAAAGCGTCTACCATATCATTTATTTCTAGGAAGAACTGCTCTACTCCATCAGTCACGGCTTCAATCATGCCTATTAAGTCTTTTTGCCACTGTTCCATAACTTGTACTCTAAAAGGCTAAAAACATGACGCTTAACACCGCTTAACTGGAAGCTATCGAGTTTACGGTTGGTAATTGCAACTGAAACCATCTTGGGTACAGCGTCATTTTTCGATAATTACGAGAATTAAATGTTCCTGATACCCAAAGTAAAAAATTGCTTTTTACGGTTCACGTTGCAGCCGTTTTAACTCTTCCTGTAGTTCTAGCACTTGATTGCGTAGTTGATCTACATTATCGCCATTTTCTTTATTTTCTTTTGTCGTCTCTTTCACCCTTGGTTCTTCGTCAACCTCTAAAATTTCAATCCGACGAGGTTCGGAAGGGGCTGTTTTTTCAGGCGTTTGTCTAGAGGTTGATTGCTGTTGGGCTTGCTTCATCATATCTTCGACAAAGCGGCGAGCCTCTTCTGTGTTCATCTCACCTTTGGCTACCATTTCATCTGCCAATTTTTGAAATTGCGATCGCAATTCGGCTAACTTCCCCCCAGCTTTTTCGCCAGCGTAAGAGGCTAACCCCACACCAAGATAAAAAGCTTTTTGTACAATATCTCCAAAACCAGGCATTGCTGCTGAAAGCTCCTACAAATAAGGCGACCCGGAGACTACGCCTACCACAAGCATCCCTTATTGCTGCTACCTTCCGGTCCTGACAAAGTTTGGGCGTTGAAGTTGCATAGATCCAGGTCTTCCATCATCATAACACGAAAATTCAAAATTTGTGGACTATTCCACAACAATTCGCCATTCAAATAATTGATAACTGACACAATCGTTCTGTACCAAGGGGTCAGCCAATACTATTGCTTGTGCCTCATCCATTGATGCCGCCTCAAATAACATCATTCCACCACCCTTCTGCGCCCAATAACCTGTTTTAGCTTTGTGTCCTTTAGTAATCAACTCTTGTACATAGGCTCTATGGGCAGGTACATATTGGTCAAAGGTGGGTTTCTCAACCTTACCAGTTTCAATTTTGACAAACCAAGCCATATCTTCAGATGAGATTTTAAATGAATAATTTCTGATTTATCACAAAATATCATGATTTGTTATCGTATTTGCGCTGATTCATATATTTTTATGATTTATGTAATATTTCATAGCCACACGCTACCCATTTACACATCCATCCTGTATAATTATTTAGTAAAAGCAGGAGAATTAAATGAGTCGCTTTTTCGTTGCCCTCTTACCACCACAAAATATCCAAGAATATGCAAACGAAATTAAACAGTATTTTGCAGATAAATATGCCTCCTACAGTGCTAAAAAATCACCCCCCCATATTACCTTACAGCCGCCCTTTGAATGGGCAGATTATTCCCTATTGAGTTTAGAAACATCCTTGGAAGCATTCGCTATTCAACAGCAATCAATTTCCATCACATTCAACGGGTTTGCTGCCTTTCCGCCTCGTGTTATATACATGGATGTAGTCAAAAGTCAAGCACTTTTGAATTTACAAACAGATTTAGTCACACATCTAGAAACCAAATTAGGGATTATTGATGAAGTCGGAAAAACTCGCCCCTTTATCCCCCATCTCACAGTAGCATTTCGGGATTTAACAATGGAGAACTTTCGGACTGCTTGGCCAGAATTTGTCCAGCGTCAGTTTTATTCTGAATGCACAGCAACTCATTTAACTCTACTCCTGCATGATGGCAACTGCTGGAATATTAAATCAAAATTTCCGTTTCTACCATCCGGCAAATGATGCTAAAATTTGTGAGATTATCTAGAAATTTACTAATAATTTGTTAAATTTTTAAAATTCAGTTGAATTAACTGAAAATGACTGTAATAATGATTCTACTGCTGAGAACAGACAATTAGTGAATATCAAAAATTCATTCACAAAAATGGATGGAAATTGTTTACTTATTGTTATAGGTAAAAAGTAAGTTTTAAATTTGCTTTTTCTTAATTATTAAACTGATTAAATCCAGTCCCCATAATAACACAATGCCTAGCAAATTAAATCTCAATAGCGGTGAAACTCTCCAGAAAGGTGCCACAGGATCACAAGTTCGACAACTCCAAGAAATCTTAAAAGCACTGAATCTAAATCCAGGAACAATAGATGGTGATTTTGGCAATAATACTGTCAAAGCCGTTAAACAATTTCAAAGTCAAAAAGGGCTTGAAGCAGATGGTGTAGTCGGAAAAAATACTCAAAATGCTTTAAATAATGCTCTTGGACAAGCAACAACAAGCGCAGCATCATCTACATCATCCCCTACTGTAAGCGCCCCTACAAAAGGTTTTGGTGGGACAACTGGAAAACTACCACTTCCAGCAATTCCTCTCATTAAACAGTTTGAAGGTCTTTTTTTAAAGGCTTATCCAGATCCCCTGAGTGGTAATTTACCTATCACCATTGGTTACGGTTCCACTAAAAAAAGAGATGGTAGTAACTGGAAATTAGGTGAAAGCATCACTCAACAAGAAGCAGATGATTTATTGATGCTTCAGCTAGAGAATAGCTATCTACCACCTCTGCAAAAAATTCCTGTTTGGAATGAGTTAAACGCCAATCAACAGGGTGCTTTATTAAGTTTTGGTTATAACTTGGGTGCTAACTTCTATGGTAGTTCCAACTTCTCAAGCATGACTAGAGTTTTGAGAGATAAAAAGTGGGATGAAATTGAAGAAACTTTTCTAAAATACAGAAATCCTGGTAGCAATGTAGAAGCAGGATTGAAACGGAGAAGACAAGCAGAAGCTAAACTATTTTTAACTCCTGTTAGCTAAATATTAAATTCAATCGGAGACGTTCTATAGAACGTCTCTACATTCAAAAAATACTAATTACTTACCATTGGGACGTTGAATAATCGTTTCTACTATTCGTCGTTTTGCTTGTGGATCAATTCCTACCAAACGCACATATTCACCGTTATATTCAGATAAACAAGATTCTAAAGTAGAAATAGCATCGGAATGGGCATCAATATTAAAAGAACCACAACTTTGCCAAGAACCTGTCCGAAACCGTCGTTCATCAACGTGTTCAATGCCAATTTTACAACCTTGAGATAAAATTTGGCGAACTTGTTCTTGAGTTTCTAAACTTAAATGAGTAGGTTGATTAATTGTAGGTTTGCTAACTGGACTTTCCACAACAGGTAAACTTGCTTGAGACGCTTTACCGCGATTTAAACGATTATATTCATCTACTAAATGAGAAGTTTCTACCCGTTTTTGTTCACCAACCATAAATTTACCAGACTCAATTAAATGAGAGAGTGTAAAATCTGGCTTTTTAAATGCTGGTGGACCGTCTAAACTATTAACAACTCGTAAAGAGACATTTTCAAAGCCAATTTGATGGATAAAGTTACGAATTTGTTCATCATAAATCCGAGAACGCAAAGCACTAAAAAAGTCAATAGATTGATGGGGAAAAGTATCAACAAATTGTTCAACTTCTCGTTGTGAAAGTCCATCTTCTGCAAAAATTCCGCCGACAATTCCTATTTTATCATCGCGGTTTGGTTCCCAATAAAATTTATCCATTCTCCCATCACGAATTAATGGTGCATAGAGAGTAGAAAAATCATTGCCAGTCACAATAATTGGTACACGACATAAAGGATTGGAATCATAACTTCCGGGTAACTGCACATCTGTGGGATTATCAGCAATATTCATCAATGTGGCATTTACCAACTGAGTATTTACTGTATATTGAGTTCCTTCGTCAAAACGTCCTGCACCGGCATCTAAATCATTAATCATCAGTACGCACATTTTCCCTCGTACCTTGATTAATTCTGCTGTTTCCCGATAACGCAGACGTATCAATCGCGCTGGATCTCCTGCATCTGGACTTTCTAATTCTCCTCCAGATATTAAGGTGACTTCGATACCCATTTTTTCAAAGACTAATTCGCATTGAAAAGTTTTCCCCTCACCTTTGCGTCCATGAATACCTAAAATTAGAGGAACGCGAATCCCAGGAATATTTAAGAAGTTTTTGGTGATATGAACTGCAAGTTTATCAAGAAAACTAGGCGCAATGTAGTAACTCATAGAATGTATCCCTGGTTATGTTTTATTTGTCAGTTGTTAGTTGTTAATTATCTAAGTCACTTTCGAGAACAGAGGCTAAAACTTGTTTTGTGTTAGTTTGAAATTCTGTAACATTGACTCGATTCAAAAACCAAATTGATATCAACATTCCCACAGCTTCTAATAGAAATACCATGCCATAAGCTAAGACCAAATTATCGGGTAAAAACTTGCGTCCTAAATCTAAAACAGTACCACCAATTACCGTAGCAATGCCTCTAGATAAAGACTGGGCAAGTCCCCAAGCACCAATAAATGTACCTGCGGCTTCAGCAATTGTTAAGTCTAACATTAAAGTAACGGCTGCGGTAGTGACAAAACCAGTAGATAAACCAAATAAAACTAAAGTTGATTTTAGGAGAGATGGATTTGCGGAAAATCCGGAAAACCCTATTAATAAAGCGGCAACTGCTACTAAGATACAACCTAACTTTATAGTCCTTTTTTTACCCAAACGGGGAACAATGAAAAAACCTGTGATTCCATAGGAAATTAATATCCCTGTACCGTAAAAAACGTTGAGTTTGGTACTTTCTGCTAGGGGCATTTTAAATACTTGCCCTGCATAAGGTTCTAAAATGGGATCTTGCATAAACAAGCTAATAGTCATCACTAATAAAAATGCGAAAAATAAGCCTGTTTGGGGACTAGCTGTTAAAATTTTCCAAGCACCTTTTAAGGTGATACCATCTTCCCGATTTCCTTTATTGGCACGGTTTAAGAAACGGGAATATTTGTTTTCAACCCCTACAGTTGCCACAATTGCTAAACTAAAAACGATGCTGGGAACAATTATAAATAGACGATTAATTGCCGCTTGTAAAGTTTCTAGAGGTGCGTTTGTGCTTAATTCCTTTAATAAGCTGGAACTGATAATTGCCCCTACTATAATCCCTACCATTAACATTGACCAAACAATCCCCACAACTTGGGAACGGTTGTCTTCTTCGGAAATATCAACTAATAAAGCTGCAAATGCTGTACCACTAGCGCAAATGGCTAAACCGTAAATTGCGAACACGAAACCGAGAACCGCTGTCCAACCGATTGTTTGGGTAGTCCATGTCCACTTATCACCAATATTAGCCGCATTTAACTGCCACATTACTTGTACCGCTAAAAATGCAGCGATCGCAAATATTCCTGCTCCTCCCCACACATAAGCCGTGCGATGATAACCTAAGAAGGGTTTAGCGTCGGACATTTGCCCAAATAAAATCCTTGTCGGTGCTATAAAATAAGGTATTGCTAATACTAAACTACCTATAGTTGCCGGAACTGCGATTTCCTGAATCATGACGCGGTTAAGCACTCCCAGAGTCAAGATAGACATCATACTCAACCCCATTTGAAACAATCCTAGCCGAAACATCGTCAAAATATTGACTTTGGGGATAGAGAAGGATTGATTTGGGGTGTCAAATGTATCATCCATTGCCATAGCTGCTTTTTTGTCTTGTTTTCTAAATAGTAGCACCCTCCGTATGTTTCCAAAATCAAAGATGAATTCTATATGATCTCAATTAAATGGTAAATTAATTTTAGAATCATCACATTTAATTTTCATTAGAATATAATTATCTTTATGAATAATTCATCAATTACCATTACTCAGTTATCAGATACAGATTTGGGAGAACTCAGAAAAATCAGTCGAGAAATTTGGTATAGCTACTATTCGACAATTCTCAGTCATGCACAAATCGAATATATGCTCACTAAAATGTATGGAACAGGAGTAATTGAAAACGAAATTCATCACCAAGGAATATTTTATGATCAAGTTTTACATAATTCTGAATTAGTTGGTTATTTATCTTATAGTTCAGAAACGATGAATAATATGAGTTATTTAAAACTACATAAATGTTACTTATTGCCATCACTGCATGGTTTTGGCTATGGTCAAAAGATGTTATTCCATGTTTACCAAAAAGCCCAAGCAATGAACCTAAAACAAATAATCCTCAATGTTAACAAAAGGAATGAAAAAGGTATTAAAGCCTATTCTCGATTTGGTTTTAAAATTATTGATAGTCAGATAAAAGATTTTGGTAGTGGATTTGTATTGGATGATTACATCATGGGTTATGATATTTGAATAATTCAATAATTTGTGATTTACTTCATATCAATAAATTATCCAAATTACAAAAAAAGAGAACAGGGAACAGATAAGAAACTAAAACAATACAATTGAGGGCGGGGTTATAGCTTTTGCAATTTAGTCACTGTCTCCCATTTAAGTGCATACCCTTATATCAGATTGGCAGCACTAAACATGAAAAATTATTAATTAATTCTAAAGTTTTTGGATTCTCAAGATGTTTCCTTGTACGGTTATCAACGCCAGAAATCTCTCCCTATTTCCACCCTAACCAAGAAAAGAAGCGGTAGATTAGAGATAGTGTCACTTCTTCAAAACCGGAGAAGTGATCATAAAAATACAGTTGTCTCCATAAATGTGTTATGAGTAAAAAAATACAAGGATTCTTCAAACCCCTATTTAAAACCGTCTTTATCCTTAGCTTAGTGCTAACTTTAGCTTTTAGTCATGCTAATGATGCCTTAGCAGCCCGTAGTGGCGGCAGAATTGGCGGTGGTTCTTTTAGAATGCCTTCTAGCCGCACTTATGCACCTCGGACAAGTATGCCAGGTAATGGCGGCTACTATGCCCCTTATGGTGGTGGTTTTGGATTTCCGTTTCTTTTACCCTTATGGGGTTTCGGCGGTGGTTTTGGTGGGTTGTTTGGGATATTGATCTTTTTTGCAATGGCGAATTTTTTAGTCCAAACCTTTCGCCGTGTCACCAGTGGAGAAACCGAAGAAGTCAGCTATAGCAGCAATCCCTCCGTGTCTGTCACCCGGTTACAAGTTGGTTTACTAGCCCAAGCAAGAGATTTACAACCCGAACTCAATCGCATTGCGGAAACTGCTGATACCAATAGCCCCGCAGGAAGAAGCGAAGTTTTACAAGAAGCTAGTTTGGCTTTATTGCGTCACCCTGAATACTGGGTATATGCAGGTGGTGGAACTCAACAAGCAAAACTAAATTCCGCAGAATCTCAATTTAATCGGTTGTCTTTAGCCGAACGCAGTAAATTTAGCGAAGAAACTCTCTCTAATGTCAATAACCAACTCAAGGCTGTTTTAAGTAAAGAAGCTTTATCTGGTGAAGATAATCCCACTCGTTTGATTAGTGAAGGACCAGGAGAATATATTATCGTCACCTTATTAGCAGCGACTTTGGGTAAATGTGAAATTCCCGCTATTAATAATGCTGATGATTTGCGTCAAGCCTTACGTCAAATTGGTAGTCTTTCCGGTGAACAACTGTTAGCAATTGAAGTTTTGTGGACTCCCCAAGTAGAAGGAGATACACTGACATCAGATGATTTGTTTGCGGAATATCCTGATTTGAAATTGGTTTAATTGAGGTTTAGGGCTGAAAACAGTTAGAAGTGACTTGTAATCGAAAATTGCGACATTCGTTTTAAGATTATTTATGTCACAATTGAGGAAACTACCATTTATAATCCTACTGCTGTACAAGCCCTAACCTGTCTGAGGGTTTGTGAAATGCTGTCTAACCGCCTTCTAGACATCCACTTGGTTCGATTTGATGAAATTGAGCGATATGTATACATTCTTGCAGGCGATGAAATGGAAATTTTAATCTTCCCTGAAGGAAATTGGAGGTTTAATGATGAAACCTAATTTTGTTCAAATGTCGAGGTCTGAGTTGAAAGACTATGTACGTAGACATCCCCGTGATTGGGAGGCTTTGAATATTCTAGTGAGTCGTCGTACTCCTGATTCAGAAGCTACATGGTATGCGCCAATGGTGACAGCAGAAGGTATACCAATAGAAGAAAATGTCCGGTTAGCAGAAGAAGCTATTCAGGAACGAATTACCTTAGAGAACCAAAAAAGAGTCCATTAAGAGTATAAACAATTTCAAACTCTTACTCTCTGCGCCTCTGCGTGAAACGAACTTATTTCGGAAACTGTCCTTCTCGCACTTCCACAGCATAATCTTGTACAGCTTTGGTGATTGTTTCTCGTAAGTTTGTATAAACCTTAGCGAATGGTGGTTGTTTTTCCGAAAGTCCGAGAATATCAGAAGTGACTAATACTTGACCATCACAGCTAGAACCTGCACCGATGCCGATGGTAGGAATACGGAGTTTTTCTGTAATTTGCAGTGCTAGTTTTGTAGGAATATGTTCTAATACTATCGCAAAAACCCCAGCTTGTTCGAGAGCGATCGCTTCATGAAAAATTCTCTCACCTTCTTCCTGGGTTTTTCCCTGTTGTCGTAACCCTAATTGATGAATTGATTGGGGTGTTAATCCCACATGACCCATAACCGGAATCCCCGACTGCACTAACCGGGTAATGGTTTCCACCATTGCGGGATAGCCACCTTCTAATTTTACCGCTTGCGCCCCCGTTTCCTTCAACACTCTACCGGCGGAGTGCATAGCTTGGGAAATACTTTCTTGATAAGTCAAAAATGGTAAATCAACTACCATTAAAGCATTTTTGACCCCACGCCGCACAGCTTTAGCATGATGGATCATTTCATCTAAAGTTATTGGTAAGGTAGTTTCATAACCAAGGACGACGGCAAGAGAATCACCAACTAGGATCAAGTCTACACCAGCTAGATCCAAAAGTTGAGCGATCGCATAATCCCAGGCAGTTAACGCAACAATCGCCCGTCCCTGTTGTTTCCATTGAGTTAATTGTTGGGTAGTAACTGCCATAAAGAATTGATCACTGATAATTGTCAATTGTTAATTGTCAACTGATAATTGTCAATTAAGTAAGTAGGTGGGCGTTAAAAATTGTCGTTGGGGCAAGGGAACAGGGAACTCTTAACTGGGAACAGGAAATACAGAATTGATACCTACTGAGTCTTATTCAAAAATCAAATAGGAGTCCTAATATTACTTTCTCAAATTCGAGACTATTCTTATCTCCTTCTAATTCTTCCTCCTGACTCCTGACTCCTACTTCACATACCGACCAAAACCAAAATGAGGTTGAGCCGTACCCACTGAAGGCATTAACCAAGCTAAACCCTCCGTTGTTCCCACCCATAACTTATTACCAATATCCGGTGCCAAAGTCAAAACTCGACTAGAAGGCAGTCCCGTAACTTGGTCTAAGACTGCCCCCGTATATGGGTTCAATCGCAGCAAACCATTATTAGTACCCACCCACACACTACCATCCTTGGCAAACCTAACCGATGTCACGTTGCGTCCACGTAGAGGAGTCACAGACCTTAACACAATACCATTTTTGGGGTTAATCACCAACAATTGATTTGGCATACCCGCCCAAATTAACCCCTGGGGACTAATAGCCAAAGTTTGGACAGTTCCCCCCGGTAGATTTTGGATTCTCTTCATCAGTAAGGCACTAGAAGTATTCACCTTGACTATTCCCTCCAGCGTCCCCGCCCACAATTGACCGTCAGCATCTAAAGTCATCGCATTAACACTGACACCGGGCATATTTTTAACCGTTGTCATGATTAAACCTTGGTCGGGACTAACCAGAGTTAACCCAGCATCAGTTCCTACCCACAAATAGCCGCGTTTGTCAAGTAACAGTGATAATACTCGCTTGGAGGGTAATAATAAATTCTGGGCTGTAATTTGACTGGTTTGGGGGTCTACTCTCGTTAAACCTTCATTATTTCCCACCCACAAACGCCCTACCTTATCTTGGACTAAAGCACTAATCGCAATATTTGGTAAACTCACACGGGAAATAACCCTACCTGTATTGGGATTAATGCGTGATAATCCGCGCCACGAACCTACCCACAGATTACCAGTGAAATCTCCCAATAAGTTACTAATGCGATAATCTACTGGTGTTTCTCCCTCTTGCAATTGTCTCTCGTTAGGTAAGGGTTTGATTCGTTCTGGTGGTGGTGCCACTTCATAAGTGGGGGTAGATTTGGATTGATTAAGACTGGGATTGTTGTCTTTATTCTCAACCTTTTGGGCTGTAGCTGGTGTTATCATGCTTGGTAAGGCGATTAATCCCAGCAAGGCGGACATTATTAATAAGTGAGTATGCTTGTGAAATAAAGTCACGGTGATATTCCTTTCTAGTTAATTCTACTAAGTTTTTTGAGTTTTATTAATACCATAATAGATGTATATTTTAAATATGGTATAGTTATTAGGTAGCATAAAATCGTTCACGAAGTGTGGCGTATCCATGCGGGAGCCGGAGGCATCAGCCGTAACAAACATTTTAAATTAGTATTAAAAATTACATTATTTGACAACAAAGCCCTGACATCATTAGCTCTCTAGAGTTTAGATATACACATTTGTAAATCAATCTTAATAAAATGTTAAATCTTTATGTAATAACAAATTTAAATATATCAATTAACAAAATTCGCAAAATAACTTATTGAATTATTGATATATTGTGGGGTAAGCTACAAATTCCGTGATGTGCAGTTTCTTCTTTTCTTGCTCATCCCCTGATTAAACTTGTCTTCAGGAAAAATGCCTCATGATCCCTCCTTACCCGCTTTAGGTAAAGACATCAGGAAAAAAAAGAGAATTGCAGCAAACCAGCCTTATATCTGGAATGCGGCTTTCAGGCAAAATTCCCCAGACGGCTTGTAAAGCCGATTTAGTCGGGTATGCAAACTCAAGATGAAAAGATTTTGTATTTCTGGGACGAAAAATAACAGCGTCAAACAGTACGTCTGAAACATGGTAAACGACTTGTTGCGGTGATTGTGACTGCAACCTGATTCGTGCAGCAGTAATACTGCCACCATAGAAATTGATCGCCCCTAACCATAAGCAAAACTTATAATTTCATTAAGAATGAATTAAGAGTAGGAATGAGAAGAAGTGGCACATAACGTGATTTGATAGTAGAAAGAAAGACTTCTTGGAAGAAAAATATGTCTTACGCGCAAACTAAGACTCAGGCTAAGTCTGGGTACCAAGCTGGGGTTAAAGATTACAGACTAACTTATTACACACCTGATTACACTCCTAAAGATACAGATTTATTGGCAGCTTTCCGGATGACTCCCCAACCCGGAGTTCCTCCTGAAGAAGCCGGTGCGGCAGTAGCTGCTGAGTCTTCCACTGGTACTTGGACAACAGTATGGACAGACTTGCTCACCGACCTAGATCGCTACAAAGGTCGTTGTTACGACATCGAACCAGTTCCCGGTGAAGATAACCAATATATTTGTTATGTTGCTTATCCTTTGGACTTGTTTGAAGAGGGTTCTATCACCAACGTACTAACCTCCATCGTAGGTAACGTATTTGGTTTTAAAGCTTTACGGGCATTACGTTTGGAAGACATTCGTTTCCCTGTAGCTTACATCAAGACTTTCCAAGGACCTCCTCACGGTATCCAAGTAGAGCGCGACAAATTGAACAAATATGGTCGTCCTCTGTTGGGTTGTACAATCAAACCCAAATTAGGTCTTTCCGCTAAAAACTACGGACGCGCAGTTTACGAATGTTTACGTGGTGGTTTGGACTTCACCAAAGACGACGAAAACATCAACTCTGCTCCATTCCAAAGATGGCGCGATCGCTTCTTGTTTGTATCTGAAGCTATCAACAAAGCACAAGCAGAAACAGGCGAAATCAAGGGTCACTACCTGAACGTTACCGCTCCTACCTGCGAACAAATGATCCAACGGGCTGAGTACGCTAAAGAACTCAAACAGCCCATCATCATGCACGATTACCTGACCGCAGGTTTCACCGCTAACACCACATTGTCTCGCTGGTGTCGTGATAACGGTATTTTGTTGCACATTCACCGGGCTATGCACGCTGTAATTGACCGTCAGAAGAACCACGGTATTCACTTCCGCGTATTAGCTAAAGCTCTCCGCTTGTCTGGTGGTGACCACATTCACACCGGTACAGTAGTTGGTAAGTTAGAAGGTGAACGGGGAATCACAATGGGCTTCGTTGACCTATTGCGTGAAAACTACATCGAGCAAGACAAGTCTCGTGGTATTTACTTTACCCAAGACTGGGCTTCTTTACCCGGTGTAATGGCAGTTGCTTCTGGTGGTATCCACGTATGGCATATGCCCGCGTTGGTAGAAATCTTTGGTGATGACTCCGTACTACAATTCGGTGGTGGTACTCTCGGACATCCTTGGGGTAACGCTCCTGGTGCTACAGCTAACCGCGTAGCTCTAGAAGCAGTTGTTCAAGCTCGTAACGAAGGTCGTAACTTGGCTCGTGAAGGTAACGATATTATCCGCGAAGCTGCTAAGTGGTCTCCTGAGTTGGCTGTTGCTTGCGAACTGTGGAAAGAAATTAAGTTCGAGTTTGAAGCAATGGATACCGTCTGATAATTGAGGATTTGGGATTTTGGATTCATAAACAATCCAAAATCTAAAAATCTAAAGGGCTGGGTCAAGCATGGATCTAAAGCAAATTGCGAAAGACACAGCCAAAACTCTCCAAAGCTACCTGACTTATCAGGCGTTAAGGACTGTATTGGCACAGCTAGGCGAAACAAATCCTCCTCTAGCACATTGGTTGCAAAACTTTTCCGCTGGCAAAATCCAAGACGGAGAAGCTTATATAGAGGAATTGTTTCTAGTAAAGTCAGATTTGGCATTGCGGATTATGACTGTCAGGGAACATATAGCGGCGGAAGTGACAGAGTTTTTACCAGAAATGGTACTAACTGGCATTCAGCAAGCCAATATGGAACAGCGTCGCCAGCATCTCGAACGCATTACGCAACTAAGTTTATCAAGTCCCAGCCTCGAAATACCAAAGACAGACAATATCTGATTCTAATTTGGATAATTTATCTAATTAGTCAGTCAACCAAGTCATAAAAAATCTCCCCCCACTTATCAAAAACTATGCAAACTTTACCTAAAGAGCGTCGTTACGAAACCCTTTCTTATCTTCCCCCTCTGTCTGACGCGCAAATTGCCAAGCAAGTTCAGTACATTATTTCACAAGGTTTCATTCCTGCAATTGAATTCAACGAAACTTCTGAACCTACAGAACTTTATTGGACAATGTGGAAGTTGCCTTTGTTCGGCGCTAAAACTGCTCAAGAAGTATTGAGTGAAGTTCAAAGTTGCCGTTCTCAGTATGGTAACTGCTACGTCCGTGTTGTTGGTTTTGACAACATTAAGCAGTGTCAAGTTATGAGCTTCCTTGTTCACAAACCCAGCAGATACTAAGAGCTAATTAGCTAATAGTAGTTTGATGAATTAAAAAGAGGGGTAGAGTTTTCTATCTCTCTTTTTTTAGTTTTTGATAGAGAATAGAATTGTCGGTTGAGTCGCACACACAAAACTAAAGGTAGTAATTATGCAACAAATTACTGTTAATGAAGCATCTCAACACTTATCTGATTTCATTGAAGCAGCACTTGGTGGTGATGAAATTATCATCATGAAAGATAATCAGCCTGTAGTGAAATTAATTCCTGTATTACCAATTAAACATCGTCGTCAACCTGGTAGTGCTAAAGGAATGGTAACAATGGCTGATGATTTTGATGCACCTTTAGAAGATTTTCAGGAATATATGTGATGATGTTTTTGATAGATACACATACATTTATTTGGTATGTAACAGATAATTCTCGACTTAGTAATCAAGTTTTAGAATTGATCAACGATGAGAATAATCAGATTTTTTTGAGTATCGCTAGTGTTTGGGAAATGGGAATCAAACACGGGTTAGGAAAGCTAACTTTTAATCTTCCATTTGAGACGTTTATAAGGCAGCAGATTAGTATTAATGACTTCACTGTGTTAGATATAAAAATCAGTCATATTACGGCTATTAATCAACTCCCTTTACATCATCGTGATCCTTTTGACAGAATGTTAATTGCACAGGCTATGGTAGAAAATATGCCTATAATAAGTGCTGATACAATTTTCGATACCTATCCCGTACAGCGTTTGTGGTGAAAAATAACGCTCAAAATGAGTTTTTTTCTTCATCCTGTACATCCTTAATTGTCTGAATCAGGATAACCAGGATTAGAGGATTTACAGGATTTTTTATGAATATTTATCTGAGAATATTTCAGGTTTTAAAGATGAGTTTTTTTCTTCATTTTGTACATCCTTAATTGTCTGAATCAGGATAACCAGGATTAGAGGATTTACAGGATTTTTTATGAATATTTATCTGAGAATATTTCAGGTTTTAAAGATGAGTTTTTTTCTTCATTTTGTACATCCTTAATTGTCTGAATCAGGATAACCAGGATTAGAGGATTTACAGGATTTTTTATGAATATTTATCTGGGGGTATTTCAGGTTTTAAAGATGAGTTTTTTTCTTCATTTTGTACATCCTTAATTGTCTGAATCAGGATAACCAGGATTAGAGGATTTACAGGATTTTTTATGAATATTTATCTGAGAATATTTCAGGTTTTAAAGATGAGTTTTTTTCTTCATTTTGTACATCCTTAATTGTCTGAATCAGGATAACCAGGATTAGAGGATTTACAGGATTTTTTATGAATATTTATCTGGGGGTATTTCAGGTTTTAAAGATGAGTTTTTTTCTTCATTTTGTACATCCTTAAATCCTGGATATCCTGATTCAGACATTAGGGTGTGTAAGCGTTGCGTAACGCACCAAAATTGATTAGATTTAATCTCATGAATTAATGTGAGTTACGTTTATGGGACAATTATTCATATAGATATTAGAGATGAAAAAATTTGGATTCAGAGAGATTTTACAATCCCTTGGTTCTCTCCCCTTGAGAACAGCAGAAACTAAAACATTAGTATCAATAATAACCTTCATTCTCCACTCTGATAAGCATTTTCAGGATGTTTCCCCGCATAGTGGAATATGTTGAGGGATGCAGTTAAGTTTATATTTAGTAAAATAGACTGGTAAGGTTTAAAAGGAAATTAGATCATGTCATCTCCAGCAATTACCACTGTAGTTAAAATGATGGAATCTTTATCTGAAGATTTACAAGACAAAATTGCAGAACATTTGAGAGAATATTTGGCAGATTTGCAAGATGAACTTAAATGGGACAATTCATTTAAGAAAACTCAAGAAAAATTGATTGCATCTGCTCAACGTGCTAAAAGAGAAATTGCAGAAGGACTTGCGAAACCAATGGACTATGACAAGTTATGAAGTCTGCAACCCTTCCTTCTTTTTGGGATGAATATCAGTTTCTTGACAAGCAAGTTAGACAGAGTGCGAGAAAAGCTTACCGCTTATGGAAAGAAAATCCTTTTTATCCGTCTTTGCATTTTAAATGTATCAATAATCAGGAAAATATTTGGTCTGTCAGGATAACTCGTAATTATCGAGCAATTGGGGTTTTGGATGATGACACAGTAACATGGTTCTGGATTGGTAGTCATGACGATTATGAGAATTTCTTTTCATAGTCAGAATCAGGATAATTTGAATTAGAGGATTAGCAGGATTTTTTATGAACATTTATCTGGGAATATTTCAGATTTTGAAGATGAGTTTTTTTCTACATCCTGAAAATGCTTAATTGTCTGATAGCGTAGCGTGGCGCAAGCCATATCAGGATGTCCAGGATTAGAGGATTAGCAGGATTATATATGAATATTTATCTGGGAATATTTCGGGTTTTGAAGATGAGTTTTTTTTCTTCATTCTGAAAATTTTTAATTGTCTGAATCAGGATGCTCAGGATTAGAGGATTTACAGGATTTTTTATGAATATTTATCTGGGAATATTTCAGGTTTTAAAGATAAGTTTTTTTCTTCATTCTGAAAATGCTTAATTGTCTGAATCAGGATGTCCAGGATTAGAGGATTAGCAGGATTATATATGAATATTTATCTGGGAATATTTCGGGTTTTGAAGATGAGTTTTTTTTCTTCATTCTGAAAATGCTTAATTGTCTGAATCAGGATTTACAGGATTAGGGGATTTACAGGATTATATATGAATATTTATCTGGGAATATTTCAGATTTTGAAGATGAGTTTTTTTTCTTCATTCTGAAAATGCTTAATTGTCTGAATCAGGATGTCCAGGATTAGAGGATTAGCAGGATTATATATGAATATTTATCTGGGAATATTTCGGGTTTTGAAGATGAGTTTTTTTTCTTCATTCTGAAAATGCTTAATTGTCTGAATCAGGATTTACAGGATTAGGGGATTTACAGGATTTTTTATGAATATTTATCTGGGAATATTTCAGATTTTAAAGATAAGTTTTTTTCTACATCCTGTACATCCTTAAATCCTGGATATCCTGATTCAGACGGTAGGGTGTGTAAGCGTTGCGTAACGCACCAAAATTGCTTAAATTTAATCTCATGAATTAATGTGAGTTACGTTTATGGGACAATTCTTCATGTAGATATTAGAAATGGAAAAATTTGGATTCAGAGGGATTTTACAGAGGAAGGGGTAGCTCTCTTAGTCATGTCTTGGGACGAAATAGAGGCTTTTAAAGAGTGCGTACATAGAGAATCAAAACAAGAATACCCCTCGAAAAGCCTATTTTTCCACTAAGTATTTATGCTCATTGCAAAAGTGGGATGCTCCCAAAAAAACCTTTCCACTTTAAAAGTGCATAGGAGTATGCTTTTTTCAACATTAAATAATCAACAGCAGGAGGAACATTAATTTGAGTATTCATATATTTTCAAATTTAAGCTGCATATCTAATAATTTCTAATTCTGCTCCTTTAGTAATTGCTAATTCTGCTGTTTCTAAAACCTGTTCGGTAACTGCATCACTTAAATAATATTCACCACAGTTATCACAAATTTCTGCGGGAACTTTTTTCAAGACAATAATACATTCATCTCTTTCTAAGGTGACAGTGACTAAACCGGGTTTAGTTTCTCCATGTTTACAAATTACGCATTTCATTATTTTTGTCTCCTAGTTGTAAAACCATCTAACCAAATATTAGCATCAGGAATATAAGCTGTTACCACATATCCTGTATCTGTAGCTTCATCATAGGAAAATACAACATGAATCGGTTTACATTCTACAAAATCTAATATTAAATAACTGGGGTATGGTGTATCATCAGGATTTTCTTCCATTATTTGTCCATAAGCAATTACAGTTTCTACTTCTTTTTTACTAATGCGACGATAAAACATTTGTTGAATAGCATGACGGGAGAAGTTGATATTTTGACAATACATAAATTAGTCTTTAATTTTAATTCTGATAACTTATTTTGTCTGAATCAGGATGCCCAGGATTAGAGGATTAATAGGATTTTTTACGAAGACTTATCTAGGAATATTTGAGATTTTCAAAGATTACTTTTTTTCTACATCCTGTACATCCTTAAATCCTGGATATCCTGATTCAGACAATAATTTAATTTCATAAATTAATGTGCGTTACTTCGCTTTTATAACTTTATCTATATTTTATACTATTTTCGCGCTCCTAACGCACCCCACAAACTTCTTCCTTCGCTCCTATCCCTTCGGGACGCTCCGCGAACGTGGTTCATTAACTCTGCGTCCTCTGCGCCTCTGCGGTTCGTTAAAAAAACAATCCAGGGGCGGACAAACCGCCCCCATTAAAATCAGGTAACACCAAAAACAATCACCAAGCCCAAAACAGCCCCAAAAACGATCAAGGCATAGAATTGAACCCGACCGCTTTCCAAGTATTTCAAACCTTCACCACTGACAAGAGTAAAGAAACCCGTGAGATTAACAGCACCGTCAACAACACGGAAATCAACTTCCATAACTTGTCTAGCCACACGACGCAAACCGAGAACAAAGACACGATGATAAATATCATCAAAGTACCACTTGTTCAAAGATAGATCGTATAGCGGTTGAATGTTTTTAGCGATCGCACTAGGATCAATTTTCCGTGCCAAATACATCAGCACAGCCAAAGTAATACCAATCACAGAAACAGCCACAGAACTACCCGCCATAATGTAAAACTCATGGGGGTCAAACTCCGCAGCCTTTTCCATCACTTCCGCCAAAGTTTCGCTAGGAGGAAAGATAAACTGCTCAAAATAATTGGCGTAGGGAGTCCCCACCAAACCAATCAACATTGAAGGAATAGCCAACACCACCAACGGTAAACTCATCGTCCAAGGAGACTCATGAGGATCATGGCTGTGGGAGTCATGGGAGTGACTATCCAATTCTCCCTTTTTCATCGCCCCAGGACCAAAATTAGGTGCTAGTTCTAATGTCCCTGATTTCTCAGCCAAAGCAGCAGCCGCATTTTTGAGTTTTACCTTGATTTTTTCGTCATTACCCCGGAATTTACCTTCAAATGTTGAGAAATACATTCTAAACATATAAAAAGCTGTAATCCCTGCTGTCACCCAACCAATAAACCACAGGAAAGGGTTAGCAGCAAAAGCCGCGCCTAAAATCTCATCTTTTGACCAGAAACCAGCAAAGGGAGGAATCCCCGCGATCGCCAAGCAACCAATCAAAAAGGTGAAACTTGTCACGGGCATATATTTCCGCAGTCCGCCCATTAACCGCATATCCTGCGCCAATACAGGATCATGACCAACAACTGCTTCCATGCCATGAATTACCGAACCAGAACCCAAGAATAGCATCGCTTTAAAATAAGCATGGGTCATGAGGTGGAATAATCCCGCACTGTAAGCACCCACACCCATAGCCATGATCATGTAACCAAGTTGGGAAATGGTGGAATAAGCCAAACCCTTCTTGATGTCGTTTTGGGTAATAGCGATAGTTGCCCCCAAAAACGCTGTAAATGCCCCAGTATAAGCAATTACGTTCATTGCGGCTGGGACATTTTCAAATACTGGGTACATCCGGGCAATTAGGAATACACCCGCCGCTACCATTGTTGCCGCATGAATTAGGGCAGAAATGGGGGTAGGACCTTCCATTGCATCTGGTAGCCAGACATGGAGGGGGAATTGGGCAGATTTAGCCACAGGGCCAAGGAAGACTAAAATTGCCAACACAATGGCGAGGAAATTGCTAATAGAGCCGGTTTCTACTAGGTTGGATAGGCGATCGCCCATCACCATAAAATCAAAGCTGCCTGTCGCCCAGAACAGCCCCAAAATGCCCAATAATAAACCGAAGTCACCGACGCGGTTGGTGACAAATGCCTTTTGACAAGCATCTGCTGCGGCTTTGCGATCATACCAAAAGCCCACTAGGAGGTAGGAACACATCCCCACCAGTTCCCAGAAAATGTAAACTTGTACTAGGTTGGGACTGACCACCAAACCTAACATGGAAGAGCCAAACAAGCTGAGATAGGCATAAAACCGCACATAACCCGGATCATGCGCCATGTAGCCATCGGTGTAAATCATCACCAAAACGGCTACTGTGGTGACAATCACCAGCATTAGAGATGTCAGGTGGTCAATAGTGTAGCCCATCGTCAGGTGAAAATTACCTGCTGATGCCCATTCCAAAGTCCAAAGATAAGGCGCATGGCCTTGAATTTGACTCCACAGTAAAGCCAACGACAGTGCCATAGAAGCCCCCATCAGGGAGATAATGACTATAGCATTTAGTTGTCGTAAGCGGTTCGTCACCTGATTTATCGAGATTAGCCCTAGACCGACCAGTGTTGCTCCCAAAAGAGGTAATACTGGAATCAGCCAGGCATACTGATAGATTACTTCCATCACTAACGCCTACTTTTAGAATTCTGTACAAACAAATGAGAAGATAAAAAAATGGAAATTCAATGGGGTGAGGGTTTGTGTTTGGGATGAAAGACTAGAAATTATTTACTAATCTCTACTACTTGATAGCCCAATACCTTCAAGTTAGCTTGAATTTTCCCACTTCAAACTTCAGTTAACTGAAAATTTTCAGAACTGCTCATAATTGTGACACACACCCTTGAGGATAAAATACCCCACCCGATACCCTTTGGGTGGGGTGTTAAGCATGGTTTTAGATTTGGTTCGTTGTCAGTTGTTAGTTGTCAGTTGTTCGTGGAAAAAATTTTCTCCCCTACTCCCCTACTCCCCCTACTCCCCCTACTTCCCTACTCCCCCTACTTCCCCTACTCCCCCTACTCCCCCTACTCCCCCTACTCCCCTACTCCCCCTACTTCCCCTACCTCCCCTACTCCCTGCTCTCCTACCTCCTAACTCCTGACTCCTGACTTCTGACTTCTGCTGTATCTATTTTTTCTTGACTTGTATATGTGAGTCTAATTGCTTCTAAGGCTAGACGTAAATCGTCTTTACTCCGAAAACCTTCTAGTCTTTGTCTAACTATACCTTTTTCTATCAACAGTAAGGTTGGTAATGATTTCAGTCTATAAGTATTTGATAGCTTGAAATTTTGATCAGCGTTAACTCCCACCAATTTAAGTTCATCACCACACTGAGTCTGAAATTGTGATAACAGTGGGTGAATGAGGCGGCAAAGCCCACACCAGGGAGCTTCAAAATTCACCAAAACGGGTACAGGGGATTCTAAAACTTCTTGAGTAAATGTCCGTTCATTAACCGACAACACCATGATGCCTCTTGTGATTATAAGGTTTTTATATCAAAAGTTGATTGTCAGCAGGAGCAAATCGGTATAAATTACCAATTTGAATTTTAAATTTTCTAGCAACAGACAAGGCGGAGGATATCAATTGTTCGTGTCAACGCACCGTAGCTATTGATTAAATTCAGCCGACAACAGGGTTTTACTCCTAAATCGGTGATTCCTGACTCCTGACCCCTGCTATTAAGGATTTTGATGTTTCCTGCTGACAAAAAAGCCACCGTGTATACCGCGCTGGCTGTTCTACATTTCAAATCCTGATTACAACTGCTTGGGAAAAATTTGACAATGGTGACAGTGCGGGTTATTGCAGTCTCTACATTGCTACTTAATGCCTGTTTCCAGTCTGGTAGATGGCTATTGTTTGTTTACGAGTATAAGGTCCACTGAAACCTGGTGGATAAATTCTTTTTCTGATCCCATTGGGAAAAAGTTTAATGATATATGTTTGAGTTTATCGTACATTGTTTTGGTAGCAAGTGATCAGGACAAAGTTTCGTTAAATTTATATGTTTTGTTGATCTTGGGGATCACACCAAACTACCATATTATCCTACTTGTTGCCACTAATAACAAGGGGTGAGACCACCATAATAGACCTGTGAAAATGGCAACCCCTAAATAAGCAGGGCGGAGAAATTCCTGCCAGTGCAAGGATTGACGACCATCAATAATCGCTTGAAAGGGGATAATGGAAGTTCGCTGTTTGACAACTTCAAAGGCTTCTCCATAACGTTGACTTAAACGGCGATCGCCATGCCATACTCCAAATAGATGATGTAGTATCAACCCAATGGAGGTGACAAGGGTAAAACTAGTACCTAGCCACAGGGTATGGGCTACACACCAAATAACTTGTCCCACCATTTGCGGATGACGGGTAATACGGATAATTCCTGTTTCATAAAGATGAACTTGGGGCTTTTGAATGGCAGCAATTTCTAGTAGATTGAAGGTAGCAGGATATAAAAATAAAAAGGATATAGCTGATAGTACCCAGACTAATGTTCTTACACCTGTTATGCCCTGTACTTGCCAAAGTTGCTGTCCATCATAACGGTGATTAAAAAAGTAAACAATTAAGATCACAGCCAAAGGGAGGCTAATTAATGCAAAGATAATGCGATAAAGTCTTGGTCCAATGTATTTTTCTGCCCAAGGACGTAAAGCTGCCCCTCCGCTGTGAGCGATCGCAAAAACTAATTGTAACCCTAGTATGACAAAATGACTGGAGGTAAACCAATGATTGGGCATCATATATACAACTCAATTCAAAATTCAAATCAGCTAGTACCGCAAAGCAAAGTCAAAATTCACGGTTCTTCAAATGTTAACAATGCCATAAATCATGCTTAGTGACCAAACTATTCATTTCGATTTATTTTTAAAGTTACTCATGCACCCCAGTTTGTGGGTTAAGCCTTATGTCTGACCTTCCTTTTACCTTAGATCAGTTACGTATTCTCAAAGCGATCGCCCAAGAGGGGAGTTTCAAACGGGCGGCTGATAGCCTTTACGTCTCCCAACCCGCTGTCAGTTTGCAAGTTCAAAACCTGGAACGGCAACTGGATGTCCCTCTATTTGATCGAGGTGGTCGTCGCGCTCAATTAACTGAAGCTGGGCATTTACTCCTCAACTACGGAGACAAAATCCTCAGCTTGTGTCAGGAAACCTGCCGCGCGATTGAAGACCTCCAAAATCTTCAAGGGGGTACATTAATTGTAGGCGCATCTCAAACCACCGGCACTTATCTTCTGCCGAAAATGATCGGTTTATTTCGACAAAAATATCCAGAAGTAGCTGTGCAATTGCACGTCCATTCAACCCGACGCACCGCTTGGAGTGTATCTAATGGTCAGGTTGATCTGGCGATTATTGGCGGAGAAATTCCCACGGAATTAGGGGAATCTTTAAAAACTGTTCCCTATGCTGAAGATGAATTGGCGCTCATCTTACCTACCTCCCATCCCTTTGCTAAATTAGAAACCATCCAAAAAGAAGACCTATATAAACTACAATTCATTGCTCTTGACTCCCAATCAACTATCCGCAAAGTCATTGATCAGGTTTTAGCCCGTTGTGATATTGACACCAGACGGTTTAAGTTTGAGATGGAACTAAATTCCATAGAAGCTATTAAAAACGCTGTCCAGTCAGGCTTAGGTGCTGCCTTTGTTTCTACATCAGCGATCGCTAAAGAATTACAAATGGGTGTCCTTCACCGCACCCCTATCGAAGGAGTTGTGGTGAAGCGCACACTCTGGCTGATATTTAACCCCAACCGCTATAGATCAAAAGCCTCCGAAGCATTTAGCAAGGAAATATTACCTCAGTTTGCTAACCCTGGCTGGACTGAGGATATGTTACAATTGTCACAAATGAATTCTGTGGTAAATAGTACATTAGATGTAGCAACACCTAGCTCTTCTGATGCCAGTTAAACATCTTGTCACTGGTCAAAAGTCATTAGTTAACGGCAAATTGCTAATGACCAGTCACTCATCTGACTACTGACTAATGAATAATATGGAAGTCTACTATACTTCCACTGTCAACGTCCCCTGTTCCCTGTTCCCTGTTCCCTATTACCTATTACCTATTACCTATTACCTATTCCCTGTTCCCTATTACCTATTACCTATTACCTATTACCTATTACCTATTCCCTGTTCCCTATTACCTATTCCCTGTTCCCTATTACCTATTACCTATTACCTATTCCCTGTTCCCTGTTCCCTGTTCCCTGTTCCCTGTTCCCTGTTCCCTGTTCCCTGTTCCCTATTCTTGAGACAAACGCTTTATCTCCGCACTTCCTAATATATCCTGGGCTTTAGCTAACATCTGGGGAATTTTTTCAGATTGGGGACTATTAACAAGACATTCTCTTAAATCTAATTCACCTAACTTATCAGCCCGATTACCAGGAAACCAATGATTAGCCTGTCCTAAGAGATTGTAACGCATTTTCCCATAGTCAATCATGTCATAAGCCAAAGTCAAATTTAACAGCCACAAAATCACCCGCATATTTACTTCTCCTGGCGTTTCTTCCCAAGTTGGTAGATTAGTTTCCCAGGTTTTTACCCAATCTTCTCCTAAAATATTGACCGCTTCCGATTCCAATCTAGAAATAATTGGTGGTAAAATTTCTGCCGCATTATCTAACAATGCCAAAGTCTTTAAATGCTCATCAAAATCAGTTGGTTTTGCTGCACCTATACTCAAAGTATGCACTTGAGGACGACTCAAACAAAATAAATCATTAAACACCATTGGACTCAAAGGCGCACACAAATCAACTAATTTTTTGGCAGGTTGATATAATAACCCGCCTTTATTAGAAGGGCTAATAATAAATACACCCATATCTAATTTATTTGCAGCTTCAATAGCAGCCCAATTCCATTGATTAATATAGTACCAATGCAAATTTACATAATCAAATTGATTACTATTAATTGCTTGCAAAATTATCTCTATGGGAGCATGAGTAGAAAAACCAATAAATTTAATTTTACCCTCAGACTGTAACTGTCTTGCTACTTCTAAACAACCACCTTCACGAATACTATAATCCCAAATTTCTGCATTATTAATCCCATGTAACCCAAATAAATCAACATAATCTAACTGAAGGTAAGCCAAAGATTTTTCAAACGTTTTGCGAAATTCTTGAGCATCTGCAACAGGAGAAACTTTCGTTTGGACTATTAATTTTTCACGGGGAAACTGAGGCAGGATTTTTCCCAACTGCATTTCTGATGTTCCATAACCCCGTGCAGTTTCAATATGATTAATTCCCAATTCTACAGAACGACGAATTACAGCTTCTAAATTCTCTTGATTATCTGTAGGAATTTCCTCTGGTGTGACATCCTGCCATTTATATTGATAGCGCATTCCCCCGCAGGAGAAAACGGGCATTTGTAATTCTGTCCGACCAAAACGTTTGTATAGCATCTGTGAATTTTTGAACTAAGTAGGTGAACACAATAAAACCAAAGTGTGTAAAGAAAAGTAAAATCGCCCAAAGCTTCTTCACTCTTGCATGATTGCCTCTTGCCTCTTGCCTTCCCATAACGACAATTTTTAATGCCAACCTACTTATCTATCAACTAAGAATTAGGTGAGAATCTGCGTTAGTGCTGATTGCAAATTCGGATATTGATACTCAAAACCCGACTCTAAAGTGCGTTTGGGTAAAACCTTTTGTCCTTCCAAAACTACCTTTGCCCCGTCTCCTAATATAGCTTCTATGGCAAATCCCGGCACAGGCAACCAAGAGGGACGATTCATGACGTTACCCATAGTTGTACTTAAATCATTCATGCGAACTGGTTGAGGGGCAGTGGCATTATACACTCCCTCCATTGTTGGTTTAGTTAAAGCTTGGATAATTAAACCGACGATATCATCTAAATGAATCCAGGAAAACCACTGTTGACCACTGCCAATGGGTCCACCAGCAAAGAGTTTAAAGGGGGTAATCATTTTCCCCAAAGCACCACCATTACCCAAAACAATCCCAAAGCGTAAAATTACTAACCGCACATTGGTATCTTTTACCTTGGTAGCTTCCTGTTCCCATTCTTGACAGACTTGAGCGAGAAAGTCGTTACCAGAGGCACTATCTTCATTAAAACTGGCAGTTTCACTGGTTCCGTAGTAACCAATAGCCGAAGTATTGACTAGGACAATGGGGCGAGGATTAGCTTTAGCTATAGCTTCGACAATTTTTTGTGTTCCTAGTTTGCGAGTGTTGAGAATTTCCTGCTTGCGTTCTGGTGTCCAACGTCCCTCAGCAATGGGTTCTCCTGCTAAATTAACTACGCCGTCACAACCAGCCATAGCATCTTGCCAAGTGCCGGATACACTAGGAGTATAGGCGATAATTTCTAAATTAGGAAATGCTGGGGAGGGAAAAACCTTTTGAGCAAAGGTAGGGTTGCGAGTTAATACCAAAATTCTATGACCTTCCGTGTGTAGTCTTTCTACCAACCGACTACCTACAAATCCTGTTGCACCACTAATTGCTATTTTCATTGATATTTCGTGTTGTTTATTATCTACTGAGGAATGAGAATTAAATCAAGATTCTATTATTGCGGAGGTTATGAGTGGGAATTTTTTGCCCATTGATTATTAAACCATTAGAACTGGGTTTTCCTTTGGCATCACCATCTACAATTCGATAATAATATCGTTGACTATTGGGGCGTGGTAATCTTACTAATGTGGCATGATAACGAGAAACAAACTGGGAGAATAGACGGATATTACAATCTCGATCTCTACCAATAGAATAAACGGGGTCTTCCAAAAAAAATTTTTTGCGTCCTTGGTGATCTTCAATAATCAGTAGATGGTTTTCATTGTTTGCTGCTTCTGTTGCCATGATAGGTATACTAAACACGGGTGAGATTTAAACTTTTACTCTTTTCTCTCCTTATTACGATACAAGGGGTTTAGCACTGCTCATAGGTGTCAACTTAGGGAACACCAAAAAATAAATTACCCAATTTTGTGGGATGGGCATACTTCGACCCTTCGACAGGCTCAGGGCATCGCAAGCTCAGCACAAGTCCTGCCCGTCCTTGATGATTAGCAGGCAAGATGGCTGCGCCACAATAAATTTTTGGGTATTTTTTTAATTGGAAGTCCCTTAAGAGACTTCCAAGAAATAAATTATCCTAAGAAACGAACCACAGAGGCACAGAGTACACAGAGAGAGAATTTCTGCATCAGTTTTGGGACATTTTTTTATTTGGAAGTCTCTAACGTAAAACCTCTATCCCGCAAAGAACTCAAGTCATCTCATTCCCAGTCAGAGACTGGGAATGAATTCTAGAAGGCTCTGCCTTCAATAATATTAGAGGCAGAGCCTCATCAACTGCATTCCTAGTCAGAGACTAGGAACTAGATGTGGTAGGGATTTGAGCTTAAGTTGACACCTATGAAGCTCTTGCTTTACCCCTGCGTTTAGAATCAAACAATCGAGCCGTTTTAAGTATAGGATAATTACCTAAACTTTGATCAGTCATTCTCAATTGCCAAAGGTTCTACACTGTGTTGGTGTTGACCGGGAATTTTAGATTTTAGATTAAAAGAATTTGGTACAAGACCCGTCCTTGAGGACAGAAAAATCCTCAATCCCAAATCGAGTGACTTTTAACTTTCACTTTGCGCTGCTAGGGAACAAACCTCCTTAATAAAATTGAGTTGGTAACAACACTGACGGAGCTAAAAGCCATTAATGCTGCTGCACTGGCAGGTCCTAGAACGAAACCATAGACAGGTAGTAATACTCCAGCAGCGAGGGGAATACCTATTGTATTATAGGCAAAAGCCCAAAATAAATTCTGACGGATAGTATTAAAAGTGGCTCGACTTAGCTGAATCGCCTTGACAACATCGGTCAGGGAATTTCTCATTAAGATAATTTCAGCCGTTTCCATAGCGACATCGGTTCCAGAATGTAGGGCGATACCGACATCTGCCTGTGATAAGGCTGGCGCGTCATTGATGCCATCTCCTACCATAGCAACAAATGTGTTGATCTTCCCACATTGAAGAGATTGAATGGTGGCGGCTTTTTGGGCTGGGGGGATACCTGCCATGATGTCGGTGTTGGCGATTCCTAGTTGTTTAGCGATCGCCTTGGCTGCTTCTAATCTATCACCACTAAGGAGCATCACGCGCAAACCCATTTGTCGGAGTTTATCTACTGCGGTTTTCGCATCTGGTCTGAGGGTATCACTAACGGCAATTAATCCGCTTAAAGTCCCATCTACAGCTACACCAATTACGGTTTTTCCTTCTGTGGCTAGTCTTTGTCTCTGTTTTTCTGCTGTTTCATTAATATTGATTTGGTGGTAATTAAACCATTCCCAGTTACCTAAAAGAACTTTTTTTCCCTCGACGACAGCGGATACGCCCATACCTGGTTCGGTATGGAAGTCTACAGCATGGGGGATGATTAACTCTCTGGCTTTGGCTTCTTGCTGAATGGCTGTAGCTAGGGGGTGATAAGTACCACTTTCTACGGCTGCGGCTAGTTGAATGAGAGATGATGGTAAAGTTGATTCGGCAATAACTAGACAATCAGTGACAGTGGGTTTACCTGTGGTGAGAGTTCCGGTTTTATCAAAAACTACCGTGTCTAGTTTGTGGACTTTTTCTAAAACGTCGCCACCTTTGATTAATAGTCCCCGTTCTGCACCCATTCCTGTTCCTACTAAAATCGCTGTCGGGGTAGCTAATCCTAAAGCACAGGGACAAGCAACTACCATCACAGCGATCGCTAATTTTAAACTAATTAATAGGGAAGAATATTGAGTGTGCGGTAATAAATGTTGGGGATTATGTCCCATATTGTGAGCCATTGCCATCGCCCCGGACATGGTAACATCTGGCCAGAGGTGAGTTCCCAGCAAATACCAAAATACGAAGGTTAAACCAGCCGCTGTTAAGACACCATAAGTAAAATATCCAGCCACCGTATCAGCTAATTTTTGGACTGGGGCTTTGCGAGTTTGGGCGGCTTCTACTAAAGCCACAATTTGGGCTAAAATTGTATCATCACCAGTGCGGGTAGCTTGAATAGCGATCGCTCCTGATTGATTTAAAGTTCCCCCAGTCACAGTATCTCCCGGTTGCTTCATCACAGGTACTACTTCCCCTGTCAGCATGGATTCATCTATGGTAGTTTGTCCAAAACGCACCTCACCATCTACCGGAATTTTATCCCCTGGTAACACCTGCAACCATTCACCCACACGCACCTGTTCCGCCGGAATTTCCATAATATTTGCCCCAGCAATCAATTTTTCCGGTTCTGGGTTAATAATTAACCGGGCTGTTTGGGGGGCTAAAGCTAACAATTGGCGAAACGCTTTAGCCGCACGTCCTCTAGCCTGTTTTTCCAAAGTCCTCCCCAAAAGAATAAAACCCAGCATCATCACAGGTTCATCAAAAAAGCATTCCCAACCCATTTGGGGAAACAATAACGCTACCAAACTTGCAGTATAGGCTGTTAACGTTCCCAAACCAATGAGAGTATTCATATTCGGCGCACCCCGTCGCCAACCTAGCCAACCTTCCACTAAAATTGGTCTACCAGGAATAATAATAGCGATCGTCGCCAATCCACAATGAAACCAGATATCATTTAAAAAGGGAAAAATAACAGATCCAATATTACCAAAATGACCAATTCCCGATAGTAGCAGTAATAGACCAGCAATTCCTAACTGTCTAACTGTCCCCTGCATTTCCTGGCGTTGTCTTGCTTCCACAGCGGATTGCAGATTATCACCAGCACTTTTACCCGTCCGTAATTGGCTAGGAAATCCTGTAGCCGTTAATCCTTGAACTAACGCCTCTACATCTACAGTACCAACTTCTGCCTCTACGACTGCAACTTCCGTTGCGAGATTAACACAAACGCTTTTAACCCCTGAATGCTGAATAAGCTGTTTTTCTACTGCATTCACGCATCCAGCACACTTCATCCCCCCAACATCTAAAATAATTTTCTCTGAGTTAAGTATTTTTGTGGGGGGGACAGATTCTCTAAGTATTTCATATTTTGGGATCAGTTGCATGGCTAGTTTTGAGGTTCGCTTTTGTTAGTTTAACGCTTAATAACCAGCGTCTCTACTTTGAGGTTAAGGGAAATCTGCCACTTTCACCAAGTGAACAATATTAAGTTTCCGTTTAAAACCCCAACTCCCCAAAATCATCTAAGTAGGTTGGCGTTGAAAATTGTCGTTATGGCAAGGCAAGAGGCAAGAGGCAAGAGTGAAGAGGGTTTAGGCGATTTTACATTTCTTTACACAGTTTGGTTTTATTGTGTTCACCTACTTAAATCCGGCGTTGCTGATAGCCTGCGTGGCGTAGCCATATTGAGGTATGAAATTCCCAAATTGAACCTTTAAAAATCTTACCTTTGCGTCTACTCTATACGAGATCACGAAGCGTGATTGCGTCTTTGCATGAGACTAAATCATCTAAATCACAAAAATCATAGTTTAATTTTAGCTGTGTAAATTACAGCAGTTAATTGTACTGGTAACATCAAAATTAGGCTTTTACAGAAATAATTAATTTCCCAGTCTGATACTATACTAAAATATCCCGTACTCATTATTAGCAAGACTAACAAGTGCATCTGTTTATATTTGAGCAACTGCATATTAAGTAGGTGAACACAATAAAACCAAACTGTGTAAAGAAACGTAAAATCGCCCAAACCCTTTTCACTTTTCCCTCTTGCCTTTTGCCTTGCCATAACGACAATTTTCAACGCCAACCTACTTAATTTGACATGACAAACTTTCTAAAACCAAGCTTGCTTATTCACAAAATAGGTATTAACAAATTCTTCATGAGATTTATTTAAGTAAATCATAGCTTCAATCAAACCAACAAGCTGCATAACTATTAATGTAAATCCATAGGTAAAAGAACCACCGATTATAGAAACTGCTAACATAATAAAACCTTCTAAAGTATAACCAAGAATGAATTTATGTAGCCCAAATCCACCAAAAATAATTCCAGCATAACCAGCTAACAGTTGTTTCATAGTGTGAGATGGGTTAATATTAGTCATATTGAGATATACTCCTTGGTAATTAGTAATTGGTAATTAGTGATTAGTCATATTTATTTACTGGTAATCCTATAAGTAGGTTGGCGTTGAAAATTGTCGTTATGGCAAGGCAAAAGGCAAGAGTGAAGAGGGTTTAGGCGATTTTACATTTCTTTACACAGTTTGGTTTTATTGTGTTCACCTACTTATATGATTTAAATAATGATAAGATACTCATGAAAAGCTATCATCAAAATACTAAATTTTTCGATCAGACATAGCAAATTTGCAGAGAAATATTGTGCTTAATATTCACCAAATTTCAGGTAATAATTAACCTCAAAATCAGTAAATATCCAACATATCCAACACTATGGATTTTTCTACATATCTATTATTGTGAAATCCGGAAGATTTTTTTGAGAAGTAAGTAGGCAGGCAAATAAATTTTCCTATCCACAATCTATTTTTTTGGCTAAAGGTAATTTTTTACTCCTTTTTTATGAATCAATTTCCGTAATAACAGATTGTGACAGTTAAGGCTGTGGAATGTGGGTTACAGCGGTTGATAAATGATAATAAATCATATATTAAACAGCCTACATCCAAAAATAGCGGCAAGGCTTACCTGAGAAACGCTAACCTAAGCGGTGCTGAACTAAGTAATACTATATTGACCGACGCTAACTTCAATCTTGCCAGAGTTACAAATGCTGACTTTAGAACATCGCGGGGCAATTGTTAAGGATAAGATAAGTAGGTTGGCGTTGAAAATTGTCGTTATGGCAAGGCAAAAGGCAAGAGGCAAGAGGCAAGAGTGAAGAGGGTTTGGGCGATTTTACGTTTCTTTACACAGTTTGGTTTTATTGTGTTCACCTACTTAGCTTAAAACCGCCTCAGAATAAATTCTGAGTCTAATAGCAAAAGTCGTCTCAAGACGACTAGAATAATCACGCCTTAATTTAAATAAACAATCCTGGAGAAACATTAAAAAATTCTCCTAATGCTTTTGCTTGAGCCTTACTAATTGCTCTTTTCCTATTCACAACCTCAGAAACCACACCTTTAGAACCAATAACTCCTACCAAATCAGATTGTTTAATTCCCCTAGCATTCATTAAATGTTCTAACATGGCATGGGGAGATGATGGTTCAATAGGGTAGTGTTTATTTTTATTTGAAAATGCAAATCTTACTTGATCAATATGTTCTCATTTAGAGAACGGTTTATCAATAGAAGTTAGGAATTAACGAAAAAGCCACTTAAAGTATAAGTGACTTTTCATAATTTGAAATTAAATTCCCATCACTTTCATTGAAAACAGAGAATTATTCATTAATAGAATGGGGAATACCCAAAACTGCACAAGGGAAATTTTTACCGAGTGTTGTAATCATGGGATGATTACTAGATTGGCAGCCTAAAAAGAGAATATCTGCACTTTCTAATTGCACAACCTTCTTTAGTTCTTTAGCAATGTTGCCAAATCGCAAATGAGATTTAAACGAACCTTGCCATTCTTCGGCTAGAGTTTTGGCTTGCCAAATAATTCTGTCTGCTTCCTTAATAGAAGTCCTAGATTCTCTTTCCAATTGCGGTAAAATTGCTGTTCCTTTGGGTTGATTTAATCGCAACGTGGCTGGCTTTGATGTATTGCTGAATTGGGATTCTAATTGAGCTTTATTATTGGCAACATTGAATATATCAACAGACTGGCAATTGAAGTTTTCTTCTACTACATAAACGGCTTGAACTGTAATTTGAGAGTTAGTAGCTAAACTCGTTTGGTGAGCAATCCAACAAGCGATATCTAGGGCTGTGTGACTTTCAGGTGAACCATTATATCCCACGATAAAATTGGCTGATTTTGCCTGAGAAACTCTTTTAGAAAATGATTTTTGAGTTTCTGGTAGTAATACCATTTGTTCAATTAGGTCATCACGACCGATAGCACTTTGTAATCGTGCTAACATTGGCTTAATTTTCACAGTTTTAACTTCTCTCCCTTGAAACGATTAATCAATGAGAAGCGGGGGATGACAATTTTAAATTTCAGATTTATCTCAAATCCAAAATCTAAAATTTATTTAAGGAAGCCCCAATCATAACTGAATATTACAGCCAAGATTTTGGAAGTTCCTTCCATTGCCGACGGAGTTAGCTGACGGGCTAAGACTGGAAGGTGTCTCTCGTAAGATTAGCCCCAAATACTTGGTTCCTCCGTTTCAAATTCAGCTTTGATGAATTTGAATTAGGCTACCCACTAAAAATATATTAATACTATTACACTAGGTTTAAATAAAGTCAAGGTTAAGAATATTGAGGATATGGTTGTAGTCAGGAGCTTAATTACTAATTTTTCCTATTTTTACTAATATTTAATGATTTAAACTATTTTAATATTGCCAGAATTAAAAAAGTTGGAATTTAGCTATAATTCGTGATTTAATTATGTTTAAGGGCTATTTTTCAAGATTTAAAAAAAATGAATTAAGTAGGTGAACACAATAAAACCAAACTGTGTAAAGAAACGTAAAATCGCCCAAACCCTCTTCACTCTTGCCTCTTGCCTCTTGCCTTTTGCCTTGCCATAACGACAATTTTCAACGCCAACCTACTTAATTGAAACAGGAGATTCTTAACAGCCTTGTAGTAGATCAAGCAGGTAATAGGTAATAGAGAACAAGTAAGAATTTTACCAATTACCCATTACCCATTACCTATTATTAAGCAGTTACCTTTTCACTTTCTAAACGAGCCAATCTTTCGGCCAATAGTTTTTCCAAAGAAATCAAAGCCTTGGTAAAACCATCAATACCTTCTGCAAGTTTATCAGAAGCCATGCGATCGCCATTGTGCATTTGATCAAAAGTAGCTTTATCAACAGAGATTTTGGCAATTGATAACCCTGCTGCCTTGGCAGGATCAAGTTTGCGGGGTAATTCAGCAACAGTGTTTTGCAATTCTGTCAACAACCCTGGAGAAATAGTCAGCAAATCGCAACCAGCCAATTCTGTAATTTCACCAATATTGCGGAAACTAGCGCCCATTACCTCGGTTTTATAACCAAACTTTTTATAGTAGTTATAAATGCTAGTTACAGATAATACACCTGGATCTTCCGCTGCGGGATAGCTATCCCGACCAGTATCTTTCTTGTACCAGTCAAGAATCCGACCAACGAAAGGAGAAATTAAAGTGATACCAGCTTCCGCACAGGCGATCGCTTGGTGCAGACCAAATAGTAAAGTTAAGTTACAGTGAATACCTTCTTTTTCCAAAATTTCCCCAGCTTTGATACCTTCCCAAGTGGAGGCAATTTTAATCAAAACCCGCTCTTTAGAAATACCAGCGGCTTTATACTGAGCGATTAAATCCCGGGCTTTAGCTACAGTAGCATCAGTATCATAAGATAATCGAGCATCTACTTCTGTAGACACCCGACCGGGAATAATTTGCAAAATCTTTAATCCAAAAGATACCGCTAAACGGTCAAAAGCCAGGGATACCACCTGTGCTTGACTAGCGGCAGTGCCAGCATCTTTTTTAGCTTTGAGTAAAGTTTGATCAACAATATCCTGATATTCCGCCATTTGTGCCGCAGCAGTAATCAGTGAAGGATTGGTAGTAGCATCTTGAGGTTTAAACTGTTCAATTGATTGGATATCTCCCGTATCCGCTACCACAACGGTTACTGCCCGTAGTGCTTCTAGTAAGTTCTTAGGCATAACATACTCCAATGTCAGTGGTCAGTAGTCAGTGGTCAGTAGTCAGTGGTTAGGGGTCAGTGGTTAGGGGTTAGGGAACAAGAATTTTCCCAATTACCAATCACCTACCCATTACCAACTACCCATTTTAAATGCGTCATGCCGTAATTGGCTGTCCAATAGAATGCACTTTAATTAAACTTGTTGTTCCAGATTGACCAATTGGGACACCAGAGGTAATCACCACCTTGTCTCCTTCCTGAACTAAACCACTATCTACAACGGTGTTTACCACATTCACAAACATTTCTTCGGCGGTGTGAACAGGTTGAATCAGTAGGGGTTCTACACCCCAAGATAAAGCTAATTGACGGTAAGCTGTACAGTCAGAAGTCAGCGCAATAATTGGTGTGCTGGGACGATATTTAGAAACGAGTTTGGCTGTACTTCCTGATGTAGTATTACAGAGAATCGCCTTCGCACCAATTTCATAGGCAATGCGACAAACCGATTGAGATACTGATTCTGTGACAGAGAGACTACCAGCTTCGGGAATCCAAGAATGTCTATTTCCCTCTTGCAGTGCTGTTTCTGTTTGTAAGGCGATATTGTGCATGATTTGGACAGCCGCAATCGGATAGTCACCCATTGCCGTTTCTCCAGACAACATAACTGCATCTGTGCCATCGAAAATCGAGTTAGCAACGTCCGTGGCTTCAGCGCGGGTTGGGTCAGGGGCGCTAATCATGGACTCTAACATTTGAGTAGCTGTAATCACGGGTTTACCAGCTTGATTACAACGACGAGCAATGTCTTTTTGAATTAAGGGGACGTTATATATTGGTACTTCGACCCCTAAATCCCCACGAGCAATCATAATACCGTCAGCGGCTGCAATGATAGCATCTAGCTGTTCCACAGCTTCTGCCCGTTCAATTTTAGCAATCAGGCGAATCTTTGAGCCAGCACCTTCAATCATGCGGCGTGCAGGTTCGAGGTCTTGGGGCGATCGCACAAAGGAAACCGCCACCCAGTCTACACCTAATTGTATCCCAAATCGCAAATCCATTAAATCCTTTTCCGTAATCGAACTTACGGGTAAAGGAGTAGCGGGTAAATTCACACCTTTATGAGAAGAAATCAAACCGCCAATATTCACCTGAGCGCGAATTCTATCAGCGTCACGACTGGTAACAGTTAATTTCACCCGACCATCATTAATTAAAATGGGTTCACCACATCGCATCATAGCGAATAGGGTGGGTAGAGGTAAGGGTAACTCGTCAATACTTTCACCCTTCTCCTGTAAAAGAAAAGTCACCTCCTTACCAGCCTCTAACATTAACCCTTCCGGTGGTAATTTCCCTAACCGAATCTTTGGCCCACATAAATCCTGCATAATTGCAATTGGCTTGTGTAAATCCTTGCTAATCTGCCGCAGATGATGAAAAACTTGGGCGTGAGCCTCATAAGCGCCATGAGAAAAATTCAACCGCGCCATATTCATTCCCGCCCTTACCAAAGCTTCTAACTTCTCAGGTGAAGATGTAGCCGGTCCTATAGTACAAACAATTTTAGTGCGACGCATAAGTATGTAAGGAGTAACGTTAAGGTAGCACACTCCGTTAAGCCCTGGAAGAGGCAGGGGAGCAGAGAGCAGGGGGAGAAGAATATTAATCTTGCTCTTACCTCTTGCGGTTCTCACTGTCACCTGTCACCTGTCACCTGTCACCTGTCACCTGTCACCTGTCACCTAAATCAATCCTTCTTTTTTGGCCATTGACAACATCAAATCAACGACGCGGTTAGAGTAACCCCATTCGTTGTCATACCAGGAGACAATTTTGAAGAAATTAGCATTCAGTTCAATTCCTGCACCCGCGTCGAAGATGCTGGAGTGGGAATCACCTTGAAAATCTGTAGATACTACTTCTTCATCGGTGTAACCTAACACACCTGATAAATTACCTTCCGCAGCTTTTTTCATGGCTGCACAGATTTCTTTGTAAGAAGTGGCTTTGGTGGTTTTGAAAGTCAAGTCAACCACCGAGACATCAGGAGTGGGAACTCTCAAAGCCATACCAGTTAACTTACCTTTCAATTCTGGTAATACCAAAGCCACCGCTTTAGCCGCCCCTGTAGCGGAGGGAATTATATTTTGACCCGCACCTCGTCCACCGCGCCAATCTTTGCGACTGGGACCATCTACCGTGGGCTGAGTGGCTGTTGTGGCGTGAACTGTGGTCATTAACCCTTCGGCTAAACCGAAGTTATCATTAATGACTTTAGCAATGGGGGCTAAACAATTTGTAGTACAACTTGCATTGGAAACAATCAAATCTTTAGCGGGGTCAAATAGGTGATGATTTACACCCATGACCATTGTTTTTACCTTTTCCGGTTCTTTTGTCGGTGCAGAAATTACAACCCGCTTTGCACCTGCTTTGAGGTGATTTTCCGCCCCAGCGTAATCTGTGAACAGTCCTGTAGATTCAACAACATAATCTACTCCCAATTTACCCCAAGGTAGTTCTGCGGGATTTCGCATAGATACACAAGGAATAAAATGACCATCAATAACTATACCGTCTTCTCTAGCTTCAACTTTGCTTTTCAATCTCCCGTGTGTGGAGTCGTACTTGAGAAGATAAGCCAGGTTATCGGGGGGAACTAAATCATTAATTCCCACAAATTCAATATTGGGATTAGTAAGACCGGCACGTAACACAAGTCTACCAATTCGACCGAATCCATTAATACCAATTTTCAACTTCGTCAAAATTAAACCTCCTGTGTTGGGAATTTCAGCAAAGGTTAACTGGCCCGGTTAATTCTAGTCTGACTTAGCTGATTCTTACAGTCACAAAAGGCATAAAGTTAATTTAACTGGCATATTTTAAGGTTTAGTCATTGTTCATTGATTACTTGTGATCATTGGCTACTCAGTTTAAATATTTATGTATTTGTATCAATATCTCACCTTTTACCTAATTTCCAATCTTCACCACCGGGTAACTGTATTAACAGTTCAGCAATAGTTTTTGGTAACTCTTTCACAGAATGTAAATGAGTCAATTCCAAAAATTTCCTAGCGATAGAAATTACCTCGTTTCTATTGACCATTTCTGCTAATTGAAATTCATTATAAGTCCCGTTCAATACTTCTAAACTAGCATCAGCTATGGCTAATTCAATTTCATCTTCTAACCAACTATTCCATTCATCTTGGTTGATATAATAGGATTTTTTATTTTCTTTGAGATTAATATCTTGAATTTCTATCAATGAATTGCGAATAGAAGCAACCCAAGAATTTGTTAATCTTTTCTCGATTTGATTTTTAATCAGATGAATTAACAACACTTTCAAAAAAGATTTAATTTGTCGTAATATGGCTTTTTTACTCATCCCCTCTAATTCATCAATAATAGCCAAAGCGTCGCTGTAACGTTGTTCTAAAATACTATTTCTGAGGTCTATTAATTCTTGAGTCATATTAATTACCTTTTCCCTAATTTCCAATCTTCACCACCGGGTAACTGAATTAGCATTTCAGCAATAGTTTTTGGTAACTCCTTTACAGAATATAAATGAGTCAATTCCAAAAATTTTCTAGCGATAGAGATTACCTCATTTCTATTGACAATTTCCGCTAATTGAAATTCATTATAAATCCCGTTCAATACTTCTAAACTAGCATCAGCTATTGCTAGTTCAATTTCATCTTCTAACCAACTACCCCATTCACTTTGATTGATATAATAGGATTTTTTATTTTCTTTGAGATTTATTTTTTTAATTTCTATCAATGAATTACGAATAGAAGCAACCCAAGAGTTAGTTAATCGGGTTTCTATTTGGTTTTTAACTAAATGAATTAACAAAATTCTCAAAAATGCTTGAATATTCCGTAAAATCGCCTGTTTACTCATCCCCTCTAATTCATCAACAATAGCCAAAGCGTCGGTATAACGTTGTTCTAAAATACTATTTCTGAGGTCTATTAATTCCTGTGTCATATTGATTACCTTTTCCCTAACTTCCAATCTTCACCACCAGTTAAATTACCTAAGTAATCATCAATGATATCTGGTAATTCTCTAATTTTATAATTATAGGTAAAGTTAATTAATTCAGTTGCAGTTAATATTAATTGTGGTTTGTTTAACATTTGGGAAATTTGTTGTCTTTGCAATTTTCCATTCATTATTTCTAAACTTGCAGGACGAATTGCCAACTCTATAGAATCCTCTAATATTTCCACCCATTCATCAATATTAAGATAGTAAGATTTTTTATTTTCTTTCAAATTCAATTTCTTAATTTCTAGAATTGAACTTTCAATTGATGTAGCCCAAGAATTAGTTAACCGCTGTTCCACTTGATTTTTAATCAAATGAATCATCAATCTCAATAAAAATGATTCAATATTCCGTAAAATTGCTTGTTTACTCATCCCCTCTAATTCATCAACAATAGCCAAAGCGTCGGTGTAACGTTGTTCTAAAATACTATTTTTGAGGTCTATTAATTCCTGTGTCATATTGATTACCTTTTTCCCAATTTCCAATCTTCACCACCGGGTAAATTACCTAAATAACCATCAATAATATCTGGTAATTCTCTAATTTGATAATCATAGGTAAAGTTAATTAACTCAGTTGCAGTTAATATTAATTGTGGTTTGTTTAACATTTGGGAAAGTTGCTGACGCTTAAATTTTCCATTCATTACTTCTAAACTAGCGTCAGCTATTGCTAATTCAATTTCATCTTCTAACCAACTATTCCATTCATCTTGATTGATATAATAGGATTTTTTATTTTCTTTGAGATTTATTTTTTTAATTTCTACCAATGAATTGCGAATAGAAGCAACCCAAGAATTAGTTAATCGGTTTTCTATTTGGTTTTTGATTAAATGAATTAACAAAATTCTCAAAAATGCTTGAATATTTCGTAAAATAGCTTGTTTACTCATCCCCTCTAATTCATCAACAATAGCTAAAGCATCGGTATAACGTTGTTCTACAATACTATTTCTGAGGTCTATTAATTCCTGTGTCATATTGATTACCTCAATTTGAAAATTTACTAAATAAACTTCTACTTCTAGTATAACTAATTGGTAATCACTTTTTTATCCAGACGTTCAGCAAGCCACAATTTAATAATAGAATCAGAAGTCACACCTAAACGTTTTGCTTCCTGTTCTAAAGCTTCTATCATCCAGACAGGAAAATCAATATTAACTCTTTTTTGTGTATACCCTGGATGATGTACTTGAGATAAGTCTAAAAACTCAGTAATATCTTCACCATTGTCAAACTTAGTATCAAATTCTTCAGCTTTCATAAATATTGACCTCTTCAGTACGAGAACGACGAACAGAAATAATCCTTATTTTATCACTACGATAGGTAATGACTGCTGACCAATGTTTATCAGCTATCTTGCCAATAACTAAAAATCTGGGTTCATCGGTTGTGTTTGCCGGTACTTCTACTAGATGCGTATCTCTCCAAAGTTTTTGTGCTTCAATAAAATCAATGTTATGTTTAGTTTTATTTGTTGCACTTTTGTTTGCATCAAATTCAAATTCCATCATTATTTTTGCATCTTTATATTTTTATGTAAATAAACAATATTCCCTATTTTCTCAATTAAGTGTTCTTTGTCATTAATTTTCACTTTTACTAGTCCTTTACAACCGTAACTGACTAATTTGAACGCCCCAATTTCTTTAATAAATCATTAAAATTAATGATTGCTATTTCAAAATCTGGGTTAATACTAATTGCTTGTCCATAACATTTTAGTGCTTCTTCATACCTTTGTAGATACCATAGGGCAGCACCTCGGTTATTCCAAGCCTCATAAAGGTCAGGTTTAATAGCAAGGGCTTTATCGTAAGATGCGATCGCTTCTTCATATTTTTGTAACTTCTCTAGCGCAGCACCTCGGTTATTCCAAGCCTCATAAAAGTCAGGTTTGATAGCAAGAGCTTTATCGTAAGATGCAATCTCTTCCATGTATTTTTCTAACCTTGCTAGGGCAACACCTCGGTTATTCCAAGCATCATAAAAGTCAGGTTTGATAGCAAGAGCTTTATCGTAAGATGAGATCGCTTCTTCATATTTTTGTAACTTCTCTAGAGCATTACCCCGGTTATTCCAAACTTCATGAAAGTCAGGTTTAGTAGCAATAGCTTTATCATAAGATGAGATCGCTTCTTTGTATTTTTGTAACTTCAATAATTTATTTCCCTGTCTAAAGCAAAGTTCACTTATTTCGGCTAGTTTTAGTGGCTGTATATTCTGTTGTTTAACAACTTCAAAAATCTGATTTAATTCCTCTAAAGCTTCCTTTGCATTTCTATAACGTTGTCGCCAATCATAACGCACCATTTTATTTATAAACTGCTTTAAGTTATCACTTATTTCAACTTGATCAATCCAAAGAATTTCACCATCATCATCTTCTGGTAATAAGCGAGGAGACAAATCAATTAATGCCTGAATTGCAGTCATCCCTAAAGCATAAATATCACTACTAAATTTAGGTTTACCCATAGCCTGTTCTAAAGGCGTATATCCCCGTGTACCAATACCAATAGTTCGGGTAGTAGAGCCTGATTTTATAGCAGCAGTAGTAGTATTAATTTGTTTGATTGCACCAAAATCAATCAATACTAATTTCCCATCTTTACGGCGCATAATATTGTCTGGTTTAATATCTCGATGAATAACTTTGTTATCATGAACATAAACTAATATTTCTAAAGTATCTTTTAACAGTTGAATTACATCAATTTCACTCAACTTTTTGCCAGGGCTGATTTCATTAGTTAAATCTTTACCTTCAATAAATTCTTGAATTATGTAAAAGTCTTCACCTTCCTGAAAGTGGGCATACAATTTAGGAATTTGATCGTGATTTTGTCCTAATTCATATAAAATTCTTGCTTCTTGTTCAAATAAACGGATACTATCCCTGTCAATCTCCGTAGGTTTTAAACGTTTCACTACACAAAACGGTTTAGGAGTCACGGGAATATCTAAATCTTCTGCAAGGTAAGTTTCCCCAAACCCACCTTTCTTGAGTTCTAGTTCTTTAACAATCCTGTAACGTTGACGGAGAATATTACCAATCATAGATTCAATAGATTCAATAATGTTATTGTTGATGATTGTTCCTGTATTGAGAATTATTGGGTTGTCAATAGTGTTTATTTTTTGTTGGACATCTTTTGTACTTTATTTAGTAAACAATATTGAGTTGTTTTGTAGTATTAGTGCTGGATTTTACAGTAAAAATAACTATATCTGATTTTAAAACTAAAAACAAGCGATCGCTCTTCGGCTAATTGTGCCGATGCTAAAAAATTATGATACTATATATGGTATCATCGCTCCATGAGCAAATTAAGAAAATTAGTAGTTAAATTCCTGAAACTACCTCCAGAAGTAAGATTTGAGGATGTGTGCTATCTTTTAGAAGCTTTTGGCTTTGAAGAAAAACGTTCTAAAGGTAGTCATCATAGTTTTAGAGATTCCCAAGGTAGAAAAGTTACCGTACCGAAAACAGGGGGACAGAAAGTTAAAGGAGTCTATGTTCAGCAAATAGTTGAGTTATTAAATTTAGAAGAAATGAAAACACTGAATCAGACGAACAAGCAGATTGAACAATCACCCCTAGAATACTATTTAAAGCTTCAATATCCCATCACTTTTTACCCAGACGCAGAAGGTGGATATGTAGCACAAATCAAAGATTTACCTGGATGTCTCACTCAAGGAGAAACCCTAGAAGAGACAATGACAAATATCAATGAAGCGCGAGAATTGTGGATTGAAACAGCTTATGAAGCAGGTGATAATATTCCTTTACCCAGTACAGATGATAGTTATAGTGGTAAGTTAATGTTAAGAATGCCTAAATCATTACATCGGCGGTTATCTGAAACTGCGGAAAGGGAAGGAGTGAGTTTAAATCAATATATTGTATATTTAGTGAGTTCAGCAACCTAATAATGGGAGTTTAGCCGATCATAGAAAGATATTTTTATAACCCTGGTTATTAAATTCTAACATGACCTTCCCCCAAAAAAATCATACCTAAACGCTGATTAATGCTATTTTTGCTGCTGCTTTTTATAAGGCTTATCCAACCAATCATACAATAACCAAGCCTTACGTGCTAACTTTCCGGCAATATCTATGGCTTCTTTCTCGTTCGTTTCAGGATGAGGAAGATGATGAATACTCACATGATCTGGTTTATCTAGAATCGCATCTAAACCCAACTTTCTGATATCTCCTACAGTGAAACAAATCACCCCAAAACATTGAGATAACCGATTATAAGAATCTTCTGGATTTAGGGCTGCTGATAAGGAATTTTCATAGTCGCCTATTTTGCGTTTAAACTGTAATTTAAATGCTTCTAGATCAATAACTTTAGTATCGGGATTCAGCCACCCTTTTTTCGTAATAGCCCGATACAAAACTGTGTCATTAGATAACTGATTCACGGAAACTTATAAACTAATATATTACTTTGTCAGTGGATAGCCACAAAAGAGACTGATAAACTTGGTCTAAAGAAGGATTATTAATTAACTCACTTTCATTATCTTTTCGATAATACAATGATCCTGCCAAAGTTGGCAATACAGGAACTTTTATCCTAACTTCCTTATCAAATTTTTGATTAGTCCAAATTAAATTAATTCCGCCTCGACTCTCCAAATTTGAAAACCCAAGGGGAAACAACTGTCCTAATGCTTGATACAATTGAGTTAATAATTCAATGGATACCGATACAGCATAATCTGATGGATTCAATAACTCATCATCATCATCTAAATCCGGTTCAAGTTCTGTTAATTCCAAAAGACGTTTAAATGTGATTTGAAAATTAGGATTAACTTTTAGTTTAGTTATCTCAAAATTAGCCACCATAGTAAATACTGTATTGATTTTCTCAACATAATTATATCTTATCACACTACATTTCAATTTATCGTTGTAGTTCTGTTAAATTGATAAAATAACTCGGTAAGCGTAAAACTCAGTCCCCAAATGTGTAGGGGTTTAGCAGTGCTGATATGTGTTAACTTAACGTTAAACGGGCGGTTAGAAACCGCGTCTACACAGGCAAAACCCACCTGCGTGGGTTTCAAATTCTTGATTTTTCCTTAGTCCGCGCAGGCGGACTTTGTTTGTGTAGCCGTGAATTCCATTCGCCAGGGCTTAAGTTGACACCATTAAGGACTGCTAAACCTCTACCGATAAAATCAGCTTAACTCAATTATTAATATGGCCAAGTCCAATCGCGGATTTCTGGCATATCTTCACCGTGTTTCTGAATATATTGCTTATGTTCAATCAACTTATCTTGCAATTTTTGCTTCACATAAGCTGCTTGAGAACCTAATTTTGGTACACGGTCAATCACATCCATAACTAAATGGAATCTATCTAAATCATTCATCACCACCATATCAAAAGGTGTGGTTGTTGTTCCTTCCTCTTTATAACCACGCACATGAATATTTTGGTGATTTGTATGCCGATAGGTGAGACGATGAATTAACCAAGGATAACCATGAAAAGCAAAAATCACAGGTTTATCAGTTGTGAAAATCGTATCGAAATCCTTACTACTTAAACCGTGAGGATGTTCACTTTGTGGTTGTAGCGTCATCAAATCCACAACATTGACAACCCGCACTTTTAAATCTGGGAAATGTTGTCTTAAAATATCCACAGCCGCTAAAGTTTCCAAAGTCGGAACATCTCCAGCACAAGCCATGACTACATCAGTTTCACCGTCTTGATCATTACTAGCCCATTCCCAAATTCCTAAACCTTTAGTACAATGTTTTAGGGCTGCATCCATGTCTAAATATTGTAATGCAGGTTGTTTACCGGCAACAATCACATTGACATAATTACGACTTCTTAAACAATGGTCGGTTACTGATAGCAAAGTGTTAGCATCAGGTGGCAGATAAACACGAATGATTTCGGCTTTTTTGTTAATTACGTGGTCAATAAACCCAGGATCTTGGTGAGAGAACCCGTTATGATCTTGTCGCCAAACGTGGGAAGTGAGAAGATAATTTAAAGATGCAATTGGTCTTCTCCAAGTAATATGACGAGTCGTTTTCAACCATTTGGCGTGTTGGTTGAACATCGAATCAATGATGTGAATAAAAGCTTCATAACAGGAGAAGAAACCATGACGACCTGTTAATAAATAGCCTTCTAACCATCCTTGACAATTGGTTTCGCTGAGGATTTCCATTACTCGACCGTCGGGAGATAAATGGTCATCTTCGGGGAGAGTTTCCGCATCCCAAGCGCGATTTGTCACTTCAAATAAAGGGTCTAGCCGATTTGAGGCGGTTTCGTCAGGACCAAAAACGCGGAAGTTGCGGCTTTCGTCGTTCAGTTTCATAATGTCACGGAGAAACTTACCAGTAACTTTGGTAGCTTCGGCGTTAACTGTCCCTGGTTGGGGTACTTCTACAGCGTAGTTGGAGAAATCAGGCATTTTCAAGTCACGCAGCAAAATTCCGCCGTTAGCGTGGGGGTTGTCTCCCATGCGACGCTGACCTTTGGGTGCTAATTCTGCAAGTTCAGGAATGAGTTGACCCTTTTCATTAAACAGTTCTTCAGGATTGTAACTTTTTAGCCAATCTTCCAGCAGTTGCAGATGTTCCGGTTTACCAGCTATATCACTAAAGGGGACTTGGTGCGATCGCCAATAACCTTCTGTTTTCTTCCCGTCCACTTCCTTGGGACCCGTCCAACCTTTAGGAGTGCGTAAAACAATCATCGGCCATTGCGGTCTTTCTTGGCAACCATGTATCCGCGCTTCTCTTTGAATACTTTGAATTTCGGGAATAATGGTATCTAATACTGCTGCCATTTTTTGGTGAACGTCCGCAGGATCTGAGCCTTCCACAAAGTAAGGTTTATAGCCATAACCGATAAATAGGCTTTCTAACTCCTCATGAGGTATCCGTGCTAATACGGTTGGGTTGGCAATTTTGTAACCATTTAAATGCAGAATTGGTAAAACCGCACCATCAGTAACCGGGTTAATAAATTTGTTAGAATGCCAGCTAGTTGCCAAAGGTCCAGTTTCCGCTTCTCCGTCACCGACAACCGCCGCAACTATCAAATCAGGGTTATCAAATACCGCCCCATAAGCGTGAACTAAAGCATAACCTAATTCTCCCCCTTCATGGATAGAACCAGGGGTTTCTGGGGCGACGTGGCTGGGAATACCACCAGGAAAAGAGAACTGCTTAAATAGTTTTTGCATTCCCTCCTCATCTTGGGAGATGTTAGGGTAATATTCGCTATATGTTCCTTCTAAGTAGGTATTGGCAACAAGTCCAGGTCCACCATGTCCGGGCCCAGCTATATAAATTGCGTTGAGGTCGTATTTTTTAATAACTCGGTTGAAGTGGGCATAAATCAAATTTAGCCCAGGAGTAGTTCCCCAATGTCCTAAGAGTCGAGGTTTAACGTGTTCTTGTTTAAGGGGTTCTCTGAGTAAGGGATTATCAAGAAGGTAAATTTGTCCAACAGACAGATAGTTAGCAGCACGCCAATAAGCATTGATTTGTTGTAATTCTGTGTCTGTTAAAGGCTTTATCTGTGGGATACTGGCAATAGTCATTTTCAACTCCCGTGTAAAGTATTTGCACCAACAAATTTTAAACCCAATTCGTAGGGGCGCAGGGCCTGCGCCCAGTCTATATTCCTAATACTGACATTCCATCTACATTAAAACCTATACTTTTGAAAAAATTAAGGTAATCTAATTTGAAGAAGAAATTAAATCAGTCAAATGGCTGAAAATGCAATTCTAAGTATCGGAAAAAACGAAAATATCGCTAATAAAATAAAATTCTCAAGCACAAATCACAGATTATCCATGATAGAAACCGACTGGAAGACCGTCAAAACCTACGAAGACATCATCTACCAAAAAACCGACGGTATCGCCAAAATCACTATTAACCGTCCCCACAAACGTAACGCATTCCGTCCAAAAACCGTATTTGAACTATACGAAGCCTTTTGGGATGCTAAAGAAGATACCACCATTGGCGTAGTCCTATTTACAGGTGCAGGACCTCATACAGATGGAAAATATGCCTTTTGTTCAGGTGGTGATCAAAGTGTGCGTGGACAAGCAGGTTATGTAGACGAAACTGGAATCCCCCGGTTAAACGTCTTAGACTTGCAACGTCTCATTCGTTCCATGCCCAAAGTCGTTATTGCCCTAGTCGCGGGTTATGCTATTGGCGGGGGTCATGTTCTGCATTTAATTTGTGATTTAACTATTGCGGCTGATAATGCCATTTTTGGGCAAACGGGACCCAAAGTAGGGAGTTTCGATGGTGGTTTTGGTGCTAGTTATTTAGCCAGAATAGTAGGACAAAAAAAAGCCAGGGAAATATGGTTTCTCTGTCGTCAATATAACGCCCAAGCAGCCCTAGAAATGGGCTTGGTTAATATTGTCGTCCCTATAGAACAACTAGAAACAGAAGGCGTACAATGGGCGCAAGAAGTATTAGAAAAAAGTCCCATAGCTATTCGTTGTCTGAAATCAGCATTTAACGCTGACTGTGACGGACAAGCTGGTTTACAAGAATTGTCTGGTAACGCTACTCTACTTTATTACATGACAGAAGAAGGAGCAGAAGGAAAACAAGCCTTTTTGGAAAAACGTCCCCCTAACTTCCGAGATTTTCCTTGGTTGCCTTAAATTGATTTAATAATGAAACTTTACTCATAAGAGTGTTTTACTCTTTCTTTGTTCTCCTGACTCCTGACTGGGCGCAGGCCCTGCGCCCCTACCTCCGCTATATACCAAAATCGCACCTGTTGTGGAAGGTGCGATTTCTGAAGATGTCAAAATTGAAAACACTAACAAATTGCCAGTCAAATTTTATTAAGGTGGACAGAAAATTGATGACCGTAATCATGGATAGTTAAATGAGTACGCTGTGATTTTTCACTTCTTGTGTAGCGGCAGTAGGAATATCTTCAACAGAGGCTACTGTAACATGATCCAAATCCGTCGGGAGAGTTTGAGCAGCAACAAAAACAGGTTTGGCTACTGGTAAACTCCAAGCATCTTCTAAAGTTTCCCAAGCTGGTGCAAAAGCGGCCATGACCAAAGGACAGGCTTTCCAGACTCCTTGGACTGGTGCGCTCAATTTTTCACACATACCACCACGACGACCTTGTGGCTGGTAATAACGACAATAACGACAGGTAGATGTTAAACGCTTAATTAGTTTCATGTGCCTTCATCTTCAGTACCATTCAGGACTAGTTATCACACTTATATATCTTGCTGGTTATCCAAAATAGACATGAAGGGTAAAAATCATTATTGGATATAGGTTCTAGCGATTATTAACCATAAATAAACTTTAGGATATCTTTAGATTCTTGTTATATATGTAAATAATTATTAGAGTGCGTACATATTTATTTTTACCTAAAACTTATTGGGGATCAAGATTAAAACATTGATTTTGGATTTCCTCGTTTTGTAAAAACGTTACTTTAGATAGAGTTAAAATCAGTTATTAGCATTTAATTTACTGAATTATTTACAATAGTTCAATATTTATCCTAACCGCTTGGAGCAGCAGAGAGAACAAACTTCCCAGCGTTCAAGTTCGCCCCGTGGAGTGGGACATTGACATTGGGGACATAAGGGGAGATGATGCGATCGCTCTTGCATCATCTTCGCCCAATTCTCAAAAGCACCCAAAGCATTGTCAATATTGGGTTTAACCAACCTATCACCAGTTAAATCATCAGCTACATAACTAGGATGTTCAGATGCCGAAACAGTGGCTTCTGTTCCCGCTATTGATGAATTTTTCCACTCGGCTGTAGAAAAGCGAATATCTACCAAAGACGTAGACAGCTTGTTATTTAACTTTACCAACATAGTTTTCCTGCCAAATGTCAAATTTTGCGCCCAAGCAGCACTAGAAGTTGCCACCCACAAAACATCGCGCTGAATAGACAAAGGACGAGTTTGCACCGCAACAGTAGTCCCCACAACTTCTCCCCAACACTTCAGTAACCGCAGCAATACCTGTTCTTGCCATTGTGGTGAACGTTGAATATTTCCTAAAACCTGATCAATTGACTTAAAAGACATATTATGTTATTAGTTTTACCATAAAAATAGCTGAATACTGATAATCAACTTTCACCAGTATATTGAAAATTCATTTAATCATCATCTACCCTGACTCCATCTTAAACAATGAATCAAAATCCTTTGATAGATTCTACCAAATCCCCGCAAACACCCGGCTTAAACCCTACCCTAACTATGGCACTGGCTAGTTTAGAAATACAATTGGATCAAGAATTAACCAGATATAGACGCACACGCAAAAACACCAAATCACAAACAGCAAGAAGTGTAGAAAGTTACACTAATTATCAAACAACAACCTTGTCGAAGGAGATTCAACTACCAGCAGTTCCTCCCGTAGCCATTCCCTCAGAAAATTCATTCTTGACGAATGAGACTGAAACCATTAATTTTCCCCAGGAGTTTGCTAACTCAGACATAGAAGAAACCCCCACTCCTCCAAACCTAGAAAAATCAACTAGCAGTATAGTTCCCACCAAAATTCCCTCCTCCGACAACCCAACCCTCCTCACCACAAATGATCCTCCTCAACAACCAAATGATTATTTAGAATCTAGTGAGGCATTATTGCGGAGTTTGACAGCCGTTGCACCACAAAATCAAACTCCTAATTCTCCTAAATCCCGTGATAGTGTCTTATCACCTTTAGGTATTGGTTCAATGCTGTTGCTATTATTGGCAAGTTTGACTTTAGGTTATGTCGTCTTCAATCCCAAAAATTTACCTAAATTGAATTTCAGTAGCGTACTAAACAATAATTCATCAAAGACTGGGGAAAATACACAAAACACAGAAATTATAGAAAATAATTCCCAACTGACTAGCGAACCAAAAATCACCCCCATAGCTAAATATCCTAATTTAGCCACCCAAGAATTTCGACAAGTTAGAGATCCTAAAGATGTCGTAGATTTAACACCAAAAGTTAAACCGACCCCTCAAATCATTTCCACTCCTGTAGCTATTAAACCCCCCATAACTCCTATCTCTCCATTACCGAGACTTTCCCCCTTATCTAACACCCTCTCTAAATCCACACCTTTAGCAAAGCCTACAGCTACTTTTTCACCCCTATCAGAAGATGTCAAACCATCAGCTAATGGCTACTATTATATTATTGCTGATAATCAAGGCGACAAAGCTTTAACAGCCGCCAAGCAAGTCGTTCCTGATGCTTATTTATCACCAAATAAAAAATTTATTTATTTGGGTGCTTTGAAAACCAAGGATGAGATTAAGCGCAGATTGCAGCAATTAGAGGCAAAAGGCATTAAAGGACGATTACAACAGCCATAGTTAAAAAATGCTGGTTTTACTGAATAAAATTTACTGAATTTAACTCCAAAAACTCTGATCTTTGCGTCTTTGCGCCTTTGCGTGAGGCTAATTCATACTGATTTCTTACTATGATAACAATATAGCAATCCTCAAAGTCCAGTAAATGGTCAAGGTAGAGCCAACATGGAAGTTATTAACCGTATTCTGCGGGTGATTCGCGCTAATTTCAATAGTCTGGTTAGCAATGCAGAAGATCCAGAAAAAATTCTGGAAACAGCTTTCATGGAAATGCAGGAGAATTTGGTACAATTGCGTCAAGGGGTAGCTCAAGCGATCGCCACCCAAAAGCGCACAGAACGCCAAGCAGCCGCAGGAGAATCCCAAGCCGCAGAATGGTATCGTCGCGCCCAATTAGCCCTCCAGCAAGGTAATGACTCCCTCGCACGGGAAGCTCTCACCAAACGCAAATTTTACCAAGAGACCGCTACAACTTTAACCAGCCAAATTCAGCAGCAAAAAGATGTAGTCGCCAAATTAAAGCAAGATATGCGGACTTTAGAGTTAAAACTGGCTGAGGTAAAAACTAAGAAAGATATGTATATCGCTCGCGCTCGTTCCGCAGAAGCTTCCTATCGGCTGCAAGAAATGTTAACTGGAACTTCTGCTATATCTAGCTTAGGTGCATTAGAACGAATGGAGGAAAAAGTCTTACAAATAGAAGCACAATCAGAAGTTGCTAGTACACTGGGTGGTGATGATCTAGAAAAAAAATTTGCATCCTTAGATTCTCACCATGATATTGATACAGAACTCGCAGCCATGAAAACTTATATCCTAAATCAAGAAGAAAATCCCCAGCCAGATCATAATTTACCCAAAACACCCGAACCATAACTTTCCCTGGTTGGTTAGTATAGATAATTGATAGGTTCATCATTCAGAATAGAAAAAAATAGTAATCCAGACTGGAAAGACTACATTGGCATAGGTAGCTATTAATATAGTAGAAAAGCTAACTATCTAACCAAGAGCGTAAACCTCTAAAGGAAAAATAAATTTATGGGATTATTTGATCGCCTTAAACGAGTAGTTGGTGCTAACTTAAACGATTTAGTCAGTAAAGCCGAAGATCCAGAAAAAATGCTGGAACAAGCCCTCCTCGAAATGCAAGAGGATATGGTGAAGTTGCGCCAAGGTGTAGCACAAGCAATAGCTGCCCAGAAGCGGACAGAAAAACAGTATAATGAGGGACAAAACGAAATTAATAAATGGCAGCGCAACGCCCAACTTGCCCTACAAAAAGGTGATGAGAACCTAGCCCGTCAAGCATTAGAGCGCAAGAAAACTTATACTGATACTGCTACGGCTTTAAAAACCAGTCTAGATCAGCAAACTGTTCAGGTAGAAGGTCTCAAGAAAAATTTAATCCAGTTAGAGAGCAAAATTTCTGAAGCCAAAACCAAGAAAGAAATGCTCAAAGCCCGGATTACGGCTGCAAAAGCCCAAGAGCAACTTCAAGGCATGGTTAGTGGTATGAATACCAGTAGTGCCATGTCTGCTTTTGAGCGCATGGAAGAAAAAGTATTAATGCAAGAAGCCCGCGCTCAGTCAGGAGCGGAGTTAGCAAGTGCAGATTTAGATCACCAATTTGCACAATTGGAGTCTGGTAGTGATGTTGATGATGAATTAGCTGCTATGAAAGCATCCCTAGCACCTGCACCAGAACCAAAACTACTCACCCCAGAACAACCTAGCCCCTCCACTCCAGTCCAACCAACCAGTACAGCTAGACCTGCTCAACCAGTTGATGCTGAATTGGAAGCCCTCCGTAAACAATTGGATAATCTGTAGTTTTTGCAGATAATTCCATGCAGTTAATCCCACACATCTGATTTGTGTGGGATTTTTCATATATATGAAAACTGCTGTCAAAAGGATAATTGTAAATATCTGAAAAAGGCTTAATTTCAATATCTATAATCTATGCGATCGCCAAATTTTCACGGTAACATCTAAGCTACCACAGTTAATGATAAGGTAATTGCTAAATTATTGATAAATTAGGGAACAGTTTTTCCTATTTACTGTTCCCATCGGGAGTCAGACCCCTTTTAATTCTGGTGACTTCCTAAATACTACTAAGCAACATTCAGCACGTAGGATCGAGTCCCTGTTCTGGTGGTTGGAGTGGCAGTTGAGTTATCCACGTAAGTATAGGTTCCAGTTAGTGGCTAGAGGATTCGGTTGTCGCACTTCATCAGCCGTTCCCAGGATTACACCGCGATCGCTGATGGTATTAACGTTGGGCGTGAGCAGGGTGACGGTTGCGCCATTTGCTGCACCAAAATCGGACTGACCATTTTTCAATCCAGTGCTGGTTATGGCAGTTTGCACGCCATTTTCCCAGATGAAGCCTTGACGGACGTTGTTAGTGTTGACTACACCCGTAGTGGCGTTTGTATTGGTGAAGGTTGCGCCTGTGTCAAAGCGTCCGGCAATTTGTCCGAAGTCGTTAATCGAAGCTGCGTTGACTGAACGCCTTTACCAGAGTAGATCGTGTCATTCCCTGCCCCGGCATAAATTGTGTCGTTGCCTTTACCCGTCAGGATGCGGTTGTTGCCTTCCCCTGCAAAGATGACATTATTCCCAGCACCCCCATCAATAAAATCACCACTCGCACCGCAGTAGATGACATCATTACCCAACCCAGTGGTGATCAGGTTTACTCCAAAAACATACTTGTGCATTCTTTTTTCAAGAACGTCTCTTGGCGTTTGTAGCATTTTTAAATTCCTCAATCTTTAATGCAAAGGTAAATATGGAAACAATGCTGCTGAAAGAATACTTAAGCCATAAACGCTGATTTTGGCAATATCTAGCTGTCTAGGAAACTCTGTGCTGACTAAATCGGTATATTTTTCTTCCATCATTAGGTAATCCTCTATTCAGGTAAATTACAGTTACACATCTATTTACAATAATTCTTAATAAGCTTTCAGTCCAAGTATTAGAAAACTTCTCAAAACAATTGTCATCTTTTCCGATGCTTACTTTGACACCTTTTAGCATTAACTAAATAATCTTCTCCAAAATTTATTTGTTTCTCTGCCACTAAAATACTTATGTATTTTTCATGAAAAGCTTGCTAGTCAAGAATTTTCATGACTAGTAATTTTGATTAAGATATTTAATTAGTGTGGGTAATGATAAAATATAGCATAAGTCTTTATAGCTATTATTGTCAACTGTTTGCAATAAGTAGGGAAAATATTTTTATAAATACTGACATTACAGCATGACTCAACCTCTACAGCCACATAGCTTTATCACTAAATTTTGTCTTTTATTTACCTGCAATATGCTGTAATAATGTTTGCCTGATAAAATAACAGATTTTTTCAAGTATTGGATACTTGACAATTATAAGCAATTAGGCATAGGTGAGAAATCCTCTGTTGTCTCACAATCATTTTTCAAATCTATATAGTTTGTACTTTCTGATTTTTGAGTAAAACGAAATAAACATTTCCCTCTGCCTGCTATAAATAGTGAAGTGGGAACAGATTGGGATAAAGTATTCTCTATTCTGTGTGTCAACTTTGATCAATACCGCCTAATGGAGATTATAATGAACAAGGGTGTAATCACTATCACTGATGCTGAGTTTGAAACGGAAGTATTAAAAGCCGAGCAGCCTGTATTGGTTTATTTTTGGGCTTCCTGGTGTGGTCCTTGTCAACTGATGTCACCAGTTATTAATTTGGCTGCTAACAAATATAGCGATCGCCTAAAAATTGTTAAGATGGAAACTGACCCCAATCCACTCACAGTCAAACAATATCAAGTAGAAGGTCTCCCCGCGCTGAGATTGGTAAGAGGAGAACAACTATTAGTATCTATTGAGGGAGTAATTGGTAAAGATAAATTACTCAGTTTTTTGGAAGATCATTTAAATAATAATTAGTTACCGATTAGTGATCAAAACTCCATAGTTTTTGATCACTACCTCATGACTAATGACCAATAAATAATAATTAAAATGCAGTTTGCTACCCGGTTACAACCCTTAAAATCTAACGTATTTGCCGATATGGACACAGCCAAGTCCATTGCTTTGGCTGCTGGAAGAGAATTAATTGATTTATCTTTAGGTTCTTCAGATTTACCTACCGAGAATCACGTCATAGAAGCGATCGCTCAATCTCTCCATGATCCTACCACTCATGGTTATTTATTATTTCGTGGCACTCAAAATTTCCGTCAAGCCGCAGCCCAGTGGTACGAGCAAAAATTCGGTATCCCAGTTGACCCAGAAACAGAAGTTTTACCCCTAATTGGTTCTCAAGAAGGAACAGCCCATTTACCTTTAGCCGTGCTTAATCCCGGCGATTTTGCTCTATTATTAGATCCTGGTTATCCTTCCCATGCCGGGGGAGTATACTTGGCTAGTGGTCAAATTTACCCAATGCCAATAAAAGCAGAAAATAATTTTTTACCAGTTTTTAGTGATATTCCCGTCACCATTTTAGCCCAGTCGCGGTTAATGGTATTAAGCTATCCTCATAATCCTACCAGTGCGATCGCCCCATTATCCTTCTTTCAAGAAGCCGTAGCCTTTTGTCAACAACATAATATAGTTCTCGTTCACGATTTCCCCTACGTAGATTTAGTTTTCGCAGAAGAAACCCAAAATCTAAAATCCCTTGTTCCCTCAATATTGCAAGCTGACCCCGAAAAAAGCGTCTCTATAGAATTCTTTACCCTGTCTAAGTCCTATAATATGGGTGGCTTCCGCATTGGTTACGCAATTGGGAATCCCCAACTAATTCAAGCCCTCAAGCAAATCAAAGCCACCGTTGATTTTAACCAATATATAGGAATTTTGAACGGAGCGATCGCCGCCCTCACCGGACCCCAAGATGGTGTAAAATCTGCCGTTGATATTTTTCGTCAACGCCGGGACACCTTCATTAAAGCCTTGCACCGTATCGGTTGGAACGTTCCCACACCAGAAGCCACAATGTACATTTGGGCAAAATTACCCACACAATGGAGTCGTAATTCCATAGAATTCTGCACCGAACTAGTTAAAAAAACAGGTGTAGCCGCTTCCCCAGGAGTCGGCTTCGGTCAATTCGGTGAAGGATACGTTCGCTTTGCATTAGTACAAAAACCAGAAACCTTAAAAACTGCTGTAGAGAGAATTTCCCAGTTCCTCTATTAACTCAAGTTGCTAGTCATCTAATTGAGCCTGGTAATTGGTAATTGGTAATTGGTAATTGGTAATTGGTAATTGGTAAATTTCTCATCCTGTTAATCGTTTAATCCCGGATATCCTGATTCAGACATTATTAAACCATTCTCATACTCAAATCCAACCATTTAGACTGAGTAATGGGCGCACTAGTAGAAATATAATCAACCCCAGTTTCTGCCACAGCGCGAACAGTCTCTAGAGTTACATTTCCCGAAGCCTCAATTTTTACCCGATCATCTTCATTACGAATCAATAATACAGCCTCACTCATCATAGACAAAGGCATATTATCTAACATAATAATATCTGCTCTGTACTGTAAAGCTTCCCGCACCTGTGCTAAATTTTCCGTTTCCACCTCAATAGTCAGAGGATAAGGAACGTGAGAACGAATGCGGGTAATAGCTTCCCCAATTCCCCCAGCCGCAACAATATGATTATCCTTAATCATCACCGCATCATCTAAACCCATCCGGTGATTCATCGCACCACCCAAAGCAGTAGCGTACTTTTCCAAAATTCTCAACCCTGGAGTAGTTTTGCGCGTATCCACCAACTGAGCAGGTAAATCAGCTATTTTTTCTACATATATATTAGTCAAACTGGCAATTCCACTTAACCGCATCACCAAATTAAGCGCTACCCTTTCCCCCATTAACAGCGTATCCAGTGAACCATTAATTTCCGCTATCACCTGTCCTGGTTCACAAGGTGTACCCTCATCGGTAACATTGACAAAATCAACTTGATTATTCAAAAGTTGAAACACCCTAGCCGCAATCGGTAAACCAGCAATTATCCCTGGTGCTTTCGCTATCCATTTAGCTTCTCCTCTAGTGGGATGTTGGGACAATAGAGATTGAGTAGTACGATCTCCCCTACCAATATCTTCCAACAACCAACTTTGCAACAATTGATCCAGCACCAAAAACGGTGGTAGTACAGCCACTGAACTCTTCATAAGAATATCTATCTATATCCACTCAACACTATCAATTATTGTCTTTCTTTCTCTAATGACTCAAAAAAACCCAGAAGTGGAACTCCACAAACCCAGCCAAATCAAAAACACCACCAAAAGGGCAGAAATCTCAGGAATTTTAACGCTCATAACCCTTGTCTCACAAGGATTTTAGATAAAACAAAAAACAAGCCGAAAAAAGTTTGCTAAAGTAGTTGACAAACCAAAGTAGATTGGATATATTAAATAAGTGCCGAACAGAGCAGCCAAAAAGAGGCAACACTGAACAGCACACCGAACCTTGAAAATATTATAGTTTGAAAGCCAGAATACAACAAGTACCCTGCGTCAGAGAAAGAAAATAACCTGACCGTGGTTGTAAAAACGGTTAAGAAAGAGCTTTATAACAGACGAACCAAAATGGAGAGTTTGATCCTGGCTCAGGATGAACGCTGGCGGTATGCTTAACACATGCAAGTCGAACGGTCTTTTCGGAGATAGTGGCGGACGGGTGAGTAACGCGTAAGAATCTACCTTCAGGTTGGGGACAACCACTGGAAACGGTGGCTAATACCCAATGTGCCGAGAGGTGAAAGGCTTGCTGCCTGAAGAAGAGCTTGCGTCTGATTAGCTAGTTGGTGGGGTAAGAGCCTACCAAGGCGACGATCAGTAGCTGGTCTGAGAGGATGATCAGCCACACTGGGACTGAGACACGGCCCAGACTCCTACGGGAGGCAGCAGTGGGGAATTTTCCGCAATGGGCGAAAGCCTGACGGAGCAATACCGCGTGAGGGAGGAAGGCTCTTGGGTTGTAAACCTCTTTTCTCAGGGAAGAACAGAATGACGGTACCTGAGGAATAAGCATCGGCTAACTCCGTGCCAGCAGCCGCGGTAATACGGAGGATGCAAGCGTTATCCGGAATGATTGGGCGTAAAGGGTCCGCAGGTGGCATTGTAAGTCTGCTGTTAAAGAGTTTGGCTCAACCAAATAAAAGCAGTGGAAACTACAAAGCTAGAGTGTGGTCGGGGCAGAGGGAATTCCTGGTGTAGCGGTGAAATGCGTAGATATCAGGAAGAACACCGGTGGCGAAGGCGCTCTGCTAGGCCAAGACTGACACTGAGGGACGAAAGCTAGGGGAGCGAATGGGATTAGATACCCCAGTAGTCCTAGCCGTAAACGATGGATACTAGGCGTAGCTCGTATCGACCCGAGCTGTGCCGTAGCTAACGCGTTAAGTATCCCGCCTGGGGAGTACGCAGGCAACTGTGAAACTCAAAGGAATTGACGGGGGCCCGCACAAGCGGTGGAGTATGTGGTTTAATTCGATGCAACGCGAAGAACCTTACCAAGGCTTGACATGTCACGAATTCTGTTGAAAGATGGAAGTGCCTTCGGGAGCGTGAACACAGGTGGTGCATGGCTGTCGTCAGCTCGTGTCGTGAGATGTTGGGTTAAGTCCCGCAACGAGCGCAACCCTCGTTTTTAGTTGCCAGCATTAAGTTGGGCACTCTAGAGAGACTGCCGGTGACAAACCGGAGGAAGGTGGGGATGACGTCAAGTCAGCATGCCCCTTACGTCTTGGGCTACACACGTACTACAATGCTACGGACAAAGGGCAGCTACACAGCGATGTGATGCGAATCTCATAAACCGTAGCTCAGTTCAGATCGAAGGCTGCAACTCGCCTTCGTGAAGGAGGAATCGCTAGTAATTGCAGGTCAGCATACTGCAGTGAATTCGTTCCCGGGCCTTGTACACACCGCCCGTCACACCATGGAAGTTGGTCACGCCCGAAGTCGTTACCCCAACCGCAAGGAGGGGGATGCCTAAGGTAGGACTGATGACTGGGGTGAAGTCGTAACAAGGTAGCCGTACCGGAAGGTGTGGCTGGATCACCTCCTTTTAGGGAGACCTAATCCATTTAGAACTTGAAAGCAATGCAAATTGTGAATAGAAACTAAATTGGTCTAACCTAGGTCGGTCGCAGACTTGAAGTAAAGCTTTCAAACTATGGTTTGGTTCGATAAGGGCTATTAGCTCAGGTGGTTAGAGCGCACCCCTGATAAGGGTGAGGTCCCTGGTTCGAGTCCAGGATGGCCCACCTGAAGGAAGTCAAAAATCAAAAGTCAAAAGTCAAAATTAAATATTTTTGAAGCATGACTAGAAATTTTGAGTTCTTTTTGGGGGTTTAGCTCAGTTGGTAGAGCGCCTGCTTTGCAAGCAGGATGTCAGCGGTTCGAGTCCGCTAACCTCCACATTTGGAAAAAGAACAGCAACTGAAACTATTGATAATAGTTTTTGACTGCTGGGTTAAATTCCAGCCAGAACCTTGAAAACTGCATAAGAGAAAGAGAAAAAGCAGGCAGACACAGACATTGAGATGGATGTGAAAGCAAACAAGCAGAAAATGTGGTCAAGCTAATAAGGGCTAATGGTGGATACCTAGGCACACAGAGGCGAAGAAGGACGTGGTTACCGACGAAATGTTCCGGGGAGTTGGAAGCAAACTAAGAGCCGGAAATGTCCGAATGGGGCAACCCTATGTACTACCTGTTGAATATATAGACAGGAAAGAGCCAACCCAGCGAACTGAAACATCTTAGTAGCTGGAGGAAGAGAAATCAAACTAGAGATTCCCTAAGTAGTGGTGAGCGAAAGGGGAAGAGCCTAAACCAGAGGATTTATCTTCTGGGGTCGTGGGACAGCGATATCGAATCACTTAGGTTAGACGAAACAGCTAAATACTGTACCAGAGGGGGTGAAAGTCCCGTAGTTGAAAACCAAAGGATAGTAGCTGAATCCCGAGTAGCATGGAGCACGAGGAATTCCATGTGAATCAGCGAGGACCACCTCGTAAGGCTAAATACTACTGTGTGACCGATAGTGAACAAGTACCGCGAGGGAAAGGTGAAAAGAACCCCGGAAGGGGAGTGAAATAGAACATGAAACCATAAGCTTACAAGCAGTGGGAGTCCGATTTAACGGATGACCGCGTGCCTGTTGAAGAATGAGCCGGCGACTTATAGGCACTGGTAGGTTAAAGCGAGAATGCTGGAGCCAAAGGGAAACCGAGTCTGAAGAGGGCGAAGATCAGTGTTTATAGACCCGAACCCTGGTGATCTAACCATGTCCAGGATGAAGCTTGGGTAACACCAAGTGGAGGTCCGAACCGACCGATGTTGAAAAATCGGCGGATGAGGTGTGGTTAGGGGTGAAATACCAATCGAACCAGGAGCTAGCTGGTTCTCCCCGAAATGTGTTGAGGCGCAGCGGTTGTGATTAAATCTGGGGGGTAAAGCACTGTTTCGGTGCGGGCTGGGAGACCGGTACCAAATCGAGACAAACTCAGAATACCCAGAGAACACACAGCCAGTGAGACAGTGGGGGATAAGCTTCATTGTCAAGAGGGAAACAGCCCAGACCACCAGCTAAGGTCCCCAAATCATCACTAAGTGATAAAGGAGGTGAGATTGCCTAGACAACTAGGAGGTTTGCCTAGAAGCAGCCACCCTTGAAAGAGTGCGTAATAGCTCACTAGTCAAGCGATCTTGCGCCGAAAATGAACGGGGCTAAGTGATGTACCGAAGCTGTGGGATTACTAATCATAATCGGTAGGGGAGCGTTCCGTCGTAGGTAGAAGCAGTAGCGGCGAGCAGCTGTGGACGAAACGGAAGTGAGAATGTCGGCTTGAGTAGCGCAAATGTATGTGAGAATCATACACCCCGAAACCCTAAGGGTTCCAGAGCCAGGTTCGTCCACTCTGGGTTAGTCGGGACCTAAGGCGAGGCCGAACGGCGTAGTCGATGGACAAAGTGTCAATAGTCACTTACTGTTCTGTGGGAGCATAGATAGGGACGCATGAAAGATAGCCATACCCTGATTGGTTTGGGAGGAGTTTACGAACTCCGAGTGGTGAAGGATAGTGCCAAGAAAAGCTGTCTATGTGATGAAGATAGAACACCCGTACCCGAAACCGACACAGGTAGGGAGGTTGAGAATACCAAGGGGCGCGAGATAACTCTCTCTAAGGAACTCGGCAAAATGGCCCCGTAACTTCGGAAGAAGGGGTGCCCACCTAAGAAGTGGGTCGCAGTGAAGAGATCCAAGCGACTGTTTACCAAAAACACAGGTCTCCGCCAACTCGAAAGAGGACGTATGGGGGCTGACGCCTGCCCAGTGCCGGAAGGTTAAGGAAGCTGGTCAGCGAAAGTGAAGCTGGCGACCGAAGCCCCGGTGAACGGCGGCCGTAACTATAACGGTCCTAAGGTAGCGAAATTCCTTGTCGGGTAAGTTCCGACCCGCACGAAAGGCGTAACGATTTGGATGGTGTCTCAGAGAGAGACTCGGCGAAATAGGAATGTCTGTGAAGATACGGACTGCCTGCACCTGGACAGAAAGACCCTATGAAGCTTTACTGTAGCCTGGAATTGTGTTCGGGCTTCGCTTGCGCAGGATAGGTGGGAAGCGGTGAGTTATTCCTTTTGGGGAATAAGGAGCTAACGGTGAGATA